>JAIYDN010000025.1 GCA_027487485.1 Planctomycetaceae bacterium | reverse complement strand
AGTGGATGGAAGCCGAGACGTACTGAATGACAGGCTGAGCACAGGCGTTGGAGCAGGATTATTACTACTGCCCAACAGTTCAGGAGAGTCCAGCTCACCTTCTTTAGGATCGTCCGCTTTGAAATCGACTGCGGAAAAGTCAACGATCGATAATTCGAAAGAAATCGTGGACGACCTCTTTGCTGGACTAGCAAAAGAAGAACTAGGAAAGTTCTTCTTGTAGTAAACACAGTTTTGAAATCTTTGGAAGATCCATGAATGGAGAATAGGAGTGAAGAGCTCGATGATGCTCTTCATTCCTATTCGATTTGGTGCGAGGGCGTGTTGAGAGAACTGCGTAAGAAGAACAAAAGGTTTTTGTGCCTCGAACGATTAGAAGCTCGGCAGCTTTTCGCTTCAGATCCGTTTTCAATGGTTGTGCTTCCTGACACACAATTCTATTCTCAGTCCTACCCTAACACATTCATTTCACAGACCCAGTGGGTAGTAGATAACCTAACGAGTCGAAACATCGCCTTCGTTTCCCATCTCGGTGATATTGTTCAAAGCGGTGAATCAGGCACGTCGCGGAACCAAACCGAATGGCAAAGAGCGGATGCGGCTCTTGATCGGTTGGATGGTAATCTTGCATTGCAACCAAATGGGCTGGTACCTTATTCCGTAGTACTTGGCAACCATGACTATCGTGTTGTATCGGACAAGACCAGCGGAACAACTCGTTATCAAGAGTTCTTTGGTCCCACGCGATACTCAGGCCGAAGCTGGTACTTAGAAGATTCGAGTTCCCCTGGGGCTCATGCACAAATTTTTTCTGGGGGTGGATATCGGTTTCTGAATCTTACCCTTCAATTCGAACCGACGGATGCGGATTTAGCTTGGGCGCAGTCCCTGATTGAGCGACATCCTGGAATGCCGACCATTTTAAATACTCACTCATATCTCAACCCAAGTTCGCGCAGAAGGCAGGCGAGCATCCAGGGAAGTTCAGGAGGCACACCCAATCAAGGGAACACCGGCGAGCAGGTTTTTCAAAAACTTGTCTATCTCAACCCGCAGATCTTCCTGGTAATGAACGGCCACTTCAGCGGAGAGTACAGTCAAATTTCGACGAATGTTGCTGGTCAGGAAGTGTTTGAATTGGTCGCTGATTATCAGAGTCGCCAGAACGGAGGAGACGGTTGGATGAGGTTGATGTCGTTCCGCCCGGACGATAATCGCATTGATGTCCAAACGTATTCTCCCACTCGCAATGAATTCGAAACCGATTCAGATAGTCAGTTTTCCCTTCCCATTGATTTCCTGGAACGCTTCGGAGCACCACTTCCTACAGGGGATCAGGAAGTACTATTTCAGACTGGTCGGGTTGTCGGCGGCGGAATTTATACGGGAACAATCGACACTCAACTTCGACAAGCGACCCCGTCAACATCTTACGGCACCAGCACTACAGCTCTTTTAGTAGATGCAAGCGATGTCGGATCCAACAACGCAAGCCAGGTTCTTCTGCAGTATTCGAACATCTTTGGAGCAGGCTCGAACCAGATCCCACTTGGAGCTCAGATTTTGGATGCGACTTTGATTGTCGATTCCACCAATCCCGGCGCAGGAGGGACTTTCCATAGAATGCTCTCCCCATGGACCAATACCTCAACATGGAATTCTCTGGGCAACGGAATCCAAGCGAATAATATTGAAAGCTTGATATCCCCCAGCATATCCGTAGGTACTGCTGCTCTCAGTCCATTAGTTCCTATCGACAGAAACCTAGAAATCGATGTAACTCAGGATTTGCGAGATTGGGCCAGTGGCGTAGCGAACCATGGGTGGGCGATTTTGCCGTGGGCCAATGGATCAGACGGTTGGGCGTTTTCACCTTCGGAAGCAACCAATCAGCTTCTTCGACCTTCTTTGCGTGTTCAATGGATTCCGCCGTCGGGATCTAATGCGGTTCCAGTCCTAAGCGGCAGTACATCTTCGTTAACATATGTCGAAGACAGCAATCCGATTTCGCTGTTTGGCGATGTATCCCTGATGGACCCCGATTCGAACCAATTGGATACGGGCACGATTCAGGTCGACATCACGAGCAACGCGAATGTGGATGATCGCATTGAGATTTTAGATCAGGGCATGTCGACCGGGCAGATTGGTGTCTTAGGAAATAGAATTTTTTTTGGTGGCCTGAACATTGGCCTGTTTGGTGGCGGCATCGGATTGACGGGTTTATCTGTGCAATTGAACGCCAACGCAACATTGTCAGCCACTCAAGCTTTATTGAGAAACATTCACTTCCGAAACAATTCGAATTCGCCGTCGACTCCAGACAAGAAAGTTCGATTGCGTTTGTTTGATGGAGATGGAGGCGTTAGCAATTCGCTCATTCGGCTGATATCGATCTCACCGACCAACGACATACCGGTAATTGAAGTCCCAGACGGAAACGTAACCTATTCTGTCGGCGGTGATGCAGCACCGCTGGCGATTTCCGGTGTCATTGAAGATGTCGATTCGGCAAGCCTCCAGGGAGGCCAAATGACCATTGCATTTCTCGGTAACGGCTCGCCCACTGACACACTGTTCGTTCGCAATGTAGGAACGGGCCTGGGCCAAGTCGGTGTCAATGGAAATTCCGTCACTGTGAGTGGGGCGATTGTCGGATCAATCGCTGGCGGTACTTTCGGTAGTCCGTTGACCATTACTTGGAATAGTTTGTCGTCTCCAGATGTTGCAACTCGAGTGCTACGATCTGTAGCTTTCTCTACCACGAGCCAACGACTGGCCCCTGAACCTCGAAGCGTTCAAGTGCAAGCAACGGATGGTCAGGGAGGGACCAGTCAAAGCATCTTGATAACCATAATGCAGTCGCAGGTTCGAAGAGCGGCATTTCAGCAAGGTGTGGACAATGGAAGCGGAACCTATAACGGAGCAGGTGATATCCAACTTTCGCAGGCCAACCCAAGCATCGCGTACCCAGCCGGAGCCAATGCGACGGATGGACTGTTGGTTGATTATGATTCAGGTACCGCTAACTCCCAAGTTCTGTTGCGATTCGACTCTATTTTCGGTGGTGAACCAGGCAAGATTCCGTTGGGATCCAAGATTCTCGATGCAAGATTAGTTCTAAAGACAAACAATCCTGGTGATGGGGCTCGATTCCATCGAATGCGAACAGGTTGGAATAGTTTGAACGAGACTTGGTCTTCGTTTGGAAACAACGCAACTCCACGCAACGGGACGGGTGGGGTTCAGCCGAACGATTCAGAAGCAAGTTTGACGTATGATTCTCAGGTCGGTAATAGCCAGGGTAATGGAGACACATCGGCTGGCCCAACAAAGATTGGTGTACTTGCAGATGTTCAAGCCTGGGCGTCAGGCGAGCAAAATCATGGATGGGCGATCATCGGATGGGATGGCCAGACAAACGGCTGGGCTTTTAGTCCCTCGGAATCATCCGCTGAAGCCGATCGTCCGAGATTAGAAATTGATTGGGTTCCAGCGGATATTGCCTCCACTGGCTTTCGCCAAGGTGAAAATGGATATAGCGACGTTATCGACACCCGTTTGCAGCAAGACTTTCCAAATACTCCAGGCTCGACCGCTTTAGTGATTGAATCGGATTACAACAGTCCCGATCCAAACAACTCAGCGAGCGTACTTGCAGACCAGTCCCAAGCACTTTTGCGATTCAACAACATATTTGGTAACGGGCCCGGACAAGTTCCTAACGGAGCGTATATTCATGCTGCCTCACTGACATTAGCAAGCCTCGCCAGTGATTCACCAGGAGATGGAGGTCAGATCTTCAGAATAATTAGTCCCTGGCAGGAATCGGCGACTTGGAACAGTTTCAGCAACGGAATCCAAGCTGACGGGTTGGAGGCTTCATCGACGCAGACCACCGCCGCGGGCAGTTCTAATCTAACAATCGGCATCGAGGGAGGTTGGAACCAACTTGATGTGACCAGCGATTTGCGGGATTGGATCAACGGCAACCAAAGCAATCATGGCTGGGCTATTTTGCCCTGGAATCAAGGCTCCAATGCATGGGGCATTCAGTCCTCGGAATCGGCATTGTTACGTGAACGACCGAAGCTACAAGTTTTCTATACGCCAGTTGGTATATCTGTGGAACCAACCAGCGACATTACGACTTCAGAATCAGGTCTACAATCTTCTTTCTCCTTGGTCTTAAAAACACCTCCCAAATCCAACGTAACCATTGCTTTACGTTCCAGTGACCCGACGGAGGGGCAACCCAATGTGTCGTCCATCACCTTCACTCCCAACAACTGGGATATTGCACAGGTCGTTCAAGTTTCCGGAAGAGACGATAACTTGGTGGACGGTGATGTCAGCTATTCCATCATCACAGAACCTGCGACAAGCGATGACCCGAACTATGTCGGCTTCAACGCAATCGATATTTCCTTGGTCAATGTAGACAATGATGTCCTAGTTACACCAACAGTCGTTGTATCGTCCGGAAGCGTAGTCTATTCAAACTCCGCATACGTACCGTCAGCAACCATCACTGGCAATAACGATCCACTGCCAACCCTCTCGTTTGTGTTCTACAGCGATGCGGCCGGCACGAACGTGATTGCTGCTCCTGAGAATGTTGGTACCTACTTCGTCCGAGCACGCTCGGCAGCCAACGCAGGCAACAATGCCGCTGAATCCGCCATCGCAACCTT
>JAIYDN010000003.1 GCA_027487485.1 Planctomycetaceae bacterium | reverse complement strand
GTTGAAGTTGAAGTTGAAGTTGAAGTTGAAGTTGAAGTTGAAGTTGAAGTTGAAGTTGAAGTTGAAGTTGAAGTTGAAGTTGGAGCCGGAAGCTCCAAGGGGGCAAAATGCGATCACTTCATTTCGAAGATGGCCTTCATGCATCCGTCTTTTTGATGGGCAAAGATGTCGTACGCTTCCACACATCGAGAAGGATCGAAGCGGTGAGTGATCATAAAATCGAGCTTCACTTGCCCGTCGATCACGGTCTGAGTCAGCTTATCCATGTAGTGCCTGGCCGGACAGCGGCCTGTGCGATAGGTTAAGTTCTTGTCGTAGGCATCCACGGGCGAGAAAGCAAACTGCTTTGCAGTATGGCATCCAATGACCGACATGACTCCGCCTGGACGGATCAATTGAAAAGCCAATTCCTGGGCCGCCGGCAGTCCTACTAACTCCATCACACTGTCGGCTCCTCTTCCTTGAGTCCGATCCATCACGAGCGATAACGCTTCCGGACCAGGCGCAATTGCTACAGCGCCGTATGCAGTCGCCAAGGCTCGGCGATGCGGTACCATGTCGATCGCGATAATGTTCGCTGCTCCCAATAGCTTCGCTGCGATGATCGACAAAATCCCGACCGCACCACAGCCGATCACCACCGTCACTCCCGAGGGATCGATGGCCGCCATTTCTGCACAAAAATAGCCCGTGCTGAAATTGTCACCGAGCAACAATGCGGACTCCGCACTTAATCCCTCAGGTACTTTCGCAACGGTCCCGTCCGCTAATGGAACTCGAACCAATTCCGACTGACCACCATGCAATCCTTTTCCTTGATGGCGCCAGCCAAACAACTGACTGTGAACGCAACGACTGGTCAGTCCCCGCAGGCAATAAAAACAAGTTCCGCAACTGGTGGTAAAGGGGGCATAGACGCGATCACCAATTGCGATCTTGCGCACATCGCTTCCAATCTCGATCACGCGACCGACAAATTCATGACCCATCACCGTGCCCGTATCGAGCCCTTGTTCTCGGCCAAAAAATGCATGCAGATCGGATCCGCACATGCCAGCCACCTCGACCTGAATGATCGCATCCTTAGGATCCAGCAACTGCGGATCCGCTAGCTCGATCCAGTCAACGCGCTCAATGCTGTCAAAACATACGCCTCTCATGGAGTGCTCCTATTGGGTAGCGACGAGTTTTTCGCGAAATCTTATTGTCAAAGTTCTTTTTTGCCGAAACGAGCCGGAGAAAATGGCTCTGCATCGATGTGTGTCTTCTGATCAGTCAACATCTCGGCAATCAATTTGCCTGTCGATGTTGCAAGACTCATGCCAAGCATGTTATGCCCGGTTGCCAAATGCGCGTTCCCCATCTGAGGGACCGGCCCGATGATGGGCAAACTATCCCATGTCATGGGACGCCAACCATACCAAGTTTCCTTGGCCTCGCCATCCACAGAAGCTCGTAGGAACGGTCTTGCCGCGTCGCGCAACTGCTGAATTCGGTATGGGGGAATAGAGGTGTCATACCCAACAAACTCCATCATGGATCCCAGCCGCAATCCCGTCTCGAAGGGGGACACGCCAACCTTTTCTTCAGGGAATAGCATCGGGTAGCTTGGTGCATTTGCGGGACGATCCAGCGTCACGGAATAGCCCTTGCCAGGCTGAATGGGAATGGAACACCCGATCTGCTTTGCCCAATGCGTGCTCCAAGCCCCCATGGCAAATACATAATGATCGGCAGACATATCACCTCGGGAAGTCGATAGACCTGCGATGCGACTGCTTTCCTTTCGCACATCCTTCAACTCACAGTTCTCAAGAAACTGCACCCCTTGCTGCTTGAGATACTCCGACCAATGTTTATTAAGCAAATCAGGCCGCAACGACGTGTCCGAAGGATAATGAAAAGCCCCATAAAGATCATCGTTTAGCCCAGGTTCCATCTTGGACAAATTGGCCCCATCGATTCGTGTCGCCGCAACACCAAAGTGCTCCGTCAACATCTTGTCCCCCTTGGCGAACTCTTCGAAAGCATGCTCGGTTCGGAAAACATACAACAGCCCCTTCTCCTGCCACTCGCACTCAAAACGATGTTGCTGGATCAAAGCGTGGTACTCGGCCATCGAAGCATCGAGAATCGCTTGCAAATGCTTGCCCGAAGACAACACTTGCTTATGAGTACATCTTTTGGTGAACTGCCAGAACCAATTCAGAACGGCTGGATTCAAGCTGGGCTTTACGCGAAAAGGCGAACGTCGATTGAACAACGACTTGAAGGCAAGAGGTATCGCGGATGGCTCGGTCAGCGGCGGTACGTGACTGGGGCAAATGTATCCGCAGTTCGCAAAGGAGCATGCGGATGCGACCGAACCTTTATCGATCACCGTTACTTTGAAACCAGCCTTCGACAGATAATGCGCGCAGGCAATACCAACGACACCCGCGCCGACGACAATCACGGAGGATGCTTCTGAGCTACGCATAGCGGATCTTCTTTTTCTCTTGGATGTTGGCCTTTGGGAATGATCGAATCATGCGAACGGACTAACCAATTCCATTCACGAACGGATCATCTGCATGTCGATGCAGGAAGCCCTCGCTGCATACATAAGCATGCCCTACAATTCGAGGCAAGATCGATCCGTTGCTGCCCATTTGGTAACTGGCTTCAAAACGGCTTCCGATGATGCTCTCTTGAACCCATGTTTCGCCGGGTAGCAGTTTGCTATCAGCCGCCAAGCATGCAAGCTTCGCGCTGGTGCCGGTACCACATGGCGAACGGTCGTAAGCACCGCCTGGACAATAAACGTAGTTGCGGCTATCGACTCCTGACGCAGAACTCGGTTCGAAAAATTCGATGTGATCGATCTCGGCGCCATCGGTCCCCGTGATCCCTTGCTCCCACAAAGCGCGTCGCAGTCGGCCAGCAACGTCGGTCAATCGACCCACATTCTGTAGCTCGATACGCATAGGTACTGATTCCGCTAAGAAGAACCAGTTCCCGCCCCAGGCAACATCACCCTTGAATTGCCCCAGCCCCTCAACATCGACAGTCACGCTTTTGGCCAGTCGAAAACTAGGCACGTTCTCGATCGCAACTTTGTTGGAATGAAGCAGATTCACTTCCACGATTCCAACTGGCGTTTCGATCCGACTTGCCCCAAGACCAATTCGTCCCAGATGGTGCAAGGTGACTGCCAAGCCGATCATCCCATGACCACACATTCCTAGATAGCCCGCGTTGTTGATGAAGATCACGCCAGCGGCACATTGCGCGTCCTGCGGAGTGCACAAAACAGCCCCCACCAACGCGTCCCAGCCACGCGGTTCCAAGATCACACAGCGGCGAAACCAATCCTGTGACTTCAGTTGTTGCAGTTGATCTCGAACAGGGCCTCTGCCCAAATCGGGAACGCCGGCAGTGATAACCCGAGTCGGTTCCCCTTCGGTATGCGAATCGATGAAGGCAATGCGATCTGAGTTCATTACGATTTTCCTGTCCACTTACCCCACCAGGACCGGAACTGTCGCCATTGGGCTTCCAAAAACGCACGCTGCGAAACGCTCAATGCATCGCTCGGGTTGAAGTGATGTTCGTACTCAGGGCTTCCTTCCAGAACCATCAAATGTTTGTAATACAACACTAGGTCTGGACCTTCGTCGTACTTGGACAAGACCGCCAATGCGTCGTTTAGTTCCAAGGCCAATTGGCGAGCTTGCTGATCACCGCTGGCTGCTTTTTGACAAAGCTCCATCAATCGCAAGACTTCTTTGGGCAGTGCGTTTCCGACGCCGGTTATCGCGCCGACCGCACCGCAACGCACGATGCCATGAAACACCTGAGTATCGACCCCCACCATCAAGGCCAGTTCCGGATGGCCGCTGGTGATATGTTCGGCAGCGTAAGTTAACGACTCGGCACCACCAAATTCTTTGAAGCCGACCAAGTTCGAAAACTCGGCTCGCAGATTAAAGAACAGATCCGCCTTGGTTTCGAACCCGTAATAGGGACTATTGTAAATCACGGCAGGCAGACCATCGGCGGCCTTCAGGATCCCCGCAAAATGATGGCGTTGGGCTGTGCTGGACGAACCTCGTGAAAGAACGCGAGGAATCACCATCAACCCGGCCGCTCCCACCTTGCGAGCATGCGCCGCATGTTCCGCAGCAATCTTGGGGTTCTGTGCACCAGTACCCACAATGACCGGCACGCCTGCTTCGGTTAAGCGTTGCACCCCTTCTTGCCGTTGAGCATCCGTAAGCAAGGGCCAATCGCCCATCGATCCACAATAGATAACGGCTGACATGCCAGCTTGAATCAACTGTTGGCCTTTCGCAACCAAGGCGTCGAAATTAGGATTTCGCGATGAATTGCAAGGGGTCATTAAGGCTGGCATACAGCCTTGAAAGACGTTGGATTGGGTAGTCACATTTTCCTCAGTGTGTTCTGGTATTCGTTTGCGTTGGGTAACCCAATGCAGGAAATTGATGTCGTGTTATCTTACCCTAAAAAGCCAACGATTCCTTGCATCTGCCGCAAGAAGCCACTTGAATTTGCGCACAATCAAATTTAACCTGACATTTCGTTGGTCAAAAGCGAATTCACAGCACTTTCATAACCAGCCAGACTGGCCTTTTTTCAACTGCCATTTCCACGGTTGTGCATAAAGATCTAGGTGGTGAGCTCCACGATGCTCTTGCCTCGCTTGCGTCCACACCACCCCCTTAACCAAGGCCGCACGCCCACCATGTATCTCCATGGGTAGTTCCAAGTCGATAGCGATGCGTTGAGGTAACTCGGGATCCTGCCATGTTGCAATCAGATGGCATCAGAAATACAGTTAACCACTTCGGTCACAATCGCATTGGGCTATTCCGTAGGAATTAAAGCCTATAGCCGGTGGTTGAGCGTCAGCGACACCACCGGTTACGCATTCTTTCGCCTACAGCATCCCGAAAGGATGCCAGCACTGAAAGGTATCAATCGCAATGAGTCATATCAGTTTGCATACACATATCGTATTCGCTACCCAACATCGACAAGCTTTGCTCAACGGTTCATGGAGGCCTCGACTTTTTGAATACCTTGGCGGAACGGTCCGCGGGCTTGGCGCGGTATCTCAGGGTATTGGCGGTGTCGATGATCATATTCATTTGTTAGTTGGCTTCAAATCAACTCATAGACTATCTGATTTTATGCGAGAGCTAAAGAAAAGCTCTTCAACCTGGGTGCACGAGCAAATTGGAATCACCCAATTCAATTGGCAGGAGGGGTATGGAGCCTTTTCGGTTAGTCCAACTGCCCGTGAAACAGTGATGCGTTATATCGCGAATCAAGAGCAGCACCATTTGAACCAGTCGAGTCGCGACGAATACGTTGCGTTGCTGAATGCTGCTGGAATCGAATTTGACGCTCAATACGTCGACTGACGAGGGCGCTCGCATCCTTCCAGGATGCTAATGTCGCTTGGGACTACGTCCCGGTGGTGTCGCTTACGCTCAACCACCGGCTACATGCTTTTATCCTTATCAGGATGCAAATTCCCGGACGAATGCCACAGCAACGCGCAGTTGTGGATTGGCAATAGGGAACCGATGCATGTGGGAGATCCAAAGTGAGGGATCTATCGTGCTTCAATGAAGTAAAAAACCCGGGCAACACCCTGTTGATTGCATTTAAAAATCATGCCCTTTTTTGTCTTCTATTCCGTAGGAATGAAAGCCTGTAGCCGGTGGTTGAGCGTCAGCGACACCACCGGTTACGCATTAGCTCGCCCACAGCACCCCAACGGGGTGCCAGCAAACAAGAGCTGACCACGTTCAATACAATCGGAAGCATCTATGCCGTTACGGGTGCTTGCATGCCTCCAGGATTCTCAAGTAGCTCGGGGCAATGTTTCTGTGGTGTCGCTAGCGATCAACCACCGGCTACAAGCTTTTATCCTTATCAGGATGCAAATTCTCAGACGAATGCCACAGCAACGCGCATTTGCGGATTGGCAATGGAAAGCAAAGCGGGCGCCTGGCACCCAACCTCCTTTTACGACGAAACGCACGCGAGCAACCGTCCACGAACCACAACACCGGAAAATTAAATAAAGTTACTTTTTAGCCATTTCTTTTTAACTTTGTTTACATACTGATCAATTTCCGTTAACTTATTCCACCATGAAGAACCAGTCCAACAAGCCGATTACCAATGTCTGTCCGTTCTGCGAACACCCTATGACTGTCAAAGTCATGGAGTGCAGTCAATGTGCGGTGGAAATCAATGCGACGTTTCCTGCGACCCGACTGGGGCAATTGTCAACGGAGCATCAAAGGTTTATCGAGCTGTTTGTGCTGGCCAGCGGCAGTCTCAAAGAGATTGCTAGTCAGACCAATGTTTCGTATCCAACGGTGCGCGCTCGATTGGATCGCATTATCGAAGAATTGCGACAGCGGATCGATGGCTCAACCGCGGAACAATCGGACATTGCTGGCGATGGCAATCTCGTCTTAACCAACCTAAGGCTTACACGCAAAGGGCAATCATGATCAGCGAACGCATTCCAGACCCAAACGAAGACGGCGCATGGCAACCAAACCCGGGACGCGAGCAAAAGAGACTCGATCTTGCTTTGGCAGATCCAGAGGGTTTCGTTGCTCAGATGCTTACCAAGCACGATCGACGACGGCGAACGCGATTGGTTTGGATGTGCTTGACCGGCTTTGGATTACTCATGTGCAGTGCTTTGTTTATCGCTGTTATTGCCCTGGTGCCGAACAGTGTTCTGGGTAGCGACAAAGCAACCACGGCCTGGAAGCTTTGGCAAAGCCGTAAACTGCCCGAAGCCGAAGCCAAGTTCCGCGAAGTTCTCATGGAAGATGACAAAAACAGCAACGCTTGGAACGGGCTTGGTTGGTGTCTGTGCAATATGGGCCGACCGACTGATGCGATCGTCGCGTTCAAGAAGTGTCTCGATCTCGAGCCTACTCATCCAGCTGCGTTGAACGGAGTCGGACAAGCTTCCATCGCAGCCAATGATCTAAAAACCGCCGAAGAATACTTGCTGAAAAGCAGCGATGAGTTTGAAAAGAGAGTCCCCGAAGCCGAACGCAAAGCCAATAACATTCCTGCCGCTTGGTTTGGCCTTGCGCGAGTCTACCTTCTCAACGAAGACTACGAAAAGGCTTTGCAGTTCGCTGACAAAATCTTAAAGTACTCACCGAAGATGCCTGAAGCAGTCATCTTGAAAGAACAAGCGGAAAAGAAAGACAATAGCCGTTTGAAACAAGAGTTAGGTCAACCTGCAAGTCCTCCAAAACTTGCGAAAACTCAAGAGGCTTGGTCACTTTGGCAACAACGCAAATTGAGCGAAGCCGAAGTTAAGTTCAAGGAAGCCTTAACTGAGAACGCCAAAGACACCAGCGCACTGAACGGACTTGGATGGTGCCTGAATAACAGTGGTCGCGCTGCCGAGGCGACCGAAGTGTTCAAAAAATGTCTGGAAATTGAACCCGATCACCTTGCTGCCCTCAACGGTGTAGGGCAGAGTTCTCTGGCAGATGGCGAACTCAAGACGGCCGAAGAGTATCTTTTGAAAGCAAGTGAGGCGTTTGAAAAATTGGTGCCTGAAGAGCAGCGAAGCGCGCAGAATTTCCCCGCCTCTTGGATTGGCCTTATCCATCTTTACATGCTCAGCGAGAACTACCCCAAGGCACAGGAAACGATCGAGAAAGTCTTGAAATATGACTCGCAATCCGTAGAGATGAAAAAGATCCTGGAACAAGCCAAGAAGAAAGACAACAGCGAGATCAAGAAATTGTTCGGCAAATGAAACGGCAGCTGATCTTGCGTACTTGATTTCGGAATCAACGGTGATGGTTGATGTCGAAAAATGTAGGGCGAAAGTTTGCTACCGGTATTGAGGTTCTGAAATTTTTCGCCCCCCATTTTTCGACAGATTCTTTTGGGACTTTAACTTTGACTTGAATCGTCGAATCCTATTCCCCCAGCAAATCCTTAAGTGATATCTAGCATGCTATGGCGTCACTGAGTCCCGGTTCGCCCTAGAGGGCGACACTTGGGCTTGCCCCAATGTGTAGCAATAGGTTTGGTGTGCTAATATTAGCGCACCAAACCTATTGCGAAGGGGGGCACGAGGCCCACCTTCGCGTTGCACCTTACTTCGGTGGTTCTGCTTCGCGGACTACCGTACCGTGCTCTGGATGAATCACCAAAATCGCTAAGCGTATGGAACGCGATAAATCATCCGTGCTGAGACTCGTGTATTCGAACATGCCTCGCAGATCCGTATAACCATCTTTGAAGAACTTGATCGCATCGGTCTGCTCCCGCGAGTAGACTTTCACGTAAGCACCCTCCAATGGCTGCATCCCTTGCTTGGTAAACACCTGAACGCGACCTGTGCTTGGGGATAGATTCACAATCAGCGAATTTGTGTACCAGTCAAGCCTTCTCGCTAACCCGCCCGCATTGATTTCGATCCCCAAATTTTTGTTGCGAAGCGCGTCTGGTATCACCAAGTCCAGTGTTCCCGATTCCGTCCCCTCTTTCAACACCTTTCGCTCCGAAAAATTGGGTTCGATCGTATTCAAACGACTCGATTCTTGTTGCGAAAAAGGATTTCGACTAAACAGCAACTCCACATCCATCACGTAATAACGGATCTCCAGTTCCTTCAAGTTGCGATACTGAATCCGAATCGAATCCCCTTCCCGCGTCATGTCCAGCACAGGGGCCAGTTCCGTATCCATGGCAATCTGCAGTTCACGTCCACCCGCGAGAATTCGATTCACAGGATCTGTTTTCCAGTCATCCAAACCCGCGATCGATGCTGGGTTGCCAGCTTGCAAAGACTTACGCTGCGCGACATGATTCCGCACCTGAGCAAACCAATCGCGCCAACGCAAGTTAGGATAGTCGATATACGCGGTTGCGATCTTGTCCGCTTCTTCAAATTTGCCTTGCAACATCCCCAGATAAGCAGCAAAGTAATCATGCTGCACCTTGCATGCATGATTCGCATTGTCGATCTTGGAAAAGTGCTCAATCGCCTCGCCAATTCGATTCTGAAGGATCAGATAGTAAACGACGGCCAACCTTTGCTCAGGCTCTATCGATGCCTGCTGAGCCAACTGGTCCATGAATTGCGCATACTGAATCGCAAATCCATCGTTCAAGATAACTCGCTTGGATCCAAGCATATGGGTTCGAGCGACAATCAAAGGGCGAAAATCAAGATGCTCCATCGAAAGCCGCTCAACCGGGTCGAGTTGCATCAAATCCGATTGAAACGGCGCGCCCACTCGTGCAAGAATCATCGAGTTCCTTTCCAGATACTCTTCCATGCGGTTTGTATCGTGATGCTTGATCGAATAAGCCCATAGACTGTTTTGAAAGATCCCTGATTCGGATAACTGTTGGATGCACTTGTCGTAAAACGCTCGGTCTGCCATCCGCCATGCGATCAGATCCAAATCAGTTTTCGATAAGTTAGCATCGGCAAGGTAGGTAAGAACCTGAGCGTCCGTACCCCATGATGCGATATACACCCAAGAGGTTTCATCGATGGAATCAGGTGTAGCCAGTACTTTCAGACTGGAGGAAGCGATCGCAATCGCAAGTTTCTCGACCCCTTCTTCTTTCTGAGCGATCTGGGAACCAAAGTGAGAAAATTGCCCAACCTCCGGAAGGTAGAACTTTGTTGTTAGCTCTTGAGTCGCAAAAGGAGCCAAGTCCAGCTTCTTTCCGGACACGCTCTTCGCATTTTCCAAGGGAATCGCGCCTTGAGGTATCTGCTGTAGAACCGTAACCTGCACCTGCGAATCACTGGGATTAGTTAGTACCAAGCGCTGACGGTAGACGGTGCTGCGCAAAAGCGCCTTGCCTTGAACGGGCTTGGCCGTTGGGCCAATTTCGTCGGCCAGATAAATGTTTTGGGTTGCCAGTAAAATCGAAGGCTCCGATATTTTTTCTACGTTCTTGATCCCTTGGACGAACGCAATCGAACTTCCTAGGGTTTCAACCACAATCTTGCCATCGACCACTGTGGGCTCTGGAGATCGCCCGTTCAAAGGTAACCCCAGTACAGCCATCGCCATCACCGCTTCATGCGCATTCGAACTCGCAAGATCCAGATGCATCGACAAGAAGGGCTTATCGTTATCATGCCTCAAGTAATCGAGCCAAAATGCATTGGGTGCCACTAACGCTGAAGTTTGTTTCTCGATTGGCAATCGGAAGTAATTGCTCTCGGCCCACTTTCGAGTGCTTTCTATGGCCTCGTACAGCCGGTATGCGAGGCCTTTTTCTAGTCGCAGTTCTCGGCCTGCGAATGCGCGTTTTCCGGGCGTTCCTTTGTCGCGCATCGCCATCCCACCTGCACCTGGCGTAGATTCTTCGACCATCTCTTTCACGGTCGCCCCTTCAGCATCAAACATCATTATCGAATCTACAGGACCATCTTGATTCACATCGGCTTCCCTTAGAAAGCTTAAGCCAAGCGCAACTTGGTTTCGCAATTGCGAACTTTCGATGGAAACACTCATCAAGGCGGCTTGGAAGCGAGCCGATTGCGTGACGTTATCGATCGGATTTGCATCCACGATATCCTTCAACCAACGTTTGGTTGCGGCTGATTGAACCGCTAGCTTTTTGGCAAGCAAAACACGCTCGACGGTATTCAATCGATCCAGCTGCCAGGGCTGGGCGTACTTTGTTAGATCATGATCAAGCACATAATCGTCCATAAACTGCTTCTGCATTTTGTTTGCTAAAAACGGTCGGACGACCTTGTCAAAGAAAGGGCGATCTTGATGTAGCAAGAACAAATGCAATTCATGGCAGGCCAAGCCAGAGTAGGCTGCAAGCTTTTCTTCCTGCGTCCACTCTCCCCATTTTTCGATGCAATCCAGCTTCGCTAGAGACGAAGAATCGCGAAGGAGCGTTCGATAAAGTTGGAAGACCTCGGCGATCGAACTGTACAGTCGCACTCGAGTTGACCCAGCCTCGCCCAAAACGTGCTTGTTGCTATCCCGCAGTAACTGTACCTGCTGAACTTCCGTCAATCGATCTGCTTCAGCAAAGGAAGAGCCCAGCCGTCTGTCGACCGTTTCAATCGGTACATCTGCCGGTAATGCAACTGTCCGATAGGTTGTGCCGCTGGGGTGAACCACCACCAAGGTTAACGATGTTAGCCCCGCAAGATTCTTCCGGTCGATCTGGAGCAAGCCTTGTTGGTCGCACCGGCCATTGGTGAGCAGCACTCCGCCCACTTTCAAAAACTCATAATCGGGTAATGCGCTCGCCAGCATTTCTTGCGACTGCTTCATGGCTTGCGATCTATCCGCAAAGCTCGATGGATCTTGAGGACCTGGGGGCATGGCATCTCCCGCCTTTGCATCCATCGTACTATTTTGAGTTACAGAAAGCTCCCACGGGTTTAGAATCGTACTCGGTTGCGGCAACAAACTACCCAAGAACTTCGGAGCCAATTGACGTTGGATCACATATTGATACTCCTCGTCCAAGCGAAGTGAATTGATGTAGTAACTCGGGAAGCGAACCAAACTAGACTGCCCAATCGGTAGCTCGGGGGCCGCCAGCGATAATGCCTGATTTGCATAAGGGCGAAACGCATTGGCAACGACATGGATTCGAGTGAAGGCATCATGGTTACCGATCTGAACAGCCACCTTGTCCGGCATCACTTCCACGGAACGGATGTGCACCGGCCGAACACGATCGGTTTCGAGAATGCGATGCTGGCCCACCATTGCTTCGCCGTTCTCGACGCCGTCAACCACCGAGATCGTGGTCGATCTGCCGAGCAGATAATCGGAAAGCCGATATGTTCCGGGTGCTAATCCATCGATGGACAGCAATCCGGGCGATCGTTTCAGTAGACCAGAACGGGACTCGAAGGGGCTCCCCGAACGGTACTCCACCAATTCAAATCGATCTGGTTGACCTGGATTTGCGATGTCCAAGTAGGTGACTGGTTCCGCATCCAGAGAATCCGTAATGTCCAGTTCGATGGTCGTTCCCTTTACGGAGTTCACTCGCGCCGGCCACTGGGAACCTGCTCGACTAAGGTCAAAGGGCCGAGAAGAAACCTTGTCGGAAGCAACTGTAAATCGCTCGACGTTGGGTAGTTTCCCTAGGGCGATTGCCCCTAAATCATCCGTCGCCAATCGAATACTTTTCGTTGGAACCAGCCCGAGTAACTTGAATTCCATTTGGACTGGAACTCGGCTCAACGGCTCGCCGTTGCGCCCACGGACTTCAAGTCGATAGCCTTGGTCGCTTTGGTTCAAATAGAAATCATGTGTCGTAGCCGTTGTTGCAGATTGATTGAGCGTTATTGCATGCGAAGCCGAAACCGGTACCGCCGTGTTATTGCTCAGGGAAAGTACTTCGCCCTCCAGCGTCATTTGAAGATTTGCTAAACGCTGAGGTACAAGAAACGACTTCACCAGTTCCGTCGAATCGGACAGTTCAAGCTCTGAAAAGACTTGTGTGGCAGATATCCCATCCAGATCGGTCGAAACCACGGTCAGCTTGGCTTTTTTCAAACTGGCAAGCGATATCAGATGTCCATTGCACAACAAGTTAGGGCGAATCACCATCTTGGCGATTTTGCCAGAAAGCATCGACTGCGGATCCACCAAAAAGCCAGCCGACATCGAGTAAGATTCAGTAGTTTGAACGAACTTTTGCACCGAAGCCACGGGCCCGTCAAACAAGATGATCGATTCGTTGCCAGCAGATCGGCCAAATGGAATCAAGATGTTTCCGTCTTCACCCGCAGCAAACTCGCGTTCTCCGAAGAGAGCCTTCGCCGTGGGTACATGCTGACCCATCGAATCAAAAACTCGCAACAGACTTCCAATGCCCGTTGGTCGATGCATTGCATGGAGTTGCCCCTTGTGGATCAAAGCTCGACTGCGAAGACCGCTTGCCAAGAGATCAACAACCCAAACCCCGCCTCCATCGAGTTCCGGAAGTTCGATGGTTTCGCGATGCCGGCGATCCGCAGGCAGTGCATACGACAATCGCTTTTCAATGTTCGCCATCAGCCCATCCAGATCTAGACTGGTGTTGACGGGTTGTTTTTGCAACTGAAGAACGTTTCTCGCATTCACGCGATAGATCTTCACCAAAACCTCAGGCGTATTCTTCAGATCCAGTATCAGTTTGACCCGGTCTTTGGGTTTGTAGATAACAGTGTTGTCCAAAGCATAGTTCAGCTCGATTCTCGCTTGAAGTTCGCGCTGCGCGTCAGGGGCTAGCTTGGCATAATAGACTTTCGAGTCGCCGATTCCATAAAGAATTTTGGTGCTCGCGAACATACGATTGAGATAATCGCGGTCTAGATATTCGGCAAAGCCATCGACATTCGCATCGGCTTGAAAGAAGTGTTCAAGATAACGTTCAATCAGTTGTGAATCGTCCACGATAGGTAGCAGCAACGTTTCGGCTTGGAAGTTCGCATTCCGGTCCACCAACGGACGACCTACTAACTTGGATAGGAAAGCAGGGTTTGCTACGTTGCGCCCACAGGGTAGCGAAAGAAATCGTAAAAACCGTTCTCGATTCCAATCCCCGTTCCGTTCATCCAGCGCAAGTCGATGAAACAACACCATCGCTTTCAGGCTCGCTTGAGATTCAGGGAGCGTTTGAGTGAATGTCTCCAATTGGGTTAAGTGGTCACGCAAGACACTTTCGTCCCCCAGTGATAGATCATCGTTCGGACGGATCTTTCGCAGTCTTGCTTGAATGAATGCCTGCGATTCACGAAGTCGAGGAATCTGTTTTTGCAGTTCGGTCAATTGCGCCTGAGTCAATGCGTTGTGGATCGGAAAGGAGCCGAACCCCTGCGAGTTCTCCAGTTTCAATTCTCTAGCCACCAACGCAACGGTATCCGGGTCGTCAGAACGCTCGCAACGAGCTAGCCAAGCACGCAAACGATCGTTATCGGTTAGGAATGGTTTTAGGTGACTGAGAGCGTTCGGTTCCACCGATTGGATGTCGCCTGAAAAAGACTTCAATAGCGATTTCCAGTCGATCAGCATCGGGTCGAGTTTCGTCGCGAGTTCCGCAGCTTCGTCCTTGCGAGGGGCGGGATGAGATATTTGGATACCGAATTCGCTGGTGAGATATTGAGCTGTCGCTTGTGGATTCTTGGAATACTCCAGCAAAACCTGCCGAGTCTGCATGCGTCGGTTTTGGTCGTTGAATCCGAATTTAGCCACCCAATTGTCGAGTAGCCCGCGAGCCTCAGGGATTTTGCCGGTCAGTTGATTGTGGAGGCAGTAGTAGTAAAAATAGTCGTCTGTTCCTGGGATAAGTTCCGCAAGGATTGCGTCTCGCGAGTCAGCAAGCGCGAACCGTTCGCTGAAGCTGGTTTCCTGGGTTTGAGCGTAGCTCAACGAGCTGATGGCCGATTGTAAAAGCGTGCCGACCATGAGAAAAGGTGCAATTTTGCGGACGAGCATCACGATTGCCTTATACGAAGAGAGGGACGACCAGTCCCCTGAAAATCACGGGTTGAAGTGTTCTCAGGTGGGGTTTGATGCAACTGTAGACGATGTAACTCTAGTCCAGTTCCCAAAAATTTGCCGGCAGGTAGGTCAGTAATGCCAATAGTAGGCCGTAACAAGTCGGAGTAGGCCGTAACAAGTCGCTTTGGACGCAGTTACGGCACGGCGTGCTAGGTAGGATTTACTAGGTCGAACGGGCAGTGGGGGCGAACGGGGCTGCCGTAACTGCGCTAGCGATTGTTACGGCCTACTGCGCTTGTTACGGCCTACTGCGCTTGTTACGGCCTACGGCGTTCAGTCAACGCGGCGCATGCATTCTTCGAAAAGATGCCGGGCAGCGCGCCCACTGATTAGCTTCGACTTGATCAACTCGGCGGCCACTGCTTCGACCGCCTCCCAGTGACCGTCTTGATCTAAATGGTGTGAGGTCTTATCCAATAGCCTCCGTTCAAGTCGTTCGGCCTTGGCTTCCGTATCCACCCTAGCTAATGAAAGCCTTCGCAGAGATCTAAGATCCTGTTGGGCTCCTCCCCAATTGTACTGGCCGGTATACCGAGCTTCGCTGACCAAGCCACCAAGCAGAATCAATGCTTCGGTTTCGAAGTAATCTTGCTTTCGTCCATTCCGACCTTTGCCCAGTTGCACCACTCCCAATCGTATGGAATTCCGAACGATAGATAGCTTCTCTACCGACCGCCCTAATGATAGCGCTACAATCGCATGCCCCGCTTCATGATATGCCGTGGCAATATCTTCCTCGCTTGGTGCAATCGGCTGATTGTCTGGTAGTTGCTGTGGTCCAGCGTTGTCAGACGTAACGCTTGATTCATCAGGTGAAGTATCGGGATCGTTCATCAAGCTCATCTTCAGTGTTTGGATCATTCGTATATCGGCTATTCTGGCCTCTACAGATGATCCTATTGAGCCGCGGGCGCTAGCCGCGAGACTCACTATGCCAGAAGAGAACGATCCGTATCGCGGCTAGCGCCCGCGGTTCAGAAGGAACGATTCAGGTTAGCGGCCCATTTCTTCTGCAAGATGAGGGGCATTGTAAATCGTTCGTAAGCTTTCTAGCACACCTGCGATGTGAACTGCTACAGCTCGCGAAACCTTCTCCGTGTAGTAAAAATCGGCAGTCAGGCTCTCGATGTTACCATCGAAGATGATTCCTACCATCGCACCCTCTTTGGAGACCACGGGCGATCCCGAGTTTCCGCCGATGATATCTGCCGTACAAACAAAGTTAAAAGGAGTATCCGACTTCAGCTTTCCTTTGGCTTCTTTCCAGCTCTTGGGAAGAACCCAAGGATCCTTGGTAAGGTGCAAGGCTTCGTGTTCGAATGCCCCCCCTAGGGTTGTCCAAGCAGGAATCTTTTTGCCATCGGTCTCGTAGCCCAAGACTTTGCCATAGGCCAGTCGCAAGGTAAATGTCGCATCGGGATAGACGGAATCGCCACCGACGGCAAACTTGGCTTCGGTAACTTTGGCATAGGCCTGGCGCTCTTGTTCTTCAATCGCATCCATCACATCGTGCATCTTCCGATACTCGGGCTCCATGGCTTTCGCCAATAGAATCATGGGGTCCTTGGATTCAGCGATTGCGCTCGAACCTCCTTCGGCTAGCTTCTTTCGTTCGGCAACTTGCATCAGCTTTGTTCCAGCGATGATTTCGGCCGCTCGTTGCTTGGGGCTCTTGCCCGCCAAGGCTGCTACCACCAATGGATCGTTTCCACCTCGATCGTCGATCAACCGAGCCAATTCATCCGCCAATTGCATGCGTTCCAAGTCTTCATAGATCGGAGCTTCTGAAAAAAGTTCCTGTTGAAGCGATTCGCGATTGCTGTCTCGAAACTCTCGGTATCGGTCCCCGCTGGCTTTGCGATCTTCGCCTGCCATCAAGGTCAACTTTTCGGCGATGCCGTACAGTTGGCTACGTAGGGTTGCAGTTTTGGTTAGATATTCGCGACGCTTGACTTGCGCATCGCGAATCTGCTGCCATGCCTTGGTTAATGGGGCAAGTTTTGGGTCCTGACCAAGACGACTCATAAGCTCCGTTTCTTCGCGTTTCTTAGACGCGGTAAATTCAGGATCTTGAAGTCCCGACAACATACCCGTGATTGCCTTGCGTGAGTTCTGGATACCGAAAAGATCGTCTCGTGATCGACGTTGCTGTTCTGGGCCAGCCAACGCATACTGCTGCATCAACACTTCTTTGCGTCGCAACAAATTCATGGTTCGCGGCATGGCCAGATCACGTTGATACTCGATGGCATCATGAGTGAAAATACGTCGCGTGCGGCCAGGATTACCTGAGACGAATACCAAATCCTGCTCTTTGGCTCCACTGGGGTCCATCTTCAGGAAGTGATCAATCTTGGCTGGCTTGCCGTTTTCGTAGACGCGAAACAAAGTCACGTCCAAGCAATAGCGTGGGTATTCAAAGTTGTCTGCATCGCCACCGAAAAATGCGGAACCAGCTTCAGGGGCCCATACCAATCGAACGTCGGTGTACTTCTTGTAACGATACAAATGATAGCGCCCGCCACCATACAGCGTTACCACATCGCTTCGAAGCCCTGTCGCATCGAGGGATTCCTTTTCAATGAGCCCCATCGTGGCTTGCCGAGCCTTACTGGCTTCTTGCGATGTCATACCTTCTTTGACAGAAGCATTTACCTTTTCGGTAACATCTTCGATCGAGATCAGTTGGTTCAATTCCAAATCGGGTGTTTTGATTTCGTCAGCCTGCGAAGCTGCCAAAAATCCATCTTCGTTGTAGTTGTGTTCCGGGGTAGATAGCTTGTACAGAGTGTCCGATGCAACGTGGTGGTTGGTCAGCACCAATCCTTGCGACGAAACAAAAGATGCAGATCCGCCAGAATTGAATCGGACGCTAGAAAGCATCACGTGGTCCAGCCACTCTTGGGTTGGTTCGAAGTTGTGGTTCTTCTTAAGTTGAGCCTTTGGAACGGCGTTGAACAGCCACATACCTTCATCGGCTCGAGCGATCGGCGAATGAATCGAACCCAAAACAAAAGAAGCAAGGCTGGCAAGCACAGTCGCTTTGACCGATTTCCCTCTTCCCGATTTCATAACAGCGATCGGTTTCACGATGATTGCACTCCTAATTGTATGGATTCCTAGAACAGGCCTAAATGATTGGACAGACATTGCTCTAATCTGTCGTAAATCCCGAAATGTTCAACCGCAATTATTGGGTTCATCCAAGTTTCTAGGGCGCCCGCCTTTCTTTGGCTGTATGTGATTTAATGCGGCGCGGAGGGATCTGTAGCCAGATCCACTACGTGTCGGTGATGTGGCGTGGGATCTGTAGCCAGATCCACTACATGTTGGTGATGTGGAGTGGGATCTGTAGCCAGATCCACTACATGTTGGTGATGTGGAGTGGGATCTGTAGCCAGATCCACTACGGGAAGCCGTCACCAACCATCTTTCCGAGGCAAAATCATTTTAGGCCCGACGAAAGACATATCAAAAACAACATTCCAACTAAAGCAGCTGCAAGCAGGAACAAAACCAATAAGGTCGCGATCAGCGACAAGAAAAAGGTCAACAATAAGCTTCCCGGACGCACTCGAGTACCAGATTGTATCATCCCTCTTATGATCGTGATCGCGAAAGCTGGCCCGACGAAAATCCCAAAGGGAATGATCATTCCGCGGTCCTGAACTACCATGCCAATGCCGATAAGGACCGTCAACACCATGCAAAGTATGAGTACCGCCATCAGGGAGGAATCCCACGCCGACGGAGTGTATGCAGTGACCTGCTTTCCATTTGGAAAAGCCACTGCACCTGCCGGAACCGGAGCATCCACAGAATAAGGATTGAGCGGTCGATCTTGATAGCATATCCAGCACTTCTTTGCATTCGCGCTGTACTCGGCCCCGCAATGTTCGCAGGACTGAGCCATTATCGGTGGAACATTCATGCTGATCTCCTGCTTGTCTCTCGTCTACCACGAATGAGTTGATCCAACACTGCGCCGGAAGAAACCAAAGCGCATAAGGTAATCGCTTGATCTAGAACGGGTGTCACGTGCTGAGCATCGAACCAACTACCATCTACGGAAGCAACCAAACTTTCATACCCAATCGCAGCTAAGGCGGTCGCAAACCATA
Source organism: Planctomycetaceae bacterium (assembly GCA_027487485.1). Lineage (GTDB taxonomy): Bacteria > Planctomycetota > Planctomycetia > Pirellulales > Pirellulaceae > JBKCUI01. The sequence continues at coordinate 60,033 of JAIYDN010000003.1, read as the reverse complement.
CCAGCCGGATTCGGAATCGCAATGCCGCCATTGCCAACACCACAAACAGCACGTTCACCAACGGACTGGCCGGTCCATGCCCCAGCCAACACAACAACAGAACAAGCGACAAATCAATTCCGGTGGTAATGTACTTCAGCGCTGCTGGCATGAAGCCACCTTTGAGCGAGATAAACACCGCCAGTGACACAAACAACCAACCCGCAGCCACCAAAGTGACCTGACGATGAAAAATCTTGTCCGCATCGGACCATTCGGTGAGGCTCAAATAATGAACTAACTGGATCGAATAGAAGACAACAATCAAGATCAACCGAAGCAACGTGGCTCGGACCTCACCATCAAACTCCTTCCAGCGTCCAGCGATGAACCGTTCCAGATCCAATTGCTTTGGTGCTTCATCCATCATTTCGGCAGAGGCCCTATTCTTAGTCAATCAGGGGTTTGTGGAGATCGTTTTGGAGATCTTTGTGCAGAAGCTCCAGCGCGGGTTCTTGCATTGCTACCAGCTTACTATCCCAACGCCACAAAACGATCAAGACCGTCATCAGCAACGCGCTCGCAATTTGGTAGCTCGTCAAGTTTAACAAAATCGCAGACTCAGGGCGCAACCACTCCGTGAAGAATCGAAACGCCAAGTAGGCGATCAAATAGGCTTTGAGCTGGTTTCCCTCAACCCATCGTCGCTTCGCTGCGACAAGCAAAACAACAGCTGCCATCCAATGGAACGCCACCTCGTAAAGCTGTGTTGGATGCCGCAACACCTCGGGCGGATCGCTTGCGGTATCAAAATGAATTCCCCATGGAACTTCCGTTACATTTCCAAAACAGCACCCTGCCATGAAGCAACCGATTCGCCCTACGCCAACAGCAATCGCGATAGGCAATGCAAAGCTATCCCCTGTTTTCACACGGATCTGAAAGATCCATTTCGCGAATTCGACCGCAAGATAGCCACCAAAGATCCCGCCCAGAATGGTTTTCCCATCCATGAACCAAGCATTACCACTGTAGAAAGCCTCCCATCCACTCGACATGACGAATGGTAATTTCGCCCCCAACATGGCCCCCAGAAAGGCACTTAATCGAATGGCCCATCGTTCCGGCATAGACAACGAAAGTTTGCTTTGCCGCCGCTGCACCAACAACGAAGCAGCCACCAACGACCCCAACAAAATCAAGGTGTAGCCCCATCGGCCAAAATCTGTCATTCATGTACCTGGGTCGAAGGTATCTTGAGTTCGGGCAAGGCCACATGCCCATTACGGTACAACACGTTGTACGCACAAAAGGGAATGATGTGTCCAGACGGAAGGACATGATGGGTACAGCACTTCATCACGCGACGCACATCGAAATTGTAGACATCCAAAAAAGATGTGATGGTAATCCGAAACAATTGCTCGCCACCAATCTGCTCTTGAAGTGCTTTTTCGAAGAATGCATTGCCGGCGACATTCTCCAACTCGTTCGATGAAGCCATATTCAATGGTGAAAGAACGGGCAGCATCCTAGAATCGGCAGGCACCGATTCCGCCGGTTCACAGCAGCCCGAAGGTCCACAACAATTGTTGCGAGCAAGATACTGCTGAACCAAACGTTTCCCTTCCTGCCGAGTGAACGACAATCCGTTCGCAAGTAAGTCCAGATTCAGTTTTGCATCGACGAATCGCGTAAGCGGTACTAAGTCTCCATCATGTCGAAAAGCTAAGGAGAGAACATGGCAATTGGGATGCGCACAAGGGAGCGGAAAGAAATCTTCATCGCAGTACAACCCTTGCGACTGCTCGCACAGAAACCGGATACAATCCGGTGTAGTGATTCTTTGCTCGAGCTCATCAGGCAGAAAGTAACGACCACTGTAAGTAGCCGGTTGCAGGCTAAGGCCACTGATCCAAGGTCGCTCGCGAGCCAGTTGCAGCAAGTCGCCAACTTCGTCTTCGTTAACTCCGGCTTGCATGGCAGCAACCAAGGTAACGTGAAGACCTGCTTGTCCGATTCGTTCTAAAGCTCGGAGCTTAATCTCCGCCAGCGGTTCGCCTCGCAATTTTTCAAAGACCTGATCGGACACGCCGTCCATCTGCAGATAGATTTCGATGCGATTGCGATGCGAACCAAGCCAATCGACCAATGCGTCATCTTTTGCAAGCCTGATCCCATTGGTGTTGAGCATCACATAATCGATCGGCTGAGCCAGCGCATACTCCATGATCTCGATCAAGTTCGGATGCGTTGTTGGCTCCCCACCAGAAATCTGAATCACATCGGCCCGTCCTTCGGCTCGAACCAAGGCATCGATTGCAGCTTTTGCCTCATCGACGGTTTTGTGCTTCAGTCCAGGCCGGCTATTGGCATAGCACATGGGGCAAGAAAGATTGCAGTTATCTGTAATCTCTAGGACGGCGACGCAAGTATGTTGTTCGTGTTCGGAACACAGCCCGCAGTCTAACGGGCACCCCAATTTTGGTTCTACAAAAGTTTGTTTCGGAAGCTTGGGTGGTAGAGCGTAGTCGTATCGATCGTACCACTTTCGATCAGAGCAGACAAAATCCTCGCGAAGCCCATGCGTCGGGCAGGACTTACGAAAGTAGACTCGATCGCCGCGAGCGATGATTTTGGCAGGCACGACACTCAGGCAATCAGGACAAAGACATTGCGTCGTACCAAGAAAAGAATAGCTACGAGATTCGATCACGGTTGAACACTTTCGTTGCTTTGACGAAGCGAATCTTTCTTACCGATCCAAGGGTGTATCGTGTCGGACCAGAGGGCTGCCGCTCGAATCTGACCAATGCCAGTAAAGTGTCGACGGGACCTGATGTCGCCGCGATTTTCTCCTTGAAGCGAATCTGTATCGGGTCCATGTCGAAACGGAACCTCCATGCAAAGCTGATCGATCGCCGTTCGAATCTGGCCTTCACCAGAAGCATTGTTATAAACCGTTGGGTGATGCGTTGACTTTGCGAGAAACCATGTCGGACGGAAACTCCATGCGCTTGACGCCTCTTTCTCAATCTGCCTGAGATTGGTTACGTATTGATCGGTCGAAGTTTCCGCCAACACATCGGACTCCCCTTGCTGCCAAAGAACGGCTCGAAATCGCTGAATGTGAATTCCCATTTCTAGCAGCCGTTGATGCAATACACCGCCGGGCATCCATTGATGGCTTGAGGTAGCCCCCACAGCTACGTTCACCAACCCAACGGGAACGTTCGATCGCTTTGCAATCTCATCTCCAAAGGGAGGCCAAATGGATCCTCCATCGCTTCCATCGGGTGCTGGCTGTGGGTCATTCGCAATCCCCCAGGAATTCGTTTTTGGGTTCCATACAGACACTCGAGCTTTTGGATCTTGAACCAATAGCCGTTCATCATTGCAATTAGTCGCATAAGACTGCCCTGCAATCATGAAGACCTCCCCGACACCAATCGGCTCGACCGCTCCCGTTGCCATCACGTTTTCCTGGTTGAGACGTCGAATCTCCAAACGATACCAGCCTCCTGCATTCAAGTGAATTCGAAAAGCCCCTTGAGAATTTGTTGCGTCGGGATCTGCTGGAAGACTTATCCACGGAACTCCATCGCTGGTGGCGGATGGCGTTGGTTGAATCTGCCGGTCAGATACTTGGCAATCCAGGATTCGATATTGCCATACTTGTTCTCGATCAACAACTCGAGCGGCAGCAGCTTTGCATTGAATGTGGATATCGGCTCCGCCTGGTTGTTCTTGTGCAATGTCACGCTGGACGACTTCCCAAGGCTGAATGCCAGAGATTTCGATGGTCTCATCACCAAGTGCTAGAGGAGAAAGACCTCCAAGAAAACAAATCACAACAACGAAGTGCAGATACCGGAAGCCAGCTGCCAGCGCGAGCATAAAATCAGCCTTCACTTTCGCTCAAGCAGAACAAATGCTCTGCGCCCCGTACGAACAACTGGTTTCCCACGGGGGCTGGGGTTGCATCGACGGGTTCATTCATCGAGTTCGTTGCAATCACTTTCAATTCCGGCGCATCTTCAATGACAACGATGGTTCCATCGCGATCGGTAAGATAGATGCGTCCCCCAGCAGCCACGGGTGAGGCATAGGTGCTATTCATGCCTGGAATTCGCGATGCCGAATAGAACGGCTTGCCCGTTGCAGCATTTACGCAGGTTAGCTGTCCTGACTTGCTCTTGTAAAAGTACAAACGCCCCTTGCTAAGGATCGGAGACGCGACGTCAGGGGTATCTTTATTGATCGACCAAGCAACATTCTTCGTTTTCGAGATATCGCCTTCGCCTTTCAACGTGAAGGCCCCAATGAAAGCTCCTCGATGACCGCTGCCAACGAAAACAAGTCCGTCGGATGCACAGGGGGAAGCGCATGGCCGCTCGGTCTGTCCGCCACAGTTCCATAATTCCCGTCCAGTAGCCAGATCATAGGACCGTGCTTTGTTTTGGCCATTCATGATGACCTGTCGTTTTCCTTCGTGATCCACGACCAGCGGCGTCGCCCAACAGGTTGGCTCGTCTCGTTTGGTTTCCCAAATCGATTTGCCTGTTGCCTTGTTCAAAGCAAACAGCATGGATTGTTCTTCGTGGTCCCAAGGGACAATAATCATGTCGTCCACTAACGTCGGCGAGCTACCCTCCCCGAACCCATTGCGAGTCTTCATGACTCCGAAATCTCGCTTCCAAACAAACTTTCCGTCCATAGTGTAGCAATACAACCCCCGAGAACCAAAATGTGCGAACACGTATTTGCCGTCAGTGCATGGCGAAGCGGACGCATAATTGTTGGTGGAATGAGTCGGCTCGAGAGGCTTGGCTTCGATCGCAGTTTGTTGCCAATTCTGTTTGCCACTCTGGCGATCATAACTATGGACTTGAAAACTAAGCTTTTCATTCTGAGTTGGCACGCTGGTTACGATGAAAACTTGATCGCCCCAAACAACGGGCGAACCCGAACTGCTCCCGGGAATCTTCACTTTCCAACGCATATTTTGCTTCTCAGACCATTGCGCCGGAGGATTTGCATCGAGCGACACTCCGTTCCCTGTAGGGCCTCGCCAATGGCCCCAATTCTCAGCCTGTGCTAGACTTGTGCAGATGGTAACGACGAAGGATGCAACCATGAACCGGATCATAAAACCTCTCTTGTTTTTCGGGCTTCGAAAATGCAGCCTCAATGATAGCACGCTGAGTTGAGACGTGGGAACTAGTCTCATTTTGTTTTGAGCCATCGCATTTACTCTTGAGCACGAAACGGAAACATGATTGCAACCAAGCTTTTTAAGGACTTTGTGGAAAGTGAACGATCCGGCGGGATTGTGCTCGTTTGCTTTACGTTCTTGGCTCTTATCGTTGCGAATTCCCCTTTCGCAGATACGTATTTTCATTGGATGCACTATCACGTTGCAGGCATGTCCATTGAGCATTGGGTCAACGATGGACTGATGACCGTTTTTTTCCTGCTGGTTGGGCTGGAATTGGAACGTGAAATCTATATTGGGGAACTGCGATCGTTTCGCGACGCACTTCTTCCGATTTGTGCGGCGGTCGGTGGTATGGTGGTCCCTGCAGCCATCCATCTTTCGCTGACCTATGGAACGGAGGGGCAACGTGGCGCGGGAATTCCTATGGCAACCGACATCGCGTTTTCGCTTGGGGTGCTTTCCTTGGTGAGCAATCGTGTACCCTTTTCTTTAAAGGTCTTTTTGACGGCCCTTGCCATCGCAGACGACCTAGGAGCCGTTCTCGTTATTGCAATCTTCTATACCAAATCGATTGCCTATGGTTACCTTGCCGGAGCCATCGGAGTTTTCCTAGGTTTGTGCTTACTGAATCGACTCAACGTGAATTCGGTGTGGATTTATCTCGTTGGGGGTGTCGCCATGTGGTACTGCATGGTTCATTCTGGCGTGCATGCAACACTTACTGGTGTGCTATTGGCCTTTGCACTGCCCTTTCGCGACGGAGGCAAGAACTCGCCGTCGTATGGGCTGCAGCATGCCCTCCATCGACCTGTAGCCTTTGGGATCTTGCCACTTTTTGCAATCGTCAATACAGGCATCCCTATTGGTAGTGATTGGCTGGAGGGGCTTTCGCAACCAAATAGTCTTGGCATATTTCTTGGGCTCGTGATCGGCAAGCCTGCTGGGATTCTTATGTTCTGTTTCTTGGCCGTCCGCCTCAAAGCATGCTCTTTACCATCCGACTTGCGATGGTCGCATTTGGTTGGTGCTTCCATGTTGGCAGGTATCGGATTCACGATGTCGATTTTTGTGTCGATCCTGGCCTTCGATGACTCCAAGCTAGTCAACTTCTCTCAAATCATGGTCTTGATCGCCTCAGTCGTTGCTGCAACCTTGGGGGTGGTTTGGTTTGCCATGTTTGTCCCACACAATTCAGCCTCGCAGAACGAAGCCATGCAGAGTTCTGCAGAGGGGCATGGGTGAACGCCCTTGAATTAGTCGCACAAACTGCGTTTTTCGGGTATACTTTGTCTTAAAGTTTTCTCTCAACAATCGCGTTTCTGGAAAGGCAATAACTTGAATGCTCCCATCGTCTGCTCGAAGCGACTTGCGTCCATGGTTCTGGTCGCAACGGGTGTCATCTTGAGCTTGAATGTATCGAATGCTCAGGAGCCCATTTCGGATCCGCGGACGGCCCGCATCCTTGCCATGACCAAGGTCTACGAACCACGGGAATATGTGTCCACCAGCAAGGTTTCGTTGCGATATCGCATGCTCAAGCCGATGGGATACCAACCCGGGAAAAAATATCCTCTTGTTTTGTTCTTACACGGAGCGGGCGAACGAGGGGACGATAACCAAGTAACTCTGGTCCATGCCGCATCCGATTTTGCAGACGAACAACGACGCAAACAGTACCCATGCTACGTCGTTATTCCTCAGTGTCCGGAACAGAAGAAATGGTCTGAAGTCGATTGGTCCGAAGATTCGAGCGAGCTGCCGAAAGAACCTAGTTCGTCCATGCAAGCCATCAAGGAACTTCTTGACGAGATGGTTGATTCAGCCGGTGTAGATCCCAACCGAATTTACATTACTGGTCTTTCCATGGGTGGGTACGGAACCTGGGATGCGATTGCACGATATCCAGATTTTTTTGCGGCCGCCGCACCAGTATGTGGCGGTGGAGACCCAGCAACGGTTAAAACCTTTGCGAAGCTGCCCATTTGGTGTTTCCATGGCGCAAACGATTCGGTTGTCAAAGTGATCCGCTCGCAAGAAATGGTCAACGCACTGAAGGCTGTGGGGTCGTCCGTTCAATACACCGAATACCCAGGGGTAGAGCACGACAGCTGGACCGCAACCTATTCCAACCCCGCCCTATACGAGTGGATGTTCGCTCAACAAAAACCGTCTCGCTAGATAGAAGCTATACGGAAATAGCGGTAGCCGTTTCCGTGCCAATTGTTCTCACGCCAAACAATCCCGAATATGAACAAAATCCTTCTTGCTTGCCTATTGATGCTGGCATGTTCCCTATTGGAACCGCGAACATCGATCGGTCAGGACGCCACTCCAAACCAAAAGCTAGTCAACTTCGGACGCGACATCGCACCTTTGTTGAAGGAGCGGTGTTTGCATTGCCACGAAGGGGATAAAGCCTCGAATGGATTCATGATTGCCGATCGAGCAGCGTTGCTTGCGTTTGTCGAACCAGGCAACGCGGCTGGTAGCTCGTTGTGGAACGACTATCTGAATCAACCCTCCAAATTGAAGCTGAAGGACAGTTTGGTCATGCCCCCAGACGGGCCACTTGCAGCCTCCGAACTGGCTCTTCTCAAAGTCTGGATCGATGAAGGAGCGGATTGGCCGGCAGACGCATCGCTGGTTGCAACGAATGCAGAACCATCCGGAACCGGTTCGATTTCGTTCCCGTCGCGGCTGATGCGAGCCATTGGCTACTTCCATCCGGCTGTTGTTCACTTTCCGATAGTGTTGTTTACACTGAGCGGCGTCGCAGCCTTTCTGTCGTACTTCCTGGGAACACGCTGCAGGTCGGCTGCCTTCCAATGCTTAGCGATGGCCAGCGTGTCCAGCATCGTCGCGGTGATCATGGGATGGTCTTTTGCAGACCTACAAGGGTATCCAGCCTGGACAAACGCCCTTTCCGCAAATGCGACCGAAAACGAACGCAGCTTTTTCATGCATCGTTGGCTCGGTACGAGCACTGCTATCCTGGGGGTTGTACTGGTTGTTTTAGGCTTACTGGAACGGCGATACAAATCGAACGCTTTGGGGCAAGCATGGCGACTGGGCTCCATCGGAATGATGTTCCTGATCGGCTTGGTTGGCCACCAAGGGGGTGAGCTCGTGTATGGAGACATCTTCGAAAAAGCTTACAACCAAATCAGCAAGTAAAACAAACGGAATGACTGCCAATCAAAGCCCAAGCTACCTGCGAGTGTTTATCACCTTTGCTCGCAATAGCTTGATTCGAGACATGAGCTTTCGAAGCAATTTCCTGCTCGATTGCATCTCCAGCATTTCTTGGCTTCTGATGAATCTTGGGTTCTATCTGGTCGTTTTTCTCCACGTGAAATCGATCGGCGTTTCGACCGGTTGGGGGCCGGATGAGTTCTACGTCTTTCTAGCAACAACTTGGTTGATCAACTCGATTGTTCAATCCTTCTTGATGCCCAACGCCCAGGAATTCAGTGAATTGATCCGAACGGGCGGCTTGGACTTTGCATTGCTCAAGCCCATCGACACTCAGTTCTTGATCTCATTTCGAAAGGTCGAATGGCCTTCGTTGAGCAACTTTTTCCTAGGGCTTTTGATTCTGGGGTACGCCTTATTTCGATTAAGCAACAGGACCGATCCGGCTTGGTCAGTCGGACCACTGGAATTGACTTTGTACGTTTTGTTTATCGCCTGTGGTGTCGCATTGTTGTACAGCTTGATAACGTGCTTGGCCGCGACAAGTATTTGGCTTGGAAGGAACCAAAGCCTCTACGATTTCTGGTTCTACATCACCAACTTCTCGCGATACCCCATGGAGATTTATGAAACGGGCTGGGGGATTCCTCTTTGGTATGCGTTCACGTTCATCTGTCCTGTATTGGTCGTGGTCAATGTTCCTGCGCGGCTCTTGGCCCAACCAATTTCGCCAAAAGCCAATTGGGAATGGTATTTGATCGGTTTTACCTTTTTGGCAACGATCGCTTCGCTGGTACTGAGCCGCTGGATTTTTCAACGAGCGTTAAGAAGCTATTCCAGCGCAAGCAGCTAACAAAACTTCTCCCACAAGCAGAACATCCAAGTTCCGAGCAAGTTACGAAACAGTTTCCCGGAAATCCTAGTTGACGCGAAGTAGTTTCGCAGCTCATGATACAGTGATGCTCTGGGCATTGGATCTAGAGCAAGGTGTTAGAAAAACGGGCTGTATGATGTTCAAACTGACAAACGCAATTCAATTTCCCCCTTCCTTCATTCCATGGTTTTGGCAGGCCTTATCTGTCACTTGCATGACTTTGCTGTGGGTTGTGCCTTTGCCTGCGGACGACTCATCCGGCCAGACCGAATCGTTTGAAAAGAGTCTCGAGGCGTTGGGGCAGGTTTTCGACGAGATGGACCAGCATGTCAAAAAACTGGACGAGCTTAAGCAACGACAAACGAAAATCAACGCGGCTTTCCAAGCAACGGAAAAAGCTGTTGCACAAATTCAAACTCAAGGCTTTCAAAAGCAATTGCAAGCGATGAATTCCGCTCGCACCTCGGATCAGATCTTTCGAGAATTGGAACGAGACCGAAATCAAAACGACACCGGCAAGGGAGGTGGTGGACTTGACCGCAACACGGAAGCGTTTCTTAGTCGCCAAAAAGCGGCTGCCGACTTTGATGTGATGCTTAAATCCAACGAGATCTTGCAACTCAGTGCTGAACTGCAAAATGCCTTACGCCGAAGAGTGGAAGCCTGCAAGGATATGCTTCAATTGGAATCGGAGTACACCGAATGGCAAACGGTTAGAAATCAAAAACAAGCTAAGCTCTCCGAATTCTTGGATCTCGATGGAAGTCGTTCCAAAGGACACAACCAAGCCATGCTCGAACTGGTTCAGAAGCGTGGGGCCAATTATGCAGCCTCGCAATTCTTGGAAGGATTACTGAACTTACGACTTAGCTTGAATGCCGAAGCGGCGAAGTGTTTTGAGCAATCGGAAGAATTGAATCCTGCGCTAGGCAGTGTCGCGAAAGCTGGTAAAGCTGTTGTTGCATTGCAACGTGACGACAAGAAAAAGGGCAAGCCCGAAATGGCGCAAGCAGTGAAACTCGATAAAACAAACCCTGTCGTTCTCGGATTACGAGCATTGTGGTCAGGGGAGCAAAAGGAGTACGCGTTGGCTGGAAAGGATCTAGATGTAATTGCCAAGAAGTCCGATTTTGAATTGCCTGCGATGCGCTTGGCCGTTCTGATCGCGGCATCAAAGACCAAGGTCACTCCGCGCGAAGCAAAAGAAATGCTAGAGAATGCAGAACTGGCCCTGAAGCTATCAGGACCGGAAGATTGGCTTTCTCAGTTAGTGATTGCTATTGCACTCAAGGAAAACAACCGCAAGGAAGATGCATTGGAAGCAGCCAAGCTGGCGCTTGAGCTTGCTCGTGGTAGCAACCGCGATCGCTGCACCGAAGTGATCCAAGCGATCGAAGAATCCAAACCCATCGTCTGGGCCTTGATTGCCCAGTCCTAATCAGCAGCCAAGCGTCGGAAGTCGAACACAACTAACCTTGCGGAGCGTCCAGCGGCTTGGTTGTGCCGTTCGCTCCATGGTTGAGGATCCCCTGGGCAGGAAAGGCAAGAAGGATCTATGGCTTATTGCTAGCAGGACTCGGCAAGGCCGGTGCATAACCAGGCTCAAGCGGCGGCAATAAACCTCCAACGTCGGCTGGCTCCGCCTGAAATTGAAACGCCCCTTCGGACGGACTGTTGCCCCCCCAGCCAATTCCCTCTGCGTTGTTAATGAGCTGCTGAACTCGGTCTTTGACGATTCGATCTTTTTGCGATGTTCGCTTGCTCTGAGTCGCTTTAAGCTTCACGAGTTGATCCTCTAACTGCTTCAGTTCTTTTTCACGAGCTGACTGGCGTGCATCAAACTGCTTGCCAACCGTTTCCGTCAGTTTTGCGAGGATACTGTTTTTTGCTGCGTCGTCGCTTGCGGCTTGGTATTCAACGAGTAGTTGATTGGTGAATTCATGATAGCCTGAGCCAGCATGATCAGCCCTGCCATAGGCTAAAGGCCATCCAGCAACTGCCGGATAAATTATTCTGGGATTTCGATAAGCATCATCAGGATCGCGAAATCCAGCAATGGTTTGCCCTACGACAGGCGCTTCTGGTAATGCTGGTAGTGATGATTGTGGTGTCGACTGCTGAGCGAAGGAAATCCCAAGGCCTCCGATCGTAACCATCAAGGCTAGGGTTGACCAAACCATTTTCTTTTTCATTTTCTAATCCTCTTTCGAATGGACAAGTAACTCTCAATAAAACACGTTAAGGCTCGCGGCGCTCGTACTCTCGAATTTGCTGCTTGAGCGTTTCGAGATCTACGTCGAGCGGGTCGATCAAAGGTTGGCTCGTATGCAGAGTCGCTTGAATGAAACGACTCAATAGGACTGCATCGCGATAACCATCTTCAGTCCATAACCCCACGGACCGACCACTCGTGGTTTCAGGCAAGTCGACGCTCATTCTTTTGGAGTCGCTAGTGGTTTTGGTACTGTTCTGAAGTGGCGAAAAAGAATGAAAACCTGCGGTTCCTGACCAAGACCTGTTCAAGACAATCGACAGAGTTGAAACCACAATGGCTGCAGCCAAAGCCAGCAGTACAACCTTGGTCCGCTTCCGCGACTTCTCGAACGTCATCCAGTCCCGACTTGGCCTTTCAAGCCGCGTTGGATTCTGAGAATAGGCTAATTCTTGTTCTAAAATATCAGACACCATCGACGCCGATTCGAACCGATTACCTGGCTCTTTCGCCAACAAGCGATGGATCATCATTGACAACCAAACAGGTATTTCAGGGCGAATCTCCCGTATGGGACGCTCTGTGTCATGAACGATACGCTGCATGGCTGCATAGGGTGAATCCGCACGAAATGGAGGATGGCCGACGCACAATGCATACAAAACACACCCAAGCGAAAACAGGTCTGCTCTGCCATCACACGCTTCACCACGCACTTGCTCTGGTGCCATGAACTGAGGCGTACCCGCAATCAATCCACTATGCGTCATACTGGCATCATCAGAAACGCGAACTAATCCAAAGTCCGCAACACGAATGCGATCGATACCACGATCGATCAAAATATTGCCGGGCTTGATGTCGCGATGAACAAGTCCACAATCATGGGCAGCATTGAGCGCTTGAGCGATTTGCAGTCCTATTCTAACTATGGACAGCGTCTCCAGAGGCCCCGACTTACGAAGTCGAGCTTCCAGCGTCCCGCCCGATACATATTCCATCGCCAAGTAGGGAAGGCCACGATGCTCGTCGACTGCATAAATCGGAACGACATTCGGATGCGTGATAGCCGCCATGGCTCGCGATTCCAGAGAAAACCTTTGCCTTGCGGAACCGATGTTGGCCAATTCTGGTTTAAGAACTTTGATCGCAACCATCCGTCCTAACGACGGATCGATGGCTTTGTAAACAGTCCCCATACCACCTCGACCGATCACCGCACGTACTTCGAATGGGCCCAACCTTCCCATGGAAGCTGGATCATCCGTCGGGGACAAGATAGCAAGCTCCGCCGCAGCAATCGCATCACTGGCGAAAGTACCGACCGTTGATTCTTTGGGTGAATGCCCCTCTTGAGCTCCAATCGTCTCACTCCAAAGCGGAACCTCTGACGAGCTCGCTAACTGGTCGCGAACCCAAATTTCTAGGCCTTCGCCTCCCGCCTCTAGATCCAATTGAGCTCTACATCGCGAGCATGTTTCAAGATGACATTCGAACTGTTGCGAATCTGATTCTGAAAGACTGTCGCTCAAGAATCGACGTGGCAAGTCAAGATTGCATACGATCATTTCGTTCCCTCCCTATGGCAGGGGTCTTGATTTTGATCAGCTAGCCTTGTTGGAGAATCTTGAAGCTCGCCCAGCTGAACAACTTGTTTGATACGAGCCAAAACCCGAGACTTGGCTGAATAGACGGTTCCTAACCTCATACCAAGTTGGTCCGCTACACTTTGTGCAGCCTGACCATCCACCGCGGTCAGCCAAAATGCACGCCACAGATTAGGATTGGTTTCCCTCTCGACCATGGCAACCGCGCTGTAAAAAGCCCAGCTTTTTTCGTCTTTATCAGAGTCCTTCACTGTTTCTTTGGCGACGAGGTCAGCACCTTGAAAGTCCTCGAAATCGCCACGATCACGAAAGCGAATCGCGGTAAGTGTCAACCGACGAGACGCTTCCGCCAACCAAGCCCGAAAGCTGCCAACGCGTCCACTAGGTTCCCACCGCATGGCTTGTCGATGGACAGCCAGCATCACTTCCTGGACGACATCCATGGCTTCGTCCGCTTGCAGCGAACGGCTTCGTGCAAATCGATAAATAGCGGTTTGATAGCATGACTCAAATTGCCGCCAAGCAGATGCATCCTTGGGGTTGGCCAAACGACCGATCAAGCTTAAGCGTGTTTCCGGCCAACTATCCACGGTAAACTCCTTGGTAAGGTACGGGCTCGCTGCCCTTCGTTATCAGTAAATGCATTTCACCGACGATTCCTTGCATGAAAACGCGTCTGGATGACAAAAACCTTCGATCTGCACAAATGAAATCGGATTCGCGTACGTCATTGTAAGAAGTTATCACCAGCTCAATCTGTGAACCGCTAACGATGAAAGCCGATCAAAACACAGTTCGGCAGCATCAACATGGCTTGGAATCACAAGGAAACTAGCCATTCCACACGCTCGAACCGAACCGAAGAAAGTCCAACCAATTGAAGAAACCTCCAAAAAACCAATTCTCGAACTCTTAAAATGCGGTCATTTGCCGGCTGTTCCCAGCACCATTCGATATCAGTGCCACTAACCGACCGTCACACCGACCGTCCTTAGTCAATGGAAGCTCGAGAGCATGCATCCAAGAAACCGAGAGAAACTTCCTGATTGCGAAAATCGCTACGAAAAAAGCTATGCGACAGGAACGGGCAAACGCCACACGCCGGATTCTCGCATAAAAAAAACGCCGAAGTCAAATTCCAAATTCTAGCGTCGAGTCGCAACCAACCATTCCCATCGCGCGAGCAACAAAACCAAGATGATTTCGATGAGAAAATAGGAGAAGCCGACAAAAGAAACCGTAGATCCGTGGAAGAACAACGTAAGAAGAACGAAGGAACAGTAGCAACCATTCAAACAAGAGATCGCACGAAGCGACCAACTTGGGTCCCAAGACAGAGCCAGCGCCAAAAAATCAAAAAGGGCGAAAGATAGCGCCGCCACAGCCATCGACATCAGCAGTTGGACGGGCAAACCCGTCTTAAGAACTTCGCTAGCCAAGAGAAACCAGGTAGTAAAGAAAGTCAGACATGCGCCAACGCCGTCGAACAACAACAGGTTCTTAGCAATTCGAAACCAACCCATGACAGGCATACCTCAGCAACGCGCAAAAAAAAACCCGGCTTAGTTTGCACTAAGCCGGGTCTCTCTATTTTGAAATCTGGTGTTTGTCACGTATTGGCTTGACGGCCTTTACGATAGATGAGTTTTCTTCTCGAACATTTGTGGTCACTTAATTGTGCCTACCTCCGGCAGAGCCGTGATAGACTGTAATTATCCTTAGAAAGGAGGTGATCCAGCCGCAGGTTCCCCTACGGCTACCTTGTTACGACTTAGTCCCAATCATCAAGCTGACCTTCGGCGCCTGCGTCCTTACGGTTCGCTCAGCGACTTCGGGCCCTCCCAATTCTCGTGGCTTGACGGGCGGTGTGTACAAGGCTCAGGAACACATTCACCGCGGTATGCTGACCCGCGATTACTAGCGATTCCAGCTTCATGCAGGCGAGTTGCAGCCTGCAATCCGAACTGAGCAACACTTTTTGAGATTTCCTTGATCTCGCGATTTTGGTTCCCTTTGTATGTTGCATTGTAGGACGTGTGCAGCCCTAATCATAAAGGCCATGAGGACTTGACGTCATCCCCACCTTCCTCCGGTTTAACACCGGCAGTCTCTCTAGAGTCCCCGGCATGACCCGCTGGCAACTAGAGATAAGGGTTTCGCTCGTTAAGGGACTTAACCCGACATCTCACGACACGAGCTGACGACAGCCATGCAGCACCTGTGCAAAAGCTCCCTTGCGGGCACCCCAACCTTTCAGTCAGGTTCTTAAGCATGTCAAGACTAGGATAAGGTTCTTCGCGTAGCCTCGAATTAAGCCACATCCTCCACCGCTTGTGTGAGCCCCCGTCAATTCCTTTGAGTTTCAGCCTTGCGACCATACTCCCCAGGCGGAGCACTTAACACTTTCGCTACGTCCGAGAATCTGTGACAGATCCTCAGACTAGTGCTCATCGTTTACGGCTAGGACTACCGGGGTATCTAATCCCGTTCGCTACCCTAGCTTTCGTTCCTCAGCGTCAGAAAAGATCCAGTAAGCCGCCTTCGCCACCGGTGTTCCAGATGATATCAATGCATTTCACCGCTCCACCATCTGTTCCGCTTACCCCTATCTCCCTCAAGCCCTGTGGTTTGGGGCGCAGTTCCTCGGTTGAGCCGAGGGCTTTCACACCCCACCTACAAAGCCGCCTACGAACTCTTTAAGCCCAGTGATACCGAATAACGTTTGGAGAGCTCGTCTTACCGCGGCTGCTGGCACGAGCTTAGCCTCTCCTTCCTCCTAGGATCTCTCAAGTAAAGGGGAGAACCCCAATACATTTGATTCCCTACGACAGCGGTTTACAACCCGAAGGCCTTCATCCCGCACGCGGCGTCGCTTGGTCAGACTTTCGTCCATTGCCAAAGATTCTCGACTGCAGCCACCCGTAGGTGTCTGGCCAGTGTCTCAGTGCCAGTGAGGCTGGTCGTGCTCTCACACCAGCTACCCATCATAGCCTTGGTGGTCTATTACACCGCCAACTAGCTAATGGGGCACGGGCTCATCTTGGGGCGGAATCACACCTTTGGTCCGCAAACATTATCGAGTATTACTGTCAGTTTCCCGACGCTATCCTCGTCCCCAAGGCAGATTCCCGTGTTGTCCTCTCCCTTTCGCCGCTGTCCTGTATTGCTACATTCTCGCGCGACTCGCATGCCTAATCCACGCCGCCAACGTTCATTCTGAGCCAGGATCAAACCCTTCACTTTTGTATGCTTAAGCCAACCTTGAAATTACTTCCAAAACTGACTTTGACTAACATAGTTGGTTTTTTGAAACCGGTTGGTGGGCGTTGGTCATTTGCCCACCGAAATTCATTTTCACAAAAATTCTCAAAGTTATTGACGTTTGCTAAAAACATCAACATTAAAACTCATCCACCAGATTATCAAAGATCAATTTGACTCCACTCGTAACCACCGGCCCAAAAGCTCTTTCAAACTTTCGTTTCGGCGACAACTCGTTTTGTCGGGGTCGACATGGTAACCGAGGTTGTCGGCTCATGTCAAGTGTTCCTTCGCTTTTTTTTCTAGGTGACTGACTTGTTTGCCAGACCCTAAAAGTCAACCAACCGAGGTCGGTCTCATCAACCAACCGGAGTTGGTCTCAGCGAGGAGGCGAAAAGATAGTGGCACCTCGCCGAGGCTGCAAGGGGCAAACGCTGTTTTGATCATTTTATTTTCCGGAGCCCCCGTTTCCCTTGGGAAATGCAAGGTTTCGCCCCCTAGAAGATTCCGCCAATCGTCTTCTCTGATCGGCCGAGCCCGCTCTCGCACTTGCTCAAACCACCCACTTTATCGCTTCCGACTTAAGTAGATCCACGCATCTGCCGAATTCTATCCTGATTCGATGACACTTTACGCATTCTCTAGGGTCCGGTCCCGGTCATGTCGCAACTGAATAACCCAAACACGAACCCCTCGATCTCGTCCCAAGGTTCTCACGTCGCTGGTCTTTCTAGTAAACCCAGCAGTCTCGAGGAAGCTCTCGAACGCATCAATCGATTGGCTTCCTCCCAGACAAAACTCGAGCCATCCCACCAATTGAGTGCAACTTCGGCAACTTCACAATCTTCAGCGGGCCCGCCTGCACCGACTTCCAAAGATTCAGCCAGTTCGACTTTCCGAGTTACGCACGATCCAAACCAGCCAATTATCCCTCTTGAACCCGTTTCGCTCAAAGCTGCTGGGATCAGCGAACAAATCGTCGAAGAGATCATCATGCGATTTCTCCTGAATCGCGGTGAAGCAGCTGGCCGAATGATCGCAGATCAAATCAAACTTCCCTTTCGTTTGATCGAACCGACCTTGATTCGAATGAAATCCCAGCAACTTAGCGGATACCTGGGGTCGACCACCATGAATGACTATATCCACACTCTGTCAGACACCGGTCGAGATCGTGCGCGGCGGCATCTTCAGAAAACAACGTATTTTGGAGCCGCGCCAGTTCCCATTGACACCTACATTGAGTCTGTAAAGCTTCAGTCGGTGGAACTACAGCACCCCACCCGCGACGACCTCAAAAAGGCATTTTCTGATCTTCTTGTGTCTCCACAACTTCTCGCCAAACTTGGGCCTGCCGTCAACAGCGGACGGGGAATGTTCCTGTATGGTTACCCTGGCAATGGAAAAACCAGCATCGCCGAACGAGTCACGAAAGCGTTCGGGGAGACCATCTGGATCCCCAGATGCATTTTTGTCGATGGCGATATCCTCCGAATTTTTGATCCAATGTGCCATGAGGAAGTCCCCCTGCAAAAATCGGAAGGCCTTCTCAAAGATAGCCAAATGGATCATCGGTGGGTCCGAATTCGGCGTCCAACCATTGTGGCTGGAGGGGAATTGACGATGAACATGCTAGAAGTAGCCCGCAATCCGGACACCAACATCAGCGATTCACCACTTCAGGTCAAAAGCAACTGCGGTGTCTTGCTGATCGACGACTTCGGCAGGCAGCGAATGAGTGTCGACGAATTGCTAAACCGCTGGATCGTTCCTCTCGAAAAACGCTATGACTACTTGAGCGTCAGCAGCGGCAAAAAGGTACAGGTGCCATTTGACCAACTGGTCATCTTCAGCACCAATCTAGAGCCGAAAGACCTCGTCGACGATGCATTCCTTCGTCGAATCCCCTACAAAATCGAAGTTCAGAACCCTTCCGAAGAGGCATTTCGCAAGCTATTCGAGATCATGTGTCGAGTCGTCAAAGTCCCACACAAACCTGAACTCATCGATTACTTGATTGAAATTCACTACAAACCCATCAAGCGTCCGTTCCGAAATTGCCACCCCAGAGATCTTTTGCTCCAAGTCCGAGCGTATTGCCATTTCAACTCTCTACCCCTGGAATTAAAACGAGAGTACCTCGACTTTGCGGTCGAGAATTATTTTTCGATCATGTAGCGTTAGAACTATCCAGACACCTCACTTCGACAACAATTCTCGGGGCAAACGTATCGAAGTATTGCGCAAGCGGATTGTTTTGCGGTTAATAAGTAGTCTGGTCTCTTGTCTGGCAAATTCGCTACCCTACGCAATTCCGACTCTGGTAATTTCCTTCCGAGAATTTTTTTATGGCCTTAGCTCCCCCCGCAGCGGTCACTCCTTACCGGCTCAACCGACTGTACATCGGTACTATTGCTGTCATGCACCTGCTTGCACTGACCGCTCTGTTCCCGTACTTCTTTTCTTGGATCGGCTTCGCGACGATGGTTTTGGGAATCCACGTTTTCGGCCAAGGAATCACCATCGGATACCACCGATTGTTAACTCATCGAAGCTTCAAAACGCCACGATGGGTCGAATACACCTTAGCTATTTTAGGAATCTGCTGCCTGGAGGATTCGCCCGTTCGCTGGGTCGCGATCCATCGCATTCACCATGTTCACTCCGATCACCAACCCGACCCCCACTCCCCCTTGGTCAATTTCCTATGGTCGCACATGGGCTGGCTGATGGTGAAAAACCGCGATACCCACTCCTTTGCAGCCATCGAAAAGTTCTCCAAAGACCTGCTCCGAGATCCGTTCTACATGTACATGGAAAAGCGACCGTTCACGCATGTCTACATCGCTCTCCTTCAAATACCAGTTTTTTTCCTTGCCGGATTGATCATCGGCTGGGTAGGCTGGGGCCAAGCCGCCGCCGTACAACTCGGCCTGAGCATGGTGGTCTGGGGCGTTTACGTTCGCATCATCGCCGTCTGGCACATCACTTGGTCCGTCAATTCGCTTAGCCACATGTTCGGCTACCAAAACTACAACACGGACGAACACAGCCGCAATAACTGGCTAGTCGCCTTGATCACCGTAGGCGAAGGCTGGCATAACAACCACCACGAAGATCCCTCCACCGCTTGCCTACAACACCGCTGGTGGGAAATCGATATCAGCTACTACGAAATCAAAACGCTGGAAAAACTAGGGCTAGCCTCCGATGTGATCGAGCCCAGGCACCTTCGACACGCCAAAGCTGCATGATCTCCATGTCTCGCTGGTATATGCCCCCATTCCAAAGAATCGAAGACGTCAGAATTCTTCGATTCTGCACAGATTCCCGCTGCGTTCTGCTGCCTAAGTTTCGAACTACGAAAACAATGTTCAGCGACATCCTTTGATGAAATCGCGATTATTGTTCGTCGAAGGACGGGTCGCCTCGAGCTGTGACAAGACATGTTATCGCTGCAAAACCTCCAAAGATCACCGGACTTACAAGCGGGTCGATTGTCAATATGAGGGCCACCACCGACCACGCAACGCCGAGCCACCGATACGAAATCCAGAAGTTTCCGCTCTTGGCAAAGAACGTGACCGACGAGATCGCCGCCCAACAGGGGTAAAATGCCGCGACCGTGCGAATCGTATCGGCTTGCGCGAGAATCCGACAAGAGATCAAGCAAGCGATCGAAGCACAAAAATGGCCAATCCATATGGACCAAAGTTCACGACGCGCAGGGTCCGTGGCTCGACTTGCTCGTTGGCTTGCATAAAAAGTTGCGAAAAGAGGCCCATAGCCCCAAAACATGGCTAGCCATATCAAAGCTTCCTGCACATTCATTTGCAATAGCGTAGAAACGAGAATTCCACTCATCGCAAGCACGGGAGCAACAACAGTGATGAGCAGTTTTCTAAGGCCTGGAAAGTGTCGATTCCAAGTCGGTCGGCTCAACCAGGCCGCCAATTCATCCGCTACCTCGGCTGCCGAGTTGTAGCGAGCAGACGGCTCCAACTCCAGACACTTTTGGCAAATCCTTTCAAGCCCCATCGGTAGACCAAAGTTTTGCTTTTGAGCAAATCGCACGTTTCGCGTGACAACATCGGCGAGTTGTTGTTTCTGATTCCGCCCTTCGAAACACGGAGAGCACCCTGCCAACGCCGACCAAAGCGTTGCACCCAGCGAATAGATATCCGATGCAACACTGCGTATCGACGCAACGTTATCGGATACTGTCTCAGACAACGCTGCGTTTGCGAGTTCAGGAGCCATGTAAGCAGGCGTACCAGCTACATTCGGGCTTTGACCATCCTGGGATATGGTGTCAAACTCAGCTAGCCCAAAGTCGCTGATGAGGGGACGGTTGCCTTCTCTTTCAATAAGGATGTTTTGCGGCTTGATATCGCCGTGAAGTATCCCTCGACGATGAACCGCATCAATTGCTCGAGCAATGCACTCCATAATTTTTGCAATTTGTTCTGGCCTCAACGATTTTTCAACGCTGCATTCATGCAGAGTTGGTCCATCAACCAAAAGCATCGAAAACCAAGTTCGACCGTCCGCTTCGCCGACTTGGTACACGGGCACAATATGTTCATGGGCAACTTGAGCCGCAAGCCTTGTCTCTTGCTCAAAACGATATCTCAATTGCATCATGCGTTCCGGTGCGAGGCTAGCGAGTCGATCGGGGCGAATGACTTTGATGGCGTCCGTCCGTTGAGTCTTAACGTGCTTGGCCCGATAGACAACTCCCATGCCTCCCCGACCGATCTCGTCCAGTTCGCCATACTCTGCAAGCAGGGGCGGCGATTCCGTGGAACAAAGAGCAGTTCGAATCGGAGCGGCAATTTCATCCACCATTTGAAAGAGTCTTTTATGTTCCTCGATGGAGCCCCAATTCAACAGAAGTTTGTGGGTTTGACTTGAGTCGAGTGCGTCAAGATTACTTTCGATCCAGCGTTCCAGCTCGGCAAGGTTCTCGTCACTTGGCCCTGGTTGCTCATCAAACAAACTCGCCACTTAATCTTGTCCTCGTGTTTCCATGGCTGCCACCAAATGCTGACGCCCTCGATGAAGCAGTCCCGCTACGGCAGGTTCAGTTAAGCCTAGCGATTCGGCAATATCCCTGAGAGAATATCCGCGCAAGTGTTTCATGATGACCGCAGTTCTTTGATTGGGTGGCAAGTCCTGCAAGTGTTGTAAGAGGATTGAGACCTGCTCGTTTCGCTGGACAATCTGGCTAGGCGACGTTTGATCCGCGACCAGCACTTTGTCTAAACGGTCAAAGGAGTCGGCAAGGTCCGAAGCAATATAATGGCGTCGCACGTCTTGCTTTTGGGTCGTCAATCGCTTTACGGTATCCAGCAAGTTGTGCTTCAAGCATGTTCTCAGCCAAGAATAAAAAATCTTGCTCTCCATATCGGCCAGCTTGTCTGCATGCTGGTGAGCCTCCATCAGCGTCTGCTGAACCAGATCGGAGGCCTCCAAATCACGTCGCAATAAAGGTGAGATCATCGCCTCCGCAAGAGTCAGCAGAATGGGCCGAAAACGTTCGATCTTCGTGGCAAATGGTGTTTCTTTTGGCTCCATGGCTATTCCCTCTATCGGTTCACGCTTGACGCTTTCAACTGCAAGTTCGGTTCGCTTCATTGGCGATTAGCCAGCACGACGTCCGTTCTCTATCGAATGAATCAGCGTAAATCATCGTTGTTGGCACTAACTGAATTTTCCGAAATTTCTGTCAGCATCAGCGCACAATCAAGCCACCATTCTCGCTTGATTTTGTAGCGGAGCACATGCACCATAACATAATTGAGCCCAACCTATGCATTTGAATTTCGGGAAAAACGTTCAACTTACGCCAAAAAAGAGTTATTTGCCTGCGAACGAACAGGAGGTGCTTGAAATCTTGGACCGCCATCGAGGCCAACGAATCCGCGTCATCGGTCGGCTGCATTCCTGGAGCAGAATCATCGAAACCGACGACGTGCTCCTCGATTTACGAAATCTTAATCAAGTTGAACCGTCAACAGAGGGCGGCGCCCCTTCCGTCCGCGTCGGAGCTGGCTGCCAGATCAAACATCTTCTTACTGAGTTGCAAATCAAAAGGCTATGGACACTCCCCTCCGTTGGCTTCATCACGGAACAAACAATAGCGGGAGCTATCTCCACAGGAACTCACGGCTCAGGCAAACACTCTCTTTCGCATTATGTCATGAGCGTTCGAATTGCTAGGTACGATACCGCCAGTGGCAAAGCGGTGATCCAAGAGGTGACTGGCGGCGTAGCCCTGCAAGCTCTTCGTTGCTCGCTCGGTTGTTTAGGCGTCATCGTAAACGTTCAAATGCAATGCCGAAATGCATACCGTGTCGAAGAGAGCTTTCACGAGTACAACCTTATTTCGGAAGTTTCTGCCACCGAAGAAGCCAACCCACTTCAGCAATTCTATTTGGTTCCTTGGCGTTGGACATACTTTGTTCAGCATCGTCGTGAAGTCAACACGCCATCGTCGACTCTGCTGTTTATCTATCAGTGGTATCGATTTTTGTTCTTGGATATTGGTCTGCACCTAGCCATCCTTTTTGCGATTCGAGTTTTGCGATGGCGATGGTTCATTCGAATAATGACGAGTCAAATTATCCCAATCTTTGTGATTCGCGACTGGCGGGTGGTTGGTCCTTCCAACGCGCAGATGGTTATGGAACATGAATTGTTTCGCCACATCGAACTCGAGCTGTTCGTTCAAAAAAGCAAGTTGGATGCTGCGCTGGAGTATCTTCAGAAAGTGCTAAAAGTCGCCGGCGGTGCTGACGTTCGAAAGGACGACCAAGTGTTTCGCTCGCAGATTGCTCAGATAGGAATGACGGATGCATTGAAGAAGATCTCGGGAACATACTGCCACCACTATCCCATTTGCATTCGCAAAATTTTAGTCGACGACACATTGGTTTCGATGGCTAGCCCTTCGCGTCGAGATTTGGACAGCACCATCGATGAAGAAACCTCGTTTCGGTTTGCGAATGAACACTGGTACTCGATTACCCTCTCTAACTTTGAAATGAAAAAGCACCGACGGGAATTTGAATGTGTCTGCGAATTTCTTTCGCGAAGCATGTCAAAATTGTTTGGGATGCGACCGCATTGGGGCAAACTCTGTATGCTAACCTCGACAGAACTGCGAGACATGTACCCTCGCTTTTTAGAATTTCGACAGATTTGTCGGGAGTACGATCCTGAGTCGGTCTTTCGAAATCGCTGGGCCGAAGAGCTGCTGACCAATGAAAAACAGTAAGACACAGCAAGACTATCGCTATTGGCAATATAGAATTCGGCATCAAAGAATCCATCCTTCATTCCGAAATGTTTTCCCATGTCCCTAACCGTCATTACAAACGAACGTTGCTTCAATCCTGACTCTCTCGACTCTCTCGAACCCGATGAACGCCACCTCGGCACGCGTGACAGGTTTGATGTTTCTAAACTTTATGACTATCCAGGTAAGGCAGTTGGTTGCCTAAAAGCGGCGAGAATGCTGCAGCAGCGAACTGTACCTGAAGCGCAATCGACGATTTTGGGTCCGCTGGTAAATGGTCAGGGAAAAGCAGTTGCTCCGATACGCTGGGTCAGTTCGAATCGAATTCCAGACTCGAAGCAACTTGAAACAGGGCATGATACGAAATATCTAAGCAACCTTGCTGAGTGCGTTGCTCGAGCGAAAGCCCGCAGCATTGCAGGAGAGGATCCATTTGTATTTGATTTTGGGAAAGAAGCTGATGTGACTCCAGGCACCTTGGATTCCGCCAAGCTCGCAGTCGGTGCAGCCTATGATGTGATTGACAACCTTTTACAGTCGCCAAAAGGTGACACAGCTTTCGGACTGGTGTGGCCACCCGGCCACCACGCCGAACGCGATCTGGCGATGGGCTTTTGCTACCTCTCCAATGCGGCTCTAGCGGCGCTCTATGCAAGAGATCACCAGGTCCAACTCCGTCCGGGGTACGCAAATCGGGTTGCAGTTATCGATATCGATCATCATCGAGGCAACGGAACCGCCGCTGTTTTGGCCCATCAGCAGGAGACTCTTCTGATCGATGTATCCTATCGTTCCCCTTACGATGAGAGCCGGCAACGCTTTACTGATGGTCACTATGATACCGTTCAAGACCGTTATGTTAATTCTGGTAATGAGTACCCGTACTCGCGCCCAGATAAGGACTGGGGATTTGACGCCCATCTTATGAAAACGGCTCCAAATATCGTGTCCATTGAATTTGAAGGGGAGCAGACGCCTCCGACGATAATGGAGCGTTTTTTTGAAGAAGCAGTTCCCATCTTAAGGAACTTCAGTCCGGATTTGATTTTGTGGTCGATCGGACTCGATTCAGCGATGGGTGACCCACTCGGCGGGCTTGGTAATCTCCCTAGCTCTTTTTATACGATGATCCGCTGCCTGAGGCTTGCTTTTCCCGACGCTCAGCACGGGGGCCTTCTGGAAGGAGGCTACGACGAACTTCGATGGTTTACTTGCCTTCCTCCGGCCCTAATGGCTTTGCATGACCAACCTTTCGATACCATAAATCGGTGTAAAACTTTTAGACAATATCGGCGATCTTTCGCGGGCTAGGGAGCTGCGGTATTATCCTCTGTTCGATCAGGACATTCTCGACGGTGCCAATTCGTTCGAGGTAACAGAAAGAATTCATTCTTTTTCACACTGGTTAACACAATGCGGATATTGTCTGGAATCGTTTTTTGCCTTGCGCTATTTGCCTTGCCGGAAACATTCGCTCAGGAGAATAGCGAACAGGCCGTCACAGCCTGGGATACGCCATTCTCATCGCAACTTGCGAGTGCGGGCGTTGTTCCGGCACAAACCTTAGTGGTGGCAGATGCAACCTTTCACCTTAGCAACCCATATGCCATTGATAGTTCTCATCAGATTGCCGTTGCGTGGATATCTGTCCGTGACCAGAGAAGCGTTCGAGCGCTCTACCGCAGTAATTCACAGTGCTGTTGGCGAATGGTCGATGCGATAACGCCATCACACATTGGAAAGGGTTTTCACGAATTCGACAAAAACGTTCCGATCGACGTTACCATTGCACTGCTTCGTTCTTCAACAAATGCAGCGAAACTTTCTCCATGGAAGCACCCCGAGCAGTCGCAGATGTCGCAAGAGTCTCTTGCTCAAAAAATACTTGAGATGCTCACAGCCAACCGTGACGAAGGAACGAAAACGGGCAACGTCATCACGGTAAGCAACACGTATGTGACCAAAGAATACGCGAGCTGGATACCAATACTGCCTCAACCTTTCTCGACAATCAATGGGTGGATTAAAACGCCGACTGGCAGTGAAGTTGCAGATCCAGAGAAGACGTTGCTGCCTACTGAGAACCAACTTCCAGATTTTAGTATGGAAGAGGCATCCGTCCAATTTAAGATCCCCGCTTACGCTAGGTTCGCTCGGTCCGATGGCGAACTCATTGGAAGGGTCTTTCCATCTCGAAACGGTAAAATCCGATACTTCTTCGTGGAAGATAAGCAAAAACGAATATTCCTCTCCTGCGTGGAGAACTCGGATTCTCCCATCTGCATATTGGGTTTGCGCACCCAATATCTCGACGTTAACGGTATGGATTCTCCCTTATTAGAATATGGATTTCAGATTCCTGAGTCCTACGGCGGAACAAAACAGAGTCGCTATCAACTGAATTGGAATTGGGTTCGCACACTCCCAATCATTCGCTACTATTATTCGTCCACCGCCCAACCTGTGCCCGATGCCTCATGACCGCCGCAGAAACCTCAACGGCACCCAAGGGTCGAAGGTACCAACCGGGCGCCCCCTTTGATATCTTCAGCGATGGGTACCCACTCGGCGGGCTCCGTAATCTTGAAAGTGAAGCGTAAGTCGCAAAAATCCGACAACGGAGTTTTACTGCTTTTATCTGTCTGGACGATAGTTGTCTGGACGACTATTATTGCGGGTAACGAAAGGCGTCACTGAACCGAGGATTTTCGAACCATGCAAAAGCTAGCAAATACTCGTAAATTCGACTCATCGGAGCAGCAGGCGTATCTGTCCCTTTGGCGGACGTACGACCGGCTCAAAGCCATCGAGGATCAACTCTTTGCGAAATGGGACCTAACCCCTCAGCAATACAACGTACTACGCCTACTCGAGGCGGCACACCCAAACCCACTTCCGACATTGGCCCTTTCAGCAAAACTGATTTCACGAGCCCCCGACATCACTCGGATGCTCGACAAACTCGAAAACAACGCTTGGATCGAAAGAACTCGATCGACCGAGGACCGAAGAGCCGTATTGGTAGGACTTACGCTCGATGGTCAAAGCCTTCTTCAAGAGATCGCGAAGCCGTTAGAAGAACTCCACGTGGCTCAAGTAGGACATCTTTCCAAAAAACAGCTCGACCAATTGTGCGACTTGCTCCGTTTAGTCCGAGAGCCGCACGAGGCCCCCGGCAGCGACTGGTAAGCTCATTGAACTCCATCCACAAAACAGGATAAACCATGATTCAATCCAATTTTCAGTCCGATGTGATCGTGATCGGTGGCGGCCCTTCCGGCTCGGCTACCGCGACCCTTCTTGCCCAGCAAGGTTTTTCGGTAACGCTCTATGAACGGGACCATTTCCCTCGTTTTCATATCGGCGAATCCATGATTCCCTACTGTTACCCAGTCATGGAGCGCTTGGGTCTGCTTCCAAAGATGAAGGCGAGCCACTTCACAAAAAAGTATGGCGTCCAATTCATCAATGAGCACGGAAAACTCAGCGAACCATTTCGCTTCAGCCAATACGACTCGCACGAACGTTCCCAAAGCTGGCAAGTCGTTCGCAGCGAATTCGATAAAATGCTCTTGGACAACGCTCGAGAGCATGGCGTCACCGTTCATGAAGGGGCTCGGGTCCTGGACATCCTCACAGATGGCGAATCAGTTCACGGCGTAAAAGTGAAGCTCGAAGGCCAAGCGGAATGCGAGGTACGAGCTCAAGTGGTGGTGGATGCAAGCGGCCAATCGTCCATCATTATGGACCGAATGCATCTTCGCGAGTGGGATCCTGTTCTTAAGAAAGCTGCTATCTGGACCTACTGGAAAGGTGCGAAGCGTGAACCCGGAATCGATTCCGGAGGAACCATTGTGATGCAAACCCATGAGAAAAAAGGCTGGTTTTGGTTCATTCCTTTGCACGACGACGTGGTCAGCGTAGGGGTGGTTGCCGGGCACGATTACTTGTTCAAAAATCGAGACACCAAGGATTTGGAAACCATCTACATGCAAGAAGTGGCACGATGCCCCGGAGTGCAACCTCGAATCGCCGACGCGACCCGATGCGAAGACTACAAGGCTCAAAAGGAATATTCCTACAAAGCTAAAAAGGGTGCGGGCGACGGATGGGTCTTGGTGGGTGACGCGTACGGATTCCTCGATCCCCTGTATTCATCCGGCCTGATGCTGGCCCTAACCTCCGCAGGAATGGCTGCAGACGCGGTCGCTGAAGCGCTGCACGCCAACGATGCCTCCGAAGCAAGGCTACAAAAATGGGTTCCCGAACATGTGAAGGCCTTAGATCGAATGCGACACCTTGTGTGCGCCTTTTATGACGGACTCAACTTCGGCAAACTCGTTCGAAAGTATCCGGAGAAAAAGCACTTGATCACAGACGTTTTAATCGGCAACCTGTTTCATGACGAGATCGACGAACTCTGGCCATTGATCGAAGAACTGAAAAATGAAGAAGCGGCCATGGCAATGTAGGCAGCCGTTTGCTCACTCAGCTAGATAAACGCTCTATGGAGATTACCAAGAGTCGCTAAACTAACGGCCCGAATTTTTATTTCGAGCCTCCAGCCTACACACACTTAGCGATGAATTACCAATACGACCCAGAACAACTCAAGAGCCTCATCCGTAAGCACGCTCTTCGTTTTGGTCAATTTACCTTGGCCAGCGGCAAACAAGCATCCTACTATCTCGATTGCCGAACGATCACGTTGCACCCAGACGGGGTCAATTTGATTGCCGCAGGGATGCTTGATCTTCTTCTTGGAAATTACTTTGGCTCCGTCCCTGATTGTGTCGGCGGGCTAGCCATCGGTGCGGACCCGATCACCGCCTCCGTAGTTGCCCATTCCGGCCTTCGGAATCGCGGACTTTTAGGATTCATGGTTCGCAAAGAAGCCAAGCAACACGGTACTGGCAAATTGGTCGAGGGACCGGTTCAGCCCGGCATGAAGTGCGTCATTGTCGAAGACGTCATCACCAGTGGCGGCAGCGCCCTCAAGGCAGCTCAAGCAGCCCGCGATTTTGGCTTGGAGGTCATCGGTGTATTAGGTGTCATCGATCGGCTGGAAGGTGGACTCGCAGCCTTCCAAGAAGCTGGGATTCCTTTAGCAACGTTGCTAACCATCCAGGACTTTCCAGAGAGCTAGTAGGCTTTGGCATAGTAGGCTCTGCTAGTTACCTTCGGATTTCGTCTCGATTGCGAATAGATGCTTCTCTCCGCGAAGCAGCAACTTGCCCTGACTGATGGCCGGGCTTGTTAAGACAGCCTCCCCCAATTCGTTCTGAGAACGGATCGTACCAGACCCGTCCATCGCCACCACAAACGTCAACCCCTCCTCGCTCGTGCAATAAAGATTGCCATTTGAAGCGACTGGGGAAGATGTGTACGCGTTGGCTTTCTCCGCTCGCAATCGCTGCCGAAACACTCGTTTTCCCGTTGCAAGTTCGATACAAGTCAGAATGCCACTGTTGTCTAGAATATAGACCTTTTGGTTGTAGACTACAGGCGTTGGCATATAGGGCCCACCCCGCATTTGCGACCAAACGAACGGACCACCAGTTTCTTTTTCCGATGGGATCTTCAGCTCTCCTCGGGCAGAATTCAACAATGCGACGATGGGCTGCACAGGTGCGTAGCCGCTTGTCAATAATGCGACATCCGGCATGACTTGAGGTGTGGGAACGACAATCTCAGAAAAGCCACCCATCGACCATAACTTCTCGCCCGTTCGAGCATGATAAGCCGCCGTACATTTGGTGCCGGTCGCAATCACGGTTGGCGTCCCATCTGCCGCCATAAAACCTACTGGACTGCTCCAAGTTGGAATCTCTTCGCGGGGTGTACGCCAAACCGTTTGCCCTGTAGCCAGATCGATAGCCTCCAAGAACGAACCTTCTTGAACGTCGCATTGAACAAAGACGCGATCCTCAAAAATGAATGGCGAGCTACCGAATCCCCACTGGTACGACTTGTCGTAGAACCAGCCACTATCCAAAACACCGAGATCTCGCTTCCATTTCAGCGTTCCTTCCACGTCATAGCAATACATCCCTGCTCCACCGAAGAGCGCCACGACCCATTTGCCATCCGTTGCTGGCGTAGGATTAGCATGGCTGCTCTTCGCATGACGTTTCACTTTGGGTACTTCACGGGCTGATTCGCGAGTCCACTCGACACTTCCAGTATCAAGATTCAAACAGATCACTTGGTAGACGCATTCACCATCGGTATTCACCGATTCGACATCCCCATATGGGCCTGTTCGAAAGCCTGATTTGTCCGACGCTTGGTCGGCAGTCGTCAGGAAGACACGATTTCCCACGACGATCGGGGACGAGGTCGCTAATCCTGGAATGCTGGTTTTCCATGCGATATTTTTTCCGTCTTGGCCATTCCATTCCGTTGGTATTGCCTCGCCGTTATTGATCCCACGCGACAGCACCCCTCGAAAGTTCGGCCAATTCTGATCCGTCATCGGAAAGTCATCGGCAAGCGTTATCCCCACACCTGCAGATTCTTCTTTAGTAGCGGGGGAGGAACCATTGGACTCACTGGATTCCATCACTTTGGTGTAACTTGCTTCGCCGTCCGTTTTCTCCAAGACGAATGAGACAATCGCCCCCCCATCCCGAACGAATCGAATTCTCCCATCATCGCTTGAGAAGCCGTCCTCACCTGACTTTTCTAACGGTAGCGATCGCTCTTTGCCACGTTCCGAAAGCGTTAACTTGCCCTCGATCACTTTGAAGTCCACCGTCGCTTGGTCGCTCTTGTAAGCGCCCAGAAAGTCTTTCCAAAGAATCGAGGCGGCTTGATCTGCCTCCAATTGGCTCAAGATCGTTTTTGCCGATTCGGTCATGCTCGATTCAAGAACTGCCACGATGCCTTGCATGGGTTTTGGATCCGGCATGGTAGGGATCATCATCTTGGCACCAAAAACCGAACGAGCCATCGTCGCGTCCGAGACCTTTCCGGACTCCACCAAGACTTTCACCATGGCTTCGTCTTGCATCCCAACCGCATTGCCTAAAACGGAATCGACGTCCGTCGCTCCTCCGTCGACAAGCAGTTTTACGACGGACGCGTGCTTTCGCATGGTCGCCCACCCCAGAGGAGAGAACTTGTAGAAGCGATCTTTCGTATTCGGATTCGCCCCGGCTTGAAGCAACAAACGAACGACTTCTTCGTGTCCGTGATCACACGCCATGGCTAACGCAGTAACACCATAGTCAGACTCAGCATTCAAGTCCTCTTTGGCTTCAATCAATCGCTGCACTTGCAGAGCATCACCTCGCCGAGCCGCCGATCGCAATGGGCTGGAATCGTCTGCGATAGCCCCACCGCTTTCCCCTACAAAAGCAACCAAGAACGCCAAGAATAACGGATGGAAACGGCCTGAATCGAATCTGCGCATATTACTTCTTTTGAATAGAGCTTTTTTGAACGCTTGTTCCCCAGTCGCGTTAAAAACTTGGCTCCCTGAGGTTTTCACAAAAGATCCCTACAATAGTTCATTCGGAAACATCGACGAACTTCATCAAGGTTTCTAAATAGCGACACACCATCGTCATGCTTACCCAACGACTTCGAAGCTACTTCAGCTCGAAACAAGACAGAAGCGAGTTTGCACCATTCGAGCTTCGTACGAACAGCAGATTGTCCGACAATGCTGGAACGGCTCGGTAAACACCTGACGGAAGTGCACTTTGCCAAAGAGGCGCAAAGCCACTTGCGTTTGCATCCAAACACCAAAGCGTTCCATCAATCCCGAAAACAAGCACTCGGTCTTCAACACCAATCGAATGGCAGATGGGCATACCAGCGCGTTCCCATCGCAAATCGCCTGATTGCTCGTTCCAACATCGGTACACTGCCCCGCCCTGATCTTCACGTCCATCGCACCCAAACAAATAACCTCCGACCGATACCGGCGTCGCATACTGACTGCTGAGCTCTTCTCCCTTGCGAACCACTTTCGCCGATGCAGAATCAACTCGAAGCAACTGCGATCCGATGTTATAACTGGCTGTCATGAACAGCATACCATCTTGCGTTACGATGGGTGTAGCCGCATTCACGGTAGGCCCACGTTGCCCAAACGAAAACTTCCAAAGTTCTTTTCCCGATTGCATATCTAGGCCATAGGTTGTTGTCCGAGTTGGAACGACAACCAACGGGCTTGAAATGGAAGGCACTTTTTTAGAATCCAAGTAGATCGGCGACGCATAGCTCGCATCGCCCTGACATGCCGTCCACACATCTTTCCCGTCGGGTAGGGAAACGCAGACAACCGACGCTCGTTTGCCCCCGACGTTGATGATCGCGCGATCGCCAACAACAAGCGGCGAACTACCCGCACCGAAATAACCATCCTCGGACTGAAACTCTTGTTTTAACGACCTTGTCCAACGAATAGTTCCTTGTTGACGATCCAAAAGAGTTAATTCGCCCGCAGCCGAGTACACCAAAATGCCCGAAGCAGTAATCGTCGGAACGCATCGCGGGCCCTTATCCGCATCGACTCCTCCCTGATACTTGGCGGGAATATCTCGACTCCAAATTTCTTCACCCGTTGCCGCATTCAGAAGACGCACACGGTCGGTATTTCCCTGTCGTTCGTAGAAAGCAAGTTGGTTATCCGCAATGGCAGGTCCCGCGTAGCCCTGGCCTACGGGAATGCTCCACAAGGGAACCAGCGAATCTGCTAACTTCTCGGGAAGCTGGCAACTTGCATCCGCCTTTCCGTCGCGGTGAACACCTAGCAGCCCCGGCCAATCCGCGAAAAGGGGATGGCTTATCAACCCACCCAGGAGCACGGCCAAAACCGATTTCAAGACTCCCGAAGATCGACCTGATTTTGGAATGGCTATGTCTATTGTCTGAGACTTCATAGGCTGACTCCGATTATTTCCCAATACAAAAGCGACTGAATAAAGCATCCAAAATATCGTCCGTGTAAACCGTCCCGGCCACCATCCCAATTTCGTCAAGAGCGACCCGAATCTCGCTTGCAATCACTTCATCCCCAACGGAGCGCACCAGAGCATCCTTGGCGAGCTGAATCGCATGGCTGGCGGCTTTCAACGAAGCAACGCACCGCGATGCCGTCAGCGGGACAACCTGAGCGTCCCCGGCTTGCCTGTTATGTGCCCATTCGCGAATCGCCTCGGTAAGCAGCCGTATACTCTCGGGTTCAAAAACACTGGTGGTCCAATGCCGAGCATATCCAACCATAGAATCCGCAGCGAAAGGCCGCATGCCAGTCGCTGGTAACCCAAGATCGCATTTGGTCTTCACGAACCACACCTCCGCGTCTTTTGCTTTTTCGAGTTCCATGGTTTGGAGATCTTGGTTGTTGTAATCATCGCTAGCGCAGCAATGAAGGACCAAGTCCGCTTGCTCCAACATCTGACGCGTGAACTGCTGAGCGATACCTCGAGGAGTTGCATCATCAACAACTTCGATACCCGCGGTATCCAGCAAATCTACCATCGCTCCATCTAGATCCATACGTGTGCGAACATAATCGCGGGTTGTCCCAGGTTGGTCACTTACGATCGAGATATGCTTGGCAACCAACGCATTGACCAACGAACTCTTTCCAGCATTAGGTGCGCCAACAATCGCAACCTGCAAAGCAAAGGTCTGGCCAGCTCTCGAATCCATTTGAAGCAGTAGATCGGACGTGATTTGATTGGCCTGTTCCAATCGACGCAGAATCTCGGCAGAACTGACAAACTCGATATCCTCATCCACAAAGTCCAAGCCTGCTTCAATGTCGGCCAAGAGAGTCACTAAGGAATTTCGAAGTTCTTGCAAAGGAGCTGAAATACCTCCTGCTAGTTGCATAAGGGCGACATGAAGGGATCGTTCATTGGATGCGTGGATCACCCCCAAAACCGCTTCGCATTGCGTCAGGTCCAAGCGTCCAGCCAGAAAGGCCCTGAGAGTAAACTCGCCTGGCTGCGCCAAAATCGCGCCGTGCTCCAGCAATCTCGACTGGATCGACTCTAGGACAACGATGTTTCCTAAGCAATGCAGTTCAACCGATGGCTGGCCCGTGTAGCTTCGAGAATCTGGCCATACGAAAATGTCGACTTCGATGGAGCCAAGACAAGGTAAATCCAACGGCCTTGTAAAACGAATTGCTGTCGGAGTTTGCCAATCCGGGTCGATTGCAGTAACGGTACTCGGGTATTGCAAGCGATCAGGCTCAGGTCGCGATGAATCAAAAGCTGACTGAACGATTGCAACAGAATTGGGACCTGTGATTCGAATCGCACCTCGATACGCCCCCTCGGCTCCCGTGGCGATCGAGCAAATTGTGGATTCGACATCAAATCTCATTGGCTCAATACGTTCATTACGCGTCGATGAACTTGTATTGGCCAGGCATCGGAATTTCGATTTCAGGGGCTGGTCCCCAATCAGGCTTGTCTGGACCAAGTTTCATTTCACTAGCCATGGCATCGTCCCACTTGATCACCTGACCCGAGTAAGCGGCTTCACGTCCCATGATCGCCATCAACGTGCTCTTGCACATGTAATCGCCATTATTGATCGGCTTGCCTTCGCGGATGCTTTTCATCAACGCAATATGTTCCAGAAGATACATACTTGGTGAATCTCCTTCGTACTTCCAATCGATTTTACCCCGAATGCGATTGCCGATAACACGAGCGACCCCTTCCGTGCCGTAAACAAAGTCTTCGGTCTCATTGTGGCATTCGCTCATTTGCCGCGTGGAGGCATAACAACGCGTTCCATCCGCCCATTCGTAGACTACCGCAAAGTGGTCGTACACATCGCCGTATTCCGGCTGAGTTCGCACCTGCCGACCGCCTGTTCCGTAGCACAGCACGGGTGGCACGTCGTTATGTAACCACAAGGCTTTGTCGAGCGAGTGAATGAACTGCTCGACGATATGATCACCACTAAGCCAGCGATAATACAACCAGTTAAGAACTTGCTTGTGCATTGGAGTCCACTCTGGTTTCGGAGTTCGGTTCCAAAGGGTGCCAGTCAAATAGTTGGATTGAATCGAAACGATCTCTCCGATTGCCCCCGACTGGATCTTTTCGATCGTGGCCTTCACACCAAGATCGTATCGCCAACACAGACCGGAAACGACCGAGAGACCTTTTTCGGCAGCCATGGCCGATGCCGCCATCACTCGTCGAACACCCACCGGATCTACCGCCACAGGCTTTTCGCAAAAAACGTGCTTCCCAGCCGCAACCGCTGCCTCCATTTGGGCAGGTCGAAACCCTGGCGGAGTCGCCAAACAAACGACATCGACATCGGTTGCCAAAATGTTTTCGAGAGCCTCCCAACCGGAAAAACACTGTTCTTCACTGACTGCATACTGTTCGCCCAGCGTCTTCTGCAGCTGCTTCTTTCCATCTTGCAAGCGATCGTAAAAAACGTCCGCAATCGCAGTAAGGCGACAACCTGCGTCCGCTTTCATCGCATCGTTGGCAGCACCGCTTCCTCGTCCACCACAACCAATAAGTCCCACCTTGATAATGTCACTGCCGGCTGCATGCACGCTTCGGCTAAGGAAACTGGAACTACCCGCAATCGCAGTCGTTGCCACCGCAGTCGAAAGAGCGCCGGAGGACAAAAAGTCTCGTCGATTCGATTGAAGGTCGGACTTTGGTTCAGTGGACATAGATGACGCCTTTTTACAACGGAGTTAGTGAGAAGGGTGGAGGTAGGAGTTGAATTCGCTTATCTTAGCCACCTAGGATATCGCAAAGACGCGATCCAAGGCCCATTCAACACTTCGGTTATAACCCAACCTAATCGGTATGCAACACGACTCCTCGGACTCCGACCCGGAAAATATCAATCAATTCACCGAAGGAACGTCCATTGACCCAAAATCGAAGGTTGACCTGGATTCATCAGCCCAGCCCATTGATATCCGGGATCAAATAGAACGCCAGACTCCGCAACGCGATCGATTCTTCGACCTTCTTGATGAAGGGCGATTTTTACAATGGACCGCTACGGACCTTCCAATCGAACTGGAAATTGGATCTGGCAAAGGACTTTTCCTGACCAATACGGCAAAACAAAATCCCAACCGCCGATATGTTGGGCTGGAGTTAGCTGGAAGTTATGCCGTCGATTGCCAAAGCCGAGTCACTAAACTGGGGCTCGAGAATGTCAAGTTTTTCGCCTGCGACGCAGTGATGGTGCTGGACCGTGACGTAAGAGACGCATCGCTAGACGCCGTTCATGTCTACTTCCCTGACCCCTGGTGGAAAGCAAGACACAAAAAACGCCGAGTCCTCAACGAACAATCTCTGCTGAACATTCAAAGAGCCCTGAAGCCCAACGGCGAACTTCACTTCTGGACCGACGTTCTTGATTACTACGAAGCAACCTTAGAAATGATCGATCAAATAACACAATTGAGCGGTCCCTTTTTTGTCAGCGAACCGCCCGCGGAACACGACATGGATTACCGCACACACTTTGAACGAAGAACACGACAGAACGGCTTGCCTGTATACCGCTCACGCTTCACCAAGCCGCAATAAGCGGAACGGCCCGGCGCAACATTTGGCCCGTAACAAAAGCCGCTCCTAATCCGAAGTGGGTATTGATAGCATTTGGGACCAGGGTGGATTGCTAGATCAGCCTTGACTCCCCATCGTTTTCTTGGGTAGTCTGGGCAAGTTTCGACTTAGTTGAGTCTAAGGAAACTTTGGATCGAGGGGCAACAAGATAGTGTTTGTATCTGGGTTTACGATCGTCCGAAACGCGATCCTTTTCGATTACCCAATTACCGAAAGCATCCATTCGCTGCTGCCCTTGGTAGACGAACTAGTTGTCGCCGTTGGTCAAAGCAGAGATGCGACTCGCCAAGTCGTTGCATCCATCGATAGCCCCAAATTGAGAATCGTCGATACGGTTTGGGACGAAAGCGCTCGCCTGGGCGGTACGGTCCTGGCTCAACAGACCAATCTTGCGTTAGACGAGTGCAAAGGGGATTGGTGCTTTTACTTGCAAGCCGACGAAGTAATTCATGAACGGGACTACGATCGAATTCGAAAGGCGATGTCTTCGAATTGGAAACGAACGTGCGTCGAAGGATTGGGGTTTCGATACCATCATTTCCGAGCTTCGTATGGAATCCGCGACCCGCTGCCCTATCGTTTTCAGACACGAATCGTTCGCAGGTCAGCAGGCCCCAGGTCCTACGGCGACGCTTGCGGCTTTTTAGTCAATGGCCGCAAGCCTCGTTCTGCTTCGACCGGTGCTTGGATGTATCACTATGGATACGTCAAGCCGCCTCCGCAAATGACGGCCAAAATGAACTACTTCTCCAGTCTTTACGACGGCAAATATGTCGAGCCAGCGGAGGCCAGAGATGGCGAAGCGTTTGAATGGGATCTTCGGACCTGTGAAGCCTTCCGAGGAACTCATCCGGAAGTCATGCAGGCCAGGATCGAATCCGCGGATTGGGAGATCCCCAACGCTGGGCTGATTCCGCGTTGGCGCAATCCATGGTTTTGGAACAGACTAGCTCATAAAAATACGCGAACATTTCGAAAATGGTACGTGGCAGCAAAACAGCGAATTGCGGGCTAGCCCACAGATCGTCTTACTGAAGATTGTTGCGGTAAAAATCGTTGATGAAGGTAACCACCACACTGGAAAACCACGGCCTTAAAAACGGTGGCTCTTGAGGTCGCACGACAACGGGTGGTACCGAAGTTGTATCGCCGGGTGTTACCCTAGGAAGCCCGCTGTTAGGATCGGTCATTCGTGGGCCTTGATCATCGCTGAGAACCGCTGCTGAAAGCGAAAAGCGATTGAGCACCCCGATGGTTCCGGGCTGTTGAATATTCTTGGTTCGGATGACATAGTCGCCAGCTGCAAGCCAAACATAATCTGATCTAGTGGTTTGGCTAGCCGAAGCGAACGAGGTCACTATGTCCCCCGTCTTGGCATCGTGGATTGTCATTTGAATACCACTCGATGACATCGTCGATTGAGACGACAAGTCAAACCGAATCAACTGCGTTTTGCCAATCGCGAGATTAGTAAAGTTTTCAGAGCCCGCTTGGAGCTCGCCACTAAAGAGTTGCCTAACATTGGTGCCAGCATTGGTCGCAAAACTGACGGAAGCTACATAGTTTCCTGCGGGTGCCGTAGCCCCTGCTACAGTTCGCACGAACAGCACATAGTCGGTGCTGGCAGTCGGGTTCGCGACCTCAATACTCATGCCACCATCCGGCTTTCGGGTAACCTGCGCCGCGACTCGAGCACCACTGGATGTCAACAAAACCACTTCCATGTTGCTTGCAGGAAGCCCTATCGGATCAATATGGACATGCAGTACCGGGCTGGGAGTGGAAGGAGATCGAAAACTCCACAAATCGCGATCACCGAGCGTTGCAATCGACGCTTGCAATTCGTATCGAGTGTTTGGCAAGTAGCCTTCGGTGGTATCAAGTCGAGTTGCAGTCGTTAGCGTTTCGTTCAACCCCGTCTCCGTGTCAATGATTCCCGCTTGACGGAACAAAGCATCTACCGACACGAAGTCGATCGGGAAAGACTCATCCCCATCGTTTGCATCTGCATCAAAAACAGGGGGCAAAGTACTTGGTTGCTGACTGGGGTCGCGATAATCCAATTCCAATCGATAATCTCCAATTGCAAACACATCGTTCGTGTTTCGTGCAACACGAACAAAGAGCGAACTGTGATCTCGCAACGATCCGATCTCTACCTGCAAATCATTGTTAAAGATGCTGTCAGCTTTGGCGTCAGCGATCTTGTTTCCATTGCGATCCAAAACTTCGATTTGCCCCTTCAAAAGACTGATTCCCGCAGCGACCAACCTAACGGTTACCTTCTCTTTACCTGGAATAGGCTGAAAGCGATAAAAGTCGACATCGGACATGGTATTCAGACTTCCACGGACCGTAATGGGTGATTGCCCGGTATCACCGGAAGGGGTGGAAATCGTTGTCGCTCGCGACCGAGCATTGTTGTTGCCAACCGGTTCGTTTAAATCCTGGCGCGCACCATAAAGCTGACGAATGGCGGTGATATCCGAGCTTTTCAGGGACGTATTGGGTGCAGAATAAACGCCATTCATCACAGCACCTGGAATCGAGTTGTCAGCAATCCCCAAAGCGTTACCAGCTTCATGCAGAAGCACCGAATATAGTTCGACCGCGGGTTTGCCATCCACCATTGGAACAGCGACAGGTCCACTCGCATTCCTGTCCGCAAGGAAGAAATCGACATCCGAATTGATAAGAACATCTCCCGACCATGTTCCTGCATTAACTTGGAAGGGCGCCGCGTTGGCTAAAACGGAACCTTGAGGAAATGCACCGATGCGAAATTCGCCAAACCTGGGGTCATTCGTCGAAAGCCCTACCGCTCCAAAATCATCCCCTCGGTCAGGCACCAGTCCTATGTTCAAATTAGCTTGCACGGCCCAGGTTTGAAAGGCTCTTAATGAAGCTTCTTGCCAAGCAAGACGATCGGTGACTTGGTCTAAGCTTTCCCTTGCGACGTTGCGATACGCACCGATAGCGGCTTGGTCGGATGGGAAACTCACGGACAGGCTACTTGGTTCGGGCCAAGCATTTCCAAAGGTCGCCATCAGATTCCGCTTTTCCAAAGTCTCCAACGCGACGCATCGCAACGAATTGGACGATCGAGTGCGTTGGTTTCGTTGATTGATTTTTCGTGAGTGATTCATGGTTGGTCAGTTCTTGTCGAGGAGGTTTTGGAGAAGAGAGCCGTACATTCAATGCAATGTAGTGGCATGCAAAGTACGGCGAAGACGGGTGCTGGAACTATCAACGGAATCCTTCCGGACGCGATCATCCGTTTTCTGGAATGGACTATTCCATAGGAGCTTCTCCGTTCGCAACAGAGCAAAGTACTACAAGAGATTGAAACTGCGGATCGTCCCGAATGGGATCCAAGTGGGAATCAGTGCTAAGAAGCTCTTTCCCGTATCCTTGAAAAACAGCTCGCGTCAAATAT
This sequence comes from Planctomycetaceae bacterium, assembly GCA_027487485.1. GTDB lineage: Bacteria > Planctomycetota > Planctomycetia > Pirellulales > Pirellulaceae > JBKCUI01. Next base: position 20,367 of record JAIYDN010000003.1, on the reverse strand, counting down.
CGAATTGCATCTGGTCGATTCTGTTTTGCATTTCGACTCAGTTGTGCATAAACACAGCCAATTTGATAAAAGGTTGATGGATCCAAACGAGCCTCCGTCTGCAATAACCATGCGATATCGCTTGTTGCCTTGGCCTGATCACCAAGAACCCCAAAAAGAACAGCTCGATCGACACGAGCCATTTCGTTCTGGGGGGTGGATTCCAGAATCTTCGTCAAGCAGCTCACCGCCCCTTGAACGTCCTGTTGATAATCATGGAGAACATGCGCCATGTTTTGAAGCACATCCGCTCGGCCCGGATCGAGCGATTCCGCCGAGCGAAGATCCTGCAGAGCAAGATCGGGATCTTTAGGCAGGTGCGCGAGTGCTCGTGAAATCCAATCTTCCGGCGTTTGTGGAACATGACGCATGGCAAAGTGCAAGTCTTTCTTGGACTCAACGACACGATTCACTTTCTGAAGCATCCGCGAGCGGCTTAAGTAAAATCGATTCGCTGTGGGTGCAATTTCAATAGCCTTGGACATATCGACGATCGCGTCCTCCCATTTCTCCATCAGACCTCGAAGCCGCGCACGATCGGCCCATAGACTTGCCTGCCCTGCCTGCAATTCAATAGCTCGGGTGTAGTCCATTTCGGCGAGATCCAAACTGCCAAGCTGCTCGCGCAACCGAGCTCGATAAAGATAGGGGGCAGCCGACTGAGGTGCCGCTTCGATGCTTCGCTCGAATGCGATCAAGGCCGCGGAGTACTGTCGTTTTGCCGACAACAGATCACCCATAGCGATCCAATAGGCGGGAGCAGTGAGCGCATCGGGAATACATTCGCTCAAAACCTCTTCCGCTCTATCAATCTCTCCCGCCTGACGATGTTCCCTTACTTCCATCAGCTTGATCGCAAACTCAAGCCTGTTGGTTGGTATCTTCGATCGATGTATCTCCTTAATGGAAAGCCAACGCTGAACCATCTTCTCTTGAGTCGAGGTCAATTTGATTTGATTTTCCGAAGCAATACTGCTCGCTAGAAAACAGACGGTCCCAAGATCCGAAGCGATCGCTGTTCTTTGCGACTCGGTCCAACCATTCCAATGTTTCGACTGTTCTAGACGAACCAAATCGACATGAACCGAATCCAACAGATTGGCTGATTGCATCTTGGTACCATCGACCAGTATCGACGATTGAGCGCTATTGATTGCAGCAAACTGATGATCCAAATCGGCCGGCGAGCTGACTGAAACCAAGTCGATGTAATTCAATCGAGAATCTTCCCAGCGAACAAAAGCTGCCATGGCTTGCTCGACTCGATGTTGCTTTCCCCATTGAAGCGTTAGCCAAACGCACAGCAACGTGGCCGACAACAGCGCTAATGAAAGAGGAAGAATGGAAAAAAGTTTCGGATGACGCTTGATCGCCTTAGGGATCCGGCTCCGAAAGAGACTTTCACGGGAAAGCTTCAATGGCTTGAGAGAAGCTTCGCATTCCAAATCGATCCATAGTTCCGTAGCGTTGCTATAACGAAGCGCAGGATCCCAACACAAGCATTTGGATACAATCGACTTGAGGCCCGAGGAGACAAGTTTCGATCTGAAATTCACCCGGCTTTTTCGGGCGAGCACGGCAACTTCGACATCGCTATCCGCAACGGACATCGGTGCGTCGAAGGGCAGCTTGCCTTCAATCAACTGAAACATCACGACACCAAACGAAAACACATCCGATGCCGGACTCAAAGGCAACTCGCGTCCGAGCAGACTTCGCATTTGTTCAGGTGACATGTAGGGTAACGTGCCACCGACATGGTTGGTGACTGCATGGAAAGAAGACTGAGAAAGATTAAAGTCAATCAACGCAGGTTCGCCATCGTTTCGAATCAAAATATTAGCAGGCTTGAGATCACCATGAACAATCTGCCGTTCATGAGCGTGTGACAAAGCAGCAGCGGTTCTGGTAGCAAACCATAGCGGGAAGTCCGTCGTGCTCAACTTGCTAACACGCTCTAAAAGTGCAGCATTAGAAGATTCCCCATCTCCTAACTGCCTGACCGGATCGGCACGGGTATCGTCGGCAGGGTGCGCATCTGGGGATGCGTCTACCGTAATTCGATGCAACGCACTTTGAACCGTCCGAACTAAAGACTGACCATTGCGACACGAGGATTCCGAATGCTCCCCCAGCATGTCAGCAAGCGTGGCCGCTCCGTAGTAGGGCATGCACAATGCGGAATAACCACCAATACGATGCAAGGAATAGAGCGGTACAATGCCGGTATGCTGAAGCCTAGCCAAATGCTTAGGCTCATCCAATAATCTTGTCACCACCTTGAGAGCCACGTACCTGCTGGCCAACGAAGGTTGCGAAGCCAGAAAGACCTTACTGAAGGCGCCTGTTCCAAGCAGGCCATGCAGATAAAACTCGCCGAAAGTTTGACCAACCTCCGGCGATTCAGGATCATTCTCAGACGCTGCTTTCTTTTGGATCGAGCTCGGTGCTGCCTTAGGCGGTGCCAAGGGCATTGCCTTGGGCTCTTCCTCCGTCTTCAGGGCGGCAACTTGCCCCGCAACTCCCCCTTCCGAACCCAAATGGTCCAGCTGCCGAATCCAGCTTTCCTGATGCAGTTGGGGATAAACCTCCCAGCGAGATCGGCAAAGAGGTAAACCGCTAGACCTTCTTGCGCGAAAATCCTCGTAGGCAACCGCCTTCCATGCACGATCATTATTGAGGGTATTACGAGGGAAGGCTTGGAATAGCCCCTTGTACCATTCTAAATCGACCTCCCCTCCCGACCGATATCGCAAATCCACATCGGAACGAAGCAGTTCGGCGAGGCCGTCCATCGAATGCAACGCACCTAGCTCCTCAACCGCCTTTTCAAGGTAACAGCGTCCGGAAACCCAGTTCAGCTCAAACCGTTCAATAGCCTCGTCCAGCTTGTCGGTCTCAAGGGATGGAATGGAACCTGAATTCATCTTGTTCTAGATTTTGTTTTGGCAGGCGAGCCGACGAAATTCGAATTAGAAAGGTAAGGGAAATTAGCCATCGTAACCCGCCAATTAATTTTCAAAAAGAAATTTCGAGTGCGTTTTAGGTGATTGGCCAAACGCCAAAATCTGCCTATACCGCATCTTTCTCATCCACAGGCATGTTCAACTGCTCGGAAAATTTCGCCCGTATCCCTTGCAAAATACGCTCCACGCTACGCCGAGACCGACCGGACTGATCAGCGATCTCTTCGACCGTGAAGCCTTGAACGCGAAGCAAAACGATTTCTTTTTCGGCAGACCGAAGGCATTCGATAGACTCCCGAATCGCCACTTCGAATTCCTCAGCACTGCCGTTGCTCTCTGGGTTAAAACCTTCGATAGCATCCGCAGACTCGGTTCGGCGGGCATCTCTTTTTTTAGCCTGACGGACCGATGCATTGCGTCGGATTTTGTGAATCGCCACCACGGCCATCAATTGCCAAAGGGTTCCACCCTCGGGCGCGTCGTACCCGCCCGCTGCCACACCTCGAAAAATGCTTTTGAAAACACTTTGAACGATGTCCTCTGGCTGAACTTGTGCTTTCAACCCATCCGCCATCTTGCTCCGTACCAATCCAAAAATTCGATCGGAATAGCGTTGATACAGCTCAGTAGCCGCATCCTCGCTGCCATCGCGAACTCGAACAATTAAGGATTGGTCAGATGTGGACATTTTGGAGCTAAACACAGTAAAACGACAAACGAACGCAGTTCATCATAGGATCGAGTCAATCGACCAACAATCCAATCCGCTGCGATTCCCACTCACGGAAGATGCACGGTTGCAAATGACACTTGTTGAATGAAAGCACGAATTCCGAAACGGTATCCTTACCCGTTTCGGAATTCGGAGGCACTCCATTCACTCATCGCTGCTTAACGCAGGCTTCGCTCGAATTCCTTGATATCCTTCTTGATTCCGCCCGTGATTCCTCGGTCGGTGATCGTGTCTGTGCCTGCCCCACCTTCGAAAACCGCATCGGCAGTAACAGAGACCGATACGCCCGTGACAGTGTCGTTACCTGCATCCACACTGACGGTGAGCGACTTGCCTGAAACAACGGAAGACAACGATACGGTGTCATTTCCAGCACCGGTAAAAATGCCAATGTCTTCAATCGTCATCCAGTCGGAGACGGTCACACTGTCCGTACCCAAATCAGCTTGAACAAACGCAGAGAATGACATGCTATTTACTAAAGAAACAGTGTCATTACCACCTTTGGTATCGATCGCAACCATTTCACCAATCGTCGAGTTACTAACGCGAATACGATCGGCGCCTGCATCCGACAAGACAGTCAAACCCTTGCCGAGATCCATGTTGGCGATTTCCGCAACAAGCACCCCGAGACCACCGTCAACAAAAGTGTCTTCCAAGACAACCATTCCGGTCAAGTTGATGGTATCAGTACCACCGCCTGCTTCGATAGTCGCGTTGGCCCCAACGGAATTGACTCCACTTGTTGAAATGACATCGTTACCTTCTCCAAGGCTCACATAAAGATCGTTAGCGACCTGAACGTCTACCAACGTTAGCGAATCATTTCCGTTTTCCATCCGTACTTCCACAGCATTCAAGACCGCTCCTGGGAACGCGACGGAAGGCATACCGTTAATGAGCGTGCCGGCCGAACCAGTAACCACGACCTCGGTTGCTGTCTGACTAATTCGAACAGTATTCGCAACGTTGTCACCGAAGACAGTTAGCAGGGAGCCTTCAAGAGCAACCTGAACGTTGTTGGCCTGAGCCAAAGACGCGCTGGCAAGCAACGCAAAAACACCAGAAACATTGCGAATCGATCGCGAAAATGGACGCCACATAATTCTTATTCCCTTTATTGAATAGCCGACGAAGAAAGCTCAATACTTGCATGTCAGCAAAGTTTCGTTCGCCCGCAACACTGCAGGCTTGACAGGGAGGTAAGGGGAAAATCTTGACTGGAGCCGCCAATTTTTTGCATGGACTGCAAAACGATTTTACGATCCGCCAAGCTCCAGAAAACTTTGGCGGTCGTGAACGATGAAAAAACCTTTTCCTGATACATGGGTAACGCATTCCAAAGTGGCGTTGCGTGGAAGTTTCTTCAACAACAGGACTGAAGGTAGTAACGAATTATGAAAAATCATGGAAAATCACTTCGTAAATTTGGCGTGGAATCACTGGAGCGACGCGAATTGATGGCCGGCGATGTGATCGCTGCGCTAGAAGGAAGTCTATTGGTCGTCGAGGGAGATCAATTCGGAAACCAAATCGCTATCGCTCGAACTGCCACAGGCGATGTGGTTGTCTCGGGACAAAATGGTACGCTGATCAACGGTCTTCCAGCAGTCCGATTCCCTCGCGTTGAGCTCAATGCGGTGGATATCCGAATGGAAGGCGGGAACGATATAGTCGCCATTCGAAATCTACAAGTTGCGACCGACCTGAATGTCGATTTGGGTGCAGGCAACGATCGTCTCACTTCGCCTGCTGCCGCTCCCAACACCATCGGCGGTAACATGTCGATTCTAGGCAATGAGGGAAATGACGTCGTCCAATTAGCGGCAATTACCGTGCGGGAGAATTTGTCGGTGGACGGTGGGCTTGGTAGCTTGAATGCTTCGATCAACAATTCCACCATCGACAAAATCATGTCCATCGTCGGTGATGAAGCAGATGATATTGTCTCCGTCACAGGATCAAGCACTGGCTTGGATTTGTTGATTGAAACCAAAGGGGGCTCCGATCGCGTTACCCTGACGGACCTAGGTGCCTTTCAAGTCTCCATCAATACTGACTCCAATGGATCTGTTGGATTGGACCAAGTCACCTTGAATCGCGTCACGACCGTAGAGGATCTCGGCATTTTCACCGGTGCAGGGAATGATGTTGTTCGCTTGACCGATGTCACGAGCGGAAAATCGATTGTGACCAGCCTCGACGAAGGCAACGACCGACTCATAGCCACTCGAGTGCGTGCAGCAGTGGACGCCGTTTTTGAAGGGGGTGCAGGCCTGGATACCCTTGAGAACTTCGGGATCTTCGCGGGGGTAACACGCGACTTGAAGGAATTCGAAACAGTACGTTAGTGCCACTACCGACAAGTTCCTTTCAGTGATTGGAGACAGGGTCAAGATGTACTCTCGTGCAATGCAACATCGACGTAAATCGAGGTATAGCCCCACAACTGCCAAGCCGGTCGCATAGCATCTTTTGACGTTCCACGAAAGGCCAAATATCACTGTTTGGCCTTTCTTTTTGTTGGTCTGATTGATTTGCCGAACTCGGAATTTCGTCTTGCCAAAGGGCCTCCGTATCGACGACACTAGTGGACTTGGCTTTTGCGGACTTCACTCTTCGGACGGAACAACACTCAATGACAGACTTGGCTCAGCTGGACCCTCCCAAGGCGACCGGATTGATTGTCCATATCCTGCAAGCGATTGCACTTCTTGAGAAAAAAATTCGCCCCCAGCAATTGCTGATGGCAAGATACTACACCACTCAGGATCAGCCGCGACTGAAGCGTGGCGAGAGCAACCTGCATTGGGATTTTGAACTGCAAGGGGTCGCTCCTGTACGTGGCCAGTTTAATACCAGCATTGTCATTGAGTTAGACACAACGCAATTGGGGAATCTGATGGACCCCGGCGCGGGCCGTGTTGTTCGTCAGCTGAATGCAAAATGCAGTTGTACCGAAACGATCAAGCCTTGCGTTCACCAAATTCATTGCTTGCATTTGATCCGTCGCCAGTTGAGCCAACGCTCCGCCGAAGATGCGATCCAATGGATGGAAAGTTGCATCACCGACGGACGGCACGCGGGCCGGAAGTTGGTGGAATCGCTGAGCTATCTTCGCGATCCGCAAGCGCCACCTGAAACACCGCCCGAGGAACTGGAACGCGATCGTTTGATGCGCATCCAGTGGCGTCTCTCGTTTTCGAATTCATCGGTGAAGGTCAATGCTCACCTGCAGACAATGCGGAAGAAGGGGGGCTGGAATAAAGGTCGTCACCTGAAAGATGGCTTGGACACCGTCGAGGAAGCCGCTTTAGTACACCCTTCCGACCGATTGCTGATTTTGTTGCTGCAGTCCGCCGAAGAATCGTATCGTGGCCAAACGCCTCGAATCGTTCGCGAATGCCTGAACCTGCTCAAAGATCATCCTCATTTGACGTTGGATGATGATCTACAAACCCCGATTCGTGTCGTGGACAGTCCGCTTGAAGTGCGAGTCGAGCAACAGGACGACATCTACCGTCCGAGCGTTTATCAAGGGGATTACCACATCGATTCGCTTCGCGATCAACCCAATTATTTCATGGGAACGATCAACAATCAAGAAACAATGATGTTGCGGTTGGACCGCGAGCAGCGATGTGTCTTCATCAGTAGCATCGACAATCGCATGAAGCGACTGATTGAAGATCTTCACGCGGCCGAACGACGCGAGGCAGTGTTCGATCAAGAATCTGCCGAGCAATTTGCGGACTTGGTGGCCGGTGCAGCGGATCCAAAATGGATTCAAATCAATTTACCGGAACGCTTGGCTGGCCCTGAACAACCACTGGAGCCAGTGATCGAAGTGCATTTGTCACCCTTTGGCAAAGAAGGTTTGCTGGTTGGACTTCGTGTTGCCTGTGACGCTGTGGCAGAGCAACCTGTGCCTGGTCAAGAACCGGACCGATTGCGTGTTGCGACTCCAGCGGGACGATTTCAATTGCTTCGAGCATTGGAAGAAGAATCGATACGGGCTGACGAAATCTCCGGTGCCTTGGAACTGGGGCAATTGATCTACGAAAGCGCCTACACTTGGATTGCGGAGAACCCAGACATCGCATTGGATCTGTTGCAACGCATCAAATCGATGGGCGAATCTGCGCCGACGGTGTGCTGGCCCAAGAGCCAACCGATGAAGATCATCGGCGAAATCACGCCTCAACGTCTGCAAGTACGTCTGACCAGTCAACGCGACTGGTTCGGAGTCGAAGGGGTTGCGAAGCTGGAAGGGCTTGAGATTCCATTAGCGGAATTGCTGGCTGCCTTGCGCGGCGGCCGTCGCTTCATTCCGCTTGGGGATGGGCAATTTGCAATGATCTCCGATCAGTTGCGTCAGCGGCTAAACAGTATTCAAGATGTTTCCCAATCCGATTCGGGGGCAATTCGCGTATCGCGCGCCGCCACGGCAGTCGTGGAAGAGGCACTTGGCAGCGACATCAGCTACGAATCCGATATGTCATGGCGTGATGCTCTAACAAGACTTGCGTCTGCCAAGAATCTGATCCCTGTCGTTCCAGATACCTTGAATGCAGACCTTCGCGATTACCAAAAAACAGGGTACGCATGGCTTTCTCGATTGGCCCACTGGGGGATCGGTGGTTGCTTAGCGGACGACATGGGTTTGGGAAAAACAGTGCAAGCGTTAGGAGTTCTCCTTGACCGTGCCAGCAAAGGTGCAGCATTGATTATTGCCCCAACCAGCGTGGGCTCGAACTGGCAGCGTGAAGCTGAACGTTTCGCACCATCGCTCAAAGCCAAACTGTATCGCGAACACGATCGACAGACGTTGGTCGATTCGGCTGGCCCTGGCGACTTGATCATCACCAGCTACCAGCTACTTCAGCGCGACGTGGACCGATTCACGGCCCGAGCGTGGCATACGTTGGTGTTGGACGAAGCCCAATTCATCAAGAACTTTCAAACCAAAACCGCTCAGGCAGTTCGTCAATTGGATGCCGATTGGCGATTGGCCTTGTCGGGTACTCCACTTGAAAACCATCTCGGGGAATTGTGGAGCTTGATGCGAACCATTAGTCCTGGATTGCTAGGCTCGTGGGATCGATTCCGTAAGAGCTTTGCCGAACCGATCGAACGGCAAGGGGATCGCGATCGATTGCAAGCGTTGGGTCGAGTTGTGCGGCCATTCATTCTTCGACGAACTAAGAAAGAAGTTCTTTCCGAACTGCCAGAACGAACCGAAGTGGTTCGTCTCGCGGAGCTCTCGGAAGAGGAACGCAAGAAGTACGATGCTGCTCGCATGGCCGCGTTGTCGGAAATCACCAAGCCTGGCGAAGGGGAAAACGACAGTCAAATGCGGATTCGCGTGCTGGCATGGTTGACTCGATTGCGCCAACTGGCATGCCACCCAAGTCTCGTCGACAAGCGCTGGGACAAGTCCTCTGCCAAACTAGACTTGTTCATGGAAATTGTCGCCGAGCTGCGCGAAGGGGAGCACCGGGCTCTGGTCTTTAGCCAATTTGTGCAACACCTGAGCCTGCTCCGAGAAGCACTCGATAAGATCGGGGTCAAGTATCAATACCTAGACGGATCGACGCCGGCTGCCAAGCGACAAGAAGCTGTCGATCGTTTCCAAGCGGGCGAAGGAGAATTGTTCCTGATCTCTTTGAAGGCCGGGGGAACGGGTTTGAACCTCACCGCCGCCGATTATGTGATCCACATGGATCCTTGGTGGAATCCAGCGGTCGAGGATCAAGCAACGGACCGCGCCCACCGAATTGGACAAATGCGAGCGGTAACCGTTTATCGTTTAGTTGCACGGGACACGATCGAACAGCAGATCCTGGCCTTGCACGCAGACAAACGCGAATTGATCAGCGGGGTTCTGGATGGGGCGGATCGCGCTGGCAAGATGTCGACGGACGAACTGGTCTCGTTGATTCGATTGAGTCAAGCAGAAGCTTAGAAAGAGCAGCGGAGCCTCGCAGTCAGTGCGTTCCAAGGAAGAGCCTTGGAACGAGCGTACGAGCATAAGTCGAATTCAAAAATCGGAAGGAACTTGAGACTGCTGGCACTAGCCACAAGTGACCAGTCTAAGACTCCGCAGTCTTCCGTTGGTAACTTGCGATCGCGGAGGCCAATCCTAATTCGATCCGTTGTTTCAAGGACGCAAAGTACTGAGCGGCCGCTTCCAAACCGGCTGTTCTCGCATAGTGCGTTAACGGATCAATCAGCCATTGTTCGGTGGGAGTTAATTGCGGCGTGAGCGTCCCTGCTTGAAGCTGTGCATCGATCCACTTGAGACTGGATGGGTAGTGATCGCCGGAAACCAATGCGACTTGCAGAGTCTTGTTGTGAAGGTTATCCAAGTCTTCATCGTCGCGATAAGCTCGCACAGCTCGCCCGATCGAAAACAGATGGCCCGAGAGTTCGCGAAGCTCTCGATCACTGGACTTCGCGTAAATCTCCTTGATACGCAGCAATCGAAACGTACCATGCTCATCAATTGCATGGAGCTGCCCAAGAAGATTGCTCCAAAGATTTACCAGCGCCTTGTCAAACTCTACTCGAATCGGCGGAGCCGTTTCTGCATTCTCAAACCATCCACCTAAACTCTGAAGTAATTGTTGGCAAAGACGTCGGTGCGTGGCATCGCCACCGGCAAGCGTCGTGCGGCCAGGCGGTCCTGCATGAAAAACAGCATTGGCACCGGAGCCTTCGCGATGCCCTGTTTGAATCGTAACACCCCGCATGAGCTTGCCAACAATCTGCCCCATCGACTGGCTCCAAAGATCGGGTAGCCTTCCATAAAGCATCGATTCTTCGAGCAATTCCACTAGAAAGCGCCGAACGCGCTCGTGGTAGATTCCGTTGCTGCTCAATACCAGGAACGGCAATTTTCCCACGGCAGATTCAAGGTCGGATTGAGCGTACAGCAGTTCCAGTAGCTTGACATAATCGCCCATCATGGGCAGCAGTTGGTCAGGTTGAGTGCAAACGATCAGAACGTCCGGGAGCCAACCTGCCGCTGCGCAAGCAAGCAAATCAGGACGGCAGACCGTCGAGGCTTGGATGGAGTGGAACTTGCCCCCCGACGAAATCGTCAGCTCGCCTTTTTGTGCCAACGCTGAAGAGTTCGCCGAGCCACGTCGATTAACAAACTGGACTCGATCTTGGTTATTGGTGCAGCCTTGAGTCAGATGGTAATAGAATGCTGCCCCTAAAGCACCCACGGGCAATATTCCAACAGTTGATATGGGCGTGACTGAAATCAATGAATATCACCCAATGCTACGAGAACCTCTTTTGCTGCGCGTGGATTTGCCGTCTTCACGATCAAACGTCCACGATTGCCTACAGGAGCCGTTGAGGAGTAAGCATATTCAATGTTGATGTCCGCCGCTGCCAACGTCTCACCAATCAGAGCCAAAGTTCCTAAGCTATCGGTCATCTCGATCACCAAGACCTCTACTTCCACCACAGGCAGCCCAGCTTTTTGAAGGGCTGCCCTGGCTGCCGTTGGGTCACCGGTGATCAGCCGAACCATCGCTTGTTCGACGTTATCGATCACGCTGAACGCGCTGATGTGAATCTTCTGCTCTGCCAGTAGCCGACCGATCTGACCTAGCCGCCCAGGCTGGTTCTCGATCGCAACGCTGATCTGTCGATTGATGTCGATGTCCATACTTTTGAATTCTCTCGCAATGATTGAGTCAGGAGGCGTGAGTTCTCCACAACAAGGAATCGAATGATAACATATTTTTGGTTGTTCGCCCCAAACGGCCGCTAGTTTGGATTAGCCGACCGTATTCGTAGTTAAGGGAACTTACCACTTGCCGATTCGATTCAAGGATGGCATTTAGGCCAGTTCATGGCCTGTTCCTTATTTCGCAAAAAGCTGATCGAGAACTCGCTGGGTTGCCAGCGCGATTTCGCCCCAATGGGGATCAAGCTTTTTCGTTTGGACGATTTCGTTGAACGTATTAAACATGTTGATTTCTTGAGCCGGTGCAAAACCGCTCGAATACTCTCGAACCGAAACGCGCTGTGTATGTTCCATCATATGAAAGTCACATGCGGAAGCGACGAACTCGGGATTCTCGACATCGAAACTGGATTCGCAGCCAAAATGGGGCAACACAAAATCCTTGACGAAAACATTTCCCTTTGTCCCGCTAACATGCGCCCATTGTTGATTTCCAGTGAGAAACGAACAGTAAAAGCTCGCTGAAACCCCGTTCGCAAATCGGAGCTCGGCGGAGAACTCCGAAGGAACTTCCCCTTCGCTGGAGGCCCCTTTCGAAGTGTTGATGCATCGGCCGACGACTTCGGTGGGGGGTTGCCACCGATTGGCCCAAAGCAAGAAGCGAACACAGTACCAACCTAAGTCGCCTAGACAGCCGAAAGGCTCCAGATGGCTGTCGACCCGAATGTTCTTTTGCGAAAAATCATCACCGCCAAAGAAGGAGAACTGACAAGTGATGCGACGGATATCCCCCATATGCTGAGTGTCATCAAGCGCTTTTCTCAAAGCGTTCATGCGGGCGCTGTGCATGAACATGACCCCATCCATAAACTGAACGTTATTCTCCTTGCAGACAGCAAGAATTTCTTCCAGGTCTGCCGCACTCACGGCAGCAGGCTTTTCGGCCAACACGTGTTTCCCTTGCTTTGCAGCAGCCAAGATCCATTCTTTCCGAACACCCGTTGGTAGCGGGATGTAAACGGCATCCACGTCAGTCCTGGCGAGCAATGCTTCGTAGCTGCCCAACGCCTCGGGTTGGTACGATTGAGGTGCAGAGGCTTGGCATTCCGCAATAAAATTTTTGGCCGCGTCGGCTCGGCGGCTCGCAACCGCGGTAATGACTCCCGACTTTGATTGAGTGATCGCGCGCCAATTCTTTTTTGCAATCGCGGCGGTAGAAAGAATTCCCCAACGGCACTGGTTACTTACGGACATTTTTCAATCTTTCTCTTGCTTCTTTGGAGGGACAACCATCATTCGAGGATACCTGGGCCTTCAAGGCCAAGTCGTTTCAACCACGCAGGGGCTTTGCACCCAAATTACCAGCAACCGTCAGAAATTCGTTCGCCCCCCGAGTTGCGCAGATTGTGAAGTCGCTGTGAACTACTTGTCTTGAAATCCATCTTGACCCCAATTACGCAACTTCGATATTCTCCGCCCAACCAAGGTAGGTTCGGTAACTTCGGCAGACGTGGTTGCTGTCACAAGATAAACCGAGCGTGTGAGTTTGGCGACCCGTCGTCAAGATTGCAACGAACATTCAGGAAGGATGGTTCCCCCAATGTCCAGCACAAAAACTGTTTTTACGACCGGCGAGGCCGCCAAAATTTGCAAGGTGAGCCAACAAACGATTATTCGTTGTTTCGACAACGGTTCGCTGAAAGGATTCCGCGTACCCGGCAGTCGTTTCCGCCGTATTCCTCGAGATCAATTGTTCGTCTTTATGAAGGACAATGGCATTCCAACCGACGCGTTGGAAAGCGGCAAGAAGAAGCTCCTGATCGTCGATGACGATCAAGATTTGGTAGACTTGATGTTCGACACCTTCGACCGCGACGGTCGATTCGACATCCGAACCGCGAACAACGGTTTCGACGCGGGAATGCAAGTCAAAGAATTCCGCCCAGACGTGGTGGTTCTTGACGTGATGTTGCCTGATATCAATGGCCGCGAAGTATGCCAACGTGTTCGCAGCGATCGCACCATGGACTCCGTCAAGATCCTTTGCATCTCGGGTATGGTTGAGCAAGACAAGGTTGCGGACCTGCGAGCGTCCGGCGCCAACGACTTCATGCAAAAACCGTTCACCACCGACCGGTTGCTAGATCGCGTCTGCGATTTGCTAGAAATCGATCGACCTGTAGCAATTTAAAGGCGAATCGTCTGATTTGCCCGGTGTCCCACAAAGCCACCTTGCCCCATAAAGCCACCTCGCAAGGTGGCTTTATTCGTAGACTCACCCACGGGCCTATGTTATGGTTTTAGCGATCACTAGCAACGACAACCGGACTAGCGCTGAAACGAAACATCCATGAATAAGCAAACTCGAACCAAAAACGCCAATCCAGCCAAAGGCCGCCCAGGTACCGATCCAGTTCGATTACCTTCTTCAGGACCTTCCAAGACAGTCCACAACATAGCGCCTTCGGACACGGTCGCCGACGTCCACATCGATTCCGACCTTAAAATTGATAAAGCGCCGAAGCCTCTTCATGAACTGGTCGATTCTGAAGTGAAATCAACACTATCGATTCGCAGCCTACCCAAGGCATCGAGGCCCTCTCGATCGATCTCTTCAGAGATTGCATCCGACCTAAGCTATCAATTGATGGCCGTCGCCATGAATCAATCGACCATTGGACAGGTATGTCGCCCAAAACCGGCCGAAGAAGTGAATGATGAACTAGAGAAGATTCTGGCAAAATTTGAATCCGAATCCAATTTCCAACTAGAACCTGGTCCGGTTGGACTTCGCTTGAAACGTCTTTTGCAACAGTTCTCGCAGGGCCGAATCAACGTCCAAGATACCGAATCCAATCGATCGAATGCCGAACTCGCCCGCAGTTGCTCGGCCGCCATTCATTCGGCCATTTCCGCAATGAGCAGCTCCGAGCAATTTCAAAAATCGGTCCAGCGCGAATGCAATCAAGCCATCTACAGCTTTGCGTATGGTCTGTCCCACGAAATCAACAACCCGCTCGCAAACATCGCCGCTCGGGCTCAACAATTGATCGCGACAGCAAGTACGGAGGCTGACCGACGCTCGCTGGCAACCATCGTGGATCAGACCATGCGAGCGCACGAAATGCTAGCGGAGATGATGCGAGTCGTTCAGCCAAGACCTTTAACGCTTAGGACTGAAAACGTCGGGGAAGTTGTCCGTGACATCATGCAAAGGCACTCGGAAACTTGGAAGCATTCCAAAATCCAGGTCGAGTTCCAAGTGGGGCCAAAGCCGTGCTATGCCGTGATCGAACGAGCGGCGTTGACCGAAGCCCTTTTGTCTCTGTTGCACAACGCGATGCAAGTGTGTGGTCCGAACGATCGGATCCGAGTATTTTGCGGTGAAGCAGCAACCGCTGATGGTAATGAGTCTGAAGAAATTCGAATCACGGTAAGTGACACCGGGCCCGGATTGTCTCATGAGTCCGCTCAAAGGGCCTGGGATTTGTACTACAGCGGGCGCGAGCATGGGCGCGGGCTTGGAATCTCTCTTGCAAATGTCAGGCGGATTATAGATGCTCACGACGGCGATGTATGGATCGAATCTGCCCCAGGGGCAGGTTGTGTTGTTGAAATTCGACTGCCTAAATCGCCAGAAACCCCAACCGTGCGCAGACAGCCAATTCGCTAGCCGCACAAGTGCGTTAGATACATTGGATTTAGGCACCGTGAGTCAGACACCCCTTCGATTTACCAACTCCAGGTTGATTGCTTTCGCGACCTTGCTTCTGGCAAGTTTTGCGTCGTTGGGTTGTGTTCAGAACACCTACCGCTATGGAATTTCGAGGCCGGAGCTTTTGGACGATCTTCCAAGAACTCCCAATTTGATCACCATGGGGGGCCATCACCCACGCATCGATAAGCTGGAGAAGGTCGTTCAGTATCCGGGGAAAGTGTTTCGCAAATGGTTTCCGTCGAACGATCCGAACGAAGCGATTCCCGTTTCGGAACGTCGCATGCTGGCGGTACAAGCGGCCTCGGACTACTTGGATGATAACGGACTCAAAGGGGTCAACATTGATGTCCGCGAATACAACCCGGGTCAGCAATGGAGCAGGCTTCAAAGCAACGATCGCATCGCCCCTTTTTGGAAGTACACGGGTGGCACGCTCTACCATGTGGGATATTGTTTACTACCGGGTCGAGCTTTTGGAAGGGACGATTACAACCCGTTTACAAACACCCTATCCATCAATTCGACATCGCGCGAGGAATCGGTTTTTCATTCCGCTTACGTCAAGAAACTCTACGACCAGCGGTATCCTGGCACGTACACAGCCGTCAACTGGTTACCTGTAGTGCCGCTGTTCCGCGACGCTTCCGTGTCCAGCGACGCGTTATCGTACGCCCGAGCCAAGCAAGATTGGAAGCTCGAACGAAACATGTATCCTGAAGTTTACGGTCGCATGGGAGGTGACCTTGTTTCGCAAGCGACCTCGTTCATCCCCGGCGTGGCGTACTTGCCGTTCTACACGCGGCCACTCCTTTCCGGAGCTGGCAGCATTGCGGGAAGCGCTACGGGAGAAGTGATCGCCCGTCAGAAAGAGAAGCAAATGACGTCCCAAACGCAAGGCACCAACGTGCTACGATAACGCGGGTGCCTGCTGCAGAGCTAAGCCCAATGCTGTTTTACTTTCGCCCGAAGGAACTGAGCGCTTCGGCGCAGCTGATCGATTCCCTCGACACCGTCTTCGATACTGATCCAGCTGTCGAACCCAGCTTGGCGAAGCTGAGTGAAGATCGCATCGTAATCATTGAGCCCCTTACCCACCTCGCCGTGCCGCAGTCGCTTGGCATATCCAGCTGACCCACCTTCTTCGCGTCGAAGATCTTCGAGTGTTCCTTCAATAAGATAGCGGTCACTGGCATGCATGGTAACAACACGCGAAACAACGCGTCTTAGTAATTCCAGCGGATCATCGCCTGCGATGTAGGCGTTGCTTGGATCATAGTTCACTCCAAAATTGGGGTGATCAATCGCGTTCACCAGATCGCAAAATACATCCAACTTCTGAGCGAACTCGGGGTATTCCCAGAAGTCATCTTTGTAATGATTCTCAAGAATGAGGGTGATTCCTCGCTCTTGAGCGAAAGGCAAACAAGCATAAATGCTATCTGCTGCAAGTTGCACCCCTTGAGCATTGGATAGTTCGGGTCGGCGTTGTCCGCTTAAAACTCGGCAGTAGCTACCACCCAGAACCGAGATCATTTCGATCCAATGTTTCTGCTTTGCGATTTCCTTGTTGCGAAACGACGCATCGGGGTGCGTAAAGTCAGGCGAACAACAAAGCATCGGGATCTCAAACCCCAGGTCTTCCGCCTGTTGACGAAACACGGGCCACATCCGTTCGTCTTCCATCTCAAGAAACCCTGCGTAGAACTCTAGACCATCGATATCGAGCGTGGAGGCCAGCTGAAACCATTCCGCAAGCTTCATTGAACCATCTTTGCACAATGCTTGCATGTAAGCTTTTGGAAACGCAGCGATCTTTGGCATGATGTTTTAGCAAAACCTGGAGAAAGGAAGGGGTTCGTTGAAGACGATAAAAGATACCCGTTCACCCTTAAATCGGAAGTGCACACCAACAATCCATTGTCGAAAAAGCGAGGCTTTTGATGAAGTTGTTAACAGGTTTCGAGCACCGGAAATCGCTGCAACAATGTAGAGCAGTTGTCCTCAACTGCTCGGAACTGCCAACCAAGTTCCCATCCCGAAAATGCCAACGAGAACACAACATTTCCCTTGTTTTTCGAGCATTCAATCCAACGTTTAGAACGTCAAATCGCGATCACAAAATGAAGCACCAATGCAAGCGTCAAGATGGATAGTGATAACCACAGAACACACAGAAAAGGAGCCTGATTGCCTTGGGTTTTCCTTCCGTGTATTCAGTGTGTTCCGTGGTTCTGTGCTCGGTTCTGGCGCCAACCGAAATACTGGTGCGTAGTGCCTGTGTGTATAGCTTGAGATGAACCGTCGTTGCAAGCTTCCAATGTAGAGCAGTTGTCCTCAACTGCTCGGAACTGCCAACCAAGTTTCCATCCCGAAAATGCCAACGAGAATGCAACGTTTCGCGTGTGTTTTCGAGCATTCAATCTACCGTTTAGAACATCCAGTCGCGATCGCAAAGTGGAGCACCAATGCAAGCTTCAAGATGGATAGTGATAACCACGGAACACACAGAACACACGGAAAAGGAGCCTGATTGCCTTGGGTTTTCCTTCCGTGTATTCAGTGTGTTCCGTGGTTCTGTGCTCGGTTCTGACGCCGACCGAAATACCGCTGCGTAGTGTTTGTGTGTATAGCTTGAGATGAAACTTCGTTGCAAGCTTCAGGAACAGTTGCGCGACAACCGTTCTACATTGGGAAGGCTACAGAAAAGTAAGATGAGAGTCTTTTCAACCAGTCTCTATTGGCGTACTGGTGCGCGCAGCAAACAAAGAACGATGCCACACATCGATGCAGCCTTTTTCCATTTCTACAACCCGCGCCAAGAGTACAAACTCCTTGAATGTGTTTACCGGTTTCAAGGTAAGTTGTGCCACATATCGTACAGAGCATTTTAGTGAATTTCCGTTAATCCAAATCCCTGGTCCCCTTAGATAGCCGAAGATTTTCACGATATCGACGGCGATATCAAGAACGTCGAAGCGACTGAACCCTAGCTATCCATTTCCAAAGCTGTTCCAGTTGCATTCGTTGTCGAGGTGGAGGCAATCACAACGCATTTCGGATAAGGACCGTGGACGGGTTTGAGTTTACCGAATCGCTAGAAATCCACACAATCGAGCTTTCCAAGGTGAAACGTGCGGAGGATAATCGACAAGTGCGAGGGCCGTTGGAACAGTGGATCCATTTTTTCTTGGAGGCCAAAGGTTCAACGATGGAAGGGCTTCGCGAAAGACTTTTCGATCCGGTATTCGAGAAAGCCATTGGAGTACTAGAGATGATCCAGAAGACACCAGAGCAACGACGACAATACGAAGATCGCCTACGAGCAGAACGCGACGAAAAAGCTCGCTTACAGGCAGCTATTGAAGAAGGTGAAGCTCGCGGCGAAGCGCGTGGTAAGGTCGAAGGTAAGGCAGAGGGAAAGTCCGAAGAGAAAGCAAATACGATTCACTTGCTTCAAGGTTTGTTATTGCAGGAACTAGCTCCGATCGAAGATCTACAAGCACAGTCACTAGAGGAGCTGGACCGTAGAATCGACGACTTGCAATTGCAACTTCGCAACCGCATAGGATAACTTTGTTGGTTGCGAAATGCTTAAGGTGAATTTCAAGGCAGCCAGCTTCGCCCCGGACCAACGCTTCTATGGCTCAGCACACAGAGAGCGTTCCCAGTCAAAGACTCTGCTCTTTTTCGTTCCTGCAAACCTACAGAGTGTCCTGAAACCACGGATCACCTTCCCGGTTTCAATTTTTTCGTTTGCGGACCGAGTCGTAATAGCTTTCCCAAAATGTAAACGGGTTTTCTAGGGCAAGCGTTCCATCATGGGTTCGGTATGCTTCGATAAACTTCTGGAAGTCCTCTTCGGCGCTTAGAATAAATCGAGCCTTGCGATCGAATAACAAAGATGCTTTAGAAAAGGACGTGGTTTTAAAAAACTTCTTTGTAGCGACTAGTGCTTTATGCTCGAGCTTCGCCCCAGCTAGCACAAAATCGGCCCGACTGACCTTTCTGTCTGCTAATTTATAGGATAAATCGATGTGTGGCATCATCACGTTATGCAACTCGAATACGAGCATTGCCAACTTGTCATTTGGGCTGTGTTCTTTAAAAGAAGAACTGACAAATACTTCCGCAAACTTTGGCTCCTCATTTGGCATACACTCACTGGATCCAGATTTCGGCTCTTCACTGTTCCAACAAACCTTTCTGCCTGCCTCCCCTGCAAACCTCTTTTCCAACCAGTCCCTAATCTCAGGATGTTTGTTGAGCACCGGCCCCAATTCGGGTCGATCAACCAATAAGTGTGCGACCTGATCCTTCCCAAAAACGATATCTATCGCAACCTCATCACCGTTCCGTCCCGCTTGCATGAAAAGTAGACCAATGCACATCAAGAGCGTATCCATATTGCTGCTTTGCTTTCAAGGTTTCAAGGTACGTTGCGACGAATATCGTACTGTGCATTGTAGTATTTCTCCGGCAGCTAAAAAAAGGTGTCAGGAACCGTTTATTGACATCCGTATTGCGGTTTGCTAGTCTGGCTGGTTATGGGAAGAGCAAAGCGAGCGGCAGCTGGTGGTTTGATTTATCATGTGCTTAATCGTGCAAACGCAAGACTTCCTATTTTCGAGAAGGACGAAGACTACGACTCCTTCGAGCGAATACTAGAGCAAGCCATCGAAAGGACGGGTACACGGCTTTTGTCGTATTGTCTCATGCCCAATCACTGGCATCTTGTTGTTCAGCCAATGGAAAATGGAGAGTTGTCAAAGTTTACCGGTTGGCTAACCCTGACGCATACGCAACGCTGGCATGCTCATAGGCATTCCACGGGCCAAGGTCATGTTTATCAGGGGAGATTTAAATCTTTTCCGATTCAGGACGATCAGCACTTTATCACCGTGTGCCGATACGTCGAGCGCAATGCGCTACGAGCCAACTTAGTGCCCAAGGCGGAGGAATGGCGATGGAGTAGCCTTTGGCGCTGGGCAAACGGAACGGCCAAAGACAAACAAGTGCTTTCAGCCTGGCCGGTGCGTAGGACAGCGAACTGGATCGAGTATGTCAACGAACCGCAAAGCGATGCAGAATTAACCGCGATTCGAAGAAGCGTCAATCGAGGATGCCCTATGGGAGACGAATCATGGTCGAAAAAGATTGTGGCTCGACTTGGCCTAGAAAGCACCCTACGCCCACACGGAAGACC
>JAIYDN010000062.1 GCA_027487485.1 Planctomycetaceae bacterium | reverse complement strand
GGTTACAACTACGCCTCAGGGCGACTCGATCATCAAACCTACTTCAAGTCGATCCGTGTCGAGCAGTCGCAAATGGCTCGCACCATTCTGGATCGCATTCTGTACGCATGGCTGCGTGAAGCGATTCTCATCGAAGGCTATCTGCCTAACTCGCTTCGCACTCTCGACTCTTCGTTCGAGCATCAATGGTTCTGGGACGGACATGAACATGTCGACCCGGCCAAAGAAGCCAATGCCCAGAGAATCCGCCTCGCCAATCATACGACAACTCT
Organism: Planctomycetaceae bacterium; assembly: GCA_027487485.1. GTDB lineage: Bacteria > Planctomycetota > Planctomycetia > Pirellulales > Pirellulaceae > JBKCUI01. The sequence continues at coordinate 63,719 of JAIYDN010000062.1, read as the reverse complement.
GGCCCATGAATACGCGAGGCAGGGGCGTGATTGGGAGGCGGAACTTAAACAACGCGCGAAAGAGGTCTCGCTCATGCACGAGCTTGGACTCAAGATCGATTCAACTTCACTTTCTCCTGGAGATGTAACGGATGACGAAGACACAGCAGTCAAGTAAGCAGAGTGAAGTGGATGCCGAATCGGTGCCCAGCTCGCTACGAATCGTTTGTGACGATGCCAGCTCGATTAACCTGCAAGCATCGGAGGCTGCCGAAGAGGGTAAGCCATCGCTGCGCAAGTTCTCGATGGTTGCTTACACAGGCGGCGCGATGCGACTCGGCGGTTGGCCCTATCCTGTGGTTGTGGACCTAGCAGGCATGCGAGTGACTCGCAAGTCGCGCCCAATCCTCAAGGACCATGATCGCGCCAGTATCGTTGGTCACACCGACGACATCATGGTCGGCGATTCGCGACTGGAAGTCGCAGGCGTGATCTCGGGTGTGGGTAACACTGCTCAGGAAGTCATTGCCACCAGCGAGAACGGTTTCCCTTGGCAAGCGTCGCTCGGTGCGAACGCCGACAAAGTTGTCTTCATTCCCGAAGGCAAAACAGCTACCGCCAACAGTCGCGAGTTCAAAGGTCCAGTTTACATCGCACGTAAGTCAACGCTCGGCGAGGTGTCTTTCGTGGCCCTCGGTGCCGACGATGACACCGAGGCACGTATCGCGGCTGGCCAAGCTGAGGGCGACGATGACCTCGATGGCAATGATCCAGACGAGGACAACACCGAGTCTGACGATTCGGAACTCGACCCAGTCAACGCAAGTCTCGAACTGTCTGCCAAACCAAAGCGGACGAATACCAATGGAGTAGTTTCCAAGATGCGAATCGAAGCCGCCGCTGAATCCAAACGAATCTCCGGCATCCGCAAGGTCTGCGCCGGCAAGCATCCAGAGATCGAAGCTCGCTCGATCGAAGAGGGCTGGAGTGTAACCAAGACGGAGTTGGCAGTGCTACGAATCGAACGTCCCAAGGCCCCTGATCAACAGGCAAGCCAACCTATGTACCGACGCGAAGTCCTTGAGGCAGCTTGTTGTCTGTCGGTAGGGCTCGATGAAACGAAGTTGCTCAAGGCCTATGGCGAGCGAACACTCAATTCTGCCGATCCACTTCGTCACATCGGCTTGCGGGAACTTGTCGCTGAATGCGCGCGATTGGAGGGCCACGACATTCCGCGCGTGTTCGGCGACGGTACCGCAACGATTCGTGCCGGATTCTCTACGATGTCACTGCCTGGCATCCTTGAAAACGTCATGAATAAGACGCTCTTGTCAGCCTATGAGTCGACGCCGATCGCTGCGTTTGACCTGTGCAGTATTGGGACTGTGAGCGACTTCAAGGAGATTTCTCGCTATCGATTGCTCGGTACAGGAGGTTTCGAGAAGGTCGCACCTGATGGTGAGCTGAAGCATGGCAAGCTCTCGGACCAAAAGTACAGCAACAAGGCTGATACCTATGGTCAGATCCTTGCACTGACTCGTCACGACATCATTAACGATGATCTCAACGCGTTCATGGATATCCCTCGTCAAATGGGACGCAGCGGTGCCGAGTCGATCGACGAACTGTTCTTCACGTTGCTACTCAAGAACACTGCGTTCTTCTCGTCCGCCAACGGAAACTTGCTGACGGGTCCAGACACCAAGTTCGGTCCTGAGTCTCTAACGATTGCGAAGACCACCTTCCGCAAACAGAAGGCTGGTCCAGGTAACAAAGCCAAGGATCAAAAGCCGATCAATATTCGGCCCGAGTTCTTGGTTGTTCCGGTGGAAATCGAAACCGATGCCGAGCTACTGATGGGTTCCGCTCAGCTCATGATCGACGCACAAGGTACGCCGACCAAGATTCCGGTCGACAACCCTCACCGCAACAAGTATCGCGTCATTTCAACGCCGCACTTGTCGGATAGTTACTACCAAGGAGCCAGCGGCTCAGCTTGGTATCTGTTCGCTAACCCGAATGTGCTACCTGCGTTTGAGATTGTGTTCCTTAATGGTCGACGCACGCCGGTCATCGAACGCGTCGAGATGCCTCCAAACACCCTCGGCATGGGCTTCCGATCCTACATCGACTTTGGCGTGAATTCGCAAGATGCTCGCGCTGCGGTGAAAGTGACCGGCGAATAGCTCTAGCTTTCGCCTCTCAACAACAAACATTCCACCATTCCAAGGACCTCATAGCGCATGCAAGCTCAATTTGTTCATGACGGTAAGGCCGTCGATTTCACTCCTACCGCTGATGTTGCCGTTGGATCAATCGTGATCCAAGGCGACTTGGTAGGGATTACCAAACGCGACATCAAGGCTGGTTCACTCGGCTCCATCGCTGTGGAAGGCGTCTTTGATATTCCCAAAGACCCAGCCCTAGCAATCGAATTCGAAGCGGGAACCAAGGTCTACGTCGATGAAGACGGGGCTGTGGTCGCTGACGATGTTGGCACCAAGTATCTCGGCAAAGTCGTGAATGACGCCGCCGCCACTGATTCCTATGTCCGCGTTCGCCTGAGCCAGTGATGAGACACCGTGAGCAACAACGCACAAATCATAAACATTGGAGCAATCCACGTTGCTGACGGCACGACCGTCGACTTCGTACCTGAGGCTGATGTGCCTGCGGGATCGATCGTCGTCGTGGGCAAGCTCGTGGGTATCGCCAAGTTTGGGATTAGTGCGGGCTCACGAGGCAGCATCACGGTTCGTGGCGTCTTCGATGTCGTCAAGGACCCAACGACCAACATTCCTGCTGGAACGATCCTTTACTGGTCCCAAATCAGCTGGCATGTGGTCAAGAACGCATATGCACATTCAATGATCGGCAAAGCCATTGAAGCCGCGCCGCCAGGCACACTCACAGTCCGTTTACGTTTGAGTCAATAGATGATGGCATCAATTGCAAAAGTAACAATCGATCGAGCTCGCGCAACGCAGTCCTTGCGGATGGCCAATGGCCTAGTCAGCCAATGGCTCTCAGTGGGTGAGTTTCGAAGTTGTTTTTGCGTGGCAAGTCAGTCCGTTCAATCGGCGTGGATCATCGAAGGGCGTTTACCCAACGGTGATAACGTCCAGCTCGCCAGTTATGCAACCGATTTGTTTGATCCTGCCAATCCACGCTACGTCACTATGAAGGCCATGTGTGGGCTGCCGATTCGATTCGTTGCGGCTACGCCTCAAACGAACTCGCGACTGTGGGTGGTATTCAAGAGTTAGCGACGACTACCGCTGGCCCGCACCAGGGGCACGAGTTGGGCCTCGGCTCATCAAACGATCCTTGCGTTTGCGGGTCAGCGTTAGTCGTCTCAGTTAACAAGGTTAGAAACGAGTTCAACATGATAAATAAACAATTCATTTCAGCATGTGCATTGATGCTGCTCGTACTCGCCGGCTGCGATTCTGGCATCGTCAATGTTCGTGCGTTGCCAACTCCTAGTCCCGAGCAACCGCCCGCGAACTTGCCTGTCGAATTGCATCAGCGCAATTGGACAGGTTCCCTTGGCCAAGGGAGTTGTGTCCACGCTTCGCTTGTTAATCACTTGCGTTGGCTGAACAAGATCGAACTCGGGGAACGCTGGCGGTCTACCTACGCCGATGGCGAGTGGGACTCAAGGCTTCGTGATCGACTCGATGCAGCAGGCGTTGACTACAGCTACACGCTCAAAGCCGACCCGCGATTTCTTGACTGGGCCAGTGCGACCAGGCGAGGAGCGATCCTCTGGTGGAAGCCGGCCCACTGTTGCACGTTCGTCGGCTGGATCGAACGCGAGGGTAAGCAATACGCGGCGATCCTCGACAACAACTATCCAGGGCGATTCGAACTGACGCCTCGAGAACAGTTCATCCGATTGTGGGCTGGCTACGGTGGTTTTGCATTGACTGTTCTAAACGATCCAAGTAGCTCACTACCTTACCGAAGTTATGAGGTTATCCAGTAATCATGATCAACGATACCATTCGCATTCGCCTGAGTTTAGGTCTTATAGTGGTGGCAATTATCCACGCGGTTCTCTTGGGTGTTGTATTCACGGCATTGCATCAGCCAGTACTTCCGAATCCCACCAACGAAACGTGGACGATACCAACCTATCGGCCATCGACGCCCACGAGTGCAGGCAAGATCGAGAAGCTACAGGAACCACAGTCCGTGAACTTGCAAGCGCAAGGCGAGGTCAAGCAACAGATTCGCATTTGCCCTCAGGACTGTCCCCCAACACGCGTCTACCCTGCGCCCGTGATTGTTCACCCAACGATCGTCCAGCCCAGCGTTGTCGGTCCAAGTGTGGTAACTCCGGTGAGCCCCACACCCAACTTCACAACGCCAGCAACGCCATCGGTGGAAGTTCCGACCGTTCTTAAACCTGCAACTTCGCCGGCATCGCCTCCACCAAAGAAGAGTTACCAAATCGCATTATTCGTTGGCAACGACTCCACAAGCAAGATGCTGCAAGATTGGTTCAGCCAAGATAAACAGCTTATCTCGCTCAAAGAGAGCTGTGAGTTTCAAATCTACACTGCTGGAAACCCAATCTACAAGACTCGGTATGCCGACATTGTGCCAGCGGAACAGTTTCCGGTGGTTCTTTTTCAAGATGCAACTGGCGGACACATCCATGCCGCAGGCCGAACCATGATCCCTAGTACTCCTGCAGAGTTGTATTCCGATCTCAAACATGGATACACGCTCTACAAGCAAGCCAAGCAGGCACAAAAGACCGGTGCGGTGAAGACCAAGGGTTACTCTTGGGACGATGCCATCACGCCGACACTGTATCTATCAGCCGAGGATTGTCCCGATGGATATTGCCCAACGCCGCAACCGGAAAACCGCCGTCCGCTTGATCGAGTTCGCGATTTGTTCGATGGAGCCACCGAGACTCGTAACGCCTTGATGTGGCTCTCGGCTGGCGAGATCGCAACGGTTGCTCTCATTGGAATTGCAGTCGTGTTGCTGATCTTCATTCTCATCAAACGCGGCATTAGCTGAGCGTTGCCTTAACCCAATCCATCTTCTTAGTGAGGTTCCAAACAAACATGTTAATAACCATCGCCATCATTGTGGTCGTTGTCCTGCTGGCAGTCGCTTTGCTTCCCATGAAGAAACGCGAACCAGAGCAACTCAGGCAAGCTTCGCCGGTCGCCTTCCTAACCCCAGAGCCTTCGCAGCCCGTTCGTCAAACTACGCTTCGTCAACAGCAACTGGATGAGGAGGCCACCGCCGTTGCCTCTGAATACCAACGACGCGCTGACGCAGTTTGGTTGGATGAAGTGCGTGGCAAGGCATCGAAGCTACTCAGTGGGGAACAACAATGATCGGCTGGCTCCTGTTTTTCCTCGTGTCGTTAGCACTGTCATTTGTAGTGGGAACGATTACTGGGTTCTATCTGCGATCGGCAGTCGATCCGGCTCGGGTTGGAGCGGCTGCGATTGGCTCAATCACAAGCCTTCTGTTGCGACTATTCCCAATAAAAAGGGAAGAATCGTGACAGACATGCTTCAAAAAGGGCAAGAGTGGCTCGCGTCGAAACTCACTCAGCATGCATCTCGTCAGGTCGTATATCGCCGAGGTGAACTGGGAGTGACGCTCCAAGCGACCATCGGCAGATCGATGTACGACCAGGACGATGGTGAAGGCATCATTACTCGTAGCCAAGTTCGCGATTTCCTGATCGACACCTATGCACTGCTTTCCTCGATTATCGGAACGTTACCTCGCCGCGGTGACACGATCGTGGAGATCGATGGCGAACACACGTTTATTTTTGAAGTCATGGCCCTTGGTGGCGATCCACCTTGGCGCTATAGCGACCCATTCCGTTTGAAACTTCGAATCCACACCAAACAGATCGAATCCCATCCGTCATGACGACCGTTTTACAAGTTGCCGATAGTGTCACCGCCCAGCTCAATGCTGCTGAGTTCGATTTCGAGTTCGCGGCAGAGCGCATGTACGTTCCCAACTTCGATCTTGAGGACATGAAGGAACTCCGCGTGAGCGTTGTGCCTCGCGATGTCGAGTTACTCCCGCATGATCGCGCCCACAACAAGTACCACTGCCGCGTTGATGTTGCGGTGCAAAGGAAGTTTTCCAAGGGAACCAACGAAGAGATCGATCCACTGGTGGATCTGGTGGAAAAGATCGCTGACGAGTTCCGCTTGAAGCGACTTGATTCGTTCCAGGCGGCTCGATGCGTGAAGGCCGAACATGCGGTTCTGTATTCCGCCGAGCATTGGGAGCAATTGCGTCAATTTACAAGCCTCTTGACCTTAACATTCGAACTCGCTCGATGATCGATGTAACCGTTCGCACACAATTCGATAAGACAAAGCTGAAGAAGAAGGTTGAGACTGCCACCTTCAAATCGCTTCGTCATGCCGGCGGCGCGATCGGTAAGACTGCTCGTTTCAGCATTCGACGTCGCAAGAAGCCTTCGAAACCAGGAAGCCCACCGCACACGCAAACAGGAATGCTCAAACGAGTAATCCGTTACGAAGTTGCAAACAACAAAACCGAAGTCGCCATTGGTCCTGTGAACGAGATCGCTGGCCGGATTTGGAACTTACACGAATTCGGCGGAACGGCAACCAAACGTCGCAAACTCAAACCCCATCGATTCAAAGTTGGCGAGCATGGCCCAATCCGCGTGAAGCATCAGGGAATCAAGACTAGTTTTGCCCGAATCCGACTGCAAACATCAGCCCAAGCTAATCGAGCCACACGATTGGTTGAAGAAGAGAACGAGCGACGCGGTGACAACAAACCTCGCCACTATCCGAAGCGACCATTCATGAAACCGGCTCTGGATACCAATCGCAGTCGGTTGCCATCGTTCTGGGCTAACTCAGTCAAGTAATCCGTTCGACAAAAGGAATCATCCACAATGCCAGAAGTCAAACTAGGTCTCGAGGCCGTCCTCACCATCGACGGTGCCGAGATCACCAACGTCAAGGACCTGACAGTCAGCTTGGAAAAGGCTGAGGCCGATGCGAGTACTCGGGCCAACAATGGCTGGCGAGCCACGGTAGGAACGCTCAAAGATGCGTCCATCGAGTTCACAGTGCTCAACAAGGAAGGCGATACTGCGTTTGGCCTACTACAAGGCTTATGGAGCAGTGGCGACCCATGTGATGTTGGCATTAGCGACGCCGGTGGGACGCTGAATCTTACTTGTGAAGTGATGACCTTCAACGTCAATCAGAATCTTGAAGAAGTGATCTCCGCAGATGTGACGCTCAAGCCGACTCAGTCGAGTACCGGTAACGGCATGAACGTGGGACTTGGCTTGGCTGGCCCATGATCGTTGTTTCGCTTAGTTGAACAGAAACACTCTTAGAACTCAGGGGGGCATCATGCAGAAGTTTGTAGACCGCGCCGGTCGCATTTGGATTGTGGACATCGATAACACGACGCTGCGCCGCGTGAAGACTCTCACCGGTGTGCAATTACTTGAAGCCATCGACGGTGATTTGGTCACACGACTGTCTACCGATCCCCTTCTCCTCGGCGACGTCCTATTTGCGATCTGTAAGCCACAAGCCGATCAGCAACAGATTTCCGACGAGGCCTTTGGTGAAGGTCTAGCTGGTAATTCGATCGATGATGCAACCGGAGCACTCCTCGAGGCGTTGATCAGTTACTTCCCGGAGTCACGACGCCGTCTTCTGCGGAAGGCGGCCGAGAAACAGAAGCTGATCGAGACGCGAGGAATCAACGCGATCGAGAAGCGACTGGACGATCCGAATCTCGTGGACAAGATCGTCGAAGATCTCGAACGCAAGCTCGGAGTGCCGACATCGAGCAACTCATCGTCCGACTTGCCGGCATCGTCGGAGTCGATCCAGGTCCCCTGACGCTTCGCCAATTGGTGCTGATGGCTGAGGCCAAACGCCAGCACGACTGGAATGTTGCCAGCACGATCATGGCTTTGATGGCCGAGATGAATCGAGATCGCAAGAAACGCCGCAAACCATTCAGACCCGATGACTTCAATCCATATGCAGAGAAACGCCCAGTGATAGCGAAAGGGACTGTTGAACAGGCCGCTGGAATGTTGGGTGCAAGTTACCGTCCAAGGACACAAGAGTCGCCATGTCGCAAGTTAAAGCCGGAGGAGCCTACGTCGAGCTGACAACGAGGAGTTCTCAATTCCTCAAGGGACTCGAAGCTGCGCAGAAGCGGCTTAAGTCATTTGGTGCTTCAACACGCTTGCTCGGAACGAAGCTCACAGGTTTGGGAGTTGCCGCCGCAACTCCAGTGGCTGGAAGCCTCGCGGTCTATACCAGTTTTGACGATGCAATTCGCGCTGCGGGTGCAGCAGCCAACGCGACTGGCGAAACTTTCGAATCTCTACGCAATACCGCGAAGCACTTAGGAGCAACCACAAGCTTCTCTGCTACTGAAGTCGCTTCGCTCATGACGGAACTCGGTCGCGCTGGCTTCTCTCCAAAGCAGATCGAAGAAATGACGCTTGCCGTCATGAATCTTGCAAGGGCAACTGGTACCGATGCCACGCTCAGTTCTGGCATCATGGCAGCTACCATTCGCCAGTTCTCGATGGAAGCAAGCGATGCAGTTCGCGTTGCCGACGGTTTAACCGCAGCAGCCAATAAGTCATTCAACTCTGTGGAATCGCTCGGTGAAGCGTTGTCCTATGCGGGTCCAGTGGCCTCCGATGCCAACATGAGCCTTGAGGAAACGCTCGCTATCCTTGGCACCCTTGGTAACCTCGGGATTCAAGGTAGCGAAGCCGGTACCGCACTCCGTCGTCTGCTAACACTCAGTGCGGCTGAATCCGAAAAGTTTATGAAGGTGTTCGGTGTCGCGACTAAAGATGCACAAGGCAACGCTCGCAACCTTGTAGACGTGCTTGGTGAAGTTTCTGCGGCGACCGCCAACATGGGGACCGGTGATCGAGCCGAAGCATTCAATGAAGTCTTTGGTTTGCTCGGTATCACCAGTGCATCCGCCATTGGTAAGACGGTGACCGATACGCGTCAATTGCTCGCCGAGCTGCAAAACTCCGGTGGAATTGCTGCCAAGACCGCTGCAGACATGGAGGCCGGCATCGGCGGTGCTTTCCGGATCCTGAAAAGCTCTGTCGAAGGTGTCGCGATCGCGATCGGCGAGGCGCTCGACACATCGGTTAGCTCGATGATGAAGTCGATCTCGCGTGCACTATCAGGGCTCACAGAATGGATTGGCAAGAACAAGGAGATCGTCAAGAAGGTCGCATTGATTGTCGCTGGCGTCGTTGGAGTTGGCGCTGCATTCATCGGAATCGGAAGCGCTGCTGGTGTGGCCGCCTTCGCTGTTGGTGGGCTGGCATCCATGTTTTCGCTGGTCGGAACTGCGATTGGCGTTTTGGTGACGATGATCGGTGCGCTATTCACGCCCATTGGCCTAGTGGTCGCTGCGGTTGCAGCGCTGGGTGCGTACTTCATCTACTCGTCCGGCATTGCGGGCCAAGCGATCGAATACTTGAAAGGCGTTTTTGAAACACTCAAGGCCGACACAATCAAAGCATTCGGTGCTATCGCCAACGCACTTGCGGCGGGCGACATCACGGCAGCCGCCAATGTGTTGTGGAGTTATCTCAAGCTGCAATGGATCAAAGGGACCACCTATCTCAAAGGTGTGTGGGCTGATTTCACTAACTACATTTCCGATGTATGGGGCGATTCAGCCTATGCCATCGGGGATGTTCTGATCAGTGCCCTGTCGGGACTTGCTAGCGTTTGGAACGCGACGCTTGGCTTTATGTCCGATGGCTGGGCGATTTTGACGACCTCCGTGCAGAAGGGCTGGAACTACACGATCGGATTCCTCAAGAAGGGATTCATTCGCCTGCGAGAGCTTGTAGACATCGCTGGAGATGTCTCGGTACAAATCGGCGGAGTGCTCATCAACGCACTAGCAGGTGTCGAAACCGCTTGGGTTGAGACCATCGACTATCTCGCTGACACCTGGTCGGTGTTCGTTGCCCAAGTCAAGTCGATGTGGAACTCGACTGTCGGCTTTCTGCGTAAAGCATGGATCAAACTCAAGTCCCTGTTCGATGACGATGTGAACGTCGAAGTCGAAATGGCCAAGATCGACAAAGAGATCAAAACAGCCGACGAAACCGAGCAGGCTAAGAAGCAGCAAGCCATCGCCGAGCGTATGAAGCGGCGAGATGCTCGCAAACAGCAAATCGAATCCAATCGTGTGCAAATGCAGGAAGGAATCAAGCAGCAGCTTGAGGAACGTCGCAAGGCCCGAGCGGGTCGCGATATCGATGCTGAGATGGCCGTCATTGATCAAGAGACGGAAGCGAAGAACAAAACGGTTGATGCCTCAAAAGAGGAGCAGTTCAAAGAGAACGAAGTAGCTGGCCATGCTCGACAAAAGACGATTGACGACACGACAATTGGTGTCCAAAAGACTCTCGACCAAATGCGTGAAGAGGCTCGTATTGCCCGCGAAGCTGGTCGCCAATCGCCCGAGGATCGCACTAAAGAACGCGATGAGCAAGTTGCTGCAGCTCAAGCCGAATTCGACACTGCCGTTGAGACAGCCAACAACATCAAGGTGGAAGAGCCCAAGAAGGCCGATCCAGCTGCAAATGCTCCTAAGCCTCCAACGATGCCCAAGCCCGGCGATTTGAAGGTTCCGAGAGTCAGTGTCGACGGCATCAAAGACCCCAAGCTGAAACCACCAAAGAAGAAGGACCTCAAACTCGGTCTAGATCGATCTGCCAAAGATTCGATGGACCAGTTCTCCAAAGGACCAAAGGACAACGCGGAGAAAACCGAAGCGGCCGGCAACTTTGAGAGTCGTGGGCTAGGCCTCGGTAGTGGTGCGTCGCTCATTCCTACGATGGAACCGCTAGATCAACCTGATGCTGCCAACGCTGATGACGATGTCGATGCAAAGGACGGAGCCGACGCTGGCGAAGCGAATCCGGAATTGCCTGAAGTAGAACAAGAGATCGCGCCGCAGCCGATGAATACAGAAGTTGCGACTCCAGAGGACATGGTTGAACCTTCGACTACCGATTTACAACCCTCGCTCAATCTTGAGTCACTGTTAGCGTCCTTCGCAGCAGTCCGCGTACGCCTCGATGAATTTGACGCTGCACTCTCGCTGAGTGTTGCTCGGTTGCAGATGCCACAAGTTACTGGTGAAGGCCTCTCGGACGATGTGAAGCGAGCCATCATTCAGACCGCTGAGAACACCGCTCAGTTGGCTTCACGAGCCCGTACGGGAGGCTTCGTGTTCAGCTAATGGGATTCTCAAGTGGCGGATACAACTTCGAACTGGCGGCGCTTTCAAAGAAGGCTACGCGTGGCAAGGCGACTTCGGACACGTTCGTCTATGTCGGTACCAACGGTGGCTCGGTCGATCCTGCCGCCGCTGCGGATGCAGTTCTGTCGTACTACCGATCCACTCAGCGCGATCTGATTCCATTCTTGCAAGTGGATGGTGAGTACATCAATGAGAAGCATGCCCTGGTGACCGCTTCGATCAACAAGACGAAGCTCGATCCAGTCTCGTTTAACACCACCGGCGCATCGACTCATATAAATCAATCTCTCTTTACGCGTGGCATTTACGCGGCAGGTGGCAAAATCGCGCCCAACTATCGTGGCGCGATCGGAGTCAGCGATTCCGGTGTCGCCGGCGTCGATGTGACTGTGCCAGCGTTCGAGTTCTCCGTTCGCAAGAAGTTTGAGTTTGTATCGACCGACTATCTACTTGCCATGGTCGCGATGACTGGCCGCGTCAATTCAACACCATGGTCGATCTTCGCGCCCGGCGAAGCACTGTTCCTCGGTGGCGAAGGTGGCGAGGACGAACAGAACTGGGTCGATGTGACCTATCACTTCGCGGCGCGCCCAAACGAGACGAATGTCAGCATTGGCAGTATCCATGGCGTGTCGAAGCGAGGATGGGATTACCTCTGGGTCAAGCATGGCGAAGAGGTTGTCGGCGATCGCGTGCTACAAGTCCCTGAAGCAGCTTACGTCGAGCAGGTTTACCCCGAAGCGAACTTTAACGCATTGGGGATCGAGTAATGGCCCGTCGCGTTAAACCAGGCGAGAGACTCAACATCACCGCAGCCGAATACAACCGGTTGCTGGCGGCCGCTGATGCTATTGCTCGAGATCGTCTCTCTGGTGGCGGTGGAAATCGCACCCACGTTCGCGACGCTGCCACAGTTCGCGTTCACTACCAAAGTGCGACCACTGTGCCCATCGGTGGAATCGTCGGTTTTAACGCCCCACTTGGCGATCCTGACGAAGGCCCAATGGACCTCGCTCGTTTCGTACGTGATGCCACGATCCAATCGGTCCGACCAACCACTGAATCGCACGCGGGTCGCTTCGGTGTCGCGATTGAACCGATTGCGGAAGATAAAGTCGGTCGTGTGGTGTTCGCCGGCGTGGTGGCTGCCAAGGTCAACGTACAAGAGACCTGGCATCAGTATGCAGACGTCGCCGACGCGGGAGGAACGACTCTCCAATCGAAGCCAAACGGATCGGCTCAAATCCTGTGGCGACGTGATCCAAATCAATGGGGTGTGCAATGGGCTGTGGTTCGAATCGGTAAGCCAGCCGATCCTGCGTTCCTTGTGAAGGTCCCAAGCGGTGGTATCCCTTCTCGCTCTGGTCTTGCGACGGGTGCCGCCAATTGCGATCTCTTTCAGCTCGATGATTCTGGGACCATTGAACCAGTTCGAAAGCCGAATGGACAAGGCGTTCGCATCATCGCTTGCAACCCGAGCGCCCAGCGCATTCGAGGTCCGGTTTCCAACTACGAAGGTGATCAGTATCTCAGTGTCACCTACGATGGCAATCGTTCCTGGATTATCGATCCACCCAAACAAACCTTGCTCTGCAAACCACTTGGTCGTATCAAATCAAAGTCATGGGGCATGGCTCGCGAGCTACGTTACGCCGGTGGTGCTTGGTCGCCAATCGGCGTGAAAGTCGCCGTCTACAACGTCTGCGACTACGCATTGCTCGCAAGCCAACAGATTGTTTGCCATTTCCATGAGGACACCTCCGCTTATCTAACCATCGGCTGCCGATGCTGCGACGGGAGCAGTTCGAGTTCGAGCAGCTCCGGCGACTCAAGCTCTAGTTCAAGCTCCAGTAGTAGCTCAAGCTCGTCTAGCAGCTCGTCGTCATCTAGTATCAGCTCATCGTCCAGTAGCAGTTCTGACTCATCTTCATCGAGCAGCAGCCCGTCGAGCAGTCTATCGAGCGACTCATCGATTAGCTCTTCGTCTAGCAGTTCTTCGTCGCCGAGCTCCTCCAGTAGTAGCTCGCCAAGCTCAAGCAGCTCGTCTTCACCTTCTTCGAGCAGCGGATCGTCAAGCAGGTCATCCATAAGTCTGAGCAGCAGTTCGTCATCGTCGTCGAGTAGCAGTTCGCAAAGTTCGAGTTCGTCATCATTCAGCTCCTCAAGCGACTCGTCGAGTTCATCTAGCTCTAGTGGATCGTCCAGCTCGTTGTCATCTTCGTCTGCATCAGATAGTGATTCATCAAACAGCGATTCATCGAGCTCCATTTCCTCCAGCTCTGATTCTTCCAGCAGCGGTTCCTCCGTAAGCAGCGATTCAAGCCAATCGAGCCAATCCTACAGCGAGCCCAATAGCAGTTCGTCAACAAGCAGCGGATCAAGCTCAAGTAGCGATTCCTCCGAGAGTGGCTCAAGCAGCGATTCATCAAGTGGTTCACCGAGCCAATCATCAATCAGCATTTCCGGTTCCAAGCCTTCGTGCAGCCACTCGTCCCAGTCGCTATCCAGCAGTTCCGGTAGTGAATCCAGTCAATCGTCCGATTCCAGTTCTAACGATTCGAGTTCCGACGATTCGAAGTCATCCGAATCTGACAGCTTGCCAAGCGTATCGAGTAGCCATTCCGCGTCCAGCGAATCCGATTCTAGTGATTCCCAATCCAGCGATTCCGAATCGAGCGGATCTGACTCGAGCAATTCAGATTCGGCATCGAGTGAATCGACTAGCGCGAGTAGATCCACGTCGCATCCAAGTTATTCCACGCCAAGCTACTCGAGCGGATCGAGCGGAAGCCATAGCGATTCGAGCGGCAGTGATTCCAGCGGTAGCGATTCCGAAAGTTCAAACAGTGAATCACAAAGCGATTCCGAAAGCGAATCTCATTCGGACAGCGGCTCCATCAGTACTAGCGTCCCTCAATCTTCTAGTGATAGTGGGAGTGAATCACAAAGCCAATCCGATTCAGAATCGGAGAGCGACTCTAAAAGCAAATCATATTCTGGCAGCGATTCCTACAGTACTAGCCGACCAAGCTACTCTGGAAGCGGTTCACCGAGTACAAGCGAATCTGGCAGCACAAGTACTTCGGAAAGCACCTCCGAAAGTAATAGCGAATCGACCAGCCATAGCGAATCGGAGAGCAAAAGCGAAGATCCAAGTAGCGATCGACCCTCGTACAGCACCAGCGACTATCCAAGCTATAGCGACTCAAAAAGTCATCATCCATCAGGAAGCACGTCCTACTCAGATAGCACGTCCGAAAGCGATTCCGATTCACAGCCATCGGATTCCAACCCGTCTGAGTCTGAAGGAAGTCGCCCAAGCACATCGGATTCGGAGCCACCAAGCGAACCGCCACCAGGAAGTTCCAGCAGCGGTTGTACAAGTACATGGATCTGGTCATGCGGCTGGGAGTTGCTGGATTCGGACTGCGAAACCCCAGAACCACCCGAGGGTGCAGGCAGCTATGACGGCGCGGTGATGGAGGTGGCTGCATGATCCATTGCCCACACCTCACTCCCGACAATAAGTGCCGCGTTGCATCGCAAGTCGCCGAATGCAAAGTACTCGCATCAGCGAAAACCTGCGAAGCGTGCCAGCAAGATCCTAATCCACAAGCAGTCAATGTCGTGACGCTCGGAATGGCAATCGTTCATCGCAAGCGACTTGGCAAGCCGATCGCCGAACTACGCCAATTGATGAATCAGTATAAGCCAACGGGGGAAGAGCCGGTCAGTTTTCGAATTAACGACTTTCGCCCCGGGCCCGGGAACGAGCTTAAGAAAATGCTCGCTTGGTTCGCTCGCCCAAGTGATTCGTGCAAGTGCGAGACACGCGCCGACACGATGAACGATTGGGGAGTTAAAGGTTGCCGACAGAATCTCGACACGATCGTGGAATGGTTACTAGAAGAAGCCGAATTGAGAGGATTACCAAGTGGGAAGTTTACTCGCATTATCGCAAAGTCGCTCGTCATCACCGCCATCCGTCGCTTCGAACGCAAGTTCCCAGACGGAGCACCCGAGCCAAACGACGACGACACTGACGACACCGACAACGAATAAGATCGTTGAACGATGTTTCCTAATGAACCTAGATCGGCGCGATGATCGGCTACGTGAGTGGCTGGATCAATTGCCAAACCCATGGCCATTCCCTGAGCCAGAACGTTTCGCTGCTATCGACGGCCGGCGACTAGCAACGCCTCCGCAGTGGCGAGCTGGAAACGGTGCCTGGGGATGCTATCGATCGCATTTGCTAATACTTGAGAAGTGTCTACTTGAAGGCATCGATTCGTATGTTGTCTTCGAAGACGACGCAGGATTCGGATCAGAATTCACGGAGCAGTTTCAGCAGTATGTCGCAGAGCTTCCGGAGGACTGGGGATTAGCTTATCTCGGTGGACAGCATCTCTACGCCGGCAAGCATCCTCCTCAGAAAGTCAGCGAGCGCGTTTATCGTCCGTTCAATGTCAACCGCACACACGCATTCATGGTGCGAGGTCGATTGGCAATGAAGACGCTCTATCGTCATTTGAACTGGAACGAGTGGCATGTGAAGCATCACATTGATCATCACCTTGGTCGCCTCACCCAGCGACGCTACGAGATGATGGTTCAGTCAAAGACGGTCGATAAAGAATCACTTGCTGTTTACACGCCCGATCGTTGGCTCGTGGGGCAGCTCCCGACCAAATCGAACATCTGCGGACGCAAGTGGGAGCAAACCCGATTCTTCAACGACGCTCGTAATGCGGACCATTCTGACGCTCCGTTTTTCGCTGTTCTTGGTCCACACCGATCTGGAACATCCTGCGTTGCGATGGTCATGCATCATCTTGGCGTTCACATGGGGAACGAACTCGGCGGATACGAGGTGACAGGAGGTGGCGAAGCGATCGGGTTAGCCAAACTCTGTGAGAGTGTCATGAGATTCCCAGCCATTGATCCGAAGGTAGGCGACGGGCAACTCACCAAGCAGCTTAAAAGCTGGATTGTTGGTCGTAAGACGGAAGCTAATCGCGATAAGACAGTCGCAGGGGCCAAGTATCCACATCTTTGCCGATTCGCAGAGCACTTGTACGCCGGCCTTGGAGATTCACTTCGTATCATCGCTGTCGATCGACCCATCGAGGCGTCGATTCGTTCACTTCAAGATCGAAGCAACAAACATCGTGGTCAGTGGTTCGCTGCAGACGATGCGGCTTGCGAGCGATTGCAACGATCATTGTTGGATCATCGTGAACGATTCATAAAGGCAAATCCGAAAGTCCCTGTGCTTCGGGTTGACTTCGCAGAACTAACAAAAGATCCGGCCGCTGGCATCGCAAGACTAGTCGAATTCCTCGGCATCGATCCAACAGAGGAAGAACTCGAGTCGGCCATCGCTCACGTCAATCCAGAATTGAGGAAGTTCGGCTGATGAGTGCGATTTCGGTTCTTGGCGAGCTAAACCAGCGTTACTTGATTGTCGGATCGACGGCGATCCAGCTTCATGGATTCGATTGGGGGCAGCGAGACATTGATGCGTGGCTCGATCCAACCATACCCGTTGATGAATGGGACGCTCTGGTGAATCGAGTTGCGCGGCACCACCAAAAGATTTGGAATCGTGGCGACGACAACGGACGCGGTGGAATCCAACACTCGACCCGAATCGGCTGCTCCCCCAAGCTCGACCTTATCCATCAGATAGGCAAATTCCAGCCAAGCGATTTCGATGCCGTGTTCGATCGATCCTTGATTTCAGAACTTGGAAACGTCGCACCCCTAGATGTTGTTCTTCGAATGAAGCTCCAAGCCAATCGCGGCAAAGACTTTCGACATTTCATGAAGCTAATCCAAATGATCTCCAATCCGTGAGCTCGCACATGACAAGCAATCTACCAATCGACCAAATCACTTTCTGCATCAAGACGATCCATCGACCGTGGGCATGCCACCGGCTGGTGGAATCTTTGCGTAAAGAGTTCGACTCGCCAACGATCGTCGTTGTGGATGACGGTCGCCCAGAATTGCGATTCTCGGCCAAGTATCCCGAGACCGCCAAACATTGCCGTGTGATCGATCTAGAAACGCACGATGTGGGAGTCGGCATTGGACGCAACACAGCGATCGATGCAGCAGAGACCGAACTGGTTTTCTTGCTCGACGATGATCAGATCGTTACTGCCGATCTGCATCTTGATCGCGTCTATGAACGATTCATGGAGCATAAACTCGACATCCTTGCGGTTCGCCAAGGCGGAGGCGGGCAGCCGATGATGCTCAGCCCACTCATGAATGGGAAACGCATTTGGATGCATCGAGGCGAATACAAACGCGTCGGACCGGTTTGCTGGTGTGACATGGTCAGCAACGCGTTTCTAGCAAAACGCGACACAATCGCTCGTGTCCGATGGGACGAAGCGATCAAGACCTACGAACATTGGGAGTTCTTTTACCGAGCCAGTCGAATAGAGAAACTGGCGATCGCAGTCGCAGTCGATTGCTCAGTGGTTCATGCCCATGTCGGAGCCAAGCCCTATGGCGATCTTCGAGGTCGCCCGAAGTTTCGAGCGATGGGACTTCGCAAACACGGATTTCATTCCATGCGATATCCAGGAGGAGGGGTCGTAAATGCGTGACCGAGTAACATTCTGTATCAAGACGATCCATCGTCCACATTGTTGTGCCACGCTCGTTCGCTCGATCTATGAGCAGTGCGGTGATAACAGGCCGTTGATCCACGTGCTCGATGACGGTCGACCAGACCTGCGATTCTCAAAGTGCTGTCCGGACGAAGCTGCAATGGTCGATCGACTCGTTGAGACCGATTACGACATTGGGCTTTCGGCTGGTCGCAATCGATTGCTGGATATGGGCGATTCTCCCGTAGTTGTCTTTACGGATGACGATCACATCATCACGAAACAAACCCGACTTGCTGAGCTCGTTGAGAAGCTCGATCGATACCCAGACCTAGATTTACTTTCTGGCATGAGCAACACGGAAGAAGGCCCCCGAATGCTCGCCTCGCGAGATCGTGTGATGCGAATCTACTCTGGAGCATATCGTTGGCATGACAAGATCGCTCGCTGTGATTATGTCGGTAACTGCTTCGTTGCTTATCGCGACATCTTACAAGCGATTCGCTGGGATGAAGAGCTCAAGGTCGAGGAGCATTGGGACTTCTTTTGGCGAGCTAAGCTTGCAGGTATGAAGGTCGCCGTCGCAACCGACCATGTCTTCAAACACGTTCACGTTGATCCACCGGGTTATGTGCGCCATCGCCCGGAGTACTTGAGGCTTGGCACTAAGAAACACGGACTTCGCAAAGTCATGTGGCGTTGATTTGTTTTGATTCCCCTTTTCAAAGGAGTGTGAAAGATGACCATTCCCAATGGCCCAATCGGCCCCAACGGACAACGACCACCCTGGTGGCCGCCTCCTCCGTTTGATCCACCTGGAGAGCCGCTTCCGTATGTACCCGAGCCGCGTCCGGTTTGGTGGCCTCCCCATCTTGCTTGGCCACCGGTATCCGAACCTCCGGTCGAGGTCCTTTATCCTCCGCCGATTTACACTTGGCCAAGGCTACCACCGGACCACCCCTATCATTTGCCACCTGGTTACTCATATCCGAATAACCTACCGCCCGGCCATCCTGGACGAAATGTTCCACTGCCACCTGGATGGCCTCGTCGTAAAGTTCGTCCCGAAGACATCGTAGATTCGGGCAACGATTCGGACGTGGTTATTTAACACAGGCGGTTAGTTTGCTCGCAAGCCGACACGCTACTCGTGTCGGCTGCTTTCGTTCACTTCAAGATTCAAGGCTCAAGACCCTTATGATCGAGATTCCCAACCTTGAGTTCCATGCAGCACATGCGTGCAATCTCTACTGCGCACAGTGCTCGCATTATTCCAACTTCCACCTAGGTGGCATCGTCAGTGTTGACGAAGCACATGCTAACTTTGAAGCATGGCGAGGGCGACTTGCACCGAAGCAAATCGCAATCCTAGGTGGAGAACCAACGCTCAATCCCGATTTGATTCAAATCATCGAGCTTGCTCGTAGCGCGTTCCCCGATTCGTCTGGGCTTTTTGTTACCAACGGTTTCTTTCTAGGTCGCCATCCAGATTTACCGAGAGCGCTCATCGACAACGGCTTTCGCATGGATGTGTCGCAACACGGCAATGCACACGCATATCGTCAGCAATTCACAGAAGTGCTTCAGCGCCTCGAAGAATGGCGAGCTGCCTATCCTGCTCTGAAAATCACAGTCCGTGAATCGCACAACGGCTGGCGGCAGCAGTATCGCATGATTGAAGGCAAGCCGATGCCCTTCGACAGTCGCCCAAAAGCAGCCTGGAAGATCTGCCTCCAAAGATCATGCACGCAGTTGTTCAAAGGCCATCTGTGGAAATGCCCAGCTCTCGCATACTTCGCAAGTATGGAGCGAAAACTTCGACTGGAAGCGATCCCAGCGTGGCAGCTCTTTCGAGACTACAAGGCTTGTCCGCCAACTGCCTCAGACAACGAGGTACGGGAGTTCTTTGCGACTCGGGAGATTTCCCAGTGTGGTCTATGTCCAGCACGCAAGACTCCGTTCCATCACCAAGATCCTACCAACAAGGAGCAATAACGATGAAGCGAGTCATTGCAGTACTCGACTTGCCACCGCGCCGAAGCCTACCAAATGTTCGAGCCAGCTACAAAGCCGCTGCCAAGCGATGGGGCGCTCAGGTTCTTTGGATCACCAACCCGTTGCATTCTTGCCATCCGTTCTGGCAGAAGATGTTTGTCTGCGAACACGTGCAATCGCTCTTCGGTTCCAGTCATGTTCTCCAGCTTGACAACGACATGGTAATCCGCAGTGACTGCCCATCGCCGTTCGACCTCGTCGAACCAACAGACTTCGCAATGGTCTCGGGTCGCCAGAGCCCGCAACGACGCGTCGATCGAGCCAGTTGGAATCAGATGGCACATGAAGAATGGGCCCGACGCTGTGACGTCCTGGCAGCGCCAGCCTGGACGCATCCAAACGGAGGCTTGTACCTCTACGGAACCGATGCCTTCGGTTTGATGTTCGCAGAAATCATCAGCAATCTATTGCCAACCGGTGGCAAGCACGATCTCGGCTGCGATGAGTGCTTGATTGTCAATCACTTGTGGACTTTTCATCGCAGCTCCATTCGCTTTATTCCGCCAGACTTCAACATCAACCTGCATCAGACGCCAGCGTGGGCAAACAACCCCGTGATGCAAAGCTTCATCTATCACTTCGTCGGACCAACCAAGAAGTACCTTGACCAGTGCAGATGGCAACGAACTATTCCGCCCGAGTTACCTTATCCCTGGGACGCTAAGGCAAATGCTTTAGCCAATAGATTCGGTGAAAACCCACCTCACATTTGGCAAGCATCCAATTGTTTGCAATCTGACACAATTGCGAACCTGCTTGCAATTTATCCTCAGATGCGAATCGAGATATTGCAAGTTCTCGATCAGTCGCCACGCCAAACGGACGAAGTTAGGAATGTCGATCGAAATCAACAGTTCAATGCAACTCATACCTCCTACCTTTGTCTTCCAAAACTCCTTCTTCGGCTAGGTCCGAATTCGCGACGAATCAATATCTCAGGTTCCACGTAAGAATTCCCGCGATTTAATGCGCATGATCATGGCCTGAATGATTGTGACTGATGACACCGCGATATGATTTGCCGTTGATCGAAACACTTAGTTTCGGTAGAGCTTTCTCGTCGTCAACATGACTGGCTAGCTCTGTATCATTGGAAACGAATCGCGAAGACCTGCCGCTTGGATCGCCGTCGTCTGGAACGGCGGTCAGCTTAAACTGTTCTGGCTTACCATCGTGTACGATGTTGATCACCAACTCAGGCGAATCAATCGGGACGGCAGCTTTCGCATCGCTATCTAAGATATAAATCGTGACTGATTTTGAATCGTGCACAAGCTCGGCATGAAACTCTTCCTTTCCCAATTCGACCAGCGATCCATGATGAGGACCTTCGCTTGGATGGGCGTGAATCTCGACCGTTGCTGGCGGAGGCATATCCATACTGAGCGATGATGCTGGAGTATTGGATGATTCTGGTTTCGAACCTACCTTGTCGCAACCCACTAACATTGAAAGACTCACGACCACAATTTTTACGAATGGCTTACTCATCATTTTCATGTCCTATCTTTTCAGTTGAATATGGGAATCGGGATCAATGTTTGTGAGGTGCGACTTCGAAACCGCTCTTCTTGAGCCACGCTCCGAGCTCATCAGCAGCTTTGTGTTCGGCGACATGAACGTCGCGCCAAGTTGGTGCACGGAATTTGATGTCTTTGTGTCCGGAGTGTTCAGCAACGACGACTTCACAGCCGACTTTTCCGAGCAATTCGATGAATTGCTGTTCGTCTGCCGTCCCTTTTCCGTGAATCGACTTCCAATTCACCATACGGAACTCGACTACCTCTTTTCCCTCGGCGTAAATGGGATCTGCGTGAGCATGGGATACATCGAAACCGGAACCTTTCAGCCATCCGATCCATTGCTCGGCGAGTGCGTGTGTTTCGACCGTCATTGAACTCCATTCGACGCAACGATAGGTCAAGTCAATATGCCCCGAGTGTTGACCTTGCTTGACTTCACATCCGAGCTTTTTGACCATTTCTGCATGTTGCTTAGCTTTCGTAGCATCTTCAAAGTGCATCGTCTTCCACTGTGGCAATTGAAACGCAATGGTTTCCTTGCCGTGATCGTGGCCGTCGTGCGAGTGGCCTTCATGAGAATGCCCTTCATGTCCAGGTTGAACTGGTTGTGCTCGGCTAGCAGGTTGAGCTTGAACCTGCGCCGAAACAGTAGATGTTGTGAATCCAAGGGCGATCACTGCAAGCGAACCAACAACCAAGTTGCCAAAAGACCTTTTCATTTCTGCAATCCTTTTTTGTGAAACTATTTGAATCTGCCGCAGTGCGACAGCACGCGGTTTTAGGAATATTCGAACCAAACGGACGCTAATGCGTCTTGGCTGCCTCTGATTCCTCGTTCAACTCAATGCGTTGCTTGGAGCTGCGAACGACTTGTTCAGCCGATCGCAGTCCAAACAACCAAAACAATGCTGGATGAACGAAGAAATCCAACATCGTTGAACTAATGACTCCACCCAAAATGACCGTAGCTACGGGATAGAGAATTTCTTTACCAGGTTCGCCCGCTGCAAGAACAAGTGGCACCAAAGCAATGCCCGCCGTCAAAGCGGTCATGAGCACGGGAGCCAATCGCTCAAGCCCAGCGCGAACGATCATCGGCTTGCTAAAGCTTTCGCCCTCGAACTCGACTAGGTGTAAGTAATGTTGCAGCAACAGCACTCCGTTACGCGACGCAATACCTGCGAGAGAGATAAATCCAACCATGGCCGCGATCGTGACCGTTTGACCTGTCCAGACGAGCGCCGCAACCGAGCCAATAAAAGCCATCGGTAGCGCTGCCATGACTTGCAGCGCCAGATTGACCGATCGGAACAGCGTGTAGAGAACCAGGAATACTCCGATGAGAGCAACGGCGAACAGGATGCCGATCATCTGACTTGCCGACTTTTGGCTCTGAAACTGCCCTTCGTAGGTCGGATAGTATCCCGCAGGTAAAGTCGCGACGACTGGCTGAATCGCTGTTTGAATATCCTTAACGACATCGACGACTCCGCGATCCTTGACGTTGCACTGGATCACCACTCGCCGCCGCACGTTTTCGCGATTAACGGTATTCGGTCCGCCCGATTCGTAGATGTTGGCAAGACTTCCCAATGGAACAGTTCCGCCTTCAGGCAGGTGGATCGCAAGTCGCTTGAGGCCCTCGATATCTTCGCGAACCTCGTCTTTCATGCGGACGACTAAATCAAATGTTCGCATCCCGTCGAGCACTTCGGAGACCACTGCTCCATTCATAGCTGTTTGCACATAATCATTGACTTTTGCAGCACTGATTCCGTACTGTGTGAGGGCCGCACGGTTTAGCTCAATCCTTAGCTGTGGAATGATGACTTGCGGTTCAATCAATAGATCGGTCACGCCAGGTACGTTTTGCATTTTCGCTTTTACCGCTTCGGCTTTTTGGCGAAGCAAGTCTAGATCGTCACCATAGATCTTGATTCCTACTTGCGCCTTGACGCCCGAGAGCATGTGTGAGATCAAGTGCGCGATCGGTTGCTCGACAGCGGTTACAATTCCAGGTATATTTTCCATCGCTGTACGAATTTCATTGAGCTGCTCTTCTCTCGAACGAGGCGATTTTGGATCAAGCTCAATGAGCATTTCGCTCATGTTGACCCCTTCCGCATGTTCGTCCAGTTCCGCCCGACCAGTTCGACGCACAAATCGCTGCACGTCTTCGATCGCCATGAGCGATTGCTCGACCGTGCGTGAGATTTCATTCGATGCTGCTAGCGAAGTACCCGGCGGCAGAACGACATTGAGCTGGATCGTTCCTTCATTGAAGGGTGGTAAGAAGTCGCGTTCTAATCGCGATAAGAATAAGCCAGCGATCGCGACGAGCAATAACGTGACTCCCAAGTTCAGATAGGGGAAAGCAAGACTGAATCGAATGATTCGCTCGCCGAGCCATTTGAAGCCACGCAGCACAAACCCATCCGACTCGTGAGCCTTGCTTGTGCTTGATCCAAGTAACCAATAAGAGAGCACTGGTGTCACTGTTAACGACACAACCAACGACGACAGAATCGAAACGATGTAAGCAACTCCGAGTGGTGCAAACAACTTGCCCTCCATACCTGACAATGCAAACAACGGCAAAAATACTAAGATCACGATCATCGTGCTGAAGACGATCGAACGTCGCACCTCGGCGCTCGCTCGGAACACGACAACCAAAGGATTGACTGGATTTCCCGCCAGTCGATTTTCCTTGAGGCGTCTAAAGATGTTTTCGACGTCGACGATGGCATCATCGACCAGTTCTCCCATGGCCACCGCAATTCCGCCTAGGGTCATCGTGTTAATCGATAAACCAAACACCGCAAAAACGATCGCTGTCATGAACAGCGATAGCGGAATGGCAGTCAAGGTGATGAAGGTCGTTTTGATGTTCATCAGGAATAGAAACAGAATGATAACAACCAAAATAACGCCGTCGCGAAGAGCCTCTTCGACGTTCTTGATCGCTCGTTCGATAAACGACTTCTGTGAGTACGTTGCTTCAATTCGGACTCCTGGTGGAAGCGATGGCTTCAGCTCTTCAATCGCACGCATCACGTCATCGGTCACGCGTCGAGTATCCGCACCAGGTTGCTTGTTCACGGTCAGAACAACGGCCGGACCACCGGAGAAAAGTCGAGCGCCGGAACTTGTGGGTTCAGAGTTGGAAGTTTTACTCTCATCATTCAACACTGAACTCTCAAACTTTCGAACAAAGCAAGAACTATCACCTCGCTTAATCTGGGCTCCTTCTTGCACTTTCGCAACTTGGGACAGGAGAACTGGTCTACCGTTTCGAATCGTGACTGGCAAGTTTTCCAAATCAGAGAGCGAACTGATGCGACCAAGTGAACGGACAAGGAGTTCACTGGGTCCCTGTCGATCGAGGTAACCACCCGTTCCATTCTCATTGCTTTCACGAACGGCTTGCTCGATTTGGTCGAGCGTTACGCCGAAGCGTGTCATTGCCTCCGGATCAACCAGCACTTGAAACTGTTTTCGCTGGCCCCCCATCGTGAAAACTTGTGACACGCCAGGAATAGTCAGAAGCCTTTGACGCACGGTCCAGTCTGCTGCAGTGCGGAGTTCGAGCGGTTTGACTTGTCCATCTTCACTCCACATTCCGAGCATTAAGATTTGGCCCATGATCGACGAGATCGGAGCAAGCTGTGGCTGGATGCCTTGTGGCAAACGATCCTGTACCATCTGCATTCGTTCCGCAACGATCTGGCGATCGGTGTAGATATCAGTACCGTAGGCAAACTCCACATAAACCACTGAGATTCCAACACCCGACGAACTCCGCACTGCTTCGACACCGTTGGCCCCGTTCATCGTAGTTTCGATAGGAAACGTAATCAGTGACTCAACTTCCTCGGGTGCCATCCCGAGCGCTTCTGTCATGATGACGACTCGCGGACGATTGAGGTCCGGAAAAACATCGATCGGCATCTGCATCGTTTGCCAAGCGCCGAACGCAACCAAGAAAATGGAGACGGCTATGACAAGCAAACGTTGTTGGAGTGCAAATCTTATAACTGCATTTAACATGAATCGGTTCCTTCCTAGTGGTTGTGCCCGGCGTGAGGATCAACACCACCGCCTGATTTATTCTTGAGAGCCATCTGCAATTGATGGGCGGCTCGCAAAGCCACAACGTCACCAGGGAAGAGCACGCCGTCGTTATCGATCACTACCGAGGATTGGTCGCGATGCTTGACATGCACAGCGATTCGATCGAAGTGATCTCCGTTTTGTTGAAAGGCATACCAGTCGGCTCCGTCCTTCACCACTGCATCGACTGGAAGAACAATTTGGTCTTTCCAGACATCTACTGGGACTTGCAATTGAAGCCTTTGTCCAACCCGGAATTTCCAAGTGAGAAAGCGTTGGCCGTCGGCATTGGTATCATCGCGGAGTATTTGATTGGGAAGTTCAACGAAGAACGATAACGTTCGAGTGGCTGGATCAACTGAGTTGCCGACGAAAGCCAGTTTTAGTCCTTGGACAACTTCCTGTCCTGAAGTCGATTGAACGATCGCATCGATCATCCAACCATTCTGTGCCGCTCGAGTGACTGTCGGTGCGTCTTGTTCAAACGCCTGACCCTCAATGTAGAGCTGCGAAAAATCGGACAAAGAACAAAGCATTTCGCCTGACATCACGCCTTGCCCTTTTTGGATCTTCAAGTCCTCTATGATGAGTGGGCGCGACGTGAGGTCCGGTCGACGTACTTGCTCGGTTTGGAACGACACAGGCCGGAAAGGTAATCGACTCAATCGCATTTCTTCGGTCTTGTCATGTGAATCAATGTCTGGGGTCACAATGGCAAGATCACGAAGTAATTTGCGTTCGGTTTCGATGGTTGCGATCTGTGCCGCAGAAAGTCCGTGAAGCTTGAGTGCTTCACGGGTAGCGGCAAGTGACGACTCCGTTTTGTCCCTTGAATACTTTCGCTCTAGCAGAGTCTTCGCCGAGATAGCTCCCGATTGGGTCACTTCTTCCAATCGGGCGATCTCGCGTCGTTCGACATCAAGCTCGCTAAGCGTTTTAAGGAACTGGGTTTGCGTGTCTACCAAATCTTCATAGGTCAATCGGACTTCAAAGAGTAGAGTCCCTGCAGTAACTGCTTCGCCAGTAACAGCATGAACATGGGTCACCACCCCACTGAGCGGTGACGAAACTCGAATTTGTGTTCGTCCTGGCTTTGCGGCGACGATAGCAGGGATCGTTATCGTGCGTTTGTAGTCGCTGAGCTCGATTGGCTTCAAATAGTCACTGGACAGCCCAAGATTTTTGAGCGCTTGAGCGTTCAATTCGAGGGCCGTGCTTTCGTCGTGTGCAGCATGATCATGCCCAGCGTGATCCTCGTGACCTTCAGCACCATGGTCATGGCCGGCATGTTCATCAACTGGTGCATTCACGGCACGCCGCTGCTGTAGCGTGCGATCGATGAAGCTTGAGAAAGTCGGCCACCATAGTGAGTACGTCGCTCCCAAGGCGATCACCACCAAAACACTGGCCATACCTAGGGTCTTCTTCGTGTTGAGTCTGGCAACAATCCATCTCATTTGGTTTTTCTCCTAGCCGCAGATTTCCTGAGTGCCAAGGCGCGGTTCACACGACATCAGGTTGTAAATGGAATCTGTTGAATCGTGGCTAGCGATCGCACTGGCGAAAAGCTAATTCACGGTTGTACCTGCTCGAACGACGTCTCCAAGGCTCGTCCGCATCAATGTGATTCAGAACGAAAGTCCACGGGACGATCAAGCTTGCTGATTTCGAAGATAGCGCTCGAAAGTTAGCGTGGGCTAGCTAAAACAGGAGCACTGTAACGATAGAAAGAAATCAAATCTGCCAGGATTGCATGAGAATGCAATGGAAACGTGAGCTCCCAGGCAACACGCATTGGTCGCGTCGCTGGACGCCAAAGGTATTTCCAACCAATACGCTTTGGGACAATATCGACTGCTGACCGATGTAAGCGACTACCCAGGTGAACGATGATACGACGTCGAGCGTTTCCGGTGTAGCAGCGATGAAGTTGCAGCCTGGTTCGTCGCAATCGTGTGAACCATCACAGGGCGATTGATCGTGATGCTCATTGTCACCTTCATTTCCAAGAGTTTCGTTCTGCCCGTGGTGGCAACAGCCTTCGTGACCTCCAGCCTCTATTTGGATCTTTGAGTCATCATTCTCGTGGTGACAAGCGTCCTGTGCATGGACTGCATAGCAAGCATCAGTCACGGCATGATGATGGTGGTGAGCGCAGCAGCCCATCGCCGCATGTACGGAGAAGGCGAAGAGCGTCAGGTAATGAATTGCTGCTGCGAACACAAACTAGTCTCTGAAGTAAACGACTCGATCGTCTGATCGTACCAAATCCACCGTACGACTGCTATATTGATCGGACGGCCAAAGGCTGCAAATTGACTCAAAATCTGGGACGTTGAGTGCTTGTCGTTGATTGGCGTTTAGCGAATTCCTCAATTCCCCATTCTCAATTCCCCATTCTCAATTCCCCATTCTCAATTCCCCATTCTCAATTCCCCATTCTCAATTCCCCATTTTCTGTTCCGAATCTTAGTGGTGTCCGAACAAGTAATGCCCTGGATGCCAACTGTGATGGGAATGCGTTGGGCGAACGTAATAGTTGTTGGAATAGAACGACGAAACCTGAGGAACGCCTGCCTGCGGGTAGGCGTAGTTGCTGCTGTACTGCTGGGGAATCGAGTTATTGAAGCCGTAAGCTGAAATGCCATTACCATAGCCTTGAACATAGCTTTGCGGCAGCGAGACGTGATGATTACCATGCCAGTGATGTCCGCCGTAGATTTGGCCATAGCCGCCGTACGAAGGATACTGCGCTTTCGCGTCAGTCGTGGAGAACAACAACACCAAACCAAAGACCGCCAAACCGTAGAGTGTTTTCATTCGATTGCTCCTCAAAGCACCACCAAGGGATGTTGGAAGCAAGAAATCGCTTCCTGTGCTTAGCATCAGTCGCAAGAGGCGTACCAATCGTCGATGAACCAGAAATTTGTTGAAAAGCAAGTGTTTTGGCTCAATCGTAGCCGATTGCCAACTCTCTGCAATCACGGTCGTCATCACTTTGACATTGATGTCGTCAAGTTGACAGTTGAAGGTTTAGAGCTGAGACGCGTCCTTGCCCTCAACCTTCAACGCTCAACCTTCAACTACTTCTGTCCGAACGTCAATCCGCGAAGCGAATCACTGCCGCTTCGATCGATAACCGCGTCCAAAGATCCTGAGAGAACGAAGCCATCGACTTTGGCTCGCGCCGAAGCAAGTTGCGATTGAGCATTCACATACTGAAGATTCGATTCGAAGTACGTTCGCCGCGCAACCAACAATTGGATGAAATCCATCTCGCCGGCTTTGTAAGCCGTTTCCGCGAGCGTCAAAGCCTCTTTGGCACCGGGTAGAATGTCCGCTCCATAAACATTTACCGCTTCCAACGATGTCTCGAAATCGCTTGAAACGATGGCGAGCCTAGCTCGAATCGCATTCTCGATCCGTTTGGCTTCCATCACAGCTCGGCAGTATTCTGCCCTTGCGGCTGCGATATTCCCTTGATTCTTATTAAAGACTGGAATCGGTAAGCCAACTTGCAAGTTCATCATGCCCGAGTCCGTGCCATTATCGTACCCTGCACCAAACTGAGTCGTAACATTGGGCACCGCTTGAACTCCATGTCGAGCGAGTTCTGCCCGTGCTTGGCTGATCCTAGCCTGGGACGCTGCGTACTCTGGGCTGGAAGCAACTATGGTCGATGCCACACTATCCCAGCTCATCGTTTCGGACGTCAATGGAAATTCGGTGACCAGTGGCATTGGCGTGAGTCCTTGCATACCGGCAATTGCCGCGATTTCCCGCCAGGCTGCGTCGTAGCGAGCTTGGGTTTGTCGATATGCAAGATCAATCTCATTACGTTGGACTTTGGTTTGCAAAACATCAATCTTCGACCCTTCGGCCGCTTTCAATCGCTGTTGAGCCAGCTCAAAACCCTTGTCCATCAAGGCGCGAAATTCCTTGATTAAGTCAAGCTGTTTTTGATAACCAAGGGCCTGATAGTAAAGAGTCTGGATATCGGTCGACACTCGCAGCTTTTGAGCTTCCAGTTCTTGCAATTGAGCTCGCAACGCTTCGTTTTGAACGCGACGATTGAGCTCGAGTTTTCCAGCAGTTACGAATTCTTGCTCAGCAAATATGGTATGTTGGTCTGTCCCACGATCAGCAAGCTGTTGTCCCTGGTAGCCGACCGTAGGGTTCGCGTAAAGGCCGACCTGTGTTCGATATCCAGCCGCCTTTTGAGTCGTAGCCGCAAGCTCTTTCACGGCGGGATTGTTATCGAGCGCAAGAGTCACTAACTGCTCTAACGTCATGCCATTTGATGTAGGCAACGGCGGCTCGATCGGCGTGTTTTGTGGAATCGTATCCACGGCTGCGACCACTGCGTTGCCTTCGCCCGAAGCGTTATCGTCCAACAACCCACTGGCTGGTATCACCGCCGGTTCTGCCAAAGGCGATAGGTCACTTCTCGATATCGCCGTTTGGGTTTTTGCCGGCGTGACATGCGAGGCATGTGTGGATCGTCGATCCATTGATCGACGATGGTTATCTGCCGCGCATCCGCCGCAGCCGGCCAACAAGGCGGCTGCTAAATAAAAGAGGTTGTTTTTCATTTTGTCCACATCCAGCCAACATCAAGACAATCGCTCACACCATAAAACGTTGATACAGTGAGGCTCCGCTCAAATGCGCAGATGAAAGACCTGATGCGAGTCTGAAGGCGGGCTGTTTGCGGATTCCACAAGTCTGCAACCGAAAGCTACTGCGTCGAAGCTCAGTACGCCTGAGAACGCACTGAATTCTTCGGGCTGACGTTGGACCTCAACGGCAGGATTCAAAATAATCCCCATGCTCTTCATGATGCATGATGGGCAATTGGAATCATCACATGGAATTTGGATAGGCGATCCGTAATCATCGCCAGTCTCATCCATTGCACCAACAACGCCGCAGCAATCGCAATAGGTGTCTTCCACGCGATCGCTCGCCGCCAGCCGCGTGACCAAGCAAGACAAACAAACGTCCTGGGGCGCAATAAAGCATATCAGCATCCAAGCTGTAAGCCATCGCGATAATCCCAGTGACCGATAAAACACGCCAGCATTCCTTTGCTAGGTAGGAAGTCTTTTGTCCCTCTGGTGCGAGAAACATTTCTCTCATCTTCTTCGGCATGCCCGAAGTCAGTCATCAGTTTGGAACATCTCTTTGATTCTAAAATTCTTTGCTGCTTGTGCTCATCTTACCAGGCTTTCCTAATTTCACTCGCAGATCGCTATTGCGATTCTACTTGCCAATCAGCAACACTGGCTGGTGAGGGCATGTGTGGCGAGCGTTCGATGAGCGCCTTTTTCGTCGGCGCAGCACCACTGGTCGCCACCCAACGGTTGACGGGCGGATCTCGACCATACGAAACAGGACACTCAGCCAATTGGCATCCGCTTCGAAATAAATAACGGCGTCAGCGGCCACGCATTTATGTCTGCTCGACTGTTCATAACGGCGGCGAAGATGACGGACGAAACATGGAAAAAAACAGGATAGTATGCTGTCTCTGCGTTTGGGCCACTCTCTCGCGTCAACGACGATGCGCACGATACATCGCAAATCGGCCTTGATTGAGCCATTGCGTTTCAATCCGCTTCAGCGATTCAACAAACCGATACCGGAAAAAAAGGTTGGAGCGTTATCTCGCAATCTACGTTGACGTCCCATGGATTTGCATTTCAGTATCTTTGGTAGCATTACGCTTTGAGTAATCGCAGCCCGTTGGCGACAACCAACAGTGATGCACCCGTATCGGCGGCAATAGCTCCCCACAGCGACGATGTTCCCATCAATGTGAGCACAACAAATATTGCTTTGACGGCAAGGGAAAAAATGATGTTCTGACGGATGATTTGCATCGTTCGTTTGGAATGACCAATCAGCCATGGCACCTTGGCCAGTTCATCCGACATCAAGGCGATATCGGCGGTCTCGATCGCCGCGTCGCTACCGACGGCACCCATCGCAATTCCTAGTGAAGCTCTCGCCAATGCCGGTGCGTCGTTCACGCCGTCTCCGATCATGGCGACCTGTCCATATCGCGAGACCAAATCGGCGACTGCGTTTACCTTGTCTTCCGGTAGCAATTCAGCTTTAACTTCGTCGATGCCGACTGCTTTTGAGACCACTTGCGCTGTCCCCGCATTGTCGCCCGTCAGCATTACGACCTTTTCAATCCCGAGCCGGTGAAGTTCCTTGATGGCTTCGACACTTTCCTCGCGAATTGCATCACCCAACGCAATGAACCCGCAAACATGCTCGTCGTTGCCTACCACGACGATCGAGCGACCGGCGTTTTGCAAAGCTTCCAACCGATTGTGAACCTCGGGCGTTTCTTGACCGCGCTCTTCAAGATAGCGATGCGAACCTAGCCAATAGGCTTTGCCATCGATGGTGCCTCGTGCCCCCTTGCCTTGAATGATCTCAAACTGTTCAGGCAACGGAAGCGCGAGCCCTCGCTTCGAGATTTCGGCGAGGATCGCTTGGGCAAGAGGATGCGAGCTGCTTTGCTCAAGAGCACCCGCCCGTATAAGCAGTTCGGTTTCGTCATGTCCGTTCATCGGGACGATTTCTACGACCGTTGGTTTGCCTTGCGTAATGGTTCCAGTTTTATCGAGTGCAATCGCTTTCAACCGCGACGGGATTTCCACATACAACCCTCCCTTGATGAGCACACCGTGTTTTGCAGCCGAAGCAAGCGCCGCGACGATACTGACCGGCGTAGAGATCACCAGCGCACACGGGCAAGCGATTACCAACAACACCAGGGATCGATAAAACCAATCCGACCACCAGCCGCCAAAAAATGTTGGCGGAATGACAAAGATCAACAGCGCCGCGATCATAACGGCCGGTGTGTAGATCGCGGCGAACTTCTCGACCCACATCTCCGAAGGAGCACGTTTTGACTGGGCATCGCCGACCATGTTGATGATCTGAGCCAGCATCGTATCTTCGGCTAGTTTGGTCGTTTGCACTTCGAGCAATCCATCACCATTGACCGTTCCCGCAAAGACCATGTCGCCTAGCTTCTTTTCGACAGGCACGCTTTCGCCGGTGATCGATGCTTGGTTGATACTGCTTGCACCCGATACGACTTTGCCATCCAGCGGCAATTTATCGCCGGGGCGAATGACGACGATGGAACCCACTTCGACTTCGGTGGGGGCTACATCTTTCGATCGACCATCCGGTAGCTTGACATTGGCCATCGGTGGACTGAGGTCCATCAACTTTCCGATCGCGTTGCGAGCGCGCCCCACACTCCATGATTCCAGCAACAGCGACAACGAAAACAGAAAGGCAACTGTTGCGCCTTCGGACCATTCACCAATCAGCGCCGCACCAAACACCGCGACCGTCATCAACAAATTCATATCCGGTCGCAGCGATATCAAAGATCGCCATGCTTTAGGAAACACCATCCCACAGCCAGCAAGAATTCCAATCGCATAAAAGGCGTTTGCGATCCATTCAACCGATACGCTACTGGTTCCACCTGCCAGCCACTCGATCAAAAACCCAATCGATCCGGCCAGACCACTGGTAGCCGTCAGCACAGTACGTTTATTTCGAGACCAATACGAATCGGCGATCGCATTCGGCTTGGATTTCCAAAGTGTTGCCTTTAGCCCGCTGCGCGCGATGGCTTCTTCAACTTCCGCTCGCCCAATTGCGGCGTCGTTCGTAACTACTGTCAACTTTGCGTTGAGCAAGTCAAATCCCAGCGCTTCTTCGCCAACCAACGGAACGAGTTCCCGCTTCAACAACGCAACCTCTTCGGCGCAGTCCATTCCCTCGATACGGTATTGCAGTTTTGCGGCTGAAGTAATCATAGAGTGTTCGTCTTTAAGCATTTGATGGTTCACTGGGAAATTGGAATCGACTCGAAGCGATGCAACTTCAATTCATCCTTGCTGGATAGCTGGTATCCTAATTGTTCTCAATGCTGAACACGAACGGGAATATTCCCTACCATTCATGCACATCCCAGAGAAGTCCGACTTTTGGCTTCAATGAAATTGCTATTTTGAGAGCGTAAAAGGTGCTTTTTCAGGTGTGCGTACCAAACAGACTCGATCTGGCTTATGAAGAAGCTTGTGTTGAAGTGCAGATTCGCCTGGTTCGGATTGGGACTTAGACTTAGCAAGAATATTTGATTTATGTGTTGCGCAACCAGAAATTGTTTGAATGGCAAGCCATATCAAGACAAGAAGCAAGTGAGTTCGGAACGCAGTGCGAAATTTGTGAATAACCATTCCGGAACCGTTTCTTTCAGTTAAAAACAAGCGTTTCAGTTAACTTTAATCCAAACCTCGCCGTAAGCAGAACGACTTGCGAATGCATGATCGATGATGATCCGCTAGTATCCGTAACTCTTAAGACCCATGGCAAAGTCAGGGCATACAGTCCAATAAAAGTTTCGAGGCAACCGTAGGCTCTCAGTGGCGAAACTCGCTGGGCAAATCGCGAACCGCCTGCCGCGTAGCCAAAAGCCATGCCAGCAAAATAAGCGGCCAGTGTTATTGAAGCTGCGGCCACTGAATGGCCAAAGAAAGCAGCGATCTGACCAGACCAGGATATCTCATAGATCAGTCCACTCGCTCCCGAGCAGAGTACCATCACAAGAACTAGGTAGATATCAATTGGCTTTTTACCAGTGGTCGTATTCACCGTGCCTCGCGTTTTCGTAATAACGCTATCCGACTGAACGCATCGTCAAAAAACCTTTGGGCCACAGGATGCAGTGGCCACTGGTTCAACGATTCGGATTCTACGATTGGGAACTGGTTCGCTGGATGAGCTTCGCGACCGTAAATCGACACCAGGACCGTGTTGACCAACTTGCTCGAAACCCCGGACTTGCAAGCGATAACGATCGGAATATCAATCGTGTTGATCGTTCCCACAATTTGCACGTAATCCCTGCTTGAAAGTCGCCGCATCGCCATTCCAGAGCGGTTTTCTTTGATCTGCTCCGGGACGGGTAACTCCACTAACCGAAAACGCGAAGTTTGAAGTAGCGAGTTGATTGCTGGAGTATCGACTGGAGTTACGATAATCGCTGCGTCGAGAGCATGGTTGTTCAAGATCTCCGTGCCTTCTAACTCAACGCAAAGCATGCCTTCGAAGAGTCCTGGAATCTGTTGTCTCAAGGTTTCAACGACTTGATGCGAGATTGAACCATGCGATCCGATTGCTATTCGCTTGCCTTGCAAGTCCTGAAGTTTGGTCGCTGCGACGGAATCGCGTACCACGACATGAACGGTTCCGAGAAACAAAGGAGCAATCATTTTCAAGCTCGCTTGCTGGACTTCTGGTAACGTCATCACGGCCAAGTTCACCTGTCCTGTCTCCAGTTGTTGGATATCCTTTTCCGCGTCGTTCGACGTTATCAAGGAAAGTGGTTGACCTGCAATTGATTCAAATCGTTTGGAAATCAGCGATAGCTCCTTCAGCTCGTTAGGCGATAACGCGCTTGCACCCATCGTGATGTGAGCAGGAAGGATTGCGTCATTGAAGGCGTCTCGTATTGGCGAACGAAATACAGTCGCCAGCGCGGCAACCAACAAAAGTGCGGCAATGCAGGCGTTTGCGAATCGGTGCGCCGGTGTGGGGCTCGGCGAATCGGAGCCGGTCAAGGTTGAGATGATTGGGACGCACCGCATCCACCGATACCAACGAACCATGACTGCTAAGGGTCGGGCCGATATAGGTTCCGAACGAAGGAATCGATTCAAATCCCCTGCCAACGCATCTGCCGTCAAATATCGATCTCCTGGATTCTTGTTGAGGCATTTTGCGACAATGGTTTCTAAATCTTTTGGTACGCCCGGGCGCAGGTCGCGAACGAGAGGTGGTTGGTGATGAATGATGTGGTAGATCGACTGGGCGACATCGCGTTCTGGAAACGGTGGTTCTCCCGTGAGCAACGCAAAAAGAATGGCTCCAAGAGAATAGATGTCCGTCGCCTCTCCATGCACTTTTGCATCTCCTGAAGCCTGCTCTGGCGACATGTAACCAGGTGTACCCAGTGTGGTTCCGTCCATGGTCACATTTACTTGCGAATGCAATACTTTCGCCAAACCAAAGTCGGTAATGGTCAAGTGTTCGCCTTGACCAACGATAATGTTCGCAGGCTTAAGGTCGCGGTGAATGATGCCTTTGGAGTGCGCATAGGCGATGGCGGTCGCCAAATCCAAGACATACTTTGCGGCCAACGGGGATGGTAACGGACCGCTGGTCAAACGATTTGCCAAGCTCTCTCCTTCCAAAAATTCCATCGAAAAGAAATGCTGACCGTCAATCTCTCCGATCTGATATACCGAAACGATATTCGGATGGCGGAGGCTTGCTGCAGCGCGTGCCTCGGTATAAAACCGCTGGACCTCTAACTGTGTTGCAAGTCCACCGCTTCGAATCATCTTCACTGCGACATTTCGTTGCAGCTCAATCTGAGTTGCAAGGTAGACGACTCCCATGCCGCCCTGTCCCAAAATGCGCATCAAAAGATAGTCGCCAAACGAAACGGGAGTTTTGTCATCAGCTTTGTGTTGCGGTTTTGCATTGCCATCGATCGACAAATCATCCTCGAAACTAGAGGAAGCAGTTGAGGATTTTGAACCGATCGACGTCTTGCTCGGTTTTTTGAAGTCAGTTGTTTCCAAATTTATCTCACTGAATAAAGGGGCGATACGATATCTACAGCGACTCGGGGGTGTTTCGCGGACGTGGCTGTCGATGTTGAAGTCGCGATCGGAGCGTCACAAGGTCAAGCTCCGTTGTTTGGCCGGACGCAGCACGGTCCCCAGCCCATTTTTCCAGAAACGAGAATGTTGCATGGTCAAGATAACTCAATGCCGCTGTATTGATTCGAATACTTGGCCGACTGGCCATGCTTTCCAGAGCATCGCCAAGCTTCGGTAGGCGGAGGAAATTAGCGTTTCCTTCCAGAACTATCTCCGTCCATTGCAAACTCGAACTCTCAACAATACGAATTCGAAGCCGCGAAAAAGTGTGGACTAACGCGGCAACCGAACACAGAACGCCGATCGCAACTCCGATAAGGATTCCGAAAAAAAATACGCTGATGGCCGTGATAATTCCGATGCCTCCTTCAATTCGGTGCTCCCTTACAAAATTCCTATTCGCGGAAACGTCTATCATTTTGAATCCGGTGATCATCAAAACGGCGGCCAATGCAGATGTAGGTACTCTCGCTAGCACAAAGGGAACTGCACCCGCAAACAGAATCAGCCACATACTGTGTAACAGCACAGATAAGTAAGACTTCGCGTCAAGCTCGCGGTTGGCTTGACTTCGCACCATTGCGATTGCGATTGGCAATCCGCCCAGTGCTCCCGATACGACGTTGCCGATCCCCTGCGATACCAGTTCGCGGTTGGGTCTTGGAGGTCGAGTTTTGTCCGAGTCAGACATACTAAAGAGCGTTAGCAATGACTCAGAACTAGCTGCTAATGCGAGAGCAATGGAGGTGGGTAAAATGGCGGCCCCAAAAAATTGAGGCGTCCATGAAACGCTTTTCCAATCAACCCAAGACACCAACCCAGCTTCGACACGAACGGTTTCAATCGGTAAGGCAAATGTTGCGCGGAGAATTGTGGCGATCGCGATGCCGATCAGCACTGAAGGCATCCATCCTAAAAATTTTCCTTTACGCCGATCCCAGACCACGATTGATAGGATGGTGATGAGTCCAACCATAGCTGCGGGACGGTGCCCCGGATGTCCATGGTCTAGAAAAATATTGACGACCGCCATTGGCAAATCGAACAGGTTTCGCCAACTCGTTGCAAACGGAGCTTCATCGACCGAGAGATGAAATTGTTGTACAACCAACGCCGCACCGATTCCTGCTAAGAGGCCTTGAACAATGGCTGGCGAAGTCGCACGAAAGTATCGGCCTATACGCAAAAGTCCCAAGACAATTTGGATTAGTCCTGCGCAAACAATCGAAATCGCGAGTGCTGGCAGCCCGTGCATCGATACACAAGTCGCAACGATTGCGATCAAACTTGTGCTTGGTCCGCTGACCAGAATTCGATTTCCGCTCAACGCCGTTGCAAGCCAACTGGCAACGATGGCGGCGGTAAGGCTAGAGGCCATCGATGTGTTGGATGCGCGAGCGATGGCGATACAAAAGGGAAGACTAACACAAAACAACACAATCGACGCAACAAAATCTGACTTGAAATCAACCGCCCATGCTTGCCACGTCCGCGTTGGCTTGGACTCATCTTCCATCAGATTGGCTTGTGGCAGCTCGGTTTCAAGTGTGTCTTTACAACAGTCGGACTCCAAGGGGAATACCGGATGTGACATCGGATTGCCCGTAATGGAAACAAAACGCTGCTGGTGAGGATCGTATGAAACCAATTGGTTTGATTCAAATCGTAGCACCCAAGCATACAAGCGGACTTCTCCAGCTCCTAGTCGCTGTTGAATGAAGGGAACTTCGCTGAGTCGTTTGACTTGCTCCAAGGCATTCGCTTCGATTGCGAATTCTTCCCGAGCGATTTCGGATAATTCCTCCGTTGCATGCTTGCTTCGAAGTTGCTCAAGAACTTTCCCTCCATGCTTCAGCCATGCGGGTACATGATCAAGGCCTTCCATCGGCCCCTCTGCAATCAACGCCTTGATTGCCCCGCAATGATAGTGGCCACAGACCACCACATCCTTGACGAGTAAAACCTTCACCGCGTACTCAATCGACGCCAATTCGCCGCTGCCTGCGTCGAGGTCAGGAATCATATTCCCGGCGTTTCGAACTACAAAAAGGTCGCCGGGATCAAGCCTTAAAAATGTTTCGGGGAGGATTCTTGAATCGGAGCAAGTCACCATCACTGCCAATGGACTCTGTCCTTGCGCACTGCGACTAAAAACCTCCTGCCTTTGCCAAGCAAGGTTCTCAACATAAAACCGAAAGTTGTCGAGAAGACGCTGCAAAGTTTACTCCCTACCTATTTTAACAAGGACCAGTTTTTGTGAAACACAGGCTACATCCCTTCCTTCACTAGCCAGCGCATCGTGTTAAATGAATCGGCGACATTCGTGCTTAGTGCGAGTGGCCCGCGTGGCCATTGCTATTCGAATCCGACTTTCGTTGACTCTTGGAAGTAGCGCATCCGGTCGCAAGCAAAGCCGCGAGCACTAGGAATGCCATAACGCTTCTAACTGGGTAACTGAACATTTCAAATTCCTTTCTGAGGTCAAAACGAACTTCGCCGGTTCCGTCCAAACGAAGTCGATCCATGTGTCCAAGCAACTCCAAACGATTAGCCTAACAACGTACGTAAGCTTAAAGCGCACCGGATTGGGATATCAGAATGTAAACTCCCTGAGCCGCATCATCGTGCCGCCGACAATAGCGGCTCGGGGAGCCGAGGCTACGTACAAAAAGCAAGAAGCATCGATCTAAAGTATCGATTACTTCTTTTTGTGGTCATGCCCTTCATGCGCATGATCATGATCATGCTTTAACTTGACGGTATAGGGCTTGTCGCCAAACTTGAGCGATAGCCTCGCTTCGGAGGCCTCATCGTGAATCGCGTCGATCAACTCTTGGCCAACCAAGCCGAAAGCCGATGCTGTGCCTTTTGGATCTTTCTCTTGTGGCATTGCCTTCAGTTTGAACTGAATCGGCTTGCCTTTCACCTTGGCGTTGACTGCGATGAATGGAGCATTGATAGAAACGTAACCCTTCGCTTCCTTGTCCATTAAGAATACGACGACTTGCTTCTTCTCATCGTTGACACAGAGCTCAACGTGATACTCTTCTTTGCCAACTTCCAACAACTCACCGTCATGAGGTCCATGGGCCTCATGCTCGTGCTTGCTGTGATCGTGCCCCTCGTGACCAGTCAACGGAGCCCCCTTGGTTGCCGGAGCCGCGCCTTGCCCGTAGGAAACGCTTAACGGTGCGAACACGAAAAAACCAAAACCCAAAACAAAAGACATTGCAATACGCATTTGAAAAACCTTTAAAACCTAAACTGAATCGAAACGGAAAAGAGATTTCGACAGTTCAGAATCAAATGCGCAGTCGCAAAACGAGTGGTATTGCGGGGTGAAAGCCGATGCCGCGATCCAAAGCGAGAAGCGGGCGTAGTGCATGACTGGTAAACAGTCTACGTACTGGCTCCAAGCAAGCAACGTCGAAAAGACCACGCAAATGATCTCCGACGGAAGCCTCTCCATGTATGCAGATTAGAGCGACAGCAGCAACGTAATGATGGTGGTGATCGCTACCGCAAGGGGCCGACTTCACGAGCGATTCGCTATAGTGGTTTTCGCGGTCGTCCGATTCGTGTTTATTTCTGCTGCTATCGTCCTGATGGCCGCAGGTTTGGCCATCCGCTCCATGATTTTCACTACATTGAATATGGCATTCCCAATTCATACCTGCCGATTCGCAATGAGAATCGTAGCAGTGTACAACCCGAGCAAACCCGCCAGTCAATTGAGCGAGCAGGAGAACGACAGCGAGCGTTATTCGGAACAATGGAATTGGGAATTGCATACTTTTGATTGTATCGGGTGTTGACCGTCAACGGCAATAGGGAATCGCCCACTGGAAACTTCTCCAATATCAGCTTTCCACAACGAGTCCTGAATCATCGCGAGTTTCGATGGAAGCGTGATGGCCTTGTTACTGGAACAGATTTCGAGCGATTCACCGCGAGTTGACGATCGATAATGAAGCCGTTGGATGGATGTCGGAAGTCCGGTCGCTCAGGATACACCAAAACTCCGCACTACTTTTCAACAGCCAAACCATCGCTAGCATTCTTTGCAACCTCCAAAGCATCAAGGAGGTTTTCTTTCGATTGAGTGCCAATAAGTCGTTTCACTTCGATCCCTCGATTGAAAACCAATACCGTTGGATATTGGTTGATTTGATACTTCTCCTTGGTGAAGAGGTTCTGATCGACGTTCAGCTCAGCAACCATCACCTTGCCTTTCAACTGCTGGGCAAGTTCTTGGATCGTAGGTTTCATACGAATACATGGTCGACACCATGGTGCCCACATGTCGACCAATACAATTTGGCTGCTGCCCAGGATAGTGTCTTGAAACGTCCGGTCGGTGAGTTGAATTGGCTCTACGCGAGGTGAAGAATCCTGTTCAGTGCTCAACTTTTCCTGACGACTCATACATCCGAATTGGCAAAGCGACAACGTCACAGCCAAAACGGATTTGGGAATTGCAAATCGCAAAAATTCTTTGTGCATAGTTTGGGCTTTCAAAACTTCAGCACTCCAATCGGACTCATTCAGCCAGCGAATCGCAGGATGAAGGATGCTCGAAGTGACCACCACTATTTCTTTGGTTTTGATGTGAAAGTTCCACCAGGGCCAACCAGTTTCACTGGCTCCTTGCCTGCTTTCTCGATCGCTTCCCAGAGCTGTAGCGGCGACAATCCTGAATTCTTCTTTGGAGTCACGACAACTGCTTTCGATTTGACATCGGTTTTGACCGAATCAACGCCCTCCACTTCAGACAGCTTTGCAGCAACCTTCTTAGCGCAACTCTCGCAGTCGAGCGTTTTCAAGGTAATTGTCGTTGCGTCTTTAGAATTCGCAGGTGATGCCTCGGATGGCTGGATCGCGATAGCAGTCGTTGCCATGACAAACAAGAGATACAGAGAAACTCGGTACATTTTCAGATTCCTTTAATTGGGTTGGAAAAACTTAAGATTGGTTCTCGAATCATGCAAAAGGCGACCCCGAATCTCAAGCAAGACCGCAATTTTGCAATTTCGCAATGGACCTATTCAGTAGGTTTTGGTGGTTTGTGTCCGGTTTTTGCTTCGTAAGTAGCAGCAAATTTTTCGAAGCGCTTCGGACCGCAGAGGAAGCACTGCGACTCAGGGCGATCGTGTTCCTTGCACCAGTCTCCGGCCGCTTTGAATTTGGCGACCAACGATGAATCGCATCGCGCGCATTCACTTTCAGGTACACCGTGCTCAACGCACCACCAGCCACCATGACTGTGATCCACGTCAGACGCGGTCGTCGTTTTTGCGCCATCGGACGTTGTCTTGCCGTTGCATCCACTCAGTCCAATCGCGCCCATTGCGAGCAATCCGATTGCCAAGCAGCGGGTTACAGTAATCAAACGCATGTAAATCTCCATCGGCTTTGCCGAAACAAGGGGTTAGACTGTCGATCGCTCTCGCGTGAAAGAAGCTTCAGACGGACCGTCTAAGCTCCATTCCTGCGAGACCTCTGGTTCAGTCGGGGTAACAGGTTGGAAACGGTGACCATCATCGTTTCCACCATCTTCGTCGTGGCTAGCACTTGGAAGATTAAAGACTACGTACAGAACTCGCAAAACAAGTAAGCTCATGACCATCGCACTGCACACACCTCCGATGACAACGGTGGCAAGTGGCCTTTGTACTTCTGATCCCATGCCATCGCTAAACGCCATTGGAACAAAACCGAGACTAGCTACCAACGTCGTCATGAGAATCGGGCGAAGCCGCGTCATCGCCGCTTCTTCAACGGCATCGTCAAGTGATTTTCCTTGGCGACGCAACTGCCGAATCGTGGAGACCAACAACATATCGTCGAGCACGGCAACCCCAGACAGTGCAATGAAACCGACAGCGGCCGAGATTGAAAACGGCATGTCACGAACCCAAAGCGCAAGAATGCCGCCGATCCAAGCAAATGGTACGCCGGTGAATACTCGCAAGGAATCAACCCAATTGCGATAGGTCATATACAGGAGCGACAAGATCATCAACAGTGCAATGGGGACGACGATCATCAATCGCGTTTGAGCTCGCTGTAGATTTTCAAACTGCCCGCCCCATTCGATTCGGTACCGGCCGGAAGGCAATTGCACTTTCTTTGCGATGACTTGTTGGGCTTCGGCTACGAAGCTCCCTAGATCGCGACCACGAACGTTGGCTTCGATCGTGATCCGTCGCTGATACCAATCTCGCTTGATCGTGTTCGGGCCTTGGACCTTTTCGATCGTGGCCAGGCGCGAAAGCGGAATCCGTTCGCCACTGGGGGTCGCCACGAGAATCTGACGAATGGCATCGGGATCGACCCTCGACTTTTCGGGCAATCGAATGATCAAAGGAAATCTCAATTGTCCTTCGTAGACTTCACCAACATTGTGAGTTCCCAACGCGCGGACGATATTCATAACAGTGCTCGCGGTGACTCCATAACGAGCGATCTCATCTTGTTTAACTCGGATTTGCAAAACTGGCTGGCCGGATACTTGTTCCACCTTGACATCGTCCGCACCAGGAATCGAATTCAACGCACGTTCGACCTCCGATGCTTTGGTCACCATGAGATCCAGATCATCTCCATAGAGAATAGCGGCAACGTCCGAACGGACTCCCGAGATCATTTCGTTCATCCGCATCTCAATCGGTTGTGACATGGCAAGCCGCGGGCCAGGCAGGTCTCGCAGTTCTTCTTGAACAAGCGTTGTCAATTCCTCTTGTGTCGAAGCCCGCTTCCATTGTTTGCGTGGATGCAGTGTTATAAACAAATCCGTCAGTTCCGTTCCCATCGGGTCCGTCGCCACCTCCGCTGTGCCGATGCGACTCCACAGTTGAGCAATCTCGTCCGGGAACTTTTCCAGCAGCACTTGCTCCATTTTTGTGTTGTAGCGAATCGACTCCTCCATCGTCGTTCCAGCAAGGCGCACTACGTTGAGCGTGATTGCGCCCTCGGATAGTCGAGGCACGAACTCCGAACCAAGATTGGGAGCAACGAGAGCGAAGACACTCACGAGCAGCAATAGCGCCGAGCCGATCACGAACATTTTATGATGCATTGTAAATCGCAGTACCGGTGCATAAAGTCGCTTCAAAACACGAATCAGCAACGGTTCTTTTTCCTCGATCTTTTTCGGCAGGAACAAG
Organism: Planctomycetaceae bacterium; assembly: GCA_027487485.1. GTDB lineage: Bacteria > Planctomycetota > Planctomycetia > Pirellulales > Pirellulaceae > JBKCUI01. The sequence goes on along the minus strand of JAIYDN010000062.1, from coordinate 20,151 downwards.
CTCGCCAACACAGGCATCAACGTCAGCGACAGCACCATCGATCCAGCCAGTGCCAAAATGACGGTTATCGCCATAGGGCGAAACAGCTTGCCTTCGACTCCTTCCAACGTCAGGATCGGCAAGTAGACAATCATGATGATCAACTCGCCAAACATGGTTGGTTTGCGAACCTCAATCGCTGCATCGCGAATGATTTGCAGTCGGCTTCGTCCATCTCGATTGTGTGCCAAGTGGCGAACACAGTTTTCGATCATCACGACCGAGCTATCGACAACCAACCCAAAGTCGATCGCACCCAAGCTGAGAAGACTGGCTGCGATTCCAAACTTCAGCATCCCCGAGAAGGCAAACAACATCGAGAGTGGAATCGCCATCGCCACAATGATTCCCGCGCGTAGATTCCCGAGGAAGACAAACAATACAGCCACGACGAGCAAACCGCCCTCGAACAGATTCTTTTGAACTGTGTGAATAACATGATCGATCAATTCGGTCCGATCGTAGACGGTTTGCAGCTTTACTCCTGGAGGCAAACTCTCACGAATGGCTTTCACTTTGTCTTTGATCGCCCACGTGACTTGGTGGCTATTCTCACCCATCAACATGAAACCAAGACCTAGTACGGCCTCGCCGCGACCATTTGCTGTAACTGCACCACGACGAATTTCGTGACCAATTTCCACATTAGACACATCGCGAATGCGGACGGGTACACCGTCTTCGGAAGTGATAACGATGTCTTCGATTTCTTTCAGGTTTACTGTTCTTCCGATTCCGTGAACGAGTAGCATTTCGCTACCGTCTATGACGGTCCCACCGCCGACATTCTCGTTATTGGACTCGAGGGCGTCCGAAACCTGTTCAAAGGTTAAACCGAATTTGAACAACCTCTCTGGATCAAGCCGCACTTGAAATTGTTTCTCATAGCCTCCCCAACTATTTACTTCAGCAACCCCACGCACCGATCGTAACTGAGGCTTGACGATCCAATCATGAATCGTTCGCAATTCGGTCAGCCGCTTAACGCGTTCCTCCTGCGAGACCTTTGAGAAATCAACGCCATCGTAAACTAACACATAGTGGAAGACCTCACCCAATCCGGTCGACACCGGTCCCATTTGAGGACGCTGGATTCCATCGGGGAGGACGACCGTCGAAAGGCGCTCGTTGATCAACTGTCGCGCAAAGTAGACATCAACGCCATCATCGAAAATGACTACAACTTGTGACAACCCGAATTTAGATATCGAACGGAGTTGACTCAATTTTGGGAGGCCACTGATTGCCTGTTCAACTGGGAACGTGATTTGGCGTTCAATTTCTTCGGACGCTAGCGACGGAGCAACGGTGTTGATTTGAATCATCACCGGCGTCGTATCGGGGAACGCATCGATGTCAAGTTGTTGGAGCGAGAATCCACCGATGACCGCGAACAATACTGTCACAAGGATGACGAGAGCACGATGTTTAAGTGAGGCATCAATAATCCAGTTCAGCATTACAGTCTCCTATTTAGCGACGCAATCGCAGCCCGCGCCGAGATTGTTCTTAAGAAGTTGAGCCCGCAACACGTCGCTGCCGGCAGTTGCGATTACTTCACCTGGTAATACACCAGCAATCACTTCGGTGTACTTACCGTTGGTTGCCCCCAAGCGAACCGATCGGACGTGGAAGACTTTGTAGCTATCGGGACTGTCGAAGTAGTGCTTGTCACGAACGAATACCACTTGGCAACATCCTTCCCAATGTGACGAACCGGCGGGTATGACGATTGCGTCGGATTCCGAACGCAAAATGACTTCCCCGGTTCCAAACGTTTCATTACGAAGCCTTCCGTCGAAATTGTTTAGCACCGCGCGGACTTGCAGCATACGTGTCGTTTTATCCGCCGAAGTACTGATCCAATCCAGCTTGCCCTTGATCATTTCGCGACTTCCGTCGGCACGAAACGTGACGGTTTGCCCGATCGCCAATTGATTCATGTTTTCTAGCGGGACATTCAGTGTCATCCACATTTGGCGAACATCGGCAATCTGAAAAAGGATGCGGGTCGAGTCGACTACTTCTCCCGGTGCAACCGTGCGTTCGAGGACGACACCGTCCAGCGGCGAAAAGATCGGCATCAGATTCGACGAGCTCAATTGACCGTTGAGTCGAGCACGAAATGAGTCCGGGATTCCGATCAATCGCAGTTGGTCAAGAACCTCTTGTTCGGATAGCGTCTGCAACGCTGTCACTTGCACGGGCAAGCCAAGATTTCTAAGAGATTGTTCCGCACTCAAGACATCAGCTTGGGCTTTCGAATAAGCAGCTTGGGCGTCAAAAATTCGAGATCCCACGATTGCTTCTCGGGCTTCGGTAAGTCGAGAGACGTTTTGACTTTGTAGTTTTCGCTCAGCAAGTGATCGCATCAATGCAGTCTTTAGTCCGCCGACTTCAGCAGCATCGATAATTGCAAGCACTTCGCCTTTCGCCACGGAATCGCCAACATTCTTTTCGACAGTCCAGACACTACCGGCCACGCGAGAAGCCAAACTAGCCTTTCGAGTTGGGTCATAAACGATCGCCCCACTGGTATGAATCGATTCAGCAATAGGCTGACGCTCGACCAACTCTACGTCCACACCCGCTTGCCGAACCGATTCTACCGAAGCGAATTGGATGCGCGTTTTGTAGATTTCGCAGGCACTATTGTTCTCTTTTCGTGGGACGACGGACATCGCACGTGCCGCCCGTTCAAGGTCAGACGGAAGTACACTGGGTACCTCTTTGAGTTGTGCAACTTCCGGGTGATGCAAAGGACAATTGTGAATTCCATGCTCAGGGCACCATCCAAAGTCAGGGCCCTTAGACATCAATGAAGGATCGCACTCGACGCAAATCGATTCTGGCACACCATGTTCCTCGCACCAATCCTTGGCTGTAGGTTTTACGGTTCCAGTTAGAGCTCCAAACTTGGGGATCTTCCAATCGTTATGGTGTCCGAAGTAAAAGACCGCCGCGAATCCAACCAGAACGAGCGTCGGCCCCAACGCGTTAAGGAATTTCGCCAGCGTTTGCTTTGTATAGTTCGGCTTCGTAGATGGAAACGTCTCGCTCGCTGGCAACAACGACTCACCGCCATTTTGGCTTTTAAGTGCATTGTCTGGTTCCTGCAAAACGGAACCGGAGGGATAGCGAATCATAGCTAACTCCATATGTTTAATAATTGACGCGATGTAGATTGCCCTGTCCGCAGTCTGTAGCACCCTCATTAAATGAAGACGGACAGAACGCTAGACGAGCTACATGAATTTGACTTTCCCAAACACCAACGTGCGTTTGAGCCGCGAAGAAAGAGATTCGCTAGATTTGAAGGACGCAATAGGCGCAGAGAATCGCGCGCCCAAAAATCAACGCCCCGTCCGCCACATGCTCGGCAGGCTGAACGCAGTCAGTGTGCTCCGTCGTAAACGCACATTGTGCGATCGTAGCAACATCTGATACAGCAAAGTGAATCGGAAGGTAAACCGAATCGGTCTCCGAAACAACAGCACCACCGCAAAAGCAATTGCAGCATTCGGACGGGGGATCACAGGGAGCGTTCGATTCATTCTCAGGACTCGCGTCAGAGCCACAACAATGACATTGGAGAGAACCCTCCAGATGGGACGAGGGGCCGTTAGCCTGTTCGTGGAGCTGGCAAACGTCGATGCAGAGCGCTGGACAGACCAGCACTTGAAGACACATCAAAATTGCGAGCAGATTTCGAACCAAAGCTAAACTCCTTGCATCTATAGTACTTGACCGTCGGTTACGAGTCAATGTTACTGTTGCGCTTCTCCTGTTTCGTTCCCACTCTGACTGAGTCAGGGTCAGAGTGATTTCCCAGCCCGCCAGAAACCTGCTGACCATTTACTCCTTACAACAACCCTTGGTGCAAGTCGCTGGTTTATCTGTGGGGTTGGTTGCGACTTTGTCGGTGCAGCAACCAGCCAAGCAGCCGGTTGCTCCCTCGGCGCAGCAATCGCATTGGCAATCATCACAAGAGCAAACGCCGGTTTCACAGCAGCAACCGCCATCGGGACAGCAGGTTTCGCAGGCACAAACCTTCGATTCGGCATTCAAGCTTGACTTGCATGCGTAGTTTGCCCCCATCGCCACGCCAAGACCAATCAAACACAACACAACCAACGATGCAGCAATCTTCATTTCATTTTCCCGTAAAAATGGCACTGGTATATGATATCATTCTTTGGAAGCATTAGTGCTTCTCAAGTGTTGGATGCCGAGAAGGCTGCAATACTTCACGGAAATTTCGATCCGTTGCCATCTACTTCGCATCCTTCTTCTGATCATCGGAAAAGCTCACATCGTGCTTGCGGGTAATTACCCACAAACCAGTTTAAAATTCCTTGGTTTGACTTAACGTCTCCCGCAAGCAAGCCAACTCGTTGAAGCCTCCAGGAATTCCCAAAAAGCAAATCAGCGGATTGAATAGTCAACCCGCTGAACGCTAGACATTGCATAGTCTGTCGCAAGAGCAGAAGCCCACCCCAAACAGACTTGGCAAAAAATGCTACTTACTGTTTTTGTTCTCAGTACCGCCGTGATCGTGATGCTCATGGTCCGATGCTTGGTGTTCATGAGCCGCGTCTTCGTGACCAAGTTCCTTCAGAAGCTTATCGTGCTCTACTTTCATTTGATCGAGCGATGTATGGATTTTGCTACACATCTCCGCGCACATTTTTCCATCTGGCGATGTTTTGCAGCACTCTTCATGGAGAGATTTTTGCACGGTGGTTGCTTGCCCAAGTTGCGTCTCAATCTTCTTGACTTGCTCGACAACTTTTGGATTGGATGCGTATTCTTGGCGTACGATTGCCATGTCACGCTGGATCGCTTGGAGTTGTTGCCCAAGCATCTGCGATTCCGCTTGAGTCACCGTTGGCTGGATGACCTGAGCTTGAGTTGCATAACGCTGCATCCCACGAGAATAATCTCTCGCGTGTTGAATGTTTCGCGAAGTGCGCTGGTTCGCCCAGAAAGGCGCCCCATTTTTTCTGGCAATAGAATCGTTGATCCTGGACTGAGCGTGAGATACCTGCGGAATAGCCAAAGCCAAGCCCGCAACGAACGCTAACGAAAGCACAAATTTTCCGATACTCGCAATACTCATCATCGTTCCTTTCGAGAACATGCCTTCGGTACCATCTGTGATGAAATACCGAATGAATTGGACATTGAGCCGCCACTCGGCCCATGGATATCAGTTGGATGCCCAAAGAGACTGGTTCCTTCAATAAAACGGAGATTGAGAATCAGTTTTGCAAGTCGAAGCTGCGATCCAATACCAAACAGCCGGTGGTGGTTGTTAGCAATCGCCAACGTATTTGCCGAGTTTGCTTGGCAGAAAAGATGCACCTACCTCGTACCTTGCACGTTTCCAACCAGAAAAAGCTGAGAAGCTAGTTCTTCCGTAAAGCTCAAACCCCATTCGTTGTACTGCCTTAATCGAAGAACTGTTCCTTATATCGGTCGTAAGAACAATTCGGCGGATGCCGTCACCAAGGATCGTTGAAGCGATTCCAGAAGCTAATACTTGGTACAGTCGTTGGCCTCTGCTGGACGAAGTCACGTAGACTGAGAACAGGTAAGCGGTCTCCTGATCAAGGTAGATGGGAAGCCCAGTCCATTCGTGTCCATTACAATTGTGCAGCGCAGGAATATCACCACTGCCAAGCCAAGCGTACGCTACCGTGCGTCCGTCTTTTCGTACTGTATAGCAGCGAAATCGCGTACCATCGAGCGATTGAAAGTCGGCTAATTGGAACTCAGGGTTACATTCCCTAAGTGAGCCGCATTGATCCTGCCGAAGCATACAAAACTCCTGGCCGTTTCGAAGTACGTAAGGTAGATTTGCTAGTGTTGTCGTGTCGCAACCAAATAGCAGACTTCGATCCGAAATGCCAATACGTCTCGATAGCGGGTAGGCGAAAGTATCGAGCTTTGACACAAGACCATTCAAGCTTGGCATTTCCAGCTTGCCTCCAGAAAGTTCATCGACAACAAGTGGAACCGCAAGATTCGCTCGACGACTGATCAGGCATCTCGCTTTTCCCAGGAGACAGCGATGTGCTCGCATCAGCAAACGAAGGCGGCTTTGCGAAAGACAACTCGCCTGCGGTTGATGCGGTCGATGAAAAGGAGGCAATTGGTACTGGCGATGCCGCAATCGACTTGTAGCTTGGCCAATTTGATCGGCATCCAACGTTGTGCGTTATCGCTACTACGAAAAATAAGAGCATCCCTCTCTTGAAACTTTGCATAGTCACCTTCCTAGTGTTTAATCAGCATTAGCAAATGGGTACACTCCGTAGCACCCATGTAGTAGAGAAATATGTCCTGCAGAAATCGCTTCCGTGATGATGTCCCACAGCTGAATTAGACGGAGCAACTGGGGCACCTGTATTTAAGGGATTTGCTTTGCAACAGTTGCCCTGGGAAAGTCGAATCACAAGACACTTTCGAGAAAACTAACTCAGCTTCCCGGGGCCTTAGGTTGGTGATTTGGGAGGGCACTTCGGACAAGTGCCCTGCTCAACACTAGAATCGTTCGAATGGGATGCGCCAGACTTGTTATCACAGCAACCTGCATTGCAGCCCTTGGAATCAGCCGCGCAGCAATCGCACTTACAGTCTTCGCAAGTACAGACACCCGTTTCACAGCAGCATCCGCCATCTGGGCAGCAGGATTCACAGGCACAAACCTTCGATTCGACAGACAAACTTGACTTGCTTACATAGTTTGCCCCCATAGCCACGCCAAGTCCAATCAGACACAACAACACGAACGATGCGGCAATCTTCATTTCAATTTTTCCTTGTAAACAGACTCGATTCTTTCGAAGCACCTAGGCTTCACATTAGTCTGATGCAACTGCAAAGCTGTTTCTTCACGCAATAGATCGATTTTCTTTCTGTGCCCAACCACCAGCTACGTTTGAGTTTCAACCAGCTTGCTCTCTTTGCTTCTGTCTTTGGCAGAGAATTTGACCAAAATGGCTTAGATGCCCGAAACTGCCGAATCTTCATAAGACTTCCGAAGTTCGAAGCGATTGAGAATGCGCTGATTTTCGAGCTTTCTTGAAATTGGAAGTCCTGAGTTTCTTGAAAACGGGTAGATTAGCCGTAATCCCTACGATCGATGGAGACTTCCACGCGCCGTAGCTAAAATTATGCAACGCTCGTGAAGGAAACGGCGTCCGGCAGCATCCAATCTGTGTCGCCCCCGAGAAAACCTGTATCTGACGTGCGTTATGTTCCGAACGATTCTTCATTCTGTTTTGCTGATGGCGGTTGCCTACAGCCAAATTCTGGGTGGGGTTTCGTGTTGCTGCTTAGGTCGATCGTTCCTCGAGAGCATTAGCGGAAAGCAGTCTGCGACTGCTGAAGCAGATGTTGCGTCATCGAAATCACTTGCCAGTCAGCCGGCCCGATGCCCCAAATGTACTGCTCGTCCGACAGTAAAAACGAGTGATTCTGTCCGGTCGGCGGCGAAATCGTTGTTTCCGTCGTGTTTAATCTGTCAGGGTGCTCAATGTATTTGCAGCAAGCAAGTTCTGAGTGCAAGCGAGCCACCAAAGTCGGTTTCTGTACCCGCGAAGTCCATCGCTTGGGCATGCGTTGCATTTGCATCGATTAAACCTACAGCGACCGCCGTATCGAGCTTTGGAAAGTTCGAAGTACCCATTCGCTTTGGCGGACACTCTTGGCAGTCGATTGCCTGTGTTTGGAGGAATTGAGAGTCCAAATAAATTCTCTTTGCGAGTTTGTTTGGAAGCGTTGCTCATCCGCTATTGGATGGCAACATATCTCTCTCAGTTAATTCAAAAACCATAGGTGAATCATGTTTACGAAAATTGCATTGCTTGGTCTCGTCACGTTGGCTTCGATCGGTCTTTCTTTCAGCGATAACGCAATCGCAGCGAACGCGTCTTCGATGTCGGCAAAGGGGCAACCCATCTGCTGCATGAAGAATGCGTACTGCTGTCTCGACAATCGTTCCTGCTGTCGCCGTTAAACCTACGGCATAGCTAAGGTCAGCCTGCCTGAAGTCTCAAAAGAACTTCGGGCAGGTTTCACTTTTTTTGCAGCATGGAGTGAAGAATGCATCGAGCAGAGTCATCCAACTTTTCAGATTCGACATCTGGCAGACCGCCCGATGACGAGTTGGCAGTTTGGATCAAAAATGCAACGAGCGGAAGTCGCGAGTACCAGAAGCGAATTTATGAGCTTCTGGCTTCGAGGATTTATCGAGTGATTCGAAAGATTGTAGGGACCAGCGACGCGGACGATGTGATGCAAGATTTTGTCATCCAGTTGTTTTCGAAGCTTGATCAGTTCCGATTTGAATCCTCGCTAGAGACTTGGGCTCATCGAATGGCGGTCAATCAAAGTTTGCAGTACTTACGAAAGACCAATCGAGAGGCACAGAGAGCATATAAAGTCGCATTGGGAACCGAAATGTCTGAAAATCCAAACCGCCAAACCCAAGTCGATGAGGCAGAGATTTTGAACCTTGCGATGGAGAAAATCTCGGGCGAACAGAGGGCAATTCTGCACATGAAGGAAGTCGAAGGGTTAGGATACGAGGCAATTGCAAGTGTGCTTGGTATTCCTGAAGGAACGGTAGGTTCAAGACTGAACAAAGCAAGAAAAGAACTTAGGACTTCGCTAATCCAACTGGGTTGGGAGGCATAATGAAAAATTGCGATTGGATTGAAGAACGATTGTCGGCGTACATCGATAACGAACTCGATGCACAAGAGCGAACGAATTTCGAGTCGCACTGTGATCATTGCAACGCCTGCCGCGCGTCGATTGTCGAGTTTCAAGCGATAGGTACGCTCATGCGGCAGTCCGAGGCGAGTGTTGACACCAATTCCCTTTGGGAGCAGGTTGCTCCACGACTGGATAGTGATCGAATCGTCTCGATTCCTTCTAAGCCGTTGCCGAAAAGCTGGATCTATGCGGTTCTAGTGACGGCCGCCTCTGTATCACTGATCTGGTTTTTTGCGAGGAATCCGACGTCGGATCATGATGCAGGAGAAGCTTCTCATGAACATGCTGCATTGGCTGTTGACTTTCAAGAGGTCATCCGTGCAGCTAAGTCGGAGCCTAAGGTAGCAATCGCAAAGTTGGTATCAAAGTATCAAGGAAAGGAACTCGATGCCAATGCAACCGAGAGCTACCTTGGCTATGAGCCGGCTGTTTTTAAGGGCATTCCCGAAGGTTTCACTCGAGTATCAACGCATGTGCTCAATATGCCTTGTTGCAAATGTTCGGCGTCGATATGCGAACGTAATGATGGTACATCGCTGATCCTGTTTGAGCACAAAGATGAACAACCTGTTTGGTTTGGCAGTCTGCCAGCCATTGAGACCCAGTGTAGCGGCAAGACATGCAAGATTATTGAAGCCGCAGGACAGCTCGCCGTGAGCTGGAAGAACGAAGATCGTCAGTTGACAATGATTGGCGCAAACGATATTGCCGAAGTCAACCAGTGGGTGGCTTCAACGAAGTTGTAGTTAGTGTTCGTTTTCAAGTATGAAGAGGTTAAGATGATTCGTGCATTTGGTAAGTTTTTTGTGATCGCTGTTTCGGTTTGTCTGGTTGGATTTTCCTTTGCGGATGAACCACAAAAGGAAAGTCCAGAGCAACGCCGCGAGCGACTAAGAATCTCAGTACAAGCAATCTGTCCAGTCTCCGGCGAATCGCTGACTAGCCATGCAAAGCCAGTCAAGATGACTGATCCAGAGACCAAGGAAATTCTCTATGTCTGTTGCGCAGATTGTTTGAAGTCAAAGCCCGACGCAAAGTATCTCGACAAGATTCGGAGTAACTTTGCGAAGGCTCAAGGGCATTGTCTCGTGATGACCGACAATGAAGTCTCCGAGAAGTCCAAGCATGGGATTGTGGAAGGTCATTTCGTTTATGTTTGCTGTCCTCCCTGTGTAAAGAAAATGACGGCTGCGCCAGAGAAATTTCTTGCCAAGCTTGACGATCTTTACGAAGCCTCGCTCAAGAAATAGTTCCATTCCACAAATAACCAGGGTCCAAAAATGACAAAAAGCAAATGTCTTCTTTTAAGTTTGGTTGCGAGTTCGGCTCTAGGCGTGCTGTTCCTCGCTGGATGCAAACCAACGAATCAACAGGACGTTTCGGCCGCTAAGAATTCTCAGAAAGATATGGCTCGAACAAGCCTAACTGCGAACAACAAGACATCCGAAGCGTCGCTGGCTTCGTCCGTGCCGGGAGATTCCGACGCCGAACACGGGCACAAAGCCGGTGCACATGGTGGAATCATGGTTTCGTTAGGGCGAGACAGTTACCATGTTGAAGCAGTTGTCGACTCTGAAGGGGCGATTCGACTATACACTCTTGGAAAGGACGAGAGTCGCGTCATCGATGTCGAGAGTCAAACGCTGAAGGGATTCGTGAAAGCGGACGGTGATGCGGATTCTAAAGCCATTGCCTTCGAGCCGACTCCGCAGGATGGCGATGGCAATGGAAAAACGTCGCTTTTCGTTGGCAAGTTGCCAAAGGAATTAGTCGGCCGAAAACTGGACGTGACCATTCCGAATATTCGAATTGATGGCGAACGATTCCGGCTTGGATTTGTCTCGGGTGAAGAGAGCCATGGAAATTCTCCCGATATGCCCGATAAGCTGGCGGATGATGCGGAGAGGGAACTCTATCTTACTCCCGGCGGACGATACACAGCGGCTGATATTACGGCTAACGGAAACGTAACAGCGTCCCAGAAGTTCAAGGGGATCAAGTCCGCACACGATATGAATCCAAAGCCTGGTGATCGAATCTGTCCCATCACAGAGACCAAGGCGAACCCGAACTTTACTTGGGTTATTGACGGCAAACCTTACCAGTTTTGCTGTCCACCCTGCGTTGACGAGTATCTCAAAACAGCCAAAGCTTCATCCGATGCGTTGCCTGAACCCGATTCGTTTGTGAAGTAGTTTGCGAGGTAAGTCGTGAGCATATTGAAGAGCGGTCTTTTGAGCATATTTTGGCTAACTACAAGTTCAATATGCTATGCCCACGAGGGTCATCAACCACTTCCGACAAAAGGAGTTCAAGTCGATACTCAGAACGGTTATGTGACGCTTTCTGGGCAAGCGCGAAGTGCGATTGGGCTTCTGTCAGAAGAGGTTGTTGTTGGCACAGTTGCTTCGAAAATGAACGTATATGCGGAATCAGTGACTCCTTGGCAGGCCAAAGCGTTTGGGTCAGCTCAGATAGCTGGACGCATCTCCAAACTTCTTGTTCGACCAGGAGATTTGGTTGAAAAGAATCAGGTAGTCGCCGAGATGAGTAGCAGAGAACTTGAGTTGGTACGACTTGATTTTCTCCAGGCAAAGAATGATTTAGCTTTAAACCTTCGCCTGTTGGAGATGACAAGACCTTCTGCGCAAGCGGGCGCAGTACCAATGCAGCGTCTTTTGGATATCGAGAATGCGGTAGAGCAAAGCCGAAATCGCTTGGAGGTATCGGAACTGCGAGCGCGCACGCTCGGAGTTTCACTTCAAAGTTCTCAACTCGATCCCTCGAGCGAACTGCTTTTCCCTCTTCGATCACCGATTGGCGGACGCATTCTCCACTCCGACTTAGCTGAAGGTAAGTACGTTGAAGCGTTCGAGCATCTTTTTGAAATCGTGAATACCGACGAAGTTTGGGTACGCCTCCAATTACTTGAGAAGGACATATTCAACGTTAAAGTGGGCAATCGAGTAAGCGTCCATTTTCCGAGTTCATCCCTATCTGTAGAGGGAGTCATCGATCGAATGGACGCGGTTCTCGACTCAAAAACGCAAGTGATATCAGCATGGGTGACATTGAATCATCCTTCGGTCATTCCAGGGCTTGTAGGCTCGGCAACGATATACACATCGGAACAAGCGGACACGATTGCAGCTCCGCAACGGGCTATACACAGCGACGGTCTACAAAGCTATCTTTTTGTCGAGGAAGCATCGACTCGGTCGACCGCTGAGTATCGTAAGAGGACCGTGCGGCTTGGTAGTCGCAAATTGACGGATGGTCATAGCTCCGAATCAATGGTTGAAGTAATTCAAGGGGAGATATTTCCCGGCGATCGAGTCGTTGTTAGAGGCGGCCACGAGCTTTCGAGTTTATTCTTCCTCGGTGTGCTAAGACTCTCAGCCCAAGAACAGCAACGCTTGGGAATCCGAACGGAGGCTGCTGGTTATCGCGATGTATCAAAAACACTTCAACTTCCTGCGGTAGTTACCTTGCCTCCCGAAAATCGAAGTGTCCTTACGACGCAGTTGAACGGAACTGTTCAGTCCCATTCGCTAAGTCCTGGCCGGTCTGTGAAAAAAGGCGATAAACTAATGGAGATCACCTCACCTGAATTCTACAAGCTACAGCTTGACTTGATTAGTACCTCGTTGGACTCAGACTTGTCCCGTCGTCGCGCCGATCGGCTGGAAAGCGTCAAGGGAGACGCGGTCTCGATGCGCTTGGTTTTGGAGACACGCGCACAAGCGGAGCAACTTGAGATACGTGCCCAAAGCCTGCGACGACAACTCGCCACGTTGAGTTTATCAGATAGCGAAATCGACTCCATCGCCAATCAACGACGGATACTAGACTACCTGCCAATTCGTGCCAATATCAGTGGGAGAATTGCCTCATCTGTGGTCACGCTCGGTGAAACCGTAACGGCCAATCAACCTCTTGTAGAAATCCAAGATTTGCAATCGTTTTGGATCGAGGCCCAGGTACCTTCGAGAGAGGTTGCTTCTATGTCTGTCGATGCAGTTGGAGTAGCATCCCTGCTCGCCGACTCAGAAGTAAGGCTTCCAGTCGTTCTTTCGCGAATTGGGCCAACGCTAAGCGAGTCCACAAGAACGCAGCGAATATGGTTCACTCCAAAAACTCCCCGCGTAGACGATTCCAATATCCCACAATTTAGCTCCGGCGCGTTAATGACAGTCGGCCTGCCAGTGGGAACCAAGAGTTCGCGTTTAGCAATTCCTGCATCTGCAATTCTCCGTGATGGACTGCACCTTTTTAGCTTTGTTCGAAAGAACGACGGCAATATGGAGCGACGACGCGTAACTATTGGTCAGACCGATGGACAGTATACCGAGATTGTTTCTGGTATCGAAGCTGGTGAGTCGGTTGTAACCGTTGGTAGTCGAGAGCTGCAGACGGCCTTCGCATCTTTGAGGTAGTTCACTTGCTCGATACCATTATACGTTTTTCACTTCAAAACCGCGCCATCGTCGCGATTGCGTCTTTGCTGGTGTTGTTAATTGGAGCATCACTACTTCAGACAATGCCAGTCGATGTTTTCCCCGATCTAAATCGCCCGACGGTCACGATTATGACCGAGGCACCGGGATTCGCGCCAGAAGAAGTGGAGGTGCTAGTAACTCGCCCCATCGAGTTGCTGCTAAATGGTGCGACGGGTGTAAAACGCGTTCGCTCTTCTTCAGCGATTGGTTTATCAATCATCTGGGTCGAATTCGAGTGGGGCACGGACATATTTATAGACCGTCAGATCGTCAACGAAAAGCTTCAACTAGCCCAGTCGAAACTACCACCTAACACGAATCCTACTCTTGCACCCATTTCGTCAATCATGGGCGAAATCATGCTGTTAGCATTGCGTAGCGATTTCAAACCAAACACACCGGATGAAGCCAATGCGAAAGCGATGGAACTTCGGACGATTGGCGAGTTCACGGTCCGAAATCGTCTACTAGCGGTTGAGGGCGTGTCTCAAGTCTCCGTAATGGGAGGAATTCTGAAGCAGTTCCAAGTGCTAACTTCCCCCTCGCGTCTAGCTGCTCGCAACGTGACATTGGCACAACTAACAGATGCAACGACGAAAGCCAACGTTCTCGCTGGCGGTGGTGTGATGAGCCGCGGTGAGAAAGAATCGTTGCTTCGAATTCAAGGGCAGTCTCTAACGCTGGACGAAGTAGCAGCGACTCCCATTCTCTGGCGCGACCAAGTGCCAATTCGCATCGGCGATGTGGCTGACGTGAGGCTCGGTGGGCCAGTTAAACGCGGCGATGCTTCCGCTGTAGTGAAGATCGAACCGGACGTGAACTTTGCGGTGAGTCATGACGCTACCCATGCGCACATGAACGATGGTTCGCACCTTTCTCCCAAGTCGTCAAGTCAACAGTCGCATTCCCATGCAAAGCCCTACCAAGAGTTGCGAGGCGGTACGGCGGTCATGCTGACGATACAGAAACAGCCAGAGGCTGACACGATCAAACTTGATCACAGGATCAATGAGGTGCTCGTCTCGCTTCAAAAAGAATTACCAGACGATATCAAAATTGAATCCGAGATTTTTCGCCAAAGTCACTTCATTGAAGCAGCGGTTGACAACGTCAGCGAAGCGGTACGCGACGGTGCGATTTGGGTCGTAGTGATTCTGTTCCTTTTGATGGGCAACTTTCGCACTAGCATCAGCTCACTAACGTCTATGCCGCTATCGATCCTATTGACAGTAATCGTTTTCTATATGTTTGGAATCACGATCAACACGATGACTTTGGGGGGGATTGCCGTTGCGATTGGCGACCTAGTGGATGACTCAATCGTTGATGTTGAGAACATTTACCGACGATTGCGTGAGAATAAGCAGTTACCTTCAGATTCTCAGAAACCGGCTCTAGAAGTTATCTTCTTGGCTTCCAGTGAAGTCCGTAACTCCATTGTTTATGCGACGCTAATTGTGGTTCTGGTAGTATTGCCGTTGTTTATGATGGCAGGCATCGAAGGACGATTGTTCGCTCCTCTTGGGGTCGCTTACATCGTGGCATTACTCTGCTCCTTGGTGGTTTCATTAACTTTCACACCCGTACTTGCAAGCGTTCTACTACCTCGCGCACCGTTTCTCGCTGAAAAACGCGAACCATTCATCATGCGTTGGTTGAAACACTGGGACGAGCGCGTACTTCGCTGGACGCTTAACCGCCCTCGAACCGTACTTGCTGGTGTTAGTGTTTTCGTCTTATTGAGTTGTCTAACACTGCCATGGATGGGAGGCGAATTTCTGCCTCCGTTCAATGAAGGAACAGCAACTATCAATTTACGTCTTGAACCGGGTACTTCGCTGGATGAGAGCCAGCGAATCGCTAGTGGGGTAGAATCGATTTTGCTTGAAGTACCCGAAGTACTGTCAGTTGCACGCAGGACGGGGCGCGCAGAATTGGATGAGCATGCAGAAGGTGTGAACAATACAGAGTTCGAGGTGCGATTCGCTCAGCACAAGACAGAGAAAGCAGGTTGGCTGAACACTATCCTGCGAGCCATTCCGATCGCGCATCTTTGGAGTTTTGAGTACCATGGGCGACCACAGGAAGTTGTGATCGCCGATCTGCGAGAACGAATATCGAGTATTCCTGGTGCGGCAGTAAATATCGGCCAACCGATCTCGCACCGACTGGATCACATGATGTCTGGAATTCGTGCTCAGATCGCTGTGAAGGTGTTTGGCCCGGACTTACGAGAATTGCGAACTGCGGCATACGACGTCCAGGCACGCATGCAAGAGATCGAAGGGGTAGTTGACCTTCAAATCGAACCTCAGATCGAGATCTCCCAATTGCAAATGCGGGTGAAGCGTGAAGAAGCTTCGCGTTACGGTCTCGCACCCGGCGATGTCGCCGAAATTTTAGAAACGGCATTCAAAGGCACCATCGTTTCGCAGATCATTGAAGAGGATAAATACTTTGGTTTGGTTGTTTGGTACGACGAGGAGTCTCGTCGCGATCCGAACGTGATTGAAGAGACAATTCTCGAAACGCCCTCAGGAGCGAAAGTCGCGCTGTCACAAGTTGCAGAAATCCTGGATACGACTGGTCCTAATGTGCTCAATCGTGAACATGTTCAACGACGAGTCGCCGTTTTCTGCAATGTCCAGGGGCGAGACTTGGCGAGTGTTGTACGCGATATCAAACTAGCACTCCAGCCGGTTGAGCAATCTCTTCATGCGCTGCCAGGTGAGTATTATCTCGACTACAGCGGACAATTCGAAGCTCAGCAGCAAGCCACCTATAGACTATGGGGATTTGCACTACTGAGTATCGTCGGCGTCTATCTGCTGCTGATGAAAGCCCTCGGCTCGCAGCGTTCTGCACTTCAGGTAATTGTGAACGTTCCATTGGCAGCGCTGGGCGCGATTGTGGCGCTCCTGATTGTGAATAAACCGGAAGCTTCGGAGTTCGCGGGCCAAGCATGGTATCTCTGGCCTGGTATCTGGATACAGGCAACTCATTTATCTTTGGCGCATTGGGTTGGATTCATCACGCTCATAGGCATTGTTAGTCGTAACGGCATCATGATGATCTCGCATTATCAACACTTGATGGAGGTTGACGGCATGCCATTTGGGAAAGAAATGATTATCCGTGGAAGCCTAGAGCGCCTTGCACCAGTGATGATGACAGCGATGACCAGCTTTGTAGGACTGCTTCCTTTATTGTTCGGGTACGGCGAACCTGGCAAGGAGATTCTTTATCCGCTTTCCGTCGTATTGTTTGGTGGCATGATTGCATCAACCGTTCTAGACCAAATCGTTACTCCTGCACTTTTTCACCTTTTTGGCTCTGGGCTATCCAGGTCAGACCAAGTGAGTTCACCGAATGCTTAAGACTACTTTGGCAGCTCTTCTAATATTTGTTCCCGCTTTGGTCTCTGGTTCCGAACCTTTCACGATCTTCTCGGGAAGCAGCGAGAGATCACCGAAACAACCGCAAGCGAGTATGGACTCGAGGGGTGTCGCACATGTTACATTCGGCGTTGGAGATGACGTTTATTACTGCAGAGTTGGATCGGACGAGAAGCCCTCACCGCTCGTCGCCTTTAGGGTACCTAACATGTCTCTCGGAATGCGAAGAGGTCCTCGGATTGCTCATGCCGGCGATTCTATTGTCATCACTGCAATTGGAGGTCCGAAGGGTAAAGGCACTGATGGGGACGTTTTGGCGTACCGCACACTGGACGGTGGAAAGAGCTGGCTTGGCCCAGTAAAGGTCAACGACATTGAGGCCTCGGCGCGGGAGGGCCTGCACGCAATGACATCGAGTAACGATGGAACATTGTGGTGCGTTTGGCTTGACCTCCGTGCGAAGCGGACTCAGCTCTTTGCCTCGAAATCGATCGATCAAGGGGCAAGTTGGAGTAAGAATCAGTTGGTTTACCAATCGCCCGATGGAAGTATCTGTGAGTGTTGCCATCCATCGGTTGTGGCCGAAGGTAATTTCGTTCACATCTTGTTTCGAAACTCTTTAAAGGGGAATCGTGACATGTATCTTGTTTCTTCCAACAATCAAGGAGAGACATTTGGCATCGGAGAACGACTTGGACTCCAACATTGGAGCTTAAATGCTTGCCCAATGGACGGAGGCATGTTGGCGATCGCACCGAAGGGCGAAGTTGTTTCCGCTTGGCGTCGTGGCGGTACTATCTTCACGTCCGTTGGAGAGGCCTCGCTGGAAACCATGTTGGAGCACGGTGAACAACCGTGGATCGCAAGCGGCCCGAGCGGGACTTACGTCGTTTGGCTCACCAAACGCGACGGCCAATTGCGACTGGTGAAGCTTGGAAATGGCAACTCGAGAATAATTTCTGAAAACGCTCGAGATCCAATCGTCGCGGTTGGTGACGGAAATGAATCGCAAGTTTTCGTGTTTTGGGAGCAGCGGTCCGGCGACCAAGTATCTATCCAGTGCCAGTTAGTCAAGTAGCGTCGAATCGATCGATACCAGGTTGGCTCGCCCGGTGGCGAGCGTGGAGAATCCGAAACATGCACGCTAATCTAGCTGCTTTCCAACAAGCGTTGCTTCCCAACTATGGAAAGAATAGCAATTCAGAGCGTCGCTTTGATCGAATGGCTTGGCAATAGGCTGGTGAAGACAAACGGGGAAATGGCTAACAGATCGCGTCTTCCTCTTGATGCGAAAGAGCATCGTCGCTAAAATCATCAACAGAGGGTGTTAACCCATTGTTCGAACCTCTTCGTAGAGAAACAGACCGAGCGGGTCTCGAAATCCGCAAGTCCTTTCAAGTAAAGGGTTTGCGAATGTCGAGCGCAGAGAGTATTGTTACGAAGAGGGTTGCGCTCGCGGAGCCTTTCAGAACAGTCTCGAAACTATTCTGGTTTAGTTAACGCAGAAAGCCGAGGTCTCTACCTCGGCTTTTTTCGTTTAAATCCGTGGTTTTCGCGTGTTTCTTGTTATCCGACGCCACAAACCATGCGTCTCTTCCTGCCAGGCCAACGTCCCGAATCGCCCGTTTCCTGGTCCCCACCCCGATCAGGATAGCCGAATCTCTCGAACTCTCTCGGTTAACGGGAGCAGGCGGGTTAACAGAATGGAGGGGGGGAGAGAGTTCGCTGACTGCGTTCGTCAGAGAGTTTGAGATCGTCGTGACCCGCAGCTGGTAGACGATAGTCGTTTTGCTGTTCGGTCTCGACCATTCTTAAGAGACTCCTTTTCCGGTTGCGACTGTCGCAGAAACAGACCCTCGCTGTTGGCAAAAAAGACCCAAACAGTGGCCGCGGCGATCTCAGAAAGCCTCGCTCAAAAGATTCTTGTGCGATCATCAACGTTCCTGACCGTAGCGGTCACCAACGGCTTTTAGGGCAGTGCGTCCCTGACTTCGCAAAGAAATGACCGGGTTCACTCCGCCTTGGCAAAGCAATATCCAGAACCGAGGTGGGCGGCATCTTGATAAAACTTTGATACTTCACGCCATTCTTTTGACGCGCGCTTAACATCGACATTGCGATACTTCTTATCAGTCACTCGTACTGAAGGAGTTCGCAATGTTGACGCTTACCATATTCTTTATCGCGACCTGTGGGTTCGCACTTCTCTGGGCACTGATCCGGTGGATCGAACGATCGCGGGGTGCCCTATGAATGCCATCGTCGTTTTGGTGGTTGTCCTGTCGTTCGTCTACCTGACCTACGCAATGCTGCGCCCTGAGAAATTTTAGGAGATAAGAAATCGTTATGACTACTTGGATTCTACCCTTGGTGATACTGGGGGCGGCTGTCGCAATGGCTTGGCCGCTTTCTTGGTACATGCAAAATGTATTCGATACCGACAGCAAACTACCCTTTGTGCAGCGATGGAATCGTTGGTTGGAAGTTTTGTTGGGTCGGAGCGGCTCGAACGCGCCAGTAATGTGGGCAGCGTATTGCCGCTCGATGCTTATCTTCAACTACTGCATGTTCGTGCTGGTTTTTGTGGTTCTGTCGTTTCAAGGCTACTTGCCGATCAATCCTGATGGCAAGCCAGGCCTTGAGCCCACATTGGCGTTCAATACGGCGATCTCATTCATTACGAACACCAATCTGCAGCACTATTCCGGCGAAGCGTCGCTAAGCTACTTTTCACAGCTGTCGCTCATGTGGCTTCAATTTGTGTCGGCTGCGACTGGTATCGCGGTTCTTGTCGCGGTTGCCCGGGCGATGGCGGGCTCGAAGTCGATGGGCGATTTCTATCGAGATGTTGCCACGGCTTCGGTTTTGGTCCTCTTGCCGTTGTCGGCTGTCGTATCAATCTGCTTCGTCCTTGGCGGCGTGCCGATGACGCTCTCGGGAGCTGTGGAAGCTACGACTTTAGAAGGTGCCACACAGACGATCGCTCGAGGTCCGGTGGCAGCATTTGTTGCGATCAAACAACTTGGAAGCAACGGCGGCGGATTCTATGGCCCCAACAGCGCGCATCCGCTTGAGAATCCCACTTTTTGGACCAACGTCATTAGCAACGTGTGCATTTTGCTGATTCCGATGGCTTCGGTATGGATGTTCGGTCGCATTGCCAAACGCATGCTTCATGCACACGTAGTATTTATCGTCATGCTACTACTGCTGGTTGGGTTGGTTGGCTACGCCAATTACTTCGAGCAACAACCCGCCGTTGCGCTGAACAATCTGCCCGTCACCTCGCAACCGAATTTAGAAGGGAAAGAACTACGATTCGGCATGTCCGCAGGACCTACTTGGGCCGTTGCCACAACGGCGACTTCCAACGGTTCGGTCAATGCGATGCACGATAGCCTCAACCCGCTGACGGGACTGGCTCCCATGATCGG
>JAIYDN010000060.1 GCA_027487485.1 Planctomycetaceae bacterium | reverse complement strand
CCGTTCGTCATCTTAGCCGTTCGTCATCTTAGCCGTTCGTCATCTTAGCCGTTCGTCATCTTAGCCGTTCGTCATCTTAGCCAGAGTGCGGCATCGTAGCCCGGAGGGCGGCATTTCCCTGCCGGCGGCGTGAGCCGCCGGACTCGTGTGGAACGAGTTGTTAAGCCCGGAGGGCGACACAAGTATCTCGCAGGGATACTAGCATCCCAACAGGCTATTCCTGATCGAGAATAATGTTTGCGGTCGAAAAATGTGGGTCGAAAGATGGTCGTTCAAAGCAAGGTTCTGAAATTTTTCGCCCCACATTTTTCGACAGGGGCTTTTACCGTACCTCAAAGGGACACTCTACTTCAGCAAAGTATTTTCGAAAACACAGAGCCACAGAGATCACAGAGGGAAGAATGTGTCTGTGGGCGTTTTGTCTTTGCGTCCTCCGCGTCTATGCGTTTCCAATTAGCTAGGAGAGTCGCAAAGCCCCTCCCCAGCCACGCTAGCGCGGGCTGACCCTTCCCAAACGCTGTTTTGGGAGGGTGAGTTTGTGGTGAACAGAGAGATGTCTCTTCTTGGATGTTCTAAGGCTGCAAAGGTCTTGAGCTGTAAGACTTAAGACAGCTTAAATCGCGGAACCGATTTTGTAACAACTCGACCTTGGCCAGCATTCGAATTTGCTGAGTGTTGGCTTGGAATGGCTTTACTGGATGGACTTCCAATTTCGCTTGCTGGCATAAGTTCACGCACACGCTGGCTTAGCAAGGCGGCATCGAACCAGGTGAAAGATAATTCAGGGTCCGCAGCATAGCGGCCTAACATTCGAAGAGTCTCGGTACGGTTCGATTCATCAAAAACAAAAATGTACTGCTCTTCGCCGCGCACTAACGCAACGACATTCACTTCACCACTCATCGTACCGATCCTTATGTGCCTAATTTCGATCGTTCGTGTCCGTGCCTGGACAACTAACGCTCGTATCGGTTGATAGGCCATCGAAGAATCATACGACTTTCTAACTCGCCGCCGCGTGAACCCAAGGTTTCAACGATGTGCAGGTGACAGCAAAATCTTATAAAGTCTTCGCTGCGTTGGAGATACGCTTGCCAGCCTCCGAATCGCTCGTCGTCACGAAAGTAAAAGTACTCCCCAAGTGCTTGCGTGAAATCTTCGTCATTGCCGTTATAAGTGCGCATATGTGAAATAATCGGCTCGAACTGGACTCGCATTTGAGGTGGTTGCGACGCAGGACGGGGCGGAATGAACCCCTGTGGATCAGGCCAGTTTGCTGGCAAATCAGTCGATTCGCTATTCGCAATCTCCATTTCGTGGGCAGCTTGAAGTTCTACGGGATGCTTTGGATCAGTCGCGGCGTCGGATGCCGCGTCAGGCACAGAGTCAGACGCCGCGTCAGGCTTTCGAAGCGGCAACTCAATCTTCGCTAACGCAACTCGACTCAATGGTTCTTCGTCCGCTCCGATAAGATCTTTCTCTGGAACTTGAGGTTCGGGAGCGTTTTGAACGGGGCGAGCGTCCGCGGAGTCTAGCTCTTCGGCCGGAGTTTGGCTCTTCAACTGTTCTGCCGCTAACGCGCGTTCCGATTCCAGGCGTATCCACTCTGGAATCTTCTTCTCTTTCTTAGTGCCCCACGGTAGACCATAGCCAACCGGGATGGGGTGAAAACCAGGATTGGATGCATACCAATTGACCTTTAAAGCCATCCGGGGTGGATAGTAAGGATCGTAGTCGGTGATTGCACCTTGAAGAACTGCATCAACACCTAGATGTTTGGCAAATTTTTGAAAGTCGATTGGCGAACTGACTTGTCTTCCTAAAACCTGCTGCTCGAAAAAGGCAAGTTGGTTTTCAACCACCCCGAATGGCACCACCTCGAAGCCGCGAATCGATTGTAGCTCGTTGTAATAAGCCATCGAAACTCGAGAACCACTTAGCGTGGGCTCTTGGCTTTGATTTCGAAAGGGCATCACGGCAACCTTCGAAATCTGAGGGAACGGATTGTGATACTGCGGTTTCTTCTTGATATCTGGGATGAAGTTGCAGCCGCCGCTAAGCACCAATAGCATGCAAAGACACGTTACAGAAACCATGCGTGCAGCGAAAGCTGTCTCGGCTAGTTGTCGTGTCAATTGGGTGAACATAGCGAATCTGGGGGTGAAGTTGTTGCGCAACGTAACGATGAAGCATGTGCAAGGAACTACTGCTAGGCACAGCAGTAGCTCCTTTTGCACATGTACCTCTTTCCCCCCAGGAACAAAGGTTGTTATCGGAGTAATCGTTACAGTCCATGAATGCAATGCGGAAGAAAAGCAACATTTGTTCAAGCCTCTCAATCACAGCATCTCTTCGCATGAGCTCGATCGTCTCCTGTTGCCACTTTTCCAGTCGATTCCCGGGAAAGACTCAACCCAAGGTCTGCATAGCGCCGAAACGATATTAACGGCAAACTTTACCCATTTGAGTCCTCTGTGATTTCAACGATGCAACCAATCAAGCCGAGCGAGCCCTTCCATGAATCTTCCCTTAGCATGGGCAACAGCCTTGCCAGCAAGCTTGGTGGCGAAACAATCAGTCGAAAAAACTCTGAGCTCAGCCAGCCATTTCTTTGGAGACGTGATTCGATCGACGATAGCGTCGCCAAGCCACTCAAAGGAACAAACGCAGTCGGACAATGGCCTCTCGGGGCCACGTACTCCAGCGTCGAACCTCAAAGCTAGCCAACCCGAGCAAGATTGGTCCAGTCGGTTTGCTGCTCTAAAAAAACAGCTCGGGAAGATTGTCGAAGACGCAAGGGTTCGGTGGGGCTTGCCCCCAACAGCCAGTAAGGGCCAGGAGGTCCAATTCTCGATCGACCGAGCTGGAAATATCAACGTTGCTGGACCAGAGCCTGTGCGGACGGAAATCAGTTCGTCCGTGCTCAACAATGCAAGCCTCGTCCAGGAACTGCAACAACTTGCCTCAGCGAGGCCGGATTCGCCAGGCCAAAGCTCGTTCCCAATCTCGAATCCAGCGGACATCGATCCCTTTCGCATTTGGATCGACTGACTTTCGGGTGTTGAATAACGAAACACCCGCCGCTTTCCATAGTAAAGTCAGTTTTCTTGCAGTATTGTTCAGGGTAATAGTCTTTCTCGGTGACTGTTACCGATCATGAATGTTGCCGCTCTTACTTTGCCCATGGAATCATCAAACTGGACCGAGATTGACTGGCCTAAAGCCTTGCAGGAGCATCGTCGCTGGTTGGCGACGGTGATTCATTCCAGGCTTTCCGATCGGCAGGCTGCGGAAGATGTTTTGCAAGAAGTCGCTTTGGCGGCAATCGTCCAACAGAGTCGCCCAACCGATCCAGCTAAGATCGCTCCCTGGTTGTACCGAATTGCCTTGCGAAAGGTAATCAATCATCACCGGTCGACCGGTCGCAGAAAACGATTGATGGAACGTGCGGTTTCGTTGGGGCAGCTGCAGTCGGATTGCGTGGAGTGTCCACCTGGCGAATGGCTGCTAAAGTCCGAAACTTCGAATGGCGTGAATTCAGCGATGGAGCGCCTTGAACCGCAGGATCGACAGATTTTGCTTTTGAAATACACCGAAGGATGGGGGTATCAGGAGCTGGCAGATCATCTTGGTATTTCGATCAAGACCGTAGAGTATCGATTGCTCAAAGCACGAAAATCGCTTCGTGCCAAGCTAAGCGAAACAAACTAAGTAAATCAAGAACCGTTTGTGACGAACTAAAATGACACCAACAAGCCTACAGAAAATAGTCGACGGCGAGATGACGCAAGAGATGCTTGCGATCGCTCTCCAAGAATTCGAATCCGATCCATCGAAGTGGCGAACGCTCGCCATGGCGTTGCTGGAAGAGCAGCAATGGGCAAAACAGATCGCACAGATCCAGCGATCGCGAGAGGCTGCCCGTATCAGTCCTGCCAACCATGGCGTCGACAAAACGGCCGTCAGCAATGCAAACACTCCGGCGAAACATTTTGCTTTTTTGGGAGGCAGCGCTGGTTCTGGATCAGCCCGTTCGGCCATGCTTGGTGCTTTGGCTGCAAGCCTGATTTTGGGCCTGGGCTTTGCAGCAGGTATGCTTGTGTTTGACGGTCCTAAGCCCGCTGGGATTTCCCCCGATTCGGTAGCGACGACTTCTTGGAAGCCCCGCATCGACACGAGTTCCCCCCAGAATGCAAGTTCATACGACGACGGAATGAAGATGGTGGTTACGGGCCCCAATGATGAAACAGCCGAGATTCCAATCTATGATCTCGGTGAAATCGATCCCAGGGAAATGTGGGCCAAAGAAGATTTTCAGATCGCTCTCCTAAAAGAACAGCTTCGTCGTAAGGGATATCAGCTCGAGGTGCGACCTGAATACTACACAAGCAAGCTGAACGATGGTCGCCAGCTTGTGGTTCCGGTGAAGAACGTGGGTCTAAAGCCCTACGGACTTTAAGCCAACGCCGGGTACCGTATCGAATTTTTATTTTGTTCTCGGAAAGGGATTTAATCGTATGAAAAGACAATGGAACTTGATGAGTGTTGGGACTCGCTTGGGTATTGCGAATCTGTTTGCTTGCTCCGCACTGGTGGCATCACCTGCTGCGTTTGCGAACGATGATCCACCTGAAGTAAAAAAAGAAAGCAATGTCCACTTGTTTGTCGCCAATAGCGATTCGGACAACATTCTTGAAAAGGTCAGCAAGGCCTTGGAAGATAATAAGGTCTCGGCCGAGAAGCGAGCCAAGATCATGGCTCAACTGCAGCCAGCGCTGGATAAGGTCAAGGCTTTCACAGTCACCG
Organism: Planctomycetaceae bacterium; assembly: GCA_027487485.1. GTDB lineage: Bacteria > Planctomycetota > Planctomycetia > Pirellulales > Pirellulaceae > JBKCUI01. The sequence continues at coordinate 27,273 of JAIYDN010000060.1, read as the reverse complement.
AAGGTGGCGGTCAAGATGCCAAAGTGACTAAAGTTTTCAACACCGTTAAAATCAACTCGGACGAATCAAGCCCGAAAGGTGATGCTCCCAACGATGGAAATGTCGTTGAGATCAAAGTCGATCAAGATGGCCAAAAGAGGGCTACGGTGCTTCGACTCAATAAGGGCCAAGTCTCAGGTCGGCTCATTAGTCCCTTGACCAAACAAGATGAAGTTTATCGAATCGGTGTTGCCTTGGAACAAATGGTAACCCTCGACGATGACTCCGAGGGCTCGGAAGATTCCAAAGACGAGAAACCAGAAGCGTCTGACAAGGATGTAATGGGCGTTGTTGTTGAGTCGACGATGGCAGATTCGCCGGCGGAAAAGGTTGGAATCAAAAAGGGTGATGTGATTGTTTCCGCAAATGATAAGAACATTGTTGTCTACACGGATCTGATGGAAAAGATTCAGGAGGCTGGTAAAAACGAGAAGCCTTTGCAGCTGTCCATTCAACGCGATGGCGAAACGATCAAGCTTGAAGTGAAGCCTACGAAAATGAAGCCTTCGGATCTTGCCATGGAGACGATCGAGCTATCGTTGCCAACCACGGAAGGTTTTGTTTTGGACTCGAAAGAAATGCTTGAGGCATTTAAGGGTGCGGACGCTATGCGCAGCGGACAAATGAATCCGTCGTCCCTGTGGCTGAAGACGCTTCGAGGCGCCGAAGATGCTGGCCTTGCAAAAGAAGTTGCAGAGCTAAAAAATGAGATTGCTGAACTCAAGAAACTGGTCAAAGAACTAGTCGATAAGAAATAGTTGACTCACGCCCAGGCTCGGCTGATTCATAAGGATCAGTTTGAGCCGTTGGACGCTGGCTTAATACCAACTACTTTCAATTTGATTTGAACGTAGAACACCGAACGTGGAATGTCGAATAACGAAGTGTTTCAACAGTACCTTCGGAGTTCGACATTCGATGTTCGAAATTCGATATTGACTTCACTCCCACAAAAAGCCCAGATCGCTATTTTCTTCGTTTGCGCTTCGTGCCCTTTTTGGTTTTCTTGTCGTCCATCGCTTTGCCTTTGCGGCCAAAATCTCGATCCTGATCCTTGCGTTTCTTGGATTGGACAGGGGCCGGTGACGTTCGCTTGGTTACCTTCTCAAAGCTAAAGTGCAGTTCGCGCTTCGCCGTATCCACGCGTTGGATTCGAACTATCAATTCGTCTCCAAGCCGAAATCGATTTCCGTCCTTGAAGCCTTCCAGCGTGTGCGTATCTTTGTCAAACCGATAGCGATCTTGAGGCAGATCACGCACGCCGATCGATCCATCGACGGGAATCTCGATGGCCCGGATCGTCAGACCGTTGGAACGTACCGCGGCAACTACACCGGTGAGCATTTCGCCTTGCTTCTTAGACAGAAAATGGAGCAACTTGACTCGAATAAGTTCTCGTTCGGCGCTTTCAGCATTCTGTTCAGCATAGCTGCATTGCATCCCGAGATGCTCAAGCACCAACTCATTTTCTTTCGCAGGCTGCCCATCGATAAGCTTTTGAACGATGCGATGCACAACAAGGTCAGGATAGCGTCGAATGGGGCTGGTGAAGTGGCAGTAATGAGTCATATCCAGGGCATAGTGCCGTTCAAACTCGGCTTGATAAACCGCTTTGGACATGCTCTTAAGAATCGCAAAATTGACGGCATACTCTGTCGGTTGACCCCGGACGGCGTTTACCACGCGTTGAATCTCGAAGCGGTCTTCCATGTTTTCTGCGGGAATGCCTAGCGCTCGAACGAATTCATTAAGCCTTCGCAGCTTCATTCGGTTCGGAGGCGCGTGCGCTCGACGCAAAAAAGGAAGCTCTAGCGAATCGAGCCATGAAGCAACCGATTGATTGGCTGCCAACATGAACTCTTCGATCATTTGGTGACTGACTGTATGCTGGACCAAATGCGCGCCGCGAACTTTGCCAAGCTTGTCGAGATCGATCTTGACTTCAGGCAGCGTCAGCTCCAAAGCACCTTGTCGATTTCGGATGGCTCGCAACACCATCGCCAGCTCATGCATATCAGCGACTAATTGGAAAATGGCCGGCTTCAGCTTGATTTTCCAGGGCTCAGGATCTTCAAGATACTGATCGATTTGCTCGTAATTGAAACGGTGTTGATTGCAGATAACGCTGTTGAAAACATGCTGATGAATCAACGTGCCTTCAGGGGTGTATTCCATGAAGACCGTTTTCGAGAGCCGCTTGCGGTCGGGCTGAAGCGAAGCAAGGTGATTGCTGATCGTCTCAGGAATCATCGGAATGACTTTGTCCGGAAGATAAACGCTGGTACCACGCCGGCGTGCTTCTTCGTCTAACGCTGAACCAATCGGGACAAAGTACGAAACATCTGCGATGTGGACCTGAAGCTCCCAGTTCCCCTTCTCGTTTTTGCTCAACGAGATAGCATCGTCAAAATCGCGAGCATCGACCGGGTCAATCGTCAGTGTTGGAACTGCGGTTAGATCGGTCCGGTTTTCTGGAATAAGGTCTTCATTAAAAAGATCCGCTTGAGCGCGCGCAACTGCAAGTGCTGCTTCTGGGTATGTGTCCTCGAGCCCGAATTGGTGCATGACCGCTAGAGTGTCGATGGCCGGGTTCTTGCTGCTTCCAAGAACCTTCAAGATCACCCCTTCGCCAGGATGGAAGGCATCCGGGAAGCGGACCAGCTCGACAATCACTTTGTCTTTTTCGTTCAGCGGTAGCCCGCGGATATCACCAATCTGAACCGGGTGATCGAGCTTAGCTCCATCTACCCACACCACAGATTTACCGTCGATCAGTTGATAGGTTCCTGAGAACTCGCGGCGTGCTCGCGCAACGATCTCATCGACTTGGCCTTCTACTTTGCCATCTTTTCCCGTTCGCACTATTTTTACGCGAACGGTATCACCCTCCATCGCCCCTCGCGTGGCCGAGGGTGGAATGAAAATGTCATCAATTTTCTCATGGGTCAGCGATGGAGCCACTCGGACAAAACCGAAGCCGCCTGTAGCCGCCCGAAAGGTTCCTTGCCGTTCGTTACGCTCACGTCTTGAGCGAGATGACTTATCGAGCTCGCGTAGCGATTCCAGTTCCAATTCCGATTCCAAATCCGAATCGGAGTTATCCACAAGAGCTGTCGCTGGTGATGGTGTAGACGCAGATTTCGCGGGGCGGCCCTTGCCATGCTGATCGAGCCGCATCACCATGTGATTGGCGCCAAATACAATCAGGCCATCTCGGACTAGTTGTTTAATGGCACGACGGAGAAGCCTGTAGTCTTCCTCGGGAAGCTTCAACGTCTTGAGGATGATGCGAGGTTTCGACGGACGGTAGTCCGCAGAATGTACCAGCGTTAGAACTTGCTGGAGAATTAGATCTAGAGTCATATGCTCTTAAGAATACATCGAACAAAGTCATTTTCCTAGAAGCCTGGAGGGGATGAGGCCAGGCAATTAGGTAAATAACTCTACGAATGCGTCCGATGAAGGAAGGCTATCAGCCGCTGTGCCGCCATTTTCATGGTTAACACGGCGCTGACTCACTTCAGGCTATCGCAAATGCGCTTGGAGCCAACCATCATCCACTTGGATGGATGACAGCTTCAGGCCTTGGAGCTCTTCTGGCAATTTTTCGGTGACGTTGATTGGCTTTTCGAGAAGTGTTTCCTTGAAAACCTGATCAAAACGATTCTTCAGGAAGCTTCGAAGCGTGACAGCTTTCAAGCCTTTTTGCGACTTGGCGGAGAAATCGATACGAATCTCGCCTTGGCGATGAAATTGAAGTAGGCCATCGGTCACAACGGGCAGGTAGGATGCTTCGATGGCAGCCGGCTGCTCGAGCACCTGGTCCCCCTTATCAAGCTGCTCGGTGCGAATCCGAAAAGTTACCAGACCATTATCGAGCTGCAGCTCTACCGGATTGAATTTCTCCATGGTTAGGGACCAGATTTCACCGTCATCTTTCAGGATTGGCTTACCATCGTTCAGTCCTTCGAATTGTGCTGCCAACGCAGGAAACTCGGCACTTCTTAAGACTCGTCCGCCCAACACAGGGTCGGTCAAATTAGAGATGACGGATTCGTGGAACTGAACCGAGATTCCCGATCCTTCGACCAACAGAGGGCAAGAGGTTGGTGCCGACAACTGGACGCCTTGTTGGACGTTCCAGAGGAGTGCAAGATACTCGGGCGAGCTCCAAGTCACTCGGTTTGGTCGGCTTAACCCCAATCGCTTCAAGATTGGCATGTCCGGTGTTCGAATCTTATCATTGGCTTGAGCGATTTGAGTCGAGACCTGCGAGTGGAATTGATCTTTCACTCGATTCTCAAGCCGGCCTTCTGCAATTGCATCGGCCTCTGGTTTTGACTTAGCCGCTTGCTTCGAAGCAATCTTCCTGACGATCCCAAGTTTTGCTTCGATGTTATCGATTTGGCTCGACAGGTTCGCATCGACACAGGTGTCGTTCAGAGGCACCAAACCCGAGTCCATTAGGGCAATCGTTTCACTTGCTGCGATGCTTCCATATCCTTGCGTATGCAGTTTCACCGAACGGTTATAACCGATGTTTTGGCTTGAAAAGTTACCGCTCAAGTTCAGTCGAATCATGGCGTTGGACGAGCTATCCACCAATTGCGGAATGACAAAACCTGTCATTTGACTTTGGCCATAAATCTGAGTTCCGAGAATCACTTCATTCACTGGATTGGATTCGTTGACCGGTTTGGCGAACTTCTCGTTGACGAATTGGTTCGATACAAGCACGCGAAGATTCGCCCTGGAGTAGTTGCTGCGTACCACGCGAATCAAGTCCATCGCTTGATTGGCTTGATCAAGATTGGTAAGTGTCTCACCAATTTGCCGAGTTGCATCAAAATCCTTTTGGAAATCTGGCACTTGCAATTTCTCAGAAACCTTTGCCAGCTCCTGGCCTAGAAACTCCATCGATCGAGCTTGATCGGCGCTAAAGCGTAGTGCCACGATATAACGCTTCAGTGATTCGCGTACATTTGCAAACTGAGGGTACTCGAGGCCAAGGTAGTTTTGGCGGAACGTCTTTTCGATCTGAGCCAGTTTCTGACGTTCAGGCTTTTCTTGAGCAAGTTGAGCCTTCAGTTCATTCCAATTCAGGAAGCCGAGCCAGTTGGCTTGGTGCTGCGGAGAAGACGCCAGAAAATTCTCGAGAGCCATCATCGACTTTTCGAGTTCCATTTTCGCATTCTGGAGGTTCGGAAAACCATTGGGCTGCAAACCAAGTTTGGCGTTTGCAGTTTCTAAGGCCCAATCACGCCCGACGGAGGTGATGTGAGGCGTTGGGACCGAAGCGAAATTCGCTGGTTGCACCAAAGAAAAGTTTGTTGATTCTGAAATTGCCGGAGCGGTGTAAACCGCAGGTGACACGGTCCCTTGCGATTCCAACACGGTCTCTTGCGAATCCAATTGTTGAGCAATCCCGAGGCTTGCTCCAGCATGCCAAACGCAAAAAGCTGCAATCGTCGATCCTAAACCCATAACGAGATCGTACCGTCTCTTCAAAACAAGAATCTTCTGGCTATGCTTCTTCATTGATGTTCTTAGTCCTTTTGCCATCTTGATCTGTTCTCAATCCATCCGTTTGTTTCTTCACCCCGGGGCGCTAAAAATCATCCGCCCACAATCCCCTTAATTGTAACGGGTGTCAAATCTCCCTCATAGCACCCATCTTTCCCAGACTGTGATTCCGGGTCCTTATGCTCGCCAAAACCAGCTCAACCGAATTAACCGGAGGAGCTGGCCTGATTCAGACAATCGATTTGTTGGAAATCGCATGAATAACAGCATTGCAATGTGTGGAAAAAACCGGCGGGATCGTCGATTTAGGCTGCGTTCCGGCTCGACGTAGAAACTCAGGGTCGAGCAACAGGCTTTGTGTTTTCAGGGGATGTCAGATGAAGAATTGCAGATGGATTTCGGCATGTTTTGCCGCGAGTTTCGCCCTTTTGAATCTTCAGGCAGCCAGCGCGGGGGATTTGTTCTCGGGCACGTACTTGGATCCCGCGTTGCAGAGACAGGACCTGTTTGCACGCCCTATTTGGAATTCTCTTCCAGAATATCGCCAGGTTTACAATCGCCCCCGTTTTGCCTCTGGCTATCTGGCTTACAAGATCGAGCCCTCTAGCCAAGAAGCGATGGCCTGGAAATCAAATCAGATCAACGGCAATTACGCGAATCACCGAGGGCCCAGTGTGCCGCATTATTACTATCCGAAACCTTGGGAAGCACTGAATACGAAAGCCCGGCCCGATTACTCGAAACCGGCTCCGTAACTTCAGGACCGGGATTTTTCACCCCTGGGATTGGCGATTCCAGCCCCACGGAATATAAAAACATCGGCTCGTAAATCAATACCTGGAGCATCCAAAGGAGTCTAGCCGACCCGTTTGGACAGCGGACAGTTCCTTGTTTTCGTCAGTCTCTTCATATGGTTTCCGAATCGAGTTTTTTGATCTTGGCCTCTGGCGTGGTTTTTGGGACAGTGCAGCCCATATGCGAGTCCTTGTCTTTGAACCCCAACATGTCGGCCATAATCTAAACTACGTCAAGCTTCTGATGACGCGGTTGTCGGGGCTGCCATGCGAAGTTCACTTGGTAACCTCCAAAGAGGCCACTGAATCGGCGGAATACGCTGACCATCTTGGGCCTTTAAAGGGAATGTTTCAGTGCCACGCATTGCCTGGCTTCGTGCATCGACCAGGCGGTGGCGGTCTTTGTGTCAACGGGCCATCCGCAAACTTTGCTATCGCTCGCGGACTCTATAAGGGGCTCCAAAAAGTCCAGCCCGATCATACGTATGTCACATTCGGAAACCCACTTACCCATTTGACCGGCATCCCAAGTCCGCTCACCTATCAACTGAGACGGCCGGGAGTCGAATCCGAAATTGTATTGCTGCTCGGAAAGTACGCCTATCGACACCGCGGGTTTCGCAACCAAGTGAAACAACATCTTGCATTAACTGTTCTTTCTCGTGGACCGTGGAAGAAAATTCATCACATCGTTCCTCATGCAATAGAAACGATGAAGGCGTTCGGAGGTAGCCTAGCCGATAAAGCAAGCTTGCTTCCTGATCCAGTCGAAGCACCGCCCGCGATGTCGCAAGAAACGGCGAGGCGAATCCTGCAAGTCCCGACATGCGGACGCTATGTTGCCTTGGTTGGCTTGGTGGATCGTCGCAAAGGAGCGCTCGATTTACTCAGAGCTTTCTCGAAAGCACTTCCTAGATTGAATCCCGATGATCGATTGCTTCTGGCCGGAAAAGCGTCTGAGGAGGTCCGGCAATCGCTTCGCGGCGAACATGCGGACCTGGTCCGGAACGGACGAGTTCTCTCCGTCGACCGTCATTTGACAACCGAAGAATTATGGGCAAGTTGCAAAGCTGCCAACCTGATCGCAACTCCTTATCCATCGCACCGCTATTCCGCTAGCATTGTTATCCGCGCTGCCGCCTCAGGAGTACCGGTGCTTGCGAATTCCATCGGCTGGATGCACGATATGATCCACCGATTCTCACTCGGAACCACGTGCGACACCAATAGTCCTGAATGCTTTTCGAACTGCCTCGCTCAATCCTTATCTAGCAGCCATTTGTATAAAATGACTGACAGGGCGAAATGGTTCGTGCGATTTCACGAGGCTGACAACTTCACGGGCCATCTCACAAGGAACCTTGAACTCAGGATGGGATTAGCAGAGAACACCAAGCTCCTTGGCTGGGATTCTGAACCGCACGCGCCAACCGAAACCGACCAAGCCAGAGCAGCCTAACTCTTGTTGATTAGATATCCTGTTGCCAAGAAGCTAGCAATGAGGAAGACCCATACTAGGTCCAAAAAATGCCAGTACAGCGTACAAAACTGGAGGCCGAAATAGCGTTCGTGGTCGTACTTGTCCCTGCGAGCTTGGAAGACAACTTGCACCAATCCAAATACCCCCCCGACGACATGCAATGCATGAAGCAACGCCAATACAAAAGCTAATGCATAGGCGCTGTTTTTCGACGAAGTAGCGATAGAAGCTGCGTAAATCAAGCGATACATCCCCTCCGACTGTATAGCCATAAACAACATTCCCATGACGAACGCAGCTAGGGTCGCTTGCTTGACCTCCGCGTTCCGCTCTCGCCTTGCGGCCCGAAGGGCCCATTCTAAAGAGGCTGATATCCCGACCAGCAAAAGTGTCGAGGGCAAAAAGCTCATCGGCAAAACAAACGACTGAGGTTTCATGCCAGCTTCCGGCGCGATTCGCATCGCAATGTACACGACGTAAAGAAGAATGCTGGAAACGAAGAAAATAGTCAGCGAAATCAAGAACAACCACACGCCCTGCATCGCTCGAGCATCCTGTGGCAAGACAATCGCTCGCCCCGGCTTCTTTTTCTCTACTATCGTACTTCCTAAAGCGTCCAACAGAATCTCTCCAAACCAGCACCATGCGAACAGCGACTACGCGGTTAACCTCTTGAACGCAAGAACATTAACTCATTCCGAATCTCTTTTTTGCGCCTACGTGTGAAACGGCCTTATCGAAAACTGTTACTTGTTCCGACTGCGTTTCGCTCGACCTTGTTGAGCCTTGGCTTGCGATTTTTTGTTCTCAGGACTTGGCTCTACGACCGCTTGCGGCTTCTTTCCAAAAACGTTTTCCCACAGTTCTGTTAACGTTTCGGGCGGTTTGGTCGCCTTGGGTTTTGGTTTGTCATCTTTGAAAGCGGACGCGGAAGGACGGGTAGCTGTACTTGTGCCTTTATTGAGAGCCGCAACGATTTCCGCCGCAGTGTTGTCTGGCAACTCGATTTTCGCAGACTGAGGCGTAAATCGCTTGATCAAGAATCGCTCTACCAAGGACCATGTCGAGGAAGTGATGAAATAGATACAGAGACCTGCCGGGACCTTAAAGAACAGAACGCCCATCATGACGGTCATTACCATCATCATTTGCTGAGCGATTCGCGATTGTTCGTCGGTAGCCTTGGGCATCAAAACCTTCTGCTGAACAATAAATAACGCGATTGTGATGATCGGCAGAATGTTCAAATAAGGACCGAACCAGCCTGAGCCACGACCAGCAATAAAGTCTGGCATCCAAGAATGCCAGTCCAAAAACATGTCGGGGCCGGCCAAATTGGAGCACCAATCCCAACCAGGGACCAAGCTTTGCTGCCGCAATCCCACGTCCACCGACACGCACCGGTAGAGTCCAATCACAATGGGAAGCTGAATCAAGGCGGGTAAGCATCCCGCGAACTGATTGATGCCCGCTTTCTTCATCAACATCTGCTGGCCAGCCATCATTTTGCGAGGGTCGTCTTTCAGCATCTCCTTCAGCTTGGCCGTGTGAGGCTGAACCGATTGCATTTTTTGCGCATTGAGCGCCATTTTGCGACTGACCGGGAACATGCACGAACGGACCAGGACGGTCAACAACATGATCGCGATCCCAAAATTGCTCGTTAGGTAGAAGAAGAAATGCAAAATCCAACCCAAACGCTTGGCAAAAAAACCAAAAATCCACCACCCATATTCAATGGCGTCTTCCAATTTGTAAGCACGTAGAATAATCGGATCTTTGGGTGCGGCAAAAACCTCGTAGTCCAGCTTCCACTCCGAACCGGGCTGGATGATTTTAGTATCAGTCTCAAACCAAAATCCAACGTTGGTAGCCTGTTGCTTGGAGGAAGGATGACGATTGAGATCGGTGTAAGCCGAATTCAAGACAACTGCTTTTGCTCGTTGCAAGTTCGACATCGATTCGGGTGAATCAGCGTTCGGCAACATCGCCGCCGTGAAGCTCTGAGTATCCAACCCCACATACCTAACCGTCCGTTTCTGAAGAGTATCCGCAGGTCCAAATATCCCTAAATCAGGATCCGAAGGAAAGCTAGTTGCATTGGCTACGATGGCTCTGGTGGTCAGTAAGGTATGAGTCTGCAGTCCATCTCCTACAATTACATCGCGAGCACCAGCGGCGCTAAAAAAGAAGGGAGAAATCTTGGTCGGATACCACCAACCTTCCAGCGAGATACCATTGAGTCCTTCCTGACGAAGCGAAACGGAATGCGGCTTATCGTCCAGGTTGCGAACTATCGTCGTCAGTTGCAAGTGGTGCGTTCTTGCATTGGGATCCTTGGCCTGTTCAGGGGTGATTGCTAGCAACCGATATTGCTTGACCAATTCTAGATTCGCTTCCGCCCCCGAAACCTTCAAAAACGCTCGAAGCGGCATGGAATACTCAACCCCCATACCACCCTCGACTTCAAGTGGCTTCACATTCCAGCGTCCTTTGAGCGTCCGCTCCAGTCCCATGATCGACTGATCGGTACCTTCAATTTTGGCGGTAGCATCAACGGAAGCAAGAGTCGTTAAGCATGACACGACCGGATCGTTGCCAATGACTTGTTCGGCATCAAAGTCATCCTCTGCACGCAAAACATCCAGCGGGCGTTCTGTCAGAGTGCAAACAAAAGTAAAAGTTTGATTACCTTCAATCGCATTGTTTGCTTTTTCCAATTCGGAGGAGTCCGCCGCCGGTTCCTGCACCGGAACGTTTTTTGGTAAGGAGCGCTGAAGCTTCAGTTCAATCGTGTTGCCTGCAGGTTGGTTGCTCAGCCTTTTTTCGAGCTTGTATAGCGACGGAGTTCCCTCCAGTTGATCCCACCCAACAATTTGGTCGCCGGGCAGCAAACCAACAAGAGAAGGGTCTTCTTTGCACAACGCGGTGGCCGCAGCGGACCCTTTTGGTACAGAATTAACGTCCAAGGAGCCCGGGCGTTCATCCAAGGCCAAGTAACCCAGATATCCTTCGCGCTCCTTGAAACGTAGAGAACGATAATCGAAGCTTCCCTTTTTTGTTTGCCCAACCAGCTCAATCCGTTCAATCGCCGCACCCTGATTATCCAAAGTCACCAAAAAGGGAAATGAATCTTGCGGATCCATGCTTCCAAGGGTCGTTCGTACCCTTTCGGGCTCCACTGGCAGCGAAAACGTTGGATCTTGCTTCGCAATCGCTTCCGCCCGGGCCTTGGCTTCTAATACCTTCTTTTGCTTGAGATCTTCCGCAAACTTAGCCTGCTTTTCTTGCTCCAATCGAGCAATTTCGCGGTTCCTTTGCATGCTATTGAACAGCAAGAATAGGGAAACGCATATCAGCAACCAAGCAATTAGTTTTCTGTCCACAAGTCTTTCGCTCGCCAAAAGGCCGATAGTCGACCAGTGGTCGTTTGCTCGGCAGAGGGATTCGGGTACTCAATAAGTCCCGAATTGTCAGCAAGTTCATTCATTTTGGCTAGTGCCAAAACCCTGAAGTCGAATGCGCTCGTCGAAAAGATTGCCGCGCCGCACGATATGCCGGCCGGCTTGTACCGCTTCGCTGGAAAAGAGCTAGCTAGCGCTGAAGGTGGTGATTGACTTTACGATGGCACAATCGTCGGGGAAAGTGTGAAATGCCTGAATGCAAAGCCTGTTCTCGTGTTCATCCACATGCACAAAACTGACTGCACCAAAGGCGATACGCCCACTGGAGTCAAATGACTGCACTAATTCGTTTTTGCATTGGCTTGATTGCAATTGGTTGTGAACCATCCAGAACATCTCTGTGGAAACGTGTTCCAGTTCAAACTGAGTTTGGTAGGACACGCCGCGCTTTCCCTCCACGTGTTCCACATTTTTGCCTTTAAGGTTCGAGCTTACCAGGCGACGTCGTTGAGGCAACAACTGGTTGGCGGAGCAAACCACTTCCGTCATCACTCGGGGGCCGTTGCTGAACTGGATGATATGTCCATCGCTTGTGATGTCGATTCTGGCTGAATACTTTTTGCGAAGGATTTGGCGTGTTCGGTAGATACTGAAAAGTTCGGGGTGAATCGATCGTCCAAAAACGTAAAACGCATGCTCGGCAACTGTCGGTCGGATCGATAGCACGAGGAGAACCTTGCAATTCGAGTGAACGGAATCATCTTGCTGGATGATGGATCTTCAGCCGGGGATTATAGTACGCGATTTATAACCCATCCAATATCAACTTGGCAACAATTTGTCTCCGAATCTTTTTTCGCGCTTTATGCCTCTCTGGTGTTGACATGGCTGAAGCCCGCTCTAACGCTCCAAGAATACCATTCGATGCTCTTGGCAAAAGCCGTCATGGGTGCGGGAAAATCCGTTATCAATTGGGCTCGATTCAAGTATCATGTCTATCGTTTCCACGACGTAAGAACCTGATGTCTTGCGTAGCCTCTCAACAACCACGACGATCCAGTAATGAAGATGCACATAGTGATGGCAACCGCGGAAGCAATTCCGTTTGCGAAGACGGGTGGCCTTGCCGACGTTTGCGGAACCCTGCCGCTGAAGTTGGCCGAGCAAGGTCATAAGTGCAGTGTGTTCTTGCCTGCATACCGTCGAGCGTTGTTAAGTCATGCGCAGATCATCGACACGCATATTTCGTTCGTTGTCGAGATCGCAGGCAAGTCGATGGCCGCTAGGATTTTAAAGACTTCGATCGGTCCTGCTGAGAACCCTGTGGATGTTTATCTTGTCGATCAACCGTTGTACTTCGATCGCGATCAGCTATACGGTGATCAGCATGGGGACTATCGCGACAATTGCGAAAGGTTCTGCTTCTTTTCTCGATGTGTTGTGGAAGCTATCGAACGGCTGAAGATTCCGATCGACATTATTCATTGCCATGATTGGCAGGCCGCGTTGATCCCGGCTTATCACAAGACCAACTTCGGAAACTTGTCTTGGTATTCGAAAGCCGCGTCGGTGATGACCATCCATAATCTCGCGTACCAAGGGCGATACTGGAGCCACGACATGAGCCTTACCGGATTGGATTGGCAGTATTTCAATTGGCAACAGATGGAATTTTACGGAGACCTCAATCTGTTGAAGACCGGGATCTCTTTCGCCGACTACATCACGACGGTAAGCCCGTCGTATGCGCATGAGATTCAGCAGCCCATGCATGGTTGCGGACTGGACGGCACGCTTCGTGCGCGTGCCGATCGAATCTCCGGAATCGTCAACGGGGTTGATTATCGAGTGTGGGACCCCTCACACGATCACCACTTACCCGCGAACTTTTCGACCGACAATTGGAAGCAAGGCAAGGCTGCTTGCAAACGAGCCATGCAAATGGAGATGGGGTTACCTCCAAGCGAAACAACTCCCATGATTGGTTTGATTGGTAGACTGGCGGAGCAAAAGGGGTGGGATTTGGTAAAGCCCTTGCTTGAGTTGTACGTCGACTCGTTCGATGCCCAGTGGGTTATTCTTGGAAATGGAGAGGCCCGGTTCGCTCATTCGCTTGCGGAATTGGCGAGCCGGCGCCCAGATCGGGTTGCGGTGAGGCTTGAGTTTTCGGATCCGCTTGCTCACCGAATCGAAGCAGCCAGCGATATGTTTCTAATGCCAAGTCGCTACGAACCATGCGGCTTGAACCAGCTGTATTCTCTACGATACGGAACGGTTCCCATCGTGCACGCGACGGGGGGCCTTATCGACACGGTTCAGCGTTTTTCGCCATCCGGCCAAAATCAATCTGGCGACTTTAACGGTCAGGCAAATGGATTCTCCTTTTTGCAGTACGATCTGGAATCCTTGAAGGAATGTGTCAGCCAGGCGATCGATACGTATTCGCGTGAACCGCAGGTTTGGGATACACTGGTATCGCATGGAATGTCGCAAGATTGGTCGTGGACCAATAGCGCACTGGCATATGGAACTGCTTACCGACGAGCGCGTGAATTAGCCGTCACGAAGGAGTAAGCGAAAATCGATCGGCAAGAGCCATGAATGAAACAAGATACGACTGGCTTACCGATCGATGGGTGATCTTCGCCCCCAATCGAGAAGAGCGGCCAGATCAATTTAAACTCAACACACGAGCTGTGCCATCCGGTGGCATCGAGTGCCCGTTTTGTGTTGGCTTTGAACACGAGACGCCTCACCCCACCTTGGTTTTGCCTGAATACGATTCCGATGCGACTACCAGCAATCGCAAATTTGCGAGCGATCCAGTAAGAAATCTTTGGAAAGTTCGCGTCGTTCCCAACAAGTTCCCAGCGGTGCCCAGGACCTGCGTACCGGATTCGCTCGAGCATGGTTTGGGAATTCCAGGCCCCTGTTCAGAGCGAGTTCAAAATCGTGAACGTTCAGCGGGCCAAGCTGACTTAAGCCCTCAAGCTTCTACTGCCACTTTAAATAGCTCGCGGATTTTTCAGCGACGGCAACCGCGAGGCGGCCACGAAGTGATTATCGAATCGCCGAACCATGTCGACAGTATTACCGCTTTGCCAGTCGATCATATTGCCGTTGTCTTTGAGGCATATCGTCGCAGGCTGCTGTATTGGCGAGCTCAAAGCGACATGCGATATGCGGTGGTGTTCAAGAACTTCGGAGCCGATGCTGGAGCATCTTTGTTTCATTCTCACAGCCAGCTGATCAGCTTGGATTTTGTGCCTCGCGATATCGAACGGATCCAAGAACGGTTAGCGCTTTACTTGCGTCAATTCGGTAGCTGCTATCTTTGTGAGATGATCGAAGAAGAGTTGCTGCGCGGGGAGCGAGTCTTGTTGGAGACAGAGCACTTTGTCGCGATCTGCCCTTTTGCTTCCCGGTTTCCATTTAGCTTCTCCATTCTGCCTCGCCAGCATGGTGGTTCGTTCGAAGAGATTTCATCGGAAGCCCTTCAGGATCTAGCCGACGTTTCCAAGCAAACTCTGAGTGCACTGGAAGCTGCGAGACCTTCTGCCTCGTACAACTTTGTTCTTCAAACAAGTCCATTTCAAAGTCGCCAAGAGGATTCGTCGCATTGGCGTCTTCGCGTCATTCCAAGACTTAGTAAGGTTGCCGGTTTCGAGTGGGGATCCGATTGCTTTATCAATACCACGACCCCCGAGCTAGCTGCTGCTGTGTTGCGCGAGCACTTGAAGTAATCGGCATTGGAAGTAATCGTTGCTTGCAGGATCAGTCAGCTTCTCTCAACGATTCTTTGAGGCTGATAAAGTCAGACAGCAAGAAAATGACGGTCACAAAGGCAAGTACAATCTCCGTCAAGTTCACAATTTTGGCTGGCACTGTTTGCGGCAAGATATCGCTGTATCCGAAAAACGAAAAGTTGAGCGTGCTGAGATAAAAGAAATCAAACAGCGCCTCTGCTTGAGAAACGCTGCTTGTCACGCCAGCGAAACTGCCTGGGTCATTGCGATAGAGAAGGTAGAAATCGAACGCGAACGACATGATCATCTGAGACATGTTGATTCCCATCAGCAAAAGGAATCGGTGATGCGGCATGTTGGAGCGGGCAGCATCGAACAGCTGCTTTAGATTCTCGGCTCCAAATAGGACTGCTTTGGTCCAGCACCCCAAGACAACAACCACGCTAAAAACAAAAGAGCTCGGCGAACCTGTTGCGTGCAACCAGATCAAGCCCAGAAACCAGCCTACAATGGCAGTGTACTCGATCAGGTTCCTTTGGATTGGGATAGAGAACTTATTGCGAGTCATGATTCAGGTCCAGTTCCTTCTTGGAGCTTGGATGCAAGATGGAGTTTCGATGCGATGATCGAGCAAACGATCAATTGAATTTGGTGGTATACCATCAGAGGCAAGATCATCAAGCCAACGTCGGTCGCTTGAAACATTGCGCCAGCAATTGGCACGCCCGTCGTTAGGCTTTTCTTGGATCCGCAGAAGAACAAAACGATGGTGTCCTCTCGCTTCAGACCCAGCCACCGACCAAGCCGCCAAGTTGCCAACAGGACAAACGATAGCAGCCCCAGACACACCAAAGAGAGCAGGAGAATGTCCTGCCATGAGGTGCGGCTCCATAGGCCTTGCACCACCGCGGCGCTGAAGGCCGTATAGACCACCAATAGGATGGAGCTGCGATCCAGATTGCTGAGCAATGCTTTGTGATGGTTCACCCACTTGCTTGTCCAAGGTCTGGATAAATGACCTAGCGCGAATGGTAAAAGCAACTGCAGGCAAATAGCACCAACGGATTCCGCGAGGCCCGCGACTTCCATGCCTGGCTTCAAAGCCTGATCTTGAGGAGGCATCAGCATGGCGACCAGCATCGGAGTGATGAAGACTCCAACGAGGTTCGAGAGGGTGGCGGCACAGACGGCTGCGGCCACGTTCCCTTTGGCCAACGACGTGAAGGCGATCGAAGATTGAACGGTCGAGGGTAGAAGAGTAAGAAAGCACAAACCTGGCAGGAAGGCTGGCGTAATTCCAGGAATCCGAAGGATCGCGATTCCCAGGAGGGGAAAAAGGCAAAACGTAACTAGCAACGTTGCGGCTTGAAGTCTGCCATGTAGCATCCCATTGCGGATGGATTCCCCTGAAAGGCGCGCGCCATTAAGAAAGAACAGCAACACAATTGCGGCCAGTTTCAGTTTCTCAGCCAAGGCTGCCCATATGCCCTGGCATGGCAAAACTGTCGCGAGAAGCACCATTCCAAACAACCCGAGCACAAACGGATCAACGGGCAAGCGGGTCTTGGGTCGCGAATTCATAGCCATCTTTTTACCACAAATTCAGGTCTCCATTGACGCGAGCTCATGAATTTCGCTACACCCTTTCTTCAAGGTGCGACACACGGTTTTCGTCGGTCAATCGAGAAATTGGGTTAAATTTGACGATTGTGCTGAAGGAATCGAATGATGTTTGCCGAAAAATCGATACAGAGGCGACTTGAACGTACCATCCGATTCTTTCAAACGAATCCTATCCATTACCAACTCGACACCATCCTTTCCAAGCGTTTGTGTGTCACTAGCTATCAGAGGGAATTGATTGCCATGAGAATGAAACTAGCTCATTGGACCCGGCTTGCCGTTGTCGTCGTTGCCGTTGCTGGTACACAAACGGGCTGTAGCAGTGGTTGGAACAAGAGTGGATGGAAAATGCCAGGCTCCGATATGTTTTCTTGGTCGCGGAAGCCCAGCGAATCCACTTTAGCGGGCAGTAGTCCCAGCTTAGCGATGCCTTCGGGGCAAGCGGGCTTGCCAACAAGCCCTGCTTTACGAAACACTCCTTCCCCGGTCTCAAGCACTGCGGCAAACGCAGGGCGTCCGAATCCCTATGGCGCAACCGGTGCTGGCACAGCGAACGCGACTGGGCCGTCCTTTTCAACTCCACCGGGATCCATGGCAGGCAACAGCCCATCGAATGCAATGATGGGTGGTGCAGGTTCCGCAGCGATGGCAAATGGCTACACGAACGGACAGTACGGAATGGTTAGCAACGCTGGAAAGCAAGGTGGCTATACACCACCAACGGGCTACAGCGCACCGGCTGGCTACGGCGCTCCGGCGGGTTATGGTGCAACTGCTGGATTGGGTATGCCTGCGGCCAATGGGGCCGGTGCTTCCCCAGCTTTGGCGAACAACGCCATGGGAATGCCACCTGCAAACATGGGTGCACCGGGAATGCCTGTCCCCACGAATCAATTTCAAGGCGGGATGCCTAACGGCAACGCGTTGGCCAGCAACGTTCCTGCCCTTCCGCCTGCATACGGTGGACCTTCCTCTTCCAGTGGCATCAATTCCGCAGGCACACCCGCCTACACAGGGTTTGCCAACAATGGAGCACCAGCCATGCCAGTTGGTTTGAATGCCATGGCTCCAGGCGGACTACCTGCACCAAGCTCAAGCATGCCTAACGCGGTACCGGCAGGTTTCCAACAAACCATGCCCTCCGTTGCGAATCAGCTACCAACCAGTGGTTATCGACCTGGAAGCGTCGGACGCTCAACAGCATATGACTTCTCCAATCCGAGCACCGGTGCCAAGGTTCCAACTGCTCCCAACAATGCCGGCCTGCCGCCAGCGTTTCCTGCGACAGCCAACGGGCTGCCAAACGGAAGTCCAAACAACATGTACCGCTAGTCTGCTGACAGGGAAGTGTTCATCAAGCTTTCCTAGTCCAAAGTTGCAAATACAAAAACCGGAAGATCCTTCCGGTTTTTTTCGTTGGAACACAACGGCGATGATCCATTGCCATCTGCGGTCTCTAGCCGCTCTGCCACGTCGGGACGCTTCTATTTTGCCCTTTGGGCAAGGTCTCTCTCCGAAAAGGGCTCGATTCGATCGATCGCAGGTGTTTTTGCTTGACTTCTGCTAGCACTTTGGGGCCGGTTGTGTAGCATACTGCCAGCGATTTATCCCTGTCTTTTTGGTTTCTGCTCAAGGGCTCGTTGATGGCATTCTGCGATTTTTACTCATGTCGGTCGAGCTTTTCCGTGGTGGCCCTAGCGGTCGTGCTCGCAACGGGCGGTCTGACGCAAACAAGCATTGGCTTTCAGGAGTCGACTGAAAATGCACCGACGGTAAGTTCAGGGACGGTGAACCCTGCGATGGCAAATTCTGCCACCGTCGGCAAGACGGATCCTCGCACGATTCCGCTCCCAAACGCACTTCCAGAGTCGACGACCGACCGACTGAAAAGAGAACGCGACGAAAAAATCAAAAGTGGCGAACTCCAGATTGAAAACGAAGTTCCCAAGGGCTGGATTGAGAAGGTTGATGGTTGGTTTGGAACCTATCTTGTCACGCCAATGGATGCAGTGCTGTTCTATGATTTTGGATCGAAACAATGGTTAGGCACCAAAATTCCATTCGTGGTGATTTGGCTGTTGTTCGCCGGAGTGTTCTTGACGCTTCGCATGGGGTTCATCAATCTACGCGGTTTCTGGCACGCGATCCAGCTTGTTCGTGGCAAGTACGACGCTGACGGTCATTCAGGCGACGTGTCTCATTTTCAAGCATTGTCGTCTGCTTTGTCCGGAACCGTAGGGTTAGGCAACATTGCTGGCGTGGCCATAGCGATCGGAATTGGCGGACCGGGTGCGACTTTTTGGTTGATCTTGTCCGGTTTCCTGGGGATGACCAGCAAGTTTTCGGAATGCACACTTGCGGTGATGTACCGAACCAAGGATGAGCAAGGGCTAGTCCTGGGTGGACCCATGATCTATCTGCGCGAAGGGCTTTCCAAAATGGGACTTGGGGCCCTGGGAAGCATGCTCGCTATTCTGTTCACGTTCCTATGCATTGGTGGATCGCTTGGCGGGGGGAATTCCTACCAAGTTGCACAATCGCTGAACGCACTCAAGACCGAGCCTTCGTTTGCTTTTCTGGAACAGTATCCCTGGGTGTATGGACTAGTGATGACCGTACTTGTGGGAGTAGTGATTGTTGGCGGCATCAAATCGATCGGTAATTTCGCCGGTGCTGTCGTGCCATTCATGTGTATCGCTTACATGGCCGTCTGTGTCGCGATTCTTTGCATAAACTACCAACACTTGCCCAACGCGGTGATCGAGATCATTACGGGGGCGTTCTCTCCAAGCGCGATGTACGGAGGATTTCTTGGGGTGATGGTGATCGGGATTAAACGTGCCTGTTTTTCCAACGAAGCAGGTGCTGGGTCGGCTGCAATTGCTCACTCGGCTGCAAAAACGGATAAGCCGATTAGCGAGGGGATGGTGTCTCTTCTAGAACCGTTTATCGATACCGTTTTGGTTTGTACGCTTACCGCTTTAACAATCGTTTGCACCGGAGTGTACCGTTCACCAGAAGTCCAACAACTTGCGGTCGACAGCAAAGGCTCCATGGTGACGCTGGCTGCGTTTACTCAGAACGCGAGCTTCGACTGGTTCCGCTACGTTCTTTACCTTGCGGTTTTCTTGTTCGCTTACTCGACCTGTGTGTCTTGGTCGTACTATGGGGAACGCTGCTTTGTGTCTCTTTTTGGTCAAAAATGGTCGCTGTTGTACAAAGCTTTGTTCCTGTTGTTTACCTTCCTGGGTTCGATCATCACTCCGCAGAACATTCTCGACTTCAGCGATATGCTGATCCTGGCGATGTCCGTTCCCAATTTGATTGGGGTCTTTTTGATGAGTAGCATGATTCGGAAAGAGCTCGATAGGTACTGGGCCGAGTACAAGAGCGGGGAAATGAAACCGACCAAGTAACCATGACGATCACGTCGCAATTTCGCCAGCGGTTGACCGATGCTTGGCCGCTAGCGAGCTGGCACGAGGATAAATTGGTAGTGGCCGTGAGCGGTGGTGCGGATAGTACCGCCCTTTTGGATGCGTTGGTTGCACTGAGACCGGATCCGACGAAGATCGTCGTGGCTCATTTCAATCATGGGCTCCGCGGTGAAGACAGTGATCGCGATCAGCTTTTTGTCGAGACGATCGCGAAACAGTTTGCTCTGCCATGCGTGTGCCAAGTTGCCACCATGGACGAACGCGAAAACCAATCAGAAAATTACCTGCGAAATCTACGTCGCAACTTTCTAGTTCAATCAGCAACCGACTTGGACGCCAAATGGATTGTGCTGGCTCATCATGCAGACGATCAAGTCGAAACCTTCCTGCATAATCTGCTACGAGGCAGCGGCCCACGGGGGCTTGCCGGCATGCGGCCGTCGAAAGCAATCTCTTCCACGCTTCACATGATACGTCCTATGCTGCACCTGTCGCGTCAGGACATTCTGGCTTACCTGGACGAACGAAAATTGCCTTACCGAGTCGATGCTTCGAACGCGCTTTGCAATTACACACGCAATCGCATTCGACACGAACTTCTGCCCATGCTGCGATCGTTTTCAGGCGATAATTCTCTTGATCGTCGTTTGCTACAGGCCTGCGATTTGATCGCTCAGCAACATGCCGAGCTGGAACAACAAGCCCGATGTTGGCTCGAGCGTTGGCGGTCCGATTCGCGTTGCGTTTTCAAGCAAAACGAACGGCTAGAAGTGCCGGTTCAACTGCTTCATGAACTTGGTTGGCCAATTCTTCAAGAAGTGTTGACACTGGTTTGGCATGAATTCAAATGGCCCCTGCGCGAGATGAGCTTACGGCATTGGAAGAGGCTGGAGCAAGTGATTCTCTTCTCCAAGAATTCGTCGCATCCCACCCAACAACAATTGCCTGGTGGGATCGTCGTCAGTTATCGCCAAGGGGTCATTCGATTGGTTCGAGATCCAATAGCGCGGTAGCCGAGCAAAGCTAACAACAAACAAAGTATTCGCGAGAGGCGACTTACTTTCGACCTCGCCAGACAGTCGTTAGCCCGAGTTGCTGCCGCACTAGTGCAACCCATTGCAGGGCTACGAAACATGCCACACCCAGGGGATGCAACCAGGCGCCTAGGTAAGATTGCTGAAACAGTTTACAAGCGTTCCAGCGTGGGATGAAGGCGATCACGCTGGCCGTTAGCAATAAAGCCATCGGGAACCAAGACCAGCCCGCGAAGATTCCGTAGACGAACGAAACAATCGGAAGCACCGATCCGAACACCAGCAAGAACGTGAAGATGAAAATCAGCCTTGGGTTTGCAATTCCCTCGGTCGCGTTCTTGAGCAATCCGTT
Source organism: Planctomycetaceae bacterium (assembly GCA_027487485.1). Classification (GTDB taxonomy): domain Bacteria; phylum Planctomycetota; class Planctomycetia; order Pirellulales; family Pirellulaceae; genus JBKCUI01. The sequence continues at coordinate 5,841 of JAIYDN010000060.1, read as the reverse complement.
GCAGACTTGGCCCGTCGAGGTATACATTCGGCAACGAGCGATGTCGGATGCGTCAAAGATATCTGTTTTGAAGCCTGCTTTGCGAAACGCGCGAGGCAATTGAATTCCATCGTGCCTAGTCTTTTGAATCGCTTCGTGGCCGCCGGCCTTCATGTAGGCCGAGCGTTCGGCTAGAAACAATTGACCGCAACCGGCGGCCAAACCGACACCTAATGTGGTTCGCATTCGTTCGATGGGTAAATACCCAAGCAAAACGTAGTGCATTAGCGGGATTAGCATTTTCTCCGTCAGCGTGCCCGTTTCTTGCATCGGAAAGCCGCTCACGAGCGGCGCATCCCGCAATTTTTGCTCAGCCAAGCAGCGAGAGATCCCATCGCTCGTCATGCGAACGTCGGCGTCCAAGAATAGCAAATGTTCGAAACGAGCTGCATTGGCCAGCTGCCAACAAGCATGCTGTTTTCCATTCCAATTTTCCGGAAGAGGCTTCGAACGAAGCAATCGGACGCGTCCATCTCTCGCGGAGATTGCCTCAACGATCGACGCGGTATTGTCTTCCGAATGGTCATCCAGCACCAGGACTTCGATTGCAGCGTTGGCTTCCGAGCCAAGCGTTTGACCATGGCTGGAGCTTAGGAGTGAACGGATGGCATCGCCAATGCTGGCTTCTTCGTTCCTGGCAGGAATCAGGATGCTCACTGGAATGGATTGAACGTCAGCAAGGAGTTCAGGTTCGCGGGTTGCTTTCGTAAACAGGGTGCTGTTCTTGAGGAACATCAACACTGGAAGCATGGCTACCAGCAAAACAACGACGGAATAGACAATCATAGAAGGAGTGTACGAGCTTGCAAACTTGAGTGCGATGATTTCGGTTTCCAACTTGCAGCAAAGCGGTCGCCTGCTGAAATCACTTGTCAGCAGACGCTTTTGGCTTGGGTTGCTTGTTGGAAAAAACGGATTCGGCCTCTCGTCTTAGAACGGGTCAGCGGACCAATTCGCGCACTGTCTCGCGATAGTAGGCAATCGTTCGTTTGATACCCTCTTCCAGTCGAACTTTGGGTTCGTACCCCAGAAGCCGTCGGGCCAAAGTGATATCCGCAAGGCTTTCGCGGACATCACCAACTCGCGCTGGTTGAAAGTCTGGTTCGATGGACCGACCAAGCATTTGACTCAGCAATGTCAGTAATTGCAATAGTGTTGTTTGCCCACCATCCGCCACATTGATCACGCGTCCTCCTATATTTGGACGTTCTGCCGCAAGCAGATTTCCATGCACAACGTTGGCTACGTAGGTAAAATCTCTTGACTGCAAACCGTCCCCGTAAATGATGGGGCGCTGTCCTGTGAGAATTCGACTCACGAACAGCGGAATCACAGCGGAATAAGGGCTCTCGGGATCTTGCCGCGGTCCGAAAACGTTAAAGTAGCGAATTCCAACGGTTTCTAATCCAAAACTGTGGAAATAAGCTTGGCAGTAATACTCGCCGGTTAGCTTCGCAACCGCATAGGGGGACAGTGGCAAAGGCAGGTCGGTTTCTCGCTTGGAGGAGGTGGGTTGGTCTCCGTAGGCGCTACTGCTGGCGGCGTAAACAAATCGCTTAACCCCCGCTTTCACGCTTTCGTGCAGCATATTCAGCGTACCTGTGGCGCACGCGCGGTGCGTGTCTAGCGGTCGCTCCAAGGACAGGGGAACGGAGGCCAATGCGGCTTGGTGAAACACTCGCTCTACCCCCGACAAGGCTTCTTTTGCCGCGATCGGGTCGCATATGTCCCCTTCGATCAAGTCAATGCGGTCTAAGACCTCGTCTAAATTTGTGCGTTTCCCCGTCTCCAAATTGTCCAGCACGCGAACTTTGTGCCCAGCCTCCAAAAGGCCACGAACAATATGCGAACCAATAAAACCTGCCCCACCGGTAACCAAACAACGAACCATTCTAGAATCCTTTTCAATCGACCCTTGTCAACAGAGCTGTGTTACCACGTCCGGGACTAGGTGTGCCGTGTTTCATGGAAGACGCGTGACCATTGTAGCTACGCTTTCCGTCGCGTCGACATTCATTGCTGGATTCTATCTTTCGATAGACATGCCGCGAAATGCCTCGCTTTGCCACGCCACAACAGGATTTATTTCTCTAGAACGCATTCTAAAGACATGATCCCCAGCAACGGTAGCTGTTCCAGCTTGAAATGATGGATGGCTGTCTTGACGGTCTTCGGGCTTACCTGGTCCATCACCTGAATGACAACTCCATCGCATAATCGCCCCAACCGAATGATGGCTTGGGATTCGGAATCTCCAAGATCGATCAAGATGAGTCCGTACTCTTTACGAAGTCGCAGCAGTTCCAGCAGCTGTGTGTTCCATCTTCGCTTCTCCATTTTCGATTCACCGAAGTCATGCCATAAGTGATATGGCAGTTTTGACTTGCCAGGAAGGGAGGTTTCGGAAGGCGTCGCCTGTTCTACCTGACGCTGAACATCCTGAGCGTTCTCTTGCCGGATTCGAATGACCACTGCATTGCGCCCAGATTTTGCGGCGCATCCCAAAGCGATTTCGTCGGCGATCTCTACAAGCAATTCTCGATCGCGCTGACCAATACACCCCAATCCCAACACAAAGGGATTTACCTTGGCCATCTTCGCCACTAGCCCATCTAGTGGTAAATGGACAATCTGTTGCCGGTTTGCTCGCGTTACGGGAACAGTAGCTTCAGCTTGGGCTGTAGATAAGCTGACAATGGTTGGCGCCTTTGGACTAACCACTTCGACCCGCTCGATGCTCTGTTGAACGACTGTTGGTTGCGTCTCCATGAGCGTATGGAAATGGGCTAGCCTTGGCAGCCATTCCTTAAGTCGATCCTTGTCGTGTTGGGAGACATCATCGATCATGAGCTTCTCAGTTTCGTGAACAGTTTCGCATAAGGATGAAGTGTGGCTTTGGAGGAAGCCTGCGTTGCCTGATGAGTTCCACTGCGGACTGCTTCCAAATCGTCTTCGATAATCAACAAGTCGCGGTCGTCGCTCAGTGCATCGCGATCTAAGGACGCTGCTTCATTGGAATACATTGAATTTCCGTATTGGGAATCTTCCTGAGATCGTTCGCGAAGCCCTGAGAAGGAAAGAACGTCCGTATGAGCTTGATGAGCCAGTCGCTGTTCGGTTGTTCCGCTTCTGCCGAAGTCTCGCTCCCGTTCAACCGATGGATTTGCAATCGCTTGAAGTGGATCAAAGGTCATCGCATTCATATTGAGCCCCGACACGAGCTCTCGCATCTCATCTTCAATCTGCCGCTCGAGATTCGCCGCTTGTTCAGGCGAGATGTTTGACACAAAATCGGGATACATTTCATCCACAGCTTCGGGCGGAACAAAGTTGGTCCCCTGTTGCGACGCCTGCAAAAATAAGTCTGCGTCATCCATTTCGAATCGTGCAGGAGTATTCGATGGAGCTTGCTTCGTTCCAAAACTGCTTAGATCGTGGTTGAGATTTCCGTAAGCGGCCCCAGAATAAGCGTTGTAGCTGGTGGAAGATTGAACCGGGATGGTAAACTCTTCGTCGAAGTCGCCAGCAAACACGTCCAACAAATTCTTCTTCGATTCGATCGGCCGCCTTGATTCAGGCATCGAAAACGATTGATCATCCACGATCGGATTGTTGCTTGGATACCGTTCCAAGCTAGCGGACGGAGAGAATGGATTGGGGGTTCTGGCAGTCTCTGGCTCCTCGTCAAGCTGCCCAAATTCGATACCGGAACTCGCCGCACTGGTATGGGCAAGTGTCTTGGTGAGCTCGGGTGTGTTGGTGGGAGTTGTTGGATTTGGCAAAGAGGACGAAACAACGTTGGTTGGGCTGCTTTGACTGATGAACCTTTCGGTGACCTCTGGTTTTGCAATCGATTCTGGTTCGCTCCATGGATTGGGTAACTGCTGCAACATGCACCAAGCTCGGCCAACCATGGCTGCAGACACTGGTCTTTCGCGATCGTTGCATGCCAGCAACAAAGCTTGGTCCGCAAGTTGGTCAACTAGCCGAGGAATACCGTCGGAGCCTCGATAGATTGCTTCGAGAGCATCGCGAGTCATGATCGTTGAGCTGTCCACTCCACTTAGCTCAATCTTGTGTTTCACATATTGCCCCGTCTCCGACATGCTCATGGGTGTCAGATAGCAACGAGCGGCCAGCCGCTGATTTAGCGATTCCATATGAGGGTGAGACAGGCATTCTTCGAGTCTCATCGTGCCACAAAGAATCATTCGGACGCGAGGGATTCCATTTCGGACGACGTTGGTCAGCAGTCGCAACTCCTCCAACAATTTCATCGAAAGTGTTTGAGCCTCATCGATGATCAAGACTAAGCCGTCGGTTGGGTTTTCCGTAGAAGGTTGAAGGCGATTCATCAAAGTCAGTCGCAGTTCCCCCTCCGACATCTCGCGATAGGGGCAACGTAGTTCAAAAAGAAGACTCTGAAGCAACGCTCGGCGAGTGATAAGCTGCGAGCTTGCTAGCATTACTACTTCAAAATTTCTGCGAAAGTTCTCGGCAACGCGCATACAGCACATGGTCTTACCCAGACCAGTGCCTCCGAAAATTGCGACCGGTCCTTCGCCACGAGAAATAGCTCGCGTGGTCGTCTGGCATGTTTGTTCGACACTTGTTGACGGAAAGTACCGATCAAGCGTGGAGACAGCTAGGAAAGGACGTTTGACAAATCCGAAAAATGACTCGTACATCCGGTCGTTCCAAATAGTTGAGATGGCGTCTGCGTGAATTGAACTATTTCTATCCGATCGGCGTTTTTTGCAGATCAACATGAGCCCAATCCCTACAATCCGCATAGTTTCAGCATACCTGTAGAACGGCCATCAAACTCTCCAAGGTATTCAAACTGGCTATTTCCCCCAGTTCATCCAGGTGATGCTCATTTGCAACACTGTGGCAAGCGATACCCAAACAAAGTAAGGCACTTGCGCAAAAGCAACCCATTTGCTGTGCTGCCAGATAGCAACCATGCACCAAAGAATCGTTGCCCAAACGATCAGGATATCCACCGCTGCAAGTGGCATGTTTCTCAGTCCGAATTGAATCGGTGTAAACACCAGGTTGGCTACGAGATTGATGGCAAACGGCAATGCGACCATCCAAGTTATCTTGCCACGGAATGCCTGCACAAAAACGAATCCAAAGGTAACGAGAATTACCGGATAAAGAATTCGCCAAATCATTCCAATCGTCGCCGGTTCGGGCGTCCAGCTTGGTTTCGCCAGTGAGTTGTACCATTCGATCCAAGGCATTTTGGTTCAATTCGTTTCAAGAAGATTACGGGGCTAACGCAGTAACATTTCTTTTAGACGCTTATTCGACTTTGAAATCAACCAGAAAAACGCGATCTTTCAGCCAAAGCAATCGATTCACCAGCATCTCGGACCATTTAGATCGAAAGCGGCTTTATTGCTGGGTGAATAACTTGAGACAACAAGATAGAATGACTCCGTCATTTTCCCATCTCTTTCTGGAGTCGAATCGATGAACGAGAAGATCAACGGTGTCAGGCCTCTTCGATACTACCACACCTCGTTTGCCGGTTACGGTGTTGCGAGCCAACCAATCAATAATCGTCAGATAATCCGCTTCCGTCGAGTTCATCTCGGCGGGGCGCACAACTGACTGCTACCACGCCTACGATTGTTCTGCGTCGCTTCCGTCGAGTTCATCTCGGCGGGGCGCACAACTGACTGCTACCACGCCCACGATTGTCCTGCCTCGCTTCCGTCGAGTTCATCTCGGCGGAGCGCACAACTGACCGCTACCACGCCCACGATTGTTCTGCGTCGCTTCCGTCGAGTT
>JAIYDN010000056.1 GCA_027487485.1 Planctomycetaceae bacterium | reverse complement strand
TAGTAAGTTTCATCAAGCACCTTTAGAAACGATGCAAGTAGTCAACCAACGTATAAGCCCCGCTAGGCCAGTTCAACAAATAGTATACAAGTGCTTGGATAATATCATTTTATCCAAGTACTTGGATAATAGGGGCTAGCGACACATTATGCAAGTATGACCCCTATTCGGATTATGCAAACACTTCGATAATACGATTCGTGAAGTTGACGCCCGAAAAGTCCCAAACCCTTTTTGGGGAACGACTTGGGTGGCATTGGTCTTCGATTTGCGAAAGGGAGATCGCCAGATTATGCAAGTTAATCAGTTCAGCGAAGGAGGGGAGGACTTCAAGGCTGGGATCCCGAATGGTGAGGATTCAGCGCCCGAAGACTCTGCTAGCAATCATCCTGCTCCGCCAAAACTGCTGGATCGAGTTCGGCACAGGTTGCGAGTTCGACATTTGTCGAAACGGACAGAAGAAGCGTATGTCCAATGGATTTCGCGATACATCCACTTCTTCCACAACCTTCTAGGGGAATGGGTGCATCCAGAAAAACTCACAAGTGCTGATGTCACCGAATTCTTGACTCACCTGGCCGTCGAACGCGAGGTGGCTGCAAGCACTCAGAATCAAGCGTTTTCCGCATTGCTGTTTCTGTATAAGCAGGTGCTCGGGATGGATCTGAAGGTTGATGCGGTCCGTGCGAAGATACCACAACGATTGCCAACCGTGCTATCCAAAGAGGAAGTAGTTGAGATCCTGAATCGGATTCCAACGGGAGCAAAGCGATTGATCATTTGCTTGTTTTATGGCTCGGGATTGCGATTGATGGAAGCGTGTCGCCTGCGTGTTAAGGATATTGACTTTGATCGAAAACAATTGATCGTTCGTGAGGGCAAAGGAGACAAAGATCGTTATCTTCCGCTACCACAGTTGCTAGCTGATCCACTCCGGGAACAGTGTCGAAAGGTTGCTAACCTTCACAAGCTAGATCTGGAAGCGGGAGCAGGTTGGGCATGGTTGCCCTACGCCTACGCGATCAAAAATCCGGCATGGGGGCGTCAGTTGGGATGGCAATATCTATTTCCCGCTCGGAACTTAACTCGCGATCCACGACAGCGTGAAGCGATGGAAGGAACGACTTTGCCGGAAGAGACTCGCCATGGAGATCTGGTTCAATTGCGTCGCCACCATATCCATGAAGGGACCATTCAGCAATGCCTTACTAAAGCAGTACGCGAATCGAAGGTGACGAAGCATGTTACGGCGCACGTATTCCGTCACAGCTTTGCGACCCACCTTTTGGAAGCCGGAAAGGACATTCGCACGATTCAGGAGTTGCTTGGACATAGCGATGTTTCAACGACAATGATCTACACGCATGTCAGTAAACTGGGGGGAAGTGGTGTGAAGAGCCCCCTGGATGATCTTCCTGGTTAGTCCGCGTACCCGCGGCCATCGAGAACGACTCGCATTGACCGAGTGCGAGGAGGGGACTTTACACAAGTCAAAAACGCTCGATCGAGCACTTCGGGCCAATGCTTTGTTCGTGCTTCTTCTCGTACTCGTGCTCAGTCCGCCGCGGCGGACGGTACTCGTACTCGATTCAATCTAGTATAGCTATCCGACCCATTGGTCCGCAAGTTACCGCAAACCGCTACGATCGGCGTCGCCGCAGTTCAAACAGCCATCGAGTACGAGTACCGGTGCATTGAGTACCGCTTCGCTGAGTACGAGTACGACGAAATCCGATGCGAGGCCCTGGTTCGCTTTTGCGAGAGCGGGTGCTCGCTGCTTATTTAACTTTAACTTCAACAGCCGGGACTCGTTGCCTCGTCCCGGTCGGGGAGCTGTCTGTAGCTTTCAGTTGTGCGCTCCGCCGAGATAAACTCGACGGAAGCGAGAGATGGCCCAGTTCCGGTAGCACGCCAAACCTGTTGCGGTCGTCGGGCTCAAGGCCCTGGACCGCTTTTTGCATTTGGGGGGCACTTCGGGGTAGCGCACCAAACCTATTGCGAAATTCGGGCACAAGGCCCTGTTTCGCTTTTTGCGTGAGTGGGGAACTCGCTTCAACTTCAACTTCGACTTCAACCAAAACAGCCTGGCCTCGTTGCCTCGTCCACTACGAAGACAAGGACTCGTTGCCTCGTCCACTACGAAGACACGGACTCGTTGCCTCGTCCCGGTCGGGGATAGCGTTTGCGTCTTTTGTAGCTTTCAGTTGTGCGCTCCGCCGAGATAAACTCGACGGAAGCTAATTTGTTGTCAGTAGGCTGTGGGCGGAAGACGACCCCGTGCTCGTGCTCAGTGAAATGGTGCTCGTGCTCGTAATCGAATCGAGGCTGCTGTGACAGGGCGAAGAGCACGAGCACTGCGATGCTGAGCAGGGGCACGATAAAATCTTCTCTTGGTAGCTTTCAGTTGTGCGCTCCGCCGAGATAAACTCGACGGAAGCGTGAGCAAGTCTATTCACCCTACCAAGCCGTAACTGCGTCCAAAGCGACTTGTTACGGCCTACGAGTATCTACTTCTGCGTCCCGACCTTACATCTTGAGAGCACCACTATAGATCGCAAGCACTTGGAAAAAGATCATAAATATCGCAGCGATAATGATCGCAGCAATCATGATCGAGATTGCGACTCCAGCCATGATGGCTAATTGCTTCAAGGCTAGCTGAGCCTTCTCGCGATACATGACCGCCATCCGCTCTAACGATTCGCTGCCCGAACCACTGACCTCGCCAATCTCCATAGCTTGAATGAAGTCCTCCGGCAGAAGCTTGGGTGCATCAAGCGATTCGGCAAACGTCCGGCCCCTACTAATCTCGGCCAGTGTTTGCTCGAGCCCAGATATGTAGTAGTAGTTGCCCGTGCTAAGAATTGCATCGCGAACACTCCGCTTTGCTTCAACCCCAGCCCCCAACATCATCGAAAGAGTCATCGACAGTCGCGACATGGCCGTCGTGGTAAGCACCGTCCCAATCACAGGAACATTTCGTACCAAAGGAATGAGTGTCTTGTGACATCCAAACCAGTTCTTCCAGAGCCCAAAGGCTACGATCCCTATAGTGCCAAAGAAGACGGAAACGACGCTGACATAGATCAGTAGGCCGGTACCACCTCGAAGACCAATCCCGGTAAGATCAAAAGCTGGTTCGCTAGGTGAACCAGATCGGAAGAAACCATTGATATAGACCAGTGCGGCGCCAATGAGTACAGCAAGTACAAGCTGGATGACTGGGAAGGTGATCTGCGAGATGAAGTCTGCTTTCGATCTCTTAAGATCTTGGTAGTAATCGGCCATTTCGCGAAAGACTCGATCTAACCCACCCGCGTGTTCCCCGGCATCGACAACCTTGTTCAGAAGCGGCGGGAAATACAGCCCTTGCTTTTGCATCGCATCCGCTAAAGTATGCCCAGATCGAACGAGCCCTATCATATTGCTTGCTACGTCGCGGTGTCGTGGTGTTCCCGCTTTCGTCTCCATGTCCAACAGCCGAAGCAGATCGACTCCCGAACGCAGGCCAGTGCTCATACGGCGGCAAAAGGCTTCGAGAACCTTCAATGGAGCGCCGCCGAAAATTCTCTCGAACGACTTTGCATTCTCGAGTCCGGAATCATCGCGAGATGTTTCAGCTTGAGCCTGACCACGAGGAGCCTTGCTAGGAATTGGGGGAGGCATAAAGCGAACCTTGGCAAGATAAGAAGAAGAAAAGGTTGTTTTATTGTGGCTCGTGAGTTGGCATTTGCATAGATCCATTTGATCCGTTGTCTCCAATCGGAGATTTCACGCGCGACCGGCAACTACTTTCGTCTAATTGCGTCCACTTAATGGTACTTCGTTCACAGTGTAGAACGCATTGCGGTGCAGCAATTCCTCCTGGTCTCGCGAACGCAAGCGGACTAAATCCAGCTCATACACAAACCCTGGCTCGATCTCGTCAAGAACTAGCTTCGCGGAGAGACCGTCTTCAGCTAGCGTGACCGACTTCACGCCCGGTGTATGCTGGTCGATCTCCGGTCCGCCGTAGCCAGCATGATAGGGATGCGTGAAGGCGGAGATCGCGTAGGAGCTCGTGGCGTTACCCGTGATCGGTTCGACTGGTTTCGTAAAGGTGACTTGGAATCCATCGGGCTCAATGGTGATTCGGTTTATCTCGAAGGGCATTTTGCCGTTCCATTCGATACGTTCAAGAGCGAACGGTTTGATGCCGCGAACCGGCCAGCCACGATTGGTTCCTCCGCAGAGTAAATTGCCTCCTGGAGTGAATTCCACATTGAGGATTCCTGTCGATAACCCCTCGCGGAATGGATAGCAGGCACCCTGCCAAACGCCATTGACTTGCTCGGTCGTCGCCCGCATCACAATCGACTGCGTGTAGTCGCCAAGGAACATTTGATTTTCAAAAGGGCCGAACTTGCCTTGGGTCCGATCGACACTAAAGGCGGTAATCGATCTGCCCATCCGGATGTACGGAAAAATCACCGCATAAGGAACAAGTTGTTTGACGCGGTTCTTTTCCGTAACGATACGACTCCCCGACTTTGGCATCTCGGGCTCAGGCCCTAGTTCTGGCGAGTACGGATACCAATTGAAGCTGGCTGGATGGCCGTGAAAGCTGTTTGGCGAAACAGCCTTCAAGCTGCACGAACAATTCCATGGCCCCTGACTCTCCACATAAAAGAGGGACCCATGTTCATCGAACCCGATACCGCCCGGACTGCGCAAGCCGCTGGCAAACGCAGTCGCTTTTCCATCGGGCGCAATCTTCATGATCAGGCCTCGGTTGAACGCGTGGGAGTAGTACGAAGCAGATAAACCTAGAGCTACGAATTGACTTCCATCCTTATCAAGCTTCGATCCAAATGCGTACTCATGATAATTCGCATAACCCCAGTCATCGGAGATTGCCTCAAAGCGATCGGCAACACCATCACCATCTGAGTCGCTAACGCGAGTTAACTCACAGCTTTGTGTGACACGGAAGGCGTCATCCTTCCAGGTCAATCCAAAGATCTCATCGAGCCCCGATGCAAAGCGATGAAACGATGGGTTCGGCTTTGGCGAGTCGATGCCATCGATCATAAAGATCTCGCCATGCCTTGTGCCGACAGCGATTTGCCGATCCGATACCACAGCAAAAGCCCCGGCTTCAATGACCGTATCCTTCGGCAAAGGAATATTGACAATGGGGTAAAAATCACGCTCGCGTTCTTCGGTCCCCCAACGCTCACCAACATCTTCTGCGCGGACTGGGCCCCGCCCTAATAGAACGATCATGACTAGAACAAACGAAGTTCGCATCGGACTACTTCTTGAGCGGTTCATACAGAAGCTCCAGGTAGGATTTGCCTTGAGGAATGTCCAGACGCAACAACAATTCGAATTGCGTCGGATCGTTGGAAAGCGACCTTAACTTTGTCTCGGCCGCAGGGATCTTCAGCCGCAGTCGACCGCTTCGAAAGACTTGATCGGACTCGCGATGGATAGCCCCAACAAGAGCGCGGAACCACACAACCTGCGGCGTGGGAGACTGAAACTGAAGAACTCGCTGGAGTCGTTGTTGATCCTGCGCACCTTCAACCGTAGACCGATCTTCGATTTCGATCGAACCGCTTCGGTACTGGAACGTTGGTATCGACAACTTGTCTTGGAAGTATCCTCGAAACTGGTATCCGACATTCTTTGGGTAAAGTGGGTTGGGATTGGTGGGCTGCTCTTTGGTCATCACGGGCAACAATGGCCATGAAGTATTCTCATTCTCAAGTGCGGCGAACGACACATCCTGTGGAAGAGTGACTGGCTCGCTGGCCGGATTGAAATCCCCCGACCCTTGCCCGCTCCAGTTCACGCCAATAAAGTCCCCTTGCCAAATGGCCGACAGCGTTCCAGTTTCAGCGTTGAAGGCATAGCTTAGTCTTTCCGACAAGCCAACCGCGATGCCTCGAAAGCCCGCGACTCGACTGCGACCGCGATGCACCATGGCGCGATCGCCGACTTGGATCTTGGTGCTGACCGCTCGAACGCCCGATGGATCGGCCGCCGAGGTGCCAAGCGAAAGATAATACCAGATCGCTTCGATCTGGCGGTCGGTATTACCCTCTAAGATCGTATTGAAGGCAGCAACGCCGTCGGGCCAAGCGGTTGGCATCACGGTACGAGGCCGAAAGGCTCCAGGGTTTCGAAGGTAACGATGAAACCACTCGGGCTGAAGTCGCTCAAAGCTGGTCAGTAGGTCGATCCCCTGATTCACATTCGCAGCTTTTCCGTTGAATGGGTGACAGGCAACGCAATTCGCCCCTTTATCGCCTATCAATTCGCGACCGGCCGAGCGAATCAGCTTTTCGTGCTGCCGTTCGCTTTCGTCACTAGGATCTGGATTCGGGATGTTCATGTGTGGGCCGTCCAAAACATCAAGCCGCCTAAAGAGACTTGGCAAGTGCTGCAGATTAGCTGACCCATACTGTGGCATTCGAGTCACCATGTAATGTCGAACGCTTTCACCATCGAAGAGCACCTTCTTCATCCAAGACGGCTTTAACTTGGCCCCCATCAAGGTAAGAGGCGGCGGGATACGACCGTCATCGCCTAAATTCATTTCGCTTCCCTTGAAGTAGGAGTTGTGAGCATCATGCACGCCCCCATAATCGTCGCGAACATGGCAAGCGACACAGCGAAAGACCGTTAGCGTTTTCGCCAACGCGACTTGGTCGGAATCGATGGCTGTGTCACCTTGGATCGTGGCGTCTTCGCGAATCGCTGCGACGATGGCCTGTCGCTGATTGTCGTCGAGATCGAAATGGAGGCTGCGATCGTTTGTCGTCTTGCCAGGCACCGTGGACAAGCAACCAGCGGTAAGGTCCGATGTCACGAACGAGCCCACTGGCGGAGCAGCTTCGATACCCTTCAGTGAATGGCATGCTGCGCAATTCAATTCTTGAAAGTGTTTCTTTCCGGCGGAAACCAGCGCTGCATCAGGAATGAGTGGAACACGAGGTTCTGGCGGATCGCCCACCAGATACCCAGCAATGGCAAATGACTCAGAAGGAGTCAGTTTCATGTCAGGCATTCGGCCTGAGCTACGAACTCGTAACGGTTGAAACAAGAAATCGCTCAAAGACTTCACGCTATACTTTGTTGCGACATGTTCGAGAGGAGCCGCCAAGGGCTTGATCGCTTGGCTGGCCGCTCGTGCTGGATCTTCAGCTTCCACTTCGTCTTCGTCGTCGACCAGACTGTTGTGTTTGGGATTTTTCTGCGAGTCCGAAGCCGATTCTTGAGGCCCGTGACAAGCGACGCAACCCACAGAATGAAACAGCTCTTTGCCTTGCGCGCGATCCACGGGTCCTGTAGGCTCGAGGGAAGCTACGCCTGTCGACTGGGCGATTAAAAAGTGAGTCATCGCTTCAGCAATCTTCTTACGCTCCGATTCTGGGCGTGCTCCCAACACGTCAGGCATCGTCGTTCCAGGATGAGCCGTTAATGGGGATGCAAGGAATTTCTGCAAGTACTCGGCTGTGACTCGTGTGCCTACTTCCGCCAAGTCGGGCGCTGTCTTTTCCGGAGTAGAATTGCGTGCAATATAGGTATGGCAAGCCGCGCAGCGCAGTTCCGAAATCAGCAAACTCCCAGATTGAACCTGCGTCAAAGGGTGATTTCCTGGCAAGGCAGGATCCCCTGCGGATGCCATCGAACTGCTGAGCAACAACAACATCGCCAGGAAGGTATTTCTCATGGTCGTTTCAATTGCGAGGTGCTGATTACTTGCCATCAAGTCAAAAATCATCGGTAGTAGGAAACGGGCTGAGGTTTGACACCGAGTTCATCGTAGTTGAAGCCACTCTCCAGAGGCTGGTAGCTACCCACGATATCCACACTTCGGGTGTCGGAGATCGATGCCTCCATCTGGAGACCCCAATAGGTGGCATTGATCAAGAGACGGCGCAGGCCAGGATTTTTCAAGTCGATGCCGCTACCCATGGTGCAATGAAAGACTTGGGCTGTTTTACCACTGCTGGTCTGCCAAGGCTTTACCCAAGCGACAGGAAGCGGCTGAAGTTTTTCGTTCGGCAAGTCATCTGGTTTGCGACCCATCAACGGTTGCCCCCATACTAGCGCTGAGCAATCTTCCGGCAAGCTAGTTCCCTCTTGGTAGGTGCGATAGACGTCGGAGTCGCCCCAAATGTCGCTGACGCCCGTCAGAATGGGATGCTGAGTGTGATCTTGGTCGAAAAAACCACGCGTTGAGTCTGCATGCCAGTTTCCATGATGATTGAGAAAGGCGCCGCCAAGAACATCCTCGCCCCAGCGTATTTGTTTGCCATTGATCTTGTAAGGCAATGGACCGCGAAAACCATGATTGGCGGTTCGAAGCGCGATGAAAGGCTTGCCAGAGTCAACATAGTTTACAATCTGTTCCAATTCGGACTGTGGCAATGTCAGCAGGCGAGTGAAGAAGATCACCAAGTCCGCCGAAGCAAGATGTTCAAGCCCAGGAATGTGGTGGTCTTGGAATGATGCTTCTTTTCCCTTCTCGGGATAAACCGGCAGCGTTGGATCGACGTCGCCTTTGTCATTCACCGCGAATAGCACAGTGCAATCGAATCCATGATGCGTGCTGAGAATCTTCGCCATCATTGGCATGGACTGTTCGCTGCGATACTCTTGCTCGGCAGCGATGAGCACGATGCGTTTACCCTTTCCTGGCCCCTCGCCACCGGGATAGGTCAGCCACTGCTTGTCGTTTGACGACGTAGGCTCTAACTCCTGATCCGTGCCGATCTGGAAGAAAACCGCGTTGGTCGCTTCACTGCGTGCCTGAACAATATCATTCCTTCCATCGGCATTGAGATCGCCAATCGCGATGCCGTAGACAGCACCGCTCCCATCGCCAAACGGTATTTCCTGATACTGACTGCCAGTCTGTTCATTCAGAAAGATGCTACTTCCACCTTGGGAATACCCAACGACCACATCGAGTCGTTGATCCTGGTTCATGTCTCCGACCGCGATGGAGTACGCATCCCGCTTTGGATCTCCGACAGGGATCGTTCCGGGGAAATTTCCCTTCCCGTCGTTCATGCAGACCATTGTTCCCAATTGATCATCACCGACAATCAAGTCCATGGCTCCGTCGCGGTTCAGGTCGCCCGTGGCGCAAGCGCGGGTCGAGGAGACAGCAGGACCGAACGTCGACATGCTCGAAAAGCTCATTTTCTGGTCATTCAATAACACTCGGCTCGTACCACCATCGCGGTGTGGAACAGCAAGGTCCATCCAACCATCGCCATTAAAATCTGCCGCAACGATCGTGGTTGCGGATTCGGATGGGATAACCGTCCAACGGTCCTCGTTGAAGTTACCTTGACCATCATTCAGGATGATGAAGCTACGACTCTTTCGATTAGCTACGATTAGATCAAGATGATGGTCTCCATTCATATCGGCTAGTCCGACATTGCGTGTATTCCAAGATGCATCACCCCAGGTACCAGCATGTGCAAAAGTTCCTTGCCCCTCGTTTCGATAAACGATCTTCTGGTTAGGTTTGTCATTACTGACAACCACATCTAGGTCGCCGTCCCCATCCAAGTCTCCCAATGCTGCTGTGTAGCTACGGTCTGGACTGTCTCCGAGTTGGGTGCTTTGAAAATTGCCCTGACCGTCATTGATAAGGACGCGATTTTGAAGCGGCCAGTGCCTTCCCTTGGCCAAAACGATGTCCAGATCGCCGTCGCCATCCACGTCACCGATACTTGCATTGGCAGAGGTTTCCTTCGACTGTTCGAGATCGACTTGCTTGAATGCGATGCTCGGGGACTCCGTAACCGTATTTAATTGGCTTGTGGACTTGGTGCTAATCGCAGGTACATCTTGAATGCAATAAAGCTTGCTCCAGCTTCGCAGGAACAATTGGTTGTCCACAGCGACAGGCGAAGCATCGATGGTATCGTCGAGTTCGTTGGTTGCGACAATATCCAACGTCTCATTGTCTTTGACCACCAAGGTTGTTCCTTCGCGACTAGTAAAGTAAAAGTGACCGTTGGCCAAAATAGGTGACGCATACATGGAGCGGATTCCCGTCAACCGAGTCCGTTCCTGAATCGCTTGGCCCGTACTGGCATCGATGCAGCTGAGCACGTTTGTATTGCCCGACGTGAGCAGCAGTCTGGAACCACTGAGAATGGGTGAGGGGACATAAGGGGTCCCTTGTTGGATCTTCCAGTCCAGCGCAGTGCTGTCCGTAACATTACCACGCGATTGGAGTGGGATGGAACAAGCGAGCGACCCACGATAACCGCTCGTACAAATTACCGAATCGCGGAATCGTATTGGCGAAGGAATTGCATTCACCGTTTGGCCTCCGCATTCCCACAGAAGCTTTCCGTCGGTCGCATCATAGCTCTTGACCGAACCCGTTCCGTTGACGATCACCTGTTGCTTGTCTTGGTAGGTGGTGACAAAAGGGGTGTTCCACGAACTGACTTCGCCTGCACGATCCACTTTCCAGCGAATCTGGCCCGTTTGTTTATCGAGCGCGGCGATAAAGGAATCTTCTTCTTGGTCCCAATTGATGATCAACGCATCCTGAGTCAATGTTGGTGTGACAGCCTCTCCCCAACCGCTCCGAGTACGCATATCGCCTAGATCAATCTTCCATACCAAATCCCCATCCAGCGAGTAGCAGAACACACCTCGAGATCCAAAAGAAAAGTAGAGTCGCTCACCATCCGTCGTCGGGGAGCCAGCTGCATAGGTATTGGTATCGTGCTTGCCTTCGTGCGGGACTTGTTCAATCGCAACTCGCTTCCAAAGCTCCTTCCCTGATCTGCGGTCGTAGCAGGACACAACAAATTGGTAAAAGAACTCATCCGGAGTTGTTTTAGCGCGTTCGTCATTCACAATCGCTATATCGCTTTTGCGTTCTGTCTTCACCGCCGACAGAATAAAAATTTGATTACCCAACACAATGGGTGTAGCGGAGCCTTCTCCGGGCAAGTCAACGGCCCACGCGATGTTCTTTGATTTGTCCCACTGCCTGGGAGGCCTTGCATGGACTCCCGCATGCCCGTCAGCGCTGGGGCCTCGCCAATGGCCCCAGTTTTCCGAAGCTTCTACGTGATTGGTCGGGATGGTCAGGATAGTCACTAAGACCGACACGCACACGAAGATCGACCATAGTCGTTGGATGGCACCGGAGATCGTATTTTTGTTCATGGTTGAAAGATCGGGTAACTCCCTTTACTTTGGCCCAGCTGGCAAGTTTTGTAGCAAGTATCTTAGAATGTGCATTCTAACATGCACCAGGGTACCATCCCCTTCGCGCAGGCCATGATCACGATTGGGATAGACCATGTAGTCGAACGGTTTCCCAAGGGCGATCAACTTATCGACCAACCCTTCGATGATTTGAATATGGGTGTTGGTCTCGCCTGAACCAGTCATGATCAGCAGCTTTCCTTGGAGCCCCTCGGCGAAATGAATAGGGGCAGAGCGTTCATAACCCTCGGGGTTGACATCGCGATCTCGCATGAAGATCTCCTGAAACCATGCGTTGTAAAGATGGGGTTGCGGTTTAGGGACAACCGCGATTCCGACATGGTACGAATTCGGCTTGCGAAACAGGGCGTTCAGCGTATTCGAACCGCCACCGCTCCACCCCCAGATCCCGACGCGGGACAAGTCGACGAAAGGGCATTGCTTTGCAAGCGCTTGCAAACCCGCTTCTTGCTCTTCGGTCGACAATGGCCCCAAGCTTCCAAATATCGATCTTCGCCATGCGGCACCCTTAGGCGCCGGGGTTCCTCGATTATCGATTGACACCACGACGTATCCCAATTCGGCAACCACGCGATGAAAATCGATCTGAGCTGCTCCCCATTCATTCAACACGGTCTGAGCATGTGGCTCACCATAAACATAAATAAAGATCGGGTACTTTCTTGATGCATCGAAATCCTTGGGCTTGAGCATCCAAGAGTCGAACACAATACCATTGCCGATGTCGAGCTTAAGGAACTCAGTTGGGGAAGTGCCAATCGATTTCATCCTTTCGCGAATCTCTTGATTGTCTTCCAAGGAACTTATGACGCGATGCGAATCGATTTCGACAAGCGTATGCACCGGAGGTGAGTCCAATGTGGAGAAAGTATGTATGGCCCACTTGGCGTCGGGAGAAAATAGGTATCCATGCGTGCCGACTTGATCTTCGGGCGAAATGCGTTGCGCTTCTCCGAGGCCTTCTAGCGAAACGCGATACAAGTACTTCTGCGTTCCATCATGGGGAGAAGCGTAGAAATAGTACCACCCACGGGCTTCATCGATCACCGCGCGATCGATCAAGTCGTAGTCACCCGGAGTCAACAACACCGATTCCTTTCCATCGCGTGAGCAACGATAGGCATGCCTCCATCCATCCTTTTCGCTGATGACAACGAACTCTTTACCTTCTCGAATCCATACCAGCCCCGAGTTCTTACCCTGACTCGATTCTACCCATGCCTCGTTCGTCTCCGAATAGATCGTTTGAACTCGGTCGCTTGAGTTGATGAGCAGGAAGTCGCGTCGATCTCGAAAGCGACTGAAGCGTTCGACGAGCACTTCGTCGGAATTTCCTGCCCACTCCACTTGCCCCAAATAGATTCCTTCTTTCGGACATTCGATGGGCAGCCAACGCAAGTTCGTTCCGTCTGCATTCACAACTCCTACGCGAAGCTTTTCTATGTCGCCACCCACTCTTGCAAAACGATGCTGTTGAACCTCGGGGTAGGATGGATCGCCCGGGATCAACACGGACCGGTTGCGAACCTCGGTGTAATCGGCCTCAATGAACATGACTCGCGATCCATCTGGGCTCCAAACAGGATCGCGGTAGTCCACAGTCCGATCAGATGCGTTGGAGACCAGCAAGATTTCCGTTTGATTCTTCGGATCGACTGCTACGAGTTTTGAAGCTCGCGATTCGAGCCTGAAACCGCCTTGAGATGAACGGCGCTTGGCATTGGGATCGGCCTTCCTTTCATCCATCTCCAAGATTTTTCTTTCCCCCGATCGAGCATCATGAAACCACTGGACTGGCTTCATGGTCGTTGGGTCGACTCCGTCGAGCACCAATCCGGAGCTATCGCTTCGCCATGTCGGCTGAAACTGCTTTACCCGATACTCACCGCGCTCGTAGATAGACTTCAATCGAGCATTCGCATGAGCTTGCCAATTGGATTCGTCAAAAGATTGTGCAACTAAATCATGAACCGTTAACAAAAACGAAAGGGAAAGAAGCAACATAAGCGTAATGGTACGACACAAAGTGATCTTAACATTACGACCCATGGAAGGAGCTCTCCGACGATTTCATCTAGCAGTGAGGTAGGACAGAATGACATGATGGTAATTCGTGGGCATCATCATGTCTTGCACGCTGGTCCTTTTCGACCATAGAAATGCGCACAATTGGAACTGACCTCAACCTCAACTACTTCCTCCGATTTTATCGCCGTTTGAAAATGGCAACCTTATATCGAGCAGCTTGCGTTGTTCGAAGTTGAGGCGGAGGCCTTGATTTGATTCCAAGGCATTTTCGCCAACATCATACCCATGCCACAGGTATCGGTTACCCCCGCGAACACCAGTCCGGCGCCGACAAAAGCGGAAAGCCCTATCCAGTAAGGATGCACAAAGAATCCTAACGCGGCACCCGCAAAGACCATCGATCCTGCAGCAATGCGAACCTGTCGTTCTAGCGACATTACCTTTTTGCCCCGTTTCACCGGGATGCCCGACTCTGTGCAAGCCATCGTCCCACCCACCACATTGATTACGTTGTTGAAGCCAGCAGCCACGAATTTTTCGCAAGCCTGCCCACCGCGCGACCCGGATCGGCAAATAACGTACAGTGGCGAATCCGATGTCCCGTTACGGGCCGATTGAATCGCTTTCGGGTCGAGCCGATCGAGAGGATGATTGCGAGCAATTTCAACATGCACTTCTTGGAACTCTACAGGCGTCCTGACGTCGATTAGTTCAATCTGACGGCCAGATTGAATCAAGCTTTTCAGTTCGGTAGCAGTGATGGTTTGGTAGGATGCGACCATGGAAGTTCTTCCAAAAAAGAGGGTAATTCAGGGTTACACAAGAATAGAGCCACAACCGACAGAAAGGTTACAACGGTTTTTGGCTTTGCTGAAAAACACGCAAACGAATCACAAAATGGAATACACTGAAGAAGTCGCAGGTGTATCGTCCAGTTGGCAAGTCTAACGATCCGTCGAATCGCCGACCTTCAAAACCCGGATCCCAAAGTCCTCCAAACGCTGCTTAGTACGCTGGGGTAACTTCTGATTCCCAAAACATGCAAACAGTTTCGCTTCTTGGTTGGGAAACCAAAACAGTGGTTCGGCAATGACTTCACCGCGCGGAGCCAACATAGGCTCCTGCTTGACGGGAAAGTCTCGCCACAATTCATGCAACCATCGTCCGTGCTCATGGCCAAGAACGTCTAAAATCTCATCCAGGTCGTCATGGTTGCTCCCCTGGGTTTCAACCTCGGGCGTTTCACTGAGCGAATCCAAACATTGTAGAAGCAAGGGTATTGGTCAACTTTGGATGGCCCTGAAGGTTAAATTGATTCGCTCGCCAACGTTCCGTTTTGTTTTTGGGACTTCATGTTGCCAATACTGCTGCATGGTGCCCGCCATGATGATCAGGGTTCCATGCCCTGCCAAAAACGTCTGGGTTTGTCGAGTTGCATTGTGTCGGATACGGAACTTTCGGGTCGCCCCTAACGAAAGCGACCCAATCACATTCCCCATTTCCGGTTCATCATCAGCGTGCCATCCCATACTGTCTGCCCCTGAACGATAGCGATTGAGCAGGCAGTAGTTGTATTCCCCCTGAACCGCTTCGATCTTCTCTTTGATCTCCAACAAGGTGTTGGTCCAAGGTAAAGCCACATTATCAATGCCGGAATAACGATAGGTGATGCCTTGATCGCCATATGATGCAATTAATCTTGGCTGCATGTAACCGAAGATACCAGGCTTCTGCTCCCAGGCACAGTGATCACGCAAGTCCAGAAAATACCGATCCGCCACATCCTCGGGCAGAAAAGCATCGTCATAAAGCAAGACACCACCATCTTGCAGCTGGATCGTATTCATGGCTATGAGCTCAGTTATGCCAACACTTCGCGAATGATCTTTCCTTCATCTGTTGGCCCGATCAACCGGTTGTTCAGCCCTTGGTAGGCAAAGCTGAATCGGTAGGGGTCAAATCCCAAGAGATGCAAGATCGTGCATTGAAGATCTCGGATCGAAGTTTTGTTTTCAGTAATGTAATATCCAATATCATCGGTTTGTCCGTGCGATACGCCTCCTTGGATTCCTCCGCCAGCCATCCACATGGTGAATGCATGCGGGTGATGGTCTCTTCCGTAGAAACCTTTGGCAGGTGTGTCCCTTACGTTGTTCTGAGCCATCGGCGTCCGACCGAACTCGCCGCCCCATACGACCAATGTATCTTCCAACAAACCGCGTTGCTTTAGATCGGTGATCAAACCTGCAATCGCCCGATCCGTTTGTTGGCACTTGATTGGAAGCGTTTCGTCAATGGATTCACCGGGCGAAGACCCGTGATGATCCCAGCCCCAATCGTACACTTGAACGAATCGCACCCCCGATTCAACAAGCCGTCGTGCCAGTAAACAATTGTTCGCAAAGGTGGGGTCGTCCCCTCGATAGAAGGTGCGAGGATCTGTTTCGCTTTCCGACTGCGCTACAAATCCAGGCTTTGCTCCATACAGATCCAATATATGCTGAGGTTCTTGCGTCAGATCCATAACTCCCGGAACAGACACCTGCATCCGATACGCCAATTCGTACTGCGCAATTCGCGTTAAGGTCTCAGGGTCTCCCAACGAGTCGAACTTTTTCTGGTTGAGATCCTTGAGCGCATCGAGCGTTTGTCTCCGCATATTTCGGTCAATCCCCGCGGGGTTCGACAAATAGAAAACGGGATCGCTTGAGGTCCGACACTGGACTCCTTGGTAGACCGAGGGTAAGAAACCACTGCCCCAAAGGCTCTTGCCAGCATCAGGGGTTTTGCCTCCAGAAAGAAGCACCACAAAGCCTGGCAGATCTTGGTTCTCCGAACCCAAACCATAAGTCACCCAAACGCCCATTGATGGATTGCCAAGCCTGGGCTGACCGGTTTGAACCAATAATTGCGCTGGAGCGTGGTTGAACTGATCGGTATTCATGGATCGAATGACCGCGATGTCGTCTACGCATCGAGAAAGATGGGGCAATCGATCGCTCACCCATTGCCCACTTTGACCATGCTGCGAAAAGGGAAAAATGGGGGCAAGCATCTTGGGGGTGCCCTTGATGAATGCGAATCGCTTCCCTTCCAGATACTCCTTGGGGCACTCCTTACCATCCCATTTGGACAGGGCTGGCTTATGGTCCCACAGTTCCAGTTGCGATGGTGAACCGGCCATGTGCAGATAAATGACTCGCTTCGCCTTGGCCGGCAACGGAGAGGCAACGGGCCGCATGGGGGTTGCTAGGTCGCGGGCTTGCACGGGTGTATCAGCCCGCGCTCCAGACTGCAAAGCCCCGGACATCATCGCCATGGCAAGCGAGCCCAGCCCAAGACCACCGGTCGAAAGGAAATGGCGACGGCTTTGCGATTGAAGTTGATCAAAAAGTGGATTCATAGTTGTACCAGCGTATTACTGCTTACTTGGTTATTTCGTTAACACTTCATCCAGGTTCAAAATGACGGATGTCACCGTCGACCAAGCCGCCAGTTCGATATCAGAATAGGTTCCCGATCTTTCAAAATGAGCCTGTGTTATCGATTGTTTTGCGGCATCCGCGTTCTTTTCAAAGTAATCCATGGCTGTTTGCATGAGTTTGCTCAGTCGTTCTATTTCGGGTGTGTCCGCGTTTCGGTTTGCGGCTAACCGGAACGCTAGATCGATTCGGTCAGAGGTAGTTGTTGCGTGCGTTAGAATTCGATTCGCGAACGCGTTAGCGGCTTCTGTGTAGACAGGATCGTTCATGGTTACGAGCGCTTGAAGAGGCGTATTGGTGGTAATACGTCGGATCTGACACACTTCGCGCGTTGACGAATCAAAGGTCTCCATGGATGGATAGGGCGTTGTCCGCTTCCAAAAAGTGTATATGCCGCGCCGGTAACGGTCTGCACCCGTTGAGTTGATCCAGTTCGCTCCATTGTAGGTGGACCGCCATAGGCCATCGGGCTGCGGAGGCATTACCGGCGGCCCACCTCGCTTGTTTGATAACAGACCGGCGATTGCGAGTGCATTATCGCGAATCGCTTCCGCCGAAAGCCGAAGCCGAGGCCCACGGCTGTAGTAGATATTTCGAGGGTCAACCGCTTTGCGATGATCATCCAAAACAAAAGCTTGCTGGTACGTATTGGATTGCATCATCTGCTTCAGCAATTTCTTCAGAGACCAACGATGGGATTCGCGATACTCGAGTGCAAGATAATCGAGCAGCTCGGGGTGCGTCGGCAAGCTTCCTTGGGCACCGAAGTCCTCTTCGGTTTCAACGATACCGCGACCAAATAATTGCGCCCAGATTCGATTGGCCATAACGCGAGCCGTCAACGGATTTTCGCGACTCGTCAACCACGATGCCACATCGAGCCGAGTTGGGATACCGCTTGCTGATTTTGTCGTCGCAATAGCAAACGCGGGCAACAGAGCTGGTTGAACAGTCGATGTTTGGTCTAAGAAACTGCCTCGGTTATGAACTTTGGTGACGCGCTGCTTGTCGGAGGGTAGCTCGCGAAGAACTGGAAGCTTGGGAATAGCTTCCCGCAATTTTTGGAGCTCCGCTTCAAACTGGACCATCGCCATTTTGGCTTGGGTCATTGCTTCCGATTCCACCGGCAACGATTCCTCAAGCGATCGGTCCGCTAGACTGATACGAACACGCTGCATCAGCAACCCCCCGCCAAACTGCTGGGACAACGAGACGCGAAATCGAGCTGGTTGCTCCAGCACGATGGGCTGTTCAAACACCAGAATTGCCCAATGAGGTTCGTTTTTCTTTGCACCGATTGCCCACCCTGTTTCCTTCTTTCCATCGTAGATTTTTGGAATAGGCCATCCATCTTGCTCTGCACTTGCTTTGGCCCCGGTGAACAGAATGGACTGACCAATTTCCTTGTCGGATGATTCCAGGCGATTCATAATGAACTCGCTCAAAACGAAGTTAGGATCGGCGGGATTTCTTCCAACCATTTCGGGTTGGTTTGGGCTAAGCGAGCTGGGGATACCTCCTGCGATAGTGGTGAGCGCTTCCACTCGTAATGTGCGATAAGTGCCCGCGGGCAGTTCCAAGTCCAGCATATAGGTGTCTGTCTCGGGGCGTTTTCCAGAAGCGACAACACTTCCATCTGGCTGGACGACAAGCTCCGAACCTTGCTCACTCAACACCGACATTACAGCAGGAATTGTCCATCGTTTGTTTTCTATTTCTACATTTTGGTCGCGAGCGTTTCGAACGGCGACTTGAAGAGTCACACGGCGGGCTTCAGCTTCCAGCAACCGCTTTTGCTGTTCGAAGGTAGGAAGGGGCAACCTAGGTTCGTCATCGTAGCGATCTGCGTCCTCCGTCTGGTTGAAGATAGCGTAAAAGCGATAATAGTCCTCAATGGAGATTGGATCGTATTTGTGGGTATGGCATTTCGCACATCCCATCGTTAGGCCCATCCAAACTTGGATTGTCGTATCAACTCGATCCTTGACTGCAGCAATGCGAAACTCTTCATCATCGGTGCCTCCCTCATCGTTGGACAAGGTGGCGCGATGGAAGGCTGTCGCGATTTTCTGAGACTCGGTCGCTTGAGGCAATAAATCCCCCGCCAACAATTCGGCCGTCCATTGGTCTAGAGGCATGTCTTGGTTAATAGCTGCAATAACCCAATCTCGAAAAGGCCACATGTCTCGACCAAGATCTTTTTCATAGCCTTTGGTATCCGCATAACGTGCCAGATCCAACCACATGCGTGCCCAATGCTCGCCAAACTCCGGCCGGTCCTGAAGCTCCTGAATCAGTCGATCGACGGAAGCTACTGGATCGACTTGGTGCTCCACCACGAATTGCTCCGTTCGCTCGAGCGTAGGTGGCATTCCGATCAGATCCAAATGAATCCTTCGGCATAACGTTGACGCATCCGCCTTTGGGGCTGGTCGCAAATCATGTTGCTTCATCTTGGCTAAAACCCAAGCATCGATGGGTGACAAGGCCCAGGTATCCTTCGATTCAGAACTTGGAAGAGCACGAGCGACCGGAACCTCGAACGCCCAATGCTCGCCCCATTTCGCACCTTGTTCAATCCAATCGCGAATCAGCTGACGTTGCTCAGGCTTGATCGACTTGTGTGTTGAAGGAGGTGGCATCACTTCATTCGCATCCTCCGAAATGATTCTCCTCCACAATTCACTTTCGTCTGGTTTGCCTGGCACAATCGCAGCAAGCCCATTGGAGGCACTCATGGCAGACTCCACAGAATCCAACCGTAGCCCAGCCTCTCGATGAGTCTCGTCGGGCCCATGGCAATGGAAGCAATGTTCTGACAAGATAGGTCGGATCTGCAGGCTAAACTGCACTGGTTCCGCTGCATGAGTGGCTACCGCATTTGCCATAGCAAGCAGGCAAGTCAATAAAACGTTCCACCGATAGTTGCAATTAGATTGTGTCATTTTGGTTATGTAAGAAGGATGCTCAAAAATCGACTGATGGATCGGACATCACTTCAGTAATGGGGGGCGTTTTCAAGAACTGCCTTTACGATGGTGCGTTTGCCAGTCCTCAGATGATTCCTCATCAAGGAGCAGGCTTGCTTGGGTTGGTTCGCAATCAATGCATCCACAATATCGAGATGCTGTTTGGACTCTTCCGTGACTCTTTGGAGGTTATCTTCGGAAACAAGCTGTTGCCAAGCAGCGTCTCGAATTACCGTTACCATCGAATGAATTCTTTTTAATTCTCGCACAAGAAATTGATTCTTCGCATGGTCTCGAATCATGGAATGAAGCTGCGAATCCAGGTCCGATGCGGTCTGTACGTCTTTGGCGTTTACCTTGACGCGAAGCTTAGCCAGTCTGCCAAACTGAGTTCTTAAACTCCTAAGCTCCTTGAGGGGAATCAAACCGCAAGCCGATCGAATCGCAAGCAGTTCCAGTGCCAAACGCACATCGCATACTTCTCGGATTTCCCGTGGGGAAAATCGTTTCACCACAGCACCACGGTTGGGAACTATTTCTACAATCCCCATGCCTTCTAGAGTCAACAACGCTTCACGAACCGGCGTGTGTGAAACCAAAAAACGTTTGGCTAAAGATTCGGTTATGAGCCGCGTTCCTGTTTGGAGTGTTCCGTCGAGAACTTCTTTCATGACGGCTTGCGCAATGGCATCACGCGAAACGCGAGCGGTGGATACGGATGCTTTTTTCAAGAGACCAGACCCAAGATTGCAACGTTGAAGGTAAACACAAGGTGGACGTCAAAGGGGAACACAACGATCGATTCAATTCTCATCAGCGATACCCAAAAGAATCGAATGCCTAAGGGTAAGCAGCCGATTCTATAGAATCAAGGTGTTTTCTGTAGAATCTGACGACCGAACATCCAATAAAAAAACCCGGAATAAACTTCCGGGCCTGGATACAAAGCATGTGAATCAACTCGACCGATCCAATTTACGAACTGGACGCGATCACTGCTGGGCTTGGAACTCCGATGGCTCGTCGATGGTCTAGCACCCAGCGGGCTAGCGACACATCTCCTTCAACACCGATCTTTTCAAGTATCCGTTGACGATGTCGCGAAACTGCTTGGAAGCTTGTTCCGAAATCGGAAGCGATTGTTTTCATGGACTGGCCTTGAACGAGAAGTTCGAGCACTTCTGATTCCTTGTTGGTCAGGCTCTTCAGTTTCTTCTCTGAAGCTTCCTGAGCGAGAACGGCGTTGTGCTTTTGCTCACTGGACTGCAGGCATTCTCGCACCCGAGCGATCAAGGTTTCTGGCAAAACCGGCTTTTCTAGGTAGTCCAAAACGCCAGCTTTGAGTGCACCAGCACAGGAGGAAACGTCTCCAAAAGCGGTGATAATGATCGCGGGAATATCCCAGCCAACTTCGCGAGTTTTTTCGAACAACTCCATGCCCGACATGCCAGGCATATTGAGGTCGGTCACCAAGCAGCCGACTGGCTGGATGTCGCTTATCTCCAAAAATTGCTGGGCGGATTCGAAGGTTCGCGTGAGGATTCCATGAAGAGTGAACAAGCACTCGATGGAATTTCTGGAACCTTCATCATCGTCGACCACGTAAACTGTTGGCGTTAACATTACTTTTGACCTAAAAAGAAACCTCGGGGTGGGTAAGCAAAACGAGAGGACAGTCGTAGCCGGCATAACCGACCCTAACAAGCTTCATGTTATTATTACTATGTTTGATTCACAAATAAACCCCCCGAAGCGGTGTGTCGCGACAACAAATTAGGTTTCGCACGTGGACTTTAGGGGTTTTTCCGACTTATCGGTCTCTTCTAGGGCCTCGTCCTCGTTGATTCCTTCCGTTGCCCGGATTTCGTTGATGGTTTTCCATGTTTACGGTTACCATCGCGCCAATGGCTTCTTCCCAAGAAGGAATCTTCGTATTGCGGATAGTCGCACTTGTTCCGTCATCGGATTCATCTTCAAGCGGAGATTCTGCGCGATCCGCCGAATCAGCTCGATCGCGGTCGCCTCGTTTTCCTCGGCCGCGTCCGCGACGTCGACGAGGGCGACTTTCTGTTTCTTCGGCAGCCGAAGGTTCTGCGCGATCGTTCGGCTCTGCCAAGTCATCATCCAAAGCGACAAAGTCATCATGGGAATCGGAATCCATGGACGAATCGCGAGGAAATTCGTCGTCGATCAGGCCTTCGCCAAATCCAGAAGGCCTTTTCGATTTCGCCGCTACCGAGTCCAGCTTTGCGTTGTCCCTGGCACTTGAGCGTTCAGTGCGTTCCGCACGTACGGGTTTTTCAAGGTTATCTTGCACCGGTTCATCATTTCTCGACCGACCTCGACGCGATCCCTCACCGCGAACATTGCGTTCAGGTCGCGGCTCTCGCGCTGCACCAAACTCCCGCGCTGGTCCTGCTTCGGACCTTGCACTGGAACGCGGTGTTCGTGTTTCTTGGTCTTTCGAAACACCAAGCTCATCTCGGCTTAATCTTTCACCTTGGGGAGCTCTGTCACCTCGCGGTGCACGATCGCTCTGTGGTGCACGATCGCCCTGTGGTGCCCGATCGCTCTGTGGTGCCCGATCGCTCTGTGGTGCCCGATCGCCACGAGGTGCCCTTTCCTCGCGCGGGGCCCTGTCGCCGCGTGCGCCGCGATCGCCGTGAGGCGTTCGTTCCGCTTGAGGTGCTCTTTCCTGACGTGGTGCCCGATCTTCACGTGGACCCCTCTCTTCTCGCGGTGCTAGTTCATCACGGACTGGCCTTTCGCCGCGACCTCCACGTCCACGCCTTGAGTCTCGTGCAGGAGCCGCTTCTGGATCGCTCTCAGAAACAACATCCTCGTTTTCGAATTCGACAGTGTGAACCGGCTCGATCGAGCTCACATCTTGCTGCGATTCTTCACTTCTGCCTCTTCGCGGAGGCCTGCGCGATGACCTGCGGTCTGGTTCCGCTTGTTCAGATCGATCTGCTCGGGCTCGTCCAGCTGGAGCACGGGAAACAGGAGCCTGACTTTCGATATCGTCGGAAACTTGGGACGAACTCACTTCCACATCGCTGTCCATGGGAGGTCGCTGACGTGGCGGGCGATCGGCCCGAACACTGCCCCGCCGCCCGCTTCTGCCCGAATCGTCTCGCCTGCCTGAATCGTCGCGGTCGCGTGAAACAACTGGCCCACTCGAAAGCGGTTCATCCTCGACGGGTTCCACTTTCCTGACCGGTCGCGATTCTGCGACGGGGGCTGCCGCTGGTTCAGCACCCCACATGCTCGGCTTGCCTTTGCGAGTCGAAAAGCCTTTGGATTGTTCCAGCGACTCCAAGGAATCATCGGTTTTCTGGCTGGTAGCCGACGACGCGGGTTCGGGTGCAGCAACTCCGAAAAACTGTGCAACGGCGTCCCAAGAGCTTCTGAGCCTGGATGGTTCCTGTTTCGGCTTTGCCATTGGCAGTTCTGCTTGTGGCTCTACAGCCACTTCATTCACTGCCGACTCTTCCGCTTGAATCGCGACAGGCTTCGAGGTCTTCGGCGGAGAATCAGTTTTTTTGCTGACTGGATTCAGCGAAGGGGTACCGAGCAAACTTGCAATTCCGTTCCAATGGTCCGACATAGAAGACGTCTTTTCGCAGGCCACAGGCCGTTCAAAATGAAAGATGTTGAGAAATCCAGGCTAATGCCTAACTCCCTATCCAAACTCCGCCAAATTATAACCGATCTTGGGCAGATTAGGGAAGGAAGGTCATCCCGCGATTCAAGAACAAAGATTTCTGGGCGTTTCCAGCCGTTACGATCGGTGCTATCCTTGGCTTCTGGTTGTTGACTCTTCCCACAGGAAAATCATCTTGGACAATTCTAATCCTGCCGAAATGCACGAAATGGACGAATCGGAACCGTCCCCATCGGGTGCGATCGCTGGCCCCGAAAAGGCAGTTGACTGGAAACCGTTGACCGCAAAACAGCGTCGGGTTCTCGGAACTTTGATGGAAAAGTCCAAAACGACTCCAGATGCTTACCCGATGACCTTTGCCGGTCTGTGCACCGGTTGCAATCAAAAATCCAATCGTGCCCCCATCACGAACTACTCTTCGGAACAAGTCGAGACGATTGTGGACGAGATGCGATCTCTGGGCGCTCTTACCATCGTTCAAGGTCTGGGCCGAGTCACCAAGGTTCGCCATTACGCTTACAACTGGCTTGGCATCAGCAAAGTCGAAGCGGCTGTCATGACGGAACTGCTGCTGCGCGGCGAGCAAACCATGGGTGAGCTTCGTACGCGTGCTTCGCGCATGGAACCGATTCAAGATATCCAACAGATGAATGACTTGTTTCAGGAGCTAAAACGCCGTGGTCTCGTAGTGGAACTCAGTCCACCCGGACGAGGCCAAATCGTTTCTCACAATCTATACCCCGAATGGGAACTGGAACAAGTTCGCAAAGCAGTCGCTACGGGCATCCTGGCATCCAACGACTCGGATTCCGATTCGGATGCACCAAGCCCCAGCCGACCCGCTGCTTCACCGTCCACCGCTCGACCCACAAGCGATCCGCAAATTCCCGTCCTGCAGTCGGAAATCGAATCGCTGAAGAAAACCGTCGACGACCTTGCAAGTCGTTTATCGCGACTCGAAAAAGATCTAGGGGTCTCGCAGTAGCGAGTCTCGGTATACCGGGACTCGGCGGATTATTCATAACCCGAAGCGTAAGCGAGGGATTGCTCCATCGCCCCTCGCTTACGCTTCGGGTTGTGAAAGCAGTCTGCATTGTTTGCAACCCAACGTAACAAGTTACGCGAGCTTGACTTACATCCAAACCGAAATAGGTTCATCAATAATCCGCGCTCGTCGCCTCGTCCACTACGAAATGCAGGGACTCGTTGCCTCGTCCACTACGAAATGCGGGGACTCGTTGCCTCGTC
>JAIYDN010000018.1 GCA_027487485.1 Planctomycetaceae bacterium | reverse complement strand
TCCAACTTCAACTTCAACTTCAACTTCAACTTCAACTTCAACTTCAACTTCAACTTCAACTTCAACTTCAACTTCAACTTCAACTTCAACTTCGAGCACGAGCACGAGCACGAGCACGAGCACGAGCATGGGGCGCGGCGGAGGCACAAAAACGAGCGAGAATCAAACTAGCCAGAGGCGGTTAACTTCCAGTTGCGATTTCCGACCGGGGGAAATCCGATGAAAAGAAGCAAATCGACTGATCTTAAAACTCGTCCAAGAGATCTTCACTTCGGAGCGTTTCGGCTGGCGGAGCGAAATTGGTTAGGGGCCAGGCTGGTCGCGGTCCGAAATTGGCGACTGAAGGCACTTTGATCTGTGTATCCTACCGCGACCGCAATCGCCGCGATCCCCAGATCGGATTCGCTGAGCAGTCTCTGAGCCCGATCGATGCGAGTTTTCAGTAACCACTGTCCCGTGGTTAGACCAAAGATGGATTGCATTCGACGATCCAGTTGGTAAACCGACATTCCAGCCCATGCGGACATCTCTGCGATCTTGGGGGGCGATGCAATATGTTTCTCGGCGGACTGAATCGCGAACGCAACCTGTCGATATTCTTGAGTATCACGGTCTGGTACCTTCAGATCCTGCGAGACTCCGACCAATCCAATCACTTTTCCTTTCTTATCGCGAAGAGGTAGCTTGGTTGTCAAACACCAACCCACTAATCCAGAGCGATGGATATGGAGCTCCAGTTGCGAGATGAGCGGATTGCCGGTCGATAGGACTTGCTGATCTTGATCAGTAAACCGTTTTCCTAAGGGTTCTCCAAGCACTTCAGCGGACGTCCTTCCCAAAATTGCCTGTTTGTCCTTGGTGCCGCAGCGCTCAGCCAACGTTTTGTTCACCACCAAATACGCGCCCTTGGCGTCCTTGATGAAGTAAACCACATCCGACAAATGATCAAACAACATCTCGCCCGTCATCGGGGTGGCTAGCAGTTGTAAGAATTCATGGACGTTCATAGGACCTTTACCATGTTTATGCGCATTTTTCAGTCGTCATGACCAGCATAGCAAAAAAGGCAGCATAGCAAAAAAGGGGGCTATGGTTCAACATCGTCGAAAAATTGCTACATTCATCCATCAACGAATCCAATTGTTTTGGACATGAGACGCAAGAAGATGCATCAACGGAATTGCTAAGAGTATTCATGACAGGACCACTGACGAAAGCTCACTTATGGCTTCGCGACGAGACCAAACCGTTCGAGCGACGGACTGCGTTGACTCCGAACCATGCACTGAAATTGATGGAAGCTGGATTTGCAGTCTCGGTAGAAAGATCCGTCATTAGGTGTTTTGCCGACGAGGAATACAGTGCCGTCGGAGCGACGATGGAGCCAAGTGGCAGTTGGAGTAAGGCACCTGAGCATTGCATCATTCTCGGGATCAAAGAGCTTCCGGACGAGGATACGCCATTGATCCACAAGCATCTGTTTTTTGCTCACGCCTACAAAGGGCAACAGGGTTGGGAAACCACCATCAAACGCTTCAAACAGGGTGGGGGTGTCTTGCTGGACTTGGAGTTTTTAGTCGATGAAGCTGGGCGACGCGTGGCTGCATTCGGTCGATGGGCAGGATTCTCAGGTGCCGCGTTAGCGGTCGATATTTGGGCTCATCAACAAATTCATGGGGCAGCACCCTTCCCAGAAGTGAAAATGGTGCGCGATGAGGTGGAGCTTCTGGATGGATTGCGGGCTCGCTTATCGGCTGCGATGCAAGGGTCCGCTGCATTTCCTCGAGCGATGATTATTGGCGCAAAAGGACGATGTGGTTCCGGGGCCATCGATCTGTTTCGTAAACTGAGTTTTCCGACGAGCAATCTTACCTTGTGGGATCTGTCTGAAACGGCAAATGGTGGCCCATTCTCCGAAATATTGGACCACGAGCTTTTTATCAATTGTGTTCTGGTGCAAGGTAAGATGAATCCATTCCTCACGCGAGAGATGTTGGACCAATCAAGAAAGCTTTGTGTCATCAGTGACGTCAGTTGTGACCCCAAAAGTCCCAACAATCCCATTCCTGTGTACGATTCGGTGACGACCTTTTCAAATCCGGTGATCCGCTTGGACTCACCCCAGCGCCTTGACCTGACGGCCATCGATCATCTTCCATCGCTTCTGCCTCGCGAGAGCAGTCAGGACTTTGGCGGGCAGATGTTGCCTTATTTGCTGACCCTTGGTTCGGACGATCCTGTTTGGACCAGGGCCCTTCAACTCTATCGATCCTTCGAAGCAAAAACATGACAACATCAACGATTCATTGGGTGGGGGCTGGCCTTTCCTCGGGGCCTGGAATTCTTCGTTTAGCTCGGTCGGGGAAAGATCTTGTGTTATGGAATCGCACCCTCGAACGTGCACAATCTGTTTTTTCAAACGGTACTGTCCCGGCCACCACTACGATCCGAACATACACTTTGTCGGATTTGCAACAGGCCGTGCAGCCGGGGGACATCGTGGTCTCCATGTTGCCCGCCAACATGCATTTGGAGCTTGCGGGTGTATGTCTTGAACGCAAAGCTCACCTTGTGACCACCAGTTATATTTCGGAAGGGATGCGGCAGCTGCACGAGCAAGCGAAAAGCAAAGGATTATGCTTCGTCAACGAATGTGGCTTGGATCCAGGGATCGATCATGTGTTCGCCCATCTTTTGGTCCAAGCGTGGCGAGCCTCGCCGGCGTTTGATCCCACTGCAGAACTTTATTTCAATTCGTATTGCGGTGGAGTTCCCAAAAATCCAGACGATTTCAAATACAAGTTCTCTTGGTCACCTGCGGGCGTGCTTCGAGCGCTAACCAATCGAGCTCGGTTCATCGAGAATGGGCATGAGGCCAGCATCGAACGTGCGTGGGAATCGGTCAAAAACTTAGCGATTCGGGGTGAGGACTTTGAAGTGTATCCCAACCGCGATTCGGTTCCTTACGTGGCGGATTATGGTTTTGACGCGACCTGGAACGTGCAGAGCTTTGTTCGTGGGACCATTCGGCTCGGAGGATGGAAGAAGGCTTGGGAGCACATCTTTGTTCGGATTCCGAATGCTTCGAACGATGAGATCGAGAAGATGGGCGCAGACCTTTGGAGCAAGCATGCCTATGCGGCTGATGAACAGGATCGGGTGGTGTTGTACGTCAACCTAATGGCAAAACACCAAGGCGAATGCCTTTTCAACCAAACCTATTTCATAGACGATTGCGGTTCTGGCAGCGAAACCTCCATGGCCCGTTTGGTCTCTTGGCCGGCAGCGTTTGCGGTGGAAGCATTGTCGGATGGTCGCTTCCAACCGGGCGTTCGCGGCGCCCCGAACACCTTAAGCGAAATGAATCTCTGGCTGGACAATCTCAAAGGACTCGGGATCAAGATCCTTCATGATTAGGCGATTGACGGACTCTGCAATACCTGACGGACTCTGCAATAACTGTCTAAGCCGGGGGCAGATCTATTTCCCATAGTTTCGATCCTGCAGCGTTCCAGTGCGAGACATTCATCGCGCTCGTCTTGGAATCGATCTTCACCATCCCAAAGAACTGGTATCCTTCGGACGGTGGGCGATTGGCTCGCATGCCATCGGGGATTCCTTTGAACTTGAGCTGCGGCCCAAAGGTGTTATCGAGCTCTGCTGGTCCGAATGTCCCAGCGTGAAGTGGCCCCGAGACGAATTCCCAAAAAGGTTCGAAGTCTTGGAATACCGCTTGGTTAGGATCGTAGAAATAGGAGGCAGCGAAGTGTACGTCGGCTGTCAGCCAAACGAGGTTTCTAATCCCTTTGGTTTTGATGAAGCGAAACAAATCTGCGAACTCCAACTCGCGTCCTAGGGCTGGGCCGTTCCCATTGGCTCCGTTTTCGAAGCTATCTTTTCCATCGCGAACCACTAAGCCGATTGGCATATCGCAACAAATGACTTTCCATGTGGCTTTGCTTTTGGCGAGCTTCCGTTTCAACCATTGCAGTTGGGATTCGCCCAACAAATCGGTAGCCTGAGAACGTTCGGTTTGGCGATTTTCCGAGTTGTCTCCGCGATAGCTTCTTAGGTCCAAGAAGAAAAGTTCGAGCATAGGACCATACGGTACGTTTCGGTAGATGCGAGACATGCCATCGGCGGTTGCGCGAATCGGTAGATATTCAGAAAACGCTTGTTTCGCACGAGCTGCAAGCAAGGCGACACTTTTCTCTTGGTAACGCGGGTCATCCAATCGTTCATTGGGAAACCAATTGTTGAGCGTTTCGTGGTCATCCCATTGAACAAATGATGGCAATTCTGCATTCATTCTTCGCAGATGGGTGTCCATCAAGTTGTATCGATAGTTGGCTCGGAATTCTTCGAGAGTTTCAGCAACCTTCGACTTACCTTCGGTCACGACATTCTTCCAAAGGCTACCATCGTCGAGCTTGAGTTCCGAAGCGATGGGGTTGTCGGCATAAATAACATCGCCCGAATTGACAAAGAAGTCAGGCGATAGCTTGCGAATTGCTTCAAAGGTCTTCATTCCACCTCGGTCGACATCGATACCGAATCCTTGGCCAGCGGTATCACCCGACCAAGCAAACGAAATATTGCTAGCTTGATCTGACGCCGTTCGGAAGCGGCCTGTGTGAGGGGCGCTCCATTTTGACAGATCATTCAAGTCTTGAAACTGAACTCGGTAAAACACAGGTTCGCCGGGCTTGAGTCCTGTCAAACGAAGTTTGGCAGTGAAGTCGGTCGATTCAAGCGCATCAGGCCCAACGATCCGTCGCGAGTTTCGAAAATCTTCGTTTCCAGCGAAATCAACAACCATCCGCGAAGACCGATCGCAGCGGCTCCAAAGGGTGGCCGCATTGGTTCCCACATCTCCCGAGGCGATACCGCTGGTGATGTTGGGCAAGTGCTTATCGTCCGTGATTTCCTCCGCGAACAGCTCAGCGGAACGGGGTACTACATATGCAAGTGCACCTAACTGGGACACCAAACTTACAAAACGTCTTCTTTTCATGATGCATGCTTTAATTGGCTTTGGTCGGGAATCGACCATCGACTGCGTTTCGCCCCAGATCGGGATAGTCCGTAAAGAAACCATCTACCTTGAGTTTCTGGAGGATTGACGAATGGGTGACTTCTAGGGAATCGGACCAACGCGGTTGTTGGTGCTTGCGAACAGTATAAGGGTGAACCAACAATCCCGCAGTATGGGCCGCTTCGACCAATCCGGTCGATTCGATCTCGCCGCGTTCATTGCGTCTCATAAGGAGATCCAGCGATGGGCCGATTCCCTTTGCATACTTAGCAATTTTCGATACATCCTCTGCCGAAGTGGGTCTGCCGAGCAGTTGAATCAAAGGGAACTTGCAGTCTAGTCGGTCGTGCAAGTCTTGCAGTTCCTGCATTTCAAAGCATTGGATGTAGCATTGATTGGCATCAGGTTGGACTTCAAGCTTTGCGAGTAAAGTCAGCAACCATTCCCCCATGTTGCTCCCGAACTCCTTTTTGTGGAACGAGGGCCCTTTGAGCTCAATGTACAGCCCGACGGACTTGCCGGTTGTTTCATTCCACCCCCGAACGAGCCGAATCTCATCTTCCAGTCGCAGGACCCGTTGCCCAGCCGAGCCTGGGAATCGCTTTTCCAAGGCAGGTGATTCGGAACCGCGACGCGTTCGTTCGTGCATTATCAGTTGCTTTATCTCGTCCCATTGGAAGTCAGCAAAATAATAGCTACCGTCCTCGCGGTGGCGATCAGGGAAAACTTGTTCGACGTCGGTGGTCTCTTCCATCGTGATATCGTGAGTCACGATGAATTGCTTGTCTTTGGACAGGACAACATCTTGTTCCACGAAGTCGGCACCTTGAGCGAATGCCATGGCTTTGGCCGCTTCCGTATGTTCGACCGCATAACCGCTGGCACCTCGATGTGCGATGACCAACGGAGCAGGGACGCCAGAACCGATCACTTGGAAGGCCAATAGCATTTGAAAAACAAGCATGTTCTACTCCAGGCTTTGAGTGACTTCACCGCCTGCTTTGGTGCTTAAGGCACGCCAAACGGCCAGTTCGATGGTATTGGTTATCGACGAAACGCTACCATCGGCGCGAAGCGAATTGACAAGGCCAGTGTGATAACTTCTGGAGGTGATAGCTGCAAAGGTTGGTTGACCTGCGTTTCCATTTCGACCTTCGCTCCAAGAATTGTAATCGGCGTCGTAGGAAGCCCCTGCACGAACCACCATGACCGAAGTGTTCGGAGTCAACGTGGAGGTGAATCCGGTATGGTGCACTCTTCCGTCGGGCCATTCGGTGTGACCTGTATCTCGAAACTCTGGAGCCCCACTTGCAATCGCAATCAACTCCGTCACGTTACCGGGAGCGACCGCTGTCGCTGGTCCACCATTTCTAAAATAGGGAGTCCATGCTTTGACTTCCGAGGCGACAACGGTGTTACTGGTTCCATCCACTAATGCAGCCAAGCTGGTAAAGCTGTTCGGATGAAAGATGCCATCCCCACCTTGAAAGGTGCGGGTATCCCAAACGTACCAAGTACCAAAGTTAAAGCCCACTGTCGTTGGATACAAAGTTGGCCGCCCTGGTCCAAAATCGCGAAAAGTATCCCCTTTCGGATCGCTTGGGCAGGAGTACATTCCAAGCTTGACTTTATCGATCGACATCTGTCGATCCCAAGGGAAACTCAAATCAACGCGATCGTACAGATTGCTTTGTTCCAAGTAGGGTAGGATTCGACCGTGAACCGACCAGGAGAAATTCTCGGAGCCCGCGATGTCGACCGTTTGACGATTTAAAATCATCGCTGGTGGGAAGCAATTGAAGGCGCTTATGTAATTCTGGAGAGCCAACCCCACTTGCTTGAAGTTATTTTGGCAGGACATTCTTCGCGCGGCTTCACGGGCAGCTTGGACTGCGGGCAGCAGCAAGCCCACCAAGATGCCAATGATTGCGATGACCACCAACAGTTCTACCAAAGTGAATGCTTTAGTTTTGGCTCGATTTAGCATCGATATTTCCTCGGTTCATAGAACGGAATGCAATAGCCCGACGAACCGCAGGAGGGATTGGGGCATCTTCCCCCATAATAGCCTTCCAAAGGATTTCATTAAGCTCGAAATCATCGATACGATCGTACTCCGAAAAGTCCATTTCCGAAGAGCGTTTTGCACCGTAAGCGGTGGACTGATTCTTGGCTTGCAAGTCGATCTGTGCCTCGGTCATTTGGTAGGGTTCTAGATTGGCTTCCGTCGTAAAGGAATTGAACATAGGAGTCGCAGCGGCGTCGTATTGCGAAAGTGGGTCGAGACCCAGTATCAGTTCCATTGTGCGGATCATGCTGACGGTGCTGTATTGAGTGCTATCCACAAATTTACGTTTGGTGTAGGGGCTAATGACCAGGCTGACCGTTCGGTGTGCGTCGACGTGATCAGGGCCGTTTTGAGCATCGTCCTCAATCACGAAAATAGCGGTTTGGCTCCACAGTGGCCCATGGCTCACCGCGTCTACTAGCTTGCCGAGCGCTAGGTCGTTGCTTGCGACGCAGGCTTGCGGAGTGAAAGAACCTGTTCGAGTGCCATCGGTGTGGTCTTCTCCCAAGCTCATGATGATGAATTGCGGCATGGTCCCCTTAGCTGCAAAGTCGTGATATTCTTCCAGCATGATTTCGACCAAATCGGTATCACGTTCCCGTTTGCCAGGCTTGCCAATGCCATAGTTCGGGCACATATGTCCGACCAAGCCGGGAACTCGACCTTCCATCTTGGCATTCCCCGAATCGTCTGAAACGCGTCCACCATATTCTTTGTAAGAACGGTAGGTCACATTGGCTCGCATGCACGCATCCCAGATGTATCCTGATGGAGCACTTGCAAGATTTGCATCGTCGTCGTCGTCAACGCCTGCGCGGCGTGAGTAGGTCAAATGCCAATCGCGAGCGATGTAATCTGTGTTGTAAGCCATAGTGCTCCAAGGATGCCCGTCGCGACTCACTTGGCCATTGCAATACATATTGTCCAGCAATACGAACTCCTCGGCGAGCTTGTGGTGGTTTGGTGTTACTGCCCTGGGGAACATGCAAAGGGAAGGATCACCATTCCCTTTGGGGCTGTCGCCTGCTGCGAGATCACCAAAGACTTGATCGTAGGTTCTGTTTTCTTTGATCACATAGATGACGTACTTGATTGGGCTAGGCTCGCCAACTTTCTGTGGAATGGCGGTGGGTTCCGCAGGTTTCGTTGCCGATAGCAAGTCGTCAGAATAGGGGCAGTTGGCGTAAACTTGTTGCGTGTACTCGCGAAGCTTATCTTCATCAGGTACATCCACCACCGAAAGAGCACCGCCCAGTGTGGTGCCGATGTAAGGGAATGGTTGTAGTTTGCGAATCACTTGCTCGGTTTCGGTCAGTTCTGATTCTTTAGGCTCCACTTTGGGAATGGGGTTGGCTTTGGTTTGATTTCCTTTGCCAACACCCACGAGGAGCTTTTTTCCGTCGGGGGTGATCGAAACGGCAGTTGGATACCAGCCAGTTGGAATAAATCCCTTGACGGCACTTTTTCTGCTTTCTTCGATATCGATAACAGCGACACAATTGTTGTCAGCATTCGCGACGTAGAGCGT
The DNA here is from genome assembly GCA_027487485.1 of Planctomycetaceae bacterium. GTDB lineage: Bacteria > Planctomycetota > Planctomycetia > Pirellulales > Pirellulaceae > JBKCUI01. The sequence continues at coordinate 309,008 of JAIYDN010000018.1, read as the reverse complement.
TTCTCCATCCGGGGAGATTGTTAAAGCCGTTGGTGTGCTGCCTTCAGGAGCGAGTGGAAACAGGCTGGTATAAATCGTTTCGATAACGATACCTTTGCGAGTGTCGATAACACTGACGCAATTGGAAGAACCACAAGAAACGAACAGTCTTGAATCAGAAGGATGTAGTGCGATTTGATTCGGGTGCTCGCCCACGCGAACCGTGGCAACTACTCGTAACGAATCCACTTCCACGAATTGCACGCGTCCGCCAGTCCAGTCGCTGATGTAGAGCATCCGTCCATCGCGATCAAGTTGGATGTCGTACGGGCGACCACCAAGCGTCACTTCTTTTGTGTTGGTTGGATCAGCAGCTTTGGCTGGGTCAACAGGCATCGAAACCAGCTTGCCGCTATTGATCATCAAGGAGTGCAGCATGTTTCTTTTTTCGTCGTAGACCAGGCCGCTGCGAAAAGCGTTTTCCTTTTTGAGCCGATCACGAAGAACTCGCAGTTCCTCTTCGTTCATCGTTCGAACGTTTGGCTCAGGTTCGCTTGTGCGCTTTAATTGAAGATCCTTGAAGTCGAAGGCGTGTGGAAAACCAGCTCCACCACCAGACCACCAGACTTGGTTCTGGCGTTCACTAACAGCCAGACCGAACCAGCTTTGGTAGGCAGTTTCCTTGGATATGATGGATCCTGATTCCAAGTCGAACACACCCAGGTAATGTTCATTGAAGCCATCGCATGTTGCAAGAGCATGCTTGCCGTCCTTTAGGCAATGGATGTTCAGGACCAGATCATTCATTTTGATTTGGCGTCCCGCAGGCGAAATATGCCATCCGTTAGGTAGCAAGAATCCGTCCTTCGTCGGACCTGGAATCGTCGGCTTTTTTTCTTGGGCCTGCACGTTGGAGGTGATCGATTCTTGAGCGCTCGCACAGGAGCACAAGAACAGAATCGCAAGAAGTGCAATGCTAGAAGTAGAACTGATGGATCGCATTCAAATAACCTATTTCGGTGACGAAGGTAGAACCGCAAGCGAAGCGTAACGTTGCAAGGAAAATCAGCGAGGCTATTGGATCAGACATTCTGTTCAGAAATGAAGAGGACATAGTGTAGATTCAATCAATTTTGGGGTGTTTGGCAGGCTGATATGTGGTTTCCTGTTCCCGAGGCTGCTACCCAATTTGATCCGGTTGCGAGGAATTTGCCGGGTTGAACATTTTGTTGGTTCATTAAGGCTGTGGATTAATGCAACTTGCTTGATTTCGTGCATCTGAAAGTCCGATAGATCAATTCGCCATCTGGAATGCGCTACCCCCAACGCATTCGGTATGCTGGAACTCCCAACGCGAAGATTGCCCCCAATGCGCGACGAAGTTTTTAACCGATGGGCCAATTGGCTCGGTCTGAAATGCACATGGTTCTCGATTCGATTCGATCGAGGGACTCCATCATGAGCAATGTAGAATGGCCTGTTCCGGCCGATCCCAAAGATCTAGGTAAACCCATTGAGTTTGGAATCATCGATTCCGAAGGTTCTTCGGGACATCGATCTAGAAATAAGAACAGTTTGTATGAGGCTGGTTCGCTTCAAGCAGAGATGCGTGAAGCTGCAGTCAAAGCAGGTGTTAGCAATGTTGAAGCGAGTCGGGTGCGAGAGGTTCTTTTGAGAGCTTTCCCGGAATCAACAACTCGAGCGATCAAGTCAGCCATTGCCGATACTGTTTCCGTGTTGATGGATGTCGTCACCACCTTGCATCGGGCCGATGAGAAACAAATGGAGCCGGTCTGGAGCACGGTTGGAGAGTTATACATTCACGCGAGCAATGACATCGCTGCAGCATTGGCAGTTATAGCAGCCAGCTCGCACAGTACTGATACTTCGATTGCTCGGCGGATTGGTGAGTATTCTGCGAATCTATCGTTTCTGAGCGTCATCATGAGTACGTTGCAGAAGAACGACCCTGCCGTTTCGTTGCAGATTGGGATGGCGGGTTTGCTTCACGATTGTTCCTTGCTTTTGAATCAGGAATGGTTTCAATCTCATTACAGCGTCAACGATGAAACACAACGCAAGAAATATCGAAAGCACCCCATTGAGAGCGCTGACCTGCTAAATGGTGTGCCTGGAATCCCAAAAGAGTTGCTGGGGCTGATCATGGAGACGCACGAGCAAGCGGATGGTTCCGGTTATCCACGAGGTCTGGTTCTTGGAAAGGTTCGGCAGGGTTCCGAAATCCTCAATGCGGCAGACGCCTACCTGTCGTTAACTCAACCTGTTCGCGGGGCAAGCTATCTGCCATCGGATGTTATCGGCTATCTATGCTTGCAAGCAGCTGAAGGCAAATTTTGCAGAGAGGCGATTCAACTCCTCACGAGAAGCATGTCCATGTACCCTGTTGGATCGCTCGTGGAGTTGAACGATCAGTCCAAAGCCGTTGTGATTGAAGGAAATTTCGATGCGCCGATGCGCCCCATTGTTCGAATGTTGCATTCAAGCCATGAGAAGCACGACTTGCGGATCGCACCACTTAGCATCCTTAAACCGTTGCTACCCAAGAGCCAGTCGCACGAGCGCATTCCAAAATCCCGATTCCAGGAAGTTTTGTGGCGAACCGACCGAGAATCAGTAATCAAAACCATCTAAAAAGCCAATGAATTTGAGGAGCCGCTGGTTTTTTCGAACATCTTTTCCGGTAGCAGTTTTGGGAATGGGTGGTTTCGCTTATACTAGACGTTCTATTCAGTTGGATGTGTCTCCTTGAACGCTTTGGTATGCCTTACTCTCCAGGGGATACCGTTAGCTTGGAATTGAAGGCATTTTCCAGCTTGCTTTCTTCATTCCCTACCTGGAGTTATCTGTCCATGGCAACTGCTGCAAAAACACCACGCAAGAAGAAGGCCGTCAAGGAAGTCGACCCAAATGCACCACCCGCCGAACCTAAAGTCAAGCGAACTCGCAAGGCCGCCGCGGAACCTCGAATCAAGTTATACTGGGGCGTTTTCAATCAAAGCTTGAAGCGAGTCGCCGTTTTCGAATACGAAGACCTCAAAAAGGCTGAAAAGGCTGCTAAAGAATTCAGCAAAGCAGGTGGTGATCACTTCCTGCAGAAGATCAAAGAGACTGTAGTCGTTTAATCTACAATTTAAAAAGCACATCCTCGCTAAGTTTTCTTAGCAGCGTAATGAAATAAAAATCCACCGGTGTTTTTCGCCGGTGGATTTTTTTTTGGTCGATGCTTAGCCAATGATGTTTGGCGTCGCTTAGCGATCGCGTTTGCCCAGGAAGGATCCGCCGTAGATGCTCGAGCTTGAGGGGCGCGGTACCGACATTGGCGAAGGGTTCAGGTCGAATGCGACCGAATATTTTGCTAACCATTCGCCACGCGTCTTTCCGTCGGGCGCGCTGGTCAGTTCTGGGAGCATGTTTTGATTGATCAAATCGAACAATAGGCGAGGGGTCTGCGTGTAACCGTACATGGTTTTCGTAACCTGTTTCGTAGCTCCAAATCGTTCGATGATCGCTTTGATCCCATCGGAGAAAACCAAGCGGTTTTGCTTGTCCAGGCTTCCAAGTTCGTCAAAGCTTCCGATGGTCACATAGCTTTGGGTTCGATCGTGAAACTGGTAGGCTTCGTAACCAGCTTGCCGAAGCGCACGCACCGTCAAGGTTGCTCGTTCAGCAGCAATATCCAGTTGGGAAACTTTGTCCTGATCGATCATTGCACTCGTGGAACGTCCCCAGCTGGAGGTTTGATCTTCCCCACGAAACACAACGACACGAACCGAAAATTTGCCTGGGCAATCCAGCAAGGAATACTCGGACAGGCCCTTTTGTTCGTTCAGGTTTTTGACGAACTTGTCTAGCACTGGCGCCTTGTAATAGTCGGCCGGCAAAAGTGGATTCCGAGTGACGAACGCGCCGGACATTGGTCCTTGAGGTGTAGGCGGTTGGTCGGCTTCCTTTTCGCTAGTACGCATTAGCTTCTGGAGATATTTGCGGTAGCTGCTTACATCGACGGAGTCGCTTTTGGGGTCGATCGGTTCGCCGCCGTTGGCCATCATTCGTGGGGTGATGCGTTTAATCTTATCGAGCGTTTCTTTGATAGCAGGGCTGTCGATGGAATCAAAGTCACCCACTAAGACAGCGTATCCCTCGACGACCTTGGCGTCGCGGAATTTCATTTTGCGACCTTCGCCATTTTGATTGAATCCTGCCCCTTCGACCCCTTGGGTATAGTCGAATCGTTTGCTTAAGCAATATGCCTGGAGCTGAAAATCTCTTCGCAGTTCCATCGCAAGCTTTTCGGATTGCTCCTTAGCATTGGGACCACTGAACGACATCGCCATCACGAACCAAGGCCCGTGTTCCGCTTTAACGGCGAAAGCATCGTTGACCCCATTTTGTGGAGCCACAGCACTGGTCATCTTGGGGCGAGCCAATTGAGCTTCGAGCCTCGAAGAGGATTGGATTGCTAAGCAGGCAATCAGTGCCATGCAAAAGCATTTTTTGGAAAGTTGGAGCACCGTTGGTAAATCGAATCGGAAACTCATGCCTACATCCCTGATTTGCGACGTTTTTTCGAGCGACATCCTGCCGCTTCTTTTGCCAAGCCGACAACTCCTGCCGGCGTGTACGTTCGATCTACCATTTCCCAGCTGACGCGGCCAGACCAGTTTGGCGTTGACTCCAGCAACCAGTGCATTAATCTCGCTAGAGAACCACAAAAAAGAATAACGATTTGATAGGAAATGGCTATTTTGACCTCCAGTGCCTCACCCACCCAGCCCGCGCTTTACCGGCCGCTCAAAATTGGTGCTGTCGATATTGGCTTTCCGGTCGTACAAGCTGCGTTAAGTGGGTATAGCGATTGGCCGATGCGTCTGATCGCCCGACGGCATGGCGCTTCCTATTCGCTTTGCGAAGTGATGCTGGACCAGTTTCTTGTTGAGTTAAAAGAACGTAAGCGAACTCAACATTTTCTTTTCAATAGTCACGAAGAACAGCCTGTCGCAGGTCAATTGATGGGGGCGGAACCAGAGCAATTTGCCTTGGGGGCAAAAAAGCTGGTTGAAGCTGGCTTCGCGGTGATTGATATCAATTTTGGTTGCCCAGTCAAAAAAGTCCTTGGTCGATGCCGGGGTGGATATCATCTGAGCCAGCCAAGCGTAGCACTGGAGATTGTCAAGCGGACTCGAGATATCGTCCCTCCGGAAATTCCGGTGACGATCAAAATGCGACGCGGGATGGACGATTCCGAGGAAAGTCGCGATCGATTTTACGAGATCCTGGATGGGGCATTTGCCATGGGAGTGTCCGCCATCACCGTGCATGGCCGAACCGTCGTGCAGCGCTACAACGGACCCAGTCGATGGGCATTTCTTCGCGAAGTCAAACAGCACGTCGGTCCGGACCGAATCATCTTGGGGAGCGGTGACTTGTTCACGGCCGAATCGTGCTTGAAAATGATGCAAGAAACGGGAATCGACGGAGTGACCGTGGCGCGCGGTTGCATTGGAAATCCATGGATCTTTGAACAATGCCAAGCCATCTTTCATGGCCGGCCCTTACCTGCGGCACCGTCGCTTCACCGTCAGCGGGAGGTGATTTTAGAGCATTTCCAATTGGCTGAACAACTTTACGGACGGGACCGAGCTGGCGTGCCGATGCGCAAGTTTGGAATCAAGTATTCGGCGCTTCATCCCGACGGTTTACTTGTTCGCGAAAGTTTTGCGAGAGTCAAAAACCTTTCCGAATGGTCCGCAGTACTAGACCGTTGGTATGCCGAAGACAAGCCTGGTGTGTTCCCTAGCACCGCGATGTACGAGTCCGAATGTGAATGCTAAACATCGAATATCTCTCAGCTCCAACTGGAAGCTTTCGAAATACGCGGAGTTTCAAAATCAACCACGAAATTCAATTCTGGCCGTTCGTAGTTTTCATTGCCCAACGGGTCTTACCGAAGATCAGCAAGTGATGCTGTGTTTCGCGAACCTAGATTCTTCCACCAAGATTTTTTGGGGGGACAAGTGTCTTGAATCAGCTATAGTGGATGGTTCAGCGATTGTCTCCATTCGTAAGTTACTTCAAACAAGCAATCGAATCGAGCTGCGTTGGCAAGGCGGCGATTTTGACGAAGCACCCGAACTCCCAAAGTGTTTTTCAGCATGGCTAGAAATATCCGAACCCTTCGAAACGTAATCCAACAGGAACGTCATCTTCTTGCAGCCTTGGTACTGTTGTTGTTTGGTTGCAATATGCTGGGGTGCACCGCAGAATCTAAACCAGCAGAATCAAAACCCGACAATACTTCGGAAGCGACTCAACCACCGACCGGGCCAGTCGCGTCAACCGCACCGATCCAAAAACCTGCTGCCGATGGGCCACCGCAGGAAGCCCCCTTGGATGCTTCAGTGGATGTCGATGGGTTATTGTCGATGCGACTTTCTGAAGACGATTTATCAGTCGGTTGGATACGCTTGTTTGATGGGCAATCCATGACGGGCTGGCGAAATGCGGGGAATGCCAATTGGCGGGTTGAAGACGGTTCTCTCGTTGCCGATTCGGGAGATGCGGGATTGCTTTGCACGTCTGTCCGATTTTCCGACTTTGAGCTGCTCGTTCAATACAAAGGGGCTGCCAACGTCAACAGTGGTGTCTTCCTTCGTACACCGATGGTACCTAAGAATCCAGCCGAAGATTGTTACGAGCTTAATATTGCGCCGGAAGACAATCCCTTCCCAACCGGTTCGCTTGTAGGAAGAGTCAAGGTTGATGAACAAGTCGCTGCACCGGATCCGGAAGAGTGGCATACACTTCATGCCCTTGTCGACGGCGATCGCGTTCAGGCTTGGGTGGATGACGTCCTGTCGGCGGATTATGTGGATACCACTGGTCTCGCTTCAGGATGGATTGGTTTGCAATTTCGTGAAGGGGCAATTCAGTTTCGAGACATTCGGGTGCGTCCTATCTCTTACGCAATTTTGCCCGCAAAGGAACTGAAAGACTTTGGGCAACCCGCGGGAGCGGTCCAAGCTAGTCTGAATGAGCAAGGGGAACTGCTGTTGGAGGGAGGAAAAGGGCATTTGGAGCTTTTACAACCTTACGGCAATTGTTGCATTCAGGTCAGTGTGCAAACGCTTGCGGACAACGTTAATTCCGGACTGTTCTTTCGTTGCGTGCCGGGCGAGGACATGAATGGTTACGAGTGTCAATTGCATCATGGATTCCGTGACGATCGCCGAAGGCCGGTCGACGCCGGAATGGGGGCGATATTCCGACGTCAAAACGCGAAAGCAGTGTTGTCTGATCCCGACAAGCGAACCTTTGTGTCTGTGATTGCAGATGGAACATTCTTCGGCACTTGGGTGAACGGAGTGCAGGTGGTGGATTGGGAAGACACTCGGGCGACGAACGCAAACCCACGAAAGGGTTTGCGCACCGAAGCTGGGACCATTATGCTTCAAGGGCACGATCCAGGATGTAAGATTCGATTCAGCAGCCTGAGCATTTGTCCGATCCCGTAGTTTTACGGCTTGTTGCTTTAATCACAACAAGCCGTTTAGCCTCGGAGTCATCAAGCGGTTTTACTTTTTGAATCGTTGCTTGACGCGATCCACCACGCGTAGCAGTTCAAGGTCCGACGTCAGATCTTCTTCTGTTTTTTTGCACGCATGCATCACGGTTGTATGATCGCGACCTCCGAAATACTTCCCTATGTTTTGGTAGGATTCGTCTGTCAGCTGGCGCATTAAAAGCATGGCAAGACCACGAGCTCGCACCACGCTGGATTTTCGCCCTGGACCACGCAAGAGCTCCAATGTTAATTGCATTTCGCGTCCCACCACTTTCGCAATATCCGATAGGGTTGGGGCTTTGGCGATTTGCGAGTCCAAAAGACTATCAATCAATCGCTTCGATTCGTTTGGGGTTCGCTCTGGTGCGATTCGATTATGGTGCGACCAACGGATCAAGATTCCACGCAATTGCATCGCAGACATGTTGTCGTGTGACTGAGCCCCAATTGCATCGAGCTCCTCGTCACCGATCGCGATTTGTGAGCTAGACGCCAATAGCTTGAGAATTTCTTTTCTACTCGCAAGAGTAGGATAGGCCACTGGAATACCAAAGCCGCCGTTCAACCGGCTGGTCAAAGCAGACCTCAGATTGGGTACCAGCGACGGTAGTTCGGGCGAGGTTACAATAATGGCTCGTCCATCGTTGATCAAATGATCGATGGTCGAGATCATTTCTTCTTGAGCTGCTGGTTTCGTCGCCAGTTCTTGAATATTGTCGATCAGCAAGCAGTCGCATTGGCGGTGAAGCAGCCGAAACCGATCCATGTCATCGGCCTCAATGGCACGGGTGAACGCCCTGGAGAAATCGGAACCACTGGTCAACGTCAGATTGCGATCGGTGGTTTCATTCATCCAGCGTGCCGCAAGCGTCAGCGCAACGGCCGTTTTTCCCGCCCCGCTCGGACCATACAAAAAAACCGGCGAGCGACTCGCCAGCTCCGACACCCCGCTCGGCGACAGAGATTCAACTGTCAATTGGTTTTCCGGCCCTGCCACGAAGACGTCCAAAAGAGGCATGGCTCCGATGAGTGTAGCGAAGGACCCTTTGCGCATCCGAGGTTGTTGGAGCGTAAGATACGCGATCGAGTTGCTTAGCGAATTCATCAGTGATTCAAACGTTAGAACGGAAGCGAACGCGGAGCAAAAAGGCTCCGCGAACGCTATTCTGCGGTATCAAGATATGGATCTTGTCCCATCTCCCGTTGAATCTTAGTCCGTTCCTTCTCGTGGTGTAGCAATGCCATGCGGTCTCGAAAGTGTTTCTTTTCAACTTTTCGCTGTGCAAGCTTAAACAAGCCTGCTTTTCCAGCCAAGGACCCACCCTGGGAGCCTAACTCCTTGTATTTTTCAGCAGCTTTCGTGCCGAAACCATTCCGTAGGATTTCGTCGTCCATGGAAAGATATTGCCGGTAGGTGCCAGGGTCGCCCTGTCGCCCGCAACGTCCAATAAGCTGCCTGTCGATCCGAGCTGCATCGTGGAGCTCGGTGCAAATGACCATCATGCCCCCCAATTCTCGAATCGCATTCTCAAGCTTAATGTCCGTTCCCCGGCCGGCCATATTCGTCGCGACGGTTATCTGCGAATGCCGGCCAGCGTTGGCAACGATCTCCGCCTCCCGTTCGATCTCGTGCGCATTCAGAACATGAACTTGCATCCCTTCCTGACGCAGCATATTGGCCAAGATGGTCGACTTATCAATCGATCGCGTTCCAATAAGAACCGGGCGTCCCTTGGCATGAACGTCCTTCACCTCCTTCACAATCGCTTTGAACTTTTCTGTCATGTCATGGTGCACAGAGTCCGTCAGTCGCTGTCTCTTCGGAGGGCGATTGGTAGGAACTTGAACCACCGGGGTTTTGTAGATGCGGCGGAGTTCCCCCGCGCTGGTTGCTGCAGTACCGGTCATCCCCGCCAAGTGTTTGTATCGCAAAAACAAATCTTGGACGGTAATACGAGCGGCTTGCCCAGTTGGGACGGTGACCTCAATCTTTTCTTTTGCTTCAATCGCTTGGTGGATACCGTCACGCCACTTTCGCCCCTCTGCCAAGCGTCCTGTGAATTCATCGACGATCACGATCTCATCTTCTCGCACCACATATTGACGGTCTAGATGGAAGTCGCGATGGACTTTAATCGCTCGTTCAATGTACTCATAGAGATCGACTAAAGCTGCAAGTCGAATCGCTTCGTCCCGAGGTAACGATCGAACGTACTGCCGCCCCTTGGCATTGAGCTCAATCTTGCGATTATCTTCTTCGATCGTGAAGTGCTCTTTCAAGACAAAAAGCGGCGCATGCTCGGCGGCCCACTTAAACGTCGCGATCACTATGTCGCGAGACTCGTCCCCCAACGATCCAATGATCAGCGGCGTTCGAGCCTCATCAATCAAGATACTATCTGCTTCATCCACCAAGCAAAAATGCATGCCGCGTTGGACAGGTTGGTCGCCACTGGACGCCCATCGTTCTTGTGATCCACTTCCCAAGAAATCGTCTACCGCGCGCCCCTGAGCACGCATCAACAATCGATCGCGCAAAAAGTCGAATCCAAACTCCTTTGCGGTGCCATAGGTCACATCGGCGGCGTATGCCTTCCGTCGTTGATCTTGATCGTGATCGGTAAGAACCTTACCAATGCGAATACCAAGTGTATCGAACAAAGGCTTCATCCAGTCGGCATCCCGCTCCGCCAAGTAGTCATTGACCGTCGCTAAGTGAGCCCCTTTGCCAGAAAGGGCATGCAGGGCCAATGGCAAGGTTGCAGTGAGCGTTTTTCCCTCGCCCGTTTGCATCTCTGCAATGCATCCGTGGAACAAGCAGATGCCCCCGAGTATCTGAACATCGTAATGCCGCATATTAAGAGCACGTCGAGCCGCCTCGCGAATCAACGAGTACATCTCGGGCACAAGCGAGGATAACGGTTCGCCACTTTTCGCCCTATAGATCAATGACAGTGCTTCTTTGCGAATCTGGGGTTCGGTCAGCTCACGACGATTGCTTTCCCATGCGTTGACAGCCCGAGTTTGCTCCAGCCACTGGCTTACTTTGTAACGTGCAATACCAGGTAGCGCCCATCCTGCAGACACGTGAGGGCGATAAGGCAAGTGAAGCTTGCGTTCGTCCCCCGATGCGTTCTCTTTCCCTTTGGTAACTTTGACACCCATCTCAGGGCTGCTTTTTCGGCCAGCCGCGTCGTCCGCTGGCGCAGCACTGGACGAGGACAGGTTTGGCGACGGCAAGTTTGGCGACATAGTTGGCTCGCTGGTTGTTTTGGCTTTCGACATAAACTGCGTCGGGGTTATGGAGCTTGAACTGGGATCTGTGATTGTAAGCTTAACCCAGATTTTCGTCTTGGGTTTTCCAAAGTCCAGTGCCAGCATTCACAGAAGTGATCGTTACTCTGGCAAGGGATTCCGGCTCAGGGAGGATGGGCAAAATGCGTTGACTGTTCCTGTAGTTCCTCTTTGTCCGAATTTTCTTCCAATTCCTGCCGATCCAATTATGCGAACGGTACGCAAGCCCACGCTTAGCGAGAAAGAAATTATGAGAATCGAACGAAAAACACTGACCCTCATCATCGCCTCTTTGTGCGGAGCTGGTAGCTCCGCAATCGCTTTGGGGCAAGATCCTACACTTACTTCTCCTGCTTCGAGCGTTGGCCGAATTGGGGATAGTGGACTTGCGGGACGTGCTCCTCAAGCCGCCGTCCCCTTCGATTCGCGACCTGCGGCTTTCCAAGCAAACGGAGTTGCGACCGACGCGGGGCTCGCCCCGACCGGAACTGGAACCTTCTACGATCCAACGATGCATGAAGCTAGCTATAACCAGCCAAGCTTCACTCAAACCAACTACTCCGTAGGTAGCATGGATTCGGGAAGCTACGTCACTTCTTCTCGCAATACCGGCTCTCGCGGCACATCCTCGTCCAGCGGCTGGCTGGAAACCGAAACCATCCTTTGGTGGGGCAAAGGGATTCAGGGAATACCTTTGGTTGTTGGCGGTAACGACCCGCAAGCGACCCCGACCAACGTGTTGGCTGGTGGTGTTGATCAACCAACAGGTACGGACATGCAAGTTGGCATGCGACTGAATACTGGCATTTGGTTGGATGACGACGAAAGTTTCGGAGTGGGAGGTCGAGTCTGGGGGATTTTCTCAGACGGAACCACCACCACCTATACCAACGGTGGAAACTCGACTGCAGTTCCATTCTTTAACACTGCTAGCGGTCTTCCTTCCCTGCTGAACGTCAATGAAGCCGGGGCTAACCCTGGCGAAGGTGCCAACACAGGAACGATTCAAGTACGAAGCGATTTGGATTTGATCGCCTCAGAACTCTATGCTCGGTCGCTTCTTGCGAAATCAGGCAACAGTCGAGTGGATCTGCTAACGGGATACACCTTCTTGAGATTAGATAATGAGTTGGGACTTCGCACTCAGATCGTCGATGGTCTTAACACCAATATCATTCAGAACGGTACGGTTAGCACGCTCCAGGACAACTTCAGTACCAAGAACCAGTTCCATGGTGGCCACATCGGCCTGAGCCAAGAACTGAAAAAAGGTCGCTTTACGTTCTCGGCTCTGGGCAAGGTGGCTATCGGTAACATGCAGCAGACGAGCAATGTGAATGGTAATTTTGCGTTTACCAACACACCAGCACCTGACAACGGCAACCGAGGCCTATTCGCTCAGAGTAGCAACAGCGTGACATTGAAACGAAATCAATTCACCTTCTTGCCAGAAGCGGGCGCCAAGATCAAGTACCAACTTGGACGGGCTGAGTTCGGGGTCGGTTACACGATGCTCATGCTCCCAAGCGTTGCGATGGCAGCAAGTCAAATGGATCAGAACATTGACTTTACCGGTGTACTCAACAATCTACCGATTGTGTCACCTGCTCCCAAGTTTACGTCGGAAGCTTTCTTCCTGCACGGAATCGATCTAGGGTTAACCTTCCAGTTCTAGTCGAAGAAATCAGAACATTCCCGCGAATGGCCGTTCATCCCCTCTAAGGGGATGAACGCGTTTCAGGAATGTTAGTTTCAATGTCGTGGGTCCCACAGCCGAAATCAAGAAAAGAGAATTTCATTATGGTTCCTGCTCTCATTCATGATGCTGGCCAATGGCTTGATCGCTTCTCAAACGCATTGGACCGATGGGAATCCATCCTGGGCTCTATCCAAAAGACCTACTTGTTGGGTGAACATTCGCAGATCTTCGCGCTTTGCTTTGAAGGCGAAGAAGTTCATCGAGAAATTCAGGAATGCAAAAGCCAACGCGAACGACTTTTGAAAGATGCTGAAGGCATGGGGTATTCTCCTCGAAGCCTTCGAGACTTATCACTTCAGCTTGATTCGCAATGGCCATCGCTTTGGACTCTTCGAATCTCGAATCTCGAACTTCAGCTTGATCGAATCCAGCAATTGAGCATGTCGATGTGGGTTACGGCCTTCCAATCGAAATCGTTTGTTGCTGACATGCTTATGATCTTGGCTACCGGGAAATCGGAATCAGCCACGTACAGTCCAAGCGAATCGCATTCGCACGAAGGCGGCTTCCTTGTGAACGAAGCAGCCTAACGTCGAAACCAGGCATAGTCCTAGCATGGATGTTCAAGCATGAGTCTATTTAGTGCAATTCAGGGTTCCTCCAACGCTCTTCGTGTAAGCCAAACAGGCTTGCAAGTCGTTGGCAACAACATCGCCAATGTCAACACCCCTGGATACATTCGCCAAGAACTAATCCAAGCACCAGCCTTAGGGTACAAGTCAGGTGACTTGATCATTGGCCAAGGCGTGCAGTCCGTTGGGATTCAACAAAAGCTTGACACTTTTGTTCTCGACCGACTGCGACAAGCCCAAAGCCAACTTTCCTATCAAGAACAACTTTCTTCCACAAACGGTCAAGTCGAAAGTCTCTTAAACGAATTGACCGAGACTGATTTTTCTTCCAATCTGAGCCGGTTTGCAAATTCATTCCAAGATGTAGCCAATCAGCCCGGCAGCGAGTCTGTTCGATCGCTTGCGGTCGCTCGCGGACAAGAACTGGCTTCTCAGTTAAGAACGGTTTCCAGCAACGTCACAGGAATTGCGAATCGGAATCGAGCGGAGCTCAATTCGGCGGTCGGGGATATCAATCGACTGGTCAATTCGATTGCCAAACTGAATCAGCGTATTGTTGAGATCGAGGGTGGTTCCCTTTCGAACTCGGATGCTGTGGGACTTCGCGATGAACGTTTCAATGCACTCGACGAACTATCCTCCTATGTGGATATCAGTGTTAGCGAAGAGGCAACCGGGGCCGTGACTGTTTTCGTAGGAGGCGACTATTTGGTTGCCAACGGCATCCCGCGAGAAATCAAAACCAGCATTGTTTCCAAAGGCGAAGATACTTTTCTTGAAATGCGGACAGCGGACACCGACGCGCCCCTGAACCTCACTGGTGGTAAGGTCAAAGGGCTGTTCGAGTCGGCTCAGGTCTCGTCATCAACCGGTTTTCAAAGCAAACTGGATACACTCGCAAAAGACATCATTCGCGTTGTGAATCGCATCCATTCCCAAGGGCAAGGTGCTCGCGGTTTCAATTCGGTTACCAGCGATGTCTCTTTCAAGATCCCCACCGATCCCATCGAAATATCGAACCCTTCTTTGGATTTCGATAACGGGTCGTTCATCATCAAGGTCACGGACGCGAGTACTGGTGTTACAAAAACCAGCGATATCTTCGTCAAGCAGCAAGGTTTCTCGTCGGATACTACGCCACGGCAATTGGCCGATGCCATTAATGCTGTCGATGGTATCTCGGCTAGCATTACGAACGACGGTCGCTTGGAAATTAAGTCGGACTCGCAGGGAGTTCGATTTAGCTTCTCGAACGACACCAGCGGGGTATTGTCCGCGCTGGGGATCAATACTTTCTTCCGTGGCGATTCCGCGTCTACGATCGAAGTACGCCCAGATCTTGTTGCAGACCCTACTCAATTGGCCATCAGCTTAAATGGAAATGGAAACGGATCGGACAATGCGTTGAAACTTGCCGAAGCCTTCACTCAACCGAATGAACTCTTGGGCGGAAGATCGATCATCGGCATTTACGAATCCATGATTACAGACACGACACGCGAGATCAATTCTCAAAAAGGTATCACGGATGGAGTTCGTAACTTTCATCAAACCTTAGAAGCGCAGCATTTAGGGATCTCTGGCGTCAATCTGGATGAGGAGGCTGTCAAAATGATGTTGTACCAACGAGCTTTTCAAGCGACTTCGAAACTCATTGCTACTGCCTCCGAAATGCTCGATACGCTTGTCAACATTGTTTAGGAATGGACTTCGAGAATGTTAAGTTCCTTTTATCCTGCGGTGTCTGGTCGAACCAGCGATTCTCTTTCTCGGAACCGTTCTCTGTTCCAAGTCCAGGCTGGTCGGCTTGCAGTTCAGCGGCTTGAGGAACAAATCTCCACGGGGCGACGCATCAGTTCGCCAAGCCAGGATCCAGGCGCGGCAATTCGAACCATCGGCATCCAACGGGATCTTGAATTCAGGGATCAGGCGATTCGCAATCTTGATTCATCACAAAGCTATTTGAATGTTACCGAAGCAACGCTCGCCAACGTTCAAGACATCATGACGGAGATACGTGGGCTTGGAGTCGAAAGCGCGGGCAATCTCGCTAGTGACGAGGAACGTAACGGATGGATATCACAAATCAACGCCTCCATCGAACGATTGACTTCTGCCGCAAACTCAAGACATTTGGACCGATACTTGTTTTCCGGCGGTGGCGTAGGCGGGGAAACCGTCGACGTTTTGAATGGGCTGGTTCGATTCAAAGGAAATGATGCCAGCCTGCTAACGATTGCCAACGAAGGGGAATATGTTGCTCACAACGTTACCGGTCAACGTGCCCTTGGATTGATCTCCGATGGGATTGTTTCGAATTCGAATCTGAACCCTGCGGCGGTTCCGAGCACCCGATTGACCGACTTGAATCAAGGCCGTGGAATCTCCAATGGCGCCATCGTGATCTCCGATGGTGTGGAGAAAGTCACGGTGGACCTAGCTAACTCCGATACCCTTGACGACGTTCTGCAACGAATCAACGACAGTGCCCCCATCAGTGGACGCGAGATTCAAGCGACCCTGAATAACGGTGTCCTTGAAATCGGTTTTGCTGATGGTGGACCGGGCAATATTCGTATCACGGAGTCTAGTACTGGAACCACTGCGGCCGATCTTGGAATCCTCGCAGATTCCCCCGGTGTGGCTGCTCCAAAGATTGGCGGAGCACTCAACCCAATCCTTCGTCCTACAACTCGCTTGAATCAACTGAACGGCGGTCTCGGTTTTGCACTAACTGATAGCCTTCGAATTCAACAGAACGGCAGAAGTTACGATATTGCAGTTGGAAACGCAACAACCATCGAAGACCTCAACAACAAGATCAACGCATCGGGCGCCCGAGTCTTGGCGGAAATCACACCCGACGGTCGCTCCTTTCGGATTCGTTCTACCGAAAGCGGTTCCAATTTGTCCATCAGTGACGGAGCGGGCGACTTGGCAAGCCAGCTCGGTCTTCGTTCATTCCATGGGCAAACACGCCTCGATCAGCTCAATTTCAATCAAGGGGTTACGCTTGCGGATGGACCGGACCTTCGAATTACCCGCAATGACGGAAGCGAATTCTTAGTCGATCTCAACGGAAGCGTCACCGTTCAAGATGTTTTAAGCCGGATCAACAATCACAGCGACAATCAAAACTTAGCCACTCAAATCTTCGCGACCTTGAATGCGGCGGGTACTGGAATTGCCCTCCAATCGGCGGAGTATGTGGTCGATCCTTTGGGGCCACCCCTTACAACCACTCCTGGGCCGATTACGGTCCAAAATGCAGGCGGCAGTCAGGCCGCATGGGATCTTGGCTTGATTCCCAAGGGCTCGACCAACGTCACCGCGACGACGGTCGCTGGGGTATATACCGTCACCGGAACCGATCCCAACCCACAGGAAGTGAAAGGGGTTTTTAACACGCTCGTGCGCCTGAGAGAAGCCATTCAAAACAAAGACTCGGTCGCAATCGGACGGGCGGTAGACCTCGCAGACCAGGATCTGCAACGCTTGTCGCTAACACGCAGCTCATTGGGTGTTCAGCAACAGCGAATCGACAACTTGAAGGAGATTCAAGAAGTTACCAGGATCGAGCTGAAAGCGGACGAGTCGAGAAATTTAGACACGGACCTGGCTCAGGCAATCACCGACCTTACCGCCCGCCAAGCCGCCTACGAGGCAAGTTTAAAGCTTCTTTCGAATTCTTCGCAGCTTACGCTTTTCAATTATCTGTAGGGCATCACCATTTCGCGTGGAAAAGGTTCCTTCGACTGCTTTTGTGCAGTGGGAAAGTTCCGATGCGTCAATGGTTGAAAAGCAATTCGATCTGTTCTGGTAGTTTTCTCTCCAGTTTCAAGTCCAGGATGGCATCCATAAAGCCATCCTGCAATTTCGATTTTTCGACAGACTGCACCAACCGGTTCAGTTCCATTTCCGCTGCCTGATGGTTGCCCATGGCGCCAAGCACATCCCTACGAATCAAACCATTTTTGATTGTCGCTGCCCCTAGAGAGGCTATCGTTGGGAACTCTTCCAATAAGGTCGCTAATTGCTGATCCGATTTTTCGAGAATCGATAAGGCTTGCTCCCATTTTTCATTGGCTACTAACACTTTGGCCCATTGATCAAGGACCGGACACATGATTTCAACAACCCAAAGTTCGCTTTCAATGGGCAGCCAAGCCGAATCGTACAGTTCGATTCCTCGAGTACATTCGGACAAAGCAAGATGAAGATTGGGTTCTTTCAATGCATATCCGGCTAATCGGGAATGGCCCAAAATAGCGTACTTGGCAAACGCCGGACGATCGGGGTGTTTGCTCCAAAGGGCTTCCGAAATAGAAATGGCCTCAGAGATTAATTGTTTGGCTTCGCCAAGATCGTTTCTATCCCAATATCCTCCCAACTCCCATTTCGTTGCAGCTAGCGCATCCATGTAAGCAATGCTCTCTGGAAATTCTTGAGCCAGTTTTTCAATATCGGAATGCGATTGCTCTAACAGATCCATGCCATCGACAGGCAATGAGTCGATTTTCAGGTCTGCGTTGCCAATGAGCCAACCCGCCAAAAGCTTTTGAGAAAAGAAACGCTGAAATCGATAGGTTTTGTTTTTTGGTTGGAGCAAGAGAAGTCTATCAAGAATGTTCAGCACTTCGACTCTCTTTTCAACAGCTCGGTCAAACAAACCCATTCTCTGGTGTACAATCGACTGAAAATGGCAAAGAACGCTTTTTAAATGAAGGACTTTTTCATCGCTCGCGTGCACCAAAAGGTATTCGTCGAGTACGCCATGCATCTTCAGCGACAAGTCCAACATCACATTGTTTTTAATTCTTCTGCCAGCAATTATGTCGTCACCTATCTTGGTATAAACAGTTGCCAAGTCGATCACTCGCAGTCGTTCGTGCTCGGCTGCAATCCTTTCGTTTCTGAGCGCGATAGACAAACCAACAATCGCTATACAATTGGTAAGTAATGCAATCGTCAAAACACTCGAAATAATGGGATGCTTGCGTGCGGTATAGCTCCACCGTCGCAGTAACGTGCTTTTTTTCGCCGCAACGGGTTCTCCCTGAAGAAACCTGTCCAGATCCAATGCAAGTTCATTTGCGGATTGATAACGCGCTTCGGGCTCCTTGGCCAAGCACTTCAGTACCACGGCTTCCAAATCAGCAGGAATCGACCTGTCAACCAATCGAGGACGTACAGGCTCCTTCTCCGATATCATCGACCTGATCGTTTGATCCAACGGTGCATCAAAAGGCACCTTCCCTATCAGTAGCTGATAAAGAATGATTCCAAGCGAGAAAACATCCGAAACTGTCCCTACTTCGGAATGCGCCCCTCTCGCTTGTTCGGGAGACATATAACGAGCGGTTCCAAGAACTCGTCCATCTTGAGTCATATTCGAAATCGAGCTGTCGCGATCCAATCGCTTCGCCAAACCAAAGTCGGTTAACATGGGTTCAAACCCAAGTTGCTCCGAGCCGTCGATGTCGCAAGGAGTCAACAGGATATTGCTGGGCTTTAAGTCCCTGTGCAAAATGGCCTTGGAATGAGCGAACTGAACCGAGTGGGAAATGCGAGCAACCACCCAGGCAGCCTGCCGAACATTCAGTGGCTTCGCATTGTTCAGGAAATCGGCAAGAGTCCCACCATCCATCTTTGCGGAAGTGATGTAAGGCAAGCTTCCAAGGAACCCCGTGTCGTAGACTCGAACTATACCTGGATGGGACAATGAAGCTGTCACTTGAGCTTCACCGATAAAACGCGCCCGCAATTCTTGGGATGTGTTTTTGGATGGGCGTAAGATTTTTACAGCAACATCGATTTTCAAGAGTTCATCGTGCACGGAGAACACGATTCCAAACGCACCGATACCCAGAAACTGAGGCTTAGAAAAACGCGGTTTTTCTCTTGGACTTGTGGATGCTTTCTCGTTCCCCGTGTCGACATGCGGCCCGTTTGGCTCAGCATCGTTACTCAAGTTCAGATAGCACTTTGCCAAAAGCTGAATGCAAATCTCTTTGTCACGAAGAACCTCGGTTGGCTCATCGAGAATGTCCCATTCGCTTCGGTCCATCCATTCACGAATGCGTTCTAAATCCTGCGCATCGCCTTCGGAAGAACCTGAGTCATCAAGCATTTGTCGAGTGCTGCCGTTGTTAACCACTCAATCCATTCGGAAATACTTCCGACCTCAACCGAGCGAGACAACGATTGATAAGCATGCGTACACTATCGTCCGTACGCCCTAACTTTTCGCCGATTTGTTGGTAAGTCATCCCTTTGCGAAATCGCCAACGAAGTACGCGTTGCAATTCGCGGGGCAACCGATTCAAAGCTACATACAATCGATCACAAACTTCTTGGTCCAAAAGCTTATCTAAGGCCGCCTCGCATCCATCCGCGAATTGACTTTCGTTATCCAGTTGGTTGCCGGAAATTGACCGCTCGCGATAGACGTTTCTTTTCTGGGAAAGAAGGAACCGTCGTCGAAGGTCCTCTAAGCGATGCTTGAGTACGGTTGTTACGTAGGCGACAAATTGCAAACGATTGGTCGCCTTCAAGTCTGGGAACGCACACGCCACATCGCTACAGGTGTCTTGTACTACGTCCGACGCATCGATTTTTGAACGCAATAGCGGATCTAAGTTCCGATCCGCCATCCCTTTCAAAAGGGGCCGATACCATGTGATAAGATCCTGAAGAGCGGCAGCGTCGCGACGAGCCAGCAGTTCACTGACATCAGCAACCGGTTGGACGTTTTCAGATTGTTTCAATTCCATCATTACGGATGAAGCTTTGTAAGGAGCGAATCGCCGTTTTCCACGCCGTCAGGAAAGCTGACAATCAACTAGCCAGTCCCGATTACGGTTTCTCTATAATAGTCGTCGCATCATCGACTTATATGCATTGCCAACAATCTTTGACCTGAGTCTCAACAACAGTCTATACGTTCTCTGCCTGAGTTCACAGCACAAAACGTCATTGCCTGTTGCAATTTGAAACAGCCTTGGTTGCTTTGCGAACATAGGTCTGGAAGGCCAGCAAAACAAGACACCCATGATGCTTGGAAAAACCCATTTTGGGCAGAGAAGCCGTGTAAAATGGAATCGCCCCATTGAAATGCTGAGTTCGAGGAAGGTTCTACGAACATGGAACTTCATACGCCTCCCAATCAGCCAATGGTTTGCATTTGGTTAAGAAACATCCATCACGCCAAAGCAATCCATCAAAAAATTTCATGGAAAATTGCCAAGTGAAGTAAGTTCTTCGCCCATGCCGGGTTTTTGTTTTGTAACCCGAGGTTGTTCGCAATTCATTTAGACCTTTAATGCTTGTCATGTTCCATTCACCTACCACCCGACATGCGCTGATCGCTCGATTGAAAGATCGACAGGATGCGCTTGCCTGGGAAGAGTTCGTGGAACTGTATTCGCCGGTTATCGTGCGAATCGCCAAACAACGCGGGACTCGGGAACATGATGTTCAGGAAGTACTTCAGGATGTCTTGCTTGCCATTGTGAAAGCGATCTCGAACTACGACCCACGCCAGCAGCAAGGGTCTTTTCGACGTTGGCTCATGACGATTGCCAAGAACAAAGCTCTCAATCGCTTAACCCGAAAGCCCCTGGACGAAATCTTACGAGCACCTGCCACCGGGCTCGAAGAATGCGCTACACCCTGCCTTTCCAGTAACTCGGAGTCGGAACTGGAGAAGGAATGGCAACATCAAGTTTTTGTACTGGCTGCGGAACAGGTTCGCAAACGCGTGCAACCGCAAACCTGGACCG
Source organism: Planctomycetaceae bacterium (assembly GCA_027487485.1). Classification (GTDB taxonomy): domain Bacteria; phylum Planctomycetota; class Planctomycetia; order Pirellulales; family Pirellulaceae; genus JBKCUI01. The sequence continues at coordinate 288,041 of JAIYDN010000018.1, read as the reverse complement.
CTTTCTGGCGGACTGCGGTCGAAGATTGTGATCCCGAACTCGTAGCGAAAGAACTTGGCATGGAACTCGGAACCGTATACGTCGCACGCAGCCGAACACTCGCCAAAATTCGTGCTTGGGTGGCAAACCAAAGCAACCGATGGGAAACAGAATCATGATTGCACCCAAGAATCGTATTGAAGAATGCTCGTCCTGCGACGACATCTTGCTGCAAAGACTCATCGAAGATGAACTTGCCGGTCAAGAACTTCAAGATCTTACACTTCACTTAAACCAATGCACGGCTTGCAGAGATAAACTAGACATCGCAACCTGCTCGGATAACCAGTGGCAAGAGTCGGCATCCGCAGTCAGAACGCAATTGTCGGAACCTTCTCGACCCGACTCCGCGAATCCCAACGTTTCCAACGGGGCAAGCCAGTACCATGTGCATGAGTATCCAGGATCGCTTGTCAGCTGGCTAAAGCCATGTGACCCTGAGGCGTTGGCACAAGGCTTTATCGGCAAGCTGGAACCTTTTTTGGTTCGACGCGTGGTTGGTATGGGTGGGATGGGCGTGGTCTTAGAAGGCTGGGATCAACAACTGCATCGGCCGGTCGCTATCAAAGCCATGCACCCTCATCTCGCTACCATCGCGATTGCTAGGCAACGTTTTATTCGTGAAGCGCGCGCCGCAGCCGTTGTGGTCCACCCGAACGTAGTCCCCATTCATAGTATCAACGAGCAGTGCGACCCTCCGTATCTGGTGATGCCATTGATCGCCGGTGAATCCCTGCAAGCTCGTATCGATCGCCTAGGAGCCTTGGACGTTGGTTCCGCATTGCGAATCGCGAGTCAAATCGCGGACGGACTTGCCGCAGCCCATTCACGCGGCTTGGTTCACCGTGACATTAAACCTGCAAACATCCTGTTGGAATTTGGCACCGAGCGAGCTCTGATCACGGACTTCGGAGTAGCCCAAGCTCTGGATGACGCAACCATGACCGCCAGCGGAACAATTTCAGGAACTCCTGAGTACATGTCTCCAGAACAAGCCATGGGGCTTCCTGTGAACTTTCAATCTGACTTGTTTAGCCTTGGAAGTGTTCTGTACGCAATGCTGTCAGGAAGATCGGCCTTTCGAGCTCCAACAGCCATCGGCGTGCTTCGCCGACTGACCGAGGATCAACCCCGTTGCTTGTCGAGCATCGACCCGCACTTGCCAACTTGGCTCATTTCGCTTGTCGCATGGCTCCACGAAAAGCAAAAGGAGAAACGACCATCCACCTCGATGGAAGTTGCGGAAACCCTGCGGACGGCTCTGTCGCATTGGAATTCCCCAGGACAATATCCTGCTCCCTATTTCCAACAACCAATCACGCACAAATCTACATCGCCGCTTTGGATTGGATTGGTTCTGCTGCTGTTTTTCGGAATCCTGTCTGCCCTGGTTGGGTCGCAAACAAACCGTTGGCTGTTCCCTCTGAACATGAACAACCAGGTGACGAACCAGGTGACAAAGGATGCGACTAAGGATGCGATTACCCCTAACGTGGTCGTGGCATCGCCCAGTCCTTCTCCTGGCCCATTGCCAGAGGCGGTATCTGCCCCCGACCAAACGAGCGGGCTGTCTCCCGAAGAATGGGAGCAGATTTCGGCAATTGAAATCGAAGAAGAGATCAACGATATCACGACTCAAATCGATAGCTTCGAAAACGTTTGGATCGAAAGATAAAGTCTCAGTTGGTTAATATTACTTTTCGCAAGGAACCCGAAGAATGAAGTCTCACAACAAGTTTTGGTTGTTCATGATCATCGCAGGTGTTGGGCTTGGCTCCAGCGCTACAGCTTACACCCAGTTGGCTGATACCCCAGAAACGCTCACGCAAAATGAGAACGCAGTCGCTACGCAACCGCCCGAAGGGGAAGACGAAGGGGTCAGCGAAGAGGACGACGAAGGCGAAGCGGACGATGCTGACGAAAACGACGATGATGAAATGATGGAAGGCGAAGAGGAAGCTGACGAAGAAGTTGACGTTGAAGGTGACGCTGAAGGTGACGACGAAGGCGATGATGAAGGCAATGACGATGAGATGATGGAAGGCGACGATGAAGGCGATGAAGAGGGCGATGAAGAGGGCGATGATGAAGGTGATGATGATGAAATGAAGGAAGGTGAGGACGACCAAAACGAAGAAGAAGGGGACAAACCTGAATCCGAAATGTCCGAGGAAGCCGAATCAAGTTCTGACGAGAACGCAGAGATGGAGCCTGAACAAGAGCAAGATCAAGACACCCCCGAAGAATCTTTTGAAGAACGCACCCAGAGTATCGTGGACGAAATCAATCAGGCCAAAGAGGATAAGGATCTAGAACGAGTCGCTGAACTCAAACAACAACTCTCCGAAGTGGTCAACGAGCACTTTCAATGGTTGGAAACGAAAAGACAAGCTCAGGTGGAGGCGTTAGAACTGAGGCTCGAAAAGCTAAAGAAGCTTCTAAAAGTTCGTTCGAACAACGCAGATAAGATCATTGCTCGACGAGTCAGCTCACTGCTCAATGAACCCGACGCATTGGACTGGAAGATCAAGTAGACAACAAAAGACGCCATTCGCTGATTGCCACCAACTTCACCCTCCCCAAACTGCGTTTGGGGAGGGTCAGCCCGCGAAAGCGTGGCTGGGGAGGGGTGTCCGCACTGTTAGAGAGTCGATTGACCGCGCCGCCCCTCCCCGGCAATCTCGCTTCAGGCTCGATTGCCGACCCTTCCAAAACCGCTTCGCTGGGAGGGTAAAACTAACCACTTTCTTCACCCTCCTCAAACTGTGTTTGGGGAGGGTCAGCCCGCGATAGCGTGGCTGGGGAGGGGTGTCCGCACCGTTTGAAGGTCGATGGACCGCGCCGACCTTCCCCGGCAATCTCGCTTCAGGCTCGAATGCCGACCCTCCCAAACCGCTTCGCTAAGAGGGTAAAACTAACCGCTTTGCTGGGAGGGCAAAAACTTAATGCGGTGGCAATCAACGTGAAGTGTCATAAACAACCGAAATTGCAATCAGCTTCAGCGACTGCTCGCTGAAGCTGATTTCATAAAATGCCAAAACGTCACAAACATGCTTACGCAAAGAGTTCACTGACCGCCTGAGCCTTGACGAGCTCGCGTGGTTGGTTCAAGTGATTGTAAACAATCGTCTCCGGATCGATTCCAAACGCATGGTAAATCGTCGCCAACAATTGAGCTGGATGCATGGGTGAATCGACTGGAGCGCTTGCGGTCTTGTCGCTCTTGCCATAAACGAATCCTCGCTTCGTACCCGCACCGGCCACTACCGCCGTGTAACAATATGGCCAGTGATCACGTCCATCATCCGAATTTCCATTGCCGCTCGTGCTGACACCGCGCTCCGGCGAGCGTCCGAATTCGCCAACAGCTACCACTAGGGTATCTTCCAACAACCCTCGTTGATCGAGATCTTCGATCAATGCGGACAGGCCCGCATCCAACATGGGTGCCGATTGGTTTTTCATCCGCTTGGAAAGATCCACGTGATGATCCCAAGAATGGTTGTCGCTGTTAGCAACCTTGGGCCATATCACTTCGACCACGCGTGTTCCGGCTTCGATCAACCGCCGAGCCAGAAGACAGCTTTGTCCAAACGGGTTGCGACCATAAGCATCGCGAAGGACTTCCGATTCCTGTCCTAGATCGAAAGCTTCACGAGCCTTGCCGGAAACCACCAACGACAACGCTTGCGAGAAATATTCGTCGAGCTGCTGATTTTCGACGGCTGCATTGATCGCCGGCATTTGTGCGTTGATCAAGTCTCGCAAAGCGGCTCGGCGTTGCAGACGTACTGCGAAGACTTCCGGACGAAGCTGCAAATCGCTCACGTTGATGCGATCCATCTTGTTCATGTCCAAGTCGTCTCCCTCGGGAAACAGAGTGTACGGATCGTAGGCTTTGCCAAGAAACCCAGCATAGCCGCCCTTGCCAACCACATTCGACTCTTGCAATGGTCGTGGCAACGTTACGAACGGCAACATCGGTTCATCCGCAGGACGTAGCCGAACGATGTTGGATCCAAAATTAGGGAAGTCTTTGGGGGTTGGTGGTTCCAACTGGCCGGAGGGACTGACCTTGTCGGTGGTGTAACCCGTCATCATTTGGTAGATGGCGGCCGTATGATTGAACAACCCATTGGGCGTATAGCTCATCGATCGAATCATGGTGAATCGATCATTGATCTGACTTAGTCGAGGAAGATTCTCCGTGAATTGAATCCCCGGGATCTTGGTCGAGATGGGCTTGAAGACGCTCTTCACTTTATCGGGAACGTTTTCTTTCGGATCCCAAAGATCCAAATGGCTGGGCCCACCTTGAAGATAAACCATGATCATCCGTTTGGCACGGTTCCAGCCCGGAACATTGCTGCCCTCGCTCCCTTGTGCCGCTTGCAATTGAAGCAAGTTGGCAAGACTCAGCCCCAACATGCCAGAACCACCTACTCGCAAAACATCGCGACGGGATACGGGCAGGTTGGGATCGCACAAATCTTTACCTGCGGAACCGATCAATCGAAACATGGCATTCAAGTCCTAATAAATAAAGTGTTCTGAGTACGTATCCATGAACAGGCGGTCTAGTGGTTGAACAAAAATGCAGGGCTGTTGATCAACGCCCACATGATGTCCTCTGCTGCAGTTAACCTTCCTTGCTTCCGCTGAAGGTCACTTTCTTTCACATCGTTCCGAAGTCGAATCAAGCCGCTATCGTCGGGGATAGCAACAGACAGCCTTTCGATCCGTTTCTTGATGATTGTTACTTGCCCATCTTCAGGCAAAAGCTGGCTTTCCCGATTCAAGTCCGCTGTTCGCGCCGCTAAGTCTCGATCGGTCTTTCGGAAGTACGAGAGCGTGTCTTTCACAATCAGGTCGTTGCGAGCTTCTTTGGCAACTTGAGCGACCGCTGCTAAAGACTCGGATAACCCAAGTACCAAATCGCCGGAGTGATTCGCGACGCTTAGACGGAACCTTCCCAGGCGGTGTTCAGGGGCATCGTGAAATTGATGGAGCTTCCATTGAAGCACTTCACCTGGTTGCAACCGAATGGGTTCTTGCGTGGAAAAGACAGCCCAATGCTCGACCCCTTCCGCACCATGAACTGCCCAACCACCTTGATCTTGAGGCTTATCATCGATAACCGCTGCTGCCGAAAAGCCGGGTTGATCGAAATCGGTGATGCCTTTGACCAGCTTGATCTTGCGCATGGTTTCTGGCTTATCCGGCACGCCTGCGAAAAGCTCCAATTCGGTCAACACGAAATTACCGTTGGGAGAAAGTCCAGGTCCTTGGGCTTTGAATTCTGGTGACGTTAAGGCCTCGATGCGAATCGCGTTGATCTCGGCAGCATTCGACGGGGTTTGAACGGTATAGGTTGTCTTTTCAGTCGACCCCCGAACGATCAGCGATCGATCGGACTGGGGAACAAGCACTGCGCCGTTGGTCGATTCTAGTTTCGAACTAGCCAAAGTTTGCCAAACGGTAAGTGTCTTATTGCGATCCAAGAAGTCACTGAACCGAGCTTGCGCGGCAGCCTCCAATTCCTCGACCGATTTTTTAATCGCAGCGACACGTTCCAACCGAGCTTTCTCGGCAGCTTCACGATCGGCACGGATCGCCTCCACCCGAGCCGCCAATTCGGCTTCTGCCATGGCCTTATCTGCATCCTGCTTGGCTTGCCGTTTCGGCTTTTCGTCGATCCACCAGGCTTCACGGTCTTCTAACAATTTTGCAAGCTTCGAATGGTCTTCTTCGATCTTCGCCATCACCGAGGAAGCAGCTTCAATTTCACCTGGAGTGGCTGGTCGATTCAAAACTTTCATAAAGAGATCATCCACCAACTTCGAATCGAGCGTCGCATTGTCGACTAGACCGCGGATCGAATTGGCTTGGTCCGAAATGGCCATTCCCAAAGTGGGGCCGCTGACCAAGGCCATGATCGAGCCTAATCGCAATTCACTGGACCTTTCGCATTCGCACGCGCTTTCTCGAGGTGGACGGCCCAGATTGTTCAAGAAACCATCGGGCAGCCCAGCATCCGCGTCCGCTAGCGAAGCGGCCCGTGCCCCTGGCTTCATCCCTGGAAGCTTCGATACGGAACCGGTCACCATGTGGATGGCGTCGTAAAGCACTTCGGCGGGCAATCGACGCGGCATCGCATGAGAGTAATTGCGATCGTCGTCCTTATTCCATTCATTGGTCGCCATCGATAGCTGGTAGGTTTTCGATCTACAAATGGTGCGAACAAGATGCCGAACATCAAACTTGTGTTCGACAAAATCTTGCTCCAGAAACTGAAGCAATTCGGGAATGCTGGCCGGGTTGCCAGCGCGAATATCATCGATAGGCTCGATCAATCCTTTGCCAAGCATATAGCCCCACATGCGGTTCACAAAACTGCGAGCGAAGTAGGGATTGTTCGGACTGGTCAACCAGGCACCAAATTGAGCGCGACGTGAACTGTCTGCGGTTGCTGGATTGGCACTTTCGAATGGAAACTTCGGGTTAACAATTTGTTGCGTCTTTTGGTGGCGAATCTCGACGTTGCCCGTATCGGAGACTTCTTCATAAAGAGGCTTAGCCCCTTCGACGGCCGAGCCCCCAATCGTAGCGTTACCAGAAGCTTCATCTTTTTTGAGCGATACTTGCGAGAAGTACGCCGCCGTTTCATAGTATTGATCTTGGGTCCATTTTTCGAACGGGTGATCGTGGCACTTGTTGCAATTGAATCGAACCCCTAAGAACAAATGCGTGGTGTTTTCTACCGTATCTTCTGGGGTTCGCAGGATCTTGTAATACGAAGCAGGCGGGTTTTCGCGATTGGACCCTGTTGCAGTCACGATCGCATGGACAAACTTGTCGTAAGGCTCATTCTTGGCAACACTTTCACGGATCCAGTCCCGAAACTTAGTCGCCCCCTCTTTGCCTAAGAACTTCGAATTCACTTGAAGCAAATCAGACCATTTGTTGGTCCAATGATCCACGAAGGCATCACTGGCAATCAGACGATCAATAAGAACATTGCGTTTCTGTTCACTTTCGGTCGTGTCCGCTAAAAATGCACGCACCTCTTCCACCGTGGGGGGCAAGCCCGTTAAATCCAAAGTGACTCGCCGAAGAAAATCTGTATCCGAACAGAGCTCAGACGGTTTGATCTTCATGCGTTCCCATTTTCCTGCCACCAAGCGATCGATGGGATTGGCTTGTTCCGTCGGCTTCCAATCGAAACCGGACCTGTCACCCATGACCGTTAGGGTGGTCGCCGAATAAGCACCTTCATAACGAGCCAAGATCGGCGCTTCACCGCGACGTATCGCTTGCACTCGACTGCCATCAATGACCGATGCGACTTCGCCATTTCCTGTTTCGACAAAGGCTTCGCGAGTTACATCGCGAGTTCTTCCATCTGCATAGGTTGCTAAGACGCGAAATTGCTGGATCGTGCCCGGCATGGGGGCGACCGGATTGGCCGGCGACAGATCCAGCTTAACCACGCGTTGCGAGCCCATGTCCACTTTGCCACCTTCGGCGATCCATTGGCGAACCACTAAAGCATGCTGATCGCCTGGCTCGAAAAGTTTACCGCCAACGTGTGGAACTTCGCCAAGGGGTTTGGTCATGATCAAGCTTGCGGTAGGCGATGCTGGATTAATACGCCGCCCCGCGAGATCGTCAGCCAGCGATCGGATGTCGTACAAGGGGTCATACCCTCGCAAGGAAAGCTTGAATCCGTTTTTGCCGGCTTGCGCACCATGGCATGTCCCTTGGTTGCAGCCCAATCGGGAGAGAACGGGATTCACATCGCGAATGAAATCCATTTCCTTGGTGGGTTCCAGCTTCACGTTGATAGGCAAGGATTTTTTGTGTCCAGCCAATTGCACTTCGATCTCGCACAAGCCGTTGACCAGTGGTTGAATCCAGCCTCGTTGCGACAACCAAACTTGATTGGAATTGTTGGCAAGCGAAGCGATGCGGCTTGCATCGCGAATCTCGCCATTATCGAGAACAGCCGAAACAACGATCTGCGCCGAATCATTCCAATGTGTCAATTCGAGCGTTTCCGGTTGCACCATGATCGATGTCACTCGAGCTAATGGGAACTCGGCAAGCTCCTTCGCAACCTCAGGCGTTTGACGTTCTGTGGCGTGCAATTGAGCGATCGCATTCAAGCGATTGATTCGCAATTCAGCCAGCTGATCCGGCGATTGAGTCGTTGATTTCGTATCGGGCGTAATGTTCACATCGCAAACTGCTTCTTTGGAATCACAGTTCCAGACACGTAAGTGACCATCTGTTCCGCCGACGGCCAAGCGATTCATCGAATCAAAGGCTATCGAATAAACAGCGTTGTTCGGCAAAGTCCATGAAGCAACTTCTACGGGTTTGGCTGTGACATAAACTTGAAGCTGTTTGATCTCCTCGGGCGAACGAGCAGCAGGCGGCTTGTCTTGAATGGTCTTGATTTCTGGAGGCAACGTATGATCGTAAGACCAAGCCTTGACTAGACTTTGTTTGTCCAGAGTCGATGCTGCGGCAAGGTACTTGCCGTCTTGGCTGATAGCGACATCAAAGATTCGCCCCGCCATGGGTTCCATTTGTTGCACCAAGTTGGCGTCATCACCGATCACACGTGCCGTTTGACGAAAGACTCGATAAATTTTGGGAGTTCCATCGGCACCTCCGACAAGAATTTCGTCCCGCCCTGGATGGCGAGCCAGAGCCTGAACACCACCACGCAAAGCCCCGGGGGTAATCGACGTCACGTTATCGATGAATCGTTCCGTTGCAATTTCGGTAAGTTTAACCGTTCGATCGCGGCTCGCAGATAGAAGATGCTTCCCGTCCACAGTGAAGACGGTAGCACGCGGCCAGTCTTCGTGAGCTCGTTGATAGAGAGTCTGCTGGCCCGACAAAGCGACCACCCGAACGGTGTTGTCCGCCATCCCGAACGAGATCGACTGCGAATCCGGCGACCAGTTCACCCCGAACAGCGTGTCGCTACCCAACTGGAAACTTTGTTCGAGTTCCAGGGACTGAGCGTTCCAAATCTGCAACTCGCCTCCAACACCTTGCTCACCCGCAGCCACCGCCAGCCATTTTCCATCCGGAGAGTATCGCAAGGATTCGATTCTGGGGCTCAAGCCGATCAATCGCTTGTGCAATCCCCAAGAGTCGGTGTTCAGAATCAGCACTTCATGAAATCCGCTCAAAGCAATGTGCTTTCCATCCTTGGAAAAGTCGAGCGAGGCAATGGTGGGTGGTTGAACGTAGGCCGGTGGGTTATTGGCGGAGAACTTTGGGCCCGTCGAAACAGAGTCATTGACTGCGCCAGCGTCAATCCAACGCTTGAGAAGATCGATTTCGATCTCGGACAAAGGCTTTCCATTTTTGGGCATTTCTGCCTTACCATCCACCAGTTTCACTTCGTGAATCAAGTGGCTTTCCGAGGATTTTCCAGGCACAATCGCTGCGCTTCCTGTTTCCCCACCGACAAGCAACGACGCGAAATCCGTCATCAAGTAGCCGCCCAACTTTTTCGCATCTTGATGGCACCCAAAACAATTCGCCCGCAAGATCGGCAAAACGTCTTTGCTAAAGCTCGGCGTATTGGGCTCTGGAACGGCATCGCTGGCAGCAAGATTCGAGACGTTACCCAAAGGTAGCAGAATACTCAAAATGCAAAGAATACGGTGAGCGCGAAACTGCATAGATGAAGCTCCAGGTAGGGCGAGAACGCATGAAAATCCAGCCCTGACAACGATGGACGTTTCCGTGGGGTGGGCATTACGCTAGGCGGGTGGGACTTGTCAATCGTACCCTACATCCGTAACGGGGTCAACCAAACCGTAAGCGGCAAATAACGCGGCTCCCTACCCCTAAATCACATCCGAGTTACTCGCGAATCCCATTTTGGTCGTTTTTCCAAAAGGGCGGGCCCTCGATCAAGTTGAGCCACTAAAAGTAGCATCCACAGGCGTTTTTGCAGGGAATCCATCTCGCCGATCGCGTTCGTTCCAACTTGAACAAGCCGGACCAGCTCCAGAAATCCAGATTCTTTTACACAGCGCCAGTTGACAAAAATGTCTTTTTTGCGACGCTATTGAGACTGTGTCTCGACAAGGAGCCGGATTACGCGTGTTTGCGAGAGGTTGGAGATGGTTAGGAAAGGTCGAAACGGGTTCACGTTAGTTGAGCTGTTGGTGGTGATCGCGATCATTGGGATTTTGGTCGGACTTTTGCTTCCTGCGGTTCAAGCAGCTCGCGAGGCTGCACGGCGGATGAGTTGCTCCAACAACTTGCGGCAGGTGACTCTGGCACTTCACAATTACGAGTCCGCGCTGAAGACGTTTCCGCCTGGGTTCATATCCAGGGTGACTGGGACTTGGTCGGGGCAATCCAATGACGGGATACCGGAGGCGGGACCTGGTTGGAGCATGTATGCGATGCTATTGCCCTTCATTGAGCAGTCGTCGCTTCACAGTTCGATCGACTTTAATCGATCGATTGGCGACCCAATCAATCAAGTAGCGAGATCGACACCGATTGCCATGTACCGGTGTCCATCGGATGCCTGGAGCGGCCGAGTGACGGTTTGGCCGTTGTCCATCGGACTGACGGATTTGGCTCCGACCAGCTACGTGAGTTGTCTGGGTGGAGGTAACCCTGCCGACGCTCCTCGTTACAGTGCAATGTATGAAGAGGCTGGATTTAATGGAATGTTCCATCGCAATCGGCCAGTAGCAATGCGGGATGTTATGGACGGCACATCGAACACCATTGGCATCGGCGAGCGGGCAAGCATGTTTTCGCCTAACTCTTGGACGGGTGTCATTCCCACTGGAACGACTGTTTTTTCGCCAGAGGTCGCAAGCAAAAGATCTCAAGTGGTTGGCTTTACGCGTCGCCCTGCCATCACCATGACAACGGTTCACGTTCGGTCGGGTGGGCCGAATTCACCCAACGGAAGTCCTGGTGGGTTTTGGAGCCCACATCAAGGCGGGGCTTTTTTCTCCTTGATGGACGGCTCGACTCAGTTCATCGCAACCAATATCGACATCGCAATCTTTCGCTTGATGGCCTCCAGAAACGACGGGCAAGTCTTTTCTTTCCCAGAATAGCCAGACCAGGTTATTCCTATTCGAAATCTGCTACCGTTTGATTTCACGAAGAATAGGGCCGATGGCGATGACACCCCCGGAGATGCCTACGATTGCAAACTCTCAAAAGCCCGCCAAATCAAATAAGCCATGATACAATAATGCTTAACCGGCCAGATTCGACTTTTGAAGCCAACGATAACAACCTTCATCATGCGCGAGGCGGTTTATGCTCAATAGCGCAGCTCGTAAGCGTCGGAGTTTATTTTTTGGAGGTTTTGCACATTGATCCGAAGGCGAGTCTTTATCAGCAGTGTTCAAAAAGAGCTTGCTGCCGAACGTGTGGGGCTGCGTGACTACATTCATGCCGATCCACTACTGAGAAGGTTCTTCGAGTTGTTCTTGTTCGAAGATCTACCAGCAAGCGATCGATCCGCAGATAGCATGTACCTTGATGAAGTGCGTGAGTGCGATATCTATCTTGGTCTGTTTGCCAATCAGTACGGTAAGGAAAATAGCCAAGGCATATCTCCCACGGAGCATGAATTCAATTGCGCTACTGACTCAAGTAAGCTGAGACTGATCTATGTGAAGGGGGATAGCGACCGCGACAAACACCCAAAGATGCAAGCGCTGATCGCTCGAGCGGGTAACGAACTCATTCGCCGAAGGTTTGCAGATCTGAATTCACTCAAGCCTGCGGTTTATGCTTCGCTGGTCGATTACTTGGTCGGTGAGCATTTGGTTAGTTCCGGCCCTTTTGATGCATCGCCTTGCATCAAGTCCACTTTGGACGATTTAAATGCCGAAGCGATGAGAGCGTTTATTCGCCAAGCACGCAACTCTCGCAATTTCCCCCTGACGGACTCGACGGAACCGGAATCGCTACTGACTCATTTGAATTTACTCGAGGCAGGCTATCCTACGAATGCGGCTGTGCTGCTGTTTGGCAAAAATCCGCAGCACTTCTTTCCCGCTTCCGAAATCAAATGTGCTCACTTTCACGGTACGCATGTGGCAAAGCCAATACCGTCCTACCAAACATACAAGGGCCGAGTCTTTACCTTGGTCGATCAAGCGATTGACTTTGTCATGTCCAAGATCGCGGCCCGTGTTGGCACTCGCAGCAAAAGTGCACAGGCACCGGTCACTTACGAGATTCCTCGCGATGCAGTTGCGGAAGCGATTGTGAATGCGGTTGCGCATCGCGATTATACGAGCAATGGCAGTGTTCAAGTGATGTTGTTTTCGGACCGATTGGAGATTACCAATCCGGGCGAGTTACCGCGAGGTTTGACATTGGAGTCACTTCGGCATCCACACAACTCGGTGCCGCACAATCCGCTGATCGCGGAATCACTGTATTTGACGCAGTACATCGAGCGAATGGGAACAGGAACAGGGGACATGATCCGGCTATGCCAAGAGGCTGGACTTCCCGAACCAGAGTTTTCAGTCCGTGGCGGGTTCGTTACAACGATTTGGCGTGAGCCCAATGAAAACGTGGTAGAAACCAAGGGGAGTTCAGGGAACACTGAGGGAAAAACTGAGGGAAAAACTGAGGGAAAAACTGAGGGAAAAACGATTGGCAAATCGGCCCAAAAGATTGTTACTCTCATGCGGCTGAATCCTCAGATAACGATTTCCGAAATAGCCATGCGTTTAGGCGTTACAGAGAGTGCCGTTGAAAAGCAGGTTCGAAAACTACGCGAACAAGAAATCATTGGACGGGTAGGTCCAGCCAAAGGCGGGCATTGGGAGGTGCTTGAATGAGAATGTGGAAAGTTGGGCGTAGGTAATTGGGCACGAAGGAAACACTCTGTCTGCGGAACACGTCAGTCTTTAGCAGGACTCATGGCTAGCCCTCGGGGCATAGCAAATCGATGCGCCCGAGTCACGGGATTCCGGAGGAATGAAAGCGAGTAGCCGAGTCCTGGCATTCCGGAGGAATCTAAGCCTGTAGCCGGCGGTTGAGCGTCAGCGACGCCGCCGGTTACACGTCAGTTCGCTCATAGCACCCCGATGGGGTGCCAGCAGTAAAACGCTGACCAAGTCGATCTCGATCGAAGCAAGATAGCCCCGACGAAGCTTGCATCCTTTACGGATGCTCATGCCCATGCGATACCATTCCGGTGGTGTCGCTGAAACTCAAACACCGGCTAAAGGCTTTTATCCTTGTCAGGATGCAGATTCCCGAAGAACGCCACAGCCACTCGGAAATACGCTATGTTCCTTTGATGTCTCTAAGTACGAACGAAAGTACCAAAAGAGTCTGTCGAAAAATGGGGGGCGAAAAATTTTAGAACCTTGCTTTCGCTGACTATCTTTCGACCCACATTTTTCGACCGCAGGCATTGCTCTCGATCCCGAACGTCCTTTTGGGTGTCAATCCACTTTTGAAATTGAATCGTCACAAGGAAAGGTTCCTGTCATCTTCTCGCCCTCTGCGTTTTAAAATGTGCGTTTTAAATAACAGGCATAGCAAAAAACAGGCATAGCGATTGATGGACGAGGCAATCTTCGTAGATCGTGCGGACGAAGACTGTTCTCCAGCGTTGCAATTGTTTGGTTGCTAGCGCCCGATGCTCAAAATTGAATTTTTGGAGTCCATGGATGCTTCGGAACGGGCATGGCACGAGCTGGCATGTTAAGATGGCCTCGAGCACTTTCAGGCACCTTCAAGCTTGGGTGCGAAGATCGGTTGCTTTACCCTCTCGGAGCTAACTTCTATGCGCAAAATTTTCTGGATCATCCTTAGTGCCGCTGTTTTTCCTTTCAGTCTTCCAACGATGGCGGCGGATCCGGCAAGCATCTCTTGGACCAAGCAAGTCCTGGATACCAAGTTTCGATCCGAAGGGGTCGCGGTCGCGGACGTAAATCAAGACGGCAAGAAGGATGTGCTCAATGGTGAGTATTGGTATGAAGCCCCCCATTGGACGCCTCATGAATTGCAACCGCCCATGGACCATAAGGACGGGCTTGGAAACTATAGCCGCTCTTTTGCATGCTGGGCTGAAGACCTGAACCATGATGGCTATTCCGATTTGATCGTGATCGATTTCCCCGGCATCCCGTGCTATTGGATGGAAAACCCCAAAGGAAAAGAAGGGCACTGGGTCAAACATACAATTTGGCATAGTGCCTGCAATGAAACACCCATCTATGCAGATCTATTGGGAACCGGCAAGCGAGTATTGTTAATGGGGTTTCAGCCGGTGGGAGCACCCGCTGATGGCAACGATGGCCAAATGGCATATTTTTCACCCAACGAAAAGGATCCGAACGGACTTTGGGAAATGCACCCGATTAGCGAGCCCAGTCAACCTGGAAAGTCCATCGCCGGAACAAACCGATTTAGTCATGGGTTGGGTATAGGGGATCTGAACCGCGACGGAAAGCAAGACGTCCTATGCACCGCTGGCTGGTGGGAGCAACCTCAACCGAACGATGGCAAATCAGCCTGGGCGTTTCATCCCGCTAACTTGGGAGACTCATGCGCGGACATGTTTGCGTTCGATGTTGATAACGATGGTTTGACCGATGTCTTGAGCACTTCCGCTCATAAGTTCGGCATTTGGTGGTACCGCCAGCGTCCGAAACTCAAAGATAGCAACGATCCCGATCCAGCCTTCGACAAGATCGAGCTTTTCGGTCGCTTGGTTTCCGAATCCCATGCGGCTCATTTTGTCGATATCGATGGTGATGGAAACAAAGATCTGGTCACAGGAAAAAGATGGTGGTCGCATGGTCGGTCCGAACCAGGCCACGATTGGGATGCAAAGGTCTACTGGCTGAAGGCCGTCAAAGAGAACGACGGGTTCGTCAACTTCGTTCCTCAATTGATCGATAGCGACTCGGGAATTGGAACCCAATTTGAAGTCAGCGACATCAACGGCGATGGCTTACTTGACGTTATCTCGTCGAACAAAAAAGGGGTCCGAGTGTTGATTCAACACCGCTAAGCAGCATACCCTCAGAGCATCTTTTAGCGGTCGTGTGCGGAACCAATGACTGGATCAGCGAATGATCCAAAGTTCCTCATTCGACCGAAGTAGAACGCAATCGCTCCTCGCTGCTAAGGTGGAGCGAATCGTTTGCGAAGTTTCAATCGATCCTAATTCTTCAAATTCGCCCGTGGCTGCCAGGACGGTCACTTTGCCATCGTGCGAAGCGTTGATCAGCTTGTTGCCAAGAATCACGGGCGAGCCTGAGTAGTCGCCGCCGATTCGTTTGTTCCAAACTTGGCTTCCAGATTTCAGCTCAATGCAAGTCACAATGCCGGTGTCGCTCCATAAGAACACGTAGCCGTTATCAACCACGGGAGTGGGTACATAAGGGGCGAATCGATTGATACGAAACAGCTCCTTGCGTTGGTCCACATCGAAGGCCACCAGAAGATTGTCACGTCCGCCCCCGGAACCATGCGTCCCCAACAAAACATTGCCCGAGAGAACGGCGGAAGAACAAACGCGTTGTCGAAAACAATCATGGGACCAAAGAAGTTCTCCTGACTTAGCGTTCAATGCAAACATCCCTTGACCGGTCGTGCTGCAGATCAGTTCCGTTGCATCTGCTGTCTTTCGAACGCACGGCACCCCATAGCACACTCGCGAGGTAGGGAGTTCTATCTGCCATGCGACCTGTCCCGTTGTAGTATCCAAGGCAATCATGCTGTCTTGTCCGGGCTCGACGCCTGGTGGGAGTTCTTGAGCGTCTTGGCTATTGAGCAAAATCAAAAGCCCATCGACAAGAATGGGAGATGTCCCAAAACCATGCTGAGAAACATAACGGCCGAAATCGCGAGACCATCGTTCCGAGCCGTCGTGCGAGAAGGCTTTGACGACTACGTTCTTGGGGTCGGCCCAAGCGACGTAGACTCCTTGATCATCAACACATGGGGTCGATGATGCATAGGAGCTGAGTTGATGTAGCGAATGCTCGATCGACTCATAGGTTTTTCGCCATTCGATCGAGTTGGTTTTAAGGTCAATGCCATAAACGAATCGTTGAGCGGTTTTGGGATCGGAGGAAAGCACAAACGCGCGGTCGCGAAAGAGAACTGGCGACCCATTGCCAGTTCCCTCCAGGGAGATTCGAGAAACTTGTGAATCGCTCCAGGGGATCTGGACTTTGCAATCTTGCAGCACACCAGTTCCGTTGGGACCCCGAAACCGATCCCATGTGTCATCCGCGATGCTACTTATTGGAAGAAGCATGAAAAGAAAAACGGAATAGCACGATAATGCATAGCCTGCCGATGGTTTAGCGATGCTGAAGGTGGGGCGATCGATGTCGCTGCTGTGGATAGCATCGGCTACAATGCGGTGATTCGTCATTTACAGTTCGTCCTTATCCTTTAGAAAGCAATATCGCTCGATGACCGTTGCGAACCCAACTCCGAATTCGAATCCGAAACGCACCGAAGTCCCCGTCGCCGATACTTGGGACCTGAGTAGTTTATTCCATTCCGACGAGAGCTGGATGGAAGCGTTGTCCGAGTTTGAAAAAGAAATTGACGGATTTGCTCAGTTTGAAGGCAAGCTCGGCGAGTCTGCTGAAATGCTGGCGGGTTGTTTGGAGTTTGATATCAAGCTGGATCGGCTTGGTGAGCGTCTTGGGACGTATGCGTTTTTGAAGACTACAGAAGATCAGGGCAACAGTCATTATCAAGGGTTCGTTGCTCGATATCAGAATCTTGCCACCAAAGCTGGACAGGCAGCCAGCTTTGTTCGGCCAGAAATCTTGTCCATACCGGCTGAAAAGCTGGACGCCATGATGCAGGAGCCTTGCCTCGCACCGATGCGATTGGTTCTGGAACGCATCAATCGCTACCGGAAACATACTCTTTCGCAACCTGAAGAGAACCTTTTGGCCATGCAAGGCGAAATGGCACAAACGGCCAGCAAGGCGTTTCGGCAGCTCAATGATGCCGATTTGAAGTTTGGTCAAGTTGTCAACGATCAAGGCGTATCGGTCGACCTGACTAACGCCTCGTTCAGTTCCTTTTTGCTGTCACCCAACCGAGAAGTTCGAAAAACGGCTTTTCATCAGTATTACCAACAGTTTGCGGCCCACGAGAATACGCTGGCGGCAACCCTGGCAGGCAGCATTCATGGCGATGTTTACTATGCGAAAGCTAGGAATTATGAGAGCGCTCGAGCGAGTTCGTTGTTTGCAGACAATGTTCCGCAAAGCGTTTATGACAACTTGATCGCAGCGGTGCATAAGCATTTGCCAGCCGTGCATCGTTATTTTGACATGCGTCGCAGGAAGATGAAGCTTCAGGAAATCCATCACTACGACACGTATGTTCCCATCTTGGCCGATCATCAGGCGCATCATTCGTGGGACGAAGCCACAGATGTCGTTCTGCAATCTTTGAGTCCTCTTGGGACAGAATATTGCGGAGTACTTGAAAAAGGGTTGCGAGGCCGATGGTGCGATCGTTACCCCAATCAAGGCAAGCAAAGCGGAGCCTTCAGCTGCGGAACCTTTGATGCGGACCCGTTTATCATGATGAATTTTAAACCGAGTGTGCTGAATGATGTGTTTACTCTGACGCACGAAGCCGGTCATTCGATGCACACCTATTACTCCGCCTCCAACCAACCCTTTCAGTATTACAACTATACGATTTTCGTGGCCGAGGTTGCTAGCACCTTCAACGAGCAGTTACTTGCCCATCATATGATCCAGCATGCAACCACCAAGGAGCAGAAGGCGGCAATCATCAACCACGAGATCGACAGCATTCGGGCCACCGTGGTACGACAGACAATGTTTGCGGAATTCGAGAAGATAACGCATGCGATGGCGGAAGCTGGCGAACCGTTGACAGTCGCTAGTTTCAAAAAGGTCTACAGGGATTTGTTGACGGCTTATTTTGGACCAGATTTTCAAATTGATGAACAGCTGGAACTGGAATGCTTCCGGATCCCGCATTTTTACCGGGGCTTTTACGTTTACAAGTACGCCACCGGCCTCTCTGCTGCGATCGCTCTGTCGCGCCGTGTATTGACGGGGGGGCAGAAAGAGCTTCAGGATTACCTTGGATTCCTCAAGGGCGGGTGTTCTAAGGATCCGCTGGACTTGCTTCGCGGGGCCGGCGTCGACATGGAAAAACCAGAGCCTGTCGAGACTGCGCTGAGTCAATTCGCCAGCTTGGTGGACCAACTGGATCAGTTGATTTAATTCTTTGAAGGTGCGAAGTTGTGGGTGCCGATGCAGTGTTAAGAAAAATGCGTGCCAATTCGAGTCAATTAAGCCTTGCAGAATAACGGCACCCTTCGCTACACTGTGGGGCTTCCTGGTAGGGAAACCGTGTATTTTCGTCTTCACACACGAAAACCATGCGGGCAATTTTGCGTAAAGTACAGGCAGATATAGGGTTAGGAGTAGGCAAGCATGCCGCGTCTTCTTGGTGTTGATATTCCGAATGATAAACAAGTCATATACTCGCTGCAGTACCTATATGGTGTTGGGCCTGCGGTTGCACGAGAGGCTTGTGTCAAAACCAAGATTAGCCCAACCAAGCGGGCTCGTGACCTTGACGAAGATGAATTGAGCCGATTGTCGAGCTTGCTGGAGCGGGACTATACCGTTGAAGGCCCGCTTCGACGTCAGGTCGGACAAAGCATTCACCGGCTGCGTGAAATCAAGTGCTACCGAGGCATTCGCCACAAGCAAAGTCTTCCGGTTCGCGGTCAGCGTACTCGGACGAACTCACGGACTCGAAAGGGACCTCGAAAGACGGTTGCCGGCAAGAAGGGCGTGAAGGATTTGCGATAGTTTTGGCTTTCTGCCAATACCGATGGTTCTTGGAATCAAAGGTTCATCGAGAGCTTCGGCTCTCGAGACTTTTATCGCGATCAAGTCGTACATTTACATCAGCATCCATAGCAATTTTGTTTCGAAGGAACGGTCCGAACTGTGGCCAAGACAGCAACCAATACAAGTGCTTCCGTAGCAAACAAGCGTCGTAAGGTTCGACGCAACGTCACTTCCGCAATCGCCCACGTGAAGGCAACGTTCAACAACACGACCGTTACCATCACGGACACCAAGGGTGACACCTTGTGCTGGGCAAGTGCTGGAACGAGCGGCTTCAAGGGTTCGCGTAAAAGCACCCCGTTCGCTGGCCAGTCGGCTGCTCAGCAAGCTGCAGAAAAAGCCGCCAAGTTTGGCGTCAAGGAGATTGAAGTGTGGGTGAAGGGTCCAGGATCTGGTCGCGAATCCGCGATCACCGCTTTGCAAGCAGCTGGAATCACGGTCAAGATGATCGAAGACATCACCCCGATTCCTCACAATGGCTGTCGCCCACGTAAGAAGCGACGCGTCTAGTCGCCAACGCGACCTCGAAAACAATTTCCCATTCGATTTTTTGTAGTTTTGGAGACCCCTGGCAATGCATATCCGTTGGCGTGGATTAGAACTTCCGAGTCAAGTGAGCGTCGACCGTTCGACTCTTTCTTCGACCTATGGGAAGTTCACAGCTGAGCCGTTTGAGCGTGGTTTTGGTGCCACCATCGGCAACAGCCTTCGTCGAGTCTTGCTATCAAGCCTGGAAGGCAGTGCGGTTACCCAAATCAAGATCCGCGGTGCTCAGCACGAGTTCTCGTCGATTCCGGGTGTGCTTGAAGACGTAACGGAAATCGTTCTGAACGTGAAGAGCTTGGTCGTCAAGAACCATAGCGAAAACACTCGCGTTTTGACGGTGTCCCGCGACAAAGCCGGACCAATCACGGGTGCCGACGTTCAAACCGATTCCGATGTCGAAATCATTAACAGCGACCATGTGCTGGCAAATCTGACTGCCGACACCCCTTTCATGATGGAAATGGTTGTTGAAAATGGACGCGGTTATGTTCCTGCAACGGAGCATAGTTCCGGAGATCACGAAATCGGGATTATCCCAGTGGACGCGGTCTACAGCCCAGTCGTTCGCGTTCGCTATTTCGTCGAGGAAACTCGGGTCGGACAGAAGACGAACTACGACCGCTTGATCATCGAAATGTGGACAGACGGTTCCGTTCATCCAGAAATGGCGATGATCGAAGGTGCTAAGATTCTTCGAAAGCATCTCAACCCGTTTGTTCAATCCAACGAATTGGGCAAGCAAGTTCACGCAGTGGCTCGAGGCGGTCCCGGCAGCGCCGAAGCTCAATTAGAAGCCAAATTAAACACTACCGTTGCCGAACTGAAGCTCTCTGTGAGAGCAAATAATTGCCTTGAAGCGGAAGGGATCCGACTCGTGCGTGATCTCGTACAACGAACCGAAGATCAACTGCTCGAAGTGCGAAACTTCGGAGAAACCACGTTGACCGAAGTTCGTGAAAAACTAGGAATCATGGGTTTGCATCTAGGGATGCGTGTTCCTTCCATGCGATAACCAATCGTTTCGATTGGTTTGCACTTACCAACATTTTTGATCGCTTTTGCGTTTTGGATTATTGTCATGAGACACCGTAGAAAAGGCCGAGTACTTGGCCGATCGCCTGCTCACCGTAAAGCTTTGTTCTCGAATATGGTTGCGGCCATTTTTCTGACCGAACGCGAAACCACTGAATTGGACACCAACGCACCTAAGGTGCCTGGTCGTATCATCACGACCCTCGAGAAGGCAAAGGAAATTCGCCCTCTCGTAGAAAAGTGTATCACCATCGCCAAAAAGGGGCTCGCTGCTGATGCGAAGGCCGCCGAGTTTGCCACAACAGCAGAACGCGGTTCTGACGAATGGAAAGCATGGCGAAAGAGCGATCAATGGAGCAAGTGGGCAGACGCCAAAGCTCCTGGTATCACTGCACGCCGTCGTGTCTTCGCAATCATTCGCGATGAACTGGCTCTGAGCGTTTTGTTCAGCACCATTGCACCGCGATTCATGGATCGCCCAGGCGGATACTGCCGAATCATGCGGCTAGCGAAGCCTCGGTTGGGCGACAATGGAACGCGTGCGATTCTTGAGTTCGTTGGGAAGAACGATCGCGTCAAGAAGAAGTCGACCAAACCAGCATTCGAGACAACAGAAGCATCTGTTTAATCCAGATCGTTCCTGCTACTCGGTTTTAACTAGAAAGGCCACAGTTTTGACTGTGGCTTTTTTCGTTTTCAGCTTTGCTGAGTATTCCTGGTAAAGATCGCATTTCGCGGCTAGCGGACTGTTGATTTAGTCGGTTCTCTAAGTGTCGCAAGAGTGGGCCTGCGGCTGACTGTTCAGCGAAGTCGCCGCAGAAGTGCACTCGATCGTCAGCGGTCAAGTTCTGTGGGCAAAGCCTGATCGTTTGCAGACTAGTTGGCGGGTTGCTTTGATTTGACGGGGGCTTCGCTGCCAAGGCTCATGGGAAGACTGGCTTCGAAGAGACCGCGAATGACACGGGTCATATGCTGAGTGTCCAACCGATCCCATTCATCGTCGGGCTGATGATAGTCGCTGTGCAAGGACCCGGCAGAGAAGCTGTGGGCGACGACCCCTTTTTCGGATAGTGGCCAGTTGTCGCTCGCGCGGTACAGCATGGCACTAAATTTTGGATGTTCGAAGATTTCGACTCCGGTCGGCAAAGAAGCGTCGTTCAGTAGGATGCCGAGGTTCGATTCTCGCCAACCCGTCATCCAGATTTTTCCATTGGCACCGGGTTCAGGCCGTCCGATCATCTCAACATTAATCATGGCAATGGTCTTGTCTAAGGGCCAAGCGGGTTGCTCGACGTAACGCTTCGACCCGAGAAGACCAGACTCTTCGCCGCTAAAGGCAATGAAGACCAGGGTTCGTTTGTTGTTCGCCATCGCTCCGAAAGCGTCTGCAAGTGTTAATACGGCGGTGACGCCAGAGGCATTGTCGTCCGCGCCATTAAAGATGCCATCACCTTTGCTCTCCTTGCGTCCGAGATGGTCCAGATGGGCTGAGAATAGGATAGCCTCTTTTGCGAGTTCAGGATCCTTGCCAGGAAGAATGCCCACGACATTCTTAAGTGGCCGTTTAGGGTCCACGGTGAGTTCTTGATAAAAGTTATCCTCGGTGATTCCGGCCAGCCCAGCCCCTCGAAAACGCGAAGCGACGAAGGCTGCGGCGATATCAAATTCGGGTGAACCGATCGCCCGTCCAGCGAGTTCGTCGGATGCAAGAAACGAAACTGTGGCCGTGACCCGACGTTGAGTTATTTGTGCCGTTCCTGCTTCTCTCGCTGGTGTCTCTTGAAAACAGAATCCCTGCGCTGACAGCCCGGACCACGCGAACATCAAGGTAAAAACCAACAGGAAGTTTCCCATTGGGCCAGTCAACAAACGCCGCTTGCCCTGCAACTGGGTAGATTGGGTGGGATACCTTGAATTGATATGAAACATTTGCACAGATCGAGCGCCCTGGATTGAAAGAAGTTGAACCAATGAAGATTGCACTTTATTCTAACGCAATCGCGAACCGCTTGGGAGCGTTTCCAGGCCCGTCGAGAACAATTGCCAGTTGTGGTACATTTGTGAACCGGAACTCAGCGTATTGACATCGGCTCCCATTTTCGACACTTCAATCTTAAATCAACTAACGAGAAAACCTAAATGAGCAATCCCGAGAAGTCCTTGACGCCGGCGGAACAATTGGCCAATGCCAGTCTCAATCCGTCGGTCCAATCCCAGGCCATGGAACCCGAAACCGATCTTTGGACAGGTGGATTTTCGCCCAAGGCGATGATAGGTACTTGGTTGCTTTCGGCTTTGTTTTCCATTGCGGTTCTTGTGGTTTTGGTAATGGCCCCCACTCTGTTCGGTGACAAAGTATCTTTGAAGGTTTTGTGGTCTGTTGGGATTGGGGTCGTTATTGCTTGGTGGGCAATTGCGATTTCGTCGTACGCTTACCGCAGGATCAGCGTCCGTTATCAGTTGACCAATCAAAGATTCATTCACAAGCACGGCATCTTGGTGCGAACGACCGATCGCATTGAGTTGATTGATATCGACGACGTTGCCTTCAGTCAGGGGCTGATCCAACGGATGCTTGGTGTCGGGACCATTCGCATTACCAGCAGCGATCGATCTCATCCGATGCTTTCACTTTTGGGAATTGATGAAGTGGATCGAGTGTCCGGCATGATTGACGATGCGAGACGTAAAGAGCGCCGCCGCCGAAGTCTTCACATTGAAGCTTCTTAAAGCGAACCTCAATGCCAAATTTTCAGGCTTGGAAATTTTGGGAACGAGACAAAATTCCAGTACCTGCTCAACATTGGGAGCGCGAGAGCTACATCCCGATGAAGCCGCAGGAGCTGGCTCGACGACTGGCAAGCTTGATTGAAACGGAGCCAAAGTCTTCTGCGGATCTACAACACGTGGAGGACCGTCGCTCCGATTTCTTGGGGAAAGCCTGCCGCATCGCGGAATGGGCGCATCAAAATTACCGCGAGAAACGCGAATTGCTTTTGGGTGGCTATGACCGGTACGACCCTGATGCAGATGCTCAATTTTTGCCCGAGAATGATTTGTCCCAAAGCAAAAGTGCGAAGGATCACGAAGCCTATCGCGATCTGCTGGAGAGCATATCGACAGCCTTGCATACGGCCAACTACCGGCGACTCAAGCCCTTGGAAATTCAAGAAGCTTTGTCAGCAGCGAGTCATTGGGGTGTCAAACTTCGCATTCGATTTGCCTCCTTCCGTCACTTGGAAGTCCATGCACGTGGAGATATCCTAGCCACACGAACTCGTCGGGACTGGCGGAAAGGATTTCGGATCCGTAGCTTTGACGTGCCGATCTACCAAAGGCTGGTGGTTGTCTTCAGAACGAAGGAGATGCAGAATCTACCGGATCTTGTCGACCCTAGTTGTATCCACGTTCGCATGTTCAAAAATATTCCCAAAGCGGATGTTGACATGATGTTGCCGGGGTCCCAGGTTCGGCTCAATTGGACAGACACAGGACGCATAGGGATTCCGACCCTATGGGGAATGATCATGCTCGCCTCGAAGTTGGTCAAAAGCTTTTGGCTGATCGCACTTTTGAGTGTGTTCAAGATCCTGTCCTCTTTTGTGCTGATTGCCGCCATCGTGGTTGCTTCTTTGGTTTATGGGGTGAAAACCATTTTTTCGTATTCGACCACCAAGCGTCGGTACCAATTGAGTGTCACACGGAATCTGTATTATCAGAACTTGGATAACAATCTTGGTGCCTTGTTGCGGATCATCGAAGAAGCGGAGCAGCAAGAAGTTTGCGAGGCGATGATCGCATACTTTGTGCTGCAGTCCAATGAAAACCAACCGATGGACCGAAGTGCTATTGATGCCAACGCAGAAGCCCTTTTGAAGACCTTGACAAATCTCGACATTGACTTCGACGTCGATGACGCCTTGCGTGACTTGTTTTCGATCGGAATCATTCAGCCCGTAGAAGAGGGCTGGATCGCCTAGGCGTTCGACAAACGCAGCACTTCCACCAAATCCATCTGGCCTTCATATAACGATCGGCCAATGATCGCGCCAGATGTATTGGTCGCGATCAACTGCTTTACATCATCTAAGGTGGTGACTCCGCCAGAACAAATCACAGGGAACGGGCTTGCCTTTTGGATCTCGGCAAGCGACTTAAAATTGGGACCCGCCATCATTCCATCCTTGGCGATATCGGTATAGACAACGGCAACGCATGCATCCGTTTGTTCGGCGACGCGAAGCACCAAATCGGACGCGGCGGTTTTCGATGTCTCTAGCCAACCTTCGGTAGCAACCATCCCTTCCAGTGCATCGAGCCCTAGAACAAGATGGCCAGGAAAACGCTGGCACATCGTTGCAAACCAATGGGGATCTTTGAGAGCTGCGGTACCAACTACCAAACGCGACAGCCCCAAGTCTAGCAACCGCTCAATGGTTGCTTCAGTACGAACTCCCCCACCCAATTGAACCACTCGCCCAGCTGCGACGCGAACGATATCCCTTATCGCCTGTTCGTTGACAATGCTGCCGGTTTTGGCACCGTCCAAGTCGACGCAATGTAACAGGCATGAGCCCTGAGCAAACCAGCGCTCGGCGATTTCCGCAGGATGGTTGCTGAAGATGGTGTCGCGTTGGTAGTCGCCCTGTTGCAAGCGAACACAATTACCACCTAGTAAATCGATGGCAGGCCAAATTTCCACGTGATCGCTTTTCTAATGGAGTTCTACGGACGACGTCTTGGTGTGGAGGTACTTTGCGAACGAGCCTTTGGCAGTCTACCCTTCTCCACCTCTCGTTGAGTTACATGCCGGCCGTGTTGCGGCGGAACCAAACGATGCAAAACAACTGGGACCGGATTGGTGTGGACCACGACTTCGCGTCCATTGATCACTTTTTTGGTCTGAGTTGCATTTGCTTTCGGGAAAAGTAATACCCCCACTGACAAAACGCCAGTGATTGCAACGATTTTGCTGATTTTCATAAAGACGTAAGCCCCTCTCGGTGAACGAATGACGGATGACATCCCTATCCATCGAAATGCTAGCCCAAAAACTCTAATCGCAAAAGCGCCAATTTCTCGAATCGTCTGTTCACGCGAAGGGGTGTTTCGGTTGTGCCGAATAGAACGCATCGAAGTTTTAGACTTCTTGCAATCTTAAGATGAAAACCTTGAGTTTCGGTCCCTTGCCAATGAGGGTGGAATGCAGGTCGAGCCGAAGCGTAGCGGTTCGCGTGTTTTTAAAATCGTTGTTCCGAAAGTCTTTATGCACGCTGGCTGGCTGGTAGAAATGGCAAGTTTGTGGGCGTTTCACGCTTCAACCCTGACACATCAACGAGAGCCGATGTCGACGGAGGCGGTGAACGAGTATTGGATTCGGAATCGAGTTCGATTTGACGGCTGGAATGCGATGCTTTCAAGACTTCGATCGCAGACGCTTTCGCTGAGCGTTGCAAAGCGAGTGCGAGCTTGGGACAAGCTTTGCTCGTTGATCGAGGAGGTCTTGTTGTCGGAGCCATTGGCCCGTGTCTCAGCCGCTTTCGCTGCCGAGCTCGAAGAACGCCAGATCGACAACGATTCTCATTCGATTTTGCACAACGTCTATGCAGCCCATTCGGAAGTACGCAATCGTTGTCTCAAAATCATCCTCGAAGGGATCGAACGAGGAATGGAAGAAGCCGAGGAATTGAATCGGCTGCGACATTATCTGGAACACTGGAACGACATGCTGCTTGGATACTTTTTGGAATGTCGGCGGCAAAATTCGTCATCGCGTTCGGGCCGAGCGTGTCTTGGAACTCAATATGCGTTTTCCATTTCTAGGGTCGAGGACTTTGCCGAGGACTTCGGCCAATCGACGCTGGGTTCACATGCAACCATGGTTTGGACACTGCAATTGGCAGGCTGCAGGAAATGGCTTGACGAACACTGCCGATCTTCGGTGCTATCGCCGAAAATGCATCAGCGCATCGGTGAAGCTTCCATCGGAATGATCAAACCCAGCGCCTTCGATTCGTTAGGTTGTTTGCGATCGCGTCTCATTCATTCGATCGAATACGGTATCGACCATGCTGACGAAACGATCGCCAAGCTACAAACAGATCAATGGGAAAGCCTTTCACGAGTCCTTGTCGCTACAGCCTCAACGACCCACATGCGCTTTGAAGTTGGGTGATGCAAGGAACGGAAGGCCGAACTGAACGCATCCTAGGAAAGTATGCAATCTTAGCGTTTCGTGGGAT
This sequence comes from Planctomycetaceae bacterium, assembly GCA_027487485.1. Lineage (GTDB taxonomy): Bacteria > Planctomycetota > Planctomycetia > Pirellulales > Pirellulaceae > JBKCUI01. The sequence continues at coordinate 261,259 of JAIYDN010000018.1, read as the reverse complement.
CTAGATTTCTGAGGTGTAATTCGACACGGACTCCACCGCGTCCCGTTGCTTTGAATTCTTCGAACTTAGTTAGGATGGATTCTTCGTTCATGTTTTCATAAGATAGGGAAGCAGCCTTATGAAGTTCTTCCCCTTTCAATTCTGGGGGAATAGTCCGTGCAACTCCGCTTCCAGTGACGACAAGACGATACTTCGGCGCTCCTAATTGTTCTAAGCCGGCCGAAAAGTCGATCGGAAACCCGTCTGGGGATGTCCAAGGTTTCGCCGTTTGCGCCCCACCCAAGATAAGAAATGCTCTTTTGTTCAGTCCGGAAGTAATCCCTTGACTTCCATTTGCAGTTTGCAGCCCAAAAACGCAGTCCTGCCCTTGGATAGCATGAATCGCAGTAAAACCGGTATCGACCACACCTGGTGTCTTAAACTCTTTCGGCATCTTGGGAATCAGCGACTTATTGTGTTCACTGTCCCAAGGCTCATCTAAATGAAACTCTTCATAAAGCGACTTGTATCCCAACATTGGAAGAATGGCAACTCTCCAACTCAAGAGCCCTTTCTTGAAAACCGGCATACCATCAATCGTAGGGAAACGCTTGTTGATCGATTCGAAGTTTAGCACTCCGATAGTTATCAGTCGCAGGCTTTCAATGAGCCTAGGTGCTTCCATTACCGTTGCGTCTTCCGGTGCTTGGGTCTGCTTAAGAATGGACGCAGGGCCGAAAACATCTTCTTCGACTTTTTGTAATGCACTCCATTGTTTTTCATCGATGCTTTGCAGTTGAAGCAATGCTTCGCGCCAGCCTAACGCAATTTGCTGCAATTCTAATTCTTGTTCGACGGGCGCCAAACTTGAATGATCGATTTCAACACCAAGTTTCATCTTCAAAACGTCTTCAAATGCCTGAGTCAGAATTTTGATGCGACTCAAAACCGATGGGTCTGGCTTTCCGTTCCTAAGCCGTTCTTCCGTATCCTCCGTTACCATACCAATCTCGGGATAAAGCTCTTCTCGCAGTCTCTTTGTTTCATTTTCTAGGGCTAAACTTAATTGTTCGGGACTTCTGGGATTACGTCCCGATGCTTCCAAAGCTTTAGCCATCTTCCTTATTGCTGCTTCACGAAGCAATTCACTCTCGATTAGCTTGGGTCGAATGACTGTATTGCCTGCATTTTGCTTGGCTGCATTTTGCTCGGCTGCTATTTGCTCGGATGCAGTTTGTTCGGCTGCAATTGGTTGTGAGTTGCTTGGTCCGCTAAACAGAATCAAAAGTGCCGTCACGGTTAATCCGAAAACGAGCCCGATGCCAGCAATTGCAAATCGATATTTCCAAAAAATGCTTTGCTTGTTCGACGAGGAATCCACACGTTTGCCGACAACCTTCGCGTTGTGCGATGGCGTTGACGGTCGAATTACTTGCTTGACTTGATTGGGCATTGCGTAACCATACGCTTGCCCAGTGCCCGGTGACGTGGAAGCAGCAGGTTCCGCGAATGGCTCGGAAAAAGGATCCGAATCGTTGTTGCCAATACCTTCAGACGGAAAAGCCTCTAATTCAGTGGCTTCCTCGGCCAACACCAATTTTTCGACGGTAACCGGGATATTGCATTTTGGACACCGAACCGTGCGTCCCTCTAGCTCGTCTTTTGCATTCAGTTTGTGGCCATTCTTACAGGTGATACTAATTGTCATTTACACTGAACTTCATGGATTTGCTTGATGATACAAAGCTGAATAGTCGTCACAAAATTCAGTCGCCGCTCCGGCATGTTGAAAAACAAACGTAACAAGATGTCTTTCAAGATGCAACACCGTGCATTTCGAGTAGATAACGATGTAATTGAATTACATCGCTGTTCGAAAGAATGCCGCTAAGCTCAACATGAGCCTAGTTTTCCCGCTGACCTACTTGTTGGTGAACTTCATCTTATCGGTTGCTTTAGGGAAGCTAGCGCTTCTTGGATCAATTCTCGATCATATTCCGAAAGATCATTGTTCTTCAGCAGTTCTTGAATTGCTGGCTCGGCTTTCGCGGCGGCAGGCCCGAGCTTGCCTAATGCCCTCAAGGCATCAGACCTTACAAGACCCAAATCATCTTCCCTTTGAAGCACCGAAATGTAGGCCGCAATCACTCGTTCACTTCGCTCATTGTGTTTACTCAACGCACTAACGGCCGCCTCACAAACGAATTCATTATCGCTTCCTACAAGCAAGCTGTTCAATCACTTGTGAGACATCGTCAGAGTTTAATCGCTCCAAAACAAGCGGATCAGCCTGTGCCAATACGGAACATGGAGCAATAAGATGCATGAAATCGCAATCGCATAAGCCATGTAACTACTGTTGAAGAATCGCATTGAGTTCAGCAGGGTTACCCTGCACCAAAAAAGGCGCATGTCATTCTCGCAGAAAGGTGCCTGCCATTCTGACGAAGCCGTCTTGGAAAGTAAACAAACGGATCTGTCGACTTGTTCGCTTTACAGAAATTCATTCTTTCATAGCGAACGGCTGCGCATGAGCGACGATCGGGTGTGGCCCGACACGTCGCAAGAATTTTGGCACTCCATCAAGACGCCACTATCGACTGGTCGATACCTTTGGCTTTGCACCCATTGCTGCTGTTGAAGCGAGATCGAATCGGTCAAGATTCATTACCTTAGTCCAAGCTGCCACAAAGTCTTCCGCAAACTTTTGTTTTGCATCGTCGCTGGCATACGTTTCCGCAATCGCTCGAAGTTGCGAGTTCGATCCGAACACGAGATCCACGCGACTGCCGGTCCACTTTACTTTGTTCGTTTCGCGATCTTTCCCTTCGTAGAAGTGTTCGCAAACCGATGATTTTTGCCATTGGGTATCCATGTCCAGAAGATTGACAAAGAAGTCATTGGTCAACGCCCCGGGAGTCTTCGTGAAGACACCCAGTTGTGGGAATCCCGAACTGGCACCCAATGCTCGCATCCCACCGATCAAAACCGTCATCTCGGGTGCCGTCAAGGTTAACAAGTGAGCTCGTTCGACAAGCAATTCTTCGGCAGGTCGGTCGTGCTCGCGACCGAAGTGATTGCGGAATCCGTCGGTCTTCGGCTCAAGGACCGCAAACGATTCGATGTCTGTATTCTCTTGTGTTGCGTCCGTTCGTCCTGGTGTAAAGGGAACTCGGATATCATTCCCACCTTTTTTGGCCGCGGATTCGATGGCTGCGCAACCGCCAAGAACAATAAGGTCTGCAATCGAGACTTTCTTGCCACTGGTTTGTGACTTGTTGAAATCAGCCTGAACCTTTTCAAGAATCTTCAGAACCTTTGCAAGCTCGGCCGGCTTGTTGGCTTCCCAGTCTTTTTGTGGTGCAAGTCGAATACGAGCGCCGTTGGCCCCACCGCGGTTGTCTGTTCCACGGAATGTGGAGGCGGATGCCCAGGCCGTTGAAACCAGTTGCGATACCGACAGGCCGGACGCGAGGATCTTTCCTTTCAATAAGGCGATGTCTTTGTCATCGATCAGCTTGTGGTCGACGGCGGGAATGGGGTCCTGCCATAGCTGGGGTTCTGCGACCCAAGGACCAAGATAGCGAGATACCGGCCCCATATCGCGATGAGTGAGCTTGTACCATGCTTTCGCAAAGGCGGTCGCGAACTCATCGGGGTTCTCGTGAAAGCGTTTGGAAATTGGGCCATAAATGGGATCCAGTTTCAGAGCCAAATCGGTTGTGAACATCATTGGAGCGTGATGCTTGGAAGGATCATGTGCGTCGGGCACGGTCCCTTTCGCGGACTCTTCCTTGGGTGTCCATTGCAAAGCGCCACCTTGACCAGTCACAAGAACCCATTCGTATTGGAAAAGGTTCTCAAAATACTCGTTGGACCAAGCGGTGGGTGTAGAGGTCCAAGCGCCCTCCAATCCACTGGTGATGGTGTCGCCAGCGTTCCCTTTGCCGAACGAATTTTTCCAGCCCAGCCCTTGCTCTTCGATGCTGGCACCTTCGGGTTCCGCACCGACAAACTTGCTTGCGTCGGCTGCGCCGTGGGCTTTTCCAAACGTGTGACCGCCCGCGATCAGGGCGACGGTTTCTTCATCGTTCATCGCCATGCGAGCGAACGTTTCACGAATGTCTATGGCGGCGGCTAACGGATCTGGCTTCCCATTGGGCCCTTGAGGGTTTACATAGATCAAGCCCATTTGAACGGCTGCCAATGGATTCTCAAGCTTGCGATCATCCGTGTAACGCTTGTCTCCTAACCATTCGCTTTCCGAACCCCAATAGACATCCGATTCCGGTTCCCATACATCTTCGCGTCCCCCCGCGAAGCCAAACGTCTTGAATCCCATCGACTCCAGCGCGACGTTACCAGTCAGCACCATAAGGTCGGCCCAGGAAATTTTCTTTCCATACTTCTGTTTGATGGGCCAAAGCAAACGGCGAGCTTTGTCCAAGTTGGCATTGTCGGGCCAGCTATTCAATGGGGCAAATCGAAGTGTCCCCGACGATGCACCACCACGTCCATCTGCAATGCGATAGGTGCCTGCGCTGTGCCAAGCCATTCGGATGAATAACGGGCCATAGTGACCATAATCCGCTGGCCACCAGTCTTGAGAAGTGGTCATCGCTGCATGCAGGTCCTTTTTGACCGCTTCAAGATCCAGTGTCTTGAACTCCTTTGCGTAGTCAAACTTGGCACCCATCGGATTGCTCTTAGGCGAGTTCTGATGGAGTATTTGCAAGTTCAGTTGATTCGGCCACCAATCCGCGTTCGACAGATTGCCAGCCGCCGTGTTTCGTTGAGAAGCATCGCGTTGATCTCCCCCGATCACCGGGCACTTACTGGTGCTTTCCGATTCTCGAACTGGTTTCGAAGGGGAGTTCCTCTCCGCTGGCGATTCGCCCTTCTGTGCAAATACCGGCGACGCGATGCTGATCACTGCAAGGCCCGCTAGATAACGAGCGAAATTCGTCTTGGTCTTCATGAGCTCTCCATACGTTTTTCTGGGAAATCAATTGCTTAGGACTCGGTCATTCGAGTTGACGCTGCTATTGTTCGTTTTTCCAGCACGTTCGTCCAATGCAACGCTGGCATATCTGCGATGCGTAAAACGCATCGGTATTGTTCCTGGGTAGACCCTATTGGGGCTGGCAAAAACAACAATTCCTACATTCGAAATTGTTCTTCATGTCGAGAACGCGTCATCCGCCCTGACTTTTAGTGTGATTCCTTGAGATGTTTCACTTTCCAACTATGATTGTGGTGTCAGTCGCTGGACTGCTGGCGTTTCAACTTATGCTGATTTTCTACCCGATCGAGCCCAACGTGAAGACGACGAGTGTTGTAACGGACAATCTTGCTAAAAACGTGGCTCAATTTGTTGCATTCCGAATTGAGAATCAGACGTACGCCTTCCGGATTGAGCAGATTCAAGAGATTGTCATTTTAAGTCAAATCACGAAGACACCTCAAGTTCCTGACTACGTGGAAGGGGTTGCTAACCTTCGCGGTTCGATTATTCCTGTGATCAATTTGCGGAAGCTGTTCGGGCTCGAACCGAAGCCAACCGATGTGGACACGCGAACGATTGTGGTCAACGTGGGGAAACGAACCATCGGTTGCACGGTCGATACGGTGACTCAAGTGGTGCGAATCGGCCAAGACGCCATTCATGCAGCACCGGATACCGTGACAGGTCATGGTGCGAGCTACATTTCGGGTTTTGCTCGTATTCAAGAGCAGTTGATCGTCCTGCTTGAAGTGGAGGAACTACTGGATCCACAAAAGCTGGAGCAAGTCAGTCGCGTCTCCCTTCCAGATCTTTCTCGAAGTACAACTCAAAAGTAGCTTAGGCTTTGCAAACGATTATTCGTCTCACAACAACAACTCAGAATTCATTACCTCAGAAAACTCATTGGAGTCCGCAACGCGATGGCCGATAACAACGACACCCCCACAACCAAGACGCGTGCAAAGGCGACTTCAAAGCGAATCGCTCGAGCCACCGCATCCAAGTCCGATCAAGCGGATGCAGCGGCCAAGCTGAAGGCACATACGACGAAGGACGCTATGTTCGACGCGTTCAGCCGATCGATGGCCATGATCGAATTCACCGTGGATGGGACCATTTTGTGGGCGAACGATAACTTTCTGAACACCATCGGCTACACGTTGGATGAGATACGTGGCCGTCATCACAGCTTGTTTGTGGACCCCGAGTATCGATCGTCTTCCGACTATCGTGATTTTTGGTACGAATTAGGACAAGGGATTTTCAAGGTCGCTCGCTTCAAGCGATATGGGAAAGGGGGCCGAGAGGTTTATTTGCAAGCTGCCTATAGTCCCGTCATCGATGAAAAGGGAACGACCGTCAAGGTAGTCAAGCTTGCGGCGGACGTCACCGCCGATGCGATGCGGGAGATTCGAGCTCAAGAACGTGAAGATGCGGTCCAGGCTCAGCAAGCGGAAGACAAGCATATTTTGGAAGAGAAGGTCAACGCGCTCTCGATCCACGTCGAAGCAGCTTCTCGTGGCGATCTGACTCAACAGGTCGATGTTCAAGGTGACGATGACATGGGACGACTTGGAAGCAGTCTTCGAAAGATGATCTGCGACCTGCGAACCCTAATTGGCGAAGTCATGGCGGCTGCCCAACAACAAAACGAAGGTGCAAGAACGATCGCGGAAAGCAGCGCTAATCTCAGCGAAGGGGCTCAAACCCAAGCAGCTTCTGTGGAGGAGATGACCGCAAGCGTCGCTCAAATGATCGATTCGATGCAAACCATTTCCGACAATGCAAGCTCCGCGAAGTCCAAAGCGATCGAAACGGCGAAGCTTGCCAAAGGAGGTGGAACCACCGTGGACGAAGCGGTGAATGCGATGAAAATGATCCAGAAGTCCAGCGAACAGATCAACGAGATCATTCAAGTCATCAGCGAGATCGCAAGTCAAACCAACTTGCTGGCACTGAACGCCGCTATCGAGGCCGCGCGGGCTGGTGAACATGGGCTCGGGTTCGCTGTGGTTGCCGATGAAGTTCGTAAGTTGGCTGAGCGTTCCAGTGAAGCGGCCAAGGAAATTACCAAGTTGATCAAGGAGTCATCGCGTCGCGTCGAAGAAGGTGCTAGTTTATCCAAGAAGGTTGGTGAATCTCTTACCAAGATTGTAGAATCCGTCGAAGATACAGCCGAAGGTATCGGACAAATCGCCGCTTCCACCGAAGCTCAAGCTGCCAGCGCCCAGGAAGTCAAAGTGGCTATCCGAAGCGTGTCGCATACGACCGAATCCAATGCAGCTGCCTCCGAAGAGATGGCCGCAAGCGCTGAGCAATTGGGTGCTCAAGCCCAAAGCCTGCGCGACCTTGTGGCCAAATTCAAAGTCTAATGCTGAAGGTCAGAAATCCAATGGAGTTGGAACGACTCACCCCGAAACAATTTGAGTTGTTCCAGAAATTCATTTACGAACGATCTGGCATCAAGATCGATTTCACCAAAGTCACGCTTGTCAGTAACCGTATACGACGGCGGCTGAAGGCAAGCAGCTTCGAAGATTTTGATTCCTACTACCGCTTTCTCATTTCGAAAGACGGTAGCGTCGAGCTGGAAGGTTTTCTAGACGCTATCACCACCAACGAAACTTCATTTTTTCGAACCCCATCGAACTTCGAGTGGTTTAAAAACGACTACATCAAGGAGCTTCTCAAGGACAAACTGGAAGGCAAGCGGACCGCCTCGTTACGAGTCTGGTCGGCGGCTTGCAGTTCTGGTGAAGAGCTCTATTCGATCGCCATGTGCCTCGCCGATCTTAGTGTTCCTCTACGCGGTTGGCAGCATCAGCTTCTAGGGACAGACATCAGTGAATCATCGCTGAAGTTGGCTCGCGAAGCAGTCTATCGCAAGCGAACAATGCAAGAACTAGAACCAGCAAAAATCAAACGCTATTTTACGGAAGAAGCCCCCGACCAATTTCGGCTGCGGCCTGCGGTTTCCCAAATGGTTCGGTTCAAGAACCATAACTTGATGCAACCTTTGGCGGAGCTTCCGTTCGATTGCATTTGGTTGCGCAATGTTTTGATCTATTTTGATCGCGAATCCAAAACCAAAGTGATTGATAACCTCATTCAGTCTTTGGTTCCTGGTGGCTACCTGGTCGTGGGACCTTCCGAGGGAGTTTACGACATGCTTGGTATGCTTCAAAAGCGCGGCACGTTCCTTTATCAAAAGCCTTAAAGCCAGGATTCTAACGTGAACGACGAATTTAGTTTCTCCACTGGCATGCCCTCCGATGAGATGGCGCAATATCTTCAAATGTTCGTGGATGAAACATCCGAACAATTAGATGAGCTGGTGGAAGTTTTGTTGGTTTTGGAAACGAACCCTGGCAGCCCAAGCCACTTGAATGAGTCGTTCCGTTTGATCCATTCGATCAAAGGGGCGGCCGCCATGATGGGGCTCGATAGCATCGCCTTGCTGACTCATCATCTGGAAAATCATTTCGATCGACTTCGGTCCGGACTTCGCTCGCTTGATCGTTCTATGATGAACCTGATCTTGCAATGCGTCGATTTTTTGCGAGATGCCGTCGGAAAGCTTCGCGATGGAAAGCCACTTTTTAGCTCCCCTGAATTGATCGAGCAGCTATCGCAATCGTTATTCGAAGAATCAACCGATGCGAAAGACAGTCCTGGTCATAAACGGATCATTGTGTATCTTGATCGCGCCATCGAGTTGCCTGAACTGAAAGCAGAATTGATTCTCGCTCGCTTAAACGATCTTGGCCAAGTAACTCGAACAAGCCCCACAACCGACCAACTGGAAAGTTTAGCGGAGCTTCGAACGTTGCAAGTGTGGATGACAACGTCCTTCGATGACGAAACTTTACGTGGGGCAACGGATATTGTCGGGGTCGAGCTTATCGAGATCGATGACATCAACGACGCCGACGATATGGATGTAGTTGATGAAGATCGTCTCGCGAAGCCGCTTTCCGAAGAAGATGCGGTGGTTCCGCAGGAAGATGAGCCGGTTCCCGTGGCGATTCAGGCCGATGCTGATGCATCTCACGAATCGTTTGCATTGCTCTCTGAGCCTGCAGCAACTGAGGCGTCTCCAATAGTGGCGGTTCCCGTTGAGGCTCCTGCAATGGAGACTGTCGCAATGGAGACTCCAGTACCTGCAGAATCCCAAAGCAAAGTGGTGGAGACGGTTCGCGTTGATATTCAGCGGCTAGATCGATTGATGAATCTTGCTGGCGAGTTGGTGGTGAACCGAGCTCGTTTTATTCAGCTTGCCTCGCAGATGAAAGAGACCTTCAAAAAGTCGGGTCTCATGACCCAACTAAGGGATTTATGCGAATCGCTTCGCGAACAATTGGTTGTCGGCAACTCGGATGGATCGCCAAGCGGTTCCTCCGAAACGGTAGACCAGAGGAATCGCGAAATCCTGGCATCGGTAGCGGCGTTTGAAGAGCAGCTCTCTGTCTTAGAGCAAGGACGCCGAAGTTTCACGCAACTCACCGAAGCCATCGACCAGTTCTCGCGGGTGTCGGATGGGCTGCAACGCGGCGTGCTGGACACTCGCATGGTGCCCGTTGGACCTTTATTTAACCGGTTCAAACGCACCGTTCGCGATATATCCAACGAGATGGGAAAGAAGGTGAACTTTGTTATCCATGGTGAGAATACCGAACTAGACAAACGGATGATCGATGAGCTGGGTGATCCATTGGTGCATTTGGTTCGCAACGCGATCGATCATGGGCTTGAATCTGAAAGTATTCGCAAAAGCCGGGGCAAGTCCGAAACGGGAACGCTCACTTTGGAGGCGGCTCATAGCGGGAACCATGTGCTGATTACGATCAGCGACGATGGCGGAGGTATTAACACTCAGAAAGTCAAACAACGCGCGATAGAACGAGGGCTAGCCAGCCCGATGGAAGTCGACGCGATGACAGATCATCAGATCGCTCAGTTCATATGGGCACCTGGTTTTAGCACCGCCGAAGTGGTTTCGGATATCTCGGGTCGAGGCGTTGGTATGGATATTGTTAAAACACGCATTGGCGAACTGAATGGGACTGTTGAGGTCGAGTCTCATCTGGGACAGGGAACCCGCTTCGTGATAAAGCTCCCATTAACCCTGGCCATCATTCGAAGCTTGCTGTTTCAACTGGAACAAGGTACGTTCGCAGCCCCGATTGAAAACGTCCGAGAAATTGTTTCCATTCGAAAGCAAGACGTGATCTCGGTTCACGGACGCGATTCGATGGAAGTGCGTGGCGAATTTATTCCGCTGGTGGGGATTGAAGACATCTTTGATTGGCATGGGCCCACTCTTTGCAACCAGGATGGGCGAGCCAGTGAAGGAGAGGCAAGTAGCCAAACCTTGAGTATCTTGATTTTAACATCAGGAACCAAGGCGATGGGCTTGGTGGTGGCTGAACTGAAGGGATGTCAAGATATCGTTGTAAAATCACTGGATGAGAACTTCACTCATATCCGCGGCCTTGCAGGCGCGAGCATTCTGGGTGACGGTTCGGTTTGTCTGTTGCTGGATGTTGGCTCGTGTTTAGAATTGGCGCGCCAAAGATTACGCGACAGAACTCACCATCGATCGGCGATCGCCTTATGAACTCCTTGACCGAGCAACAATTGGATTCGATTTCCATGATCGTTCGGTTCGGAGCGACCGATGCATCGCGAGCTCTTTCGAGTTGGTTGGGTCGGGAAGTTCGCGTTTCCTTGGATCGATTGCAGCAGGTTTCGCTGGAAAAAGCGACGGAACTAATGGGAGCAGTCGATTCAGAGGTTTGCGCCTGTTGCATGCAAGTATCGGGTGGGGTGAATGGAAGACTCTTGTTGGGGTTCGATGATACGAGCGGCTGGATGCTGTGCGATGCGTTGTTGCCTCGCGAAACGAAATCTTCCGAATGGGGCGAGCTTGAAGTGTCGGCCGCGATGGAAACAACGAACATTGTGGGTTGCGCTTTCTTGAACGCCCTGTCGCAGATTTTTCCTCGGTCCGAGTCCATCCAAGGAAGTGCCGAAAGTACTAGCTGGATTCCATCTCCGCCAGTATTTGTGCGAGACTACGCCGCCTCCATCATGCAATTTGCCTTGGTGGACCAAGCTTGTGCATTCGATCAGGTGTTCGTGGCGCAAACCGAGTTTTCCATCGATGGCACCCCCGTTGGTTGGCGGTTGCTGCTGGTGCCCGATGCGGAAAGCCTGGACCGGTTATCCAGGAGTTTACCATGAGCCAGATCAAACAAGCCAACGAGATCCTCGTGACCATGGCAGGAATTGGGGTCGCCCAGCATCAAGGCATTTTGCGAACTCTGCTTGGGTCTTGTATTGGTATCGCTTTGTTCGAACGAAAATTGAAGCTTGTTGGACTTGCTCATATTGTGATGCCCGATTCAATGGGACGCTGCCAACCGGCTGGCAAGTATGCTGATACCGCCATTCCGGAGACCATTCGGCGGATGACAGAGCTTGCAGGTGGATTGCGGCTGTCGTTGTCCGCAAAAATTGCCGGTGGAGCGAACATGTTCGCGCATGTTTCCCCGAATGCCACCAACACCATTGGGGAGCAAAACGTGGCAGCGGTAGAAAAGGTTTTGGCTACTTTGGACATTCCAATTCTGGGGCGTCATTTGGGTGGAACTGCTGGGCGACGTATGGTCGTAGAAGTTGAGAGTGGCGCAGTTCAAATCCATGTGATCGGTCAGCCCGTTGTACCGCTTTAAACTCGCACGCATTGCCAAGGTTACTGGGATGAGAAAAAGACTTTTGATAGTTGACGATGCACTGATCATGCGAATGCGCATTCGCGAGATCGCCGTTCAGTCGGGATGGGAAGTCGTGGGCGAAGCGGCAAGTGGCCAGCAAGCCATCGAAATGTTCCGCACCTTGCAGCCCGACTTGGTGACGATGGATATTGTGATGCCAACCATGGACGGGGTTGAAGCCTTGCGTATTATCCGTGAATTTGCACCGCACGCTCGAGTGTGCATGGTGAGCGCCGTCAATCAACGTGAAAAACTAAGTGAATGTGTTCGATTGGGGGCGATCGATTTCGTAGTAAAACCATTTGAACGCGCTCGCTTGGAAAGCCTCTTCGAAAAGCAAGGACGCGACGAATGACCTTGAAGGTTATGATTGTCGACGATTCGGCACTCTACAGGCAAATGGTGAAGAACACGCTCCGCAATGTGCCGGATATCCAAGTCATTGGTCTGGCCAGCACGGGCCTGGAGGCCCTTGCAAAGATTCCGGAACTGAGACCGGACCTGTTGACTTTGGATGTTCAAATGCCCGACATGAATGGGCTGGAATTGCTTCGTGAGATCAAAAAGCGACGCTTGGGGGTCAAAGCAATTATGCTCAGTAGCCTGACCGCACAAGGAGCTCAAGTGACCACGGATGCGCTACTTGCAGGGGCCTTTGATTTCATCCAAAAGCCAAATAGCAATGATGCCGAGACGAATCGAAAGCTCCTTGATGAACTGCTTTCGGAGAAGATCAAGGCCTTTCGAGAGAGCCGCAGCCTCACCATGCCGGCTCGAAGAGCAATCGATGCGATTTCGCGTTCGACCGAATCGAAATCCAAAGTGGATGTCGAGCATTCACTGACGGATGCGGCTGTCGCAAGCGTTAAACCAATTCCTGCGACATCATCTGCTAAACCTAGTCGAATCGATGCAGTGATCATCGGCACATCTACTGGTGGTCCCTTAGCGCTGCGTGAAGTGATTCCCAAGCTTCCCGGAACCTTGGGGGTGCCGGTCTTTGTAGTTCAGCATATGCCACCAGGTTATACGAAATCATTGGCAGCTAGGATTGGAGAAATGAGTTCGTTGCCTGTGCAGGAAGCGGCGAACAACATGGTCGTGGAACCGAACCAAGTCTATATGGCTCCAGGTGGACTTCATATGGGAATCGAAAGTCAACGGGGGCGATTCACCATCATTACCTCCGATTTGCCGCCCGAACACAATTGTCGCCCTGCGGTAAACTACACCTTGCGCTCTGCAGTGCAAGCTTACTCGGGCCATCTTTTGGTTGCTATCTTGACTGGCATGGGGCGCGACGGAACGGAAGGCTGCCGGCTTGTCAGGCAACACGGTGGTTCGGTACTGGCACAACACCCAGAAGGATGCGTCGTCTATGGTATGCCGAAAGCTGTGGTCGAAGAGCAATTAGCCAACCGAGTTGTACCGCTTGAGAAAATGGCTACTTGGATCGCACGGATGGTGGAGGCAAGTCGAACAGCCTCATGATAATTTCGTTAACCATGATTCATCAACCCGCGGACAGATCGTACTATGAATAAGCCTAGGCCCATTATCGTGATTGCTGAAGACAGTCGGGTCCAAGGAAAAGTCTTGCAGCAACGCTTGATCGCAGCCGGATACGATGCCCATGTTGGTCTCAATGGCGAATTGGCGTTGGAGCTGGTAAAGCAATTAAAGCCAGACATTGTCGTTTCGGATATCGAGATGCCGAAAATGACTGGCTATGAGCTGTGCAGCGCGATCAAGCAATCGCCAGATCTGCGACGCATTCCAGTCATTTTGCTGTCCACCCTGAACGATGCGGAGGACATTATTCGCGGGCTTGCTGCTCGAGCGGATAATTACATTACCAAACCTTACGACATCAATTACTTGATCGCCCGGATCGAGGATTTGCGGTCGCATCCGATCGATGATAGTGCTGAAGACCCTTCCGACACAACTGCCGTAACGCTTGGCGGGCAGGTATTCCATGTGAGTGCCGGACGGCAACAAACGCTTAACCTACTTGTTTCGGTTTTCGAGAATGCCGTCGAAAAGAACAAGGAATTGCACCGAAGCAATGAGCATCTCGTCTTGGCCAAGGAGAAGCTTGCGGCTTGGAATTCACAACTAGAATCGCTGAATAGCAAGTTGAGCGATTTGAACCAGCGAATGAATCGCGATTTGCACGCAGCTGCCAAAATGCAGAAGTCGCTTTTACCCAATGAATCTCTCGATTGTCCTGAGGTGACGATCGCATGGGATTACACGCCCTGTGAAGAACTGGCAGGCGACTTCTTGAACTATGCGAAGCTGGACGAGAACACTCTGGGGCTATATGTAGTGGATGTCAGTGGACATGGAGCCGCGTCGGCACTGCTCGCGGTTGCGATTGGCCGAGTTCTCACCTCGGTCGTTTCGGCAACGTCGCTGCTGGTTCGATTGGATCCTTTTACAGGAAAGCGAGCCGTGACACCACCCACCACTGTGGTCGGTGAACTCAACAAGCGATTTCCCATGGACAGCCAGGGTGGTTTGCATTTCACCATCCTTTACGGTCTGCTCGATCTGCGAACGAAGCTATTTCGATACGCTTGCGGCGGGCATCCGCAACCGGTGCATCAACCCAAGGGGCAACCTGCGAAATTTGCACCTGGTGATGGGCTGGCAGTTGGATGGGTGGACGACATCGAATTCGATGAGTTCACGTTGCAGCTAGAATCGGGGGATCGGTTGCTGTTGTACTCCGATGGAGTCCCAGAAGCAATGGACTTCCATTTGGAGCAGCTTACCAACGAACGGATGTTGCAGGAACTGGATGCCAGTCGCGACTTGTCCGTAGCGGAACAGGTCGCTCATATTCGCTCCGTCGTCGATCGTTGGTGCCAGCCTAAAGGGCCGCTCGACGACGTGTCTATACTATCCGTTGAGATACACTAGATCTGTCGACGGCCGAGTCTCTGACTAGCCCACGGTTGAAGCCAGGAACGATCTCTTGCTCAATGGCCTTGTGAATCTAAAGTCGTTTCCTGACGAGTTGACACCTGCCACGTTAGCACCAGCAATTTGTAGGTTACCCGGGGTTCCTTGCGTTACATTGCTAGCGGTCGCAGATCGGAACACCAACGCACCCTGAGGCTGGGCCACGGAGACAGTGTAGGTTCCTGCTTCTACATTACCGAACGAGTACTCGCCATTCTGATTGGTCGTTGTGGTTCGCGTAATTGGTGCGGCTGCACCGGTTGGCGTTCCCGTCAAGGTAACAACCGTTCCTACGACAGGTGCATCGGTCGCGTCCGTCGCGTTGTTGAAGTTGCTGTCGATGGTGATCCGCCCAGCATAGGTTGTTGCTGCCGGTACGGTGATGTTCGTCACCACTGTATCGGTATTGTTGGCAACGGTATCGTTAGCCGCCGTCACTGTCACGGAGTTCGTGACGTTTCCTAGGACCGCTACACCGACTTGAGCAACAAGAGTGACGGCAGCCGTTTCACCTGGAACTAGGGCTGGGATTGTCACACTTGCTGAGGCATTGTTGGTGCCAGGTACGAGATTTGTGGGGGCTCCACCGCCGATGGAGAAACTACCGGACACGAATGTCACTCCTGTGGGGAGCGTATCGACCAATGCTATCGACGTGGCTGTCGAAGGTCCATTGTTCGTAACGTTCATCGTATAGGTAATCGTCCTGCCCGCTTCCGCTGTCGCAGCACCAATCTTGTCGACCGTCACATCATTTTGTTGCGTGAGCGTTGTGGTGATCGACGCTGAGTTGGTATTTACGGGGTCAACGGAATTGACATCGGTTGTACTGATCACCGCGGAGTTCACCAAACTACCTGTCGACGACGGCAGGATCGCTGCAACGATCGTAATCGTATTATTGACTGCAGATGCGCCTAGGTTTCCTACTACAAAGGTGATGTCATCGTTGTTGGCCGCAATGTTGTCCGATGCAGAGGCTGGAATCGTGGTTGCAACGCCGTTGACGGTTGCACTGATCACTCGAATTCCATCAGGAATATTGTCCACCACTTGGACGCCTATCGCATCCGAAGGACCGTTGTTGGTGGCCGTCATGGTGTAGGTAATCGTGTTACCAGAGATAGCCGTTGTCGGACCGTTTTTGGCAACACTCAAATCGACCGTTCTCACCGCGTTGGCTGTTATTAAGCTAGTGTTGTTTGCGGTGTCCGGCGTCGACTCAAAGTTCGCTACGGTATCAGTGGCAGAGATGACAGCACTATTGGTGAATTGCCCAAGCGTGCTCGGTAGTACAACGGCAACGATGCTAATCGTACTTTGATTTCCAGTACCTGTCGCCAAATTACCAATCGCAAACGTGATATTGTCAGGGTTCGCCGGGGTTGTGTCCGATGCAGAAGCCGGCACAGTCACAGCGGTGCCATTCAGCGTTGCACTTAAGACACGTATTCCATCGGGAAGATCATCGACTACTTGTACAGTTGTTGCTGCAAACGGTCCATCGTTGCGTGCCAGGATGGTGTACGTAATCGTCGAACCCGGGGCTGCAACCGCTGGATTGGCGGTAGAAGCTGGGTTGGTCGTGATCGACTTTGTGGCGACCAAATTGATCGCCCGTTGTGCGTTGGCTTGAACCTGAGCGGTATTGGCACCTGTTTGTCCCGCTTCACTGTTGACGGTCGTGTTGGTGGATGAAATGGTCGCCGAGTTGGTAAACAAGCCAGATGTCGATGCTAATACCACAGCAGTGATCGTAATCGTGGTTTGATTACCAGCACCAATCAACAGGTCTCCCATGTCAATTGTGATATCGTCCGCGTTTGCTGGCGTCGTATCCAAAGCCGATGGCGGTATCGTGACTGTATCCGTCACGTCACTTGAGGTTGCAGTCAGGATTTGAATCCCGTCTGGAACGTTGTCAAGAATGCGAACGGTCGTCGCTCGAGATGGCCCGTCGTTTCGTCCGACGACTGTATAAGTAATCGTGGAGCCCGGGGCTGCAATCGCAGGTGTCGCCGTCGAAGCTGGATTGGTTGTGATCGTTTTCGTTACAACCAAGTCATTCAACAGTTGAACAGGCAACGAGACGGTGGCGGTGTTGGTGAGCGTTTGTAGCTCCGTTCCCAATCCACTGATCGTAACCGTGTTCACCAATGCGGCAGGTGTGCCAGTTCCGGTGGTGATAGGAAGCACTTCAGCCACGATGGAATAGGTTCGCTGAGCTGTAGCACTTTGAGCCAGAGTGCCAATCGTAATGCTAATGTCATCTGGATTGAGCGGGTTGGTATCGCTTGCTGAGGCAGGGATGTTGATGACATCGGAACCAACCGGCGTTACGGATATAACTCGCAGTCCATCGGGAATGTTATCCAAAATGCCAACACCCGAGACGGCCGCAGGACCATCGTTTCGAGCAGTAACTGTGTAGGTGATTGTCGAACCCGTTACGGCTACTGTCGAAGCCGTTGTTTTCGTAACAGTTAAGTCGAATTGTGGAACTAAACCAATATCAACACTCAGGTCGGTGTTTACATCGCTGTCACCGTCCGTCGTTGGTGCGGATCCTGCAACCAATGTCACCAAAGAGCTCACGACGCCAACTGCAGCCGCAACACCTTTATTTACGTTATTCGTACCAGCTGGAGTCGTTGAGCTAACTACGAAGTTGGGTCCTACCTGGCTGGACGGAATAACAACAAAGTAGGCTCCTGGTGCTAAATTGGTGAACGTGTAGAGACCGTTGCTATCCGTGGTCGCGGCGATTGCATTACCTGAAGAATCCAAAGCGGCCAAGTCGGTTCCCGATTGGAAAGTTCCGTTGCTGTTGGTGTCTGCAAAAAGCTGGACCGTGATGCCCGACAGGCCAACTTCAGGTGAACCACCTGTGTTGTCAAACACACCATTGTTGTTTCGATCTGCAAAGACTTGATTTCCAATGGTCATTGCTGGAACGTTGGCCAAGCTAATCGTTTCGTTGAACGGTCTGAATGTTCCTACCTGATCAATGTCGATGTCGGCACTGGGATTGGAACGAATTACCAATTCAATAGAAGTGATTGCCGCAAGGTTAGCAGTTCCTGTGAACGGATTGACACCAGCGCCAAACGAGAAGAAAACGGGGATCGCAGCGCCCACTTGCGGGATCGCGACTTGTCCCGTGGTCGATGAACCGCCGGCGCTTCTTAGAATGATCTCGGCTGACGCCCCGTTCGCGTCGACCGCCATATCAATTCTCATTCCAACTGCTGTCCCGCCAGAAGTAATATCAACAGCGGGCGCGAAAGCCCCGTCGGCTAGGGAAACATCGACGTCGGCCGCTCCATTTCCGTCATAAATGATCCTGGCAACACCTGTTGTTGCGCCGTCCGTTGAAATGCGCAACAGATTGTTGTTGCCTTGATCGACACCGATTTGAAAGTCGCCGGTTCCCGACGAACGGCTCGCTACTAAGTCACGTTCAGACCCAATGATGCCTGCATCGGTTGCACTGTCTGTAATCGGATTGGCTGTCAAAACGGAGATCAATTGAGGCTGAGCATCGAAAGTATCTACCGTCGTAACAATCGTGCTTTGCGCAAACTCCAAAGCGGTTATTTCAACCGCTTGAGTTCGCTGTGTGGAAAGTTGTGCAAATCCAGGCGTTGGTGTCTGACGTACAAGATAGCGTCCGACGGCTGGCACATTAAACGAGTAATTTCCGAGAGTACCGGGATTGGAACTGCTGGTAGCTGAACCTACCAACGTATCTGTTGCCGCGTCGTACGCTTGATTGTTGTTGACATCGTTGAACAGTTGAAGCGTTACTCCGCCAATTCCAACTTCCCCAGCCCCTAACTGGACGCCGTTTCCATTGAGGTCGTTAAAGACAACGCCCGAGATGGTCGCATCCATCGGAAAGCGGTTTTCTAGCATCTCCATCTTGAGACGTCGACGACCGGTTGTTTTCTTTGCTTCGATACTGCGATTTGTTCGCGAGCCACTCAACATTGCATAGAGTCGATTGAAAAGTCCGGCCATCGTTAACGCTCCATGGTTATTTGGCGGCTCGGGCTTCGCTGGTGAACGCTCCCTTCCTAGGAATCGTTCCGCCACTAATCAGCGTCCCTGCCTACCGTGTTTGCTTGAATACTTGTTTGAACTGTTTTCGCTTCGGACGCTCTCGTGACGTCCCGGGATTATCGAATTGGAAGGATCCAAATGACTAAGGGCTAGCAAGATTTACATCCTGGGAGCCCTTGAGTCTGATTTCGTTTGCTTGCAATCACGTCCGTGACTACCAGCGATACTCTCCACCAAGACTAAGTCCCTGTACCCAATAATCGGTTTGTTGGAAGGCAAACCTGGGGTTCAAGAATGCAGTTTCGACGGGATTCTCGGGAGGCATCAAGTTTGGATTAACGGTTGTATCGATTTGGTCCCCTGGGCGAACTACATTGCTGAAGTAGATGAAGGAGTAACCAGCGGTCAAGCGAAGGTTTTGAGTCACTTGATACCCAAGGGTTGCACCCAATTCAGGAACGATGCCAAATTGGTTTCGTGTGTGAGTTCCGATATTGGTTCGTTGTGCTAGCAATCCTCCTTGCTCTGCAGGAAGAGCTGCAACCCCTGCAGGTGTCCTTACAGTATTGCCTTGGATCATGACTTCTTGCTTCATGTTTCCAATCCCCATTCGCATCAGTGCATCCAGCGACCAGTATCCTCGACGACCAGTCCATTGAAATCCTAGCTCAGCACCGTTGAATTGATTTCGAGTGCTAAAGCTGTCATTGATTAGGAAGTCTCCACCACCTTGGTCCGCGTTTCTATTGAAGGTGCTTAGATCTTCCGTAATTCCAAGACTTTCTTTCAGTTGGTAAAATCTCCAACCTAAAGTCGCATCGATTCGTGACTGGGAAGGTACCGGACCGCACGCGATAGGTGAGAAACTGGAGCCACTGCTGCAGCACATGATTTTTCGGAATCGAACCGCCGCACCGTCCAGTTTGGTGGTCGCCTGAGTTGTGACCCGGCCTGTCAGAACATTTGGAAAAGCAACTAATTCGGAATCGTCGAGTCCTGTTCGTGCGTTGTAAAAGGGACGTGCTAGAATCGGCTGTGGCGCAACGCCTGTCGACAGACCGCTATCAAAGTTCTCTGTTTTTGTATTGAAGCCCAAGTATTCACCTTCGATACCAAGCATCGGGTTGTTGGCAAACCACCAGCCGAAACGCACTCGAGTGCCGCTCATTCGGTCCGACAAGATATCGTTGTCACCGCCGTAGAGTGTTGTCGAAGTTGCTGGGTTTCGAAACAAAACCCCTGCGTTCTCTCGAGCAGTTCCTGCAGGCGAAGTTGTCACCAATGCTGGCGTTTCCATTCCAGATTGGTACCACATGAGGTACTCGACACTCACCCAACCGTGCGAAGGCAAGGCGATACAAAGCTGTCGGCCGTCGAATCCACCTGGGTTGCATAGATCAAAACCGAACGGGCTTTCGCAGCTGGTTCCACACGAACTGCAACCTTCGTCGCCGCAAGATGCACACCCTCCGCCGATTTCAGCGAGCCCTTCATTCGGATCGTAGGAATCGCCAAGCACAATGCTTTCGGAATCGTCTTCGTAAACGACTTCCTCGCCCATTTCGGACGGGACAACAACACTGTGTGAAACGACGCGCCCCGCAGGTTTTGCAGGCCGAGGCACCGAACTCGAACGAGCTGGTACAACGGGGTTTTCAGCAACTCGAACTGTGGAGTTGTTTGCTGAGCGGCGAGACGCCTGGCCCTGGCCATACGCATTGCCAACCACAAGGGTCATTACGAGGAGTAGGGAGGTTAAGCGATTCACGACTGTTGCTTCCATTGTTTTGAGGCCGGAGACTCGCATCGAACGTGCCTGTCGATGCAAGCGGAAATCTTTACCCAGGCGGGAGAGTCATCCCGCTTTCGTGTTATCGAACCGGCTAAAAGGCAAACTTGACCCGTTCCGAAAAGATTCCCAAGGAAGAATAGATTGCGCAAGTTACTCAGATTGTGCAGTATCTCTAGTGTGGCACATCGGATGCGAAGCCAGGATGGCTTTCTTGAGCCGTGGGCGCTAGCCGCGTTACGGATTCCCTGCAAAAACAAACATCGCAGAATGCTCAATAGAAAGTACCTGAATGCCGTTCCAGCGGGTGTCGTTACAAAGCTTCGGAATAAGCCTTACAATGCCACTGGGATCTTTAGCGGGTGGCCATTAGCCTTCTGATCACCTTTGTTTTAGACAGTCATTGAACGACCCCCTTAACTTAGAAGAAGAGACTATGCATTTTTTGTTGATGTACGACTATGTACCTGATATCTTGGAACGTCGTGGTCCTTTTCGTCAGGAGCACTTACGTTTGGCTTGGGAAGCTCACGACCGAGGCGAACTATTAATCGGAGGCGCTTTTGCTGAACCCGTGGACGGCGCCATGTTGTTGTTCGACACCGAGAATTCGAATGATGTGATGGCCTTTGCAGAGAACGATCCCTACGTAAAGAACGGTCTGGTAACGAACTGGAGGGTTCGAGCGTGGACCACCGTTATCGGCAAAGATGCAAAAACACCGATTAGGCCTCAGTAAAACCGTCCGCGAAATTCGGTACTCCGTTTCGTCTTTGCAGAAACGTATAAACCAAATCAATGTGTCTTCCTTGAGATCTTGCAAACAGCGGAGGACATGAACCTAGCAAGCCTATGCGGGATTGTGATAAGCCTGCTGCGTAAAGATTGCTAGACAGAACCTTTTGAAAAACGCTGGTGTTTTGTTATGCTCGAATTTGTCGAAACCGAGTTCAACAGGCCACAACAATAACTTTCTTCCAAGGACCCCGCATGCACTTTCGAATTAAAGAGAAGTTTTGGTCTTGGGGTGATACCTTCTCGATTTTGAATTCGGATGACCATCCCGTTTACCATGTAAAGGGAAGCGTTTTCTCTTGGGGAGACAACCTCTCGTTCCAAGATTTCGAGGGGAACGAGATTGCTCGGATCAGCCAAACATTGCTGTCTTGGAAACCTCGATATCAAATCTTCGTACGAGGCCAGGAATTCGCCGAAGTAGTCAAGGAATGGACTTGGTTCAACAAGAAATTCACGCTGGATGTTCCTGGACCAAATGACTACACCATCGACGGCTCGTTCTGGTGCCATGAGTTCACCTTCGTTCGTGAAGGAAGAGTCGTTGCGACTGTTAGTAAGAAATTCTGGGCTTGGACCGACAGCTATGGTGTTTCCATCGCAGACGGAATTGATGAAATCCCAATCCTCTGTACCTGCATCGTGATTGACCAGGTCCTCAATGATGAGCGAGACAGTCGGTCTTCGTCGTGAGAGCTTGACTTCGGTCTTTGCCAAAATTAGAACGCGGAACTGCAGCCCGCGATCAGAAGAGATCATCGTACGCAAGCCGGACTAACGATGCAGCGTCCGCCCGACACATTCCAGAAGGAACTCAATAACCTCGATATGACGCGTGGCTTCGGCTAAGTCTTTGCCCCAGGTGTAGAGCCCATGACGTCTTATAAGATAACCCCAGCATTTCTCATTCGGATTCTTTTGCAAGTACTCGACGACTTGCCGTTGCAGGGCTGGAATGTCTTGAGTGTTGTCAAAAATGGGTAGCCAAACGGAAGACTCATGGGTCGTCACCCCCTCCAAACCTTTGAGCATTTCAAAACCCTCCAATCGGATTCCGCCCAAGGCGAAGAAATGCTGCGAAAGCAATGTTCCCCAAACGCTATGAGTGTGAAGTACGGCTCCCGCCCCGCAATGCTGAGCGGCTGTGCAGTGAAGCAACGTTTCGGCACTGCTTTTGGCTTGGCCTGGAAGCGCTAATTGTCCCAAATGGTCAACCAAAACAAAATCGTCACTTCCCAGATGCCCTTTGTCTTTTCCACTGGCGGTGATCAACAGCGTTAACGGGGCTCGGTCAACGACAACGCTGTAGTTGCTCGAGGTGCCAAGCGACCAGCCTCGGTTCCACAGTTGAGCCCCGACTCGCTTCAAGCCCTGGATCGAATCGGCATGGGGCTTCAAATGGTCTTGGGTCGGAGGGGTGTCGATGGGGTGGGTCATGGGTAGGATTAGGTCGAAAAGGGCTCGCTCAAGTTGCACCCGAGCACTTCAAGATGCAATGCAAGAAAAGAAAATAGGACCGGCAGGATTCGAACCTGCAACCAAGGGATTATGCTTACCAACCACGGCTTTCGCCGCCTCTTTCGAGTTTGTGGTCTGGACCATACCTTCACTTTACGTGTCTGCCGTCTGGTCTCTACACCTTCCGCCTAAGGCGGCTTGGCTCGGGATTAGCAATTTATTGTGGTTCTATTCAACCAAAACAAACGAAGCCTTCCCCGAATTTGACAGATTCTACAAGCAGCCTCGCCAGCACCAATTCCTTGGCAATACTAGCAAAATCGCTTGCAACCCGCTCGAAGTCACCATAGCAATGCAGTTCTACCGTTCTGCCTTAGGTTTTCTTCGCTTAAGTCCCCTGCTCTAACCGTTGAGCTACGGTCCCGCAGAGCCCTAGTTTATCGCAACTTCTCAATTTCGGAAGCGGCTGGAGTGATTGGTTCACCCAAAAGAACTTTCTCAAGCGGCAGACTTGTGGTTTCTGGCGAAAGCAAACCATCGTAAATCGTGGCAGCCTTGTTTTTGTTGAGTTTGACAGCCGTTAACCCCGCTTGGGAACCCACCTGAATCCGTCCAGTCCCACCCGGCAATTGTAGGAATTCGGACGGATCGGTCGTGATCATTCGAAGAATATCCAACGAGCAGACTCCACGTTGGGTTGCCCGAACCGATTGTGCCTCGGCCCAGAGGTTCAGATTGGGATTCGAGGCACGTGAGTCGGTACCTAGAAAATGACGAACTCCCATCTGAATTCGTTCCTGCATAGGATACCCCCCGCCACTAGAATGATCACTATCGACGTGGTCGCTAGAACGACGGTGGCCAAAATGTGCATGCGTACGAGGGCAGTGAACAATGGCCATCTTTTCAAATGCCAGACCCAAATAGGCTAATTCGGAATCGGTCAGGTAGTTTCCGTGAACGACCAAGCTCCTCCATGACTGGGAGAGGCAATGCAAGCGTTCCGCAATACTGCCTAAGCCCGACCTGTAGTTCTCATTGAGAAACGGCCGCATCAGACTTTCGAAAGGCCCCTCCTGTTTCTCAATCCATTGCATTTCATCCAAGGATTCTGCCAAATGCATTGCGACAAGTCGATGCTGCTCAAAGGATTTGCGTTGACTCCATCGTGTAAGCTCGGTTGACGCTGTATAAGGGGAGTGAGGTGCAAGCCCCAATCGGCCCAAGGGGCTTAAGCTAGTTTTTTTTGGGGCCTCGGACTGGTAGAGCGAATCGGCAAAGGAACGCGTTTGTTCGAGTCGAGTTTCGTTCACATCGACCAGTTCGATGCATGGTTGCACCGAGATCGGAATCGTTGGTGCCCACACATGCTTTGCCGACGAACGAGTTGCCTGTGCGATCGCTATCACGGATGATTCGATCCACTCGGCTTGCCATGGCGAAGTGGTCATGTCCACAATCCAGCGAACACCACATTCGTACGATTCTTTGATCCCCTGATCCATCGCATCTCGTCTCAGGGACATTCGCTCGGAAGGGGCTGGCGCTGCGGTCGCGCGATGTCGGATCACGGATTGAATCCAACTGGCAAAAGATTTTTCAGCCGAAATCGGCACTGTCAGATCGCTAAACTCGAGATGGCAATGGCTGTTGATCAACCCAGGTAAGATCGCATAGTCAACTAAACGGATCTGGGGAACGTTCTCGAATTGGCTGGGGAGGTCTTGCCCTAGATACTGAATCTGATTGTGCTGAAGAACAAGAAAACCTTGGTGAATCGGCGGTTGTTCCATTGGCACAAGCCAATCCGGACGAACCACGATGAGATTTTCCAAGATAACGCCTGTTGTGTATGGGTTCGGTCGTTCGCCGCCATGAATTCAACTTGGCTTCGCTGGACTAGTTGACGCCACGACTAGTTGACGACTCGACCGGAAACGGTTGCCTCCGCAGTCATTTCTTCTCCTAGCGATGTGCGAACGAGTATGACCTTCTTTAAAGAACCGTCATCTTCCGGTGTCAACAACTCGCTTCGAAAGGTGAAAGGTAGAATATGAACGGAACGTGCGCCGGCTGGGATAGCAAATTCGAATCGTTTGTCTTCGCAGTCGACGCTGGCGATTTGAAACGGTTTCTTGGCTCGCACGATCAGTTTCTGTTGCGAAGTCTTGCCTTTTCCCACGTCTCCCATCGTAACAAACGTGGGGGAAATCGAGATCGGAGGAATGATCCGTCCAGAAACGGGCAGAGTAAACATGTCATTCTTCTCGTCGTTGGTAACGACCACCAATTCGTCCATCAATTCTCCGACGGCCGCGTTATCCTTGATTTTAATGTGCAATACATAATTGGTCAGCGAACCTTGCCGTTGCACGGGATCCAAGCGAACTTCAAGAAAGTCACTGTCTCCACGGATATCCATGATCTTCCAGTCACGTCGCCCAGCGTAGGAGATCTTTAAGTCGACTGTCTTGGAGGTGCCTTGGTCAACGTCTCCGAACCGAACCTCGCCGGGTTCTACAACAATGTCCGATCGAATGGTTCCGCCAACCGTCAGTTTGACCTCGGCATAGTACGGCTTATCGATGACCAAGGTGATTTCTGCGCTCTTGGTGCCGATGAATGAACGCGTGTTGAACTGAGCAATTAGTTCGCCTTTTTCCCAGGCTTTCAGCGTTTTCTTCGAAAGAATGGGAGTCGTGCAACCGCAACTGCTTCGAACAGCGACAATATGTACGTCTTCTTCGAAGCAATTTTCAATCGTGAACGTATGCTCCGTTTTGGCATTGCGGCTGACCACTCCGAAATCATGATGCGTTTCGGTGAACATTTTTCGAGCCCATTGCTCCGCGTTCAAATTCGATGCAGTTGATGCGAACGCCAAAACAACCAGGATCAATGCGATTCTGGAACGAAGATCGAATAAAACCATGGCAAGAGATTTCCAAGCTCGAAGTGACATCTGGATAGCTTCCTGAATCAAGCGAATCAAAACAGAAAAGCATGGTTTGGTTAGCCCTCAAGACTATCATGATCGGCAAACTTGATTCGGGAAATTTGATTTGTTTTTCAATTCTTTCGACAACAGATTTGCCATTCAACCCAATTCGCCAAGCTTGACCACTTTACAGCAGACTATTGTTTGACAACGGCCTCTCCTGAAGATACGTCCACCGGACAAACGGATGTCGCGGCTGGGCGACTCCGGCTCAGAAAGGCCCTGCATAGGTTAGAAGCATAGATAGCAATTCGCTCGTCCGAGAGTTGGTCGGTTATTCGGATGTCCAATAAAAACACCATGAAGTTATCTTTGAACACCACAGTTCCCTCAGTACGAATTCGAAACCTGACCCATCTTCCGATCAATGCATCGCGATCGTTCGTTCTTTATTGGATGACAGCTTTTCGACGCACTCAGTCCAACTTTGCTTTGCAACGTGCGGTGGAGATTGCCCGGCAGATTCAAAAGCCATTGGTCATCCTGGAAGCTTTGCGATGCAATTACCGCTGGGCAAGTCACCGCTTTCATCAATTTGTTTTGGACGGAATGGTCGACAACGCGACAAATGTACAGCGATCCAATGCACTCTATGTTGCCTACGTGGAACCTGAATCTGGGAACGGCAGTGGCCTGATTGAACATTTTTCGTCTCATGCTGCAGCGGTGGTTAGCGATGACTTCCCCTGTTTCTTTCATCCTGCGATGTACGAGCGGTTCGCTCGTCGCTTGATGTGTTCGGTGGAATTGGTGGATAGCAATACCATCCTACCGATGCGAGCCATGGATCGAACGTTTAGCGTTGCTCACTCCTACCGTCGCGCCATGCAGAAAGAGATAGCTCAAGGACTGCCGCAATTTCCAGAAGTGAATCCCCTCAAAAATCTATCTGTTCCCAAACTCGAGTCTTTGCCACCGTCGCTTCTTCAGCAATGGCCACTGTGGGTTGGTGAAGAAGCTTCCAAAAACATCAGCAACCTATCCTTGGATGCTTTGCCAATCGATAAGGGGGTTGCGCCGACAGGAGAGAAAGGGGGGCCAGCTCAAGGATCGCTGGTGGTAAATCGATTTTTTACAAGTCGGCTGTCGAACTATTTCGAGGCGCGTAACGAGCCGGAGCAGGCCGGAAGCAGTTGGCTTTCTCCTTACTTGCATTTTGGGCATGTTAGTCCCCATACACTCTTTGAACGATTGGCCGAAGCCTGCGAATGGTCGCCAGCCAAGCTTGGAAAACCAAACGGCAAGATGACAGGCTTTTGGAACATGAATGAAAATGCTGAGGCTTTTTTGGACCAGTTGATGACTTGGCGAGAGATCGGTTTTAACATGTGCTCGCGAGAGAAAAATTACGATCGCTTTGAATCGTTGCCAGACTGGGCTCAGAAGACTTTAGAGCAGCACGAGCTTGATGAGCGACCAAATGTTTATTCTCTTGAAGAGTTCGATCAGGCAAAGACTCACGATCCTTTATGGAATGCAGCCCAGGTACAACTAAAACGCGAGGGGCGTATCCATAACTATCTTCGCATGCTGTGGGGTAAAAAAATTCTGCATTGGACGGCATCTCCAAGACAGGCATTGAAGTTCATGATCGAACTGAATAACAAGTATGCTCTGGACGGTAGAGACCCGAATTCTTACAGCGGAATTTTTTGGGTTCTTGGGCGGTATGACCGAGCCTGGGGGCCAGAGCGTCCAATCTTTGGAAAAATTAGATATATGACCAGTGAGTCTACGCAAAGCAAATTTCACGTCAAACAATACGTGAAACAGTATTCCTGATTAGTATCTGCAGGCGTCTAAGCTTCCACAACTAAATCAGACTCAGGCACGCAGACGCAAGGCAATATTTCATTTGGCTTCGTTGGAAACTGAGGTTCCCGTGTGTAGCGTACCTTGCCATCAAGCAATCGTACGACGCAACTTCCACAAGCGCCCGTGCGGCAACCACTTTCCATCATGACTTGGTTCTTGTCGGCGCATCCTAGTAAACTTGGGTGGGATTTCTTAAATTGAGCTACTGTTCCGGTAACCTTGAAGTGAATGTTTCGAGGCTTGACCTCTTGAACAGGCTCGGCCGATTTTTCGGATTGTTGAAACAGTTCGTAGGCTACGGATGCACGCGGTACCCCTTGATCTACGAGATTATCGGTGAGGCTTGTCTGCCATTGTTCTGGTCCGCAAAGATAAAAGTCCGTCTCGGACTTGGACTTCAGATTCTCGACAAGATTACCTGCGTGAAACTTCCCCTCATGGAATGGACTATCAGTCGATTTTCCAACCCCTTTTGGAAATCGACTGATCCAAATGTTCATGCTTACTTGAGGGTACTTGCTGGCAATGTCCAGCAATGAATCTACGAACGGCATGTGTCCTACATCCCGATACTGGGCGAAAACCAGGATGTCTTTGAACCCACGCCTTAATGCCTCGATCAGCATAGGCAACATAGGGGTGATCCCAATCCCGGCGCTCGCAAGTACGAGAGAGCGACTTTGGCCTGTTCGCAAGTAAAAAGCACCCGATGGGCCGCGAACGCGAATACGATCCCCAACCTTCACTTCATCGTGTAGCCAACGACTGACGCTTGCAGGATATTCTGAATTCTTCTTTACCGAGATTCTCCAATATCCTTCTGCACAATCATCGGACAAAGAATAGCACCGAAATGCTTTTGCAACGTCCGACAAAGCAGGTCGTTCCAGCAAGATATGTTGACCGGGCTGCGAACCAGGCAACGGCTCATGATCGACATCAATCAAATAAAATGACCGCACATCTTCGGATTCCTGTTCAACCTTGGCGACGAAAACCTCACGCCATTCCACCTTTCTGCGGCTCATGGAAAGGTCAAAATAGGTTCTCCGTAGCCTACTCGCTAACTCAACGGAAAGCAGCCCTTGTTCTGACCGCACTGCGATCGATTGCATTCGGTTTTGGGTCAAGCTGATACGGAGCGCCCAGAGGGCCCTCGCAAAGAGAACACCACACAAAACGGACGCAACGACGATCAAAATTGTGGTGGCTGTCGCTATCACCAGTCTCGGCTTCCCTTCAAAGTGCTGTTCCACATCCAATTGACGTTTCTCAAATTGCGAAGAACCCGAGGATCTTCGCTCTCTATTTTTCGTCCATTTGAAACAGAATTGTGCACTCGTATCGAAGGAATGCGAGCTTTTTCCTATGCGGGCTGGTTTTTCGTACCATATCCTGCGATAACTTGCCCGGGTAGAATTTTGGATAGCATCCGATCGAACTCCTCCTACTGTATTTCCATGAACGAAATTCCTACCCCAGACGACACACTCAGCGCAGACGAAAAAGTCCAACGATGCCAAGATATCATCGGTTATCGGTTCAAAAATCCCTCCATCTTGCTATCCGCTCTGACTCATTCTAGTGTCGCAACGACTCGGACCGAATCGAATGAGCGCATGGAGTTCCTTGGAGATTCCATTCTTGGAATGATTGTATGCGAACGACTTTTTCGAGCGTACCCTGAGTATTTGGAGGGAGAGTTAACAAAGATAAAATCAGTGGTGGTTTCGCGAAGAGTCTGCGCCAAGATTTCTCGTCAACTTGAGCTGGATACGTGCCTTATCGTAGGCCGTGGGATGATGCGGACGGGAATGCCAAGATCGCTTCTAAGCGACGTGTTTGAAGCAATCGTCGCAGCTATTTTTTTAGATGGCGGTCATGAGTCGGTTGGCACCTTTATTCTTGAACATATGGAGCCTGAGATTCGCTTGGCCGTGGATGGCCACGGTGGCGGTAACTACAAGTCCTTGCTTCAGCAACTTGCACAACGTGATTTGAAGGGCACGCCTCTTTACAGGCTTGTTGATGAAAATGGCCCCGACCATAGCAAGCACTTTCAGATTGTGGCTGAGATCTCCGGCAAACGCTACGCGCCTGCTTGGGGCCGTAACAAAAAGGAAGCGGAGCAAAGAGCTGCCGGAAACGCTCTTTGCCAGCTCCGCGGTGAAGACCCGCCGTACACCAGCATGTAGACAGACCTGCTGTTTGCCTACAATTAGATCAACATCGTAACGAGCTACCTTTGAATCGAATGGCACCATCGAACGAGTCAAGTCATACCTAGCATGCCATGCCGTAACGGCGTCCAAAGCGACTTGTTACGGCCTACTTTGCTCGGTTAGGTTAGGAATCAACGCCCGTGTTTCCCAGCCCGATAGGTGCTTTGTTTTCTTTGGTTTCGGTCTTTTCACGCCATGGCTTTTTCTCTTGGTAACTTTTGAGTTCGTTTTCAAGCTGTTCCAATTGAGCCGCGTTGGTTTCGCGAGCTAGTTCTACACCTTTTTGGGACCACTCCACCGCTTGATCAAACTCGCCTACTTCCGCATGAGCCGCAGCCAAAGTGCTCAAAATGTGGGGGGCTTTGTAATCGGTTAGCTTGCATGCTTCGATTGCGTATTCGAGCGCTCGTTTGCCATCGCGAAGAGCATCGTTCGGTGTTGTCGAAAGAACCCAGGATAGATTGTTCAAGATGCCCGAACGATCTTGTTCGGCCTCGGGGGCCAATTCAAGAGCAGACTCAAAGTCTTTGATCGCGTTTTCATGATCGCCAAGTCCGAGTCGTGTGTCACCTCGCAGGCGATATGCTTCCCAATAATCTTGATTGGTTTTGATCACTTGATCAAAAATCTTGATGGCTTGCGTCGGGCGATTGTCTTGCGAGTAAAGCAACGCCAACTGCATCAGCAACCTTGGATTTTTCTCTTGCCCTTTTGGTGTGCTTTTCAGAATCAACTGGTAATCGCTGATCGCATCACCAAATCGCTTTTGAGCCGAAGCGATGGCTGCGCGTAACAGAATGGTTCCAACGCGGTTGTTGTCCAGGTCGTAGGCGGCGTCCACATCCCTTCGAGCTTCGTCCAGTTTCTCATCATCCAAAAGAACTTGAGCACGTAGAAGCAGTCCTTCGATATCCGCGGACGCCAGTTCGACCACCTTGTCCATATCCGCTTTGGCGAGATCAGCTTCTTTATTGACGGAGTAGATTTTTGCGCGAGACTTCAGCATTTCGACGGAGTTAGGCATCGCGCTGAGCTTGTCCGTCAGCAGCTTGATTGCATCTGGGATGCTTTCAGGAGTGATTGCCATGAGTTCTGCAGTGGAGCATGCGAGCAATTCATTTTCTGGGTGTTGCTCTACCATCGATTTAAGAAACTCGATGGCTTCCGCCGCTTTGCTTTGCTGCATCGCGTTGGCTCGATAAAGAGTGATGCTAGCAACGTTGCTTGGATTGGTTTGGATGGAAAGCTTCAGGTCATCTAGTTGTTCGGCTGGATTCGTTCGAAGCCCCGCCCGCATCATGATCAATCGGCTTAGTTTTTCTTTGCTTTCAGGGTCCGACTGCTTGGAGTCTGGAAGCAAAGCTTCAACACCCGAATTTGCCGTTTCGAATGCTAGGTCCTTTTCTGTTCGTCTCGCATGCAGTTCGGTCTTGATCAAGTAAGCATCGACCAGTTTGGGATCGTATTCGATGGCTTGCTCGAGGTCGGTCACAAACTCTTTGAGAAGCTTTTCAACTCTGGCCCGAGATAGTTGCTGGGAACCATTAAGCATCCCAATCATCAGTTCTGTTTTTTGGATATAGCTGGATGCAACCAGTTTCTTAG
This sequence comes from Planctomycetaceae bacterium, assembly GCA_027487485.1. Taxonomy (GTDB): domain Bacteria; phylum Planctomycetota; class Planctomycetia; order Pirellulales; family Pirellulaceae; genus JBKCUI01. Next base: position 229,785 of record JAIYDN010000018.1, on the reverse strand, counting down.
CTGCTTCCATGTCGGCCGCATCGAGCCCCTTCTTGATGGCCGACTCGGCTAAACCAATCAACTCTTTCAAGGTGTCAAGCGAATCCACCTTGAGTCGCAGTCGACTCGCTTCTTCAAAGTCTTCCTCGCCGTCAAATGATTTCGGAATCAGGTCGTTTTGAGTCGCGGGTTCGGTGGCAGGTTCTTGAGCCAGCGCAGGCACCGCCGAAAACAGAACTCCAGACGCGATTGCAATCCTCAAGAATTGCCTTGGCGAAAGTGAATGCAAACGACGGCGTTGTCGAGTGGATTGATCGCATGCACGGAGCGAAATAGGCATAATCAAAACCTTGATGTCTGGATTGGCGGTAGGAAAAGAACTGGGGAGACTATCAACCCAGTCCTCAAAATGGTCGATGGATATGTCAACATTGTAGCGACAAGACCACTACGAGAAAAAGTTCGATTCAGCCTACTGTTCCTCGGAAAAACTTGCCGGAACTTTCGAGAGCGAGTCGGGCCAATAGGCGACGGGGCGATTCAGGGCGGTTGCAAAGGGTGGAATGGGTCGAGCGATTTCCAGCACCTTCGGGTCGGCGGCAAAGTAAGCAAAGGCTTTTTCAGTGTGGCACCCAGACAAAGTTAGGTATTCCGCGTCAACGACGAAACGATCGTATTCATTTCCCTGACCGAGTTCCTGGTACCCCTCGATTTGGTCTAGGACCGTTTTCGTCCTAGGCATGTCCGAGGAGCAGAATTTCCAAAGTTCGCCTAAAACCCAGTAATTTCCAGGCGTAATGGCAGGATAAGGACCCAGGTCAAAAAGCGCAGCACGAATAACGGCCGGTTCAATCGATTGAGGCTTGCAGGGCCACAACCCTCCCCGCAGGTGGCCTGATTTTAGGGTGCCATAAACAAAAAAAGCGGTGATGTGTTCGTGCGAATTCATGGCAAAAAGGGGGCTAACTGGGGGGCGATTGTCTTGAGTGGATTAGCGAGATTTTCGTTTGGGGTCTCCATCCGTTGAACTTTCCGCCGCCAAAACGCGTTCAATCTCGTTCGCAGACATGCCCATTTCTAGCATTTTCATTTTTAGGTCTGCATCCATGGCTGCCCGCTTTGTTTTGTACCAATAGACCAACCCGGTTGGAACGGTGGTCAAGAGCACGATGGCACCAAAAACGATCATGAGTTCATTGGGTGATGATACAGCTAAAATGCTCATGATAAGTCAGCCTATGTCGATTAGTACTATTCTTCGAGAATGCTTGCTAATGTAATGCTTCAGGCCCCATTTTGGGTAGCCTCATGAGCCAAAAGATGGGATTTTGAAATTGGTCAACCAAGTTTTGGCAATCGCAGGTACGATTGAAAGGATTCGGAATAGCCATTCAAATATTGGAAATTTTTTAGGTCGGAGCGGCGAGGGCATGGAGAACGACGACGAAAAAATGTGGCTGAGTCAAATACCCAAGGCGATGTCGTCTCGACTGAGGCCCAAATCGGTTTCCTCCATCTTGGACCGACTGCTCACCGAACGAGGGTATGCTGCTGAGCAATCGACGCAGCTCATTCAAGATCAATGGAGAATCGCGGTCGGCGATGCTTTGTTCGAACAGTCGCGCATCGGGAAAATCCAGCGAGGCGTTTTGCAAGTCCATGCGCTCAATGCCATCGTGATGGCAGAGCTCGGGTATTCGAAAAGCAAAGCGCTGAAGCATTTGCAATCTGCCCTGCCCGGCTTCAAAATCAAAGATATCCGATTCGTTCTGAATCGTTAGCATCCAGTCCAAGGCACGCGGTTCCAACGCTGATGGTTCAGCCGCGTAGGGTGGCTTCGCTGATGGAGGCCATGAAAAGCTTCAACGCTTGGACATTGGCCGCCACGTCGTGCACCCTAAGGATTTGAATTCCCTGAAGAGCGAGCGCAAGCGATACACCGACGGTTCCAAAACAACGATCCAGATCCTTATTTCCGAGCACCTTGGCGATGAACCCTTTGCGAGAGTGTCCCACTAAAATCGGTCGGCCTGTTCGATGAAAAACGCCGGCGTTTTGCAATAGGTCTAGGTTGTGCTGGTGTGTCTTGCCAAATCCAATGCCAGGGTCCAGGCAGATCTGATTGGCAGCAACACCTTGCTGTTGCAACCATTGGTCGCGTTGCTGCAGGTAGCTCAAGATTTCTTCGACGACATTGACGTAGCTGGGGGAGTCTTGCATCGTTTGAGGAGTCCCCTGCATGTGCATGGCGCAGATGCCTGCTCTGGTTCTGACTGCGACATGTACCATCTCCGGGGCGGCCTCCAGTCCAGAGACGTCGTTGATGATTTCAGCACCCAAGCCCATGGCTGCTTCCGCAACTTTCGATTTCTTCGTATCGATCGAGATAGGGATCGAGACTTTTCCGATCAGTTGCTCGAGCACCGGAACGATACGACTGAGTTCTTCGTCCTCGCTGACATCTTGGCTGTAAGGTCGAGTGCTTTCACCGCCGAGGTCCAGGATATTCGCTCCTTCGTCTTCCATGCGTTTGGCTTGATCGATGGCTGCTTGGAAAGTGAAGTAGCGTCCACCATCGGAGAAGCTATCGGGGGTTACATTCAAGATGCCCATCACCAACGGACACGGACCAAATTCCAAGGATCGAGTTCGTAGTTGCCAACGTGCGGCAGTCGGGCTTATCGTCGGGCTTATAGTCAGATTGGATTTCATGTTGCTTGCTTTTGAGCCGCGGGCGCTAGCCGCGATGGATGTTTTTTGCGGGGAATGTATAGCGAGGCTATTGCCTGAAGCTCAGTAGTTTACATCCGTGACGGTCCATAGCGAACGATTGAAACCTAACAGTGCCTTAGACATAGTTAGGAGTCGGTGGGCGGTAGTCCTCGAAATCAACCGAACTAAACCACTCGATGGTCTTCTTCAATCCTTCGCGAAGCGGGACCTGAGGTTCCCAGTTCAAATGCTTCTTGGCCAGAGTAATGTCGGGCTGACGTCTGCAAGGGTCGTCTGGCGGTAAAGGTCGCTTTTCGATGGTGGACTTGCTGCCGGTAAGTTCGATCACCAATTCAGCCAACTCGCGGATGGTGAATTCACCTGGATTCCCGATGTTCACCGGGCCGATGAAATTCTCTTGGTTATTCATCAATCGAAAAATCCCCTCGACCAGATCGTTTCGATAACAGAAGGAACGCGTTTGCTCCCCTTCACCGAAAATGGTAATTGGGTGACCTTGGATTGCTTGTCGAACAAAGTTGGAAACAACGCGTCCATCGTAGGGGTGCATACGAGGTCCGTACGTGTTGAAAATCCGAACGATTCGAATGTCAACTTTGTTCGATCGGTAGTAGTCCATAAAAAGAGTCTCCGCCACTCGTTTTCCTTCGTCGTAGCAAGATCGAAGGCCGATGGTGTTGACATTTCCCCAGTAGGATTCCGGCTGTGGATGGATAAGCGGATCGCCATAGATCTCGCTGGTACTGGCTAATAAAATTCTAGCTCCGCATCGTTTTGCCATCCCGAGCATATTGATCGAGCCCATGACCGAAGTCTTAATGGTCTTGATCGGGTTGAATTGATAGTGTCCGGGCGCAGCCGGGCATGCCATGTGATAGATCTGATCCACTTCCAAAAAAATGGGCAACGTCACATCGTGCCGTATGAGTTCAAAGTTGGGACGATGGAGAAGATGGGCAACGTTGGACTTTTGTGCCGTAAAGAAATTGTCCAAACAAATCACATCGTGCCCTTCGTCCACCAGTCGTTCGCACATGTGAGAGCCAAGAAAGCCGGCACCGCCCGTTACCAAAATTCGATGCAATTTTGCCACAAGAACATCCCGTCGAATAAAATGAAACGAAAGAAAACCGTCGACCGCGGCCTTTTGGAAGCGTGCCGCACGCTTTGCAGAATCATTGATTATCGTAAGTGCCAGCGGTACAATCGAAGGCGTTTTGTGGTAGACCCGCAGAATTGAACCGAATTGGAGAAGGCCGCGTATGTCATTCCTATTGTACCGTTTAGTCGAATTGTACTAAGTAGCCAACTGTGCATACCATATTGTAATTGTGTCCTGAAGTTCACTTAATGGGAGATCGTTTCGAATGAAGTGTTTCAAACTTGGATTGATGGCATTGGCCCTGGCAACGACCGCTTCGATGGTTCAAGCCGACGATTCCAAAGGAAAGTGTGACGGAGTTTGTGCAACAGAAAACACTTGCTGCGTGACCGAAGGTTTGGCAAAGTTGCCGAAAATGACTTACATGGTTGGCGAAGAGTCTATGTGCTGTGAAGGGTCCGCCAAAGCGGTTGCCGCTTCGACCAAGGAAAAGCTGATGTATGTTGTTGGCGACGAGAAGTTTGATTCCTCCGAGAAGGCCTTTGTGGGTCTGGTCGAGCAAACTGAGAAGTTCGTTTCCGCTTTTGCTACCCCAAGCACTTGCGAAGTTTCCGGCACCACAACCATCGCTGGCGAATCGATGACTTGTTCCGTCAAAGCAGGTGAAGTTGCCTCTAAAGTCAAGAAGGCTATGGATTCCGTTGCGATTTCCTACAAGGTTGGCGACGAGACCTGCCATTGCCCCGTCGAAGCCAAGACAATTGCTGCTGAAAAGAAGCTTAAGACCCTGTTCGTTGTCGACAATGAAGAAACTGAATGCGAGTATTCCGCTCGCCTGAACTTGGCTCGTGCGAAGTACAAGGCAGCCTTGGTCGCAATGGCTCCTGCGAAAACAGACGCTAAAGTTCAATAGTTTGACGTTGAAGGCCGCGAGCTAGCCGCTCAGGCAGTCTTCCGTCTCATCCAACGCGTGGTTTTGCCACGCGTTTTTTATTGAATTGACCTGGTTTGGCCAGGGACGCGACCAAGTCATGCCAAGACGGACGTGATTGGGCGGTGGGCGGTTTGGGGGCGAGGAGCCTCAGGAATAGATGTCGTAAGTCGAAAGTGCTTGTGTTACTATGGAGAGCAAGTTTCTCCACTCGTACTTGATTAGGTCAATGACTTCTCTGCAACGATCAATCTTCGTAATTCCCAGCACAGCTCTCGAGGAACTTCCCAAAAGAATGGGGCATCCGCTCGCGCTGGATTTTCTGACGGCTTGGACAAGTCAATGGGACCCGAGATTGCTGGTCGGTTTGGGCAATGTGCCTGAATGGAAGAAGATCGATGGCAACTCTTTGGATCTCGAACATGCATTGATCCTTTGTCCGGAAGCATCGCGAAAGAAACTGGACCAGCCGCAACGTGAACGGCTTCAGTTGGGCGAATGCTTGGTGATCGATTCCGAATCGAACTCTCGTCCGGAGCTGGTGGCTCGTATCCTTAGCGGATTGAATCTAGAGTCGAGTGTTGCCGGTAGTAAGCCAATTCTGTGCGATGACTTCTATGCTTTGGGATACGCGGTCCTTCAGATTCAAATACTGGCCCGAAAGCTGAGATACTCGTGGAACATCGATTGGATCGCGTTCACTGAGCAAGCATTGTCTGCTGCCAAAGCATCGATGGCTGGCGATGCGACGGAGGCGGAACGTTGGCTGCAAGTTTGTTTTGACTCGTTATCGCAAGAGCGAGATCGCTATTGTTCGCAACAAGCGTATCTGCTGGAAGTGATTTTGTTGGCTCCGTCGACTTTGCAAAGTACGCTCGATCAGCAGCTTCAGTCGACCCACCCAATAAACCTCCTTGCGTGCGCTAGCTTGCTTCAAGAGCTTCAAGATCGCAATCCGGCGGCATGGGAAGTCATTCAGGCGAAGATGTCGGCAAAGAACCTTGCGGTCATAGGCGGACTGGAGAGCGACCAGATGTTGGTCCGTGGTTCAGTCAAGGCTCAATGGAGACAAATGCGGCAAGGGCAAAAAGCGTACAACGCATTGGGGTTGGACGTGCCCAGTGTCTTCTCCCGATTTGGACCAGGCTTTTCTGCGAATGCTCCGAACTGGCTATCCAAGTTCGGCTTTCGAAATGTGATGCTGCATGCGTGGTCCGAAGGGACTGTTCCTGATGGCGACCAAGCCAAAATCAAATGGCAATCCAGTCACGAGGGCTCAAGCGTCGATGCTTTGGTAAGCCATGTGCTGGACGCAAGTAGTGCAGATAGCTATCTGGATCTCGCTGTGAACTTATCCGGTCAGTTGGATTATCACCAAGTTCCAACACTGATCTTGGCTCATTGGCCGGAGTTGCCGTCGCAACCGCAACAAGATTTGCTAAGGCTGATTGCTCGATCGCCTGCATTGGGTGCATTTCAAACAGTGGATCACTATTTCGCAACCACGAGCCAGCCTTATTCGAGTACGACATTTCCGAGCAATGCATTCAAGCTTGCGGTACCTGGTGCAACGAATCAGCAGGCGATGCAACATCAACGCATGATTCAGTATGAACAGCTTCGAGTACGTACGGAACGAATGCAATCACTTTCGTACCTGTGGGATCAAATCGCAGCCCAAACGGCGTCTAATAATTCACTTGAATCGAAGCAAGGCTTTGCAGACAAAACGAACGCAATTTTGGAAGAACTGGATGCGGGCCTGGAATCGGAAATCAACGTTGGCATTGAGGCTAGGATCGCTGAGCAACGCGAATCTCTGTTAAGTCAGATTCAAGCAACTCTTTCCAACGGGTCGAAAACGACTGGACGGCCCGATCTGCCGGAAAGTGGCAGGGGCTATCTATTGATCAATCCAGGAAACCATCCGATGAGGTTGTTTCTGGAAGGACTCGAAGGGGAAGTAGATCCGAGTTCCAGCAAGCGCATCATCGCATGCGATGCACGATCGGGCCGAACCGATGCGGTGGTCGACATTCCCCCGTTTGGATTTGTCCGCATGCGATTGAATGCTGCTAGCGGCATTCGCTCTGCTAGTTTGACTTCCCCTGACAAGCCAAGTAAATCATCTTGGTTAACACGGCTTGCGGGCATACGTTCGGGAATTGTAGGTACCGACTGGACACTGGCCAACGAATACATGGAGCTTCAGATTGACCCCAAGCGAGGCCATCTTCGCTCGATGTACATTGCCAACAAACGAGGAAGTCGTTTGAGCGGGATGCCATCTTTGGTTGAGGGAGGATCGGATGCGAAACGAAAGTGGAATGATGCGGACTGCTTGACATTGTCGAATATCCAGCTGCGTATCGTCAGAGACACTCCCTTAGTGGGTTCTATCGAGATGACTGGCGAAGCGAAGCTATCCACGGGGCAAACGGTGGTGTTGAAGACAAGATACACCTTGTGGAAAGGTGCTCGATCGGTTGAGGTTGTCGTCGAAAGTGAAAATCTTGATTCTCAGTCGGTCTCATGTGTTTGGCGAACAGCTTGGTTGAACGAAGGGGCTACTTTGGCAGCTTGGCAACATGGTGTTAAAGGTAAGCTGCAGGGGCCACTTCAAGCCACCGTGGAATTGATTGAGATCGATGACGCGGAGCACCGCATTTATATTGCATCGAAGGGCCTCAGCTTCCACCGCCGATCGGACAGTCGGTTTCTTATTTCCGATGTGCCAATCGGGCCGGACGGAAGCGTGAAGGGGCATTTTTCGATTGGAATCGATTGGCCGCGTCCATACGAGAACGCCATGGATTTTTGTGATGCCCCGTGGATTGTTGAAGACTCGTCCATGAGTTCGAGTGCCGTCGATGAGGGGGCTTGGCTAGCTCAATGTTCGTTGCCGAGCGTTCACATGTCGTTCGTGGATGCAGCTCCTGCGATTGATGCTAGCGAGTGTCAGGAACAGAAAGATACTATGCTTGCTGGCAAAGTTGGCGACGCTTGTATTTTGCTATGCGAGACGCAGGCCAAATCCGGTTCCGCTCGACTTTCGTTTTTTCGCGACGTCGCAGAGGCTTGGCGAGTTGACTCGCAGGGCCGCGAGTTTGAGTCGTTAACGGTGATCGATGGACAGATTTCGATCCAAATCAAGGCGAATGAACAGTCGCGAATATTGATGCGTTGGAAACAATCCTAACGGCGACAAACCAAATAGGCAGATCTCGAATGAGCAGTATTTCAACGCAAAACGACCTGACGAACCAGTCGATTGCTGGTTTTTCCATCCTGCACCGGTTGGGTGTGGGCGGTATGTCGTCGGTATATTTGGCGTTTCAGGAGTCCTTGCATCGTCACGTAGCGCTGAAGGTAATGCGTTCGGATTTTGTGGGATCGAGCGATCATGAGCAACGCTTTCTTCAAGAAGCCAGAGCGGTAGCTCAGCTTATGCATCCGAACATTGTCCAAGTTTACGATATTGGAAAGTTTGAATCGATCCATTACATCGCGCAAGAATATGTCCCAGGCAGCAACCTGCATTTGTACATTCAGCGTCGCGGAGCGCTGCCGTTGGCGGAATCGGTTTCTATCCTATGGCAAGCGACTGCTGCTTTGCAAAAGGCTGCATCGATTGGTTTAGTGCATCGCGACATCAAGCCGGACAATATCCTTTTGACACCGGATGGAGAAGCTAAAGTTGCCGATTTTGGTTTAGCTCGATCGCGAGGCCAATCGCAAAATTTGACCGCGGTTGGAGTCACGCTTGGTACGCCGTTGTACATGAGCCCCGAGCAGATTCAGGGGCTGACAGTAGATTCGCGTAGTGACCTGTACTCGCTTGGTGCTACCGCCTTCCATATGCTATCCGGGCGTCCCCCGTTTTCGGGCGAGACCGCGTTGGCGCTAGCCATGCAACATTTGCAAGCGGAGGTGCCATCGCTAGCGACTCTGCGTCCGGATCTTCCCCCTGCGTTAGTAAAAATTGTTCATAAGTTGTTGGCGAAAAGCCCTGATGAACGCTTCGCGTCCGCCATGGAATTAGCCCGAGCCCTGAGAGAGGTGGTCGATAGCAGTTTGGCCGGCCAAGTGGATCAAATGATTCCATTTACGGGTTTGGTGATCGAGCATCAACATGTCAGCCATCTTGAAGTGACGCAACAGCTACAGAAGCTAACCAATGCAGTTTCGCCAAAAAGCAAATCACGGTGGGTGATTGGACGATCTGCCAAGCGAGTTGCGATTGCAGGCTGTTCGGTTCTGGTCGGAATCGCCGGGGCACTTTATCTCATGCGCAACGACTTGTTAAGTATGGAGGCGAGGTCTACGGCTGGAGTACAACGCCAACCAACCATACAACGCCAATATGCGCTTGCTTTGATCGAGAACGACCTGAAGCACTGGCGCGGCGTATCCGAATATTTTCCTGGCAAGGATGCGACCACTCGCAACTATGAGCTAAAAGCGGAGTTGCAAATTGCGAGGCTGGCCATCGAAGGGGAGAATTACCAGATGGCTGCCGAATCGCTCACCAAAGTGATCAATTCCCAATTTGCGGACGATGTGCTGCGAACCATTGCTCGAATTGAAATGGGCTACGTCGCCAACAAGTTGGTGGGGCAGTTAACTTCGAACGAATTCTATAACGCTGCGAGCCGCGACATGAAGATCATGCAAGCGACTCCGGATAAGCAGCGACTTATTCGAGATTCGTTGCCAAACCGAGTACGAGAGGAATGGGATCGAAACGATTATGCGAAGCAATCAGCAGATTAGCATCGCCAATCATGTCACTGTACAGCAGGAGCGGTTTTTTCTCGGTGCCACGTGTGGTGTGCCCTGTATGTCCCTGCCGTTACGTCGGTTGCGTCAAACCGAGCGGGCGCGAAGCCCCTCGCCGCTTGGGAATGCATAACGCTGCTTCGATCACCAAGGCTAGCAACATGGCGATTACGAACCACTTCCAAATCTCTTGGACCAAGCTGTTGGCATTTGCCCCAGATTCGATCCGGGACCAAGGAAGACTTCCAAACAGCTCTGCCATGCTGGACTCTTGAACGAAAGCATTGTTGTCCTCGTCGGCGGTACGGTTTTGGGCAATCAATAAATCAGGCGTTCGATAAACGCCAGTGTGTTCGACGTAGTTGTTGGAAAAAACGGTGGAGTCCCCAACTTCTTGAGTTGCCAGTTCCAGTTGCTTTCGATCGGACTCGCCAACCGTTCGCATTTTGCTGAACCCGACACGTTCGGCTCCTGCGGCCAGCACGCGTTGGATGGCAACGTACATGACAACTCCATCTTTGGCCAACGTTGAGTCGCTTTGAGCTGGAGTGGTGGTACAAACGTAAACGCCTTGATTGGGACCCGCGTTCGACGTATCGGATTCGGCCGCATCCATTTTTAAAAGAAAGGGTGTGGTGTCATTAATGGAGGCAAGCGCTGTGCCGTTCCCTTCCACCCGACAGATACGTTTGATTCCGATCTGTCCCACTGGCAAAGCTGCTCCATTAAGGGTGTTGCTGAGGATCGTAGAATCATTTCGCCATTGTTGCACACGCGCCAGTAAGGCGGCTTGGCTATCTTCATTGGTCGGCTCGTCCAGAGGTTGCGGTTGTGTATCGGATGGTGTCGGCTGAACCGTCTCCCAGGTTGTCCATTGAAAGCCAAAGGCTTGTGTTGTATTGGGCGATTCTGGTGGCAAAAACAAAACCTGCCCGCCTGAAGACACAAAATTGGCCAATAGTTCAAGGGATCGATCGGTGGGCAGCTGTTCGTGCCAAATCACGAGCGAGATAGCGTTCCAGTCGACAGAATCTAGCTGCGACGACGTCACGGTTTCCGTAGCGACTCGAATGGACTGCTCGGGCGAGATGTTGGTGCATAATTCGATCGCTTCGATCAGCGTTGGGTTGCTGCTGACGATGATCGACCGCCGAATTGCTGGTTTTTCAAAGACGAAGTAGCTGGTGTTGTCAGCCAAGTTGGTGTCGGCGGGAATTCGCAGGGCGCCCCAGCCCGCTTGTGATTCGCGAGAGTCATTTTCCTTGGCAGGTCCTTCCACCAGGAGCGGGATTCGGTAGTCGTTCACTTCCGCCAATCCCGATTGCAAATCCACTGGCAATACGCTGCGTACGGAGCCCACTTCGATTTGTACCGGCACTTGAATGGAGGGGCCTGATGCGGCAATCGTATCTGCTTCATTCTTTTCGGAAGATCGGTTGTTGGAACCGCGTTGGAGCTTAAAGCTGATCGATAGTTCCGGACCAGACGGTTCTTCGACTCGCTTGGCATTCACGATGCGAATTGCCAAGTTATCCCCCGACCCGCTGCTAAGATCCAAGATATGGAAGCGAACATCCTGAGCCAAATTCAAAAATCCTTCGCGCGCTGCGACCCAGCGCCCATCGCGGCTCTTCCAGTCACTTTCCCGCATGTCGGAACAGATCCAAACGTCAGTGCTGGCCAGTTGGTTGGATTTGATGTAAACCAATGCCCGTTCCATTAGCCCAGGCAGGTCGCTGGTCGCTCCGTTGGGCAAGAGACCGACGTTCGTTGCGATGTCTTCGGGTGTTTCAAGTTCAATTGGTTTTTCGCCGTAGGAATCGAAGACAGCCACTCGCTTCACTCCTAAAGTTGCGAGCGTGCTGGAGAGTTGCATCAAAGCAGACTGCTGCTTCGTCATGCCTGTGCCAGGTTGCGTCTGCTGCATACTGGGCGAACGATCCACCAGAACGATAGCAACTTCGTCCGTTCGGTTTCCTAGCAACCCGAGCAGACCACTTGCAAGAGGGCGAGCCGTGAACAAGATCAATGCCGCGACAGCCAGCGTTCTCAGGGCCAAGATCAACCATTGTCGAAGTTTGCTGTAACCGCTGGACATCTTGCTTGCCTGAAGCAAAAACATCATGGCCGCCCAAGGGACGGTTTGAAACCGCCGTTGATTGACCAGATGAATGATGACAGGAGCAGCGATCAAGGGCAACGCGATCAGCATCCATGGCTGTAGAAAACTCATCGGACCCCTCGCGATTGAGTTCTTCTTACCAGAAACCGCATGAGTGGGTGTTCGTAGGCTTCGGACGTGGTGACGCGATGGTAGTCGACGGAGGATTCCAGCACGATCCTTTGCATATCGATCAAGTACGTTTGTAGAGCGCGATGGTATCGGTCTGCGATCTCGGAAGGTTCGACAAAGAGATGGGTGCCACCTTCCATGTCATTGAAACGAACGGGGCGTTGGAATGAGAATTCGAGCTCTTGGGTATCTAGCAAGTGAAATGCGGCCACATCATGCTTGCGAAATCGCAGGTGTTCAAAGCTGTTTTTCAATAAGGCCGGCTCGACAAAAAAGTCCGAAATAACCACGATCAGAGCACGTTGTCGGATGGTTTCGGCAAGCTCGTCTAAAATGGCTGGAAGCTGCGTTTCGCCCTTGGGTTGTGTCTGCTCCAGTGTATCCAGCATCACTTTCAAATGAGCTGCTGATCGGCGCGGGGGAATGTTCTGGACTAGCTTATTTGCAACACAAGCCAATCCCACGGCATCCCCTTGTTGCGCTGCAAGATACGCCAAGGAGGCTGCGATTCGGCGACCGTAATCGATCTTGCTCATCTGATTCTTGGATGCGTAAGCCATAGAACCGCTGGTGTCCAGCACAACGCAGCAACGCAGATTGGTATCCGCCTCGAACTCTTTCACATAGTAGCGGTCTGTGCGTCCAAAGGCTCGCCAATCGAGACGGCGAAGATCATCCCCGGGAACATACTTTCGGTACTCTGCAAATTCTACGCTCGAGCCTCGATGGGGCGAGGCGTGTCGTCCCGAGACGCTACCTTGCATCGCATGCCGCGATACGAGCGGTATGGAAGATAGCCGAGACAAAACTTGAGGATCAAGAAACGATCGCGATACCGGTATCATATCTTTAGTTCGCTACTCTACCGTCTCATCGATCAATCGCTGAACAATCTTTTTCGCCGACATTCCTTCGGCTTGAGCGGCAAAAGTCGTTATGATCCGGTGAGTCAAGACGGGCTGTGCAACAGCTTGGATGTCTTCCATGCGGACCATGTAACTGCCTTGTAACGCGGCTCGGCTTTTTGCTCCAAGGATCAGGTTTTGGACGGCTCGAGGCCCCGCACCCCAGCTCACCAAAGACTTCATCCATGAAGGGGCGGTGTCCCCTTGAGGCCTTGTCTTGCGAACCAATCTTGCTGCGTATTTGTAGATGTGGTCTGGCACAGGAAGACGTCGCACTAGCCGTTGGTGCCCAATGATCTCGTCAGCGCTCATCAATGCTTTGAGCGTTACGTGGTCGTCCCCTGTGGTGGAACGAGCGATTTGGATTTCTTCTTCTTCGTTGGGGTAGTCCAGTTCGACTAGAAACATGAATCGGTCAAGCTGGGCTTCGGGCAACGGGTAGGTGCCTTCTTGTTCAACCGGGTTCTGAGTCGCCAAGACCATGAACGGACTGGTTAGGTCGAACGTTTTGCCAAGCACTGTAACGCGTTGTTCCTGCATGGCCTCTAACAGAGCGGCCTGAGTTTTTGGTGGAGCGCGGTTGATCTCGTCGGCTAAGATGATGTTCGCGAAAATAGGGCCCTTGATGAACTGAAACTCCCGTCGGCCTTCTTGAGTTTCCTGAAGGATGTCCGTTCCAGTTATATCCATCGGCATCAAGTCCGGTGTAAATTGGATTCGACTGAAACCCAGCGACATGGTTTCAGCAATTTTGCTGACGAGCAGTGTTTTCGCTAAGCCTGGAACCCCCATCAGCAGAGCATGCCGGCGAGCAAACAAGCAAATAGCGACCTGCTCGATCACGCTTTTTTGCCCCACGATCACTTTGCCAAGCTCGCTAGCAAAACCGTGGTAAGACTGACGCAAGCTGTCGATGGCTTGGACGTCCTGATCTGTCAAGGACGATGAAGTGTTGCCAGATGTGGCGGATGTGCTCATGGAACCGGGCTCAAAAAGGAATCTGCAGCAAAATAATCTACTCCTGGTTTAGACCAAGCAAGCGGAGATTGCAATAGCCCACTTGAGCCTTGCTAGCATTCCCGAAGTTCTATTCCAATAGAACTCGCGAGTCCCTATAAGATGCTAGCCAAATAAGGAGCTCGGTAGACGCGGTGTTGTATTTCGCTGAGTTCGCTCGCCTTGTCGAGTTCTACCCGGGCAAGTTTCCGTGCCGACTGGCATGAAAGCCAGCTAGGTTTTCAATTCGTAAAGAGCTGTCCTATGACCACACCTGTGCGCATCAAGACATTCCGTGCCGATTCCCTTCAGGTTGCCTACGAGCAGATTCGGAGCGAATTTGGCCCCGACGCTTCCGTTCTGGAAACGAAGCCGATTAAGCGAGGTTTTTTTGGCAAGAGTCTTTTTGAGGTTACTGCAAGCACGAAGGTAGCTGAGAGGCCAGCTACCAAGGAGGAAGAGACTTTGGATTCCATTCCGAAGCCGAACGAAGCTGCCATGCTTGGCACGGACAGGTCGATCGAATCACCTTTGGGTGCAGATCGGAGCGTGGCTGGACCGTCCGACGGGGATCGAGGGGGGGCCAAGGATCGAATGGAGCCAGTCTCCGTTTCGCATTTCCAGGGGAACGCGAGCGCCAAATTGGACCGGATTTGCCAGCAGGTGAGCCAGGAAATGCTTGGGGCGGGACTGGAAGTGAGCATTGTGGAGCAGTGGATTATGGCTGCGAGAGCCACCTGCGATCCAGCCGTTTTTCAAGATGCTTGGTCCTTAAGGTCTGAGATTTTGACATGGGTTCGGGATTTTGTGCATTGCGCCCCTCCTTTGGACTTGGACTCGCGAAGTCTCTTGCGGATCGCGTTGATTGGTCCAACCGGAGCCGGAAAAACAACGACGATTGCAAAGCTAGCCGCAACGCTATCGATGGACAGTCAAGGAAAGGTTGGTATTCTTCAGCTGGATCCAAGGAATTTGGGCCCATGTCGATCTCTTTTGGGTTACCAAGAACTGATGGGATGGGAATTTGAAGTTGCGACAAAGCTCGATGAAATTGCTGGCGCCTTGGAGCGGCTGCAGAGATGCGATCGCATTTTGGTGGATACGCCGGGTTGTTCTCCTTCGGACCGAGGTTCGTTGGAGTGGTTGGAGCAGAGCCTGAACTTGGCTTGCCCTACTTCGACTCTCCTGGTTGTACCCAGCATATGCAACTCGCACACCTTTCAGCGATATGAACTGAGTTTTGCAGGGTTCGGTCCAGACAGCATGGTTCTGACCAAATTGGACGAGTCCGGCGGCCTTGGCCCTTTGTTCTCGTGTTTGCAGAACAGCTCTATTCCTGTTAGCTTTCTTACCAACGGTCAGCACGTTCCTTCCGATCTCATTCCTGCCACCAACGCGAGACTCGCTCAACATGTTTTCTCTTTTACCAGTTAGCTTGAAGGGTTGTTTTACCAATTTGTTGACAAAACCATTTGCAGGGCGAATGGCCTTGGCAATGGCATTCTTGGCTGCGTTTGGTTCGGCTGAATTGACGGTTCAAGCACAACAAACGGGCAAGCCTAGGGCATTCTTTGCTGCGGATTATGAAAAAAAGCTGGCGGCAGTCGTCAACAAGGACGGAACGCTAGGTTATCGAGACGCGATCGGGGACATTCACGACGCTCAATTGCTCAAGAATGGAAATTGGCTGATCCAAACAGCGTTTACCAATGTGGTAGAAGTGGATGGGAAAGGCAAGCAAGTTTGGAAGTACGAACCGGACATGAGTCACGGCCGAATCGAAATCCATGCTTTCCGAAGGCTCGAAAATGGCCTAACCATGATTGCCGAAAGCGGTGCTTCTAGAATTGTGGAGGTAGACCGGGAAGGGCAGGTCCGTCATCAAATCCCCTTGCAAGTTAAAAAGTCAGATCCGCACCGCGATACGCGGCTGGTAAGAATGACCCCTGAAGGAAATTACTTGGTTTCGCACGAGGCGGAGCTATGTGTGCGCGAATACGATCGAACCGGAAAAGTCGTTTGGGAATACGAAGTAGGCTCGAAGCTGTATTCGGCAGTTCGTTTGCCCAACGGAAATACTCTGATTGGCACCGGTGATGGGCACCGAGTGCTTGAAGTAGCGAAGAACAAGGAAACGGTGTGGGAGCTCCGCGATAAAGATCTCGAAGGAGTCACCTTGGCCTGGGTCACGATGGTAGATAGGCTTCCTAACGGTAACACTTGGGTCGTGAATTGCCACGCAGGGCCAGGAAATCCGCAGATTTTGGAAGTGAGCCCTGACAAAAAGGTTGTTTGGTCGTTCCGAGACTTCGAACGATTCGGAAACGCCCTGCCCGTCGCAATACCAATCGATTAGGGAACGCAGTGCATTAGGCTGGTTGATGGATAACGGGCTAGTTCCAGGCTGCAACGAATTCGGTTGTGAACACCTTTTCACAATAAGCAAGATGCGCCGTTCATTGCTGCGACCATTTGCCTCTTTGTCTTGTTGTCAATTCATTTATCAATATTTCGGTTGCAAAAGTGTCGAAGGAAGGTGCTCCTGATAGATACTTTGGTGCAAGCTACCTTTCGTCATTGAGAACGATCAAGTAAACTTTTCCAAAATTCGAGCTAGGCATCCTGATGTCGCTCAACAATCGCCAAAAGAAGCAACTCTTTTAATTCATCATGCAACGATTTTTGTTCCCTCGCTGGACCAACAAATTCCTGGCTTTGCTAGGTGTTATGGCTGCTGCTGGAGGTGCTTACGCAGGAGTCTTGTTTTTGGGTGCAACCGATCCGGTCACACTCAATACAGGCTACCGACCGGAGCAGCCTGTCCCCTTCAGTCATGCGCTACATGCTGGCGAATTGAAGATGGACTGCCGGTATTGTCACAATTCTGTAGACAAATCTGCGCACTCAAGCATTCCTGCGACTCAGACGTGCATTAATTGCCACAGTCCCAAGACCAACGCTGCGGGTGGAACGCCTGCTTTGTCCGCGATCCATTCGGAAAGCGCAAAGCTCAAGCCGGTTCACGATAGCTGGCGAACAGGAGAGTCGGTGGATTGGGTTCGGATTCACCGGCTTCCAGACTATGTCTACTTCAATCATTCGGCTCACGTGAATCGTGGCGTTTCTTGCGTCACCTGCCATGGTCGAGTCGACAAGATGGAGGTGGTGCATCAGGCAAAGGACCAGTCGATGGCGTGGTGCATTGATTGCCATCGCAATCCAGAGCCGCATTTAAGGCCTGTTGACCAGGTAACGAATCTTGCCTGGACTCCTGAAATGTCACCGGAGTTTGACGTTTCGAAACACATCAACGACAATAATATCAATCCTCAAGAAAACTGTGCGGTCTGCCACCGATGAGCCAATCTGGTACTGATCACCGAAATCGCTATTTCCGTAGCATGGATGAATTGCAGCAAACCCCTGAGTTTGAGCAATTCTTGTCCCGCGAGTTTCCACAGGCTGCGTCCGAGTTTCCTGAAGGGGTTTCTCGTCGTCGTTGGCTTCAGATGATGAGTGCGTCGCTGGCGCTCGGTGGAATGGCTGGTTGTCGCTACAACCGTGAGGAAATTGCTGCGTTTGTCGTTCGTCCCGAGGGGCGTGTTCCGGGCTTGCCTGATTTCTTCGCGACCAACTTTGAGTGGGCTGGTCGGGTTGTGCATGCTCAGGTGACGAATTTGGAAGGTCGGCCGATCCGCGTTGACGGCAATGCGGACCACCCGGCTTATGCAAAGAGTCAGCCGACAGAGTTTGCGGCGAATGAGAAGCTTCGTTCTGCAGGTACGGATGCGGTGACTCAGGCGTCGATTCTCTCGCTGTACGATCAAGACCGAATCGCAGGTGTTTTGAATCGAAAGTCGCCGGGTAAGAAACCTGAGCGGTACACCAATTTTGATAAGAAGGGCGATCCTGACGACCGAAAGAATGCGCTCGCTAGTTGGGAAGCCTTCGCGGATTACGTAGTGGCTCAGCGAGTTAAGTTGGCTGAATCCCAAGGAGAAGGTCTGGCTATTTTGTTTGAGCCGTCCAAGAGTCCTTCGTTTAGGCGGGTTTTGGGAGAGGTTAAGAAGAAGTATCCTAAATTGACCTTGGTTCGCTACGAGTCCATTTTCTCCGGGAATGTTGGCAAGGCTGTTGAGGCTGCGGGTGCAGGCAAAGCCTCGATGGTTTACGATCTCGACCAAGCGAAGGTTATTGTTTCGCTTGATGCGGATTTGTTTGGAAATGACCCTAATGGCGTGCATTATTCTCGCCAGTTCGCAAATCATCGGTCCCCTACAGGGCCTTGGATGAACCGTTTGTATTGTGTGGAATCTCAGTACTCGATTACAGGTTCTTCGGCCGACTTTAGGTTGGCTTTGCAGTCGAGTCAGGTTCCGTTGTTGTTGCGTAAGATCGAAGAAGCTCTCGATGCTAAAAAATCGGTGGAAGATGTTGAGGAGTCGGTTCCTTACAACAAGTTGACCAACGATGAAAAGCTACAGCGAGTCATCGATTCTGTCGTGACGGATCTTTTGGCAAATGCAGGTTCGAGCGTTTTGGCTGTGGGGTCGCATCACGACATGAAGACACAGCTTGCGGCAATTCGAATCAATGCCAAGCTTGGAAACATTGGCAAGACGGTGAAGTTGTATGAAGTGGCCAATGAGTTGGCTGGAGTTGAGGCCTTGAAGTTGGATGAGTTTGTTCTGAGGAGCAAAGAATTCAAGTCGCTTTGGATCGTGACTCCAAACCCTGTTTTCACGGTCGCTGGCGATGTGGAGCTAGGTAAGGCGATTCAGTCGATTTCTGACAGTGTTTACTTGTCCAATTACGACGATGAAACCTCAGATTTTTGTGCATGGACGGTTCCTTCGACCCATCCGTTAGAGGCTTGGGGGGACGTGCAGTCCTCGAGTGGGGTTTATGGAGTTGGGCAGCCGATGATCGATCCGTTGTTGATCGGTAGCAAGTCGCCAATCGAGTTTCTGTCGATCATGGCTGATTTGCCAGAGGTTCGTGCTGAAAAGATAGTGATGGAAACTGCCCGGCTTGCGTTGGGTGGATCGCTTAGCGAGCGTCAATGGAAAGAATGTCTTCATGTTGGTTATTTAGCCGGTACCGAAGCACCAGAGTTTTCTGGCGAGGTAAAGACAGATTCGAAGCCCATCGCTGGGGGCGAGTTGACTGCCACTGCGTACGAATTGCCAGCTGGAGAGATTCGGCTTGAGCTAGATCCTTCGAAGTTGGAAGTTGTGTTGCATGCGAGCGAAACCGTTTACGACGGTCGTTTGAGCAACAATGGTTGGTTGCAAGAGTTGCCACAAGCGATCACTAAATTGACTTGGGATAATGCGGCGATTTGCAGTATTGGAACCGCCAAGAAGCTCAACTTGGTTCATGGCGAACTTGTTTCGCTAAAGCAAGGGGACGTTAGTGTTCAGTTGCCGGTGTTTGTTGTTCCCGGCCATGCCGAAGGTTCGTTCACCGTCAATATCGGATACGGTCGAACCAAAGAGAAGGGTGGGGTCGTTGGAGGTGCTGTTGGGACAAACGTATCGCGTTTCCGGCAGTGGAACCAGGCTTCGATTTACACCGGGGTGGAGGCGATCGGAACGAGCATTGCTTATCCGTTGGCGACCACTCAAGATCACTTTGCCATCGATGATGAAGGTGGGATGCGAGAAAACGCGAAGCGTGCTCCTCAGATCATTCGTGAAGGGACTTTGGACGAATACAAGAAAGATGCGAGCTTCACTAGTAAGACGGTGGAGCATCACTTCGAAAACAAGTCGTTGTGGAAAGAGCCTACTGTTGACGAAAATCACAAGTGGGGCATGACGATCGACTTGAACAAGTGCACCGGTTGCAATGCGTGCGTGGTTGCTTGTCAGTCTGAAAACAACATTCCGATCGTCGGCAAAGAACAGGTGATTCGTGGTCGGGAAATGCATTGGTTGCGGATTGACCGCTATTTCCAATGTGATTTTGAGACAACCAAGAGTGGTGGTTCGTTCAAGGATCCGATCGATCCGACGATCGTGACGCAACCCATGGCGTGTGCTCATTGCGAACTGGCTCCTTGCGAAGAAGTGTGCCCTGTTGCTGCAACCGTGCATACGGAAGAAGGCATCAATGCGATGGCTTATAACCGATGCATCGGCACGCGATATTGTGGTAACAACTGTCCGTATAAGGTTCGTCGGTTCAACTACTTCAATTACAACACCGAGTATGGGTATTTTTACGGTTGGCAAGATAAGCGAGAGCAAGCTTCGCAGAAGCTTCAGTCGTTGGTGTTGAATCCAGAGGTAACTGTGCGTGGTCGCGGTGTGATGGAGAAGTGCACCTACTGCATTCAGCGTGTTCAGAATGGCAAGATCTACGCCCGGACCAAGGGTGATGGAAAGGTTCATGATGGAGATGTCCGAACCGCTTGCCAGGAAGCCTGCCCAAGTCATGCAATCGTATTCGGTGATCTCAATGATCGCACAAGTCGAGTGTATCAATCGCAAAACGATTCGCGATCGTATGCTGTTCTCGAAGAACTGAACATCAAACCACGAACTATGTATTTGTCGCGTATTCGCAACGTTCCAAAGCGTTTGGCGACAGCAACTCAAATCAGTCCAAAGCGCCCAGGCGGTCACGGCCACGGCGACGAACACTCTCACGAATCGGGTGACCATGGCCACCATAGCTAGTTCAATCAATCCACGAGAAATAGACAATACAGCTGATGTGCCGGGGCGCCGCGCCCCGTTGATCACCGGTAACCAAACCTACGGTTCGGTTACTGAAATGGTGTGTCGCGTTGCGGAAGATCCGCAGCCGATGCTATGGTATGTATTGTTTGGGTTTTCGTCCCTGACTGCATTGATGTTCCTGTCATTGATTGGTTATTTGATCCTGACTGGGGTTGGTATTTGGGGGAATATGAACCCAGTTTTCTGGGCGTGGCCAATCGTGAACTTTGTGTTCTGGGTTGGTATTGGGCACGCGGGAACGCTGATCTCGGCAATTTTGTTCTTGTTCCGTCAGAACTGGCGAACGAGTATCAACCGAGCCGCAGAAGCAATGACCATTTTTGCTGTTATTTGTGCGGGTATCTATCCTGGCATTCACGTTGGCCGCGCATGGCTTGCGTTTTGGTTGTTGCCCTATCCAAGTTTGAATTTGTGGATGTGGCCGCAGTTCCGCAGTCCGCTCTTGTGGGACGTTTTCGCCGTTGGAACTTACGCATCCACATCGCTCGTGTTCTGGTACATGGGTATGGTGCCGGATTTGGCAACCTATCGAGACCGAAGCAAGTCCCCTCTGAGACGGATGGTTTATGGCTTACTGAGTATGGGTTGGACAGGCTCATCGAGGCATTGGCTCGTTTACGAAAAAGCGTACACCTTGCTTGCTGCTCTTGCTGCTCCGCTGGTTTTGTCCGTTCACACGGTTGTTAGCTTTGACTTTGCGGTTTCGCAAGTTGCGGGTTGGCACACAACGATTTTCCCACCTTACTTCGTTGCGGGTGCTATTTTTAGCGGATTCGCGATGGTGGTAACGTTGCTGGTCCCGGTGAGGTCTATCTACAAGCTAGAGAATTTGATCACGTTGCGGCACTTGGACAACATGAACAAGATCATCTTGGCAACCGGATCTCTGGTGGGGCTTGCTTATGCGACGGAGTTTTTCATCGCTTGGTACAGTCAAAATCAGTACGAGAGCTTTACGTTTATGAACCGAGCCTTTGGTCCCTATTGGTGGGCTTATTGGACCATGGTTTCGTGCAATGTGATTTCGCCTCAGGTTTTCTGGTTCAAGAAGATGCGTACTTCGCCATTCTGGATGGTTGTCGTGTGTATCTTTGTGAACATCGGGATGTGGTTCGAGCGGTTTGTTATTACGGTCACGTCGCTCAGCCGGGATTTCCTTCCAAGTTCTTGGGGTTATTTTAGACCGACGATGTACGACGGACTGATGTTCTTCGGAAGCTTCGGCGTTTTCATGTCGTTGTTTTTGCTGTTCTGCCGCTTCTTGCCGACGATCGCTATGTCGGAAGTGAAGGGGATCATGTCAGCGGACAACCACGATGCTCACGGACATGATGATGATCATGGTTCGGCACACTGAATTATAAGCTAGAAACACCAACGTTAAGTAACTGCAACAACTGACTAAACTATGAGTGAGCACAAGCCACGCAAGTCGAATGAAAGTAAGCCTCCGAAAGCCTTTGGATGGATGGCTGAATACGTAGATGAAGCGAGTCTGTTGTCCGCGTCCCGAAAGGTCCGCGACTCGGGCTATACCAAGACGGACGCATTCACTCCGTTTCCAGTACACGGCATCGATGAAGCGCTTGGGATCAAGCCAACGATTCTTCCGTTCTTAGTGCTTTGCGCTGGTCTTACGGGCATGACAACCGCTTTGCTGATGCAATGGTGGATGAACGGTGTGGATTACAAGTACATTATCTCGGGGAAGCCGTTTGGAATCACTCCAGCATCCATCCCGGTTGCTTTTGAATTGACGATTCTGTTCTCAGCATTCACGTCGTTCTTGGGCATGTTTGCTTTGAATCAACTGCCAAAGTTTAGTAACCCTGTTTTCACGAATCCAAAGTTTGACCGAGCGACGAACGATCGTTTCTTTTTGTATGTCAGCTCAGCAGATAAGTACTACAACCGAGAATCGGTGAAGGACTTGTTAGCTGCCACGCATCCAGAGTCTTTGGATGAAGTGATGGAAGATACAACGCCTGCTGCTTTGCCTCGACCTATTTTGCTCGGTGCGATGTTGCTTGTGTTTGCTGGTTTGATTCCGGGTGCCATCATCTTGAACATGCGAGCTGGCTTTAGCAATTTGCCGAGACTGCACGTGTTCTTTGATATGGATTTCCAGCCGAAGAAGAAGTCGCAGCAACAGACCACTGTTTTCGCTGACGGTCGAACGATGAGGCCTCAGGTTGCTGGAACGATCGCTCGAGGGCAATTGGAAGAGCAAGATCCATTTTACTTGGGTTTTGATCCTGCGAAGATCTCCGCAACGACCGGCCGCTCCGATTTGATGCTTGTTTCAACCGCAGTACAGCCACCTGAAGGCGAGCCAGCACCGGCCGAGCCAGCACCGGCCGAGCCAGCACCAGCCGAACCAGTAAAGACCGAAGGCACGCCAGAGAATCAGCCACCAGCGGAACAACCGCCCGCGGAGCAGCCGCCTGCTGAAGGCGAGATGCCAGCAACGGAACCTGCGACGCCCACTGAAACTGTCCCTGCAGAAACGGCACCGAGCCAAATTCCAGCGACTCCCTTGGAGCCTGCGAAGGCGGTAGAGCCTGCTCCAGCAGCAGTTCCGGCTCCAGCACAAGCGGCGGCGCCCGCGTCTGGGACGCCGGCATTGAATTTACCTTGGGTTGAGAAGCTACCCATTGAGGCCACCGAAGCCCACATGAAGCTAGGTAAGCTGAAGTACGAAACCTACTGTTCCGCCTGCCATGGCTATGCGGGATTTGGTGATGGTTTGGTGCACAAGCGGGCTGAATCGTTGCTGCAACCAACTTGGATTCCCCCAACTTCCTTACACGCGGATCGGGTAAGAACTCAGCCAGTGGGACAGATTTTTCATACCATTACCAAGGGGCAAGGGAAAATGGCGTCTTACGCCACCTCCATAACACCCAAAGAACGATGGGCGATTGTTCTCTACGTCAAGGCTCTACAACGATCTAGAAATGCATCGATTGAGGATGTGCCAGTCGAAGATCGATCGAAATTGGAAGAAGCGAAATAGTTCTCGAGTGATGCGGATGTTTCGCATCCAGAGAGAAGATCCTGCACAAAATTTGATTACCGGTACACACCAGCAGCTAAAACTGACATGAACCTGAATTACGACAAAGCCTCGATTGAATTGCCTGAAGCCTGGCGAGCAAAGACACCGATTTTTGCTTTTGTGGGTGTGGTTTGCATCCTGTTTGGGGCTGCGTGTTTCTTCATGGCTCCCGCTGCGGACGGAACCAATTCGAAGGCCTTTCGTTATTTGGCCCACTCGTACTTGGCGAACTTCATTTATGTTCTGTCGTTCACGCTAGGGGCTTTGTTTTTCATCCTTGTCCAGTTTTTGACACGAGCAGGTTGGAGCTCATCGATTCGTCGGCTTGCTGAAATCATCATGATGATGATCCCGTACATTGCGTTGCTGTTTTTGCCTGTTCTGTTCATGTTGTTTCAGGGCAGTTCGTCTTTGTACGAGTGGAATGCAGAAGGCATTACTAACAGCATCATTGCCGAGAAGGCAAAGTTTTATTTGACCAAGGAGTTCTTTACGATTCGGTCCATTGGTTACTTTGCTTTGTGGATCGTCACCGCGACTTGGTTCTTTCGCATTAGCCGGGCTCAAGACGAATCTGGAGATGTAGAACTGTCTTCAGTCCGTCAAAAATGGGCTGGTCCATTGATCATGTTGTTTGCGTTGTCCATGACTTTCGCTGCATTTGATTGGGTCATGAGTATCGATGCTGATTGGTATAGCACTATTTTTGGAGTTTACCTGTTCGCTGCAAGCATGATGGCATTTTTCGCAATGATGATTGTGATCAGCATGTCGCTCCAAAATGCTGGTAAAGTCCAGAAGTGGATCACTGTGGAGCACTTTCATGACATGGGCAAGTTCCTGTTTGGATTTGTCATGTTTTGGTCGTATATCGCGTTTTCGCAGTTGATCTTGCTTTGGTACGGTAACATTCCTGAGGAAACGTACTGGTACGATGTGCGTTTGCGGGATGGTTGGCAGTACCTTTCCTACGGATTGATTGCCTTTCACTTTGCAATCCCATTCCTTGGATTGTTGAGCCGACACGTTCGTCGTCACCGAGTTGGGCTACTGTTCTGGTCCATTTGGATTTTGGTTGCGCATTGGCTCGACATGACCTTCTTGATCATGCCAAACGCTGGCCCTGCTTCGTTTTTCCCGCTTGCGGGGCACCTACTTGGTGGTCTCGGGATGCTTTGCATTTTTGCTGCTCTGTTTATTGTCCGAGCAACCGGAGTTCCTCTGGTTGCGATGCGAGATCCACGTCTTCCTGAGGCGATGAAGTACGCAAACCCACTCCTATAGCATTTACCCTTTCCATAAAAGCATCATGGCTCGATACGACGACCTCAACACGAAAATGATCGCCTACGCGACAGTGCTCAGCATTGTCATCTTGGTAATTGTTTTGCAGTTAACCCAAGCTCTTTCGTACAATATGGTGAATTACGAGAGTTCGATCAAAGAAGGGAATAAATCTGATAGGGCCTACGAGGCAAAGCGTGAACAACTGGAATCGCTCAACGGTTTCAAAAGAGTGTCGGTGATCGACGAATCTGCCCCACCACCGGGAAAGGGAGAAGAGATGCCGACCAAGAAGGTCATTCGTATACCCGTAGAAGAAGCCCAAAAGTTGATTCTTAAGGAAATGGCAAGCCAGCCAGCGACCGCTCCTGGTACTTAACTGCCAAGTTGTTCCAGGCCCAGCTCATCAGCGAAGAACTATAATTTTAGCCATGTTTACCGTACCTGTTCCTTCAATCTCCCTCTGCCTTGCAGCGACCTGCTTCTTGGTTGGGGGAGCGTACGGATCGGATTCGGAGGATGCGCTCCCTGAAAGGCTGAATGGGGTGGCGATCGAGGAGTTTTTGGACGTGGAGATCCCGTTGGATGTTCCATTTATGGACGAAACTGGGAGCTCCTTCACGTTTGGCGAGTTGTTGAAGGATGGAAAACCTGTGATTCTTACTTTGAATTACAGCGACTGTCCTGGTTTATGTGTTGCCCAGTTGAACGGTCTCAGCAAGGGAATCAATGGTGTTGGATCTCTTTCCTTGGGAAAGGATTTCAAAATGGTATCGCTGAGCATTGATCCTAAAGAAAGTAAGGAACGGTCGGCAAGCACGAAGGCGAAATATGTGGAGTCTTTGGAAGACCACCATGAAGTGGCAGGTTGGAGATTTTTGACGGGGGCTGAAAAGAACATCCAGCAAATCGCAAACACCGTCGGCTTTCGCTACACCTATGATGCCAAGCATAACCGCTACAATCATGGTGCTGCGGCCATTTTTATTTCGCCCAAGGGACGTGTGACTCGGTACCTATACGAAGTCGGTTTTACGCCTGAGACGTTGAAGATGGCGTTGGTCGAAGCTGGCGAAGGACGAATCGGAAGTCCTTTGGATTCGATCGTTCTATGGTGTTACCACTATGATGCCAATGAAAACAGATATTCCGCTAACGCGAAGACGATTCTAGCGGTTGCTGCTGGGTTGTTTTTGACGGTTGGTTTGTCGATCTCGCTCCCTTTTTGGTTATCGAAACGACGTGGGGGCGGGACAATAAGTCACGCTGTTCCGGCCTAAGGTTGGATTAAGATAGTATTATGAACACTACCATTTCAAGACTTTCCATGCTTCCTATTTTTGCAGACGTCCATGATACGTTTTGGTTTCCAAAACAGGCATCGACTTTCGCTCCTCAGGTTGACTTTTTGTACGATGTCATCTTGTGGATAAGCATCATCTTTTTCATCCCAATCGTGATTGCGATGGTGTATTTCATGGTGAAGTACCGCCAGCGCCCGGGATACAAAGGGTCGACGGAGGCTTTGCACAATACTTTCCTCGAGGTGACTTGGAGCGTGGTGCCCACGTTCGTTGTGGTGTGGATTTTCTGGGAGGGGATGGTTGGCTATTTGCGAATGCAAACGCTTCCGTCAGACACCGAGGATGTGAAGGTAACCGCCAAGAAGTGGGTCTGGAGCTTCAAGTACAAGAACGGAGCTGAAAGCGACAAGCTTTATCTCCAAGTCGGCCGGGATGCGAAGATGATCATGCGATCGGATGACGTGCTGCATAGTTTCTTTGTCCCTGCCTTCCGAGCGAAACGGGACATTGTTCCGGGCAGATACAACTACATGTGGTTTCAACCGACGGTCGAAGGCACTTTCGATTTGTTTTGCACTGAGTATTGCGGTGATAACCACAGTGGAATGATAACGAAGGCAATCGTTCAAAGCGAAGAAGAGTACAACAAGACGTTGGCTTTGTTGGCGAAAGAGCCGGATGACATTGTCGAACGTGGTAAGTGGTTGTATGAGCGTAAGGCATGCAAGGGATGTCACTATGCGGGCACAGAAGGTGCTCAGGGACCAGGTCCATCCTACAATGGGTCTTGGGGTAAGCCTGTACCTTTGGCCGGTGGCGGTGAAGTAGTTTTCGACGAGAATTACGTCAGCAACGCTATTTTGAACCCGCAAGGTCAGTATCGAAAAGGCTATGAAACGGCCTCCGCGATGCCGTCCTACAAAGGACAGCTTAAACTAGAACAAATCGAAGCGATCACGGCATACATCCAATCGCTTCAATCGGCAGAACCACCGAAAAAGTAACCGGTTCGAAATCGTCCACTAAACATACAGTCGAATCATTGGGTCTCCAAGATAGGAAAGAAATCATGAGTGTTGTTACTTCGCCAGTGACAATGCCAGACAAGAGTCAGGATTTGGGAAAGGAAGATAATTACCTTACCCATACCTCCGGCTTCTTGAGTTGGGCTTTGACACTGGACCATAAGCGAATTGGTCTGATGTATTTGGCTGGTGTCTTGACCGCGTTTACCGCGGGAGGGATTCTAGCGCTCATGATTCGGTTGCACTTGTGGAATCCGAATATAGACAAGTCACAAGCTTGGTTGACCAATCAGCAATACAACCAAGTTTTCACGCTCCACGGCGCGATCATGGTGTTCTTGTTTATTATCCCGAGCGTCCCCGCTGCGTTGGGCAATTTCTTGCTGCCCATTATGTTGGGCACCAAGGATGTGGCGTTCCCGAGATTGAACTTGGGTAGCTTTTACTTGTGGATTTGCGGTGCGATTTTCTTCTTGTTCTCGCTGTTCGCAACAGGTTTGGACACGGGATGGACGTTCTACACGCCCTACAGTATCGAATCGCAAGGGCCAGTGGTTGCGGCGACCATGGGTGTTTTCGTACTGGGCTTTAGTTCGATTTTCACGGGTCTTAACTTTATCGTGACGATCAATACGATGCGTCCACCCGGAATGACTTGGTTCAGAATGCCTTTGTTCCTTTGGGCGACCTACTCGACCTCGATCATTCAGGTGCTTGCAACTCCGGTTCTTGGTATCACGGTTTTGTTGTTGGCTGCCGAGCGAATATTGGGCATTGGTATTTTCGATCCAAAGCTAAACGGGGACCCCGTTACGTTCCAGCACTTCTTCTGGTTTTATTCGCACCCAGCGGTGTACATCATGATTCTTCCAGCCATGGGAATCATTAGTGAACTAATGAGTGTCCATAGCCACAAGGGAATCTTTGGTTACCGGATGATCGCTTACAGCTCTGTTGCCATCGCTTTGTTTGGTTTCCTTGTTTGGGGGCACCACATGTTCACGAGCGGGATGGCAGACGTAACCACGATCGTGTTCAGTGCGTTAACGTTTACGGTTTCGATTCCCTCGGCGATCAAGGTGTTTAACTGGATCGGAACTATGTATCAGGGCACGGTGGTGCTCAATACCCCGATGTTGTACGCACTGGCTTTCATTTTCCTGTTCACGATCGGTGGCTTGACAGGTTTGTTTCTGGGAGCTCTCTCGACGGATATGCACTTGCATGACACCTACTTCGTCGTGGCTCACTTCCATTACGTGATGATGGGTGGAACGCTGGTTGCGTTCTTGGGTGGACTGTTCCACTGGTGGCCCAAGATGACGGGCAAGATGTTCAACGATTTCGCTGGTATTGTTTCTGCGGCAATTGTGTTCGTAGGTTTCAATCTGACGTTCTTGCCCCAGTTTGTTCTTGGAACACGGGGCATGCCTCGCCGTTATGCTAGCTACGTTGAAGAGTTTCAGCAGTTGCATCAGTTGTCTACGATCGGAGCAATGATGCTTGGTTGCGGATTGTTGGTAGCTGGTTTGACTCTGTTGCATTCTTTGTTCTATGGTAAGAAAGCCCCGATGAATCCTTGGGGTGGAGCTACTTTGGAATGGGAATGTCAGACGCCACCGCCGCACGATAACTTCAGTTCTCCGCCAACGGTGGGCGATCCGTATGATTTCTCCGGAATCGAATACGATCCAAAATCTGGCGGGTACATTAAGAAAAAGAAATAACATCCCGGACTCACAGAGTTCGAGAGAAAGATAAATTAAAAAAGGCGCTGGGCCGTTCGGATTCGAACGGCCTATGC
The DNA here is from genome assembly GCA_027487485.1 of Planctomycetaceae bacterium. Lineage (GTDB taxonomy): Bacteria > Planctomycetota > Planctomycetia > Pirellulales > Pirellulaceae > JBKCUI01. The sequence goes on along the minus strand of JAIYDN010000018.1, from coordinate 200,846 downwards.
ACGTTGAATTCCCTTACAACCCACGCACTGAACTATGACAGTCCACGATACTGCAACTGCCCATCACGATGATCACCACGAGCATCCATCATGGCTTGCTCACCATTTTGATGATGCCGAACAGCAGTTTGACTCTGGTAAGCTGGGTATGTGGTTGTTTTTGGTGACCGAAGTTCTCTTTTTCAGCGGTATGTTTTGCGCGTACGCGTTGTATCGCAATCGTAATCCCGAGGTGTTTGAGTTTTGCTCGCAGTTTTTGAACGAAAAGCTTGGGGCGATTAACACAGGCGTGTTGTTGTTCAGTTCTCTAACAATGGCTTGGGCGGTCCGTGCATCGCAACTGAAACAGACAAAGATCTTGATTGGTATGCTGGGTGCGACTCTCGGTTGTGCTGCGATATTTTTGGGTGTGAAGGCAGTTGAATACAGCCACAAATGGGGCCTAGGCCTTTTGCCAGGTAAGTTCTATCGGTCCCAGTTGGAGAACCCGGTGCATGTTGACAACAACTATCTGTACAATCTCTGCATCGTACCCATGGTTATGCTGATCGCATGTGCCTTGTACTATGTTTATGCTTTGGTAACGGCTAGCAAGTTCCATTTGCGGGTTGCGGGTCCGATGGTGGTTGCGGCTGCTTGTTTTTTCGGTGGAGTTGGTCTTGGGAATTATCTCGAGTCGGGAGAGGGGCACTCCGAACATGCATCTTCCGGCCATCATGGATCGTCGGAACACGGGCATGCTGAACATGCCGATGGGGCTCATGATAGTGCAGGACACGGCACTGAAGAACCAGCGAAAGCAAAGTTGAGTTTGGTTTCGGTCGATAACAGCCCGATCCATGATGTGTTGGTGACACCGGCGGAATCGGTAACACCTCAGTCGAACGTAAACCAAAGTGCGATGGCCGGTTTGTTTTTCGGCATTTATTACTGCATGACGGGTGTTCACGCAGTTCACATTCTTGGTGGAATGCTGGTCATTACATGGCTGATCGTGAAGGCTTCACGCGAAGAGTTCCACTCCGAGTATTTTGGCCCGGTGGACAACGTTGGGTTGTATTGGCACTTGGTGGACTTCATCTGGATTTACCTATTTCCGTTGCTCTACTTGATCACGTAAACTTGCTGCTAACCGCAGGAAGTCTGTTCATCGCATCCATTTATCACTTCACTCTGTAATACTTAGAATTCAACATGTCGGCACCAAGCACTCACGCAGATCACGCACACGGCAACGGTAATGAGCATGGGCACGGACATTCGGGCTTTTCCCATCCAATGCCCATTTGGATGCTGTTGTCGGTTTTCTTTGCACTGCTGGTTTTAACTGTCGCCACTGTCTATCAGTCGACGTTTGACCTAGGGAACATGGAAATCTGGTTGTCTTTAACCATCGCTACGATCAAGGCGGGACTTGTGATTGCTTTCTTCATGCACTTAGTTTGGGACAAGCCTTTGAATGCGATTATCATTTTGGGTAGTTTGATTTTCGTAGCTTTGTTTTTGGGCTTTACGATGATGGACGCGGAGGGGTATCGAGATAACTTGATTATGACCTCGACGCTTGAGCAGTCGCAACCGGGCGCTACGGTTGTGGAAGTCAGCAAGTAATCGGCAGTCTGATGATTTGCATTGAAATGAATGGCAACCGCAAAGAGATCGAGGATGATGTGTCCATTGCGCAGTTGCTGGAGCAGTCGGAGATTTCAAGCCGCTTCTGTGCTGTGGAGTTGAACTTGGAAATCGTCCCGAAGGACGAGTATGGTTCCAGGCGACTTGTTTCGGGCGACAAATTGGAAGTGGTAACTTTGGTAGGTGGTGGATAGTTTTTTATGTCCACGCCAGACAAGACCAACCAAGACATGTTTTCGCCTCTCAAGATCGGTACTCATTCGCTGAAGAGTCGCTTGATTGTTGGTACTGGAAAGTACGATACGCTCGCGTTGATGCGAGATTCTTTGGCCGCAAGTGGTTCTGATTGCGTAACGGTGGCTGTTCGAAGGGAGAAACTGTACGATCGCGAGGGCAAGAACCTCCTCGACTTCATTGACTTGGATCGATTCACGCTTTTGCCCAACACGGCAGGTTGCTACAACGCGACGGACGCAGTTCGTGTTGCTCGTCTAGGACGTGAGATACTTCGGTCGCTCGAAAACCCGGGTGCTGATTGGGTTAAGCTAGAAGTTTTGGGAGATTCGAAGACCCTTCTTCCCGATCCTTTGGCAACCTTGGAGGCCTGCAAGCGGCTAGTCGACGATGGTTTTCAAGTACTTTGTTACACCAGCGATGATCCGATTATGGCGGTGCGATTGAAGTCGGCAGGGGCGGCCAGTGTGATGCCGGCTGGGTCTCCGATTGGAAGCGGCCAAGGGATTTTGAACCCGAACAATCTCAAGATCATTCTCGAATATTTAAAAAGTGACGATCCGGATTATCCGGTCATCATCGATGCTGGGGTTGGAACAGCCAGCGATGTTGCGATCGCATTTGAGCTTGGTGCTGATGGTGTTCTTCTGAATACCGCGATCGCTCATGCGCGAGATCCGGTGGCGATGGCCAGTGCGATGAGGCATGCGACAGAAGCAGGTAGATTGGCTTACCTTGCAGGTAGGATTCCGCGTAAACTGTATGCGACCGCGAGCAGTCCTGAAGAGGGACTGATTACATCGCGGCCTTGGTGAATACAAGTCCCGGAACCTCGAACAGAACATTTGGAAAGATTTATGAACGCAGTTTGTAGCAACATTGCGGCTACCATTGGATACGCCAAAACCATTATAGCCGACGTCGACGATGCATCGATGACGGAACAACCGCTCGGCATGAACCACCCTGCTTGGATTCTACTCCACTTAGCAACAGCCGCGGACTATGCTGCGAAGTTGTTGGGGGGTGATGGAGTTTGCCCATCAGACTGGAATGAAAAGGCGGACACCAAGAAGCCTCTATCCAAGAATCGGGCTGACTATCCTGCAAAGGACGTGCTCGTCGCTACTTTGGAAGCGGCATACAAGAATGCCTCTGAACTTTATGCCAAGATGACGCCCGAATCCCTGCAAGCCCCTCAAAAGCTCGGATTCTTCGAAACCGAACTCCCCACGGTCGACGATATGTCTACCTTTCTTTTGGTTTCGCACGCGAATCTTCACCTAGGGCAGTTATCTGCTTGGAGACGTGCTACCGGCAAGGGGCCGTTGTTCTAGCCAGCGAGTGGCATTGGATTCTTTGCACTTGCATGTTGATTGGGACATGCCGTAATGCTGGTCGCACCCCGCTTGGTGCGTCCAGCGGTGATAATTTTTTGATTTGCAAACAGGACTTGAGGGAGCGTAGTTGTGATGGGGGATCAAAAGTTTGATGTCGTGGTGATCGGTACCGGACCGGGGGGCGAAGGAGCTGCCATGCAGTCCGCTAAGGAAGGGCGACGAGTCGCTGTGATCGAAGCGTATGACAAGATTGGTGGTGGTTGCACGCATTGGGGAACCATTCCAAGCAAGGCTCTTCGCTTTTCGATTTACAGTGTGATGGAAGCCATGAACAACCCCATCCTTCGGGAACTGGGTGTGCATCTCAATCCAACCTTTGCTCAGTTGCGTGCCAGCAGCAAATCGATCATTGCAAAACAAGTTTCCATGAGACAGACGTTCTACGAACGTAACAATGTCCCTGTCATTCATGGCAAAGCATCGTTTGTCGACAAGAACACGATCCAGATCAATTCCGAAACGACGATTCGTGGTGACAGTATCGTGATCGCTACCGGATCTCGTCCCTTTCGTCCGGAAGGGGTTGATTTCAAACACCCAAGAATTTTCGATAGCGATACGATCCTCGATTTGTCGTCGAAGCCTCAATCGATAGCGATTTACGGTGCAGGTGTTATTGGGTGCGAGTATGCGTCCATGTTTAGAAATCTTGGCATCAAAGTGAATCTCGTCAACACGCGAGCGAAACTGTTGGAGTTTCTGGATGATGAAATTATTGATGCATTGAGTTACCAGATGCGAGATTCGGGAGTGGTGCTTCGTCACAACGAAACGTTTGAGAAGATTGTTCCTCATGACGATGGGGTTGTGTTGTATCTGGAGAGCGGCAAGCAAGTCAAAACAGACATCTTGCTTTGGGCGAATGGTCGATCAGGGAACACGGAGGATCTCAATCTTGGAGCGATTGGACTTGAAGTGAACAGCCGAGGAGCATTGCAGGTCAATGATCGATTTCAAACAACCTGTCCGAACGTCTATGCGGTAGGTGATGTGATTGGGTTCCCCTCATTGGCGAGTGCGGCCTATATGCAAGGGCGTGCTGCTGCCCAGCATATCGGCGGCGCGACCGACGGGATCATGAAACTGACGGATATTCCGAATGGAATTTACACGAGCCCTGAAATCAGTTCGATTGGCAAATCCGAGCGTGAATTGACGGAAGCTAAGATTCCGTACGAAGTGGGTCAGTCTCAGTTCAAGAGTCTAGCGCGCGCCCAGATCACTGGCCGAGCCATCGGCATGCTCAAGTTATTGTTCCACCGTGAGACGCTTGAGATCCTGGGGGTGCACTGCTTTGGTCCTAACGCCTCGGAAATCATTCACATTGGGCAGGCGGTCATGAAACAGCCGCCGCCGTTGAACTCGCTGGAGTATTTCATCAACACGACGTTCAACTACCCGACGATGGCGGAAGCTTATCGAGTCGCTGCCTTGAACGGTTACAATCGCTTGTTTTAAGCGAGAGCAATTCCAGCTTAGCCAACTTGAAGAGTAGCTTCAAGGTTTTTGAGGATATCTCGAACGCCGATTTGCCCGCGACCGCATCCAATCAGACCGTCGGTTTCCAGCCATTGCTCCACTTTTTTCTGAGCGGAGATAACGGTGGAATGCTGACGATTACCGAAGTATTCCCCGATCTCGGAGAGGGCGGTTCGCGTGTACTTTCGCGCTAAGAACATCGCTAACATTCTTGGCTGACTGATGCTTTGGCACTTACTTTTCTCGCGAAGCATTTTCTCTTCGAGCCCAAAGGCTTCGCAAACTACTTTTTCGATATCTGTGAGTCTCACGACGGGTTGGCTGGCACGGATCAAATCCAAGCAGCATCGAACCGCTTCTTCTTCCGATAGTTCGCGACCGAGAATACGGTGTTGGGCTGCTAGTCGATGCGAGATACCTTGTAGGACACGTGCGTCCCCGCTGCATTGAAGGGCAAGGGAGCGGATGGTAGATTCGGCAAGGGATAGCCCAAGCTTGGAGCTCATCCGGCGAAGCACGTTTCCGCGAGTGGTGGTGTCCAAGGGGTCGATGCTGCAGGCCATCCCGCCAGACAAGCGAGCGTATAGATCGGCACCAAGTCCCGAGAGTTCATTCAGGCCGCGGTCAGCAACCAAAACGATCTGCCGTTTCTCTCGCAGCAACATATCGATGGTGTTGCGAAGCTCGACCAAGGTACCGAGCTTTCCTAAGCAGAACTGGATGTCATCGATCACAATGGCTTCCACATCGCGGTACTTGCGACGAAAGTTAGCGAAGCCGCCGCCGCGAGCACTCTCGGTATACTCGATAGTGAACTGCTCGGCCGTCAAAACCAGCACACGTCTCATCCGGTGAGTCATACGCAACTTGTGAGCGAGTGCTAGTGCAAGGTGCGACTTGCCGGTTCCGCTTGGTCCGTGAATGAGCAACGGGCTGATCTGACCAGGACGTTCGATGACCATTTGGGCCGCGGTGTAAGCAAGCTTGTTATGATCCCCAGGGATGAACTCGTCCCATCGCCGTTCATTTTCGCGTCGAATTTCTACCAATCGATCGACATGGACGTCTGTCGGTGTGTTCTCGTGTTCCGAACGCAGCGACGACGAATCCGACGAGGTCGTAGAGTCGTCCTCGGTTGGGCTAAAGGGGCCTCCTGGGCGAACGACGCGAAACGGGCCGGCTGAATCCAACTCATGCGAGCTTCGGCCAGCTGCCGACGAACGCGTTGCATCCGTCTTCATGGCTTGGGGGTTCGATGAGGAATGAGCTGCTAACACGTTTGGATTCACATTCGACTGGTGAGGCGCGTCGGCTGATGCTTGCAACGGGGAGGCATCTACCTTGATTGGATCGTTTGCCAAGACCTCGAGATGGTCCGATGCAACCGTAATTTGGAATCCGAAGTCTGGGCCCGCTGTTTCGAGAATCACAGCCTGCAAATCGTCCCGGAACATTTTGGACACGCAGTCCGCTACGAAAGAACTAGCGACTTCAATTCCGATTAGATTATGACCTATCGCGGTCCATTTGGCATCACCTCCGAACCAAAGATCCATGCGATCTTTGCCAATTCGCTGCCTGAGCCTGCTTTTTGCCAAATCGGCAATCGAACTTTCGATCATAGCAACGTCGTGCGCTATTTTCATCGCAAACTCCTGAACCATGCGAGTCCGCAGCAAAACAGAGGTTTTGCCGCGGTTTCCTTTTCAAACAGGAACCATCCTGCCTGACGTCGATCGTAACGGCTGTCTCGGTTGCACTCACATCGACGGATTGATGGCCTAATGCCCAATCCAACGATCGTTTCGTGCAACACCAAATTGCGTCCGACAGGTGTGGATTCTAGGAATGCTAGCTCTCGCGTCAAACTACAAAATGGTTTTGGGACTTCAGAAAAACTTTTCGAATGATGAAGATGCGGTAAAGACCGTATGAAACCGTCGTGCAAAAAATACTTGCCATCCCAATTGCAACGGTGTCAAGTCGGTGGAAAACCTGTCGACCGCGAACCAATTGGGTGAGGGCAAAAATTTGGATGCAGCAATTGGCAAAGCATCCAATTCAATCACGGGTGAAGATGTCTTCAATTGCTTGGATGAGTGCGGTATTTGGAGGCTTTTTCATAGAAAAAGCCCGTGTGTCGCAGGTAGGACGCACGGGCTTTTGAAGACGTATTCGGCAATGCAATAGCTATGTGATTATTCAAAGCTGACAGGAGTTCCGTCAGCTCGCGAGCACAATAGTTGAAGAACACGTAGGTCGATGGTGGCGGACAAAAACTGTGTGGACGAATCGCCAAGCACCACTTGAGCGCCTCCGGTATGGAAAGCGTAAATTTCCCCTTGGTTGGTGCAATTGATGGAGCAGGTTTGTCCGAGCGTGGTTGAGATATTGCTGGCGGTTGGAATGCCCCCTACAACGGTCATGTTCGAACCATCGACAGCGATGTCATTTCCAGAGTGAGCCCAAACGCCATTGATATCGATACCGCTACCGAAAACTGCGTAATCGGAAATCATTTGATTTCGAACATATCGGCTTGGGCGGCCTGCCGCTTCCGCAATCATAATCGTGTTGCTGAGACCATCCGTAATGGCAGCCAATCGGGTGTAAGCGTTGGAAGAAAGTACTGCTCGAACAGAGTCAGCGCCGGGGAAGGGTGGGTTGGAATTGGTGATATTGTTCCAGGCCACGGTGCGATTGTTAGCGCGATTCACTGCCATATAGTCCGACAGCCCGGGACGCCAATCCCCACCGACTCGTGCAATATGTCCCGATGGAAGCCGAGTAGTGTCGAAAACACGTTCTACCGCAGGGCTGGACGGGCAGAGATAGGTTGGAATTCGAGAAGAAGCAGCAGGCCGATTCAATGGGTCATGCCAATCGCGACGAATATCGTAGCCGGTTCCAGCCTGCAGAACATTGGTCTGTTCCAGCTGAGCAAGAACCGTTGTCAAAAAACATTGCTGGGCATAGTCCGAAGAAAGTGCACCCGTTGTTCCGACCTTGATGAATTCTTGTAGCTCAGTTGCAGCGTTGGCGGGAGCTGCACCCGTTCCAAAGAACTGAATGCTTGAAGGTGGTAGTTTTCGACGGGCTGATTCGAAGTTGTAGAGCGCCAAACCAATTTGGCGAACATTGTTTCCACACTGCATTCGCCGAGCGGCTTCACGAGCAGCTTGAACCGCTGGCAACAAAAGCCCAACCAAAATCCCGATGATGGCGATGACTACCAAAAGCTCAACAAGCGTAAACGCCGACCGAGTGCTTCGCAAACGTGACATCCTGTTAATTCCCTACAAAAAATGACGAACAATCGATTCCGCAAACCGCGTATTGCAACACGCGTCAAAACTTCATCAGGGTAGCTATCATTAAGATTTATTCAACGTAAATTAACGCGATTTCCTTCTTAATTTCACGAAACAATTTTGACTCCCCTTTAGAGGGGGTGCGAGACCTTTCTGCCCTTGGTTTTTAATGGCGTGTTATGCGGCGTCAAAGGCGGTTGGTGTCGCCTTGCGGTGCAGTGGCAGAGAAAGCACTCGCCGGCTGACTAATTCGCGCGAATCCGCGTCGCTTTGGTGGTTTTCCTCACCGGGATTGACGACGGGCTGCATCCGCAAGCTCCGTTTCGATTTTTGCACCTTCACATGATCTCACAGGATGGGTTCTTTTCCAAAGTGTGCATTCGAGCTGTCCTGTGGGAGTCGATATTACAACGTTGCAGTTGAAGGGGGCCAGCTTCAAGTGCGGCCGAGGGTCTCTTGACGATGACGACAATGTTCCCATACTTCGTGATACTCAATCCCATTCATTGTCATCACCCGTACACCTCAGGGCAATATCTTATGCGTCGAGCCAAAATCACCATCATTGGAGCTGGAAACGTTGGAGCCACTTGTGCTCATTGGTGCGCTGCTGGGGAATTGGGTGATGTGGTGTTGCTGGATATTCCAATGACGGAGAACATGCCCAAGGGGAAAGCCTTGGACTTGATGCAAGCCTCCCCGATCATGGGATTTGATAGTCGGCTTACAGGGACAACTGATTACGCGGATTCAGCAAACAGCGATGTCGTTGTTATCACCGCTGGGATCGCTCGTAAGCCTGGAATGAGTCGCGATGACTTGCTCAGCACCAATGCCAAGATCGTGACCAATGTGGCAGAGAACGTGAAAGCAACTAGTCCGAACGCCGTTGTCATCGTGGTTAGCAATCCGCTCGATGCCATGGTTCAACGTGCTTTTCAGGTTCTAGGTTTTCCATCGCACCGAGTCATCGGACAAGCAGGCGTTTTAGACACGGCTCGTTTTCGAGCTTTCTTGGCGATGGAGTTGGGAGTGAGCGTTGAGGATATTTCTGCAATGCTTATGGGCGGGCATGGCGATACGATGGTCCCCATTTCCAGCTGCACCAGTGTTGGTGGTATACCGGTAACTCAGTTGATTAAGCCGGAACGACTTGCAGAGATCGTTCAACGTACGCGAGATGGTGGTGCTGAGATTGTTTCGCTTCTCAAGACGGGGTCCGCATACTATGCACCAGCAGCGGCGACTGCACAAATGGTCGAAGCTGTTGTGCGCGACAAGAAGCGATTAATTCCGTGCGCCGCTTATTGCGATCAAGAGTACGGTGTTGGCGGATATTACGTTGGTGTGCCGGTTATTCTTGGTAGCAACGGAATCGAAAAGATCATTCAGTTGTCTTTGACGGATGGTGAGAAAGCAGCATTCCAAAAGAGCGTGGATGCCGTGAAGTCGCTGGTAGCAACGATGGGGCAATTGCTCTCTGCATAACCCTGATTTCGTTCACGGGGTGGTTGTGACTTTCCACGACCACCCGCAGTGCCGACTTACGCAGTGCCGACTGACGCAGTGCCGACTGACGCAGTGCCGACTGGCGGATTGCCAAACGCTAGCAATTTGCATTGTCAAATTATTATTATTTGCGCCATTGACGCCCTATGGACCTGCCTAATACAACGTGTTTTCTTCGCGTTGCTCCTGGCAAAAACATCTCATCCGTACAGTCGCTTGGAAACTAGGAACTATTGCATGAGTCGCCTTTCGATGCTCCAAGAATCGCTTCAACAACGCTATGAAGCTTCGCAGATCTCTCGAGATCGAATTCTTTCTGAATCACCCAATACTCAACTCAATTTCCCTCATCGACTGTTTGTTCCACGATCGTACGAACCGGGATATGCCTATCCATTAGTCGTTTGGCTTCACAGTGATTCCAGCTCGGAAATGGAGTTGGACGGTGTTATGGAATCGCTTAGTACTCAGAATTATGTCGCGATCGCACCCAGAGGGAACGTGAAGGCTCGAGGGGCTGAACGTCGATTTCAATGGGGCAAAACCCTAACGGACTGTGCGGCGGCTGAAGATTTAGTCTGGGAAAGTGTCCAAGCCGCGATGAGTTCGCTTTCGATACATCCTGACCGTATTTTTTTGGCTGGCTTTGGTGGTGGCGCGACGATGGCTCAGTGGATTGGGCTGAAGTATCCTGAACAAGTGGCTGGAGTTGTGTCTTTGTCAGGAGCATTTCCGCGTACTGCAAGGGCTCTTTCGAATTGGAAGAAAGCTCGGAATCTTGAGGTGTTGTTCTCTCAATGCGAAGGCTCAACGGTTTGTTCGCATGACGAGATGGCACGAGCCGTCAAAATTGCTTTTCAAGCCGGACTTAACTTTCGTTTCGTTCAAAATCGATGCCAATGCGACTGCGGGAACTCGGCAAACGCTAGTTGCTACGGTGCTAACCAAGCGGACGAGCTTCATGGAAGCATGCTCGATGTTGCGAACCGCTTTCTCATGGGAATCGTTACTGGAACGAGTATCGAATTGCAGCCCGAAGTTTCGGCGGATTGCGAAAGCATTGAGTTCGGATCCAATTAAATGGAAAGCCGATAGAACTCGATGCGCCTGCTGATCATCCATGGTCCAGACGAGCTTGCTCGGGAGCTTCAACGAACAGCGGAGCAAAATTCCAGTTTTAAGCTGTTGGTCGCTGGCAGAACGAACCCACTAAGCGACAACGTTGGCAATGCTGTTTTTCAGTTTCTGCCGTGCCGATGCAAATTTGACCTGCCGACCATTCGGCAGTTGCGAAACGCCATTCATGAGTTTTCCCCCGACGTGGTGCATGCTTTCGAACCAAGGTCGCTCGCTCAAACGGTATTAGCAACGATGGGGATGCGTCGGAAGCCGAAAATCGTCTCGTTCTATGGGATCACCAGACCTCCTTCGTGGCGAGATCCATCGAACTGGTTTACTTACCTTTCGCGTTATGTCGCTCTGCATGCTTGTGAATCGGATGCGGTGAAGGCTGCCTTGCTGGAAGCGGGCATTCGAGAAAATCTTTGCCACGTCATTTACAATTGCGTGTCCGTTCCCGATCCGACTTTATCACGTGAAGAAATTCGTCGAAAACTGAATGTCCCAGTGGATGCATTTGTGGTTGGGACGGTCGCTACGATACGCCCCGTGAAGGGGATCGATATCCTGCTTCGAGCCATGATGGAATGTAACGGGATCCCCAATTTGTATGCCGTTATGGTTGGAAATCTTGAGGATCCCGAAGTGGAAAGGCTTCGCAAAGATGAACGAATTCGAGACCGTGTCCGTTGGTTGGGTTATGTTCAAAACGGTTCTTCGTTTATGCCAGCGATGGATTTGTTTGTGATGCCATCTCGGAAGGAAGGCTTATGTCGGGCTTTGTTGGAGGCGATGGGGCAAGTTGTTTGTCCGGTTGTAAGTGATGCCGGTGGGATGAAAGAAATTGTCCGTGACAAAATAGATGGGGTTGTCTTCCCGTCCGAGGATCATCAAGCGTTAGCCTCGGCAATTCAAGATTTGCGAGATTCGCCTGAGCTCGTGGCCATGTACGGTAAATCCGCACATGACCGAGTGAACACCATGTGTGCCCCGTCCGTTGTTCGCGAACGAGTCATTCGATTATATGAAATGGCACTTTCGGCCTGACGAGCTTCTCAATTCGATTAGCTGCTTAGGCCGTCGACTTCAAAGCCGGATCGGTAGGTGCGCCGAATCAATGCTTGGGCTGCTGGATGATTTTCAATGGTCATGCCGGTTGAGTTCCAAACGAGTTCTTGTTTGGGGAATCGATTGGCGAGAACCCCAAGGAGAACCGCTTCCGTTAACGGGCCAGCGTAACCAAAGTGAGCCGTGGTTGGGGCACCTCCAAGGCAAGCATCGACCCACAAATGGTAATGATTCCCGTCTGGAGCAGCTTCTACTTTGGTGTCAGAAAAATCTCCTTCAGGAAGCAAGATTGGCATCGCGATGTGAGGAAGCAAAACGTACCCCTTCTCACCAACAAACATCGAGCCTTGGTCAGGAAGTGGTTCAGGCTTGTCTTCGCGAACCCGGGTTGGCCAGGCGCTAGTGTCAGGCATCGAACCACCATCGTTCCAAGTCAAAAGGAAGTTTGGCGTGGTGAAGGGGGACGCATCGAAAGCGAACCTCGTTTGATTTTTGAGTCCATACGATTGAGAAGGTGGCGCATCGCTAGAAGAAACGACCCGTCGTGGATTTCCTAATTTCAAAGCGGTGAATACAGGGTCTAGGATATGGATGGCCATGTCCCCCATGGTGCCGCATCCAAAATCGTACCAGCGTCGCCAGTTTCCTGGATGGTACTGACCTTCGGCGAACGGTCGAAACGCTGCCGTACCAAGCCATAGGTCCCAGTCCACGTGTGATGGCACGGGAGCTTCGACGGGTGCTGGTCCTTCGTAGCCCCATGTTTTGTTGCTCCAGGAATGCACTTCCTTGACTTTGCCGATCTTGCCACTTTGGATTAGCTCGACTGCAGTTCGATAGGGACTTGCGGAATGGATCTGTGTTCCCATCTGAGTCACCAGTTTGGTCTTCTGTGCCTTGAGGCTCAGCATGCGGGATTCAAAAACATCATGCGTCAAGGGTTTTTGGCAATAGACAGGTTTGTTCTCATTCATGGCCGTCATGGCTGCAGAAGCATGTGTATGATCGGGTGTTGCAACATTGACTGCGTCGATCTCGTTGGACATCGCATCGAACATTTTTCGAAAGTCAGCAAAAAGCTTCGCATTGGGATGCCTTTCTGCGGCTGCTGCTAAGTTGTTGCTGTCCACGTCGCAGAGCGCAACCACCTCGACCTTAGCGTGGGAGCTCAACGAAGCCAAGTCGGACGCACCCATTCCTCCAACACCGATACTGGCCAGTCGCAGTTTGTCGTTGGCTCGAAAGCTACGAGCTTGCGTGGTGGCGAGGGGTGCGACCAAAGGTGCCATGCAACCAGCAAGAGCAGATTGTTTTAGAAAATCACGTCGATTGGTATGGGTTCGTTGAGTCATAAAATTGCAACTTCGCTCGATCGGTAAAAGGGAATGAAGAAAGTGTTTTAATGTGACGGGCCGAGGTTGGTCTTGGTCGATGATTTACTTGTATAACAAGTCTGCATCGGCGGGCGAATTGCGGAATGCTTTGGTCCATTCGCCATAGGCAGGGTTAGGAAGTATAACCCACTCCACCCCAAATTTGTCTTCCAGCTCGTCCAGTGTGTTGAATCTTCCTGTGGTGCCTGATTCGCCAAAACGGAAGCGTTCGTCAAAATCGCGAAGATTGTCTCCTACGTAGAGCAAGACATCGAACTTGGCTTCAATCGTCTCGCGGCGGCTAGTTTTATTGGAGCCTGTTGACATGTCGGCGCAAAGAAGCTGCTCGTCAGGTACGGCGACTCCTAGTCTGTCTAAGGCCTTCAGTGTTTGTTGCCGGGCATCGTTGTTCCGATTAGTGATATAGACTGGTTGGATGTTCGCAGCCCGAAGAGCTTCGATAAATTTTTTCGCTCCAGGGATTAGACGCACTTGATCGGCTCCTTCCTGCTCCCATTGAGACCAGCGGTTGGCATCGAACGCCAGTTGCTCCCGAATTTGCTGCGACTGGAACCAACCATTGTCCAAAACGGTTTCATCCAGATCGAGTACGACAGCAGCTGGAAGTTCAGGTTTTTTTCGTTCCCGATTTTTGGCCATGGCAAGATGGGTCGCTAAGCGAAAGGCCTGAATACAACACGCTCGATATTCGGCGGACTGTTGCATGAACAGAGTCCCATCCAACCCGCGAAATGGTGGCGATTCACGCCGCAGAGTCCCGGTAGGCTTCGCGGGATCCGACGATGATTTTTCTTGGGCAAGAAGAAGGGGAGTTGCACCAGCAAAAAAACTATTCGCAATTGCCAACACCAAGATTGCAAAACGGAAAGGCATAGTTCGGATCGTTGTGGGGAAGGGGAGAAAGTGGGTTCGTTGAGCCTGGAATCCGCTATTGTAAACAAGCTTCTTGCCAAGGTAGATAAAAACGCGAGCAAAACCGAGGGAGCAGACGCCAATTTCGAAAATTCGGTTGTAGCGAGAATACGCGTCGCTTTAGGAAAGATGACGTTCACCGCCACTCAAAACGGCGTCTTGGTATACTGGGGTGCAAGATTCGAGCAAGAGGTTTTCACGCTAGACGGGTTGCATGAAGATATGATTCCAGCATATCCACTTTCCATTTTAGGCACATACACGTTCAAGGCTTTGCAGGTACTGGTACTACTTTACGCAATGAGCTTGCCGGCAGAAGGTCAGGCTCAGGGTACTAAGCCAACTGTCAAGAAGGCCGATGCATCGAATTTATCGAGACCCACGAATGGGAATGTGGCTGATGGCTCGAATGCCTCGATAGCGACTTGGTCTGGATCCGATAAAGATGTTGCAATTTCGTCTCTCATATTGCAATACCAGGCCGACCAAAAAACTTTAGGGCATCGTTTTCGCTTGTCGATCGATCCTATTGGGATGGAATACAAGACCAAGATGTTAGAGGCTTGGGGGCAGAAACTAGACGGGATCGATTTTGCAAAACTTCCGTATGACGATCAAATCGACTGGTTGATGTTGCGTTCAGAAGTGCGGCATGATTCGGAGCTCCATGCGAATCAAGTTGCTCGCGATGATAACGCGAAGAAATTGATTTCGTATTCGGATTTGTTGCTTCGTTATTGCGCAACCAAGGAATATGGTAGTGTTTTTGATGCCGAAGATTCAGCGTCGCTGTTAGACGAAATAGCTACCCAGGCCAATGCTTCAGCGCAAGCGATTTTGAAAGCTCCTAAGAGCGAAGATTCTATGGCGGCCACCGTTGCTGTTCACGGCGTTTCTTTGTTGGATCAATTGGCTCGACAGGTTCAAGACACTCATCGTTATCACGACAGCTACGATCCTGAATACACTTGGTGGGCAGGGAAGCCTTTTGAGGCAGCCAAGACAGCGATGTCTGCCCATCGCAAGGCGGTGCGCGAAGTCTTGGCGGGATTGGATGAAAATGACAAAGACAAAATTGTGGGGGTTCCTATTGGAGCCGACGCATTAGAAAAAGAGCTTCGGCACGCGTGGATTACCTATTCGGCTGCGGAGCTGGTTGCCATAGGTGAATATGAATTGGCTTGGTGCGATGAACGGTTTAAGGAAGCTGCGACCGAGCTCAATCTGAACGGCGACTGGCGAAAGGCATTGGAGCATGTGAAGGCGTTGCATGTGGAGCCCGGCGATCAGCCTAAGTTGATTCGCGAATTGGCTTGGGAAGCGATTCGTTTTCTTGAGGGGAATGATTTGATTTCGATCCCTGAAATGGCCAAGCAAGGCTGGCGAGTTGAAATGATGAGCCCAGAGGCTCAGCGGGTGAATCCCTACTTCTTAGGAGGGGACAATATCATCGTTTCCTTTCCTACCAACACGATGACGCATGCCGAGAAACTGATGAGCCTGAAGAGTAACAATATTCACTTTTGCCGCGCAACCGTTCACCATGAATTGGTTCCTGGGCACCATCTTCAGTACTACGTTTTGGAGCGGTACCGCCCCTACCGGCAACTATTCAGTTCTCCCTTTTGGATGGAGGGTTGGGCTCTGTATTGGGAGATGCAATTGTGGGATATGGGTTTCGCGGGCTCGCCTGAAGATCGAGTTGGGATGCTTTTCTGGCGACGCCATCGAGCGGCTCGAATTATTTTCTCGCTCAATTATCAGCTAGGGAAATGGAGTGCCGAGGAATGTGTCCAGTATCTCATTGACCGAGTCGGGCATGAGCCGAGTGCCGCTGCCGCCGAAGTCCGCCGTTCCATTATGGGCGGATACGGGCCTTTGTACCAAGCGGGTTACATGCTAGGAGGTTTGCAATTACGAGCACTTCACGCTGAAATAGTGCAGGCAGGAAAAATGAATAATCGCGACTTTCATGATGCCATCTTGAAAGAAAACTATATTCCATTCGAATTGCTCAGGTTGAAGATGCTCGCGAAGCCACTGTCCACCGAGCAGTTGCCCGTTTGGAAGTTTCATACTCAAAAATAACCGCAGGTTTCCTTGACCTTAGTTTCTGATCCAGATCCGTTCGACAACACGCTCAACCAGACTGTTGGGGAGCAAATGCGAGCCGAAGAGCTAAGCCTACGGGCTACCGTTCCTCCTGCGCAAGTACCTGGATATCGTTTGGATCGACTGCTTGGCCAGGGAGCGTTTGGCCAAGTGTGGGTTGGCAACAACCTGAACACGGGGCGAACGGTAGCCATCAAGTTTTATTTGCATCGATCGGGTGTCAATTGGTCCCTGCTGACACGCGAGGTCAAGAACTTAGTCAGCATGGCTGGCAATCGGTTCATTGTGCAGGTCCTTGAGGTGGGCTGGGATGCGGAACCTCCCTATTATGTGATGGAGTACCTAGAGAATGGATCGCTGGACGATTTGATTCGGAATCGAGGTACCTTGCCGCTCTCCAAGGCGGTCGAAGTGTTTTCGGATATTGCATCAGGGCTCAATCATTCTCATGGCAAAGGGGTGTTGCATTGCGATCTCAAGCCCGCCAATGTTTTGCTGGATCAAGATTTGTTACCAAGGCTTGCAGACTTCGGGCAAAGCCGGCTATCCACAGAGCAAACGCCTTCACTGGGAACTCTGTTTTATATGGCTCCGGAGCAGGCTGATCTGAATGCTATCCCGGACGCGCGTTGGGATGTCTATGCATTGGGAGCAATCATGTATTGCATGATCGTTGGGAATCCACCGTATAAGACTCCAGATACAGTTACCACGTTGGATACGGCGGCAAGTTTGCCAGAGCGACTGAAACGCTATCGGGACACAATCTATAAGACTCACTTTCCCCGTGCTCATCATCGTGTTCGAGGGATGGATCGGTGGCTGATTGGAATCATCGATCGGTGCCTAGCAAAGAAACCTGAGGACCGGTTTGCCAACGTGCAGCAAGTCTTGGCTGCGATCGAACGCCGTAACATGGCGCGCTTGCGCCGGCCCTTGATGTTGCTGGGGATCGTAGGGCCAATTCTTCTGATGACGGTGATGGGCCTGTTTGGTGAACGCGGTATCTCCTTGGCCGAGCAAGAATTGTCCGATCAGTTGAGAAAAAAAGTATACAAGAGCAATTTGTTTGCGGCCAAGCTTGCTGCGGGGACTCTGGAGTCTGAAATCGCAACGCTCTTTCGGCTGTTGGAAGAAGAAACAAAACGGGAAGCATTTGGCAAGGCCTTCATCGAATGCGTCGATGAGGCTGGAGACGAATTGTTGCGGAAACTGGCCACGGAACGCACGCCTCCTGCCAGTCAAGAAGCTTTGACCTCTCTACCCACCCGATTGAACCTAGAGAAGTATCTTATGGAACGATTGGCCGAGATTCGATCGCAATCAAGCGGCACAAGAAAACCAGCTCAGTTCGATTCCATGTTTGTGACGGATCAATTTGGGACCATGCTGGCCACGGCGTTATCCAAAGAGCAAACTCAAAAGCAAATTGGAGTGAACTTTGCCTATCGAAGTTACTACTCAGGTCAGTCTCAGGATTTAGAAGAAAGTACCCGACGGCGCAGTATTTCTCGAACCACATTTTCTCATGTTAGCGTTCCTTTCCGATCCACTACGACCAACAAATGGAAAATAGCAATATCCACCCCTATCTTGATTGACCGCGAGGACTTTACTGACGCGCCCGTCGAAAAAGATTCGAGTCAAGTTGAGGGATTAATGGTTCTGACAATTAATTTAGGTGACTTTGAGCTATTAGCGAAAGACTCACCCAAGGAAACGGTGGAAGAGGAAGAATCGGTCGATGGGGGGCAGGAGCTTCGCGAGGACAGGTTTGCGATTTTGGTCGACGGTCACGAGGGAACCTCCAAAGGTACTGGAGTTCGAGAGGGAACCATCCTACAGCATCCAGCCTTTAGCAACGTTACCCTCGAGACGGCATCCAATGAATCTGGATTCCGGTACCAAATTGATGAGGACATGCTCAAAAAGTTGAAGGATGAAGGTACCTTTCGCTACGTAGATCCTGTATCCAAGGACCCCCGTGGCGCCGCGTATTCGGGCGAATGGATTGCGGCGATGGTGCGAATTGATATCTCAAAGCGTGTTTCGGACTCGTTTGAACGAAAACAATCTACCAACCTTTGGGTTCTGGTTCAGGAGCGAGCCAATTCGATCACGTTACCCGTGGAGGCCATGGGGGCAAAACTCTTGTGGGTTGGGTTTATCGCCTTGCTGACATTGATTGCCGTAATCGGCATGCTTTGGATTGTTGTTCTTTGGGTGATGCGATTGCCCGATAGCTTCGCGGCAGCGGCACGGTCGCGAAAAACAGGCAATACGGAGATGACTGGGTCTGCGAACGAAGCGACATTGGATGCGGATCGATAGTAGAGTATCCACCCCGGTTCGTGCAATTTTGCGAGCAGTTGCAACCCAAAATCAATAAAAAAGCGAGTTTTGTGGAGATCTTCAACGTCAAATTGTAGGGCCGTAGTGTCCACATTTTGCAAGAAATTCAATATCTTAAACTCGCAATTTCACATTCGGTAGAGATGATAGAACCCTAGCTTCAGTGACCAAATGCCTTGCAATTAAGCGCCAGGCAGCTCTCCTCTCTTTTCGAAAGTTGAGTCGACTTGGGTTTCCTGAGCGCCCATTTCCCCTTGAATTGCACCAAAGAATCCTCATGTCTGAATCCACTAACCCGCGAATCAAAAGGGTCAAGAGAAATACATCTCCAAGCCCATTGCTGCTTTCTCCGCGGGATATGGAAGCGGTTATCTTGAAGGAGCGAATGCGTTGTGATCGACATTCACAATTTTTTGCGTTGATTGTGATTCAGCTTTCGCCAATAACCGGCATGAGTCAGGCAAAGCAGATGCGGCTGGTTGCGAAGACGCTGCACCATAAGTTGCGTATGACGGATGAAAAAGGCCTGCTTCTCAAAGGCGGTCTAGGGGTAATGCTTCCCATGACCAATGTTTTTGGGGCAAGAAAAGTTCAGCAGACCATCATGGATGCATGCGAGCTGATCGGTATCCAAGTAGACGCCAGTATCTTCACCTATGGAAGTAGCGAAGCATTAGAACGAGCCGCTAAGAACGACAACCGGGACTTGCACGATTCCGATTCCGATTCCGATTCCGATTTCGGTTTAGAATGTCGGACTCAAGCGAGTATCCATGCTGCGAGTCACGTGATCATGACACCCCATGCCAGGGCGATTCGGGCTGATGGTGATTCGCAACTCCGTTCTGTTGGTTCTGCGGAGCTGAATCATCACAGCACGGTTTCGACAACTCATTTCTGTCCGCAGTACCCGAAGTGGAAGCGTGCCACGGATGTAGTTGGTTCGCTTTTTGGGTTGCTCTTAGCTGGACCGGTCATTTTGACTGCGGCAATTGCCATCAAGGCAACCTCCAAGGGGCCCGTTTTTTTCCGTCAGATGCGTACGGGCCAATTTGGCAATCCCTTTGTCATGTACAAGCTTCGAACGATGGTAGTTGATGCAGAAGAACTGAAAGCAAAGTTACATGCATTGAACGAACGCGATGGCCCCGCATTCAAGATCAAGAACGATCCACGAGTCACGTTGGTTGGGAAGTTTCTTCGCAGCACGGGTATCGATGAATTACCACAGTTGTGGAATATTCTGATTGGGAATATGGCGATTGTGGGACCGCGTCCGTTGCCTTGTCACGAAGATGCCCAATGCAAGACTTGGCAAAGACGCCGACTAGACACCAAACCTGGGCTTACCTGTGTTTGGCAAATCTCCAAGAGTCGAGACATCTCGTTTGAAGATTGGATGCGTATGGATCTGCAGTACTCGCGCAAGCGTTCAGTTCGGTCCGATGTGTCGTTGGTCTTTAAAACGGTGATGGCTGTGTTTTTGGGCCGTGTTGGACATTAGCCCCCTTGGGATATTGGTCAATTTTACTTTTTCTGACGCAACAGTAATCTAGAAATTGCTTCTTGAGTTTTGGTGTCGGTTGCTTTCATCGTGAAGGGAACCACTGCCATCGCTCCCGAATCGATCGGTGTATCCATCAATTCCATGAGTGCAATGACATCATCCACCAAGTAGGTGGGGGCCGAGATGATCATCGCGTTCGCTTCGCGGTCAACTCCCAAGGCCATCAGCCCTTGATACTCGGGGTTGTTTGCCGACGCGGCCAAGTTTTCATTGTAGCTGGTGCTTCGGCCGGTTGCTGAAGCGGACAGGACGCGATCGTTCACACTGAGCAGGTCACGGTAGACTTCCTTCACCGCTTCTACAACATCGTTAGCGCGTCGATTTTGAAAGCGATACACGCGATGAACTCGGGTTAGTCGATCGCTATCCGAGTTGGGTTGGTCGATCACTGGAACCAACTGCTCTACTAATTCAATCTGCCGCGAATTGGCGTTCTGAATGAGCAATCGATTGGTTCGGGAATCCACATCAATTTTCAAAGGCAGCGAAGTCGAAAGCTTCGATGTCGATGGCGTCATGGTATGCAACAGCATCGCTTCCAGCTGTACCTTGACCGACATTGCCTGAGCGTGCTTGAGACTGATGACTCGAAGATTGTTGCTCGAAGGGGTCAATTGTTGCAGTAGACGTTTGGCTGACTCCGCGGCGACCGGATCGCGCGAAAGAATAATCACTTCTCCGTTTTCCCCCTCAACGATACGAACGGGGGCTTTGCCGGATCGCAGGGCAGGTTCATCGGAACCCGAAAGCGTTCCACCAGAGGCGGAAGGGATGCTCTTGGTCGCAGACGCAACCTCCAGTTTGGAGATCAGCTTGGTGCCATCTGTGGGGGCGGCAATCGAAACTGCTGGCACAACGGCAGGCGAGAGTGGGGCTGGTTGCGTCGTTTGAATGGGCTTTGAATCCAAGTCCTCTTGTGGGTTTTTCTCTTCAATGATCAGTGGCGAATCGCTCATGTCGCTCCAAAGCGCCTTCATGCGTTCAGAGACGTCGTCGATGGAGCCGCCGTTCAGTTGCAGGATATGCATTTGCGAAGTCGCGAGACTTTGGGAAAAGGATTCCCCCAGTCGAATTAAGAACTCGCGCACTTCGGTAACCTCATCGGGAGTAGCCCACAAAAGAAGGCGGCGATGATCGGGGTCCGCTTCGATCTGAAACTTTCCGTCGCTTGCAACACCAGGAGCCGACGAGGGACGCTCGGGCGACTTGAGTACGAGCTGAATTGATTTTGCCGCGTAAACGGGATCGAGCGAAACCAATTGTAACACCGATGCGGACCGCTTTTCGGCACGGAAGCTGTCGACGACTTGCGAGATCGTCAGGTGATCCTCCGGTGATGCGAATACGATCAGTCGATTGTACGCAGCCTCGTGTTGAATTCTTGTCTCTTTGGCAAGGTTGCCGCGTTCTTGAAGAGAAGTTAGGAGCTTGGCAACGGTATCAGGATCGAATCCAGCTACCTCATGTACCTTGACTTTGCCAATTGTTTCCCACGTGGATGCAGCAGGAGGAAGAGGCTTATCCATGGCATCGATCGCTTGCCGCACAATTTCAATTTTATTGGGTGGGGCGTTGACAAGGATGCTGTTTTCTTTGTCATTGACCGTAATGAAAATCGACGGCTTTTTGTCGGTCAAAAGCTCCTTGGCGCTCGGGCCCATTTGCTTCACGGCCTCGACTTTGAATCGAGCTTGTTCGATGTCCAATTGAGTTTGCACGCCTGAGCTTGCTGACGTTGAATCGGGCGATAGGCCAACCAGTTGACGCACTTTGCTAGCTACCTCTTCCGCTTTACGGTGTTTCAGATGAAATTCCGCGATTCGCTCGCGCCGGCCTTCATCCTTCTCCGCTCGTGATAGTAATCGATGAACTTCTCGCAAATTGACCACCGCATCCATGGCTTCCAGTCGGTTCGAACTTGCCATCGGAAACAGTTTTCCAAACGGACTCATTAACGGCAGAAACTCTTTCGCGGCCTCGTCCGCAATCATCCATTCGAGCGGGAAGGATACGCGAACAAATTGGTGTGGTTGACTGGACTCCAATAGGTCTGCTTCGACGTGCGGAACAAGGGTGACGTCGATGTCTTTCAGCGGAACAACACGCAGCACTTCACCGCGTCGTAAAAGGGTGAAACCCCGCCCCAGCAATTGAAGATTGATTAAATCTTCTGCCTCTTCCAGGCTGTAATCTTGGGTACTGTGTAGGTTAAAAGTGCCTTCAGGCAAAGTTTGCCAATCTAGATTTAATTCTTGTTCAGTCGCCAACCATTGAAGTGCTGGAAGCCATTCTTGATCTCGGAAGGCAAGTTGAACGTTCTTCGCAACAGCAACTTTCGGTTGCGATGTTTCAGGCAAGGCTGAAGGATCTTGCGATTGGGAGCGTCCCTTTTGGCTTGCGATCGCGATAAGCAAAACGGAACTGCAAAGCAGCGCGAAGGCTCGTTGATTTATCATTTTTGGTGGGACGCAGAATGCGTCGGGTGGGTGGGAACGGTCAAGGCAGGTGGGATTGATCTGCAATCATCTGGCATTCGATGTTGAAACCAGTTGAGAGCGACCATCATTATAACAAGCTGGATAGAAACCACCAACAAGAGTAATTGAAGGAAACCAAGGATGGTCGCTTATGTAGAAAGTTCAAGAAAATGCAAAAAGCTTTTGTTCGTAGATCTTCGTCACCAAACGAGTTACGGATGTCAAGTGGTATTATTGAAGCATGCTGGCGGTTGACAATAAACCGTTCCAAGGTGAACGTGTTGCTGTTCGTGATCATGAAGGTCGCTTAATGATCAGGCAGGAAGCCTGTTTGGATTGTTGTCTCGAACGGAGTGAGTTGATGCAAAGGTTTGCATTTCTGGCGTTGTTAGCCGTCTCTAGTTTGTTTCTCGTTTTGTCACAATCAGCTGTCGCGTGTGACCATTGTGTAGCCAAGCAGAAAGCTACGCAACAAGCGTCCGAAGGGCGTATGCGGCATGTGGGTGGTTCCATGGGAACTGCTCGTTACGAAGGCGTTGGTTTTTCGACCGTGTCAGCCGACGATGCGATGCGCAAGTGCTGTTACTGGGGCCAGCGGACCCCCACTGGTATCGGTGTCGTCCGCGGTAACGGCGGTTGGTATGCCACCGTGCTTTATCGCTAGGTCTTGAACGCACGGTTTCGAAGATTTTGAAACAACGTGATAACGTCAGTTCCATGGACGTTGTCACGTTGGGAAAACACCAAGCTCGTAAACCGCCTTACCTGGCGGACAAAAATGCGGTTAAACTGATTGGACCAAGGCCACGACTGAGTGGCCAGCATTTAGGTTTCCGAGCACAATCATGAAGCAACACAAAAACACGGGTGGCCTGTTTTTTACCTACCTCGCGGTATTATTCGCGTTGGGGTTACCCCAGGTACAACTCGTTGCAGCCGACTTGAGCTATCAACGAGACGTCAAACCAATTTTGACTAAGTATTGTGTCGGCTGTCATAGTGAAACGGATCATCAAGGAGATGTCCAACTCCACAATCTGGCAAGCATCGCGAAGGGTGGACCCAAAGGCCCGATCCTGCAGTCCAAGAACGCGGACGATTCTTTGCTGATTCAATTGGTCGAAGGAACTCAAGAACCAAAGATGCCTCCGGAAGATTCGGTCCAACCTAGCCGCGAGGAAATCGATGTCGTTCGTAAGTGGATCGAACAAGGGGCGCAAGGGACGGATCAAGTTCAGCCGCTCAAAGCCAGATTGAGTATCAAACCGATTGCGTCCAATGTTGGAGGTTCGTCTCCGATTACTTCGATCGGTCGCGGGGGTAACAGTAACTTGTTGGTGGGGCGCTACAACGCTGTTTACGAAAAAGCGTCGCAATGGAGCCAGCCACTTCCGATCGACATCGTTGGTAAAGTAACGCAGATTCGCACGACTCTTGATGGACGCTTCACGGTAATCGCTTCAGGGATTCCCGGCGTCGGAGGCCAAGCAACGATTTTACGGAACGGTGAGAAACCTTCGAATACGATTTCATCCGTGCAGGTTGTCCGAGTGATCGAAGCACACAATGACACCCTTTACACGGCCGTCCTCAGCGCAGACGGTAAGTTATTGGCGACCGCTGGGTACGATCGAGTGATCATGCTTTGGGACGTTGCGGATGGATCCTTGCTTCGCAAATTAGAAGGTCACAATGGCGCGATTTATGATCTCGATTTTAGTGCCGATGGACAAGTTCTTGCGAGCGCCAGCGCCGACGAAACGGTCAAGATATGGCGGGTTCATGATGGCGAAAGATTAGATACCTTCGGACAGTGTGAAGCAGAGCAATACACAGTTCGTTTTGATTCCGTTCGTAGTCGCGTTCTCGCTTCAGGAGCGGACAAACGCGTTCGTATCTGGAAGTTGCTATCGATCGATAAGCCATCGGTGAGCCCCATGTTGTTCTCTACATTCGCACATGAAGCGCCTGTCTCAACCATGTGCTTGTCCGAGGACGGTGCTTTTCTTGCGACGGTGGGAGAGGACAAGCAAGTTAAATTGTGGTCCTCCGATGAACTTTTGCCCTTGGGGGTGGTTGGTGAAATCGAGGACGCTGCGTCAGGACTTGTTTGGGATAGCAGCCAGCAATTCATTACCGTAAGTACTCTCAGCGGGAAGCTCACGAACCTGGATGTACGGCGTTGGATTGGCCCCGCTCTGAGAGATGAAAAAGAATCGTCCGCCGTTCCAGCCTCGATCCCGATGACAGCAACCAAAGAGAACTCGCCTGCCATGACTCCTGTGGTAGAACCGTTGGGGCCGCGTTCTCCTGAATCGCCGCTTCGCATTCCAACAGACGTCGAGGTGCAAGGATTGCTTGCGGATCAAGACATGAAACGTCCAGAATCTTCAGGAGATCTTTCTGGGGACTGGTATCTCTTTCCTGCCAAGAAGAACGAAGCATGGGTTGTGAAGGTCGATGCGACTGGAAGCCCCATGGATAGCTTGATCGATATCTTGCAACCAGATGGGCAGCCGATTCTAAGAACACGTCTTCAAGCTGTTCGCGAATCGTACTTTACCTTTCGAGGTAAGGATTCGACCAACGCTGATGATTTCCGTCTGCATCGATGGGAAGACATGGAGCTGAACGAATTGCTTTATGCCGGCGGGGAAGTGGTAAAGCTTTGGCTGTATCCCAGAGGCCCCGATTCTGGCTTTAAAGTCTATCCTGGTTTTGGAAAGCGCTTCACCTACTTCGATACCACCGCAACAACTCACGCTCTCAATGAACCTGCATGGATTGTTCGTGAGCTGGCAGCGCAGGAATCGCCAATTCCGAATGGACTTCCTGTATTCCCTGTTTACTACTCGAACGACGACGATAGTAATCGAATCGATGGGGTGAACAGCAAGTTGACTTTTCACCCCAGTCAAGACGGTGAATACTTGGTTCGCGTTCGCGATGCGCGCGGGCAATCTGGGGATACCTATAAATACAAGCTCTCCATTCGCCGTCCGAACCCTCGATTCCTGTTTCGGTTGGAAACAAAAGAGGTTACGCTTAGACCCGGTTCTGGAACGGAGTTTAGTATCGCAGTCGATCGATTCGATGACTTCGACTCGGAAATTCAGGTACGCTTAGAGGGTCTGCCAGACGGAGTCGCGTGGGCGTCCCCCTTGGTGATTCAAGCGGGACAGCACAAAGCAATTGGAATGCTGCATTGCTCAAGTGACGCTTCTGCGATTCCAAAAGAGTTCTCGATTTCAGTGACCTGTGAAGGAAGCATCGGCTCGGAAGCCATCCCTGGCGGGCCGGCTCAGTCACTCAAGGTCAAAGTCAACGAGAAACCCGCCATGCCGCTAAAGCTGGTTGGCTTAGAACAAGACGCAGCCGCACCGGCGCTTGGGGAATTGGTCATTCGTCCTGGCCAGACTATTTCAGCGAAGCTGGTCATCGAACGCGGAGACAACCTCGGGGATGTATCGTTTGGCGGCGATGACAGTGGAAGGAATCTACCTCATGGTTGTTACGTCGACAATGTCGGCCTCAGTGGTCTTTTGATTCCTGCCGGGCAATCCACGCGCGAAGTGTTCATTACGGCAGCACCATGGGTTCCAGAGCAAGTTCGCCCGTTCCATCTTCGAGCCAATGTCGATGGGAACCCAACCACAACATCGATCCTGATTCGAGTTGTCCAAGACAAGTTGTGATCCAGGGGACGCAGCCATCTATGCGGTTGGTCGTGAATCAATTGCTAGCATCCCGGTTTGGCCGTTAAAACTTGCCATGTTTACTTAATTTCCGCAATCGGAATCGCCGATGACATTCCTAGTGTTTGCGCAGGTCGAAAAGCTGTCGCAATCGTTAGATCTTGAAATGCCGGGGGTGTCGAATGCGTTTTGTTACCAAGAATTACATTCTTCGTCGTGCTCTACGAAGTGCCATGGAAAGTACCATGCGAAGTGGGCTTCGATTCGGGTGCGTCGCTGCGGTTGGCTTATTGATGAGCTCGTCCGTCTCAGCCCAGCTTCGAACGGGTCGTGAAACCGATCGTGAATTCTATCAACCCGAAGCAACCGCCGTTTCGGCTTCCTCCCAAGCCCCAAGTCGCGAGAAGACCAAGGCACGCAAAAGCACTGCAGAAGGCAAGCTCCAGGCGGATCAAGCCGTTGTCCAAGCCTCGAGCGTCTCTGCAAAGAACGTCGCTTCATCGAAGCATTCCCGAGTGGAGCAAGCTGGTTGCAAGAACTGTCAAGCTGGGGTGCCACATTCGCATCAAGCAATCCCTGTTGCCGAAAGTGACGAAACGAATCTGGTTTACGAAAGCGTGGAGGATGTCGGCGAGTTCGATATGGACTTCGCGGAACCTCAACGCATGCGTCGCACGCGACATAAAACGTCGGCCGCGTGTGATCCTTGCGGTGATCCCTGCGGTTCGGATGGGGTTGCCTATCCTCTAGGATTTCTTGGTCAATTGCTCCGACGATCTCACTTCAAAATTGAAGCGGCTACGTTCTGGCCTGAAGGTCAAAACTTGCCCGCTCTGGTAACCACCAATCGCAATCGTCCTTTTTCAACGACCGTAGATCCTGGTGCGGAAGATGATCCAACTAGAACCGTCCTCTTTGGCGGTGAGAATGTGCTGCAGGACGGTGTGCAAGGCATACGTGGTGAATTTGGTACGTTCTTCGGTCCTAATTCGGACAGCGGTATTCTGCTTCGTTTCTTTGATGTCGGTAACAACGCTTTGTCGTACAATAGCGTACCGGGAACGGAACCATTGGTAGTGCGTCCTTTTACCCTGCAACCGGGCGATTTACCCAGCACTATCGTTGTCAATGCACCTTTAAGTCCGCCCACTTTCCCAAACAGTATTCAAGGCAGTCTCGATGCGACTATCTCCAGTGAGCTTTATGGGGGCGATATCCTATTCCGCCACATTGTGGGGCGGGACGGTTTGGGACGCCTAGAATTTCTAGCCGGATACCAAACAACTCGATTGGCCGAGGATCTTCGAATTGCGTCCAGATCGGTTAATGGAACGACTACGTTTGAACTGGAGGATCATTTCCAAACAACCAGTCGGTTTAACGGTATGGCTTTGGGATTGAGCGGAGCAATTCAGGATCGCCGTTGGAATTTATCTGGAATGGTCAAGCTAGGCTTGGGCAACATGGAAACTTTCGTCGGGATCGATGGCTTTCAAAGGACTACTGTTGTTGATGTGGCCGAGTCTAACAATGGACTCTTGGCTCGAGCGACCAATCGAGGTTCCTACACGAACGATACGTTTGTTATCTCTCCAGAAGTCAATGTGTCGCTGGGCTACCGAATCACTCGGCGATTGGATGCAACATTTGGATACACCTATCTTGGGCTTCCGAAGGTCGCTCGAGTCGCAGATCAATTGGATTCAGACTTGTCCGCCAATACCAGCGTACCACTGGTGGGCGATGCTAGGCCGAGCTTTGAATTGCGAGAAAGCAACTTCTCTCTGCATTCGCTCAGCTACGGTCTTCAATACCGGTTCTAGCCAAATTTCGGTTGAGCCGTGGGCGCTAGCCGCGTTACGTTTTGCTTGTAACAAAGTGTAAATCGCGGCTAGCGCCTGCGGCTCAGTTTGGTGCAGCGACTTTGCCTCTTCTTTGCCGCACCGCTTCGTAAGCAATTAGCGCACCGCTCACGGCAACATTCAACGATTCGACTCCATCCGCCATCGGAATGGCGATCGTACCCGTTGCTTCCAAGCGAAGGTCTTGGCTTAAGCCAGAACCTTCGTTACCAAGTAGAACAATCGTGTTGCCAGATAGGTCGCAGTCCCACATGGATTGCCCTTCTGCAGACGCCGCTAAAACTTGATATCCGTCTGATTTGCGTTTTCGAATCCAAGCGCGTAGGGTATCGGTCACGATCGGTGGGCTACGGAACCATTGTCCTGCCGTTGACCGAAGCACTTTTGGATTGGTTGGGTCGACGCTGTCGCTGCTCAATACGATTCGACCGAACCCGGAAGCAGCCGACACTCGGATCAAGTTTCCAAGATTACCCGGATCTTGAAGCGACTCTGCGGCAAGCACGAAGGATGAATTTTCTGGACGAAGTTGCTTTTCACTCTCCTGGAACGAGTGGTCGGTGATGGATGCGACCGCGATCACGGAGCAAGGAGAGTTCGTGGTAGATAGCTTCCGTAGAACATCGTCCGATACAGGCTGTAAGGTGGTTTTGGGAGCATTGGCTCGGGATGCCAACTGAGCAAGTATCCCTGAATGCAATTGAGCCCACTTGGTGTCGAATAGAATAGAAACCAAAGGCCACTGAGTAGCGATCGCCTCTTCGACCGCATGAGTCCCTTCGATGAGAAAACACCGTCGCTCAACGCGATCAGCGCGATCGTGAAGTTTGCGAAGTGACTTTACCCATTCGTTTTGAACGCTCTGAATGATCGGTAAGAAGTTCATGTGGTCGGGCTGCGAGCAGGGGTAGTTCCAGGTTGAAGCGGCGGCGTGAAGAAGGTTGATCTGAACTTCAAGTCATTGCAAATGAGGACGGCATTTTGACATAGACCACAGGATTGGGCTATTCGTATTTTGCGAATCTTGAAAGCGCTTCACTTCGAAGTAGGACTGGTGATGGTCGAGCCACTGAGTGATCATGGCGGTCTCTTCGGCTCCGCCAGCATGTCCAGGGTACGCAAGCACGCTCAACAATCCGCCCAGCTTTAGCAGCCTGAAAGTATGATCCAATGCTTGCCGTGTTGCCGCTGCGATGGTGACAATCGATTTGTCGCCGAAGGGTAGATAGCCCAGGTTGAACATAGCCACCGAAACTTGGCCGTGATCTTTCGGGAGAATAAGGGCGGGCAAGTCTGCGTGCGACATGACTGCGAGCTGAGTGCGATGAAGCAAGTTGGCCTGCTGCAGTTTTTGTTTGGCGGATTCAATCGCCACCGACTGAATATCGACCCCGTAAACTAAACCAGCCTCACCCACATGCTGCGCGAGAAAAAGGGTATCGAATCCGTTGCCAACCGTGGCATCGATCGCAATCGCCCCGTCTGTCAAATATTCTTTCGCCATGCTTTGGGCTTCAACCGTAAAATGCATTGTATGTTTGCTTCTACTTTCTGCGTTTCCAATCAAGGTGTTTTGGAATTTGTGCGCCATCGATTGCGTCCAGGATGGTATTGGCTAACCCTGGCGCCATCAGCGAGCCTTTGGACCCTAGGCCGTTCATGCAGTACATCCGATCGATTGTTTCGTGTTGACCGATCAGAGGATGTCGGTCGTAACTTGCAGGTCTAACTGCTGCACGTTGTCCAAGAACCAGATGATCCTTGGCGGCAAACGAACCTTGTACCAGAGCTTCCCAGCGTTTCATCAGATCTTCCCTTGCTTTCATCGCATTTGGATTTTGTTGCGAACAATCGGCGGTTAATTCGGTGCGATCGTAGGTGGCTCCCATAAGAAAGCGGCCGGCATCGGTGGGAACCAGCCACCCTTGGCCATGGACCACGTGCTCGATACGAAACGACTTGGATTCAATCTGTAGAATGTCACCGCGAGCAGGATGCAAGGGAAGGCGATTGAAAAAGATGTTCTCGCGGGCGGCTACACCTTGGCACAAGATAACACAGGATGACTTACATCCCAAAGATCGAAGTACGATACCGTCGGAGCGACCATCGAATTCTGATTCTAGATCGAGATTCACGACTTGCATTGCGTTGTGTCGTAGGAAGAAATCATGAGTTGACTGGATGTATTTCTGCGTCTCCAGTCTTGCCGAGGGGTGTATCATGCATGCTCCGAAAGGTGCGTGCAGACCAATTCGGTCACTTGTCTGATCAACGGGAGAGATACGCGGTGAAGTCCCAAAGGTGGTTGAATCTGTGTCACCCCAACGAGATTGATACAGTTCGGCTTCTGTAATGCTTTCGTAGACCTTCAGGGCGGGTTGTACTTTCCAAAACATCGAGCCCGTTGTGTGTTCCACTTGGCGGTAAAGTCTATCGGCAACTGGATAGAATTCCTCCCACTTCCAACTCGCCGCAGCCCTGGCCCCGGTGATGGAAGTCACCAGCCCTGCAGCCACTCTGGAGGAACTGTCAGGATCTTGCCGGTCGATCAGCAACACCTTCAGACCACGAAAATGTGCCTGCCAGGCCACAGCGCAGCCCGCGAGTCCACCGCCAATCACAACTAAATCAAACTGTCTAATTCGCCAAACCCTGCAACAAAACTAGGACGACATGCATAAACGGAACCAAGTTGCTACGAAAAGATACGGAAATCCTAGGCATTTGAAAGTCGATCTTTGCCTTCCTGGCTAGGAACTGGATACTATAACAAGAAGTCGTCGAGTTTCTTATGTTTTGGTTATCACTGCGTTGGGTATTGTATTGGATCCCTTTCGACTTGCGTGCACTCATTGTTCAAGCAAAGTGATTGTTCGTCACGAACATATGCTTGGGCAAAGTCTACCCTGTCCCAAGTGTCAGGGGATCATCCATGTGCCCTCTGTCCCCCCGGCTGCCCCGGTCCGCCCCGCCCCACAAGTCATTAATTCTGCCGCCTTAACCAAGGAGGGGGATCCAGCCTGGGACGAGATGTTGGCGAACGAATCGTTTTTGACTCCAGCGGAATCCGAAACCGATACGTTCTCAAGGTTTCGGCCGATGGAAGACGCAGTGCCTTTAGCGACGACATTCACCCCTCCAACACCTCTCGCTCCCTTTGATCCGTCTCCGGCATTGCCCTTGCATCAACAGAATTGGCAGAGCGGAAATGTTGCCAAACGGCGGCAGTTGATGGTGATAACGACGATTGCCATTTCGAGTTCGCTGTTGGCTTTGGTCGGATTTATGATCTTTGTTCGAGTCGTTGGCTCGTCCGGCAAAACGGACGTTGCTCAAAATCCTCTCAAAAAACCTACGTTGGAACCTGCCTTACCCGGCTCGCAAGATGCCGCGTTGGAAAAGGTACCGCCTCAGCTACAGCCAGATACAGACCCAACCGGTGCCGACACGATAGCTGCCGAACCCGCTAACGTGGAACCGATGATTCCAGAAACTGGCGATCCTGAAAGCAACGCAATGCTTCCTGATGGATCGGAAACCTCATCGTCGGAAGAGCCACGGGACGCTCCGAATCCGCCCGTCCCTGAAAGCCCCGACAGCCCAGACGCGGCAACGGAATTGACCTCTGACCCGAAGAGTCCGCCTGATGTTTCCAAGGAGAGCAGTCAGGTGCTGGCAGGGCTAGATGGACCGGAAACCAATGACGACGAGCTGCCCGAATTCTTGAGGCCATTGCTGGAAGTGATCCGGCCCAACAGCGCCATGTCCGACGCTGGCTTTGGCAAGAACCAAACTGAAACCGAACTCGATGTCCAAAATGCCGATATCGATATCGACCAAGTCTATCATCCGCCCCCGAAAGCGGTTCCCAGCTGGGAAGCCAAAGCGGCACAGTCATTGTCTTCCTTCAAGATCAAAGATATTTCTGTTCTTCGGTGTATCGATTTGTTTAGCAAGATGACCGGCGTCGGGATAACTGTCGATTGGCAGTCGTGTCGAATCGCAGGAATTGACCTGACGAAGAAATTGGACATGGAAGAGAATGACAAAACGATTGCTGAATTGTTGGCATTGCTAGCCGCAAGCAACCAGTTAGAACTGTCGTTTGACAATCTTGGTTTACCGAAGTTAACCGCGAGTCGCTCTGCCATGGAGGCGAAACTACCTGCTAGCTGGAATATTGCGGAGCTTCTGACGGGTCCTGACTCGAAACCAGGTGATGCGCAGCTAGCGGCAGATTTACTGATCAAGTTGTGGGGGTTTAGTGATCGTTGTGTATGGAACGAAGGACAACTTGAATGGAATGATCTTGCGACACCGATGGACAAGGCAAATCTTTTGGCTTCACTTTGCGAACTGAGTTCGATTCGCAAATCGAGTCAAGACTCTCCTTGGCACCCTTCGAAACACTCGGGCTTGTTGTTCTCTTCTTCAGAATGGCAAAGAAGTTCTGAGCGACTGAACAAGAAGATACCTATGTCGACCATCGTTGCAGAACGCCGTCCGATTCCGGAGATATTAGCGACCGCTGCGACAGCGGTAGATATGAACCTGGTTTTCGACTGGGAGCATGTTTGGCAGCATGGCTTGGTACCGAACGAACTTGCTGTGACTGTGTTGCGTGGCAGAACATTGCCACAAGTCGCGAACCGATTCGCCAATAACTATTCGATTGAGATCGTTCCGGTGGCAAGTGATACCGTGTGGGTAACGACGGGTGAAACGCGCCGAAAGCGGATTCACGTGGTCCCCATCAGCATGCCCAAGGATTTCAAGCTAGAGGATCTCAAGCAATCGCTTAAGCTTCTTGCTCCCTTGGGGCCAGACGATCGCTCGCGATTCCGTGTGCTGCCGATTCCTGGGTTGGAGAACATGTTCTACGCAAGAATTTGTAGCCCACGAGCCGATCAGATTGACGATTCCGACTTGGTGCTTAGCTTTGGTTGGAATCGCGAGTAGCCTTTCATTTCCTTCTGGAATTTCCCGGTGAGCCGCTGACGGACCTATTTCGTTCCATGAGGCTTGGCGACGAAGAAGTCCGTTTCGCGGAACTTGCCTACGTTCATGTTAGCACCACCAAAAATTGCGATCGATTCCGGGGAAACAGGAAGCATTCGATGGAAGAATCGTCCGGTGGTGGCGTGGCCGACCACGGACCACGTCCCGGTGGTATCGTTTAGCTCCTGAAGGGCACCATCGACTGTGCTCACCATGAGCTTTCCATTCCAGACTGCGGCTGCCGCCCCGAAGCCATTCATGGGCACACCGACGATCGACCCCACCGTTTCCCAAGTGTTGCTTGCTGGTCGGTAGGCAATCGTTTCCGTGGTGGGGCCACCGTCGGAATCCATGCCGCCGATCACGAACACTCGATCTAAATGCGAAACCACGGCTACTGCCCGTCTTTGGAATGGTGGTTCCGCGATCGGTTGCCACTGTTTTTCATCCTTTCCAAGTGGCAGACGCCAGGCAGTGGTGTGCCATTGGGTTTCATCTAGATTGCCGTTCATGTTCCATCC
Source organism: Planctomycetaceae bacterium (assembly GCA_027487485.1). Taxonomy (GTDB): domain Bacteria; phylum Planctomycetota; class Planctomycetia; order Pirellulales; family Pirellulaceae; genus JBKCUI01. The sequence goes on along the minus strand of JAIYDN010000018.1, from coordinate 167,201 downwards.
ACCGATGGCATAAATCGAACCGTCATGGACGGTCGCATCCATGGACGAACGCGGTTCGGGCAAGCTTGGCATCTCGATCCATTTCGCTTCTTGAAGGTCATATTTTTGAACGAGCGACTGCGAGACCAATCGGCTCTTTTCCCCTTTCGCGTTCTGAGCGCTAAAGCCTCCCACCAAAATCACACTGGTGCCGGCCGCAACCAAGGCATTTCCTTGCACTTTAGGGCCTTCAGCGATCGGTTCCCATGCTTTGCTCGATTTCAAATCGAGGCGAATCAATTGGTTAAACTGTTCGTCCAACGAATACGAATGAGCACCACCGGTGTGCCCTCCGTAGGCATAGATTGTGTCGCCAATCGATGAAGCCCCGAAGCTGGTAATGGCTTCTGGCAACAAGCCCAAGTCGTTGGTGTCGGATTTCAAAATGTTTTTAAGGTCGGGAACAATGAAACTGATGGTTGTATAGTGCTTGGATGCCTTGAATGCGACACCTTGGTGCTCGCCAGGAGAAGCATCTGATTTCAACAATCGAATCGCGTAAACACCAGGGTGGATGTCTGCCGCAACCAGCTTGCCTTGGTTATCGGTTTTGAGCGATCGTTGATCGTTGGCAGATTGCAATTCGACTTCGAGATCGGAAGCTGGCTTCATGTCGTCCCATACTTGGATGGTCAATGTCTGGCCATCGTAATTGGGTTCGGCCGTGTATCCTTTCTTCGGCAAGGAGATGGCATCTTTTTCCGACATGTCCAAACGTCTGCAAGCAACCGAGGACGCTGTGTAGATAAGAAGGTTCTTTTCGTCTCGGCCGTGAGTTCCAAAGGTGTGAGTCATCGTCCAAGCGGACGCGCCGTTATGTTTGGCTACCAGCTTGGAATTGTTTTCTTCCATGGTAAAACTCATTGTCTTTTCTGGCTTCACGGTTCGGTAGGGAACCACGCTTGCAGATACAACGCGCTCAAGCAATGACGGGTTATCCGGTTCGGGCCCTTCACTGAAATAGAGCGTGACTCGTTCGCCACTCTCATCCATCGGGACGAGCCACAAAAAATGAGCTTGAAGCCGTTCGTTTCCGACCGACAAGCAAGCTGCAAGGGCAAGCACCAAAAGGGTTGGGTTCAACTTCATCATTTTTAATCTCATGGTTAGAGTTCTTTTTATAGAGGTTAGTTGGGTGTCGTAACTATTTACTATTTGCTTTTCAGTGATAGTGAAATGGGTGCCATCCCATTCTCGATTGATATCCGAAGATCATTAGGAACAGTGTAACGTGTTGGAATGAACTTTTTGTTCAACGGGTTTTTGGAACCCGATAGTCGCAAGGCTTCGTAGTCCTCAAGATCGGGCTGATTCTCTGTAAAAATCACTCCGTATTTACCTGGGACAAGGCCATTGCGAGACGGTAGTTCAAATTGCCCTTGGGAGATAACCGCGGTTGCGCCCCACTGCGAACCACGCGAATCGATGGGCTGAAAAACGGCAACGCAATCATGAATGGGTTTGCCGTCCAGCGAAACGTTGCCCGAAACAGCAATCCGGCTTTGCTCACTATGACAACCTGTCGCAAGCATGCAGGCAACCACAAGGGTGCACCAACTAATTCGCATGGTCATGCACTACCTCCCCCCTCGCTCTTGTGGAAACGGCGTTTAATACGCTAGCCTCTGTATGGTTTGGTATGAATCGAACGCTGCCATCCATCCATAAAAAATTAAGACCTCCGGAATGTTGGCTTGTATATCCACCCGTGATGTTGACTCGCCTCGCGTTCAAAGGGAACAAGGTGGTTCCCATACCAACGCGAGGATAGCCAACCACCCAGCGAGCCGTTCCCCAACGCACAGTTCCCGCTAAAGATGCGGGCATCGCAGCACTCCATCGATACTCCGGGAAATCATAAGTGGTTTCACCAACAGCTAAGGTGTTGGAAGTTCCATCCATGAAATCTGCAAGTTTTAAGTGCCGATTTCGCAGCGTATCGTAAATCGCGGGAAAGGCACCATCGGATTCCGCCATTAACTGGTTCGTTCCTTCGTTGAGCAAGTACGTCGATGCAGAACCGACCTCCACAGCCATGCCATTCTCCGAGAATGCGTTCGCAGGAACCTCGCGAGGGATGTTCATCGACGGGCATAGGAATATCGAAACCTTTTGTCTTGATACCGCAACATTCAACGGATGGGTGTAGTACAGATTGAAATCGTACTGCTGATAAAGATTGCTTTGCTCCATATGAGGCAAAATGGATGCAAAGCCACTAATAAAATTGCTCTGAATGCCGCCCGCCGGCATTCGTCTTGTAGCCGACTCGTAGTTATGTAAACCAAGCCCTATCTGCTTCAAGTTGTTCGAGCAACTCATGCGTCTCGAGGCTTCGCGGGCCGATTGGACGGCAGGCAGCAACAGCCCTACCAGAATTCCAATAATCGCGATGACAACCAAAAGCTCAACCAACGTGAAACCACGCAGTACCATACGTCTCATCATGACTCTCCAGCGTTAAGAAAGGGAAACAAACGACATGCATCGCTGTTGCTTGGCTTGCTGGCTTAAACGAAAGGTCTGCGAGAAGCAGAGCGTTTTTTGCTGGCTGGCTGGCATTCGAACTCAATCCCCGCTAACCAACCATAAACGGCTCGCGGCTAATGAGATTAAGTCTCAATAGGGTAGCGTGGTGTGGTTTTTGGGCAAGTGCCCAAGATGAAAAATCGAAAAATCAAGAGGGGAAGTTCTTCGATTTGCTGGCATTTGCATGGCCAAACCTTGGTTTGGTCGATAGGAATGTAATTTCTCTCGACTCAAAACTAAACTACAATGGTTTGGGACTGAGCACCTCGGCGTTCAGTTCTCCTGCCTGACCGGTTCCCCCCACCCCTTGCAGCCTTTCGGAAAGCCTTTGTTTCCCCTGTTGCTGCGAACCCATCCACTTCACCTATGCAAAACTACCGAGTTCTTTTTGGGATTGTCCTGTCTACTTGGGCAATAACGGCATTGAGTTTTGGGGCTGCGCTGGCGGACGATGCCGTCAGCTACTCGCGAGATGTGCGCCCGTTGCTTTCCCAATTTTGCTTTAAGTGTCACGGTCCTGATGAACTTACGCGGCATGGTGGTTTGCGGCTTGATCACTTCGAATCTGCAACGTCACCAAGCGATTCTGGGGCTACGGCCATTGTGGCTGGATCCGTGGAGCAAAGCGAGCTGATTCGGCGTATTGCTTCGACGGAAGAGAGCGAAGTGATGCCTCCTCCTTCTTCGAAAATGTCCCTCACGGATGCACAAAAAGAGGTCTTGAAGAAATGGATTGCTCAGGGAGCATCTTACGAAAAGCATTGGGCCTTCGAGCTGCCCAAGAAAACAGATCCCCCTTCGGTTTCGAATCTTGCTGTTTCGAACCCATTGTGGAATCAAAGCCCTATCGACCGGTTCGCCTTGGCAAAACTGGCCGAGCTTGGGCTAAACCCTCAGAAACCAGGAACTCCCTACGAACAGATTCGTCGGGTTTACTTGGACTTGATCGGTCTGCCACCCAGTGTGGAAGTGGCTGATCGGTTTGCGGCTGATCCCAGTGAAGCAGCATACGAACAGTTGGTGGATGCCCTTCTGCAGTCTCCTGACTACGGCGAACGCTGGGCTCGGAAGTGGCTGGACTTAGCTCGTTACGCCGATACGAATGGTTACGAGAAAGACAAAGTGCGAACGATATGGCCCTATCGTGACTGGGTTATCGAAGCCATCCAGAAGGATATGCCTTTCGATCAGTTTACGCTGGAACAACTTGCGGGCGACATGCTGCCTAACGCCACGCTCGATCAGAAAATCGCAACGGGCTTTCATCGAAATACCATGCTCAATGAAGAGGGCGGTATCGACCCGCTTGAGTTCCGTTTTCATGCGATGACCGACCGCACTGCAACCACGGGAACGGTCTGGCTTGGCCTGACCATCGGTTGTGCTCAATGCCATACCCACAAGTACGATCCCATTTCGCACCACGAATACTATGGCATGTTCGCTCTTCTGAACAATGCAGACGAACCCGAGCTTCCAATCCCCGCCCCCGATATCGAAGCCAATCGAGTTGAAACCGAACGCAAGATTGAAGAGCTCACTTCCCAATTGGCCGATCGCTTCCCCGTTCCCATGGATATCACTTGGGTCACCCCGGAGGCGACCAACGTGCAGTCTACCGCGGGGACATCCGTGGCGATTGAAGCCAGCAGTATTGTTCGGGCTCAGGCTCCTGCCAAGGTTACTGACACTTTCTCGTTAACCCTTCGGGTTCCACCTGGGGAATACGATTCCTTGCGACTAGAAGCCCTCACGGATCCTTCCTTGCCCAGCAAAGGACCTGGACTGACAGACCACGGAAATTTCGTTGTGACCGAACTGTCCGTTCAGTCAGGTGATTCTCCAGTTAAGTTGACCAACGCGAGTGCAGACTTCGCGCAGTCGGGGTTCCCTGCCAGCCATGCGATCGATGGTGCGCCGAACACCGGTTGGGCGATTCACGGACCAGGGGAATGGAACGTTGACCGAAAACTTCAAGTGGATTTTGAGAAGCCATTCGTCCTTGCTATCGAGCAATCATTAACCATCAAGCTGGAACACAGCTACGGTGGAAACCATGTTCTTGGGAAATTCCGAATATCGCTCGGTACCATCGTGGACAAGAACGTGCCCGTGGATCTTCGGCGCACTGAATTGTTAGCTGGTCGCTTCGAACAATGGACCAAGCAGCAAGCGGCCCAAGTCAATTCATGGCAGGTTGCCAATCCGACGCATGCGAAAGCCTCGAACCCCTTGCTGACGATCTTGGAGGATAAGTCCATTCTGGCGACGGGCGATTTCCAAAAGGCCGATACCTATGTTGTGGATTTCGATTCTGTGCCAGCAGGCGTAACGGGTTTGCAGATCGAAGCGATTCCGGATGAACGATTGCCAAAAGGTGGCCCTGGAGCTGTCTATTACGAAGGTCCACTCGGGGATTTCTTTTTGAGCGAAGTGACGGTTTCTCAAGAGGGGCAGGTTCAAGGAATCAGTGAGGCTAGCCAATCATTTGCAAGTGGCGTAAACACGGCCGCCAAGTGCATTGACGGCGATAAGCAATCGGGTTGGTCGATCGATGGGGGGCAACGTCGACGGCACGTGGCTGTTTTCAAGTTGGCAAAACCAACCGAAAAAGCAGGCCCTATGACGATTTCGATGTTGTGTGAACGCTGGTATGCTGCCGGACTCGGTCGCTTCCGTTGGTCCTTCACCACCGAACCTGTGGGATCGGCCAACGATCTGCCGTCGGATGTCGCAAACTTGATTACAACCCCAGCGGATCGTTGGACAGCCAACGACCGCAAGCTCTTGATGAACGCATTTTTGGATCGGGCCCCAGAACTTGCTGATGCTCGCAAGGAAATCGACGCCCTTCGCAATTCGTTGATCCCCTCGTTGAGCACGTTGGTAATGCGAGAACGGCCCAGCAATCATCAACGGCCAACCCATCGTTATCACCGGGGTGAGTTTCTACAGCCTCGAGATGAAGTCCAACCTCATACGCCGTTGGTGCTCAGCGACAAAAATACCCGTCCTACGAACCGGCTTGAATTTGCGAAATGGCTCGTTTCCCCTTCGAATCCGCTTACCGCTCGTGTCACGGTCAACCGTGCTTGGGAAGCGTTTTTTGGACGTGGTTTGGTTCGAACCTCTCAAGATTTTGGTTACCAAGGAGACTTGCCAACTCACCCAGAATTGCTGGATCATCTCGCGTTGGATTTCATGTCGCAGGGGTGGTCCATGAAGAAGTTGCACAAGCAAATTGTGATGAGTCAAGTTTATCGTCAGTCCAGCGAAGTTCGCCCCGAATCGCTGGCGAAAGATCCGGACAATCGATGGCTATCCCGAGGTCCTCGCGTGCGGCTAGAAGCGGAAGTTGTTCGCGATCAGGCTCTGGCTGTTTCTGGACTTTTGTCGAAGAAACGAGGTGGCCCCAGTGTCTTCCCGCCACAACCCGCCAATGTTACAACCGAAGGAACCTACGGGGCGCTCGCTTGGACGGTGAGTTCGGGCGATGATCAGTTTCGGCGAAGCATCTACACTTTTTCAAAACGAACTTCTCCGTTTGCTCTTACAGCGACCTTCGATGCCCCTAGTGGCGAAGCGTGTATAGCACGTCGAGAAATCACTAATACCCCGATGCAGGCGCTGTCGATGCTCAATGACGTCACGTTTATGCAAGCAGCTCGAGAGCTTGGAAAGTTGACGTCGAGCGCACAAGGTAACGATCGAGAAAAGCTTACCAATCTCTTCCGTAGAATGCTCGTTCGGCCAGCGACACCTGACGAACTATCTGCCTTGCAGGAGTACTTGGAGCAACAATCTAGTCGACTGAGGGCTGGCCAGTTGCCCGCTGTGAAAATTGCTACGGAATCCGCAACTGAGAAGCTAAGTGATGAAGAAGCGATTCAACGAGCCTCGTGGACGATGGTGGCTCGCATCATGATGAATCTCGATGAATCTGTTACTAAGTAATTCCCCCTGACGACTAATTTCTTTCTAAGCCAATCGAAGAACGATTCCCTAGGATAACTTCATGAACATCGATCGATCAGCAGTCCAAGTGGCGAGAAGACACTTTTTGAATGACTGCGGTATTGGGCTTGGAAAAGCCGCATTAGGTAGTTTGCTTGTTGGTGGTCTTGCGAAATCGAGCCATGCTGATTCGATTCCTGCCAACCCGCTTGCGTCCAAGCAGCCTCATTTTCCTGGCAAAGCCAAAGCGGTGATCCATTTGTTTATGGCGGGTGCACCGAGCCACCTTGATCTGTTTGATTACAAGCCCGAACTGGCGAAATTGGAAGGAAAGCCGTTACCCGAGTCCGTCATCATGGGCCAACGTTACGCATTCATTCGGCCAGATGCCGCAGTCATGGGACCTCGGTTCGAGTTTTCGAAACACGGCCAGTCTGGCTTGGAGATCGCAAATGCGTTTGAGCATTTACCTAAAATCGCGGATGACATTTGTGTCGTTCGGTCGGTCAAGACGGACCAGTTCAATCATGCGCCCGCTCAGATATTCTTTAACACGGGCTTCTCCCAGCCTGGCCGACCTAGCCTTGGAAGCTGGGTTCTTTATGGACTGGGAGCCGAGACGCAGGACTTACCCGCGTTCGTTGTCATGTCCACAGGTGCTGGTGTCAGCGGTGGGGCCGCGAATTGGTCCAGTGGCTTTCTACCAACCGTATATACAGGCGTTCGATTGCGAAACCAGGGTGATCCTATCCTGAATGTTGCTAGCCCTGATGGAATCGATAACGATGCACAGTTGGCGTCGCTCGACTTGGTAAACCGCCTGAATAAGCAACGCCTAGAAATGATTGGCGATCCCGAGATTTCAACGCGAATTGCGAACTACGAAATGGCCTTTCGCCTGCAATCTTCCGCGCCCAATCTGATGAACCTGAAAGAAGAGACTCCTGATACCATTGCCATGTATGGGTGTGATCCCGACAAACCTTCTTTTGCACGAGCCTGTTTGCTCGCACGACGCATGGTCCAACGCGGAGTGCGGTTCATCAATATCTACCATGAAGGTTGGGACGCTCATTCGGATGTCGTTGGCAACCACAAAGGAAACCTGAAAGCAACGGAACAAGCGACGGTTGCATTGGTACAAGACTTAAAGCGTCTGGGAATGCTCGACTCCACGTTGGTCATTTGGGGCGGCGAGTTTGGTCGAACGCCCATGATTGAATCGAACGCGTCGCTAGGTCGAGCGAACGGCCGAGATCACCATCCTCAAGCCTACACCATGTGGATGGCCGGTGGCGGGACCAAGGCTGGCTTTCAATATGGCAAAACCGACGATCTTGGCTTCCACGTTGTCGAGAACCCAGTTCACACGCACGATCTGCAAGCAACGATCATGCATTGCTTGGGATTCGATCATGAACGCCTGACCTACCGTCACGCTGGCCGTGACTTTCGATTGACCGATGTTCATGGAAGCGTTGTATCCGATCTCTTGTCGTAAACAGGACGGAAGAGATCGAAACAACTTGTTGGAGCTGATAGCTTACTTTGCGCCGGGTTTGCAATGTTCTTGGAGCCAAGCAAAAATTTCTTGATGCCAATGAATGCTATTCGCTGGCTTATTAACCCAATGTCCCTCATCTGGGAAGTTCACAAACCGGCTCTTCACCCCTTGTCGTTGCAAGGCTTGAAAAAGCTCGTGTCCTTGTCCGATCGGGCATCGGAAATCGAGGTCGTTGTGAATCACCAGCATTGGGACTTTGTACTTGCCAAGATTTCCAGCGAGGGTGTGAGGACTAAATTCACGGTACTTGCCTGGAATTTCCCAAGGCAAGCCACCATGCTCGTATTCATCAAACCAAAGCTCATCGGTAGTTCCCCACATGCTTTCGAAATTGTAGACGCTGCAATGCGAGATCAAGCATTTGAATTCCTTGGCGATTTCATTCACTGCAAACCAGTCTTGCATATAGCCTCCGAAGCTTGCTCCTGCGGAAGCGATCCGGTCTTTGTCGACATAGTCAAGCTCTTGTACCTTTCGTAGACCTGCAACGAGATCTCGATAGCATTTCCCGCCCCAGTCGCCGCTGATTTCGTCGCAGAAGGATTGTCCGAATCCAGTGGATCCACGCGGGTTCGGCAATGCGATGACATAGCCCTGCGCTGCCCATATCTGTGCATTCCAACGGAAGCTCCAACCATCTTCCCAGGCTCCCTGAGGTCCACCGTGAATCAAATAAACGACAGGCCACTTCTTTTTAGGGTCAAATCCTGGTGGCTTGAGAAGCCACATTTGCATATTCAGTCCACCTTCTACAGGGACTTGGACACTTTCCGGAGCTTGCCGATCCAACAGCGTAAGAAGGCTCGCGTTGTGTTGAGTCAAAGGCTGAACGGTCGAGGGCTGATCAAGCGAGCTCAAATACAATTCCGCTGGCTCGTTCATGTTGGCGCGTGCAAGCAACAACTTTCCGCCTACCCACGAGACCCCCGTAATCTGCCCGGTCCGTTTCTCTGGAAATCCAAATGCCATCGGCTTCGGCTTGCCATCCATGGATACGCGATACATGGCGCTGGAGCCTTGTTCTTCAGTCGAAAAGAGCAAGCTTTCGTTCGATACCCAGTTGAAATCGCTGACCGATCGATCCAGGTCGGCGGTTAACAATTTGGAGTCGCTTGTCCAAGTACCATCCGGCTTGCAAGGTCGGACGACCAAGTTCCACTTGTCCGCTTCGTAACCGGGTTTGCTTTGAGTTCGATAAGCGACTTGCTTTCCGTCCGGGCTGAATTTGGGATAGCTATCCGCCGCTGGGTTGCTGGCGGTGAGCGATGGCCAATCCGTTTTTTGGTTGGAGATACTGACTCGGCAGATATCGTGATTGGTCGACCACGATTCACCTGTCGTTGGGACGGCAGTCAACAACAGATATTGTCCATCTGGCGAGAAGCTGAAGTCGTCTCCGACGCTGAAGGTTGTGCTCGTGGGATAGGCATCGCGATCGCCGGGAGTAACATCCCGACAATTTGTTCCATCGGAATGGATTACGAACAAGTGGTTCCGCTTGTCCTCTACATAGGAATCCCAGTGTCGGTAAAAGAGTTTCGTGAAAGTCTTCGCTTTGACAGGGTTGTTAGCTACGCGTTCTTCGTCCTCTTGGTTTTTGGCATTCGATTCTGCAAATGGCAGCTGACTGTGTTTTGGATTCACGGCCGAATAGAATGCAACTTTCGTTCCATCAGGCGACCAAATGCCACCACTGGCACCAGTCGCAATATTGGTCAGCTTGGTAGGCTCGCCACCGCTGGAAAGGTCCAAAACATAAAGTTGCGATGCCCCTGACCGATTGGACTCGAACAAGATCTTTGTCCCGTCTGGCGACCATCGGGGGTGGGTGTCTGACTTGCCGGAACGCGTCAATTGCCGGCTGGTTTGCTTGCTCAGATCAACCAGCCAGAGCTGAGTCTGCTTTTGATTTTTGGCAGGGTCTAAAATCTCGGTGACCTGATAGACGGCAAATTTTCCATCGGGGCTTAATTGTGGGTCAGCGATTCGCTGGAACTTGTAAAGGTCCTCCAATTGCATAGGACGTTTTTCCGCCCCCGACAGTCGCGTAGACAACGGTTCAACCAATCCCATAAAGAGTAAAGATGCGCAAAGATGAAAACCAAGACGAAGCATTGTATCGTTCCAGCAATAGAGTTAACGTGCGGCAAAGAGGAGGAATAGGCAAAGAATACCGACAATCATACTCTCTGTCATACCGCCATGCCACGGGACCAAAAAGAGGGGGCCGCACGCTACAAATTACCTAGAACGAACGACTCAGCAATTCCACCCTAGAGATCTCGTGAATTGATGCCGAGAGAGGTCGATGACGGGCAGGTCAACGACCGAAGAATAAAGAGCGTGAGGGTAGCTAGCTGGTTTCTGGACCTCATCGCAGACTTTTCAAAATCATTTTCGACGCCTTCGTGCGTTCTGAATAGGGTGCTAAGGATGGCAAACGAGTCGGCACGCGGGCTCCGTGGCTGGGTATATGCAGCAGCATTCGCAATCTGCTTGCTTATCATCTTATCCGCCAGCGAACAGTTTTCGAAAGCAAAACGCCCGGGATACTATCACGACCCAAGGACCTCCACGATCAGCGTTTCAACGACGCCAAAGTGGATCCCTAAGATAGCAACCGAGTTAATTCCGCTCGATATTGAACCGTTGCGGGAAACATCTGAAAACACGGCATGGCTGAACTACCGCAGCGCAAGTGCACCATCGATCGCAATGCTTGACCCACCCTCGGGGGCAAGGTTGTCGGCGCCTATTGCCGTTCCCAACAACTTGGATCCCTTCTTGGAAGCGATCCAACAACAGCGAAGCCCATCGGCTCTTGCAGAGCGTGCCGCACAATCGAATCCAACCATTGCGACCAGTGTTTCGGTGACTCGAACTGTGGATTCTGTGCCCAGTGATACGAGCAGCCCGCTTGCTACCTTCCGGGAAATTTCAGAGGGGGCCATTCCGTCACTGAGTCCTCGTTATGAAACGTCGACGGTTCGGAAGGGGAATGCTTGGCCCGCATCCGCATCTCTTGTCCGAGAAATCGAATTGCTTCGAATCACTTCCGGAAGAAATCAGGATGTTCAGTCGTGGCTCGATAAGGTGACCGATGGTTACGAGCATTTGCAGTCATTGAACTTGAACGACGATCCGTCCATTGTGGCATTAGAAGAACTTCGTGGGTTGGCTGACCAAGGCGTTGCACTCGGAACCGATATCGCAAACCAAGACGCAACTCTCTCGCGTGAAGTTGCGAGACTGGCTTATTCCATCGAACGCAGAGTGTCGGTTTGGTCTTCCGTTGCCCGTTGCGTCAGCCGCGATCGCGCACAGTTTGTATCTGTTCGCAAGCATGAATTTGATTCGGCAAAATTGAATGAATGCATTCGAAACGTCGAGAAGTCACTTCAGGCTACCGGAGATTTCAAGAGCTGGGAAAGCTACTTGATGCTCAGTGCGTTGAAGGGGCTCGCTGCTGGCGAAATCAAAAGTCAGCAAGCGCAAGTGGACTTGGTTCGACTGTTCTTGGGAAGAGTGACCGATACGCGAGTGGCCGAGTCACAACGCCGGATCTTGATCTCTACCGAAGTTCACAAGTTAGCAGATCAATTGCATCCGCTTTCGATCGGACCCGTAAACTATCAAAAAATACTTGAAGATATTGAAACACTTGAATCCGATCCTGTTCATCGTTGTAGTTCGTCGTTAGCAGATGCGATGCAATCGCTCCGTTTCTCGGAGCACCCTGAACAAGCTGCGATTTCACAAGCAATCGGCATGCATTACCGAAACGCCAACTTGAGGCTCGCCGTTTCCGAAGAATTTATCAATCGAATGATGCCGGTTCCTTCACTTACCGAGAAACCTGTTCGGCAGAATATCCTGGGGGCGGACACTCGGGGTACAAGTCAAGTTGCGACTCGCTTGAAAGCCGACTTTGTGGCCGATGATGCTGCTTGGAACATTGCTCTTAATCTGAACGGTGATATCACGAGCAACACGAAATCCAGTCGCCACGGAGCCGCATTCTACAATGCGTCGATCGCAAACGTTAACGCGGTTCGGTCCATCCGAATTTCAACCAGCGGGCTCGAAATCAATGGAAAGCCTGCCACTGTAGAATCGAATGATTCGTTGAAACGATTTTCGACCGATTGGGACAAGCTTCCTATATTGGGTGACATGGTTCGACAGTTTGTTCATGATGAGTTCGTGAAGGCTCGGCCGGTCGCGAAACGAATCATGCAAAAGACGATTGCCAAACAAACGGACTCTGAATTCGATTCACAACTTCAAAGCAAGATCAGCTCCGCTAAAACTCAATTCGAAAAGCGACTCATTGGACCATTGCAGTCACTGGATCTGCATCCAATGGTGGTCGACATGCAAACCACGGACACTCGCCTGGTGGTTCGTTATCGCGTTGCTAGCAACGACCAGCTTTCAGCCTACACACCTCGGCCCGTAGCTCCCTCGGATAGTCAGCTGTCGCTGCAAATCCATCAGTCGACGTTCAACAACATGGCCGGTCAAGTGGTTGCTGGTGATCGACCATGGACCATGCAAGATCTATCCGACAAAATCGCTGACTTGTTGCAGCAGCCTCGACAAACGATCGACGAGGAAGCTGCGCAAGACGTAACCATCCGCTTCAATGAAGCCCGTCCGATGACGGTTGAGTTTGAGGATAATCGTATGTGGTTGACCCTTCGAGTCGCATCGCTGGAACAACCTGGTCGCATCCATCTTAAGAACTTTACCATCCGAACATCCTATTTACCGACCGTGGATGGCCTGAAGGCAGAACTGACTCGGGATGGTGTCATTAGTGTGGACGGGCAGCGTCTTGCGATCCGAGACAAAGTACCCTTGCGAGCCATTTTCTCGCGTGTCTTCTCGAGCCGCTCCATAATACCAATGGTTTCGGAAGAGCTTCTAAGCGATCCTCGTGCCACAGGTCTGGCTGTTTCACAACTGGAGATGCGAGATGGTTGGTTGGGAATCGCGGTCAGCGAATCGCAATCACCACACGTCGCCCTGGTAAAGGCTCAGCAGGAAGCAATCGCTAGATAGTGGTTCGAATGGGTTGGCAGATCCGCCGACTTGATCGAATGAAAACGCAGCACTGGGAACTATAACAATTCTTTCCTTGCTGCTGTATGCGCCAGTCGATTACCACCGCCAGCCGATAGTAAACCGACATCGTTCCACGGAGCTATCGACCGGCGTATTTGATCAAGCGTTATTGTTTTTCCCGAACTGGCTGCTTGCCACGTCGTCTCCCCTGCCTCTCTCAAGGCACGATCATCGCTAAGCATGTACCCTCGAGGCCAATGCATAGGGTCTTTGGCTACATCTCGCTCAAATCCAATGGCAGATACAAAATAGTAGGCGCACATTCCTAAGAACATCTCAAAATCTGGCAGAGCTCGATAACAAAGCCCTACAAACGTATCGATCCACCGAAGTTCGTTCTTCACCTCCAAGGCATACTTGCGAATCTGCTGTTCAACGGCCCCTTCGTCCCCCAAGAACGCTTCCGATAGCCTTGCAACTCCGCTTAATGCATGCGCAATTCCACTGCTGTGTAACGGGTCCACAAATCCATAAGCTGTCGGCAAGCTTACCCAGCCCGGACCCGATGCGCGGTCGTTGCATCGGCTCAGACGAGCCATCCAACCCAAGCCACTTTCTGGTCCGACTCTGGTCGACTTCGCGATCATCTGATGAACACTTGGATAACGTTCCAACCACTCATGCCAAGTACGTTCTAGGTCAACTTGGCTAAGCTCATGTTGGCAAACGCCCTCCGGTTGAACAATCCCGAGGCTTGTCACTCCATTCCCGAATCGAAGTGCCCAAAGCCATCCATCCTGCACGACATGATGCTGTGCGGAATCATCGCCATCAAACAACGTTTGCAGGTCCGTCTGGTGCGATGGTGTCGTGCATCCAAAAGGAGCGACATCGCGAAAATGGCCAAACAGTGCGGACGTTCGAGTGCGCATCCAATCCGAATCCGGTTGGACGCCAGTCCAGGGGCGTATTCCCTGCGAACCACCAGTCGCATCGATCAACCATTGTGAACGCACTTCCAAAGGCTGATTGTCCGGGCCTACCAAATCGGTCTGCCAGCGATGGCCTACCGATTCGAAATACGAGGATCGAATTTTGGTTTGCTCCAATCCCACAGTGCCGGCCTTTACTGCTTGCTGAAAAAGCCATTGGTCCACATCGCTGCGCAACCAATGCGTATCGCTTTGAAAGTCATCGCGAGATGCCGCAACCATCATAGAATTCGAATGCAATGCATCGTCCTGGAATGGATGCCCCTGGCGATGGTGGTAATAGGTGAAGCCACGCTTTTTTCCGCAAACCAACGAGGGGTAGGTTTGCCTCCAGGTACCGTATTTCGCTAGCGGTTCTAGCTCGCGAAGCCCCCAGCGATCTGCTAAATGTCGCACCAAAAAGTCTGCCGTTGGGGTCGATGATTCTCCAATGGCAAATCGAGGATGCTTCGCCTGATCCACCAGGACACAGTTAAGGCCATTCTTTTGAAGTATCCAAGCCAAAAGCGAACCCGAAAAACCGGAGCCTACAATCATCGCAAAGCACTCTGTTTTTTTTGGCATGCGATTCTCAGTCTTGTGCACAATCACACGATCGCTTCACTTCTGGAAAACAGCATTGCTGCAAGTTCATGCGTTCGAGTCTTTCTTTTCTTTCAAAGATGCATTGATCGCAGTTCCCTGACAGCAGCTCTAGGTTCCATGTGTCGACCGTGACGATCATTTCTGAGAACTGACTTAAAGCAAGCTCCAGCGTTTGCTCGAGCTGTCGGAATGTTGGGGGGATAAACAGAGATTGTTCCTGGAGCCATTCCATGGTCCCGTTTCCCATACGTGTTGGAATAATGCTGCAGTGCCGCACACCATGCGCATCGGCAAAGGCAAGAGTTTTCATGGCCCAATCCATCGATTCGGAAGGTTCCGTTCCAGGAGGCTGCAACATGACAAACGCACGCCGGTCGATTTGCATTGCATCGAGTTGCTCCGACGCACGGGCAAAGTCGTCCAAATCAAAGCCCTTGTTCAAGAGAAGCATGCTG
The DNA here is from genome assembly GCA_027487485.1 of Planctomycetaceae bacterium. Classification (GTDB taxonomy): domain Bacteria; phylum Planctomycetota; class Planctomycetia; order Pirellulales; family Pirellulaceae; genus JBKCUI01. The sequence continues at coordinate 152,016 of JAIYDN010000018.1, read as the reverse complement.
CCTGGATGCACGGTCTCCAGCCCCATCGCAATTTCAAGCTTTCCATGAAGCATGCTCGCAAACTGCTTTACGGTCGGGCGAACGAGCTTGGGATGATTCTCCACGATCACACGTTGAAAGGATTCGCACTGCTTGGCGATCGCAGAATGATCGTCTTCGGGAACCGCACGCGAATCGAAAAAATTGCTTGCGTTATACAGCTTGATCCATTCTGGTCTCGCTTCTACATGCGAATCCAGTTGATCCAAAACCCAGCTCAGTTGGCCGGTGATTTCGCCGGGCGCAGTCGCTCGGTCCAATGTGTATCGCCATAGATCACACATGGAGCAGCGGTAGGGGCATTCTGCTCCAGTAAGAAACACCGTTGCAACATCGGTCAACGAACACTTCCCTGCCGGCTCTTGTTCGCGAACCAAAGCAAAGGGCTTCGCGGTGTCGAGCACTTCACGCGAACCCCGTCGCGATTCAATCGCCGACCTACTTAGTCCCGCAAGGACCGCTTCATCAATTTCTCGAAGGGGCATAGGCAACGAATCTAGCGTTGATAAATCGGCAGATAGTGATGTTTGACCGATAGGCTAAGCATCGCCATGGCGGTGCAATACACTTTTCCAGCATTCTGTTCTTCGTTGCCGGACGAGTTCCAGGAGCCGTCCGCTTGCTGCTTATCAAGTAACAGTTTCGCAACTTCGGTCGACGCGTTTTCGGCGACTTCGCCCCGTCGTTGATGCATCCCCTGAGCATAATAATAGATGCCATACAAGACGAACCGTTCTTCCCACTTCGGCGGATGCTGGTTGAGCCAAGAGGTAGCTCCTTCCACGAGTGGTGAATCGTATTGGCCACATACTTGCATGGCCAACAGTCCGGCGGCTGTCATGGTAAAGGTCGGGTTGTCGTTGTTCGCTTCATAGGAAAAGCCACTCAGTTGCTTGCTTGGAACTCCCGTCGCATCCACTGGCGAAGTAAAGGATCTTACCAAGTAGGTGACCGCATCATCGATGGTTGAACTGGGGACTTCCAGCCCGTCGTTCTTGGCACTGCGAAGGGCCATCAACTGCCAAACGCTGACCGACAAATCACTATCGGCGGCATCGGGGGTGTAACGCCAGCCTCCTTTGGCGTGAGGCGGTTTTCGGACGCGTTGGCTTCGGACGATTAAGTCGATCGCTTTTTGGCATGAGTCATGAATCTGGTGATTGAGGTCCTCGTCACCCCCCATTCCAAGCATCTCCGTTAGCATCAGCGACACAATTCCATGTCCATACATGCGTGAACCATCGGATGCGCCGAAGTATCCGGTTTTGTCCTGACGATCAGGGCCTAGGATATATTTGAGCCCCTTCGACATCATGGCTCCTTCTGGCGAGGGGTCTGTAGGTTGATGACCAACCGAGGCGAGAGCCATAATCGCGAGTGCCGTCATAGCATTCTCATGCCCGCGATCAACGATCGACCCATTCTTTTGTTGCTGCGTTGCCAAGAAGGCCGCACCTTTACTGATAGCCCGATCAATTTCGGGCTGCGGCGGAGCCGAAGACTGCGCCCCGCAAGTGGCAGCAAATAGAGCTAGCGTCAGCGGCCAACCGAGCCAGCTCAAGTAGTTACTTCGAATGAAAATCATGAAAAATGGAATCCGACCATAAGGAATCGTCTGATGCTTACCCTAATTAGAATAGACGCCGTTCGCTATCTCCAAACTGTTCTACCGAAACTCCCATGCGATCTAGCATGGAGACATAAAGATTGCACAGCGGTACGTTTCCTTCAGATGCGATATGCTTGCCCGACTCAATGGTCTTGCCTCCCCGCCCACCAAGAAGGATTGGTAGGTTGTCTGGGTCGTGGCCATTTCCATCGGAAATACTCGAACCAAATAAAATCATGCAGTTGTCCAGCAGATTTCCGTCCCCCTCAGGAATGGACTTTAACTTCTTGAGCATATTTGCAAATTGCTCAACGTGCCATCGATTGATTTTCTGATATTGCTCGATCTTGGTGTCCTTCCCCTCATGATGGGAAAGTTCATGATGGCTGGCGGTCACCCCCTCGAGGAAAGAAAAATTTCTTCCTGAAACATCGTTGGCAAACATCATGGATGCAACGCGAGTCGAATCGGTTTGAAACGCCAAAACCATCAAGTCCATCATGATGGTGATGTGTTCGCGGAAATCAGCCGGCATACCCAATCGCTGTGGTTGGATTTCTGCGGCTTGGGCATTCGGTTGCCAATCGCGAGGTTTTGGCTGAGATGCAAATTCAATTCTCTTTTCGACTGCTCGTACCGAATCAAGATATTCATCCATCTTGAATTGATCATCGCGTCCAAGCCGACCACGCAGCCGATGTGCATCGTCCAGAACAAAGTCAAGCAAGTTCTGGTAGCCTTCGCTTTTTTGTGATTTCCCTGAAAAACGCCCACCGAATAAGCGTTCGTAAACCAGTCGTGGGTTGATCTCTTTAGCGACCGGTCGTGTTGGCGACTGCCAAGAGATGTGCGAACCATACAGCCGGGTATATCCAACGTTGCTGTCGATCCCGCTAATAACCGGTTCTGTCCCCAATTCCAGCGATGGCAGCGGCGTATACTGGCTCGTATGTTGTGCCATTAACTGGTCGACCGAAATGCCACCGCTGCTGATGTTTTTACCGGTGGTTTTGGTGACTGGCATGCCCGTCAAGAAGTTCGCTGTTTTCGCATAGTGGCCATCTCCTCCATGGCTATTTTTTTTATCGAGCCCCGTCAAAACGAGCACGTCGTTTTTAACATCCGCAATGGGTTGGAGCGAAGGGCTTAAGGTGTAGTCGGTTCCTGAACTATCGGGGGTCCATGACTTTCCCCAGACGCCGTTGGGGAAATAGATGAACGCGGAACGCACCGGTGGTTTACCAACGCTGCTGCCATCGCTCGATTTTGTCGCTTGGTCGTCGGCACGCAGGCTTGTTGAAATCGCCGAAGGCATCCACGGCAGGGCCAGCGCAACGCCGCAACCTCGCAATACTTGTCGTCGAGATGGACGTTGTGGCATGTTCATTGGATCAATCATGGGGTCACTCCGAGGTTTCGTTCTTCGAGCCGATTGGCTGGCGGTAGCGATGTTGGAATGGATAGGATAACGCAATTTCTTCCAACAAGATCTGACTTCGCATTTCGTTCTCGTTCAGTTTTTTCATGCATGTCTCAACGATGCAAGCGTCAAACTTATTGAGCGAGCGTCCCAAAGCGAATCCAAGAAGCTTTCGGATGAAATGCTGTTGGAATTCTGCTCGGCGATTCATAAGGACGGATTTCAATTCTGTCGGGCCCGAAAACTGATCACCCGACGGAAGCTTCCCGGCGGAATCGATTGCCAGACCATTTTCCGAATCTCGCCAACGCCCAATGCCGTCATAATTCTCAAGTCCAAACCCCAAAGGGTCCATGCGATCATGGCACGAAGCGCACTCTGCTTTTTGGCGATGAATCTCCAAACGTTGACGCATCGTTTGGTTTGCATCGTTGTGCGAAGATTCTTCTAAAGCAGGTACGTTCGGAGGGGGTGGGGGAACAGGCGAACCTAACAATTCGTCCAGAATCCAGCGGCCTCTTAGGACAGGGCTTGTCCGCCTTGGGTAGGAAGATGATGTCAACACGCTTGCCATGGTGATGACGCCCCCCCGCTTGCCATCAGAGACGGCAACCGATTGCCAAGGTGCATCTTGCGGTAAATCCAGTCCGTAAAACGAAGCCAAGCGCCCATTGATATAGACACTGTTGGAAGAGATCAATTCCGTTAGCGGTCGATCCTTGCGGAATATTTCCGAAACATAAAGAATCGCTTCCTCGCGAAGGTCGGCTGCAAGTTCCGGCTGGTACTCTGGAAAAATCGACTCGTCAGGTTTCACTTGGGCAAATCCGCGAAGCCCAAGCCATTGCAAACCAAAATTTTCGCCAATCGCCCGACTCCGAGGATCAGCAATCATGCGACGCACTTGGGCTCGTAGCACGACTTCATCGTAAATGCTGCTCGAGTCCGCAAGTTGCAATAGCTCTTCGTCAGGCACCGATGACCAGATCAATAGGGCCAATCGAGTTGCCAGCTGATGGGGGGAAAGTCGCTGAACCCCCGATGCTTCGGGCTCCACTTCGACGACAAAAAGAAAATGAGGTGAAACCAAAACACCCTTGAGAGACTGCCGAATCGCCCGACTCAGTTCCACCCCTTGTTCCATCGATTTTTCGCAAAGGGACATTAACCTGTCGAGCTCTTCCAGTGTGACTGGGCGACGCCAGGCTCGGCGAGCAAACTGAGAGACGATCGACCTTGCTGACGCGATGTCTTCGACTACTTCTGTCGAAATCAGGGGGTTGGGGAAAGTTGAACAGGCGGCCTCTACCACTCGATCTGCGGAGGTCAGGTAGGACTCCAAATGAATCGTCGAGGTAAATAAAGCGTCACCCACGGTGTCAAATCCTTCACCACCAGCACCATCCGAAGGAGGCTCCTCGTTAGGATCTAAGCGTCGCCCTGTTAAGTCCAAGATGGCATTCCGATACTCCGTCTGAGTCAACCGTCGACTCATGACAGTCCCTTGGTACCAGCTCTGAGTCTCTTCGGATGCAAGTTGGTTGCAAAGATCTCGGTTGGGCCTTGAATCTACCCAGCGGTGAAAGTGCCCTTTCTGTTCATCATTTAGACCTGGACTCCCCTGAGGGGGCATTTCATTCAATCGAATTCGTTTCGCGACGCGCTCCCATGCATCACCCGCTTCCACTGCGGTTTGAGGATCTGCATACTTCGCCAGATCAAACTCCCCTTCGATTTTGTCACCTCGATGGCATCCAACACATCGAGCTTCCATGATAGGAAGAATTTTTTCAACGTAGGTCTTCTTCCACTTCTCCATCTTCTCGGCAAGTTCATCCCCCCTTGCCATTTCCTGCCTTAGGATAAAAACGGCTAAGAGAAGCATTGAGCGTAGTACAACGGAGCGCACCGCGGTCGAGATTGATTTGGACATTAAGACTCACCAAGCATTTTTTTGAGTCGTTCGATCTCTTGCTGCAGTTCTTGATTCTTGGCCAAGGCTATTTCTTTGGCTTCGCGCTCTGCCTCCTTCGCTTCGCGTTCCGCTTCCCTGGCTTCGCGCTCTGCCTGGGCAGCGTCCAAAGCAATTTCGCCTGTACCAAGGTCAAAGAACTCCAGCTCCTGATCGATCAATCGCAGCCCCAATTGCAATGTCTCGCATTCCAGCATTCCGTTGATTGGCTTGATCTGTTTCAGATATCCATCGACCATCCGATACCCTTGCAACGCCGGTTCCAGATAGTCGCACGTTGGGTCATAGATAAAGTATTCTTTGACCCCAATCTGCTCATAGATGACTGGTTTCTTTACGGTGTCCACTCGACTCGAGCTATTCGAAGTCACCTCAAACACCACATCCGGAACGCGTTTTTCAACCCACGTTTTGAAGGTCCGTCTGCGTCCTGGATCGCAATCGAGGCAAATAAAGTCATCGGGCACGACGAATTTGGAGGCTGACCCCTCCTCGTAGTAAACAAGCAAGTCGCTCGCGATGTAGACGCGTTGACCGCGATATCGCCACCTTAGAATCTCAAGAATTCGTACCATCCAATCACGATGCAAATCCGTTTCGCCCATAGGTTCGCCGTCCGATTCTGGATATTCAATGGATTCCGTGATAGATGCAATGCTCATTGAAAAGTAGCTCCTTACTTCGAATCATTTCCCTTAATATTTTGGCATGTTCCCACCTCAAAAGCAAGAAACTTCCATCGCTCCAACGAGCTCAGAACGGTTTCAGTTCCCAACGCTCGCCAAAAAAACCAGCTGCTTCGATCTTGCCTGGCCAGCGGGAGTTGGGAGGGGTGCTCAGGTCCACGATCGCCCAATCAGGCAACTTTGGAACTTGCCGGGCGTTGTTCAAATAATCGTATTCGCGGTAGGTGAAGCCGCTATTGAGCACGACATAGCGTTTCGGATTCAACGGGTTGGGGAAAATGAGTATGGGAGTATACGATTGCCGTGGGTAAGTTTTAGAACCGACAATCAATTGGTTGTCGCTCCATCGGATCGGCAACTGCTCTGCAATCTTTGCGATCGTAGGATTGCTATCAGCATCTCCCCATAAAATCAAATGATGATTCTCGATATCGGATGGTTGCAAATCTTCGCTGGATTTGACGCGAGCGTCACCTCGCATCTGACGATGCCATTCTCGAACCGCTCGATCCATTTCGCTGTTAACCCATTTATCTACTTCTGCATACTGGCCAGCCTTGGAAGGTCTTACGAAAAGAAAAGAATCCATGAAAGCATCGTCGATGGGCCCTTGCAAGTCATGCTTCTTAACAAGCGGTTGCGCCGGATCTGGCAAAGGAGAACTGATCGACCAGCTATTACCGTCGTTGTGCAACCGAGCATGCCAAGTAAAATCCGAAGCCCTTGATATCGATATCTTTTGAACGCTGTTCGATGGTCCAGCGTCGATAAGAAGAACAAGCATCGATTGAGCGTCTGGATTGAAATCAATAGGAAAGTCCAGCGAGAACGCCGTTACGTTCTCCGATCGGATCGAGATATACCGCTTGGAATCCAAATCGGTTGGTTGCGGCATAACGATTTGAGCCTGGATTTTTGCCGGAACCCAATGCTCTTTCAGTGCTTCGATAGTGATCCAATCCGATTGATTGTACTTGAGCGTCATGGTCGTGAAGTCAACTTGATTCGGTATGCGAGTCCGACCATGTTGATCTATGGCTTCGAGTTTCGCTTCGATCTCTTTTCGCGCAGCAGGCGCAATGCTGTGAGCTGTTTTGGGAGCAACAATGTGCGTCAATTCGAAGCGTTCCTGTTGAGGTAAATTCCAGGAGGCTTCTGCCATGACATCGGCTGCCTGCTTTTGTTTATCCAATTCACCACTGTAAGCCACCGTTGGCAATCCTCGAAGATTGGTGACCCAATCAGGGCAATCGTACATTTGCCACAGCTTTTGTTCGTACCAAGTAGGTTGCAAATCTTCGGATTGAAAGACTTTGAGAAACTTGGGGGTTTCGGAAAAACCTGCACCAGGATTGGCTGCGAACCATTTGCTGGGATAATGCACTGCGAGATGCCATGCAGCGGCCCCTCCCATGGAGAATCCCCGTATTGCAATTCGGTTCCGATCCAGCTGGTATTCTGAAACGGCGTGTTCAAGGGCTTCCAACGTGTCCACTTCGCCCGCAAGCTTGTTGGCATTGCAATAGCGCCCAAACGGATGAATCATCAAAACACCAGGAGCCGGTTGCGGATCTGAGTTCGTTAATCGCGCTGAGATGAATTGAAGCTCCAGCCCTTTTTCGCTTCGACCACGGCACCATACGTCGGTTCGCATTCCAGCTCCCGTCATCATAGGCTCGCGTGAGCTCGAAACAACTCCATAAGGCTGCACCGACCCATCCAATCGGGATCGGTAGCCTCGAACGGTTGGCGAGCCTTCCAACGGAGGATAAACCCAATACGGGGCACTGTTGGCCAAAGCGTCGGCTCGACGATGTCCTTCCACAAGCACATCCAATGCCCGATCGAAATCCTTGGGTTCAAAGAACCCGTCTTCGTTCAAAGCGATCTCGACAGCGCGCGGGAAGATCTCCACGTCCGGCAAAAAACGCTCAGCCATCTCTTGTTGCTTCCCTTTGGCGGAAGCAATTGCCTGGATCTTGGCTACTTTCGCCTTCAAGGATTGCAGTTCTGCAGTAAGCTTGCCTCGCTGTTCCTCACTAATCGCAATCCCAGGCGGCGGCACCGACCTTACGGTCTCCATTTGGTTGTCGGCCGGTCCGTCAGCGACCAGGTAGGAAGCAAGTAGAAGCACACTCGCAAAGGCGGAAAGAAGTGTTTTGCGCATTGGAACTTTTGTCGGAAAGGGTTCTTGGTTTTAGACCAATGGTAGCAAGAGAGAAGCGACATAGGTTGTCGCCAATCCAACAAGCGAAAGGCTGGTTGTCAAAATAGACCATGACTGAAGCGTTTCACGCTGAGTCATCCCACTCAATCGGTTAACAACCCAGAAGCCGCTGTCGTTCATCCATGAAAAGCCCATCGCTCCCCAACCAATTGCCAAATAGATATACAGCGGGTGAAAACCCAACGAGCCATCAGCAAGCATGGGGGCAATCATCGCTGCGGTAGTCAGCATGCCTACCGTGGCGCTTCCTTGAGCGATACGAATGACCGCAGCCACCACGTAAGCGAGCAAGATCAGGCTGATTGGCTGCCCCTTGGCTGCAAGCTGGACTGCATCGCCCACACCGGCAACTCGCAACATACCGCCAAAGGCACCACCGGCACTGGTGATAAGGATGATCATGCCGGCTGTCTCCAGCGGCGGGCCAATGAGTTGTTCCAGCTTTTCCTTTCCAAACCCTCGCTCACGAGCCAAAACCCATAAGGCAATAGCAGCACCGATCAAAAGGGCGATGTTCTTGTGCCCGAAAAAATCAAAGGTTGCACGTACAGACGTAAAGTAAGCATCGCCACCAAGGACTTGATAGGCTGCCACACACCACGCAACAGACTGGCCCTTGTTTCCATCCGCGATCACTCGAAACAGGGACGAAAAACCGATCAATACAATGGGAAGAACCACCGGCATGATGGACCATAAAAGCGACGGCAGTTCCGACTCGGGCTTATCCGTTGCTTGCTCTGGATCCAGTGTGTCGCGTAGCGGAACAACGATGCGTGAGTTCAAAAAGACGCAAACGAAGAACCCGATGACCGCAGGGATGAGGCCCCCCAATAGCCCTGCCGCAAGTGAAACACCAATATCGATTTTTAAACTGTCCACCATCGCCAATGGCCCTGGGTGCGGTATGGTCAACGAATGAGTGATAACGCCGCCACAGCACACACATAAAACATACAGCAAATAATCTTTACCCGTTCGAATTCGAAGCGCCTTGGCTAACGGCACCATCAGCATAAACATGGTGTCAAAGAAGATCGGGATGCTGAGAATGTATGTAGACCACAACAAAGCCCAGCCAGCATTCTTCTCCCCGAAAATTTTGAGAAACCGTCGAACGACCTTGTCGGCAGCACCACTTTCCATCAAGCACATTCCAATGATGGACGCAAGAGCGATCGATATCGCAATATCGCGAGCCGTATCCCCTAGCCCCTTAGCAATAAGCTCGATAACTGCCACCGCATGTGACATCGGCTTTCCAGTTCCCTCCTTGTCCACCACCTTCCATTGGCCAGATGTCCACTCACCATTTTGATCTAAAAAACGAGCCTTTGGTTCCGGATTGAACGTCAAAAGGCCAGCCACCAACGAAGCCAAAAGCAAGGCAACAAAAGCATGCATCCGCCAGTAGCTGATGGCAGTTACGATGAAACAAACACTGATGGCAAGAACAACAAAAGGCCACCAAGGCGAAGCAGTTAATTGAGACACGAAGCAGTTCCGGCGGGAGTGGGAGGTAAGGACAACTCGCGAGCAAGTCGTCCTATAATAAACCATCCCATCCCAAATGGGATGGTCCCTTACCGGATTATTCAGGCTGGAACGCAGTCCCCGGCTTAAGCTTGAGGCTCAATTTCGAGCTCTAATGCAACAAGTCGCGTGTCTAAACTCTCTGCAGGACAAGAACCGTATCAATGGCTTCGCCGTTGAGCTTTTGCGTCGATTCGATATCGCACCAAAAATCATGCACACCAATCAGCTTCAACAGGGGTACTTTGGCAAGTAGGCTTTTGAGCTGCTTCGCGGTATAAATTCGAAGTGTTATATGGTCGGATAGTCGGAACGATTCGCCTTTGCTTTTGTCTTTCACTAGCATCGAAATACGAAGCTTTTCTAGACGGGTCTTCATGCTGGTTTCGACTACTGTCAGCGCGTAGTAAACCGACAAATCACCCTCTTTCGCAGTCCACCGTTCTGTTCCCCAAAGGTCGCCATCTGGTGGCAGAAGATGCAAGGAAAGAACAAATACGCCACCTGGTTTAAGATGTTTGGCAACGCAGTTTAAGTGGGCAAGCGCTGCATCTTCCGACTCAAGGTGCCTGAAGGTGTTGATTGCATTGACAGCCGCATCAAATGGCTCGCTGAAACTGAAGTTGGTCATGTCTCCAACCACGAGTTCCGCACTTGCTTTCTGCTTTTTTAACTTCTTCTTGCAGTACTCTAATGCGGTCGAATTTAGATCCAATCCTGTCATCTTGTAACCACGAGGAGCCATGTCGCAGATCAGGCGGCCAGAACCACAACCCAGTTCCAGCACGGTTTCCACAGGGAAAGGGACATACTTCTTAAAGACGTCCCCCAGAAATTCGGACTCTTTGGGTGTCTCTTTCAAAAAGCCCATCTCATACAACTGAGGGTAGTCGTACCAGGATTTGACGGTTTCCGTCTTAACCTTGGCTGCCTTGGATGTCTTGCTTGCTGTCTTCTTGGTTTCAGCAACAACTGGCTTTTTTGTTGTCAGGGTAGTCGTATCGGTTCTACCTTTTTTCGAGGCCTTGATCGGTGCCACTTTTGTGGCGGCCTTTTTCTTGGATAGGGATTCAGCTTTCGCGGAAGCCATTGCTTTGGAAGAAAGTGTCTTTAGTTGGGTAGCTTGCGTGGTCGATTTTTTCTTGGCCAAAGGAAATGCCCTCGTAGGTTCGTCCGTGTTGTTGCTTCAAAAAGGATGGATGGCTATGCACTGTTTTGCATCACCAAAACGCCATGACGCGTTAAGTTGTAAGCGGTAGCGGGCTTTCTGAAAACTCGTTCCAGCAATCTTGCCAGAATTCTCTGGAACTTGGTGCGTCAGCAACCAACATACGGAAACGCATGCGGCGTATCACTCCCTTTTCCATAAACCGCCCAAACACCTTCATCTGGATCTCTCGATTTGGACTAGAGCCTTCCTGGCTGGCTATTTTGCAATCAGCCAAATCCAAGGGATAGATCAGCAACGCAACACGGCTTTTTGAGTCCAGCCAGAATCCATCTTCTAGATGTGAAAAAGAGTCACCTTCTAGGCTCACGTTCAGTTCTGGATGGGAATTCAAAAGCGACGTCTGAACACTCAGCCACACTTCCAAAGTCAACAAATTGTTTTCTTTACCAGATTGTCGCCCAATTTCATGACTGGATCGAATGTCTAACTGATAGCCAAAGGTCCATGGATCGCTCTCAGGGTAACTGGCGATGACGTCCCCCTGTCGTACATACGCCTCGCCAAGCGAAAGCCCGATTTCCGGCAAAGATAATGACGAGTCGACAGGACGAATTTGGATGAATCCTTTCATTTCTTCGACGGGGCCAGTCGTGTCGATAAGACTTATCGAAGGACTGGAATCCCGTAAGCGCGCAACAACCCTGGTGGAGCTTGTTTCCAAAATGGCGCTGTCGTCTCGAAGGTTCCAAGTCATCTGCTTACACTCTAAACACGGTATTTGGTGAATCGGCCATCCAAAAGCGATTTTTCGAATCGTAACATAACCGCACCTGACGTGAGTCACAACCAATTCCACGAACCTTTACGCAGACAATCGAAAATGATTTTTTCAACGAATCACGCCATGAGCATCGCTGTCGACGCAGCAAAACTTGCAGGCCAAATCCTTCGCGAAATGCTTGAGTCGGCTTCCTCGTGGACGAAAGCTCCCAAAGACCTCGTGACCGAAGCTGACCTCGCAGCCCAAGCTGCTATCGAAAAACGAATCTTGAGCGAGTTTCCAACTCATTTCTTTTTGGGCGAGGAAAACGCTACACCCCAAGAAAGCTGGGATGCGGTTTCCAAGAAGGAATTCTGCTGGGTAGTTGATCCGCTAGATGGAACCGTCAATTACGTTCATCGATTGCCAAATTTTGCAGTGTCGATCGCGCTGATGTACAACAATCAGTGCGTTTTGGGTGTTGTATTTGATCCCATGGCAAACGAACTCTTCACGGCAATCCAAGGCAATGGAGCCCAATTGAATGGAAAGCCAATTCATACAAGTTCCGTTACCCGCCTCGAAGACGCGATGGTGGCCGTTAGCTTTCCGCCTCAGGTTCATCGCGAATCCATAGAAATCAAACAGTTCATCGAAGTCCTACTTGCAAGCCAAAGCGTCCGTAGACTGGGGTCTGCTGCGTTAAATCTTTGCTACGTGGCTAACGGTCGGCTCGATGCTTATTGGGCTAATTCCTTGAAGCCCTGGGATGTCGCCGCGGGTGCAATCATCGCTCAAGAAGCATCTGCCAATCTGACCGGCTTGGGAGGAAATCCTTTTGATCCATGGAGCGGAGAAGTTTTGGCGACGTCGACTCTAACCCTTTGGCAGGAACTTCAGCACACTCTCGAAGACATCTCTATGCAATAGAAGTTAACTTAACTTCTTGAATGCCAAGCACCCGCGCTGGGGCAAAGAGCTAAACTAATGTTCTACAACCAGTAAACACAAACTTGATCTGGTTTGTTTCTGAACGTGGAGTCCAAGACTGAACCGTCCTGTTTCGGCAGCGGATTGTCACTGCCATCATTTTGGTTCGCGGCGTTGCCCGGAACCTATGCGAAGCCAAACCGAATATCAAGCTCCAGGTCTATTGACCGAGCACAGGATTAAGAACAGCTCCCGAAGCATTGAAGCTGTTTTTCATCGCTACGGCGACTTGGCCAACACTTACGATGACGGCGGCTGCGATGAGAGATACCATCACGGCGTACTCAACCGCTGTAGGACCGTCTTCGTCCCGCAGAAATCTCCGCAGGTTTTTCGAGAAGAATTTCGACATTTTCGTACCCTTTTGGCGACCATTCGCACGGTTTCTGGAATCCCTCCAGCTTTATCTACGTTGGTATCGAGCGTTGCCGAGCCGGCCGTGAAGGAATTTTTTCGCTTCCTTATCATGAAGATTGCTTTTCAGCGGTACAATCCGATCGATCGATACGACTAACCTCCCATTTTGCAATCCGACCGAAACACCATGCGAAATTGCCCGAAAAAAATGCAAGCGTTTTTGCTGGCAATCGGTTCATTGCACATGCTGGGTGTGCTGGCGGAACCGTTGCGTTTTTTTTCCCGCAGCGAGGTGGCTGTCGCACCTGATTTCGAGCTGCTCGCGGAGACCATGCAAACGTATTCGCAATGGCTGTATCTCGATCATGGGTACTTTTTCTTTGCCCCAAATCCTGGTCCCGGTAGATTGATTCGATGCAGCGTTCAACCGGAACTTGAGTCTGAAGATCTTTCAAGCAGTCAAGGCTTGCAAATCCAAGCGGAGGCCCCTGCCGAAACAACGCTCCCTGACAAACTGAACCAGCGACCTAGGCTCCTTTACCATCGCTATCTGATGCTCGCCGAGTTTTACAACAGCCGTTTTGCACCGAGCCATATATCGGCGGAGAGCATGAAGGATACCGAGTTTGCGGCCCGGTGGGCGCAGGACTGGGTCATGTACGATCGATTGCAAGCGTCCATGATGAAGAGCCTCAAACACAAATTGGGGACGGGCAGAGTAACGCTCAGTAGGCTCGAACGATCCCTTCCCACTCCCTACATGGTCCTCCATGAAAAAGTTCCGCTGAACGATCCGCGATTGTTGGACGTCCTTCCAGAGTCCTTCCCTGACCCAACTGTTCAGGAACTTCCCGCTGAAAAGCTAAAAGAGCCCGATGCAAAGCCTCAATAAATTAAGTGATGATCAAGGTAGCTCCTGGGCGGACCATTGGCAGCCATTGTTGGATTTTTTCTTCCAACCTTCCAACTCGCACACGTTGGCATTGATCAGAATCTTCACCGGCTCGATGATCGCCTACATCCACTTGGTTTGGATGCTGGACCTGGAGGCATTCATGGGGCCTCATGCACTGGTCGATAATGCATTTTGGCATGCATTGCACCGGGAACAAGTGTTGGATGCGAAATGGACTTATCTCGCTCTTGTTGAATCCATGCCATTGATCTGGGCTCACGAGATCCTGGCGATGGTCGCCGGATTGCTGCTTGCATTTGGCTTGAAAACCAGAATCGTCAGCATCTTGGCTTGGTTTCTTACCTTGATGACGGTTCACCGTATGACCGGCATGCTGTTCGGGCTCGATCAGATCGTAATCATGTTGTCGATGTATCTATGTCTTGGTAGATCGGGTGACTCCTGGAGCGTGGATGCTTGGCTTCAACGAAGGTCGTCGGGTCAGATTGAACAGCCCGAGGCATCTTGGTCGAATACCTTTGCAACGCGATGGATTCAGTTGCACTTGTGCGTGATCTATCTGTTTGGCGGGATCGGTAAGATGCGTGGGGACATGTGGTGGGATGGAAGCGCCATGTGGTATTCGGCAGCTGCCTACGAGTACCAATCGTGGGATTTGACTTGGATCGGCTATAGCCCCATGGTTGCCTCGATTTTGACGCACATGACGGTCTTTTGGGAATTGAGCTATTGCGCTCTGATATGGCCCAAGTGGACGCGCCCTGTCATGCTAGGAATTGCTTTGATGGTGCATGGCGGGATCGCAATTTATTTGGGAATGATTACCTTTGGCTTCATGATGTTGGTCGCCAATCTTGCGTTCGTCTCTCCTAAACTGCTTTTCGATTGGAGCTTGGCTTTCTCCAAAGCGAGCCGCGAGCGTTAGCTGCGAGCGTGAGCCTTTTTAGCGAATCCATAAAGCGGCTGTCGCCCGCGATTCAAAACGTCTTTGGAAATCGAGTTTAATAGTGCCTAAGAAAAATCAGAGTAAGCAAGATTCGATTGAGAAAGAACTGGCTGATCTGAATGATGCTGCCGGAAATCTAATGGATTCAGCGCATTGCCAATCCGCCTTTCGTGTCTATGGCGAATTGCGCTCGCGCGCTAAATCCGAAGGGCACCTCGCTTATTATGTTTTTGGTACATTCTTTCAAATGAACCTGGCTCAAAAATTACTGCAGTTCGAAACCGTTCGAGAAAGAGCGGTCGAACTGATCGCAATTTTCGAAGATGAAGAACAGGCTCGAAAGATCGAACCTTCGATGGATCTTGAGCAATACGGTAGCATCATCTACTCCATGGGAGCTTGTGCGTACGAGGTCCTAGCGGAAGCAACGGGCGAGCTGGATGGGTTCAATTCGGAAGGGATGCAAGAATGCTTGACGGGTGGGATCGAAGTCTGCCACCGGATCGGAAAGTTGTCGTGTGTTCAGTGCTTCCGAGAATACGCTAGCGACATTCATATTGCCGCTGATGATTATGAATTGGCTCGCTATCACAGCAATCAAGTTCTGCAACAGAATTCGGATTTTCCTGAACGGGGTGATCGACGGTGGCTTGCAAATCTACGTTTGGCCCGAATGGATATTCTAGAAGGGCAACATGAATCGGCACGAATCAAGTTAGAGCAAGCGACCTTGCTCGCTAAGGCCAAGTCGGTGACGGATTCCATGGGGGCTGAAATCGCGGTCATGTTTGAACGCCGTACGCTCGATCTGCTCGAAGATCGACAAGACGATGCCCGAACCGAAGCCACGATTCAGTTGCTGCCACCACGAGGTGAATGCCCGGAATATGACCTAGCCATGGATAGCTTGGCGGCTTTGAAGTTTGCGAAAGAATCGAAATGGGATCAGGCCGAAAGCCTGCTCGTTCCATGGAACCGGTCGCTTCGTCAAAACAAATCGATCACCAAGTGGCTTGAGAACGGCGTAAGGCTGGTCGCTCTCTTTCGCTTGCAAGGGGATTTTGTCAAAGCAAAAAGGCTTTGTGTTCCATTTGAAGATGCGGCGACCAAAGCCAACGATTGGCAGACGATTCGTCGATTGAATCAGACGCTCGATGATTCGATGCCGATCACCCCGCTAGGGACGGTCATCAAGAATTCGCGATTCATTCCATCGAAACCACTGGAAGAGTTGCTAGAACCGTCCAAGGTGGATCCCGTCAAGCCGGAACTATCGCAATCTCTGCCCAAATCCTCGCCCGAAAGCGAGATTACTTCGATTTCTGCTTCGCCACTGTCAGCTTGGCTCGATGAATTAGCTGTGCGAACTCGAAATCGTGTCGATTCAAAATGGGAGCGGGACGACGTCGCGATCGACCCTTTGCTAATTCTTCGAGAACTGCTCGACAAAGATCGAAGCGCATTCACTCATCCCGTCGATATTGGAAAGGCACTGTACCTAGTCAATTTCTTGATAACGCCGGCCATCGACCGTGTCGAAGTTTGGAAGTGGGCAAACCAGTTGGTGTCCACTCACCAGGATGTGGGCTATTTGATCTCACTGCTGGGACGTCTTGGAATGACCATTAGCATGATCGATCGACTTTCCGCCGAAATGGCCCGCGAACTCGCCTTCAAGGATTTTGACGATGATCCCATGATGCCCGATTTCAGTGGCACCGAAGAACTCGATGATCTTGAAGATCTTGATGTCAGTGATCTTGACGATGAGGAAGACGATGAGGAAATCGACGACGGGGAGCCCGAAGACGAAGAACTCGGAGATGGGGCTGTCGAAAAATCGAGCCAGAACGGGGCCTTAACCGATTCCCCTGAATTGCCAGACGACTCCTTTCTCAATGCAGATTTAGTTTCAAGCGATGAAGAAGACGAGCTGTTTGAGGATCCGGAAGAATCGGAGGAAGTCAGTTTCGCCACTTTTTTTGGAAACCTTGCCGCGGAAGCCAGGGACCTTTCGGAGCTGAGTGATTCTTCGATCAGCAATGAGCGGCTCGATCAATTGATCCGTAAATCGCTGCTGATCGATTCCAGTAGTGTGAACAACAACTTTCGCGCAGCTGAGGTCTACGAGTACATTGGCAAGGAGGGCGAAGCTGAACGCTGCTACGCTCGTGCTTTCAAACTGGACCGAAGGCGGGAAGATGCTGCTTTGGCTTTGTCGAGAATCTATTCCGAATCCGATCGGCTTCAAGATTCGCTTTATGTTTTAGATCTCTGCATTCGCGAAGGAGGGGATTCGCCCGAATTGCTTTTTGAAGCGGCTCTCAAGGCGCATGCATTAAGCCAATACGAACTGCAAGTCAGCTTTCTTCAAAAATATCATCAGCGACATCAACCGATCTCTTGGACCTATTACTATTTGAGCTCGGGATTGCTCGAACTAAAACGTCCCGATGAAGCGCTCATTGCTATCGAAAAAGAAGTTAGTTTGTTCAACTCTCATGGGTTACACATCGACTCCGTTCGGGCCGCTGCCTACGCGCAAATGGGTCAGTCGGATCAGGCAATCGAGCAAATCAAAAAGGCGCTCGCCCATCCCTTGGTGGAAATAGACAATCTCACCATCAGCGGTATCTCTGGTGCTTACGAACGTTTGATCAATGCGGCTCGTACATGTCCCGACGAAAAAGATATACAAGCGTTAGTCGAAGACCGTATGCTAAAAGCAGGTATCGCAACGGAAAGCTTTTTTGAACACGCTCGATCAGGCGAGAAACCATGCGATCTCTATTTGTACCAATGCTATGTCCTGCAACCGCTTGAATCAACATGGTTTGACTACGAAGGTTGCCTAGCAAATCAGACCGAATGGGAAGCCTACATGGCCCAGTGGGGCGTACTGGCACGGGACGAAGATGAGGCAGAAGCTATTGCTTTGAAATGGCAACGCAAGTGCTATACCTTGGAACCTGAGCTGATGGATATTCAAGTCGACGAAGAACTTTTGCATGACCGTCCTGGGATCGCCTTTCAAGGTGCTCGATTCCCCGACCTGGACGATGACGAGGAAGATGAGCTCGATTTCGAAGACGGATTCGGCGGAAACGATCACGGCGGATTCGGCCCGAAATTCGACCGTGACGCCCCGTTCTAAGCATATACGCTAGGTTCATTGAGTTAATGGGCAGTTAGCTTGTTGCTTTATTGAGCCGCGGGCGCTAGCCGCGTTGAGCTTCATTGTGCTAGATATGTGGCCGCGGCTAGTGCCTGTTGATGCTGCACAGTTTGGCTTTCCGTCGTACTCGTACTCGTACTCAATGAAATGGTACTCGTACTCGAACCACGCGAGTCGAGTACGAAAAGCTTTGATTCCCATGTTGCGGGGGTGGCGAGGCTAGTGCCTGCGGATCAAGCAGCGGTACGACTGCGGCTGGCTTCATGGCATGAACGTTTCGTCGAGACCTGAGCTACTGCAAACGACGAAAAAACGCTAGCAAACGCCTCCTGACAAATACGCTGGACCTGAGGCCCCGCTTTTTGCTACGGTTCCGTACTTGAAGTTATTGGATCTCTGCGGGATGGGAGCGGTTGGCGATGGCTGACTTTAGAACACATATTTCTGTTAGTACGGCAGCCGGAATTCTTTACGGTATGGGCGGCTACCAAGCTGGTCTCGCCTGGGAAAGTTGTGTCCTGGGGACCGCATTGTGCAGCGTTAGCGGTATGCTTCCAGATCTGGACAGCGATTCCGGAATCCCACTTCGAGAAGCGGTTGCATTCTCCTCTGCGTTTGTCCCCATGCTGATGGTGGATCGTCTGCAGCGGCTTGGATGCAATCATGAAATGATGTTGCTGATCACCGTGGGGATCTACTTTATGCTCCGATTTGGCATCGCGGAAGCATTCCGGCGATATACCGTTCACCGTGGAATGTGGCACAGTATCCCAGCGGCTTTCATTGCTTGCCTTTTTGCATTTGTGGCCAGTTCTTGTGTGGACATGAATCTTCGCCTCTTCAAAACCGTGGCGGTCTTCGTAGGCTTTATGTCACACATTCTTCTCGATGAGATTTGGTCCATCGAATACCGCCGAGGGCGATATCTGTTCAAGCACAGCTTTGGAACGGCTCTTAAATTCTGGAGCCAAAATCGAATTGCAAATATGTTTTGCTATTCGTTGCTGTTTTTGCTTTGCTTCATCGCTTACCAAGACGAAGGACTAATGAATCGCTTTGGTTACGATTCGCACTCGGTACCTCATACGGCAAGTCAATGGATTGAAATGGTCCGCTCCTACTGGTAACCAATCGACTCAGCTATTCTGCTTTTCAAAGTTCAGCACCAAACGAAGATGCTCATACGGGACTTCTTGGTTGAGATGCTCGAAGATGGGCTTCAAGCGTTCCCGCCCAACTTTTTCCGCTGCTGCAAGAATGCGTCGCTGTGTCGCTTCGGATACCCACGGATCAATCGAACTGATCGCCTCGGTTTCCATCATCTCCAACAAATGAGAAGCAACGGTGCCAGGGGTGATGCCTGCCTTGGATGCAATCTCGTCGAACGACTTCCCTTCCCTTAACATGGGAATGGTAATGTTCTTGGTTCCAGTTGCTCCCGTACGCCCCACACGCATTGCAGGTTGCGAGCTTCCGCTCTGTGCCACCGACGACTTCCACTGGGCGTCCATCTCCAGAGAATTCTGGGCGCAGTAGTTGGTGATCTCGTCCAAGAAATCCTGACCATAAGCGTTCAGCTTGGTATTGCCGACACCCGAAATCATCAGCATCGCTTCAAGCGACGATGGCCGGGTTGCACTCATTTCGATCAACGTGGTATCGCCGAAGATCACAAAAGGTGGAACGTTCTGTTCCTGTGCAAGCTTCTTTCGCAAAAGTCTCAGCTTCTCAAACAAGCCGCTGTCCGCATGGATCGAGGCTTCGCTTGCGGCGGCCTGCTTGCGTTCTTTAGCTTTCGTGGCGGTGCGAATCAAACGCGGTTGAGCGTCCCCGAAAAGAATCGCTCGGGAATTCGGGTTCAATTTGAGCACTGGAAATTCTGTACCGTCGAGAGTAAGTGCCCCTTGGCCGGCCAATTGATAGACCCAATCCTTCAATTGCGCCTTGGGAACCTCTTTCAAGATCCCATACGTACTCACTTGATCGTGCCCCCGTTGGACGACCGCCTGAGTTCTCGCGCCAAGCAGTACATCCACCACATGATTCACGCCGAATCGTTCTTGCACGCGAAAAACACAGGACAAAATCTTTTGCGCAATGATTTTGGAATCGGGGACTTCGTCGGTATCCCCCAAGCATACATCGCACGCCCCACAGGATGCTAAATCGTAAGACTGACCAAAGTATTGAACCAACGCCCGATGCCGGCAAACGGGGGTTTGGCAATACCGCGACATCTCTTCAATCTGGAGTCGCGATGCTGCCACGATTTCTTCCGATGCGTTCGCCTCCCGTAAACTGCTCTCGGTGATCTTCTTCAAGGTCATCACATCCCCGACACTATGGAACAGGACGCATTCGGCAGGCAGACCATCGCGACCTGCACGACCTGTCTCTTGCTGATAGTGTTCGATTGACTTAGGGATCGACGCATGCAACACAAACCGAACATTGGACCTGTCGATCCCCATTCCGAATGCCACCGTTGCAACCGCCACATCGATCGATTCGGTCAGAAACGCCTCTTGAGCCCGTTTGCGTTCTTCATGGGGCATCCCTGCGTGATAACCTACCGCTGAAATTCCTTTGCTTTGAAGGAAGGCTGTAATCACCTCCACGTCGTTGCGTCGCAGGCAATAAACAATGCCGCCTGACCCACGATGCCGCTCGCAAACTTCGAGAATCTGATTCTCGAGCTCCACTTGAGGCAACACGCGGTAGGTCAAGTTCGGTCGATCAAAAGAACTGATCAACATTCGCGGTTGTTTCAGTTGCAGTTGATCCATAATGTCCGCTCGCACCTTGACCGTCGCCGTTGCCGTAAAGGCATGCATGGCCGCGTTCGGAAAAACATTCCGCAACGAACTCAGTTGTCGATACTCGGGCCTAAAATCATGTCCCCACTGCGATACGCAATGCGCCTCATCGATCGCAATGGTGTGTACTTCGTTCCCCTCGAGCAAGCGAACAAAATCTGGACTCGCGATACGTTCCGGCGAAACAAACAGCAATCGCACGTTGCCCGATCGAAGCTCTTGAGCGATCTCGCGCTTTTCGGGTAACGTTAAGGTGCTGTCGACTCGTACTGCATTCACACCAACTTGCTTCAGTGAATCCACTTGGTCCTTCATCAGGGCTATCAGCGGCGAAACCACGATGGTCATGCCGCCGCGATAGATCGCAGGGGCTTGATAACAGAGCGATTTACCACCACCGGTCGGCATGATCACAAGCGTATCGCGTCCCTCTAAGATGGATGCAATAGCGGCCTCTTGGGAAGGACGCAAACTGGAGAAGCCCCAGACGCCTTTTAAGATCTCATAAAATCGGTCCGGTATCGCAGCGTCAGAAACAGAGGGGGCAGTCGCTTGAGTGCTAGACATGATGGTGCTCGTCTATGGAAAGGCTCTGTGTTACTTGTCAGGGCAGGAAAGCCAGGGCCTTGAATTATACACGGTTTGTTAACGGAGGATGGTTAACGAGAGGTCTTTAGGCGAGCGGCCGGATAAAAACCACCAATCCTAACCCGAAACGTGAGTGAGGGACCCGCGGAATTGCCCCTCGAACACGCGTCGGGCTGGGACAACATGGACTGCCGCTCGCCTTAGAAGAAGCGCTCGTGCAGAAACAAAGCTGGCCAGCGGTAGAACCGCTGGCCAGCGCTTGTTTTTTCCCCCGACCGTCTGCGGCACGACACGGAGCCGCTGCGAGACTGGCGAAGATCAGGCGTGCTACTGCACTCGCCTTTTAACGATCTAGGCCAACGCATAATGATGGTCCCTCAGCCGGAAAGACGACCGGAGGCAATTGATACGAACAGTTTCCAGTCCGTACACCTGAACTATAGGTAAACCGCCCTCGGATGGAAAGGCGGATTATCCAAACAATCAATCACTTTTCGCAGCCGTTGAGTCTGCCGCTGTCGACGCGCTTGTGTCTGTTTCTTTTGCGGAGGATGCACCCTTGGAATCAGACGGCGTTCCATGCCCCGCAGGGCCGCCATGTGGTTTGGACTTGGGCGCGAAAATCAGCACCGTTACCGCGCCGCCAATACCAATCAACAAGGAAATAACAAACGCTGGCGAGATCTTTTCGAGCGATCCGACAACGGTCATGGAAGTAAGGGTATTGATGACGGGCGCAAATCCAAAAACCAAGGGCATCACGAAAATCGGTTTGCCACCGTAGTTGAAAGCCAGAATAATCCCAAGAGCCCCAATCGCACCCGCCGATCCAGCAGCAATCGACCATAACATGCCACTACCGATTTGATTCCAAGTGAGCGAAACATTATCGGGCACCGCCATCAGAATCATGACGGGCAATGCGACAGCAATTATAAAGTATGCGATCCCGACACAGCAAAATGGCCGAAGACGAGACCCGCCCATTTTCATCTGACCCATGTGCAAAAACGGCCCATACGCTCCCCAGCAAACAACGGCTAAACAAATCGATGCGCCGATGGCCAGAGCGTTCGGTGTTGGTTCTTCTGCTTTCTTGGCCTGGGCCGCTTCGGCTTCGGCCCCTTCTACTGCAGCAACAACTGCTTTGACCGGTTTTGGCTTATTGATAAGAACCCCGACAGCTCCGACGGCAACCAGAATGAGCCCCACCACAAACAACGGTTTGATCTGGGAGAATGATTTGTTTAACCAAGATGTTACCAGTGTATTGATGACTGGCGCGCTTCCAAAAACAATCGGCATCACGTAAATCGGGAGCCCCTGAAAGGCAACCGCTAAAATGACCCCTAGCGCACCCAAGGCTCCCACGCTTCCCGCGAAAAGGGACAGCAGTGTGCCGCTCAAAGACCAATGCCCTTTTTCCGATTTGCTACTTAAGACAGCCACCGGTACCAAGACCGCAATCAAAAAGTATGCGATACCAACACCAATAAAGGCCCGGATGGAACTATGCCCCAACTGGTTTGTCCCTTCATGAAGCAGAATGCCATAAACGCCCCAAAACAGAGCGGTCATGGCCGTAAAGAGCAATACCAGCGGTAACTTGATCATGGAATGGAAATAAGGTGTAAGGTTTGAGGTGTAAGGTTTAAGTTGTTCCCCTAGTACTTTACCCCCTTCTCCCTCGGTACTCCGGGGAGAAGGGTTGGGGATGAGGGGGAAATGTCCCAGCGTCGGATGGTATTACTTGTTTTTCTGCTTTGCTGAGACCGATGCAGGGCAGGGTAGGGGGGCTATTGGAAACAGTTGCTTTGAATCATTTAGAGACTTTTAGCATTCGCTCCAACGCGACCAGTGACCACTTCGCAATTTCTTCACGAACGATAATCTGATTGACGATGGTGCCTTGGACTAAATTCTCGACGCTCCAGCACAAGTGAGCCAAGTCGATCCGATACATAGTAGCGCACATGCAAACCAGCGGCGATAAAAAGTGGATCTCTTGTTCGGGATGTTCTTTTTTCAGCCGATTCACCAAGTGCAATTCCGTTCCGATCGCCCATTTGGTACCTGCCGGTGCCGCTCGAACCGTTTCGATAATCTTGCTGGTGGACCCGGAGATGTCCGCAATGTCGTTCACCTCCTGAGGGCATTCGGGGTGGACCAAGATTTTGATCCCGGGGTGGTTTTTGCGAAATGACTGAACGTGGTCGGCCTGGAACATTTGGTGCACCGAACAATGCCCCTTCCATAAGATCACGCGAGAATCTCGTATCGCCTGTTCTGTATTCCCGCCATGTTCTTCTTCGTGCGGATTCCAAACCGGCATTTGGTCGTTGGTGATTCCCATTTTTAGGGAAGTGTTTCGTCCGAGATGCTGGTCAGGAAAGAAGAAAACTCGCTTGCGCTGAGCAAAGGACCATTCCAAGACCGCTTTGGCATTGCTGCTGGTACAAACAATACCGCCATGCCGGCCGCAGAATGCTTTCAGGCTAGCTGCGCTGTTGATGTACGTAACGGGGGTCAGGTCTTCGGTGTCGATCACTTCGCCCAATTGCTTCCAAGCGGATTCAACCTGGCGAATCGCTGCCATGTCCGCCATCGAGCAACCGGCTGCCATATCGGGCAGCACCACCCCAACGCGATGTCCGTTGCGTTCTTCCAGCTTTTCAGGACGATTGACCAAGATATCGGCCGTCTCGGCCATAAAGTGAACGCCACAAAAAACAATCGACCGACAGTCTTGGCTGTCCGCCGCCATTTTACTCAACTGGTACGAATCCCCATTCAAATCCGCATGTGCGATGACTTCGTCTTGTTGATAATGGTGCCCTAAAATCAACAAACGACTTCCAAGTTCTTGCTTGGCAGCCGAAATTCTCGCATTGAGTTCATCATTCCCTAGCTCGCGATAAGGAGGGAAGGGGAGTGGTTCGAGAGCGATACTCATAGGACCGTGAATCGAAAATGAGTGTGGTTGAATTTGACACGTCTTGGGGCGGAATGCAGGCATTTCATTACGCACTATCCCAGAATGTCAATCGTAGTGCAGGGTAGGGCGTAAGAATAGGCACTTCCAGCCTCATTTTGACATTCGCTTGACGGGGTGGTTTTCGCTATAGTCCGCGAGCCCAGGTTGTTTTTCTCCTGTAAAGGGCGAAAACACCCGATGTAGAACAGTTGTCCCCAACTGTTTAAATTGTAGAACAGATGTCCTCAAAGGAATTGCTAGCCATGCAGGCGTACGATTTGATCATGTTGATAGTCTTGGCCGCAACCACCATTTTTGGTGCGATCAAGGGGTTTGCTTGGCAATTGGCTTCGCTAGCTTCGATCGTGGCCAGTTACTTCATTGCGAATTTTTTCCGCAATGACGTAGCCAAGATGATCAACGCTCAGCCCCCTTGGAATGTCTTTTTGGCCATGTTGTTGCTTTACTTTGGTTCCAGTTTGATCATTTGGATGGCCTTTCGTTTGGTGAGCACCTCGATCGACAAAGTTCGGCTCAAGGAATTCGATCGGCATTTGGGAGCGGGCTTTGGGCTGCTCAAAGGGATGCTGTTGTGTTTGATCATCACGATGTTCGCGATGACCCTTTTGGGTTCGTCGCAACAGCAGCGCATAGCGAACTCGCGCAGCGGACTTTACATCACTCGTATCTTGGCAAGCGCGGACGGGCTTTTGCCAGCGGAGCTCAAGCAAATTGTGGGTCCTTACATTGACAACGTCGAGCAACGATTGCAGCAGAATCAAAACGGCCTAGCGGGGCCATCACAACCTGGTCCACTGGATGGACTTGGCCAGATGTTGCAAGATCGAGTCTCACAGTTCGGAAACGAAGCGCTCAGCAACCCTCAGCAGCCGGGCGGATTTTTCACCGGGGCAGGGCAGGGGGGGCAGCAGCAAGACAATGTCGGTGGTTTCTTCGGCTTCGGCGGTGGGCAATCAAATTCAGTCCAACCGAATGGGGCACAACCGAATGCAGGCCAAAACGGGGCAGGGCAGGGGGGCTCCAATGGCTTCCCCAGCAACGTGCCATGGGGTGGGGCGGGCAACACCAACCAACAAACATGGCCCAATAACTCGGTTCCGCAGCAAAACAGTTCAGGTTGGCCCAACGGATTCCAAAGCGGCTTCGGCGGCAACGAAATCTTGCCAAGATGATTGCGATCGGCACAGCATGATCATAACACACGTCTGAAAAGTAGTGTAAATCAACACCTAGATGGAGTATAATGCCACATGGCAATGCGATTACCGTCTTGGTGCGAAGGATTTGAAGATGATCCAGCTTACTGGAACCGTTAGGAATGGGAAAATCGAGGTTGCAGCACCAAGCGAACTGGCGGACGGTACGCATGTCGCATTATTGATGCTTGCATCGAACTTGCCTGATGCCGAACAGATGGATGATTCAGAGCTTCAAAGAACCCTTACTGCTATGGAATCCTTTGCGTCGGCTTTTCCCGAAGATGAAAATGGTGAAGATTTTAGCCAAGCTGCAAGAGAATCAGCTGGCTGGGAAAAATCCCAGTTTGATTCACGAGCTAAAAAGCTCGGGGGCCAGTTTGAGTGAAGAAGCTACTCCTGGATAGCGGAATCTTAAGCGACTTCATAA
The DNA here is from genome assembly GCA_027487485.1 of Planctomycetaceae bacterium. Classification (GTDB taxonomy): domain Bacteria; phylum Planctomycetota; class Planctomycetia; order Pirellulales; family Pirellulaceae; genus JBKCUI01. Next base: position 126,190 of record JAIYDN010000018.1, on the reverse strand, counting down.
ACCGACGACGGTCGGTTTACGACCGAGTCAAGGAGTTAGCATCCCAGCGGGTACGCATCGGGACTTGTGTTCCAGTCGTTGCCGAGATTGCCTTTGGTATCGAGGGAAGCAAAAGCCGCGAACAGAACATGCAACGATTCCTGAGCGCTCTGTCGTCTCTAGCCGTCTGGCCGTTCGACCAAGAGGCAGCATTCCGATATGGAATCCTCGCGGCGGAGCTTCGAAAAACAGGAAGGCCGATGCAAGTCGTCGACATGATGGTCGGTGCGATCGCATTAAATCTCGGCGACTGTAAGGTCGTCACGACGGATAGTGACCTTCTCTCAATTCCAGATTTAGTCGTTGAAAAGTGGTAGAGGTACCGTGCCATTTGTGCTTGGCACCTTTCTCGACGTTCCCCGCATGCACGCCACCGCGACGGTCGGGCTCGTCCCGACACGTCGCAACGGGTTTGGTGTGCTAGACAGCCCGTTTAGCCGACCAAACCTGTTGCGTTCGTAGGGCACAAGGCCCTTGAACGCGGGGGCTTTCTTGGGGCTTGGTGGTGGTAGCACACCAAACCTATTGCGACGCTAGGGCTCAAGGCCCAGCTTAGCGTTTCTCAAGCTGATGCTAGCTCAACGGATTCCAAAGCGGCTTCTGCAGCAACGAAATCTTGCCACGATAGGGTAAAGTGTGTATCGCTTTGGCGAGTCTTTCTATACTCGGGCCAAGCGATGAACTACACTCTTGGGGATAATTACCCCACTGCTTGATTTCCGCATTTCGTTTCGTACCGAACAACTATGAATCTTCTGATATCGCTCTTGAAGCCACTGGTGTTGGTTGCTGGACTTTCGGCCGTTCTTTGGGCACAAAAGGATGTGGAGCATGATTCGCCCGATACTGCTCGGTCGGACCCCGATTTTTTGATTCAAGGTGAATACGTCGCGACGGCTGCTGGGATGCAAGTAATCGCTCAAGGGAGCGGGGATTTTGAAATCGTTATTTACTCCGGGGGACTGCCCGGTGCTGGATGGGACAGAAACGAGCCTCAGCGGATTGAAGGAGACTCCGACACCGTTGAGAGTATTGTAGCAAGCCGAAATTTCATGCGAACGGAGCGAATGAGTCCTACCTTAAATGCTCCACCACCTGAAGGTGCTGTTGTCCTTTTTGATGGATCTCAGCAATCGCTGGATCAACGATGGGAGCAAGGGGCAAGTCGCACTGCCGACGGATTGTTAATGCAAGGAGCAACGACCAAGGAACGCTTTGCTGATTACAGCTTACATATCGAGTTTCGAACTCCCTTTGCGCCAAAACGCGAAGGGCAGGGGAGAGGAAATAGCGGTGTATACCATCAAGGTCGCTACGAGACACAGGTTCTGGATTCCTTTGGATTGGCCGGCAAAAACAATGAGACGGGAGGCATTTACTCGGTGCGCGATCCCGACCTCAATATGTGCTTTCCTCCTTTGACTTGGCAAACCTATGATGTGGAGTTTGATGCGGCTCGGTTCGACGCTTCTGGGAAGAAAAAGAGCGATGCGAAAATGACCGTGCGACTTAACGGCGTGGTGGTGCAGAACGCTGTTGCTGTTCCTGGGATCACAACGGCAGCGCCAGTGCACGAGTCAAGCGCCCCGGGTCCAATTCACTTGCAAGATCATGGCAATGCGATTCGGTACAGAAACATCTGGCTGGTACCCCGAAACGCAGAACAAGAGGCTCGAAAACCGCTGCTGCCCGGATTGGAAAGATTGTATGCCGACGAAAACTTAGCAGGTCGGTTGCTAGTGACACAGTTAGGTTGTACTGCGTGTCATCTCAGCGAGGACAAATCGCTGACCACACATCGAGGGCCGATTTTAGACTCTGTGGGATCTCGCATTCGGTTCGACCATCTACTTGCGTTAACCATGGATGCGCATGACACGAAGCCGGGTACGGCTATGCCAAATGTCTTTCATGCTCTCAATGAAGACGAGAAGAAGGACAGGGGCATGGCGATCGCTAGTTTTCTCGCCTCGACCGGAAATCTCATCGATCGACCTGGGGACGGGGCGGCTGCCAAGAGAGGAGAAGAGCTTTATCATTCGATCGGATGTGTCGGATGCCATGCTCCTCGCAACAGCGACGTAGATCTTCGTAGCATTTCTGTTCCGTTGGGCAGTATCGACAAGAAATACACGCTTGATTCCTTAGCGAAGTTCTTGGCAAATCCTCACGCTATACGTCCTGACGGGAACATGCCCAAATTGGTCAATTCATTTACCGAGGCTCGTGATATCGCTTGTTATCTTTTGGGTGATGCGATCACTGGAGCGGGTGCCGCGCAATTCACCGCCAAAGTCTTTCATGGCTCATGGAAAAAGCTCCCCAAGTTTGAATCGCTTCAACCAGTAAAGACGGGCTCAACCACCGGACTCGATCTGAGTATCGCAGGTCGAAGTGACAATTTCGCGATCCAATTCGAAGCTTACTTGCCGATTGGAGTGGATGGGGAATACCAATTCCATCTTTCTTCTGACGATGGAAGTCGCCTTTGGATTGACGATCAAATGGTGGTGGAAGTGGATGGCGTGCACCCAGTAGTCGAGCGATCCGGATCAAAGAGATTAAGTCCTGGCGTCCACAAAGTTCGGATCGACTACTTCGAAGGTGGTGGCGGAGAAGACCTTTTTCTGGATATGGAGGCTCCTGGTGAAGGTAGAACTCCGATCGCCATGTTGGTCACTGCCGATCCCCAGGGTGATATGGGCAAGGAATTGATCCCCTCGACGTATCGCCCGGATTCGAAATTAGTGTCTCAAGGAAAACTGCTGTTCACCCAATCCGCGTGCGCAAACTGCCACGAGCTAAAGGTGGGAGGCAACTTGATCGCGAGTCTATTGAAGGCTCCGAAGCTGAACTCCTCCATGAATGGCGCCGCAGGATGCCTTTCGGAAAAGGTGCCGCCGAACGCTCCTCAATACGATCTTTCTTTCCAACAAAAGTCAGCGATTCGAACTGCTTTGAAGTCGCTGGACGTTTCGTTGGACTCCTCGAAGCAGTTGCATTTTACGCTGGCTAGCAAGAACTGTTATACCTGCCACAGCCGTGGAACTCTCGGCGGCCCGGAACTGCTTCGCGATCGCTTCTTCACGACGCGAACTCCCGAAATGGGAAATGAAGGACGAGTGCCACCGCCCTTAACGGGTGTGGGTGATAAGTTGCAAGCGAAGGCAATCGAGGAAATCATTTCAGACGGGGCAAAAGACCGACCTTACATGGTGACCCGAATGCCCGCCTTTGGAAGGGAGTTTGCTCAAGAGATTCGAAACCAATTGGTGGAGCTGGATCAATACCATGCCGAACCAAAAACACAACCTCATGCATGGAACGCCGATGAACTCAAAGCGATGCAAAACGCTGGGCGGAAGTTAGTCGGAAGCGATGGATTGTCCTGTGTTAAATGCCATATCTATGGGGGTAAAGGGGCACCAGGTTTGCAGGCCATTGATTTGGCTCGTATGAGCGAGCGTCTGAGGCCCGATTGGTTTCATCGTTATCTTTTAGCGCCCACGTTGTATCGGCCAGGGACACGGATGCCTGTTAGCTTTACCGATGGCAAGTCGACCCTGACATCCGTTTTTGATGGTGATGCCGACAAGCAAATTGAAGCGATGTGGCTGTATTTGGCCCAAGGTACAGATGGTCGTCCACCCAGCGGGATCGACGCGGAAGCGATTGTCTTGGCTCCTAAGGATCGGCCTGTCATCTATCGGAATTTTATTGAAGGCCTTGGACCACGCGGAATTGCGGTCGGCTATCCAGAAAAAGTGAATCTTGCTTGGGACGCTGGCAACATGAACTTGGTCCTTTTATGGAAGGATGACTTCATCGATGCGAGCAAACATTGGGTCGGACGTGGTCCTGGTTTCCAAGGTCCGCTTGGCGACGATATTCTCAAGATGGATGCTGGGTCTTTGATCGCGAAGCTCGATTCGGTTCAAGCGACATGGCCTAAAGAACAAGCTCGCGAATTGGGCTTCCGATTCCAAGGCTACCAACTTGACGATCAAGGACAGCCAACGTTCCGTTATCGTTCCTCGAATATTCAAGTGACCGATACACTGATTCCAACCACATCGAATGGTGTTGGATCTGGGTTCGTTCGAAAATTGAACCTGGAGATCGATCCAGGTGCGGATGGATTTGTCTGCCGAATTGCGAGCGGCAAGTTGACGAAGGTTTCCGAGAACGAGTTTTATTTGGAGGGAACTGCGAAATTGAAAGTGGAAGGGTTGAAGTTCGACATTTCCCAAATAGGAGACCGACAGGAGCTCCGGGGAACTCTTCCCGTTTCAGGTCGCGTTGAAATCGTCGAAACAATCCAATGGTAACCAGATCTCCTAAGTCTCAAGAATCTCTATCAGCGAAGTCTCCTATGTTAAATTTTTTTCGTGGATTGCGTTGTCGAAAGTGCATGCGATGGGCGAGCTTGAGTTTGATTTTGGCCCTAGCATGCAGTGGTTTCGCTGTTGGACAAGATGCAAAGGAAAGCGATTTCTATGGCATTACGACGTTTGACATCCCTGAAAAAGAAGTTTTAGAGGCGGGTGCATTTCAGATCATGTCGGACGGTCGAATGGCTGTCGCGACACGTCGCGGCGAAGTGTGGATGATCAAGGATCCTCTTGCAGAGAAAGTAACCGCATCGCAGTTTTCTCGATTCGCTCATGGATTGCACGAGCCGCTTGGATTGGCTGAGCGAGATGGCTGGCTTTATGTGACTCAGCGCAGCGACGTCTCAAGATTAAGAGACCGCGATGGCGATGGTGTAGCAGATGATTTTGAAGTGGTAGGTGATGGATGGGAGATCAATGGGGACTACCACGAATATGCTTTCGGATCGAAGTTCGATCGACAGGGAAATCTATGGGTTGCACTTTGCTTGACCGGCTCCTTTGGAAGTGAAGTTCCCTTCCGAGGTTGGTGCATGCGGGTTACTCCTGATGGGAAGACGATTCCGACGACGTATGGACTGCGATCTCCCGGAGGCATCGCTTTTAACTCGCAGGGGGACACGTTCTATACCGACAATCAAGGGCCATGGAATGGTACCTGCAGTCTCAAGCAATTGGTACCTGGCCGATTCGTTGGACACCCAGGAGGAAACGAATGGACCAAGCAGGCCGAAGAGTTTCGCGGGGTCAAGCCAGTGCAGCCTAAAAACAATAGTCGGATTGCAACGGAGGTCGAAAAGAACCCCGATTTCATACCACCCGCTGTTCTATTTCCCTACGAAAAGATGGGGCAATCTGCGAGCGGAATCGCCTGCGACACGACCCATGGAAAGTTCGGGCCATTTGAAGACCAGCTTTTTATCGGTGACCAAACTCATAGCACGATCATGCGTGTGGATCTGGAAATCGTGGATGGTCTTTATCAAGGTGCTTGTTTCCCCTTTCGAGCTGGGTTTCAATCGGGGGTAGTAGGAGTAGAGATGGGACCATCCGGCAGCTTGTTTGTCGGTGGAACGAATCGAGGATGGGGTTCGCGAGGGCCGAAGGATTTTGCCGTGGAGCGGCTCGATTGGACGGGAAAGATGCCGTTTGAAATCAAGACCATGCGACTGACTCCTAAGGGGTTTGTGCTCAGCTTTACCAAAAGCGTTGATGCGAAAATCGCCTCTGACCCAAGCAGCTACACCTTGGATACCTTTACCTATATTTACCGCGAGCAATATGGAAGTCCCGAAGTGGACGCAGGGAAGGGGACTATACGATCATCCAATGTTTCGGCGGATGGTATGTCGGTAGAGTTAGAAGTAGACGGGTTGCGAGTTGGGCACATCCACGAGCTACATGCCGTTGGCGTTCGCTCCAAAGAGGGTGAGAAGCTACTTCACTCGAATGCTTATTACACTCTGAACAAGCTCAGAAAATAGCAGTCGCAGCAAGCAGGGTAGGGGGGCTCCAACGGTTTCCCTAGCAATCTTACACGGGTTGGCACTCGCTTCCCTCTCGTTTCCGTCAAGCTTCCAGCCGCTTCCGTCGAGCTTGTCTCGGCGGAGCGCACAACTGAAAGCTACAATAAAGCGATAAGCCGCATCCCAGATCTCCGTTCGGGTTTATCCCGGCGGAATCAGCGATTCATCCCCCCATCATTCGAATTCGAATCATGCAACTGCGCTATGCAGTTGAGGACTCGCCAAGCGCCAATCAATTGAATTGGTCGTTATCGCTTTTCGGAAAAACTGCATTGCCTTCCTGAAAAATTTGGTTCCATGCGTTATCGCTTGCGATCGAAGCCGATGGAGTTCGCCGTAAATTGACCTGGCAAAAATTAAGATAGCAGGCACATTTCATGTGCCGTCCATCAGCCGGAGCGAAATCTCGCCCACCAGATCTGCGGCACATTCGGTAGCGATTTGTTACTTTTGGGATATGATAAGACGCTTGACTGCCTAGAGTGCATCTTTTGGTTCGATGGATTCCTACATAGAAGTGAATTTCGAATGATTCGTTGGAACTGGTCACGCGTCGCCATACTATTGTTCGTCGGACTTGCTCCCGTCCAGGGTTCGATTTTTGGACAGGACGCGACGCAACCGCCGACCACGCCGTCACCGGCCACGCAGACGCCACAGGCTACCAATCAGCCCGTTTCCGATACTCCGGTCACTCAGGCGCCGATCATGGGCATGACATTAGAGATGCTCGCGGGCGCATCTTTGACGGAAGCTGTAGCAGCCTATCGCGCAGGGAATCCGAATGAGTTCGAGCGTTTACTGACCGAAGCGATCAAGAACTCGACGGACTTACCTTCCAAAGAGATATTAACGGCCTGGGTTTTAATGGATGCCGGTCGCTTTCCGGATGCGATTGCACTGTTGGAGGTGTACGTCCGAACGAATGGGCAAGACCCTCTTGCGTATATGACATTTGGGGAGATTGCATTACGGTCAGGTCGATGGACGGATGCTTGGATCCAGCTTCAGCAAGCGAAATTACTTGTTGCGACGAAGCCCGTTCCGGAATCTCGAAAGGAATCCTTCGAGACACGATTGCTCCAATTGCTCGCGGAAACCGCGGAACGTCGGCAGCAATGGACTAGATCGATCGAACTGTACAAGCAGTGTATGCAACGGGATCCGAAAGCCGCATTTCCGCTGGTGGCCTTGAGTCGTATTCGAATCGCTCAGGGGGATGTTGCGGCAGCCATCAAGAGTCTGTCAGAAGCCAAGAAACTGGATAACAAGCTTCCGCAACCAGAGCTTGCGTTGGCGCTGCAACTTGCTCAAGGACCAGCTTGGCAAGAAAGTGAAACCTGGTTTCAATCGGGCTTGAAAGCCTCGGATTCGTCCGTTGCCAATTGGATCGAGTATGCGAGATGGCTGTTGTTGCACGATCGACCTGAAGAGATCGCGAATGTCTTTGACTCGCTGAAGGAAGAGGATAACAATCTTCGCGATATCAAATTCCTTCGAGGCCTTACGGCGAGATTCTTGGGTAACTTGCAAGAGGCGGAAACCGTGTTCTCTTCACTTCACCAAGCAAATCCAGACGACATTGAAGCCGCGGATCAGCTCGCTTTGGTTTTGGTAGAACAACCTGACGAAGGAAAACGAGCCCGAGCAGCTCAGATTAGCGAGACCAATTTAAGGCGTGCTCCGCAAGTGGAGACAACGGTTGCGACTGCGGCATGGATTCAGTTCAAGCTGGGCTCGGTTGACACAGCCGATCGGATGCTTGGCGAACTGGCACGGCAAACAAGCGTTTCGCCTCAAACGGCCTTCTACATTGCGGAACTACTGAAGCATCGAGGCAAAAGCGAAGATGCAAAAAGAGTGCTCGCGACAGCGGTTCAAGCACCAGGAATCTTCGTAAATCGGCAAAAAGTAAAAGACGAGCTCAAGGCTTCGAAGAATTAGCATGAACAATGCGAAGCTGGGCTAGGTGCCCAAGCTTCGCAACAGGTTTGGTGTGCTAATCTCTGCCCTGTTCGCCCGCATCCCATCGGTCACGCACCCGCTTCCGTCGAGCTTGCCTCGGCGGAGCGAACAACTGAACGCTACAATAAAGCGATAAACCGCATGCTCGATCTTCGTTCGGGTTTATCCCGGCGGAATCAGCGATTCATCTGTCCATCATTCGAACTCGAATCGTGCAACCGCTCTACACAGCCGAGAACACCAACAGTGCATATCAATTGAATTGGTCTCTATCGCTATTCGGAAAAGCGGCATTGCCTTCCAAAGAAATTTGGTTCAATGCGTTATCGGTCGCGACCGAAGCCGATGGAGTTCGCCTTTTGTCTGCCGAAAATCGATCGGACAATACGGTTCAGTTTCTAGCTAGTACGAAGCCGCAGTCGTCTCCATCGGATATCGTGCAGAGCGTCAAAGGACGATTGCAGTATCTCCTCCGCGATCAAATTCCAAGCGCGTTTCGTCGGAACTACTACATTTCGAGCGTGGGTGACGCGAAGTCAACGGTTCTTGATCAATATGTAGCGGGTCAAACCGAGAAGCATCCTATGGCGGCCCAAAATGTGCAATCTAGGATCGCAGGGATGCAATTTTGCGATGCTTCGATAGATCTTTCGAAACCGATGATTGGCACTTATGGTCAGTATTTGAACTCGCTACAGATGGTATTCGAGAATGCGGAAGGCTGGCATGATGTAAGCGAAGATCGGCTTAGTCGCGTTCGCCAGATCATTGTTGCATCGGCGAAGAAGAAGTCTTGGCGACTATCGCGAATCGGGTTGCTCAGCAATCACATTCACATCTTGCTTGGAGCGGGAGTAACCGAACCGCCTCAGTCGATTGCGTTATCCTTGATGAACAACATTGCGTATGTGTATGAGATGAAACCTATATTGAAGTACAGTTTTTACGCAGGCACATTCGGAAGCTACGATCGCGGCGTGATTTGGCAGAATCAATCTTGAGCGGACTCGCAGGCTCCGACCGGGGCAAGCCCGATGATAAGCAATAAGCAATAAGCAATAAGCAATGATCGATGATCGATGATCGATGATCGAAATTGGCTAGGTATCGAAGCAATGGAATGATTGCTTGCCCTTCTGGCCTCCATCGCGCTCGCTTCCTCGCGAGGTTCGCTTCCGTCGAGCTCGCCTCGGCGGGGCGCACAACTGAAAGCTACCCACTGGCTCCTCTCCTCCCGCGCGCATCTGCTTCCGTCGAGCTTGTCTCGGCGGAGCGCACAACTGAATGCTACATTCCGAACCGAGCGATCTCGCAGGCTCCGACCGGGACAAGCCCGACGGAGGCCTAGAACCGAAATGCAATATCGATTGGTCGCTTTGCCTGTAGCTTTCAGTTGCTGCTCCCGGCCGGGGCAAGCCCGACGGAAAGCGATAAGTGATAAGCAATGAGCGATGAGGGATAAGCAAAGAGCAATGAGCGAATTTGAATAAGCATCGAAGCATTCGAATGATCGCTTGCTCCGCCAATCTCTGTCGCGGTCGCCTCCGCTGCAGGGCCGCCTCCGCGCGAGGTCCGCCTCCGCGCGAGGTCCGCTTCCGCGCGAGGTCCGCTTCCGCGCGAGGTCCGCTTCCGTCGAGCTTGCCTCGGCGGGGCGTACAACTGAAAGCTACCCACAAGCTCCTCTCCTCCCGTGCCCGCTTCCGCTTCCGCTTCCGTCGAGCTTGTCTCGGCGGAGCGCACAACTGAATGGTACATTCCGGCCCGAGCGATCTCGCAGGCTCCGACCGGGACAAGCCCGACGGAGGCCCAGAACCGAAATGCAATATCGATTGGTTGCTTTGCTTGTAGCTTTCAGTTGCTGCTTCCGGCCGGGGCAAGCCCGACGGAAAGCGATGAGCAAAGAGCGATGAGCGATAAGTAATGGGCAATGATCAATCATCGAATTTAGGTAGGCATCGAAGCATTAGAATGATCCCTTGCCCAGCCCATCTCTGTCGCGCTCGCCTCCGCGCGAGGGCCGCTTCCGTCGATCTCGTCTCGGCGGAGTTGTTACTCCCGGCCCGAATAAAACAGACGGAAAGCGAATTTCTTAAAGTTGGAAGTTGATAGTGCGTAGTTGGCAGTTACAAGGCAAATGGCGATGGAAACGAAAAAGGGCTCGGAACCTACGATTTCAAAGTTCGAGTTTCCAACATCAAACAGCTCTTATTACCAGTCGTCTTACGAAAACAGATTACAAGGCCATCCAAAAAGGCATCGTCGGAAGAGACCCCAACGACCTTGAGCGTGCGGTGAATTAGATTCCTCGCCGCTGGCAGCGGCCGGGGCTAGGCCGCTTCCGCTACCAACAGGACTAACTAACCGTTGGCGACGACCGCATATGCGTTCAGCAGCAACTTTATGTTTTGCTTTACAATAATGTAAGGTCAACTTGGACGAAGAACCGGAAGTTGGAAACGATAGAATCTGAGCGAATCGAGTATGAACCCAGGTAACGGTGTTCACACTTCGATTCATGCATCCTGAATTACATAGATTACAGCTCGATTTTTTCCGAGGTCAAGCCACTAAAGTCAGGCCCGATATCAGCAATCAAAACGGTGTATCCATTGTCCTACATAGCCTGTCCCTTGGCGACTCAATGAAAAAAGCACCAATCAGGCAAGAGGCCCAAATGGTGCTTTACTAAATTATCTAATTTCTTGACTCGGATGCAAGAAAGAGTTTGCGAAAGCTACTGCTAGTTAGATGATCAAACGGCAGCCGAGGTTGACTTGCGGCGACGAAAACGCACAACCAAGCCTGCTAGGCTAAACATGCCTACCAAAGCCATAGATGTTGGTTCTGGAACGGCCGAATAGGTTAAATTGAAGTTGTCGATTCCGAAAGTATCCCTGTTCCCGCTTCCTGAAGACGCAGTTAGGTTGGTTATTCTCAACCACACTGGCCCAGCATTGTTGTCTAGTGCGGTTCCAAAGTCGAAAGATCGGTTTGTCGAGCCGAAGGCAGCGGTATCTGTAAATGTGGAGCCAACTGCAGTAAAACTGGCTGGTGTCGCCCCAAAGCCGTAATCTACTCGCCATGTGCTCGTCCGCGGCTGAGCATCTAGAGTTTGGGCATCGAATGTCAAATCGAAATTCGTGAAGCCGGAAGTGTTTGTGAATCGAAAAACAAAAGCGTTACCCGGATCTGATCCAGCTACTAAACGCACGGCGAGCGCTCTATCGGCCGCGGCAGCCTGCACAGCCGCGGTAGCCGAAGCACCAGCAGTCGCTGAAGCTGCATTAAAAAATCGTCCGGAGGTTATGTTCCAGTTAGTTGACGATGCAGCCGGAGACGTTGCAGATTGGACTGTTGAAACAAAACCTGCGACAGTTCCCAACGAAGTTGCGGTTGCACCTGTCCGTACGGTAACACCAGTCGGCAAACCGGATCCTAATGAGTTGAAGTTCTGCACATAGGATGTACCACCTAGAATTATATCGGCCTTACCTTGAGACCCCACGCTGATAATCGCAGCTACTAGCAATAACAATTTCTTCAACATAAAAACTCTACGCTTTCACTCTTGCGAGTCGACTTGATGATTTCTCGAGGTTGGGTCAAAAATGGATACCGTATTGTGCGACTGACGAAAGACAGCGATGCATTCTACGAGCACGATTTCCGATTGCAACAATTCTCCGGCGAAGAGTTTGTGAAGGTTTGGTGAAGATTGAGGATGCCCACTGTTCGTGCCTTTGCTGTCCTTCCGCAAATGGTCGGGGTTCATCCCTTAATGGCTTAGGACGCCGCTTTAGTGCCCATCCAGTGTTTATCGTTACTTCGTGAGCGGTTTGGATTGGCAAGGATCCAATCCAAAAAAATTCTCAGTTTTTAAAATTGCTCGGGCTTTTCCAAAGCAACAACAGAATTCGACAATGCAAGCTTCGTTCCTTGCGCGTGAAGCCTGTTGTGACGTGGCTGGACAAGCCCAGCCGTCGCTGGTGCCGTGCACGCTGCGGGCCGGCGGGGTTTCGACGCTGGCGTCAGCCACGCGAAGCTCGGCCTTGTGCCGTAGCTTCGCAACAGGTTTGGTGCGCTAACCGCCGGAATCATTTTCCGAGCCTCCCTTGCGACCTTACTCCTGAGTCAAAGCATAAACCGCGAATGTGCCCAGCCAATGCTCACCTTCGTAATGTCCGCTGAAGACATAACCCAGACCAACCTTGGCGTGCTCTTTGGCGGCCTTGCTGAAAATCACAACGCGAGGGTCCTGGTTCGGTAGATGCCTTGCGATGCCTTGCACGCACCAAGCGCGGGACAAGTCCAAGCCGGCCAAGTGAACCAGCTTTCCGTCCGTCACGTCACTCACCTCGACCGGTTCCAAAAGACGCGATTTGCCTGAAGCTGACACGTCGGGTAGAAAACGATCCAGCCACTCACTGAACTCTTGCGGTGGTAAAATGCGACGCATTAAATCCGCTTCGTTCAGCGACTGAGAGAAAAAATCCTCGCCCGACGGTTCGTACTGCGAATTGTAATCGATATCCTGACCGTAATAGTCGCGGGCTCGAGCGACTATCAATGATTCCAGTTCTGGTTCCGACACGATGCGTGCGTAATCCAATGTCTGCCCCAGAGCGAACGCAGTGTCGGGATGCACGCCCGTTCGAATCGGTTGTTTCAATCGAGGCAAATAACCTTTGGTCAGTTCCACAATTTTCGCTTCCAAAGGAACAATCGCTTTTCGCCACTTTCGTCCCATGGGATCATCCCATGTGTGAAGCTCGGCAGCCAAACGTAGCAGCCAAGCCCAGCCATACATTCGCTCAAATGACTTGTTTTCCTTTTCGTCGAAGTACGCCGTCTCGATCTGGATATTGGCTTCGGTCAAATTCTCATCCAGACGCTTTCGCGATTCCGAGGCGGCGGAGTGATTCGGATTAGTTTTTAACAATCGTATCAGCATCCAATGACCGTGAACGCTGCTGTGCCAATCGTAACAGCCATAAAACGCCGGATGCATTTGCTTGGGCCCGAGAATCGTCTCCGGGCTAGTGATGACGTTGGCAGGCTTATTCGGAAATTCGCGTTGCAATCCTGCAATGGCCAATTGGGCTAAGCCTGCGGCTTGATCATCAGTCAGCCTTTGACCAAGTGAAGGGATAGTCACTTCCGTCGTTTGCGCACATACGCAATCAGCATAAGTCAGAAAAAACACGAGACCAACCGTCAACATAAACTTCCACATAAACTTCAACCTAAACTTGTTTGCGATTGCTTTGCTTCAACTTGGAAGTCGACTTTGTCATAAACGTCTCTCAAGGCCAGCGGGCTATCCAAACTCGCCAACTGAATAACTGCCTCGATCCCCACGACGTCTCGTAACAGCCATAGCCCTTCAGGCGATCGTGTATGTTGTTCCGCTCTCGCTTCATCTTGCCAGAAGACTAGATATTCTTTCAGGGAGGGTATCTGGCGGTAGTGCGCGAATTTGCCGCTGCGATCAAAGTCAGCCGTGGCAGGTGACAACACCTCGACCAGTAAAATCGGATTGGAAATCACGTCTTCCGAGAATCCCTCGATCGGCGGACAAGCAACCGATACGTCGGGATACGCTTGGTAGCCGGTGGCTTCGACGTGAATACGCATGTCGCTGCCATGGACTTGGCAATCGCGATTGGCTAAGTGATTACCAATAACTCGAGCGATGTTTAAACCGATTAAGCTATGCCGGCGAGTTCCACCGGCCTGGGAAAACACTTCGCCCGCGTAGTATTCATGCTTCTCGGTTTGCTCCCGTTCCCAAAGAGCATACTCCGAGGCGGTCATTTTTAAGTCAAGTTTTTGAATGGAGCTCACGGATCACATCCTGCAATTTTGCCTCGAGAATCGCTTGCATTCTTACGTCAAAGGTGTCGCATTCTATTCTAGTCCCCCAGCCAACTGATTGCGAAGGTTCGAAGTTCGAAAAACGCCTCACGCCTTAAGCCTTACACCTCATTCGCCCAGCAATCTTGCCAATGTCGTTGCGATACCACGCAGAGCGTCTTGGTCTGGTAGGCTGATTCGAATCTGCGGACGTCCGTCAGCATCTGTTTCAACCAAACTGGATAGCTGTTTGGTCATCAAATCGATCGAATCTTTCGATGGTTCTTTCCCATCACCTTGATGGAGCAATTGGCCTGCTAATGCCAAGGCAGCGCCTACCAATTGACCCGTTGCAGCAGCAACACCCTCGCGACGAGCGTGAAGGGCCTGTGTCTCGGATTCGATCCTTCGTTGATTGCTTTCATCGACAGGAGCGGGCAGGGCAGGGGGGAGGGAAGTTGGAAGTGGGAACTTTGAAGTTTGAAAAAAGACCCTGAAGTCTGAAGCCTGACTCCTGAAGCCTGGCCCCCCTCGGACTCTTGGGGGAGATTCGGTAGGATATGCGCATGAACCTTACAACTTCCCGTTTTGCGTCCCTTGTTTTGTTTCGATTCACTGGCGAAGATCGGCCTGGCTTGACCGCTAGTCTGTCCCAGCTTTTGGCGGAATTCGAATGCTCCATCATTGATGTCAATCAAGCTGTCATTCACCAGTCCCTGCTTTTGGGGCTGCTGGTTCGCATCCCGGAAGAAAAGGATAGCGATCGGGTGATTCAGGAAATGCAAGAGCTGGGAACTGCGCTGGGACTGAAGTGCAATCCGAAACGCATCGCCGATGAAGACTACGATCTGTGGGTTGGCAGGCAGGGGAAATCGCGATTCATTCTGACTTTGTTATCGCGATCTGTCACGGCAACTCAGTTCCATGCGGTTAGCCAAATGCTAGCAGACCAGGGGTTGAACATTGACGTCATCACGAGACTTTCAGGTCGACCGCCTCGGATTCCGACCGATACATTAACCCGAGCGTGCGTAGAGTTTTCGCTACGCGGGGAACCTCGAGATTCGGCCCAATTGAAAGCCAGTTTGCTGGAACTTTCCAGCCGGCTCAATCTAGACTTGGCATGGCAACGCGATGATGCCTTTCGTCGAAGTCGCCGAGTGGTCGCGCTGGATATGGATTCGACCTTGTTGCAGGCCGAGGTGATAGACGAACTTGCCAAGGAAGCGGGGGTTGGCGATGAAGTGAGTGCGATCACAGAAGCGGCCATGCGTGGCGAGCTCGATTTTGACGAGTCGTTGCGCAAGCGAGTTCATTCCCTTGCCGGCCTAACCGAGGATGTATTGCCGAAGATTGCCGAGCGGTTGGTTCTAACGGAAGGGGCCGAGCGATTGCTTTCCACTTTGCGGAGGTTCGGATATCGCACGGCGATTTTATCGGGCGGCTTCACTTACTTTGGAAATTTCTTGCAACGCAAGTTGGGAATCGATCATGTGTATGCGAATGAATTGGAAATCATCGACGGCAAGTTAACAGGACGCGTCATCGGTCCCATTGTGAACGCACAAAGAAAAGCCGCGCTCTTGGATCAGTTGGCTCAGGAGGAAGGAGTCGATCGCAAGCAATGCATCGCTATTGGGGACGGGGCAAATGATTTACCCATGTTGGCCAGGGCAGGGCTAGGCATTGCATTTCACGCCAAGCCGGTGGTCAGGCTAGCTGCCGAGCATCAAGTGTCCACCATGGGACTCGACGCAGTTCTGTATTTGCTCGGCGTTCGAGACCGCGATATTTGAGTGAGTAGGGTGTAAGGAGGTGTAGGCCGTAAGGTAGGTGTAGGCCGTAACAAGTCGCTTTGGACGCAGTTACGGCATGGAGTGCTAGATACAACTGACTCGTTCGATGAGGCAATAAGATTCGAACGAGGCTGCCGTAACTGCGCTATCGCTTGTTACGGCCTACGGCTTGTTGCGGCCTATGCGTTTATCACGGCCAACGGTGAATGCAACCGCGGCAGGGCAGGGGGGGGCGAAGTGTGAAGTTGGAAGTTCGAAGTTTGAAGTTTGAAGATGAGGGGCTTTTGGTTTGCATCCCTAATAGGGCAGGGGGCAGAGGCAAAATACCTTGGAAATTTGTGGAAAAATGCTTTTCGTTCGAATCAGCGGCTTTCGGCAGTATCCCAGCCCCATTCATACTCACAGGCTCGACGTGAATCAGAGCAGAGTAACACATGCCCTTTCGCGGCGACTCACTTTCGGAGGCTGCTATTCGAAATGCAATAATCCCATCTTTGTGCTTTCACATGCAGAACCGACAAAGCATAGCCCTTGGGCTCAAGCTGCCGCAGATAAGTCTGGACGGTGGAGAAGTCTATGTCCTGAGGGGAGGGCAGGGCGGTTTGGATCTGTCGAACCGGACTTTCCTAAAATTTTCGACTTTTTTGGCGGTAGGTGCGAATGGACTTGGGGAGATGCGATCGGCGAAAGCCCTTGCCGGACAAGAGTCGTTGGAAGTCTTCGGCATGATCAAAGTGTTGCAACTGGACGTGGTAGTAGTTCACGTACTCGAGAATGGCGAGCAAGCAAAGCAGGCTCGCTCCAACAAGGCTTGCGGAGACGCGTGGCAATGTCGAGAAAGCCTCAGCGACGGTGGCAATCAAAGCAAGGATGGTTAGTATCAACGCCGGCCAGCGAACTCGATCTAGCCAAGGCGTCCAATGCTCTTCGGACTTGGGATTTCCTTCCAGTCCGTCAACGACCATTTTCCAAGCGAAGGTGCCGACAACAAGCAGGAACGAAGTGGCTACCATCGCCGCAATAACCGCAATGGAGATCTGCCCCTTCGCAACGACCGTTATGAGAAACCACGCGAAGAACGGAACGAAAAAAACATTCGCACCTTCCATCATCCAATACGGCTTCAGTCGCTTCAATAGTTTGTCGCGCCGCGTCGAAACCGTTGTGGTGTTTTCTCGACGTTCCGGATCTGGTTCGGAAGATGACGGGATGGTGTCAGTCGACATGGTTGCAATCAGGTTTATCGATCAGGGAAGATGGAACCTCTAGTGTGACCTTGATGATACTGGGAAGCAAGGCATCCGGCAGATTGCGAGTAGATCTCGGGCAAGGGTAGGGGGGCGAAGTTTGAAGTTGGAGGTTCGAAGTTTGAAGGTGGGGAGCGTTCTGCGCATTCGGAAAGAACAGCGTAACTGGTTGATTTCGCTTTTTCGATAGCGGGCGCTTAGGGATAAAAGCTTGTTTGATCGTTAAAGAATCGTTATTGGGATGATCTCTTGGAATCCGTCAGGTCGACGGAGTCGGTAATCTTGTCAAAGTTGAACACACTGTTCAGGCGGGATTGTTCAGGTTTGCTTTATCGGAAAAGCTTGCTCAGGCGAAAAGCTTTGCATTCCCTGCTGCTCAAGATTCGCGAGGCGTTTGTTTGTCGCTGATCGCCGAAATGACCAGATGATGATGCGTTGAATGCTGGGGCAGCTCGCGAAGGTCTTGCTGGGAAACCTGGCTGCGGACTGGATTGTGTCTGGCGTCCGAATTCGATTGCGAGCATGCCGAATCTCGATGACGAGCTTTGAGAATTTCGGACGCAAAACGATCCAAGAAACGGGTTCAAAAAGAGTGATCTGTGGGGTGTCTATGCAGAGCAGGCCGGTCAAAAACCCGATTTGCAACGTCCGATAATGTTTCTTATGTTCGGTTTGAACTTAAGATTTGCCTGGGTTTTTGAGGTTTTGTTGTTCCCTAGCAAATCGCAGCTCCCGCGGATTCGAAACCAAATCGAGCCGGCTCCCTCTCCTCTGCCGCTCCAGCACCGATCTCGAACTTCAACTTCAACTTCAACTTCAACTTCAACTCGTACTCGAAATTCGAAATTCGAAATTCGAAATTCGAAATTCGAAGACTCTCCGCTCCAATCCCAAAGCAAACCGAGATTACAAAGTGCCGTTTGGATTGGTGTGTCGGCCCTCTAGGCCTTTCGGTTCAGTGAATACGGATTCCGGGGGCTTTGCCCCCGGCAGAGGATGTGTCAGCCCTTCAGGCTTAAATCCTGGCCAATGCACGCAGCCCCTCAGGCTAATCCTGTCCAATGCGCGCAGCCCCCTCAGGCCAATCCTGGTCAATGCGATCAGTCCCTTAGGCTAAACCTTGTCAATGCGTCAGCCCCTCAGGCTTCATTCTTTGCAAAGCGACCAATCGAACTGTCCAGCAGAGCCAGCCCAGCCAGAAGCGATGCCGTAACCGCCAAGTCCATCTTGGCCGTCAGGTGCACCGCGGCCGGCAGGGTTGCTTTAACCGTTAGGGGGACCTTAGTCAGTAGAGGCACCGGTGCCAAAGCAGAGTCACTGCGACAGCCAGAGTCAACTCAATTCGATTTTGCATTCGAACCGATGTTTTGCCGCAGGTCCGCCTGCACAGCTGCTTGGGATTTATTTTGTGCAATCCCATTCTTCAACGCAGCCGTAACGTGTTGTGAAATCCGAATTGTCATGGACTTTCAAAAGGTTCTTTCGAGCTTCGCTCAATGATAGACGGTTGCTTGATCCTTTCGCGCCTGCGCCTCGGCTGGCGTCGAGCACGTGCACCATTTCATTGAGCACGAGCACGAGCACGAAAGAAAACAAAGATGGAAACGAAAATGGAAATTTGGGCCAATGGAGCTCATTGCTGAAATGCCGCCGGGCCTTGGAAAGAGCAGGGCCCCTGCCCTGCTCCGCCCCGAGCTATAATCGCTTCTCGTTCATTTTCGTTTCCTCCCCAGAAAGCCAAAAATCCTCCATGCGTCGCACTTTGATCTCTGCCGCCATCTTGTCCATTTCTTGTTTCACTCAAACCGTTCGCCTGAGCGGCCAAGAGCCGAACATTGCTCCTGTTGTCCCGGGAGTCGCTTCCGCCATGCGAAAGTTTTCCGAGGACAAAGAGATTGCCGGTTCCGTAACTTTGGTTGCCACAGCCAATGCGATCCAGCATCTGTATGTGGACGGGTTCGCCGACTTGGCATCGAAGCGACCACTGCGAGAAGATTCCATCTTTTGGATCGCATCCATGACAAAACCGATGACTGGCGTCTGTGTCATGATCTTGGTCGAAGAAGGAAAGTTGTCCTTGGATGCACCGATCTCGGACTACCTGCCTGAAATGAAAAACCTAAAACTTGAAGACGGTTCGCCCGCAGCGATCACGTTGCGGCATTTGCTGACTCATACTTCTGGAATGGCAGAACTTGCCGGCAGCGAAGCCTACTCGTCCAAGACACTAGCGGAAGCGGCTGCAAAATACACCAAGGTCAAAGTGCTTTTCACACCCGGATCGAAATGGCAATATAGCCAGTCCAGTATCAATACCGCCGCAAGAATTGTCGAAGTGGTCTCCGGAGTCCGTTTTGATCAGTTCCTTGAAGATCGAGTCTGCAAACCGCTCGGAATGAAAGATACGACTTTCTATCTATCCGAAGAACAAATGACGAGAGTCGCTAAGTCTTACAAACGAACAGAAAACGGGAACTTGGAAGAGGCACCCAATCTTCTCCTGGCGGGCAGGGCCCCAACCGATCGCAATCGAATGCCAGCCGCCAACGGTGGGCTTTTTTCGACGGCTCGTGATTACGCGCGTTTCTGTCAGATGCTGATCCAAGAAGGGACGCTCGATGGAGCACGCATCCTGTCTCCCGAGTCGGTCCTGACATTTCGTACGCCATCAACGGGCGAACTCACCACAGGATTCACGCCGGGCAATGCGTGGGGAATCGGATGCTGCGTGATCCGTGATCCGAGCGACGTGACAGCCATGTTGTCACCCGGTTCGTTCGGTCACGGCGGCGCGCATGGAACTCAAGCCTGGATCGATCCCTTGAAAGGCCGCTGCTACATCTTGATGACCCAGCGAGCGAACTTCCCAAATTCGGATGCATCGAACGTACGAAAGGAATTTCAAGCAGAAGCAGTGAAGGGACTTGAGAAGTGAGAAGTGAGAAGTGAGGTTTTTTTCGAACTTCAAACTTCGAACTTCAAACTTCCCTCCCCTCCCCTGCTCTGTTGGTAGCGTTGAGCGGTAAGCAGTGAGCCGTAAGCTGAATCGACCAGCGTTCTCTGTTTGTCGTATTGTCCGGCTCGGGCTAGTCCCGACCGGACACCGCTTTGGTGTTCTAGTGGGCCTGAACTGCATGGCCCCTCCTGCCCTTTCTATTCCTTCAAACTTCAAACTTCGGTCAGCCTTCGATCATGGCGCCGTGCACGGTGGATGTTCCATCGTCCAGCATCTCGAGATAGGTTCCCATCTCGCGGAACTTATCGTAGCGTTCGCTGACCAATGCTTCGGGACTTAGCTTGACCAATTGATCGAGCGTCTTTGAAAGATAATTCTTTAGTCGCGAAGCCATTTGGTGGTGATCGCGATGAGCGCCCCCCAGCGGTTCTTCGATCACGTCGTCGACAACCTTCAGACGGGATAAGTGCGACGATGTAAATCGCAACGCGTCAGCAGCTTTGTTTGCGTATTGGTGGCTCTTCCAAAGAATGCCGGCACAACCTTCAGGACTGATGACCGAATAGTACGAATACTGGAGCATGGCAATTCGATTGCCAACACCAATACCCAGAGCTCCTCCGGATCCTCCTTCGCCAATCACCACACAGATGATGGGCGTTTCGAGCTGGCTCATGAGGAACATACTTTCCGCGATCACTTGCGCTTGGCCGCGTTCTTCCGCACCGACGCCGGGGAACGCACCAGGGGTGTCGATGAAGCAGATGATGGGAAGCTTGTACTTTTCGGCCATCTTCATTTTGGACATGGCTTTGCGGTAGCCTTCTGGATGCGCGCATCCAAAATGGCACGCGGCGCGTTCTTTATAGGTTCGGCCCTTTTGATGGCCGACCACCAACACTTTGTGTCGCCCCAGTTTTGCGAACCCAGTCAACATGGCGCGGTCGTCGCCAAAGAACTTGTCACCGTGCAGTTCGATAAATTCATCGAAGGCAAGATTCAGGTAGTCTTTGGTATAAGGACGGTCTTTATGCCGGGCAACTTGGACAATTTGCCAAGGTGTAAGGCCGGCATAGATCTCGCGGGTAGTTTCTGTCCATTTGCGACGCAATTGCCGAATCTGTTCTTGTTCTGCTTCGCTGCGGCTATCGTTTTTTTCAAGAGCCTTTAGCTGTGTTTCGAGATCCAGAATCGGTTGTTCGAATTCAAATCCAGGTGCTGTGGTGCTCATAGTAAATCGAGGAGCGTAAGGTGTAAGGTGTAAGGTGTAAGGTGTAAGGTGTAAGGTGTGAGGTGTGAGGTGTGAGGTGTGAGGTGTGAGGTGTGAGGTGTGAGGTGTGAGGTGTGAGGTGTGAGGTGTGAGGTGTGAGGTGTAACCGAATCGCAAAAGCACTGCTCCCCGCTTATGCCTTATCGCTTACACCTTAAACCTTGTTACGTTGGATTTTCCATTCGGCCGCCGGTTGGAAAATCGTCGAAAATCGAAGTTTCGGGAATGCGAGGTGGTTTCTTAAAGATAGGTGTAGCTCGTACCAACTTTAAAACGTCCCACATCGTTTGCGGACGCTCTTCAGGTTTCTTCGAGAGAAGTCTCTTGATCAAATTGTTGAACTCGGGCGTGATGTTCTCATTCGTGACAAGAGCCGACGGCGGAGTTGCCGAGAGATGCTTGCTGAGAAGATCGTTGGGCGTGTTTCCGGTATAAGGCGCTTTGCCGGTGCACAATTCGAACAGCATGCAGCCCATCGAGTAGATATCGCTGCGTTGGTCGAGCGTCAGGCCACGGATCTGTTCCGGCGACATGTACGACCGAGTTCCTTCCACCTTGTTCTTTCCGCCGAACAATCGGCTTAAGCCCGTTTTGACTTTCCGGGAAATGGTAAAGTCGATCAGCTTGACTTCGTAGTCACGGCTGAGAAGCAAGTTGTCCGGCTTGATGTCGCAATGAACGTAGCCTTTGGAGTGGAAATAATAGAGTGCTTCTGATGCCTGTTCGACGATGC
The DNA here is from genome assembly GCA_027487485.1 of Planctomycetaceae bacterium. GTDB lineage: Bacteria > Planctomycetota > Planctomycetia > Pirellulales > Pirellulaceae > JBKCUI01. The sequence goes on along the minus strand of JAIYDN010000018.1, from coordinate 104,414 downwards.
TCGTCAGCTTGAAGGCGATGGGTTCGGGGCCGCGTCGCATGGCTTGCTTCAAGTTGATTTCGCTAAAAAGCTCCATCACGATGAACGGGGTTTCCGCGTCGGTTTTGTATTCAACGATCTTGATAATGTTTTTGTGGCTCAGAGTGCTCGCGATCTCGAATTCGTGCTTCAGAAACGCGATTTCCTCTTTGTTTCCTCGTTGTTCCGGGCGCAGAACTTTTAGCGCATATCGTTTTTGCCCATCGTCGCGGATGGCTTCCCAAACTTGGCAGGTGCTGCCAAGTCGGATCAAGCGAGTCAACCGATAGGGACCCAGGAAGTCGCGAACTTTTACCATTGCTTTTGGATTGGATGCAAACGAGTGAGCCAAAGACATCGCCGAGCGAGTCACTGAATAGTCAGTACTATAAGCAGAATCGGTGCAAACCGAAAGGTTTAACATGCTTCCCCCCTGCCCTGCCCCGAGAATGAAAGGTTTTTTGCCGCAAATTCCCTATGTATTTTGCCTCTGCCCCCTGCCCTGCCCCGGGGAGGCGAACCAAAAGCCTCTCCGTCGAACCGCGATCCTACAACTCCCCACCTTCAAACTTCGAACTTCCAACTTCAAACTTCGCCTCCCCGCATGGAAGCGGGACCTGTCCGATCCAAAGGGACGTGCATAAGCTATAATTGTTCAGGTGGGGCATGCGTGCAATGGAATCCGTCGGAAGAAAAATATGAGCTCATTGATCAGCGAAGCGCCGGAAACGCGGATGGTGCTTCGAAACGTAAGTTGGCAGACGTTCGTCGCTTTGGCGGACGAGCGTGAGGGTTCGGTGCCTCGCATGACTTACGACGAAGGAGTGTTAGAGATGATGAGTCCGAAACGCAAGCATGAGAACCTTGGTCGCCTTATTGGGCGAATGATCGAAGCGTATTCGGAGATCCGTGGGATCGAAATACTGAGTGTTGCATCGGTTACTGTAAAGCGAAGCGATCTGCAAAAAGCGTATGAAGCGGACGAGTCGTACTATGTGACGAACATTGATCGAGTTCTTGCAAAAGAGGAGCTTGATTTTGAAGTGGATCCCGCACCTGATCTCGTCGTTGAGATTGCGCTAACGTCATCTGCGATCGACAAGTTGGAGCTTTTCGCTGCGATGCAAGTTCGCGAAGTTTGGCAGCATGACGGCGATACCCTTCAATTCTATCGTTGGACTAACGGGCAATACGAGCCCATTCCATCGAGTGTTGAATTGCCCGGCTTGGAGGCATCGCTGATTGATCGGTTTCTTGGGCAACGTTTGCAATCGGGTGAAACCACTTTGATTCGCGCCTTTCGAAATGCGATCCAATAGGAACAGGGCTAGCGAAGATGACACAACCCAAATTTTCCGCTCCTGTTCCACCCGACCCCGAGGTGGTTCGTGTACGCATGGCCGCATGGTATCGGGCGATGGAATTTAGTCATGAGATGTTGATGGCAGGTCTTCGAGATCGAATTGGGCCAGACGGCGACATTCAGGAAGCCTACCGAAAATGGAATGAGGATCGTCGCAGCAGAAAATGGCGGCATGCTGAAGAAGACCAAAACAGGAATACTCTACCTGAGGTAAATAACGATGCCCCCTAGTCTGCTCATGCAATCGTTGGAACAAGTTTGGAAACTTTTAAGGCCATTCGAGGACCGTTTTGCGATCGCTGGGGGGCTAGCGGTATCGTATTGGGGGTTTGCGAGAAGTACTCAAGACATTGACATCGCGATCGCAATCCAAGATTCAACATCGTTCGATGCTTTCCTTCGATCTAACGGAATGTTCCCTGCTAAGGCAAGGCACATCACGTCGCTTGGAAGCTTACAGGTTTCCCAATGGAGTTTGACGTTGCCTGACAGTTATCTTGACATCGACGTTGACTTCCTTGTTTCCCAGTCGGAATTTCATGGGCTTGTTTTGGACCGAGCAGTAACAGGAAGCTTCCAAGGGGTGGAATGTCCTGTTCGAATATTGAGTTGCGAGGACTTGATTTTATTCAAAGCAGTAGCAGGTCGAATGATCGACTTAGCGGACATCGAAGAATTGATTCATCTGCACAGAGATCGCTTGGATCGCGATTACCTGACCCTTTGGGCCGCGAAGTTGGGTGTAACGCTAAACAAGTTCCGCTAAAGGTACAAAGCTTGTTGATTTGATGCATTTTTCAAATGCATTTCGTTTAACAGTCAGCCGTAGAGTACGCCTTCGGCTGACTGTTAAACGACTAAATCAACAAGCCACTCTTCCCCGATATCAGGGGCGAGGGGCAGGGGAAATCGTCTTCGGTACTCTGAAAGAATAAAAATCGTCGCGACGGACAAGTCGTTGCGCCGAAGCGACGCCTGCTTTGCCCTGCTCCCTTCTCCCCCGGTACTCCGGGGGAGAAGGGCTGGGGATGAGGGGGGGAAGACATGGCCATTGTGCACTTATCGGTGACTGACGGATGGTTCCTTGTTGGATAGAATGGCTAGTTGTAGATACCGTCACTTTAAGTCCCAGATCCCGTCTGCTAAACCAAGAATTTTATCCTTCACTTGTGGTGGTGCGGTTCTCAATACTGTTTTGGTGGCTTCCAAGAGGCAAGTCGATTTTACCTCCATGATCTGCTTGTTCGCTTCCTCTAATTCCGACTTGATTGAATTCAGATCGTCGTCTGATAAATGGAAGTGCCTCGCCATCTCTGGGCAAACTGCCAGAGTTAGATTGCTGCGAATCATCTCTTGCTGGATTTTTTGCGCAATCGCGAACCTTTGTCGATTGCTGAGTATATCATCCAATCGGATTGAGACTTCAACTTCCGTAGATGTATTTCCCGCCACGGCCTTCGCGATTTCGTCATCCATCAAGCCTTTCATCTTTATCTGTTGTTGTTGGGATAAGGCCAGCTCATTTGGAAGCACGACAGATGTCCCTAAAGTAAGTTGCCAAATCGAACTGGTCTGTGGAAGAACCGCAATTTTCCTCCAGTCCGATCCGTTGGTGTCGATCTTGAAATTGCTACCAACAAACGACCAAAAGATATCTTGAGTTTCTGGTCGAAACGCATCCGAAATCGCCTGAGCAATCAGTTTGTCAAGTTTCGTATCGACTTCTTCGGTTTGAATGCGCATTGCAGTGTACAGCTTTTGTGCTTGCTCGGGCTCAACCTCGAGTTCGTGTAAAATCAGAGGCTCGAAAAGGTGATCCGGTGATCGGAATCTCACTTTCACGTAGGTGAGTCTAAGTTTATCAGCTTGAATTTCGGTCAATACTTTTTTTAGATAGGCTTGGGCGGCAGCCTCCATTGCAACCTTATCCCCCTTGTGTAAACTCTTGGACTCAAAGGTCATGCGAATGTCAGAAAGCTGTTTATCGGTGATTTCGAGCTTTCGTCTCAACTCGTGATCGTTGTTAATCGACACAAGAGCGCCAAACCCGAAAACATCTGACAAAACATCAATACAACGAATTGATCCAAACTCGAGCTTTGGGCCATCAGCCTGCAAGCGTGTACACAAAAGAGCAAGCGCGAGAAAACATGAAGTCCATACGGCTCGTTTTGCTAGGAAATCCAGTCTCATTCGTTGATACTCCATTAAAGTTACGATGAAAAATATTAGTACCAACGGACGATGCTTAGCGTCTTGGTGCAGACCAGACATTTCCGTTATCGGTGCAAAGGCAAGCCATCTCTTCTGATAGACGGTCTTGTTGGCGACTCATGTCCTTCCTAATCTTCACATTGCCCGTCGATAACATCGACATTCGTGTATCCACACTATGCGTACGCAGACTCCTGTTCCGGTTCGAGCATATCAGCATGCTGGTGAATTTGTCAAGCAAGTCTGTTCTGGGAATTGCGAGTGAGTTTGAAGTTGGCGGCTTATTTGCTAGCCGGAGAGTACCCCCAAGGTAAACGACCGTTATACTGTCGTGCAGAGGAACAAAATGAACAATATCACGTACGAACAACGTCTAAACGAAGATCGCCAGTGGGCTTTCAGAGAGGGGAGTATGCATTTCGAAAACGAAAGCGCCGTCCATAAGACGTTGAATCAAGTAGTGAGTCGATTGGAGGAGTTGGCAATTCCTTATGCTGTCGTCGGTGGGATGGCATTGTTCTTTCATGGGTTACGCCGCTTCACGGAAGATGTCGATATCCTAGTCACGCGCGAAGGTCTACTGCAACTTCATGAAGCATTGGATGGATTGGGTTATCTCCCGCCCTTTCCTGGAAGCAAGAACCTTCGCGATGTTGCATCGGGTGTGAAGATTGAATTCTTGGTCACTGGTGATTTTCCAGGCGATGGCAAACCAAAGCCAGTTGCATTTCCTGACCCTCAAAGTGTAACGACCTTGATAGACGGCATACGCTTTATCGCACTGCCATCGTTGATCGAACTGAAGCTGGCTTCCGGAATGACCAATGCGCTTCGAGGCCAGGACATCGTTGACGTTCAACGATTGATTCAGATACTGAAACTGCCGGAATCGCTGGGGCAAACGCTCAATCCATTCGTTCGAGATAAATACATCGAATTATGGCAATTGATCCAAACCGCAACAGATGGACTAGACAGTGGGTCTTAGCAAGACGAGGTAAAGCACTTCTTGCTTTGTCTTGCCCCCTTCTCCCCCGGTACTCCGGGGGAGAAGGGCTGGGGATGAGGGGGAAGACGTCAGAAAAACTAGGAGCTGCTAAAGTTTTTTAGGGTGGGCGTTAACCCCTCACCCCCGACCCCTCTCCCCTGATTACAGGGGCGAGGGGAGCGAAGAAATAGTCTTGGGTGTTAACACTCGTCCCCTGGCTCCGCCTAGGGACGCGATGCACCGGAGGCTCCTGCCTCCTGAGGTTGTAAATGCATGCTTGACGTGAGGCGGAGCCTCCAGGGCAGTGCGTTCCAAGGCGGAGCCTTGGAACGAGAGTACGTTTTTTAGGGCTAACGGGCACTGCCGATGTTCGATTGAAGATACGACAATAAGTCGGCCATGCCTTGGAGTTCTAGCTGTGTTTCGATTCCTTCGGGCATCAGCGATACTTTCGAAGACTTGATCTCCGCGATATTCGATCGGTCCACGGTTTCGGATAGATTCTCGCCTCGCACTAAAGTCACGCTCGTAACGGTTTCTTCCAAAATCATCCCAGTCACAATACGCTCATCCGCCGTGATGATGGTGTAGCTTAAGTACTGAGGATTCACCTCGCGGTTCGGTTCGATCACGTTTTGCAAAATCGCTTCGGCACCGCGGAACTGGTACGAAGCAAGGCTCGGGGCGAGCTCATAGCCAACGCCGTCCAGTCGATGGCAGGCGGCGCACACCTTCGCAAAGGCTTGCTTCCCTCGTTCTGTGTTACCTGGCATGGTCAAGGCGGCGCGGTACTTGGTTAGCACCTCTTGGCGGTTGCTAGTGGGCTGAGCTTTCAGTACCGAGCCGGCAAGTTTTTGAACGCTTGCGTTCGGATGATTGCGTAGGCTTGCGATCTTCGCTGGTTCCAACTCGCTGATGGCGAAGCCCCCCTGCCCTGCCCTGCCGAGCAACGCTTCGATCCAGGCTGCACGCGAAAACAGAACGTCCGAAGCGAGCGATCGCATTCGCGGGCTCAAGCTTGGCCATGCGTCTAACAATACCGTCGCCACTTCGGGGGAAGGGTATTGCATGAGTGCTTTCGTTACCGCTTGTTGCACCGGCTGCGGTTCACGCTGATTCAAAAGTCCAGCAAGCACGACGATGTCCTCCGGCGATTGCTCGATCGATACGATATCAATGGCTTCGGTCCGGTCCGCAATCGCAAGGCTCGGATCCAGACACCGGGTTCGAGATTCGGAAATGAGCTTCGTACAGGCTACATTCAGGTCAGGGAGTTTTGCTAGAGCGGCAGTTCGAGCCGCGATGTCGGGAATGCGTTGTTGCAATGCCTTGAGCAGGCCGATGCACGCTTGCCGTTGGTGCGTTTCCTGATCCATGGATAGCAGGATCGTTTCCAGTGCGGTCCAGGAATCGATCGATGTTTGTTGGCCGGCTAACAGGGCGATCGTTTGCCAAACCGGTAGCGGCACTTCGGATTTACCCCCCCTGCCCTGCCCCACTTGCAGCCTTTTCCATGCTGAAAGGCCGTTGGAGCCGATCGCGTTGAGGCTTGCTGCTCGAAGCCATCTGTCGTCGGAAGCAAGTGCCAACAACTGCAAAGCCAACGTAATTCGTTCGGATTCTGGTAATGAGAACCGATTCAATGACAGAGCCAGTTGCAATCGAACGCGAGGGTCGGGGTCCTGGGCAAGGGCCGCAAGTGCCGTAGTAAGCTGTTCGTCTTTGGTAGTTTCGTTCCAGCGGATGGCACATTCGCGGATGCGTGGGTGCGAATCCTGGAGTGCCGCCTGAATTACCCCCCTGCCCTGCCCTGCCCCGATGCTTGCCAACACTCCCAACGCATGTAACCGGGCTGGTGGGAATACGGATGAGCTGGCGATCGTATCCAGAGCGTCCATCGACCTGGGCGAGACTTGGACATCGCGTCGGTCGGCAAGGCGTTCGTAGAGCAAGCGCGACGCGGTATCCCGATGCCAACCATTGGGATGTTCCAGAGTCGCGATCAGTTGATCGATCGTGGCTCGTCCAAGCTCGGGCGCAGGTGGTTGTTGATAACCGTTGGGTACCAGCCGGTAGATGCGACCTCGATCGCGTCCGCTGGTCAGATCGAGATGTTTCTTAATCTCTTCGGGAAGCGATTTCGGATGTTCGATCACTTCGCGGTACAAGTCCGCAATGTACAAAGTTCCATCAGGTGCATTTGCGAATTGGACAGGGCGGAACCAAATGTCGGTGGCGGCGATCAGTTCGGATTCTTTGTCGACCCGTTCGCCGACCATGGCAACTCCGAATTCCGAAAGACGTTTGCGGTGGACAATGTTGCTGCCAACATCGCCGATGATAGCCATTCCCTTTAAGTCGTCGGAGAAAGCGTTGCCGCGGACGATGGTGACTCCGGTTCCACTAGTGAAGTAGCCGGCCGCCCTGCCCCCCCCTTCAATAGGTCCAGCGGCTTGATTGGAAACGCGAAGTCGAGTGCGGACGTTACGCCAGGGCTCGACGGGGCTCAGACGGAACACATTGGCTTGAGGGCCATCGGCTGCGATACTTAGTCGGGACGGAGGTAAGGGGACGTTGCTGTTGGCGGTGATGTATTGATCGTCATACAGATACATTTGCAAGTGATCGCTGTTGTGGCAGGTGAATCGTCGACCAAAGTCATCGAAGCTCATGCCGTGTTGACCGCCACCGCTTTCGGGCCGAAGCTGCATGGTCTTTGGGTCGAATGAAAAATCTCTGCCGTTCAAGTTCAGCGGTGCGACGTCGGGCTTGGAGGGCTGAACCACAGTTGCACCGGAGCTGCTGACTTGGCAATAGATACGGTTGTCGATCCCCCAGCAGAAGCTGTTCAGAAGTCCTTGAACGTTGCTCCGGCCGAAACCGGATAGGACTTTGGTTTGGATATCGGACTTGCCATCTCCGTTGGTATCCTTCAAGAACCAAATATCGGGTGCGGCTGCGACGAAGATGCCGCCGTCGTAGCAAAGGACTCCGGTTGGCCACGACAGGTTGCTGGCAAAGAGAGTGCTGGTTTCGTATTGCCCGTCGTGGTCGCGGTCTTCTAGCAAACGGATCGCCCCCAGCGATTCGGTTTCCTGTTCGGAGTAATCGCACATTTCGACGACATACATGCGTCCATTTTCGTCAAACGACATGGCGACCGGATCGCGGATCTCCGGTTCGGCTGCGGCCAGCTCCAATCGATATCCTTCGGGCACGCGAATGGATCGCATGGAATCTTGAGGGGACAATGCTGGTATTCTGGGCAGTTCTGCGGAATAGTCGGGTTTGGCCTGAGTTGGGGCGGCATCCTGGCCGGCGAGGAACGGAGCCGTCCAAGTCAATACCAGAAATTGGAGCCAAGTAGGAAGGAAGCCATGAACTAGCGTTGACCTATTGCGATTCAAGGTTGTATTCCTTGCGTTATGAGACAGCAGCCGCGAGGGCTGAACCGTGGTTGTTGGAAATATGTGCAACGGACTAGAGTCTAGCGGACGATCGTATTGCTGGGTAACCGCTACGCTCAGGGAGCAAAGGACGACAATATCAATGTAAAGATTAGATCGAAGGTTCGTTTTTCTTTCTACGACGATTGCCTATAATGCAGCGGCCGATTTGGGAGCGTCGCGAGTAAGGCAGCTGGACACCCTATTTATTCTCCAACCCTGGTCCTCCTTTTCTATAGTGACTCTTTCCTCGATCTCGATTCCTCAATCCAAGCCAGAAGCCTCTGCCGTCGACACGCCAGCATTGGCAGTGGTGGACCTATGGAAGTCTTACGGAAGCAATCAAGCCCTTAAAGGGACGTCATTCGTCTTAAATCAAGGTGAAAGGCTTGCGTTGTTGGGGCCGAATGGGGCGGGAAAGACCACCTTGATTCGGTCGATGTGTGGTCGGGTGCGACCGGACCGTGGCCAGGTTTTCTTGCTGGGCAAGTCGATTCGGGACCCGGATGTGTTGCTTCAGATGGGGGTGATTCCTCAGGATTTGGCGATTTACGCTGATTTAACTGCGAAGCAAAACCTGGAGTGTTTTGGTCAGCTTCACGGTTTGCGGTCGCGAAAATTGAGGGAACGGGTCGCTTGGGCTTTGAAGTGGATTGGCCTTGAAGATCGGGCTCATGAGTTGACCAAGGGGTTTTCGGGGGGGATGAAGCGTCGCGTCAACATCGCCTGTGGGGTGCTGCATCGGCCAAGGATCCTGTTGTTGGATGAACCCACGGTGGGGGTTGATCCGCAAAGCCGGCAGCGAATTTTTGACATGCTTGATGAACTGAATGAAGAAGGAACCAGCATCGTTCTGACGACGCACCATCTGGATGAAGCGGAGACGCGGTCGGATCGAATTGTGATTGTCGATCACGGCAAAGTGGTTGCAGAGGGGACGATTGACCATCTGATTGAATCCACCATTGGAACTCAGCGTCAGGTAACGATTCAAGCGTCGGGCCTATTGGTTGCAGCGCCACCTGGGCTGGAGTGGGATAGCGAGAAGGGGCGATTTGTGTGCTGGGTGGACAACGTGGCGGATGAGCTGCCTGGCATCTTGGAACGAATACAAAAAGTAGGCGGGGTGGTTCTGGATCTCGAAGTGCATCAGCCTAACTTGCATGATGTCTTTCTTCATTTGACAGGCAAGGAGCTGCGAGAATGATTTGGACGGTCATGCAAACAAGCTGGCGTCGGCTGAAGAACAATCGCTCGGAACTGTTTTTGACCTTTATTGTTCCGATCGTATTCTTCAGCATCTTCGCGGTCATTTTTGGCTCCAGGGATTCTGCATCGTCGACGCCCAAGATCAAGATTGCCATTAGCGATACTTCGGGAGCCGCATTGTCCGAACGGGCGGTGAAACTTCTGGAAGAGCAGAAATCGCTGCGAATATCCGAGAACGGCCGTTCCAATGGGGCCATTAAAGAGGGAGCCTCTGGTGCATCGACGGTCAGCCGGTCGGCGGCAGAGGATTTAGTTCGCCGCGGGATGGTTTCAGCAGCCATTGTTTTTGAAAAGAGTGAACTCGCAGATTCTGCGAACGGATTACCCAAGATTGAGATCATGACGGATTCGTTTGATCAGGTGGCGTCCCAGGTGCTGGCGGCCATTGTTCAAAAGGCGGTGATGACCGCCAACGGTGAACTGCTCAAGGAAAAGTCAGATAAATTCGTTCAAGCCAATGCACCTACCCCAGCCAACGCATCAATGGTGAAATCATCGTTACCCATGAATCTTGTTCGGACAGCTGATTTTGATGCGAACGCGGGCTCCTCCGGTGCATCTTCTCCGTCGCTATCGCAGCCACCTAAAATTGACGTGGTCGATGTGATTGGTGGGAAGAAAACCAATCCGGTGGTTGCCATGTATGCTGCCGGCATTGCGGTCATGTTTTTGCTCTTTAGCGCCACGACCGCAAGTGGTTCGCTGTTGGAAGAACGCGAGAATTCGACTTTGGATCGTTTGTTGTGCAGTCGTCTAACCATGGACCAGCTGTTGCTCGGGAAGTGGGCTTACCTTACGGTCATAGGCTCGATTCAGATGACGTTGATGTTCACTTGGGGAGCCATTGTCTTTGGAATTGATTTGCTGAATCATTTAGACGGGTTTGTTGCGTTGACGCTTGTCACGGCGGGAGCCGCTGCCAGCTTTGCGTTGATGTTAGCCGCCCTATGCACTTCGCGGATGCAATTGGGCTGGGTTTCCACCATCGTGATCCTTTCGATGAGTGCGTTGGGTGGAAGCATGGTGCCACGTTATCTGATGAGCGAAACCATTCAGAAAGCAGGATTGCTTACCTTCAACGCTTGGGCCTTGGACGGGTACAATAAACTCTTTTGGCGTGAATTGCCTTTGGCCGATTTGAAATTAGAATTGGCTGTTCTGCTCGGGTGTGGCTTTTTGTTTATTGTAGCGGCTCGATTGTTTGCGGTCCGTTGGGAACGTTCATGATTTGTCCGCTCGCTGAAAACCAAGTTCTACGTCGATCGTATGTGCGGCTGATCGACCAATGGAAGCGTATCGATCGGCTTCCAGCAGGCGACCGTAAACAAGCGGATTTGCAACGATGGCATCACGCAGTCGAGCAAGCCAAGGAACAGTTTGCTAAACGATCGGGCGTGCATGTTCGATTGGAATATGATGCGGATCTGCCGATCGCCAGATATCGCGATCAGATTGTCGATCTTCTGGTCCATCGCCAGGTTCTGGTGCTGTGCGGCGAGACCGGTTCCGGAAAAAGCACTCAGTTGCCTAAACTGTGTTTGGAAGCAGGATTGGGCAAAACCGGTTGGATTGGGCACACTCAGCCACGTCGTTTGGCAGCGCGTTCGATTGCGCATCGGCTGGCGGATGAACTGGATTCGACCGTGGGTGCCGCAGTGGGGTTCAAGGTGCGGTTCAATGATCAGACCAAAGGTGACAGTCTGATCAAGTTGATGACGGACGGAGTGTTGTTGGCGGAGATCCAGCGTGACCGATTTCTGGACGCTTACGACTGCATCATTTTGGACGAGGCTCACGAGCGATCGTTGAATATCGATTTGCTGATGGCTTACTTGCAAAGGCTTTTGCCGCGTCGGCCCGATTTGCGACTGATTATTACCAGTGCGACCATCGATGCAGAGCAATACGCGAATCACTTTCAAGACGCGCTTGGGGCAGCGCCGGTGGTCAACGTCGAAGGGCGAGGCTTTCCCGTCGAAGTGCGATACCGCGGTGCCATGAGTGTCCGCGAGGCCATGCTGGATGAACGTCGCGAAAGCAACAGCTTGCCGGGCAGTAATCGAGGATCGGCGGTAGCCAGTATTGCCGAAGAGGATTTCGATTCGGTCGTGCAGCGATTTTGCAATGCCGTCGATGAGTTGCTTTCAGAGGGCCGCGGTGACATCTTATGTTTCTTTGCGACCGAACGAGAGATCCGCGATGCGACCAAGCACTTGCGTGGGCATCTTACTCAGCGTGGCTTGCACAACAACATCGAGGTGTTGCCGTTGTACGCTCGGTTGACCGAAGCGGAACAGCAACGCGTCTTCCAGCCGCATCGATTGCAGCGAATAGTGCTGGCCACGAACGTAGCGGAAAGTTCGATCACGGTCCCGGGTATCCGGTATGTGATCGATACCGGTACGGCTAGGATATCGCGATTCGCAGCCAAGAGCAAAGTGCAGCGGCTGCCCATTGAACCCGTCCCGCAAGCGTCTTGCAATCAGAGGTCGGGTCGTTGCGGGCGTTTGGAGGCAGGCATTGCGATTCGGTTGTACGACGAATCGGACTATTTAGCCAGGTCCGCATTCGCCACGCCTGAGATCCGCCGCAGCGATCTTGCATCCACCATCGTGCATATCAAGTCGCTGGGAATCGAAGATGTAGAGGCGTTGCCTTGGTTGGATCCACCTCGCCCCGAGGCCGTTCGGGAAGGGATGAATGTACTGCGCGAGTTATCCGCGATCGATGATCAAGAGCGGCTGACAGAAACGGGCCGCAAACTGGCTCGATGGCCGGTGAATCCACGGGTTGGGCGAATACTGATTGAAGCCGAGCGGAATGGGTGTCTGAACGATGCATTGATCATTGCGGCTGCGATTGAAACTCAGGACCCCCGGGTCCGGCCGCCTGAAAAAGCGCAAGCCGCCGACGAAGCTCATCAAAAATTTCGAGACCCCAACAGCGACTTCTTGAGCTATCTGAGAATATGGGACTTCTATCAAAAGTTACGAGAGCAATTGGGTCGGTCGCGTCTTGAAAAGGCCCTTCGCGAGTCCTTTCTTTCGATGGTTCGTATTCGTGAGTGGGCCGACGTGCATCGGCAGTTGCTAGAGCAATGCAACGAGATGCGATTGTCGACCGGCAAGCGCAAGCTGAATCTAGCCCCCATCGACATCCAAAGCTCTGCAAGTGCGGACCGCCGGCAACCGGCTATCAAGCAACAATCGTCACGACGCTTCCAGGACAATTCGGTTTCCGAGCCCGCGATGGATGCTCCGTCGAACGATAGTAAGAAACTGCCCGAGGGCTACCTAGAACTACATCAGTCTTTGCTGTGTGGATTGCTTTCCAATATTTCGATGCTGGAAGACGTCGGTAAGTACAAAGGGGCTCAATCGCTTGAGGTGAATCTGTGGCCAGGGTCGGGAGTGAAGCAATCGCGGCCCAAGTGGATTGTGGCTGCGGAGCTGATTGAGACAACGCAGCGATACGCACGAACTGTTGCCAAGATTGAATTGGAATGGATCGCCCGGTGTGCGGCTCATATGATCAAGTACACCTTCGATGAACCGCACTTCAGCAAGAAGCAGGGAAGCGCGTTGGTCATGCGCAAGGGAACTCTGTTTGGTTTGCCGGTGTCACCTAAGTTGGCGGTCCCGTTAGCACCCATCGATCCGGTGTTGGCTAGGAAGTTGTTGATCGAAGATGGGTTGGCTGAGAATGAGCTGGTTTCCCGGGCGAGTTTTTGGCAGCACAACCAGCGTTTTTTGCAAGAGGTACAGCAGCTGGGCGATAAAACTCGGCGGCGCGATCTGGTGGTGGATGCGTTTGTGTTGGCTGATTTTTATCGGGCGCGTATTCCGAGCAGTGTGGTCGATCGAGTCACGTTGGAGAAATGGGATCGAACGATTTCCGCCCCTGGCAAGGGAAGTAAGGGGGCAGATGATCAGCTTGGTACAACACCCTATCTTAGTTGGGAAGCGATTGCGGTTGATGTGGATCGCAATGAAGTGGCAGAGCGATTTCCAGAGAAGCTTTCGGTGGGTGTCAGTCAGTTGCCTTTGCGTTACCGCTATGAACCTGGGGATCAGGCGGACGGTGTAAGCGTGTTGGTACCGGGGACGCTGGTGCATCAACTGAATGAAGAGCGGCTGGAGTGGCTTGTGCCAGGCATGCTCGAAGAAAAGCTAACCTGCTTGATCAAATCATTGCCCAAGCGATTGCGGCGTCAATTGGTGCCTGTGCCTGATACGGTTCGTCGATTGTTGCCGAAGCTGGCTGATTGCGAACGGCAACAGTTACCGTTTTGGAAATCGCTTTGTGAAATCCTAACGCAAGATTTAAGAGAAGCCGTCAAGCAAGATGATTTTGATTTGTCCAGCATCCCAGAGCATTTGCGGATGCGAGTGGAGCTAGTGAATGCAAAAGGGGAATCGGTAGAAGCGAGCCGAAATCTGGTCGAATTGCTACAGACGCAAGCGGCGATTGCGGTGGATTTGCCGGCTGCGAGTTCGGGCCCGGCGCCTCAGTATGCTTGGGCTCGGAAGGCAATGGACAACTGGGATATCGATACGTTGCCCAAGTCGGTCGTCGAGATGCGAGGGGGAGTTCGCATGAGTCGCTATCCGACGTTGGTAGTAGATAAAGGGATCATTCGTACGTCCATTTTGGATCATGAGGTGCTTGCGGAGCAGTTGCTGCGACGCGGGGTGGTGATGCTGTTGTCGAAGATGGAGCGACGAGAGATTCGAAGTCAGATTCAGTTTTTGCCGGAGTGGTCCAGTTGTACACTTCGGTTATCCGATCGATTTGGTGGTGATCGATTGCGGGATCTTGTCGGGGACTTGATCGCTAGGCTTGCATTCGTCGACACTCAGTGGCATCTGGAGCAATGCAAGCCTGTCATAAGAACCAAGGTGGAGTTTGACATCGAGCGATTGAAGCGGATCGAGCGGATTGCGGGTGCTGCAGCGGAAGTGGGGCGTTGGTTGCCCAAGCTTGCCAACGCGAATCATAAGGTTCGCGGTTTGCTGGAGAAATCACCGTCGACTTACCAGTCGAGTGTGCAAGCGATCCAGATACAGCTGAAGGCGTTGTTTCACGATGCGATGGTGTACCATTGGCCGTGGTGTTATGTACGGGAGTATCCGCGATATCTGGAAGCGATTGCGGTTCGATTGGATCGGTTGAAGACGGTTGGAGTAACAAAGGATTTGGAGATCGATCGATCGGTGCAAGGGTATTGGGATGAATATCAATCGCAGTTGGCGAAGCTTCAGCCGCCGGTGACGGTTCTCAAGAGTTTGCCGGACTATGTTGAGAACACAGTGCCTTCGGGTTCATCGCAAGTTTATGCAACCGGTGCATTGCAAGAGTTCCGATGGCTGATGGAGGAGTTACGAGTCTCGTTGTACGCTCAGCAGTTGGGGACGCGCGTCAGCGTATCCCCCAAGCGACTAGATAAGTTAAAGCAACAGCTGGGTTAACGACGACGTGATTGGCGTCGAAGCTCGGTCTCGCTCAGAATTTGATCCATGGACGAGGCCGCTACAGCATCGACTAAGGGAGCCTGAAGTGAATTCGTGGAATTCAATCCAGAGGCTGCCGATCTGCCGGCTGGCCGAGACGGTGGGACGCCAAAGTCAACTCGGTTTACCCACTGGTCACCTCGCGTGATGGATGCATTTCGCGACATGGGTTCTGGTAATAAGCGGCCTTGTGGATCTTTGGTGATCCTTACCGTGTAATCGCCAGTCCGAATGCCGGTTTGGACATCAAAACGATAGGAACCATTAGGCTGCGATCTTACGGAAGAGACTAAAGCTCCTTCGGAATCAACAAGTTCGACGGTCCAATTGCCCAGCCCGACTTCCCTGGGTTGGCGACGGTTATCGGAATTGGTATCTGCAAAGACGGTCCCTTCTATTCCTGAACGAAAGACAAAGACATTGTCTTGGATATTGCGCATGGAGGTGTTGCGTTTCAAGACGTCCGATAGCTTGGTGCTGTCAAGCTCGCGGAGCAATGGGCCGCTAAAGGATCGCTGATACCAGAATTGATCAGCGCTGCGGATTCGTTCGAACTGCTCACGAATGATTTTGGCTGTGGTAGGTCCGACGCTGGCGCCTGGCAATTGATCTTCGGCCAGCAGTCCAATCCATAGATCGATCTTGTCGACAGATCCA
This sequence comes from Planctomycetaceae bacterium, assembly GCA_027487485.1. Taxonomy (GTDB): domain Bacteria; phylum Planctomycetota; class Planctomycetia; order Pirellulales; family Pirellulaceae; genus JBKCUI01. The sequence goes on along the minus strand of JAIYDN010000018.1, from coordinate 88,949 downwards.
TACAGCTGTCTAAGTTTTTCTTGGACATCACGATTCTTCGTGATGTCTGCAAAAGATCGAACTCGTGGCATGCCGATCGCTGCTCGCGTATCATTGTAGTCCGCTAGACCATGGTCTCGTCCGCGTTGGATGTTCAAACTGGCAAGATCAAAGCCGCCTGATCCTGGGGCGCCGAACAAGAAGTTGCGCACACTTCCAACAATCTTCAAATCCAGTTCCGATGATGGATCGGACGCTAGGTACTTAAAAATCGAGTCAATCGGCTTTCCATCCAAGACTTTAGGGTTGAAGAACGCTTGGCTTAATGGAACAGCATCTGCGATCGGCTTGCCATTCTCGTCAAGAAACTCGATCTCATCGCCCAGCAAGCTGTGGCCGAATCGGAATGCTGCAGTAGCAAACTCGTTTGATAGCCCTGGATTCACGTTGGGATTGTAGCCTGTGTATCTGCCTGGGGCTGCATTTCCGAGAACGGCCGGCAACCATTCGTTGTAGGTGATAGCCTGAAGTTCTGCGATCACCATCGCGCGTGCTCGTTGGTAGATCTCTTGATCATTCAATCTTGGGTTTTCGCGAGCGATCCGGTCTGCCCAGCGATTGTGTTCTCGAACAAACAACGTCTGCAAACTGGTCAGTTCAATATTCTCGTTGGCACGAACATCGCCAGCTGCATAAAGCTGGTCATCCGGCACGATACCGATGTTAGCCTGAGGGACTGTGCCATTAGGAAAGTTTGCGGCATTGTTCAGCGGCAGCATTCCATCATTGCTCATTTTCAACTTACCGCCAACAAAAGTCCGAAGGGCGTCGGAAGTCGTTTTGTCCGAACCGTACACCATTGAACCGTCGATCCAAGCGGATAGGGAATTGACCTGCTCTCGCGGATTGGCTGCACTGGTTCCGGTAGCCGATTCGAAAGCGGAACGGCTGGTACGCATGGTTACCGTACCTGTTCCGTTTGGATCGAAGTAGGTGTCTCCTTTGGGTACTGGGATCAGCATGACTTCATTGCCCGTGTTGGTGAGCGTTAGATCATGGTCAAGAAACTGGCCCCATGCATAAACAAACGCTGAAAGGTTTTTATTGCTGACGGTATCCTGAGATCCTTGGTCGGCCAATGCGTTGCTGACAGCTCGAGCGCTGGGGGCGGTTGCTCCGGCGACGGACTGAACCCCGTCTGCATATTCACTTCGAGCGAGCCGAAGGAATTTTTCGTTCGTGCTTCCCCATTCCAAGTTGGATGCGTTGTTAGCAGTGCCATCGATGCTGTAGGTGGGCAGATCGCCCGACCGCAGTAGACCTGCAAAGTCAACTGCCATGAGGTCGCGCGTTTGAAGGCTTTCTAAACGCAAGGTCCGAAATCGATTTGGCTTCTTTGGATGAGACATGAGCAAACCTCGTTTTGAGAAAAGTAGAGTCATTCTGAGACATTTGTGAAGGATTCGATCCCCTTGTGCCTATGTTAGAGGGGCGAACCTTAACGCTACGTGAAGAAAACGAGTTATCTCGAAACTACTTTGGTTTTTTGGAGGCAGCGATTCGGAAGCAAGAATGTCGCTTCCTTAGAAAAGGGTTACTTGGTCGTTGTGGGCGATATTGTGCGCGCCAATCTGAACCCGGTCGAGCCTTGCAGGTAGGAGGAAAGTCGCTTTCGCGACGGAACATTGGAAGGTTGTGGCGAAGCGCTGAAGCGTGCGTCGCGAAGACTGCAATAGGTTCCTTCTTCTGAATCCATGTTCCCGCTATCTACGACGAAATATTGCTCTGGGGATCGCCATGGCGGATCGTAGAAATCGTCGCACCACTCGCTTAGATTACCACCCAGGTCAAAAAAGCCCCAAGCGTTTGGACGCAGTTGTGCTACAGGCTGTTGTTGCAAATTCGAATTGATGGAGGTCCATTCGTAGTATTGAGAGACACCGGGATCCGATCCAAAAGCCCATGACGTCGATGCATTGGTGGAATTTGCGTATTGCCATTCGGCTTCGGTCGGCATTCGATAGCCTGTTCGATTGAGGTAATCTACTTCCGGAGTGATGGGAAGGCCGTCTTCGTTCCATACATTCTTATAACACCATTGCGATTCTGGGATCCCTTCCAGTTCGTTAAGCCATTGGCAGTATCGAATCGCATGTTCCCATGAGACGCCCGTTTGAGGCATTTCTGGAGCAGCCAATCGCGATGCACGTTCGGTTCGATCCTGATTCAGCCATTGTTGCACGCGCGGGTCTTTGAGAAAGTCAGCATACTGCTTTCCGGCAACTTCTGTTTCGCCAATCGCGAAGCGTCGATCGATCTTGATCCAGCGTCGCCATGTATCGCTACCCAACAATGCCTGTTCTGGGGGATCGAGAATGATCATGGTGTGTCCTGCGTTCGTGACAAACCAGTTTCGATCGGGTTGGATTTTTGAGGCTGTGTTCGAGTTCTCTCTTGGAAGGTCCCATTGGCGTAAGCACCAATCCGAAGCATTCTTCAGTCCGGCCTTTGGTGCTGATTCTGCCCAGCCTTGCAATCGCAATTTCAGATAGCGGAAACCATCTTCACTGAATTGGGATGGGGGATATCCTCCAAGGAGTGATACCAAGATTGACTGAAGCTCGGGTGAGTTGGATTCTCGTAACATTTCGACAAATGGCTCCGCCGGCAGGAGCTTTGCGGATTCGGTGATCAGGATCGCCTGAACGCCTTTTCCCCACTTCTCAGAGAGTCCCTCGCGGAGCATATCCAGTTCTTTGAGTTTTGCGAGAGCAAGGATCAGGTTGGCTTTGCGGCGGTCTTGTTTCGCGATGTCCGAGTCTTGCGGTTTGGGTCGTTCCCAAACAGAGCTCACAAGCAGATTGCCGTTGGGATCAACACAAACATGCACGCATGTCGGGGTGTATCCTTCTCGATCCAAGGCAGTTGCTTGGCTGGTATGGTCCAGAGAGCCCGCATTAAAAATGATGCTCGTTTGGACATCCTCGCGATTGCGTGCTGCGCAAGTGAAGCGGTTGGCCAATTTCTGCTTCTCTAATAACTGAAGCCATTGAGGCTGTTGTTTCAGTCCGTCGAAGTCGACTTCCAGCAGCGTTGTATTGAGATCCTTCAGTTTGGATTGGTTGGGTGCAGCAAGCGCTCGGTCGATAAGTACATCGAGCGGTTGCCTGTTATTGATGAGCAAGCTGAATGGGCTTTGTGCAGCGACAGCAAGAGTGCGAAGATAGTAGTCTTCAGTAAGGGCTGTATCGTCTGCAGAGGCGGCGATCTGTTGGAATAAGGTGTCCGCTTTGTCTCGATCCGATTCTAGGATCGCAAGTCGAAACGCTAGGTAGTTTTTCTCTGCCTGTTCAAACTTGCCCGGTAGGATGGAATCCTCCAGCAAGGCGCGGAGCTTGGCGGATTCTCCCAGTCGAATATAGGCACGGGCGTATTGACGCTGGGCGCCGCGTAGGATTGGTTCTGAGACCTTGGCATAGTCTGCATCGGTATGTTTGGACAGGGTATCTAAGGCGATATCTGGCCGGCCAGCTGCTGAGGCTCGGGAGGCGATATTGATACTGTCTCTTGGAGTGAGTTTTTTGTTTGGATCGTCCGAGCGGTTCCAGCTGTAATATTCGACCCATGTTTCGGCGCGATCATTGTCACGGAGGGTTGCTTCACAACGAACATCGCTGATCGCGTATCCAGGGTAAAGGTCGCCGTTGGCAGCTTCCATTCTTGTCCAGGAACTTGATTCACCACTCTCGTTGAGCACTTTGCCCCACAAAACACTTCTCAGCGTATCGCCATCTTGAGAGACGCGAACCGCGTAACGAACAGGGGCGTAGCCGAGTTCTTTGAAAACGGCTGCGGACTTGTTTTGTTCCAGTGCGTTTTGGTTCAGAGTCAGAACTTGCTGAATACGATTTTGCGAACTGGGATTCAATTGCCACAGACCTAGCCATAGAAAAGTCGGTTCTTTTCTCTGGGGCATTGCATCGTTTGCCTCTGTTCCGTGTGTTTGTGAATCCTGCGATTCGGGGGGGGAGGGCACGGATCGATCGTTGGTATTGAGCACCTGGTATTCCGCAAAATCAAGCATGGTAGCTCCGGCCTCTTGCTGCTGTTTCAGCTGTTCTTCCAGTTCGTTTGCGGTCAGCCCTGACAGGAACTTGATTTCCGTTTCCTCAAGAGCCCATGCTATAGCAGCAAGCTGTTCTCCATTTTTAACAAATGGTCGAACCGAAGTTGGATAAAACCCTTCCGATTTCATTCCATCGATTCGCTCTTGAATTTGCGAGAGTGGGACGCTGTACGCCCAGGCGCTGTTGGTCGCGGCCGCCCCCTGCACGTCCGACAATCGATCGCGAATGGTCGTAGAAGTCGCCGGGTTCGAGCTGGATGGCGTGCGAACCAAAGAGGTCAGTTTTTCGCGTAATTCAATGGCGAGCTTTTCTTTCGGTACGTTGGATTCAAGAACCTGTCGTATTTGCTCTAAGGGAGCCCAAAGCAAAACGCTTCCTAATCGAGCGGGGTCATCCGAGGCCAGCGAGGACACTAGGGCGAAGTGATTCTCGACCGGCGCCCCTTCTTGATTGGCTTTTTCCCCCATGGTGACCAGAGGGGGTAACAACACGTTTCGGATCGGTTGAACCATTTCAGGCCAATAGGCGATCTGAGTGCTGCGTTTTGAAACAAGCATTTGGCAAAGATTGTTCGCCATCGAAGGCCAGCTCGCATGGTCAGGATTGCGCTGTGCTAGAATGGCTGCCAGGGGGAGCGCGAGCGTGCGTTGCTCCAACGCAGAAGCGTTTAGCTTTTGAAACAAGGCTTCATCATCGATGGAGCGAATGCGTTTCAAATAGAGTGCGATTTCCAGCAGATTGCGATCTTCTACTCCTTCGAGTTCCGGTAGAAGCGATTCCAGACGATCCGGTTTCGAGGCAATCATCGCCAATCCAAGATGCAACGATTTTCGATGGTTCGATTGAGCATCGGTTTGAGTCGAATCTTGTTCCGCGGTTAGCAATTTGGGAACCACCCAGGCTCGATGCGGTTCGATGGCTTCGAGCACATCCACGACATCGCTGGTATCTGCTTCAACCAATCGAGTTACCAGGACACGCGAGTGCCAATCTTTGTAGAGCCAGAATGCAGCAAAGGCCGCTGCCAAGCAGGTCGTCGTGAGCAGAACTGCAGATCGTCCAATTCGCATTTCTGCCGATCGCATCATTTTGCGATCCGCTTGAGTCCATTGCTTTGCCGAGGTGAACCAACGTATCGCCAGCCATTCCGAAAGTGTAGGCAGTCGCTTTTTGCTGGGCATTGCGTTCCAGGAGGAAGACAAGTCCCGGAGTTGTTGCTTCACGCGCCCGGATCTTGTTTCAGAGTCGCTGGATGCCAACCATTTTCGAGTTGTTGGCACGAGGTAATCGTGTGTTAGCTGGTAAGCAGGGTCTGCTGTGGTGGAGCCGCTGGCACTAGCTGTCGAGCCCAAGGAACTTGCGCTGCTGGTTGGTGTGATTAGGCGGACTTCGGTATCCAGAAGTTGCAATAGTCGCAAAAGTAGTTCTTCTGTAGCGATACCTTCTAGTTGCCCCAGCAAAGCACTTTGCGTGCAAGCAGGTGGCTTGATAACAGCTTCATCGTTCGGCAGCATCATCTGAAGCACTTGGCGGACGATTGGTAGATTCGATCGGAGGATAGGATGAGCGCTAGCTCCGTTCAACCGTTCTTCCAAGAACGAGACCCCCAAACCTTGAATGCCACCCAGATTGCGAAGCGTGCTGGTTGTCCAAGGCTTATCCTTGATCATTTCGGACAAAAGCGCAATTTGAACGGGCGCCAGTTTTCCAATCCGTGCAAGCTCCTCCGTTGCATCATGCAAGAAGGCTTCTTGGTCACTGGTAATGGAGTCGCGAAGAGTACCATAAGCCCGTCCAAACGCAGCCAAGACGCGTTGGGCGTGAGCAGCGCCAAAAGGCTCCATGGTGGCAAAGTTATGATTCTGCAGCAGCAGTTCTTCAAGACGGTCCATAAACGAAGAAATACCAAGCATGAAGTCATCGCGAACAAGCAAGATAGCTTGTACGTTCACGCCATCGCATTGCCGCAGAGCTTCATGAAGTTCCGTGGTTGCATCTTCACGGTGATGGTTTAGCCACTGCTCAAATTGATCGATGATCAGTACCAGCTTTGGCCCCTGGTTGCGCGTGGTCCGTTGACGGACTTTGGTCATCAGCTTGTGAAGCGAATTGCCATCGTTTTCCATGGCTAAGTGGTGGCGGATTTGCTTGAGCAGACTTGCTTCCAGTTGATCGGGCTTTGCTTCGACTAAAACGACGGTGGACGCATCCTGGACTAACGGCAGTACGGCAGCTCGCATCAAAGAGGACTTCCCGCTGCCGCTCGGCCCTAGTAGAACGCCGACTCGAAACGCATCGCGTGGATCGCGACTGAGAATACGACTTGTCCAGAAGCTAACGCAGTCCGGAACGCCGAAACGATCGCGCGCACCGGGCAGAAGATAACTAAAAAAATCGGAGTCGCCAGCGTCGAACGGTCTCAATCCATGTGGCACCACGGCGATGTTTTCGAGCTCCAACGATTTGGTGGAATTCGCTCGTTCGCTCGGTGTTCCGCCGGCAAGAGCTTTTGAATCTTCCACGGACATCTTCCCTGCGGCAGGCAGGTCAGGCAGAGAAGCCTGCACCGAATCCACATCCCAATTCTGGAGATCGTCCAATAGATCTTTGGCGGTACTGTAGCGATCGGTTATTTTCTTGGAGAGAGCCTTCAGGCAAATACGTTCGAGTTCCCTTGGGACCTTGGAGTTCAGTTGACGAAGAGGTCGAACTTCCACGTTCCGAATACAATCCAGCAAGTCGTCTTGGTTGTCGGCTCGAAAGGGGCGCGAACCCGTTAGCAGTTCATAGAAGACGACGCCTAAGCTGTAGATGTCGCTACGCCCATCCACACGGTGCCCTTCGAATCTTGCTTGCTCGGGGCTCATGTATGCTGGGGTGCCGACGAATCGAGCCCCTTTGCCGAAGCTTGCTTCCGACAACGCCAAACCAAAATCCGCCAGGACCGCGTCACCTTGGGTGGTAGTCAGGATGTTTCCGGGTTTGATATCGCGGTGCATAACCCCGCGATGGTGCAGGTAGTCCAAGGCGCTTGCAAGTTGGCTAACAATCCGCACCGCATCGGTAATCGAGCATTTCCCTTTCATGAAGCGTTGAGAAAGGCTACCACCGTCGATCAGCTTCGAGACAATGTAGGGTTGGCCCGAAAACGTTTTCCCAATATCAAAGACGGGAACAATGGCAGCATGATCAAGTCCTGCTAAGACTCTCGCTTCAATGAGCCAGGCATCGATCTGCTGCGAGCTTTCAAAGCGAGTTAGTAACTTGAGCGCTACAAATCGATGAAGGGCTGCGTCCTGGGCTCGGTAAACAATGCCATAAGTGCCTTGCCCTAGCTTTTCGACAAGCCGATATCTTCCAAGCTGGTTGCTTGCCGGCCCCGCGCCCGCACCTGCATCCCAAGACAAGTTCGATTCCATGGAGGCTGGGATCGAAACATTGGAATCCGAGGTTGCGGAAGTGGGGGCTGGAAACTGAAGTTCTTTTGTTTGATCGGCATCTGAATCATCAGCTTGGGACATGACACCACAAAACCTAAAGCAATGAGCGAATAAATGGGCTAGCCAAGGTTGTCCACTCCTGGATCGCATTTCGCGAACTGGAACCGAAGCCCAAATGGAAATACTTCAGGGAACGGATTTGGCCGCTTAATACCCATAGTAACAAAAAATCGTTTAGGCAACGAATTCTTCTTCGGAGTCGGCTCCGGGGCGTTGCAATTGGCCCGATTCCTCGAGAGAACGAATAACGTCGACGATCTTTTGCTGAACTCCTTCGACATCGCTGACTTTGACTCGTCCCAAGAACCCCATTTCTTCTTTCAGGATTTCCGCAGCTCGAGTGGACATGTTCTTCATTACTTTTTCTTGTAGCTGCGTGCTTGCACCCTTGAGAGCCATGGCCCATTGGTTCGTTTCGACGTTCTTGAGTACCGATTGAATGTCTTTGTCCGAAAGCTTTTGAATATCTTCGAAGACAAACATCAGTCGCCGAATTTCCTCTACCAAGTCGGGGTTATCTTTTCCTAACGATTCCAAGACAAGCCGTTCGGTGGCTCGATCGGTGACGTTCAAGATTTCTGCAACCGCAGGAACTCCACCCGCTTTTCGGAACGTATGGCTCATCACCATCGACATTCGAACTTCCAAGGCGCGTTCGATATCCGAAATGGCTTCGGGGTTGGTTTGTCCCATTTCCGCGATGCGCTTGATAACCGACAATTGCTTTTGCTGAGGCAGGCCGTTCAAAATCGCAGCCCCGATCCCTGCAGGGACGTGGCAAATTACGACGGCGATGGTTTGAGGATGTTCTTCCATGATGAAGGAAAGAACGTTTTGCGGGTCGGCTTTTTGCAAGAATCCGAACGGCAAGGATTCGAGTGTCTGCTGCAGCATGGTTAACATGTCTGCGGCATCTTTACCCAGAGCCTTCTTCACCAGGGACTTCGCGCGGTCCAAGCCACCAGCGGAGTGGCCGAGCGAGCTGGGTTGGCCTCCGAAGAATTCGTTGATGATCTCTTCTTGGACTTGGCCGGAGATAGCGTCCATTTGAGCAATTGCGAGCGACACCAGCTCCACTTGTTTCGGTGGGAGCTTGGCCAGCAAAATTGCCGCATCGTCCTCTTCGAGGGCCATGAGCAAGACGGCTGCTTTTTGAACTCCATCCGTTATTGTTGCAGTCACAGCCCCGGTGCCATCCCCATCTTGAGTCAGTTCTTGAGAGGGCTTTACGGATGTCGACCCGTTTCCTCACCCCTTGGGAGACACTCGGCATGGAGCAGCTTGTTAGCTCAACTTTTTGTTCAAGAGTGGACTCGCAGGTAAGACCGCTAAGATTGGTTTATCCAGGGCAATCGGCACACTCCCCATTGACCGTTGTTTTCGTCCACGCTGATCTCTAGCCAGTTCAAGCGATCGCCGATCTTGGTGTAGAGCTTCTGCTTCAACTGAGTTGCAATCCACCAGGCGATTTCTTCGGCGGTCGTGTTTCCGATCGGAAGCAGCATGCAATCTTCTTTTGGGAACACCCAGCGTTTGGTTCTGAATCGGACCACCACTTCGTCTGCTTCTTCCGCGACCAGAATGAGCGGATGCTTGGTCGCAATGAGCATGTGGTGATCCAGTTGTTTGACGAGTTCTTGAAGGGCATCGCGAAAGGCGATGAAATCGATAACGTAACGGTTCTCGTCGAGCGCCCCTTCAACTTCGGCCTTGAGACCATAGTTATGTCCATGCAAACATTCACAGATATCCCCTGCAAAGGTGATGAAATGGGCGGACGAGAAGACCAGTTGCTCTTTTTGGAGCTGAACTCGAAAGGTGGCTGAAGTAGTCATGTCGCTTTTCAAAAAAAGATGTTGTCAAAAATGGTTATGGGATCGATATGGAATCAGCGGGAGGGGGCGATGCTTTTCATGAGGACTCGTTGCGATAGGGAATCGAGTCCGATGATTGCAACTTCGCCTTTCCAGTTTTTGCGCCATTCCAATGTCTCTGGTTCGGCGGCACTGGAAACGTATAAAGCGACCTTAATGTTTCGTTGAACATCCATTGCATGAAGCCATGTGCCGTATTCTTCCAATTCAGCTTGTCCCGATATAGTAGGAGTGAGCTCGTCGCTTTCTTCTTGCAAGTCCAAGGTAACTTGGAATGTTTGATTTTCGATAGCATCCAACACGTCCTCCAGTCGCTCGGTGTCGCCATCCGATTGCAGGACCTGCTGCAGGACCTGCGTCAGCCATCGATCTTCGTCGCTGGCTGGTGTGTCGCTGGTGGTTGATGGGATACTCGAGATGGGCTCCTGCGGTGGTTGAAATTGCTTTGAAGGCTTGACCACAAAGGGAATTTCTTTGGCCCAATCGGGCCAATTTGGGATGTCGATTCGGAACTCGCTGGCCCATAGGATTTCGTTATGCGTCAATTTCAGCGTTGGATGGGCATTGACGGGGACTGGGAATTTGAATTCGAAGCGCTGCTGTTCGCCAGACTTTAAGGTTCCCGCGGGGGCGAGTTCGAAGACTTGCGAGACCAAGGGATGGGTATGGGTTTTTTGTTTGGTGCCTGATCCGGAAACGCATTTTTCGGTGCATGTTACGGTCCAAGTGATGCCCTGGATCGGACTGGTAGATTTGGGTGTGAATTCACAAAAGCCGGATATTGATTCACCAGCTAGGACCACGGCCGGTTCGGTTACGAACTGTACCTTTCCAGTAATTCGGCCTGGAATCACTATTTTGAAGAGCCAATAGACGAGGGAAATGATCGCGATCAGGGGCAGCAGCATCAACAGAAGAGGAATGAAAAGTAGAAGCAAAGCAACCGCGATGGGAGCGAGAATCAGCTTCGCCCAAAAGCTGTTGAACGTAGGTGTTGCAGGAGCGGAGTTCTCAGGGGCGTCGGTGGCGACGACGGTGAACTCAGCCGTTTTTTTGGGATCCATGGCCCAAGGTAACTTTGCTTGTGCCTCGACAAAGTGACTGACATTGATCAGGTTACCATAATGGGTAGGGGGCCAAGCAGCAGTGTTGAGTTTGAAAGGGTACTGATACTCCTTGCCCGAAATCCAAGTGCCATCGAACAAGATCGCGGTATCCGTTTGGCCTTGAGTCACATTGCCGCGTCCATGCGTTGCCCAGAAGCATCGCACCACGAGTCCTTTGCATCGGACATCGTTGTCCGAAACCACGGTGACTTTGCCAGAAATGGGTTCGCCGCCCGTGTAGGATCGATTGGATTCTTCGAAATCAATTCTTATTCGGCAGGTGGCCAAGGTCGTTGCTCCAATGCGTAGGCTTGAAATTGACTGTAGAGATAATGCTCAATCCCTCGCATGTCAGAACCAAATTGTTCAAACAATCGTACCGCAAACTGCATGGATATCGATGGGACCTGTCCAGTTTGATGGCGGCTGGCTTCGATTCGATGGTTCAGGATCGTGAAGATGGCGGATGGCGTCACCAATTCGGCCACCAATACGGTATGAACCGTAAGTCCATGGCGTTGGAATTGATGGGTATGGTCGCAATGACTTCCCAAGACAAGTGGTCCGCCAGAACGAGCTAGTTGGTTGCGTTGCCTGTTCGACAAACGCTGAGCCTCATCCACAATCAAGGGTCTGAAGTCAGGTAAAGGTGGCGTAGGGCCTTGTTCTGGAATGTAGATAAAGCGAGCTGCGGGAAGTTGTTTGGCGAGGGCCAGTAAATGAGTCGATTTTCCTCGGCCGCATTCCCCGATAAATTGAACAACCGAGGAGTGATTGGTTAGATGAGCCAACCAAGGGCCGATGTCTGCGACCGCTAGATTCGTCCGTTCCTCGCGAGTCAGTTCACCGAACGGGTTTCGGAAGAGATGGTAGCGATGGAATGGGGATTTCTGCATGTTTTAGAGAGGCACTTCGTGATTCGAGCTCCGTTGGACGGCGTTCCAAAGTCAAAGCTAATCGAAACCTATCGCAAAATTTGGTTGACGCCACATGGCAAGCAGCGGTGGCTCGTCCTGCCATGGCACACGCGAGTTCGCTTGGAGCTAGGTTCGCAAGCAATGTTGGTTTGCCATGGAGATGCCGCTCACAATGGCTCCCACGATCCCGACGAAGCCTTGGTCGGTACCGCAGAGAAAAAGGTTGTCGAGTCGAGTGGTGCCATCCAATTGCTTGTCGGGTGCGCCGTATACCGCTCCGTTGTCGTGCGAAGTGAAACGTCGAATGGTTTTGGGGGTAAAAACATCAGTATCGATGACGTGCCTACGGAAGTCGGGCATGAATCGGACAGCCGATGCGACGGATTCGTCGTACCAGCGTAGTTTTTCATAAGCGTACTTTTCAGGAGACAAGTCCGACCAGCGGTGATGGTCTGCAATGGTGGTCAGTCTGACGAACCCTGCGTCGAGTTCCCCGTCGGCGCTCGAATACAGGTAGTTGTTGGGCGAGCAGATAACGCCTGTTCGCACGTCGCACAATTGGTTAGATGGTTTTGTCCAGTGGAAGGTTTCTGAATCGTTATAGAAGACGATAGTTTTGTCGAAGCCAAACTTTTTTGGTTGGCACTCGAGAACGGAAATCGATTCGATGAACGACATTTCGCCGGCCATTTGGACTTGGGAAATGGATTGGTCGTCACACATTCGCATGGTCTCGATGATGCCGGCGCTTGAAAGGATGCGTTTGGCGGTAAGCACTGTTCCGTTTTCAAGTTGGACACCCGTTGCGTGGCCATGGTCGACGCAAATCTTGGCGACGCCGCTGCGTAATCGAAGCTCTCCGCCGAGTTCTCGGAAACGTCGGACCAGATGTTTCAGGATCAGCCGAACACCTTTGAAAGGCCTTGCGAAACCTTCCAAGAAGATGCTTCGGAACATGATGCAAAACTGTCCCCAGTCCATGTCGTGTTCGCGCGCATTTCCGTACCACATCAATGGGCACAGAAGCATTTCGATGAGCAAGGGATCGCTCAGGATCTCGCCCAGGATCTTTCGAGTCGACAACGCAAAATCGTCTTGGGTAAGATCGTCGTAATCAACGAGCTTGTTCAGAAGATTTTGGAAGGCGTCTTTTTGATGCGGGAACTTGGATTCGACTTCGGCCACTAAGGTTTGGATGTCGTTGGTGAAGTCCAAGTGGATTCCTGGAAACGCGATCCGAGAACCTGCTTGCTCTGCCAGTTGAAAATCATCCCAGCGAAACCGAAGCTGTTTGAGCAGTCTCGCCAAAGGGCCTTTTTTTGCGCCTTTTTCGGTGAAGTTGGTCATGGCGTGGAGGCCCACGTCGTAATTACGACCGTTCACCCGGTAGAAAGAATTGAGGCCACCGATCGTCCAGTGTTTTTCAAGAACACAAACACGTTGGTCGTAATGGGCCAGCCGGATACCGGCGGCCAGACCGCTCATCCCTGCGCCGATAATGATGGTGTCGTATTCGTTGTGTTGATTCATTCCGGCATTATCTTTGCAAGTCAAGCGGCGCCCAGGGCCCAAAATCAAATGGTGGTTGACAATTTGAGGGGTTGCAGATACGTTCTTCGATTCTTGCGCAGATCACGGGCGGTAGTGAAACCGGGGGCTCTCATTCACCACCACCCCCCAACTTCAACTATCAACCCAATAGACAATAGCGGCATGAATCCTCAAGAACTGCTTCGAATTGTTGATTCGTTGCATCGCGAAAAGCAGATCGACCCCGAACTGGTCATCCAAGCCATCGAATCGGCGCTGACCACGGCTTGTAAAAGGCAATTCGGTGAGGATTCCGACGTTTCCGTATCGATCGCTCGTGATGGTGGATTTATTAAAGCCACTGTAGGTGGTCGCGAATTAAGCGAAGACGAGATCGGACGAATTGGTGCTCAAACTGCCAAGCAAGTCATCATCCAGAAGCTCAAAGAAGCCGAGCGTGATGCTCGAATGGATGAGTTCTACAGCCAGGTGGGGCAGCTTGTTACCGGTATTGTTCAGAGAACCGAGCGAGGCGTTACGATCGTTCAGCTTGGTAATGTGGAAGCGATTCTGCCGCGAAGTGAGCAGATCCCTGGCGAGAGCTATCACAACGGGTCTCGGGTTCGCGCGGTCATTTACGAAGTGAAGGCGTCCGGGAATCGGGTCAAGATCATTCTGTCTCGAACGAAGACGACTTTGATTCAAAGGCTTTTCGAGCAAGAGATTCCTGAGATTGCTGAGGGGGTCATTCGTATCAATGCCATCAGTCGAGAGCCTGGTTACCGAAGTAAGGTTGCGGTCAGCAGCAGCGATCAGCGAATCGATTGTGTTGGTGCATGCGTTGGTATGCGAGGAAACCGAATCAAGAACGTAACGGGTGAGCTTGCTGGGGAGCGAATCGATATTGTTCGATGGAGCGATGACCCGATGGTGCTGATTCCGAACGCTTTGCAGCCGGCTGAAGTAGAGCAAGTGTTGCTCTGCGATATGATTGGGCGAGCGATTGCGTTGGTAAGTGAAGAGCATTTGTCGCAAGCGATCGGTCGATTTGGCCAAAATGTGCGACTTGCGAGCAAGCTGTGCAGTTGGGATATTGAAATCATGACAGCTCCCGAGCTGGAGCGTCAGATCGAGCGAGCCATGGAAGGTTTCATGGAAATCGAAGGCATGACCGACGAAGTGGCTCAGCAGTTGGTGGAGCAGGGTTACCTGTCGTACGACGATTTGTCCGTTATTGAGCCGGACGCCTTGATGGAGATGGGCAACTGGAGTCAAGAAGAGGTGGACGCGATTGTTTACCAAGCGGACGTTAAGGCGGAAGAGCAAGAAATTGTTGAAGAAGAGCGTAAGTATCAGGAAAAGTTAGCAAAGGAACGCCGGGCGACAGAAGAGCTCGATCGGAAAGAGGGGCGTTCATTGCCTCCGCCGCCGGTTGTTGCGGCAGAGCCAGAAGTTGTGAATGTTCCAGAGGCTGAATTGCCTCCGGTTGACGATTCTGCAAAGGAAGACAAGCAAACTGACGGAAACGTCTAACGTACGAATCATTTATGCGTTATCATGTTTGGTCGGTTTTTGAAGTGACTCAAGTGCAGCGGTTGCATTTGAGAATGATTTTTGTTTCGGCATGCGGTGTGTCGAACAGTGTGCGTGACCCGCTTCATCAGCGTGGGGGCGTTCAATGAAATAATTAAACGTAGAAACAGGCGAGCAACATAAGCCGAGCCGATCGGTCGACTTGCCTCGTTTCGTCGGGCTTTTGCCCAAGGAATTTTGCTCAGTGGCAGTACGAATTTATTCGCTGGCTAAAGATCTAGGATTGGACAGCAAGGAGCTGGTTGATCTGTGTGCGCGCATCGGCATTCAGGGTAAAGGCAGTGCGCTTGCTAGCCTCGAAGACGAGGAGATCTTGCGCATCAAGCGTCATCTCGAAGAGAAATCGGCTCCACAGGCGGCCGCTCCGGCCCCGGCGCAAGCTGCCAAGCCAGCTCGCGAGCCAGTTAAAGACACGCCGATTCGTGATTTGAACACTCGGATGGGTGGTGCAAAGCGCGACCTCACATCCGGTCGTCCGAAGCCGGTTGCTAGTCCAAAGGTGGATCTGGATCAGGTTGCCGCCCCAGTTGAAGGCAATGAGCAGGCACCGGCTCCGGTAGAAGAGCAAGAGCAAGAGGATGTGTCGACCGAGCAGGCGCCGGTTGTTGCTGCGGAATCCGGCTCATCGGAGACGAATGTCTCGGAATCGCCGTCCTTGCCTGATTCGGACTCGAAGGAGTCTCCCAAGGTTTCCGGTGATTCTGCCGACGACAAGTCGGCTCCAGAGCGTAGTGGTTCTGAAGGGCTTTCACGACGGGATTTTTATTCCCCCGCGGCGACCAGTGGACGCGTGCGTGTTTTGGGTGGTGCCCGGCCTGGCGAGTCCAAACCAGCTTCGGATAAGCCGAAGAGGACCCGCGATCCTGTATTGAATATCAAGCTTGCTGGGATTCCGAAGTCCGGAGCGGCAAGCCCTCAGGCGAAGGCGCCTGAGCAAGCGACTCAAAAGCCGATTGTGAAGTTGACGCCCGATGTCATTCAGGGTGTTCGAAGGGGGATGGACAAGCCGGCGGAAAAGCCTGCGGCGCCGGGTGCTCCTGCCAAGCCAACCACTCCTCCTTTGGGTGGAGGCCGAGCGTCGTTGCCGAGTCAAACTCAGCATGCTGGTCTGGCGGGCTTTCAAGCCAATGCAGAAAACAAGCTGAATGCGAAGAACAAGAAGCCTGTCATTGAAGAAGAAGCGCCGGTCAAAAAGAAGGGGCTTGCTGGTTTAGAATCGAGTCGCAAAGACCGCGGTCCGAGAATCAAGACCTCTCGAGATCTTGCTAGTATTGAAGAGGAAGATGGCGGAAGGTACATGAAGGGCGCTCGTCGTCCCAAGCCAAAGCCTACTGCTGCAAGAAAAGAAAAGGTCATTCTTGCAATGCCTTGCACGATCCGAAGCTTTTCGGAAGCGGCAGGTGTTACAGCGGCTAGAGTTCTGCGATCGTTGATGACGATGGGGACCATGGCCAACATCAATGCATCGCTCAACCAGGATCAGGCTGAATTGATCGCAGCCGATTTAGGTGTAGAGCTTGAGTTCAAGCAAGCGGAAACGTTGGAAACAAGCTTGATTGGTAAGATCAATGATGAAGAGGATAATCCAGAAGATTTGGTGACAAGACCACCGATCGTGACGTTCCTTGGGCACGTCGACCACGGCAAGACCTCCTTGCTGGATTACTTGATTGGTACCAAGATCGTCACTGGCGAAGCGGGTGGGATTACTCAGCACATTCGTGCATACCAAGTCAAGAAAGATGGACGAGCCATTTCGTTCGTGGATACGCCGGGTCACGAGGCCTTTACGGAAATGCGTGCACGTGGGGCTAACGTTACCGACATCGCGATTTTGGTTATCGCGGCGGATGACGGTATCATGCCTCAGACGGAAGAAGCGATTTCGCACGCGAAGGCGGCTGGGGTACCGATTGTCGTTGCCGCCAACAAGTGCGATTTGCCTGGTGCGGATATCAATCGCGTGATGACTCAGATGACGGAATATGGTTTGACGCCGAGTGCTTGGGGGGGCGACGTCGAAGTTGTGCCAACGAGTGCGATCACTGGCGAAGGCATGGATGAATTGCTGGAGACGGTTCTAACGGTTGCTGAACTGCACGATTACCGAGCCAATCCGAAGAAGGCTGCAGTTGGGGTTTGTTTGGAAAGCGAGCAAGCTTCCGATCGAGGTGTAATTGCTAAGGTGATGGTTCAGGGTGGTACGCTGCGAGTTGGCGACATCGTGGTTTGCGGTTCGTCTTTCGGGCGGGTCAAGGCCCTTGGTGATACCTTGAAACGCAACAAGCAGATGACCGAATGCGGACCTTCGATGCCAGTGAACATCACTGGACTTGACAAAGCTCCGGAAGCGGGCGAGCGATTCCACGTGCTGGATGATATTGGGCAAGCAAGGCAAATCGCGGCTAGCCGCGAGAACTTGGTTCGAGCTCAATCGCTCTCGGGCACTTCCCAGAAGGTTTCGTTTGAAACGTTCCAAGAGCTCCTGCAGTCAGGCAAGTTAGGAGTGAAAGAAGACAAGGTTGTCTTGAACCTGATTATTCGGGCCGATGCTCGAGGTTCGCTCGAAGCGATTGAAAAGGAACTGACGAAATTGGATCACCCTGAGGTGGAGATCAAGATTTTGCAGAAATCGGTTGGTGGAATCACCGTGGCCGACGTTACTCTGGGCAGTGCTTCGCAGGCGGTGATTGTTGGCTTTAATGTCATCCCGGATGAAGCCGCTCGAGCGCTGGCGGATCTACGAAACGTCGAAGTTCGCAGATACGACATCATTTACAATCTTGCTTTGGACATCAAGGCATTGATTGAGGGACGTCTCAAGCCAGAAGAGAAGATTGTCGAACTGGGGCGTGCGTTGGTAAAACAAGTGTTCGCAGTGTCTCGAGTTGGAACGATTGCTGGTTGTTATGTTGCTCAAGGAACGATCGAACGTGGATGTCGAATCCGTGTTAATCGTGAAGGACGCCGCATCGGTGACTACTCGCTGGAGACTTTGAAGAGAGTCAAAGATGACGTGAAAGAAGTTCCACGCGGTATGGAATGCGGAATCAAGCTCGGTGGCTTCAACGACGTCAAGGTCGACGACGTATTGGAAGCTTACCGAGTGGAAGAAGTCGCTCGAAAGCTTGAGTTGTCACGATCATGAGTTCACGAAGGTTACTAAAAGCAGGGGAAGCGATTCGCGAAGTCGTTTCCATGGCGATCATCAGGGAGCTTCGCGACCCTCGCGTCAAGAACGTCACGGTGATCGGGGTGGAGGTCGCGCCCGACATGCGCGAAGCCAAGATCCTTGTAAGTATCATGGGTAGTGAAAGCCAGCAGGCGACAAGCTTGCGTGGACTTAAGAACTCGGCTGGGTTTCTTCAGTCGAAGATTGCGGAGCGCATCGATACTCGATACACCCCCAAGCTGACCTTCGTTGCTGACGAAGGAGTCAAGAAGTCTCTGGCTGTCGCTCAGATTTTGGAGCAGTTGGCTTTGGAAAAGAGCAAGCGAGAAAAGGGGATTTCTGATTCCACCGAACTCTCGGATTCCGAAGAGCTCGAAGATGAAGAGCTCGAAGATGAGGAGCTCGAAGATGAAGAGCTCGAAGATGAGGAGCTCGAAGATGACGATGCCGAGGATGATGAATTCGAAGACGATGAATTCGAAGAGGAGGAGAGCCAGGATCTTCTGCTTGATGGTGATGTAGAGGATTCAGCGGAGCAAATCGCCCCTCCGAAGACCGATGACCCATTGGTCTAACAGCTTAACGAATACGGAATCAAAGAATAAAGATGAGCAACCGCGCAGCCAAATACGAAGTACTTTATAAGTCTCTCAAAAAGCACTACAAGCCGATCCCGGAACCGGGTGAGCGAACTGTTTTGGAGCACCTTGTATACGCATGTTGTTTGGAAGATGCAAAATACGAACAAGCGGATGAAGCGTTTGCAAAATTGCAACAAGCTTATTTCGACTGGAATGAAGTGCGCGTGACAACGGTGATTGAGCTGGGAGAGGCGTTGGGTAGCCTTCCTAATCCAACTCAGGCGGGGCATCGGATCAAGCGATGTTTGCAGTCTCTCTTCGAGGCTCGTTATCAATACGATATCGAAGACATGAAGAAAGCGAATTTAGGAAAAGCGACCGAAGAGCTAACTGCATGGAAAGGGGTAACACCTTTCGTTCTGGCTTATGTCTCCCAGAATGCGCTGGGTGGGCATTTCATTCCAGCCGACACGATGACGTTGGATACTTTGGTTCAAGCCGACATCATGACGGAATCGGAATCGGAGAAAAAGGTTTTGCCGGGAGTGGAGCGGGCGATCCCGAAAACCAAGGGGGTGGAATTCAGTTCGCTGTTGCACCAGTTTTCGGTCGAGTTCCAGCACAATCAAAAAAATGCCACGGCTCTTTTGGTATTCAAGGACTTAGGGGTCACGCCCAAAGCCAAGCCAAAGGTGGCGCCCGCGCCAGAAAAGCCCAAGCCACCCAAGGTCGATTCTGAAGAGCCTGCAGAACCTGTCGTCAAGTCGGTACCCACGGAAGCTCAAGTGGTTTCGGGTAAGAAAGCAGACAAGTCAAAAGCTGCCGAACAGGTTGTACCAGCCAAAAAAGAAGAGCCGAAGAAGCCCGCTTCCAAAAGTGCTCCATTGAAAGCAGAAGTGGCAAAGGCTGCATCCGCGAAGGCAGCTTCGGATGCATCATCCAAACCTGCGAATCCCAAAAAAGCGGAGCCAAGCAAGTCGGAATTGAAGCCAGGCGCCAAGAATCCGGCAGGCAAAGAAGCCTCGACGGGGAAAGAAAAAGAAGTCAAGAAGAGCGATAGCAAGTCGGTTCCGAAAGCTGCCGCCGACGCTGGTTCGGCTAAGCCCAAGCCCGAAGCTAAAAAAACGACGGAAGCTAAGAAGCCAGCCAAGCCTGATGCTCCCAAAGCAAAAGCAGCGCCTGCAAAACCAAGCCCGAGCAAAGCTAGTTCGAAAGAGGCTACCAACGTCAAGATAACCAAAAAGAAACCAAGGTAAGCGGAGCAAGACAACATGGCTGGACATTCGCAATGGGCGAACATCAAACACCGTAAGGCCTTGGTCGACAGCAGACGCAGCAAGCTGTGGAGCAAGCTTTCCAAAGCCATCATCGTTGCCGCAAAACTTGGTGGTGGGGATCCGAGCGGAAATGTTCGATTGCGAACCGCTATCCTGGATGCAAAAGCCGTTTCGCTTCCGAAGGACAATATCGAACGGGCCATTAAAAAAGGGACCGGCGAGATCGAAGGTGGCGACGTTGAAGAGATCCTTTACGAAGGTTACGGGCCTGGTGGTGTCGCCGTCTTGTGCGATATTATGACTGATAACCGCAACCGCACTGCACCCGAAGTTCGCAAGTTGTTTGATACCCATGGTGGAAAGCTTGGTTCTACCAATTGTGTGGCTTACTTGTTCGAACGCAAAGGCATGATATCCATCAAGCAATCTGCTGTGGATCTCGAAACGCTGATGGAGATTGCGCTCGAAAACGGCGCCGATGACGTAAGCGAGGTGGAAGACCGATTTGACTTGACTTGCACCACGGAATTTTATTCTGCGGTCGTAGAGGCTATCGAGGCCCAGGGAATTCCCATCGAAGTGAAAGAGGTTGCGCGAGTGCCTAGTTCGACGGTTGAAGTGGATGCCGAGACTGCGGTCACCCTGATGAAGTTGTTGGAAAAGCTAGAAGATCATGATGATGTGCAGTCGGTTGCGTCCAATGTTAACTTCTCGCCAGAGCAATTGGCCTCGTTCGGCTAATTCGCAATCCAAGTAGGTCCTTCCTCTGTGAAGGACAACATTCCAAAAATGACCTCCCTAAAAATTGATCGCCTTGACGCAAGTAGTCCTTCCTTTTCTGAAGATATTGCAGGTCTTCGAAAGAAGTTAAGTCCGGATGGGACGGTTGTATCGGAACGCGGAAAGCAGCTAACGATCCAGGTTTTTGGTGAGTCATTGTCGCCACAGATGGTGGTGGATCGAATCTGCAATGATGTCAAGCAGCGAGGAACAACTGCGGTTTTGCAGTATGCCCAAGCGTTGGACAATCCGAACTCGTCCGCAGACAATCTTCGCGTTCCTTTGTCCATGCTTCAAGAGTCGCACGCCAAGGCCTCTTCCGAATTTTTAGATACCATTCGGCAGATTCGAGCGAACATCGCCGGGTTTCAAAAAGCGATCTTGCATCAGAACCTGGTCACTCATCCTAGCTCAGGCGTAACGTTAGAACAGCGTTACACGCCATTGAATCGCGTCGGTATTTGTGTTCCGGGCGGCGCGGCAGCTTATCCTTCTACCGTTTTGATGACGGCGGTTCCCGCCCAGTGTGCTGGCGTCAACGAAATTGCGATTGTTGCTCCTCCGACTGCTTTAGGGGCCTACAACGCGGACATGCTGGCGGTTTGTTACGAGTTAGGAATTCTCGAGGTGTACGCCGTGGGGGGAGCTCAGGCGGTAGCCGCATTGGCATATGGAATTGATGAAATCCGTCCCGTCGACAAAATTGTGGGGCCTGGGAATTTGTTCGTCGCTCTGGCGAAACGATTTGTTTATGGCGAAGTCGATATCGATTCGATTGCTGGCCCCAGTGAAGTCGTCGTGATCGCAGACTCAACCACCAATCCGGAGTATGCAGCCTCGGACATGCTGGCGCAGGCAGAGCATTCGCCTGGGGCAAGCATCTTGGTCAGTTGGGATGCTGCGATGGTAGATCTCATTGAAGAAGCGATTGTTCAACAACTGGGCCGGTTGGAGCGAAGCGAGTTGACCTTGGCCTCGTTAGGTCAGTTCGGTGCGATGATTCTTTGTCGCGATGAAGACCAGGCTTGCGAAGTGACAAGTTTGATCGCGCCAGAGCATCTTCAGATTGCCATCGACAATCCACGTCGTTTGTTGCCTAAAATCAGAAATAGCGGCGCAACATTTTTAGGTCATTTTTCTCCTGTCGCCTTGGGGGATTATGCGGCGGGGCCTTCGCACGTGCTGCCAACAGGTGGGACTGCGCGTTGGGCTTCTGGGTTGTCCTCCAATCACTTCATTCGTTCCAGCAGCATCATTGAATTTGATCAGTCGGCTCTCGCTGCGATCGCTCCTCATGTGGCCAGACTGGCGGACAAAGAAGGGCTAACCGCGCATAAGCAAAGCGTTCTCTTGCGAACCTAAAGATGCTTCCCGATGACCATCAATCAAGGCTACTGTTACCGCCATGTTATCCAGCCTGACGCATCGCGGCTTTCGTTAGCTTCCTATCTAGCGACTCATTTTTCCCATTCGTCTCAATCGCAATGGGAAGAAAGGTTGCGAGGCGGAGAGATTGTGCTGGGCAACGAAGTCGCAAGTGGTTCGGAGGAGTTGCAAGCGGGGCAGGTTTTGCTTTGGAATCGGCCGGGTTGGTTGGAGCAAGATGCGCCGCAATCGTATTCCGTCATTCACTCCGATGAGCATCTGTTAGCCGTGAGTAAGCCCAGCGGCCTGCCGACGATTCCAGGTGGCGGATATTTCGAGAATACGCTTTTGAGCAAGGTTCGAAGGGATTTTCCTGAAGCTCGGCCCGTGCATCGATTGGGACGTGCGACATCGGGCATTGTGCTATTTGCTTTGAGTCCTGTGGCAGCCTCTCACTTAACGAGAAATTGGCATCAGGTTCAAAAGCAATATCAAGCGTTGGCGTTGGGCCGGGCTTTGCAGGATGCATATGACATTGTTTCGCCGATTGGTAAGTGCAATCATCCGCGGTTGGGACACGTATTCGCTGCGAATCCGGAGGGCAAGCCATCGCGAAGCATGGCTCGAGTTGTTGAGCGTCGCGCAAGCACGACGTTGTTCGAAGTCGATTTGCTTACAGGTCGTCCTCATCAAATTCGCATCCATTTGGCATACATTGGATATCCGCTTGTAGGAGATCCGCTCTATACGTTCGGAGGTGTTCCCAAGAGCGACGATCCGGGGTTGCCTGGTGACTTGGGTTACCATCTTCATGCCAAACGACTTGTGCTTGAGCATCCTGTGAAGCAATTGATTTTAACGCTCGAATCCCCGATTCCAGCGCTGCTCCAAAATGAAATTGCTAGCTGAAGGAAGTTGCCAGTGTGAGTCAATTTTCATGATGAATGCATCCCCCCATTTCTGGTAGCATGAGACAAAGGAGTGCTTGGTGATTCGACAAAGAAAAACAATTCTAGGGCTAGCCCGATTGACAGGGCTGCGAAAGGGGCAAACAATGCCGGGACTGAAGGACCAGACGCAGCGGCAGGATGCCGCGTTTTTCTTGAACGCTGCTTACCTCCATCTTGTGAGCGAATCTTTGGTCCATCCATGTTCCACCGAAAGAGCAGTGCTTCCATTAGCGTGGATGTTTCCTTGTTGCTGGTTTGCAATAACCTTGTTGGGTTGCAACAACCAATCCACCAATTTATCCAATCCTTCGGCTTCGGTCTCGACGGTTAGCTCCGATCAAGAGACCTCGAAAGATACTCAGACCGTTGCTTTGGTCGCAATGAATACGCCGTCTTCGGCTGTCAGCAGTGCGAATGTTGGTGACATCGATCCCAAGCGAGCCTTTTCGTACCTTGAAAAGATTTGCAAGATTGGCTCCAGGACGACCGGAACGTTGGGAATGCAAAAACAGCAGGAAATGCTGGAAGAGCATTTCACCGCGTTGGGTGGTGTTATCTTGTGGCAACCTTTCGAAAGTCGGCATCCTGTTACTGGAGCCAAGGTCGAAATCAGGAACTTAGTAGTTCGCTGGCGGCCTGAGTTGGCTGAACGAGTGTTGTTGTGCACTCATTACGACACCAAGCCTTTTCCCGCGATGGATTCAAAAAATCCAAAAGGTTTGTTCGTTGGTGCTAACGATGGTGGAAGTGGTACCGCGTTGTTTATGGAATTGGGGCACACGATGCCTAATCTGTCACTGCAGGTTGGGGTTGATTTCGTTTTCTTTGATGCGGAGGAGCTGGTCTATGAGGAGAATCGTGACCCTTACTTTTTAGGCTCTAAGTACTTCGCGCAGGCATACGTCAATGACCCAAGCAGTGCTCGATATCGAAGCGGCATTTTGTTGGACATGGTGGGAGATGCGGATTTGCAGCTTTATTACGAAGAGAATTCATTTAAGTTTGCGAGGCCTTTGGTGGAAGAAGTCTGGGGCATCGCAAAGCAGCTTGGGGTGAAGGAGTTCGAGCCCAAGCTTCGGCACTACATACGAGATGATCACTTGCCGCTGAATGAAATAGCGAAAATTCCGGTAATCGACATTATTGACTTCGACTACCCTCGTGGTGCCCCCAAAAACAGGTCCTACTGGCACACGATGGCAGACACACCCGATAAGTGTTCCGGTGCGTCGCTCGCGAAAGTTGGGCGAGTGCTTGTGGAATGGATGAAACGTCAGAAATAGTGACCCAAGAAAGGTAGCAAGGACGAAGCTATTCTTGAAAAGGCTTAGTTCTGTGTCTAGAAGATCATGCCACCACAGCTCGAGCTCGATTGCGTCTCTAAGAGCTATGGAAAGCAAGTGGTGCTTCATGGTGTTTCGGTGCGTATCGAACCAGGCGAGTTGGTTGTGGTACTTGGCGAAAGCGGCAGCGGAAAATCAACCCTACTTCGGTTGATTGCTGGGCTAGAAGCCTGCAGTTCCGGGGCCGTTCTGATGCAAGGTGTTGATCAAAAAAACGTACCTCCCCATCAACGCTCAATCGGGATCGTTTTTCAAAACGGAAATGGCTACGAGCATCTCAGTGTTCGCGAGAACCTGGAGCTTGCGTTCATGGCAAGCAAAAATCGTTCAGGAGACAAACGTTCCGAGGTCAATCGCTGGATCGAGTTGGTGCAGATTGGCTCGTTGCTTTCTCAAAAGCTGTGTTTGCTTTCTGGGGGGCAGCAACAGAGAGTGGCTTTGGCTCGGGCGTACCTTTCGGGCAAGAGTCTGCTGTTGATGGATGAACCGCTGGCTAGCTTGGACTATATCCATAGAAGCGAATTGCGTGAACTGATTCGAAACGAGCATCGGGAACGCGGGCAAACTTTGGTTTATGTGACGCACGACTCGGATGAAGCGATGCTATTGGCTGACCGGATTGTTCTGTTGTCGCAAGGCCAGGTGATCCAAGCGGGAGTGCCGCGAGATGTTTACTTGAGACCAGTTTCCTTGTTGGCAGGGAAGCGTCTTGGTCGGCAGCTCATGAGCGAAATCGAGTTGCCGATCGCTTGGTTCGAAAATTCTGATCGGCAAGGTTTGGAGGGCCGGACGGTTCGGTGCGGTGTTCGGCCTCACGACTGGACGCTTGTTTCGATTGCTTTTGGGGGGGAGGCGGATTTGCTAGGTGGCTATCCCGCTGATTTCGTCGCTGGTCCCAATAGCACCTTCGAGAGTTTGCAGAAATCTGAAGGTGGAGGTCTGTTGAAAATAGGCGGGAGAATTTTGCAAGCCAGCTGGCTTGGTGATTCTTGGCTTGTTCGGATGGAAAGCGATCAGGGGGGGCTGGAATTGGCAGTTTCGGCTGGGGCGTTAAGCGTTGAGTTAAGCAATAAGCTTGAGTGCGTCGGATCGAGGGATTCATCGAGCTCGGTTGGAGACGCCTTTGCCGTGGCCACGATCCCGATTCGGCGGTTGTCGTTTTTTCCTCCGAATGGGGGGGCTTAAGGTCTGGTCTGGGCGAGTCCCAGAGCTACTTCAGTGCCATTGAACACTTTTTTTGCAAAATTCTTCAAAAAGATGCTAGTTCCTCTATCAAGAGAAGGGAGGAACGCTACACTGTTCGCGTGGATACCGGAACTGTTGGCAAGGCTGCAATACCAACCTGCGGTTTTTTGCATTTTCAGGCATCGTGGCGCATTTGGGGGGAGAGCATTGGACGGATACTTCGTTGTTCAGATTCAATCTCCTTCTCGTGTCGTTTTTTCGCGTATTGGGTGTGGACGCACAAAGGTGCGGTCTGGCAATCCCTGTTATTTCTGCGCGAATAGATGGGGGGCCTCCCCTTCTCTCTTTCCGGTTCAAATCCCTCTTTCGGCAAGTGCATTCTGGCCAGGCAAAGCAAGTTGAGACTTCATTCTCTGTCTTTTTTGTCCGGCTTTTTGAATCTTCTTACAATCCCTTCAGACCACTTTGAGAATTAGCTAGTCTCCATGGCAACATCCTCCAAGCGACGACTACAGACCTCCACAACTCGTGTTTTCGGGTCAGGCCGTAGCCAATTTCCGATTCCTAATTTGACGACATTGCAGACTGCTTCGTACGAAGCTTTTTTGCAAGAAGATATTCCGTCGGACAAGCGAAAGAATCAGGGGCTTGAGTCCGTGTTTCGCGAAATTTTTCCGATTGAAAGCTATGACAAGACGGTTGCGCTGGAGTACCTGCGTTACGAATTGGGGAAGCCAAGATATACCCCCGAAGAATGCCGTCAGTTGCGGCTTACCTACGGCAAGCCGTTGAAGGTTTGGTTTCGTTTGAAGCGAGATCAGCCGCTCGAAGAAGAAGTGTATTTGGGTGATATTCCGATCATGTTGGGTGGTGGCGAGTTCATCATCAACGGTGCGGAGCGAGTGGTAGTTAGTCAGTTGCACCGTTCGCCTGGCGTGGACTTTGTCGAAGAAACAGAAGGTACCTCTGAGCGAAAGATGCCTTCCTGCCGAGTGATTCCGGAGCGTGGTAGCTGGATCGAGGTGAATGTCACCAAGAAAGATTCGTTGTCGGTTCGGATCGACCAGAGCGGTAAGTTCTCGGTGATGACATTGTTGCGTGCGATGTCTCCTAAGTTGAGCACCGATCAAGATTTGTTGAAGGTGTTCTACGAAATCGTTTCGGAGAAGATAACAGACGGCCGCAGTGTTGCCAAAATCGAAAATAAGATCGCTGGCGATGACGTTGTGTATCCATCGGATCACGAGCGTGCGGGCGAGATCATTATCGAAGGTGGTCAGAAGATTTCGAAGGCGATTGCTGAGACAATCTGCACGGTAGGTGTAAAGAGCATCGAGTTGATGGAGGCGCCAAAGGTTCCTTACATTCTCAATTCGCTTGCTGAAGACAATACTAGCTCGCACGAAGAGGCTTTGCTAAGGATTTACCAAAGGTTACGTCCGGGTAATCCTCCTGCGTTGGAGAAGGCTCGAGTTCTGTTTCATGAGAAGTTCTTCGACGTCAATCGTTATCGTTTGGGTCGCGTGGGTCGGTTCCGAGTGAATCGAAAGTTGGGAACGAGCGTCGCTGAAGATGAAATGGCTTTGCGGCCCGAGGATCTTATCGCTTCGATTCGGTACCTGATCGACTTGTTTGATTCGGAAGCAGAGGCTCGCTTTGACGACATTGACCACTTGGGGAATCGTCGCTTGCGAACGATCGATGAGCTTGCTTGTGAAGAGCTTCGCAAAGGGTTCTTGAAGCTTCGCCGAACCGTTCAAGAGCGAATGAGTTTGAAGGAAGTGGAGGATATGACTCCGCGTTCGCTGGTGAATCCTAAGAGTATCAGTGCTGCGATCGAATACTTCTTCGGGCGTGGTGAGTTATCGCAGGTGGTCGACCAGACCAATCCGTTGTCGCAGTTGACGCACGAACGACGTTTGTCAGCTCTGGGGCCTGGTGGTTTGAATCGTAAGCGAGCAGGTTTCGAGGTTCGCGACGTTCACATTTCCCACTACGGTCGTATCTGTCCAATTGAGACGCCGGAAGGTACCAACATCGGACTGATTAGTTCGTTGTCGATCTATGCTGGTGTCGATGAGTATGGGTTTTTGGTGACTCCTTATCGCAAGGTGCTCGAGGGCAAGGTTACTGAAGAGGTTGTGTGGTTGCGTGCGGACGAGGAATCGGACGCTTACATCGGCCCAGCTGACTTGGCTGTGAAGGATGGCGCGTTGGTATCGGGGCCAAGCTTGATTGCTCGTCACCGAAGCGACTTCGAAATCGTTACGCCTGAGACGGTCCACTACATGGATATCGCACCGAGTCAAATGATCGGTGTTTCAGCTGGACTCATTCCGTTCTTGGAGCATGACGATGCGAACCGCGCTCTCATGGGATCCAACATGCAACGGCAAGCAGTGCCGCTGCTGGTCGCGGAGCCGCCGATTGTTGGCACCGGGTTGGAGAAGGAAGTTGCAGCGAATAGCTCCATGGTGGTTCGGTCGCGTCGGGCTGGCAAGGTGACTTATGTCGATTCGATGAAGATCGAAGTCGGCACGGACATCTACCACATGAAGAAGTACCAAGGTCTGAACGAGCGAACTTGCTTGAATCAGCGTCCGATCGTGCAGGTGGGCGACAAGGTAGAAAAAGGTCAGATCATCGCCGACGGTGCTTCGACGCACTTGGGTGAGTTGGCTCTGGGGCGAAATGTCCTGGTAGGCTTCATGTCGTTCGATGGTTACAACTACGAAGATGCGATCATCATCAGCGAAGAGCTTGTGAAGCAAGACGTCTACACCTCGATTCACATCGAAGAGTTTGATGTGGAAATTCGCGAAACGAAGCTTGGTCGCGAAGAGTTCACTCGCGACATTCCGAACGTCAGCGAAAAGGCTCTGCGTAATCTAGATGAGACTGGTATTGTGCAGGTAGGAACCTATGTTCAGCCTGGCGATATTCTTGTGGGTAAAGTCTCGCCAAAGAGCAAGACCGAACTGACACCGGAAGAAAAGCTGTTGCATGCAATTTTCGGTCGGGCTGGCGAAGATGTGAAAAATGACTCGCTAGAAGTCAGCTCGGGAATTGAAGGTATCGTTATCGATACCCAGAAGTTCTCGCGACGAATGAGTCTTTCCGAGGAAGAGCGGAAGGAATTCGAGAAGGAGCTGAAGCGAGTTGAGACGGAAGGCAACAAGGAGATTGCAACCTCTTTTGCGGCCTTTGCAGAAGAGCTTGAGAAGGCTATCGGCGGGAAGCTAACCGATGATGACGGGACTCCTTTGACGGGTGGCCAAGATCCCAAGTACATCGCTGAAAAGGCTCAGACATTCAATCTGTCTCGGCTGGTCAATCGGCTCGATGCGGGGCTTCATGCAGAAGTCAAAAAGGTTTACAAGAACCTTTGGCCAGCTGTAGAAGAAACGCTTGATATTCGCGATCGGCAGCTGAACAGCATGAAGCGAGGTGATGAGCTTCGAAGTGGCGTTTTGCAGATGGTCAAAGTGTACATTGCGACCAAGCGGGTTATCAGCGTTGGCGATAAGATGGCAGGGCGACACGGCAACAAGGGGGTTATCTCCAAGGTGTTGCCAGTGGAAGACATGCCATTCTTGCCAGACGGCACTCCGCTCCAAATCATGCTAAACCCGCTTGGGGTTCCTAGCCGGATGAACGTAGGTCAGATTTTGGAAACGCACTTGGGATGGGCTGGTGCCAAGTCTGGCTTCCAAGCGATCACTCCAGTGTTTGACGGTGCGACCGAAACGGACGTCAATGAGGCTCTTGAGAACGCTGGACTTCCACGTCACGGCAAGATCCGATTGTTCGACGGCCGAACAGGCGAGCCGATGGGGCAGGAAACAACCGTGGGATATATCTATATGCTCAAGCTGCACCACTTGGTTGATGATAAGGTTCATGCTCGAAGCACCGGTCCTTATTCCTTGATCACGCAACAGCCGTTAGGTGGTAAAGCGCGATTCGGTGGACAGCGGTTCGGGGAAATGGAAGTGTGGGCATTGGAAGCATACGGTGCCGCTTACATCCTGCAAGAACTGCTTACGGTGAAGAGCGATGACGTCGAAGGGCGAACCAAGATCTACGAATCCATGGTCAAGGGTGAGAACACTCTCGAAGCTGGGACACCTGCAAGTTTCGATGTTTTGACCAACGAAATTCGCGGTCTTGCGTTGAACATGCGACTTGAAAAGCGTCGTCTGTAATTCACGCCGAAAATGAAATCCAATGGATGGATCAGCCGGAGTCGGCTGATCCGTCGCAACCATAAATAATCACACGGGTGGACCCATCACCCACAAATACAAAGCATTCTCCATCCCACTCACAGGAGTTTTTCGTAATGGCCAACGCTGAAGGCACCTACGATCGCGTCAACGATTACACCTCGGTCAAGATTTCGCTTGCGAGACCACAAGACATTCGTTCCTGGTCGTTCGGCGAAGTCAAAAAGCCTGAAACGATCAACTACCGTACGTACCGTCCTGAGAAAGACGGCTTGTTCTGCGAACGCATCTTTGGCCCTGAAAAGGACTGGGAATGCGCTTGCGGAAAGTACCGCGGAATGAAGTACAAGGGAATGATTTGCGATCGATGCGGAGTCAAAGTGACCCACTCGCGCGTTCGTCGCAAGCGCATGGGACACATTGAGCTTGCTGCTCCTGTGGCTCACATCTGGTTTTTCAAGGCGATGCCGAGCCGACTTGGTAACCTTCTCGAAATGAAGACTACCAGCTTGGAAAAAGTGATCTACTTCCAAGACTATGTGGTTACGAATGCTGGTACAACCGATCTAGAAGTGCAACAGCTGTTGACCGAAGAAGAGTATCGGGCAGCTCGCGCCACCTACGGCGACAATTTCGAAGCCGACATGGGTGCGGAAGCTGTTCGGAAATTGCTGCAAGGTTTGGACTTGGTCAAGTTGTCTGAAGAACTTCGCACTGAGTTGGCAGAAACCAACAGCAAGCAACGCAAGAAGGATTTGATCAATCGTCTAAAGTTGGTGGAGTCGATTCGTGACAGCGAAAACCGTCCAGAGTGGATGGTTCTCGACGTGATTCCGGTGATTCCACCGGACCTGCGTCCCCTGGTTTTGTTGGACAGCGGTAACTTTGCGACGTCGGACTTGAACGATCTTTATCGACGGATCATCAACCGAAACAATCGTCTGCGAAAGCTGGTCGATTTGAATGCTCCCGAAGTGATCATCCGCAATGAAAAGCGAATGTTGCAACAATCGGTGGATGCGTTGTTTGACAACGGTCGTTGCAAGCGCCCTGTTCTGGGAAGCAGCAACCGGCCTTTGAAGTCGCTGACAGACATGATCAAGGGTAAGCAAGGTCGTTTCCGAGAAAATCTTCTTGGTAAGCGAGTTGATTACTCAGCTCGAAGCGTCATCGTGGTTGGGCCTCGCTTGCGTTTGCACCAGTGCGGACTACCCAAGAAGATCGCTTTGGAATTGTATCAGCCATTCATTATTCGAAAGCTGAAGGAACTCGGGCACGCCGATACCATCAAGTCTGCGAAGAAGATGCTGGAACGAAAGGACGAGGAAGTTTGGGATATTCTCGAACAAGTGATTCGAAATCACCCCGTGTTGTTGAACCGAGCTCCGACGTTGCACCGAATGGGTATTCAGGCGTTCGAGCCCATTTTGGTGGAAGGCAATGCGATTCACTTGCACCCGTTGGTTTGCAAGGGGTTCAATGCTGACTTCGACGGTGACCAAATGGCGGTTCACTTGCCTCTTTCGATCGAGGCCCAAGTGGAAGCTCATACGTTGATGATGAGCACGCACAATATTTTTGCACCGAGCAATGGCAAGCCAATCATGAGTCCTTCTCAGGACACGGTTATGGGTTGTAACTATATCTCGGTCGAACTGCCCGATCTGCGCGGGGCAGGAATGGTTTTCGCAACCATGATGGAAGCCGATTATGCTCACAACCAAGGTATTATTGACTTGCATGCCAAGATCAAAGTGCGACTACCTGCAAATCGCAAGTTGAAGTCGGACGATCCAAATGCCAAGTACGGTGCTGTGATCCAAACAACCTACGGGCGCATCTTGTTCAATTCCATTCTTCCTGAAGGAATGGATTTCTACAACATTGCCTTGAAGGGTAGCGATTTGGCTGCTGTTATTAGCGACTGTTACCAAAGACTTGGCCGTCGCCCAACGATCAAGTTGTTGGATGATATGAATCAGCTTGGCTTCCGCGAGTCGACCCGAAGCGGTTTGTCCTTCGGTGCTGACGACCTGGTAACGCCAGAATCCAAGGTGAAGCACATCGCCGATGCGGACAAGAAGGTTATGACCTTCCAGAAGAACTATCTGAAGGGTGTTATGACCGCTCAAGAGCGTTATAACCAAACGCTGGATGCTTGGACTGCAACTCGTGAATTGATCACGAAGGACATGTTGCAAGCGATGGAAAGCGATACGCACCGCGGCAATTGGTACATCAACCCGGTGTTCTTGATGGCGTCCTCCGGTGCACGGGGGGGTATTGAGCAGATTCGCCAGTTGGCCGGTATGCGAGGTCTGATGGCTAAGCCAACGGGTGAAATCATCGAAGCGCCGATCAAGTCGAACTTCCGTGAAGGCTTGTCGGTTTTGGAATACTTTAGCTCGACGCACGGTGCTCGAAAGGGCTTGGCCGATACGGCTCTCAAGACCGCTGACTCGGGTTACTTGACTCGTAAGCTAGCCGACGTCGCTCAGAACGTGGTTATCACCATGAACGATTGTGGTACCACGCAAAGTATCACCAAGGGTGTTATTTACCGAGGTGAGAAAGTTGAAGTTCGCTTGGCCGATTCGATTACTGGTCGCGTAAGTCGCCAGAACATCGTCAACTTGATCACTGCGGAAAAGATCGTCGAAGAAAATCAGATGATCACTCGCGATATCGCTCGCAAGATCGAAGAGATGGGCTTGGAGCGGATTCAAGTGCGATCGCCGATGACCTGCGATGCACCGCTCGGTATCTGCCGTACTTGCTACGGTATGGACATGAGTACGGGTGCGTTGGTCGAAGAAGGTATGGCGGTTGGTATCATCGCTGCTCAAAGTATCGGTGAACCAGGTACTCAGTTGACGATGCGTACGTTCCACCAAGGTGGTGCTGCGAATACCAGTATGGAAGAAAGCGATATCAAGGCGAAGAAGGCTGGTATCGTGAAGTTCATCAAGATGCGACTGGTGACCAACGACGACGGCGATAACGTGGTTCTTACACGGAACTGCGAAATTGCAATTGTTGACGCACGCGGTCGAGAAATCGAACGCTACGATGTTCCATCCGGTGCGAAGCTTTCGGTCCAGGAAGATCAAGAGATCGTTAAGGGACAGCAGCTGTGCGAATGGAACCCGCACAAGATTCCAATTTTCTCGACAGCGGGTGGTAAGGTCGTCTTCGTCGATATTATCGAAGGGGAAACGTTCAAGCTGGAAAAAGATCCTAGCGGAAACGTTCGCCGAAGAATTATGGACGCTCGGGGCAAGTTCCATCCTCAGATCGTGATCGAAGATGCGGACGGCAAGGCCTTGGACGTGCACTACTTGCCTGATAAGGCGGTGATCAATTGCACCGAAGGCAAGAAGATCAACGCGGGTACTGAATTGGCAGAAATGCCACGCGAGGCAACTGGCGTTCGGGACATCACGGGTGGTCTGCCACGCGTAACGGAAATCTTTGAAGCTCGAAAGCCGAAGGACCCTGCTGTCGTTGCAGAACTAGACGGGATCGTTGAAATTTCGAAGGATCGTAAACGCGGTAAGCGATCGATCGTCGTGCGAAGCGAGAGCGGTGAGGAAACCGAACACTTGGTACCACCAGGCAAGCGATTCCTGGTTCACTCAGGTGATAGCGTGAAGGCCGGGCAAGCGTTGGTAGAAGGACCATTGGTTCCACACGATATTCTGCGTGTGAGTGGCGAAGAGGCTGTGCAACAGTATCTCGTTCACGAAGTTCAGCAGGTATATCGTCTGCAACGCGTGGAAATCAACGATAAGCACATTGAGATCATTATCGCACGTATGTTGCGTAAGATTAAGATCACCAATGCCGGCGATACCAGCCTGCTATCGGGGCTCGTGATGGATCGATTTGAATTCAAGAGACAAAACGACCATCTCGCCAAGTGCCTTAAGATCAGCGATCCGGGTGACACCGAATTTGCGCTGGGTGCCATTGTTCCGAAAGAAGCTTTTGAAACCTCCAACGCTCAGTGCGAAGCTTTGGGTGGAAAACCGGCCAAGGGCAAGAAGCCGAAGCCAGCTCACGGCGAAGTTCAGTTGCTCGGGATTACCAAGGCCGCTGTTCAAAGCAATAGCTTTATTTCGGCAGCCAGCTTCCAGGAAACCACCAAGGTGTTGACCGAGGCCGCATTGGCTGGCAAGGTCGACCGATTGGTAGGTCTCAAGGAAAACGTGATTCTTGGTCACTTGATCCCTGCTGGTACTGGTTTCCGCGTCTTCCAAGACTCCGAAGTCAGCTACCGCAAGGAAGCATTGGAAGACTTGGTCAACCGCGGAACAGCAGCAGCTGAATCCAGCTTCCCATTGCTCAATGAAGCTCCTCGACCACAAATGGTTGCCGACGATGTGCCGCCACCTGCTTCGGATGATGCACCCGTGTCGGACGATCAGCTCTAGGGTCCAAGGGTGTAATTTTGTGAATCAGATCGGTCAGATCCGTCCAAAACGACAGATCCGACCGATCTTTTTTTGTATCTCGATCTCTTTTATCAACCGGTTCTTTCCATGCTTGACCGCAAATTCGTATTAGAAAACGCTGATTTGGTTAAGGCTAATTGCTTTCATCGCGGAGCACATGCCGACATCGAGAGGTTTGTGGAGCTGGAGCGTATTCGAAAAACCAAATTGAACGAGGCCGAGGAGCTCAATCGGCAAGCAAACGCGACTAGTGGAAAAATGGGAGCGGCAACACCGGAGCAACGCGAGAGCTTGAAAGAGGAAGGACGTAAGCTTCGCGAACGCAAAGACCAAGTTCAATCGGAGCATGATGCGCTCGATAAAGAGATCCTTGCGATCTTGTCGCGGGCTCCGAATATGACTCATCCGGCCGCACCCATTGGAAGCGATGATCAGGCCAATCTCGAAGTCGCTCGTGGCAAAACCGCGATCCCTGTTTTTGATTTCCAGCCCAAGGACCATCTTGAACTTGGCAAGCTCCATGACATGATCGACTTTGAGTCGGGCGCGCGGGTCGCTGGTGCGGGATTCTATTTCCTGAAAAATGATGCCGTTTTGCTAGAGCTGGCACTACAGCAATTCGCGGTTCAGATGTTGGTTAAGCATGGATTTGTACCTGTTTCAACGCCCGATGTTGCGAACACAGAAACCTTGCACGGCATCGGGTTTATTCCACGAGGGCCTGAGACACAAATCTACAGCATCGAAAACACCGACCTGAACTTGGTGGCAACGGCCGAGATTACACTAGGTGGCATGTACTCTGGGCAAGTGCTTGATGCGGAGAAACTGCCGCTTAAATTGGTTGGAATCAGCCACTGCTTCCGGACGGAAGCGGGTGCGGCCGGCCGAGCATCGAAGGGGCTCTATCGAGTTCATCAGTTCACCAAGATCGAAATGTTTGCCTTCACGCTTCCCGATCAAAGCGATGCGATTCATGAAGAACTACGGCAGCTGGAATGCTCGATTTTTGACCAGTTGGAAGTGGCCTATCGCGTTGTCGACACTGCGACAGGCGATCTGGGGGGCCCTGCCTATCGCAAGTACGATCTAGAGGCGTGGATGCCTGGACGAGGGACGGGCGGCGAATGGGGCGAAGTCACCAGCACCTCGAACTGTACGGATTACCAAGCAAGGCGACTAAACATTCGGTACCGAACCAAGAATGAAAAAGGGACGAACCTAGTTCACACTCTGAACGGGACCGCCATCGCGATCAGCCGAGCCATCATCGCCATCATGGAGAACCATCAAATGGCGGATGGTCGGATTCGTGTTCCCAAGGCTCTGCAGCCTTGGATGGGTAAAGAGATTATCGGCTAGTTGCAAACGGATCCCCCAACGTTTTAGGCACGTTGGGTTTGCTCGATTAAACTGCGGCCTCGCTGGGAATCTCGTAGCCGCGTCGATACTCTCGAGTCAGCATCGAATTCGCGGTGGAATTACCCGGGAAGGTTTCGGCGATCGGATCGAATTTCAATCGAGGCCCGATCTTCACTTTGTAGTTGTCCACCTTGTTCGCTTTGAGATGGTCTGACATTCTTTGCCAATTAGCAACTACATTTTCTGGTCCATCGATATCTTGAAGCTTGCCCGCGACGTCCCCCGAATCAACTTCGGTTCCTAGCTGCAGTGAGATGTTCGACAGGTGGCATAGGGCGCTCGAAAGATGACCTTCTTCAATATCGGCATTTAGGATTTTGTAATCTCGTTTTCTTACGGCGTCTTGGAAGTTTGCATAGTGCTTTTCGTCACCTCCACCACGGAATGACTTAATGGCTTTGCCTTCAAGATCGAATGC
Source organism: Planctomycetaceae bacterium (assembly GCA_027487485.1). GTDB lineage: Bacteria > Planctomycetota > Planctomycetia > Pirellulales > Pirellulaceae > JBKCUI01. Next base: position 53,150 of record JAIYDN010000018.1, on the reverse strand, counting down.
CGTTGCATCCGAGTAGGAGGTGGCAACCGCGTACCCATTCGTTCCTTCGATGATGATCCCGACCATGGCTTCCTTGAAGCTTTCTGTAGGTAGGCCCCGAACTTCGAATACGATTTGTTGTTGCCCGTAGTCGTGGATAGCAATTTGTGAGTTCGCCGTTTCACCAGCGTCTTCGTATCCGAATCGACCACCGAACGAAAAGGTTCTATCGCACAACTGATTGACACCGAGTGCCCAGCGACACAGGTCCATTTGGTGAATTCCTTGATTGCCAAGGTCTCCGTTGCCGTAGGCCCATTGCCAGTGCCAATCGTAATGGAATCGTTTGCGAGTCATTGGCAAGATGGGAGCTGGCCCCGACCACAAATCATAATCCACTTCTTTCGGCACGTCGTAGTTCCCCTTGGGGCCGATGGAGTCACGTCGTTTGTAGCATAGGCCGCGTGCAATTTTCAAATCTCCGATTCCCTTGGCGTGGAGAAATGCCATCAGATCGCGCATGCCCGGATTGGAACGGGATTGAGTTCCTGTTTGAACGATTCGATTGTGCTTACGAGCCGTTTGAACCAGCCGTCTTCCTTCCAGCACGTTGTGCGAAACAGGCTTTTCGACGTAAACATCCTTACCTGCTTGCACCGCCCAAATCGCTCCCAAGGAATGCCAGTGGTTCGGAGTCGCGATGCTGATAACATCAATCGACGGGTCTTCCAAGAGCCGACGAATGTCTTTGACCCAGGTTGGTCGGAGGCCGTTCTGCTTTTCTTTGGTCGCTTCGCACGATTGTTGCCCGGCTCGTTCATCACAATCACAAATGTGTGTAACTTGGGTTCCCTTGTTGCCTGCAAATCCACCGATATGGGATTGGCCTCGTCCGCCAGCCCCTACCACGGCGACGCGGATAACATCGTTGGGACCAACGGATGGCGAAAGCTGGTCATCTGCGGAAATTTTGTTTTCGAATCGACTTTGCATGGCGATTGCCGCCGCAGAAGCCAAAAGAGTTTGTTCCAAGAAGTGACGACGATTTTTTTGTGCCATAGCAGGACTCATGCCTTGAGAAAGGAATCGGAGGGGAGGAAGGGTAGGCCGAGGCAAAGTCGGCCTGTTGGGCTCAATTATACACGAAGTGAAACCAGCCTGTTTCAACCTAATTGAACCTGGTTTGGAGCCAAACTTTTCAAAAACAACGAGCGTTTTTATCGCGGCTACTTCATAATTAGTCGGTGTTGAATGGCGAAACAGAAGGACAAGGGCTGATTGCACAGGAAACAAAAATCTTGTTACCGCAAATTGAGTTTATTACGCCTATCTTGAATGTCTCGAACGTCCCTGAGAGCTTGAAGTGGTTTGAGCAAATTGGTTGGCGACGTACGTTCACGTGGAATCATGCAGGAATCATTGAGGACATGGCGGATCGCGATGATAATGGGGAGGCAGATTTTGCTGGGGTTGGAAGCGGTCAGGTTCAGGTTTTTCTATGCTTGAACGCTCAAGGTTCGCGAGGCGGCCCTAGCCCCATGTTAGTGAATGCTCCCACTGACGAGACGGGTGGATGTTGGATCAGTTTGTGGGTTGCTACAACAGCCGACTTGGACGTACTTCACTCAGCAGCGCTCGGGAGTAACATGAATGTTATCTTGGGCATGACCGATCAGCCTTGGGGTTCGCGTGAATTTCGATTGCTGCACCCCGATGGGCATACGCTTCGTATCAACGCGGTTTTGTAGTCAAGCAAAAAGCGTGGGGTTTGCCTTACGCCAATTTTCTCAGTGCTTGGCTTGTTGGGGATTCGAAACGAGCGGCAAAGTCTTTGGGGGCTGCTGCCCCAATGAGCGTTCCGCCTGCATCTCCCCCACCCGGTCCCATATCGATGAGCCAGTCAGCGCAACGGACTAAATCCATATGATGCTCGACGACCAAGACCGTGTTTCCCTTGTCGACTAGGCTCTGCATCACTCCGATCAATCGAACCACATCATCGATATGAAGCCCCGTGGTCGGTTCATCCAGTAGGTACAATGTTTTGCCAGTATCCGTTTTTGCAAGTTCATTGGCCAGTTTGATGCGCTGAGCTTCGCCGCCGCTGAGTGTCGTGGAAGGTTGCCCGACGGCTATATAACCTAGCCCCACTTGCTGCAAACACCTGAGCGGAGTGCTGATCTTCGGAAAAGCATCAAAAAAATCCAGTGCCTCGGTGATGCTCATGTCGAGGCAATCTGCGATGGACTTCCCTTTGAACTTCACCGCAAGCGTGGAGCGGTTGAATCTTCGTGTGTGGCATTGAGTGCAAGCGACATAGACGTTTGCTAAGAAGCTCATTTCGAGTTTCTGTCGGCCTTGGCCTCCGCACGCTTCGCATCGACCTGCCCCGGTATTGAAACTAAATCGAGCTGCGTTGAAACCTCGCTGCTTTGCGTCGCGAGTTTTTGCGTAGACTTTTCGAATCTCGTCCCAAAAATTACAGAAGGTTGCTGGAATACTGCGAGGGGATCGTCCGATGGGCGTTTGGTCCACTTCGATCAATTTGTCGATTTGTTCTAGGCCCAACACACGTTGTACATGCTTCGGTAACGGTTCGTTGGCTAGAGTTTTTCGGACCGACTCTGCCAGCGAATCATGGACCAGCGTACTTTTTCCGCTGCCGCTGACGCCTGTGACTGCCACCAAGCGTTGAAGGGGGAAATCGACAGAGACGTTGCGCAAGTTGTTCTTGTCGATTCCGATGATTTGGATTTTTGGGTGATCTTGATCCACTGGCCTTGCGCGACTGGCGGGCATTTCCTTTTCGCCGCGAAGGTATTGGGCAGTGATCGACGTTCCCGATTGTGCGAGCGATTCGGGGCTTCCTTGAGCGACCACCGTACCGCCGAACTTGCCTGCCCCAGGACCTATATCAACAAGAAGGTCTGACATCTTCATCACGGTTTCGTCATGCTCCACCACGACCACTGTATTTCCTCGCCGCTGAAGTTTACGCAACGATTCGATCAAACGATCTGTATCCCGTGGGTGCAGGCCAACCGAGGGCTCGTCTAAAACGTAGCAAACCCCAACCAAGCCGGTACCAATACTAGATGCAAGGCGAACTCGCTGGAGCTCACCGCCGCTCAGGGTATTTGCAGATCGGTCGAGAGTCAGATAGCTTAGGCCCACTTCGTGTAAGAACTCGATTCGTTGGACGATCTCCCGAATAATGGGCTCGCCGACTTTGGATTTTTCTTCGTCAAGCTTTTGTTGTGACAGCCACTGAGCCGCTTCAACAATCGGCATCATGGCGATATCGGAAATGGAGCGGCCATCGAGGCGGATTGCAAGCGACTCTTTTTTTAATCGCTTTCCATCGCATGCTTTGCAAACCTGGTCAGGATGGTCAGGCACGTGCCCAAACCCTTGGCATGTTTCGCATGCACCGTACTGGCTGTTGAAGCTGAAGGTTCTCGGTTCGATTTCCAAAAGGCTATGCCCACAAGCCAAGCAAGCAAAACGTGTGGAATAGAGCTTAAACTGTGGGGAATCGGTGGAAGGTAGCGTCGCTTCCGTTTCAACCAAACCGTTGCTCAATCGAATAGAAACTGCGATCGCTTGGTCGATACGTTCGCGACTATCTTCACGAACCACAATCCTGTCGACAATCGCGGAGATCGAATGTTCTTTCCGAACAGCCAGAGTCGGCAAATCTTCGATCTCGTACTGTTGGCCGTCGATTCGAGCTCGCAGTAGACCAGCTTTCGCAATGCGTTCGAGGACGTCTGCATGCGCCCCTTTGCGGCCGATCACCATCGGGGCTGCGATCGTGAGCTTGGTCCCGATCGGCAAAGCGTGAATGGAGTTGGCGATTTGCATCGTCGATTGTCGTTCGATTGGCGATCCGCATTGATGGCAGGCAGGGACGGCGATTCGGGCCATCAGCAATCGCAAATAGTCATAAATCTCAGTAACGGTCCCAACAGTACTTCGCGAGCTTACGGATCCTTGTTGTTGATCGATGCACAGAGCGGGCTGCAAGCCGCGAATCGAATCGACATCCGGGCGTTCCATCTGGTCCAGAAACTGACGAGCGTAGCTCGACAGGCTTTCCATGTATTGACGTTGACCTTCTGCGAACAGCGTGTCGAAGGCCAAGGAGCTCTTGCCGCTGCCGCTCACGCCCGTGATGACAGTCAACTTGCCGCGTGGTATATCCAGGTCGACATTCTTAAGATTGTGAGTTCGAGCACCTCGGATCTCAATAAATCGATTGGCTTGAATGCCATTCGGCTGCTTGTCTGCACCTTCGGGGTTGGATTCGTTTCGAGTCCGTTTCGCAGCTGCCGATGGCTTGCGATTGGCTTTCATCGTTGAAGGCCCGCTTCATACAGAAGGTAAAGCTTGGGTTCAAAAATCGAATTCGCTGGGGAAGGAACAGGAGCCGTATCGAGCGAAAAAACTTGCGAGGCTACGAACACTTCGTCGGTTAAAAACCGTCGCTTCACATCGGCAAGTTGCAGCCCCTTCAGATCGAGTGGGTTGCTGTTTTTGACCGCCAGGTGAAATCCCCACTCGCCGAAAGAGTTCAAGTGTGTACGGTACGAAAGAGTGGAGAACGACGCGGCTCTGAGGGTTTCTGCCACACACCAAAAGGCTTCACGCGTAATGAGAGGTGAGCCGCTTTGTGTCACAAGGACACCGTCTTGATCCAAGATACGGTGAATTAAACCATAGAACTCTTTGCTATAAAGCTTGTTCAATGCTTCGCTGTGTGGATCGGGAAGATCGATCAAGATTCGATCGTACCAATTGCCTGACTTCAGTCTGGCTTGGTAGGCTTCTTGGACAAAGTTGAAGGCATCCACATGGATCAAACGCACTCGCGGATCCTGGAGGCTGTCTTCGTTCATGCGTCGAATTGGTCCCAGTGTTTGGCTGATGTCCGTCATTTTCGGGTCGATATCGACCACTTCGATGGATTCGACACTTGGGAACTTCAGTATTTCACGAACCGCCAGCCCGTCACCTCCGCCTAACACCAAGATGGATTTCGGAGGTCGACCGTAGCTCATGATCGGATGGACAAGAGACTCATGGTAACGGTGTTCGTCAGCGGCGGCGAATTGAAGGTGACCGTCCAGATACAATCGAACTTCTCCGTTGCGTGGGTGACTGGTCAAAACAATTCGCTGGTACGGGGTTTGTTCTGCATAAATGATCTCGTTTGCAAACAACTGACCTTCTGCATACTTCGTAATCCAAGAAGAAGCCAGAAGTCCCAAAAAGAGAAGTGCGATGACCGCCAATGCCGGAAACCAAGCCCAGCGTACCTTGGGGTGCGATTTCCCAAGCAGAACCAATGCGATGATCGCGACGGATATATTGAGCAAGCCGATCGCAAAGGAGGATCGAAACAGTCCAAGGTGAGGAAGAAGGAGCAATGGGAAGCTAACAGAACCGATCAATGCACCGATGTAATCCAGGCTGAGAACATGAGCGAGCGAATCAGAAAAGCTATTGGAGCGAGAGATGATGCGTGTCAGCAGCGGGATCTCGAGACCGACCAAAGTGCCGATGATCAGAATCAAACCATACATAGTAGGTTTGTAAAGAGCGTAAAAGGGGAAGACCACAAAGAGTATGGCAGCAGACAGGCCGCCAATCAGAGCGACAGCAATTTCAATCTGGATGAATCGCTCAACAAGATTGTCCTTCATGAACTTCGTCAGATAGGATCCTATTCCCATCGCGAACATGAACAGACCGATCGTGATCGAAAACTGGGCAATGCTATTTCCGAGCAGGTAACTGGAAACAGCGGCAATGATCAGTTCGTATGCGATGCCGCAGAGTGCGACGATCAAAACCGAAAGCAAAAGCCATCCGGTTTGCCGATGGGAGAGCTTTGGACTATTTTCCAAAACTGAAGCCTTTGGAACCGGTCCTGGCGCGAGCGCCCGAGCTAACGGAAGATGCGGACGAACGTGAGCGAACGCTGCTGACTGCCGATTGATGGTAGTTTGCGGGGCTCATGGAGGTATTGGTAAAGTTCGGTCGGGCCGAGGACATTGCACCCGAGTAGAAGCTGCCTTGCCGCCCCATCATAGAACCGAGCATGTAGCCCATCATCATTCCGCCTGGGTTGAAGCCGTAGCCGTGTGGGCGATGGTAGCCGTTATTATCAGAGGCCACCAAGCGATTGTTGGCGGGGTCGATCGTGACGGTAAACTCTTTCGTTTCACCCATGTCCTGAACGTTATCCCCGTCGCTATCCTTAAAACCGACGATTTCTCCGCCGGCCGACATGCTGACGCCAACAGGGCCATTCATGGCTTTCACTTCGTTGAGCTTGGAAGCGAACTTGGTGAGGAATTCGGCCTCCAACGCAGGGTTTTGCTTGGACGGTTCGATCGCTTCGATTTCGGCTGTGCTGGTGACTTCGGCCGAGCCGGCTGCGGCAGCAATATTCGCCTCGCCCCCCTGTGCTAGTCCTGGATCGGCTGGTTTTTTGCCCTCGTCCAGTACGGCAACCAAGGCATCGATCACCTTGTTGAGATCGACTACGTCGACGGGTTGGGTCCCGCAGCCTGCAAAAAGCAGCATCAACGATAACGGGGCAAACTGTCTAACGAATTTGAGTTCCATAAGAACACGCTCCAGCAATAGCACAACGGGACAATCTCAACGCCTACAGTATACGGCATTTTCAAGTGAAAGTTTAGCGGAAACCTTGGGAGTGCCCCCCAAGAAGTTGCCTCGGGAGAACTTGGTGCGTACAGTTCAGGCGTTGGCAGAACCAAGGCCAAGCATTTTATGCAGGACGCATAGCCCGGACGCGCGTTACAAGACGCACCCCATTTGGGCCATCGAGGGATCGCTTTCCCGTGTCCTCATTATCCCCATTCTCGCCACATCAAGATCGCAGCCAGTAAGCTGTGCGGATTGCGGCACTGTTCCCTTTGGACTTTGTTGACCGATTTTTTGACGGTCGCGTTTGGGGTTGCATACTCTTCTATCGGACTCTGTCTACCACCATGCACTTAGCCAAACCATCTCGTATGCGAAACTTGTTACTGCGACCAGTCAGCTTAGCAATCGCCTTTTGCTTAGTAGCTGGTAGTAGCCTTCCCGTAGCGGTTGGGCAAAATGCACCAATCGCCGGGGTACAATCCGAATCGCTTCGTTCCCAAATGATGGAAGGAAAGCGGCTGGAGCAAGAGCGAAGGTGGCAAGAAGCCATTTTGCATTACGAGAAATTGCTGAAAAAGGAGCCTAAGCTCGCGGAATGCAGCGATCGGCTGCAAATTTGCCGAGTTCATTTCGATGTGACTCGACGTTATTCCGATCGCTCCTTCATGCAGGTGGTTGAAACGTCATCTGCCTCGGACGCATTTCAAGTTCTGACCGAAGTGCTCACCAAGCTGGAGGTTTATTACGTCGAGCCCGTAGACTACTACAAGTTGGCGCTGCATGGGACAGCATTCTTAGAAGTGGCTTTGACCGAACAAGATTTTTGTAGCCGGCATCTTTCCAATGCCGACGCCGCTTCCGTCGAAGAGTTTCGCAGGACGATTCACAAGTCGGTTTTTGGCAGGAAAATCCAAACCATAGAAGAGCTCAAGAGTGCGATCGCTTTTGTGGCCACTCAAGCGAGTCAAAGGATTGGCCTGTCGGCGACGGCAGTAATCTATGAGTACATCGCTGGATCTGTTGGACTTCTCGACCCCTATTCTTCTTTGCTAACCCCGGGCGAGTATCGCGAGGTCATGTCGCAGATCGATGGTAATTTAATCGGATTGGGTGTTGAATTATGGGCCGAGGGGTCTGAGCTTCGAATTGTGGACGTCTTCAAGGGTGGACCGGCTCAATTAGCGGGGATTGCTCCCAGTCAATACATTTTGCAAGTCGATGGAGCGTCCGTCCAAGAAATTGGAGCGAAGAAAGCAGCTGATCTGCTTCGCGGGCCTGAAGGCAGTACTGTTCGCTTGGTTTTGCGAACCATCGACGATCAAATGCTAAACTTGGAGGTGCAACGCAAACGAGTTGACGTGCCAAGTGTTACGGTTTCGGAAATGGCTGAACCTAATGTTGGTTATATTCGGATCACCAATTTCCAGAAAACGACTGCTGCCGAGGTGACACGGGCCATGATGGCTTTAAGCCGTGAAGACATGCGTAGCGTCATCATCGATTTGAGAAGAAATCCTGGTGGCCTGTTGGACTCTGCGGTAGAACTGGCAGATCAGTTCCTTTCGCGAGGTTCGATTGTTTCCACCAAGGGTAGGAATGGACAAGAAAGCCATAACTTCAACGCAACCGCTCCAGCTTGGGACATTCCCCTGGTTGTTCTTATCGACGGGGACAGCGCGAGCGCCAGCGAAATCTTTGCTGGAGCCATCAACGATCACAATCGCGGCACCATTGTAGGCCAAACGTCGTATGGCAAAGGCAGCGTGCAAGGTGTGTTTCATAATGAACATGGGAACGGTGGATTGCGTTTGACGGTTTCGAAGTTCTTCTCACCCAAAGGAACTCCGATCAGTGCCCGAGGTGTCCAGCCACACGTCTTGGTGGACCTGCAAGAGCCCACACCAAGCTCGGACACCGTGGTTTCTCTGAAGGCATCGATCGATTCCAAGCGACTCGTCTCTTCCAAGCTGGATCAAGTCGATGTCGCTAAACTCAAGGCGATCGAGATCGCTCGGCAAAAAGTTGCGTTTCGGTAGCATCCTGGCCGGAGCGACGGGCGAAAAGGGATCGATCGCCAATTCTCGCACAATCGTTAAGCTGCAACATTACGGAATTTGTGCCATCCAAATTGGGGTCTCATGAGGGCAACCCCATTTTAGCATCAAAATTTTGACGCGCTCCGCCCGAATAGCATCATTGGTCGTATTGACGTTTCAAGTTGTTCTTGAACGCATCCATCGCTGTTGAGCCCTAACGCAAGTTCCAATCGAAAGAAATTGACGATGCGAATTGATTCCCTCTGGACCCTTTCGATTGCGGTTCCAGCGTTAGTATCCTTCACCTCAGGGCTTGCAAGTACGACTATGGCGCAAAATCCGGCGTTTCCCGGTAGGGGAACTGTACCGGTTACGATCCGTAAAGCGGACGATTTTGGCTCGAGCATCCGCAATCGGGACGAGCAGTACGCGCAGATCGCTCAGGAGGTAGAGCTTCTTGAACGCCAAAATTCTCTGCTCAAGAAAGTGGTACGCCTCGTTTCTCCCACCGTTGTTCATATCGAAGCGATCAAAGAAGAAGTGGTCAACGAACGAGGATCTGCGGCAGCGCGTGCCGACTCGCGATCGTACAAACCAGAAGTCAGAAAGGTAGAGGAAGCTGGGTCGGGTGTTATTGTTCTGCTCGGAAACGCCAACTACGTGATCACGAACCGCCACGTGATCCACGATGCAGCTCTTTCTAGCCTGAAGATCGAAACAAGTGACGGAGTCGTTCTCAAGCCAATACGTGTTTGGGAAGATCCATCCACGGATGTGGCCGTAATCGACATCGGTCGCACCAACCTACCGACAGCTCGCATTGCAGACAGTCGATTGGTAGAAATGGGAGACTATGTATTTGCCATGGGCAGCCCATTCGGATTGAATCACTCGGTAAGCTACGGCATTGTGAGTGCAAAGGGGCGCAGAAATCTAGAACTTGGTTCTAAGGCAATTGTCTATCAAGATTTTATTCAGACCGATGCGGCTATTAATCCCGGCAACAGCGGAGGTCCATTGATGAACCTTCGCGGCGAAGTGATTGGGATCAATACCGCAATCGCAAGCAACTCGGGTGGAAATGAAGGTATCGGATTTTCGATTCCCATCAACGTCGCCGTAATGGTTGCCAAGCACTTGGTCGAACGAGGCGAATTGCAACGGTCGTATCTAGGTGTCAGTGTGGAACGAGCGTTCAATACCAGTTCCTCAGGACCAGAAGGTGACGTTCGACCTCAGGGAGCCTTCGTCAAAGTGATCAAGCCCAATAGCCCTGCTGAGATTGCAGGCCTTCGACACGGGGATGTAATTCTTCAGTTCGATGGCACGTATGTCGAGAACGACGAACATCTGGTTCAGTTGGTCGGCTTGACCACCATGGAGCATCCTATCGAAGTGATCGTCCAACGCGATTCTAAACAGGTGCGAATTGAAGTCGCGCTAGTTCCTATTCCTACCGTGCACTAAAAGCGTCTGTCGAAAAATGTGGGGCGAGAAATTTTACGCCCTTGCTGTCGCTGCCTATCTTTCGACCCACATTTTTCGACCGTAAAGCATTGCTCAGCGATCGCTTCCGTCGAGCTCGTCTCGGCGGGGCGCACAACTGACAGCTACAAGGGGTGCACACGCTAGCTCCGACCGGGACGAGCCAGACGGAGGCCTGGAAGAGCATGGGATTTCAATAGGGGCAGCCGCTTGTAGCTTCCAGTTGTTGCTTCCGATTGGGGTGAACCCAACGGAAAGCGTCGAGGTTCAATGACACGCGTTGAATGGCATAGCATCATCTTCATTACAGTACGGTAGACGAACAGTGTCATCTATTTATTGGACACATCGGTAGAAATTGGGTTTGCTGCGAATCCACTGGCGGGTTGCCAGGAAGTACTTTCCCGAAAATGTTTCTTGTTTTTCCCAAGATCGATCGGTACTATGCGAAACACAGTAGCTTGCAACGTGTAGCATTAGCCGCAAGCATTTTTGGTTTGATTGACTTTAGAGGGAAATACTATGGACGCCAGCTGGCTGTCACAAATGCGCAAGGGAGTTCTCGAGCTTTGCGTGCTTGCGATCGTCGATCGCGAGGAAACGTATGGATACGCCGTAGTAGAGCGGATGGGGAAAACTCCAGGCATGGAAGTCACCGAAAGCACGGTCTATCCGTTATTGGCTAGATTATCGAATGATGGACTCTTGAAGTTACGGATTGAAAAGAGTTCAGCAGGGCCGCCTAGGCGATACTACAGTTTGTCGGCTGGTGGGAAGAAACGATTGCGAGAACTGGCCAGCACTTGGGCTACGATCGTCGGAAGCGTTGCCAGTTTGATTGAACCTGCACCGTCCGCCTGCCTTGACTAGCCTTTTTGATGACATCCATTCACAAAACACAGCGAACCAAATACTCGTAACCAATCCGAAAGGGACTTACTATGGAAATCAACCCCGCGCAATGGGATCAAGAATCTCGAAATTCAATGGACGCATATCTTGATGCCGTCGAAGCAGTATTGCTTGAACAGAAGACACCACGCTCAGAACGCATTTTGATTCTAGGTGAATTGGAATCGCAGATTCACTCGGTGATTGCCTTGCGACTTGGAGCAGGGGCGGAGCTTCAACCTGATTTGATCAGGAGCGTCGTTGAGTCTTTGGATACGCCAGAGTCCTATCGCATCGACGCACAACATGCCGATGCTGGGAGCCCCGTTGGCTCGGAATTGGAATCGAAGAATCATGCCTCGGAAGCCAAGGAGTCCGTTTCAAGCGCCCCCGTCGCGGGTGCTCCAAAAGAACGTGATCCACGCTTCCAAGCGGCGCATTGGTTAGGCAAATTATCGGCTTATCGACAACGCTCCCGAATCGACGAATTCGCGATCGTAAGTTGTATCTGTGCGCTGGGAGCACCGCTCATTGCCGCGTCAACGGGCAGGGACAGAGAAGCGGGGCTTGTTTTGGCTGGTTTGCTACTCATAGTTGGTTGCTGCTTAGGCTGGTTTTCCACGTATCGAATCAAGCGATCCGATGGCAAGTTATGGGGAGGTCGCTGGGCATTTACAGGCGCTATGATTCTGCCCATTTTGCTTGCCAATATCGCTGCGATTACCCTCGCAGTGCGAACGCCATTAGGGATTTTGTTTTTGATAGCGGCGGTGTTGTTCGCGAACTATTGGGTCATTCGAAAAGCGTGGGCTTGGATAGCAAGTCAAAGTCTCATCCCTAGTGCGGTTTCGGTACCAGATCAACAGGTTTCGCAAGCTACAGGATCGACCATACCTGCCGTTTAAGTAGTAGCGACGCTTCGCGATCAGGCTCCGTATCGCTTAAGCATCTTGTGGTTTGCTCACAGGAGGAATGAGAAGAACCAAAAGGGTCTGTCGAAAAATGTGGGGCGAAAAAACTGTAGGACCTTGCTGTCGCTGACTATCTTTCGACTCACATTTTTCGACCGTAAAGCATTGCTCTCGATTCTGAGCGTCGGTTGCGTGAGACTCCACTTTTGCTGACGACTCGCAATTGCTCAGCCTTTGCTTCCGTCGAGTTTATCTCGGCGGAGCGAACAACTGAAAGCTACCAGATGTGCACACGCTGGCTCCGACCGGGACGAGCCCGACGGAGGCCTGGGAGAGTATGAGATTTCAATAAGGGCAGCCGCTTGTAGCTTCCAGTTGTTGCTTCCGATTGGGGTGAACCCAACGGAAAGCGTCAAGGCTCGACGAGACGGTTGAAGGGCTTCGCGCAATCTCATTACAGTATGGTAAACGAACCATCGAGAGTGTACGTCTAGACTAACGGATTAACGCTACTTCGAAATTCGACATTCCTTAGTCGGTGTTCGACATTCAAAACAGCTTGAAAGTAGATGGCATTTGGCTGTCGCCTGCAGTTCAAGTTAGGACGCGATCATTGCCAGTCAACTGACACCCAAGTAACTGATTAGTACCGTTTCGTTATAGCGATGTGCTTAGTTGGGGGCATCTGTCGCGGCTTGCTCTTTTTGAGCTCCTTCAATCAGTGACTTCATAGGTTCGCCGCTTCGCACTTCGTTGATGACTTGAGCTAAGTTTTCTTGATCCTCTGGTTGCGTGAATTCAGCAAAGAGCTTTTTCTGTTGTTCCAGAGGCATTCCGCGGATCAACGCCACCACGTCAGATTTTTGATTGCTGGTCAACATTTTGGACAATTGAAACTTGGTCTGTTCCGGTGAAAGGGCGGCTAGGATTTTCCGTGTCTCATCCAGATTACCCGCCTCCAGACCTGTCTTGCGTCGCTCGAGCTCCAAATTGAACTCCATTCTTCGTTGATCAAAGCGTTCGATGTCTTGCTGCAATTTCAGCTGATCGTCTACCAGCCTGCGTTGAAACGCGTCCAAGGAACGGCTCTTGCTGTCCATTTGCAAGGACGCGTTCGTTTTGGCATCTAAGATGTCTTGGTAGGTCGGTGAAGGGGTCGCTCTGGCACTTACCAAAGCGCCCTTCAGCCGCTCCCCTTGAATATCAATTCCATTGATCAGCGCGATGATTTGCGTGATCGTATCCATGTTGAAATTTCCTTTGGACGCGGCCAGTCCGACGATGCACGCTTGGGCCATCACACTGGCTGCGCAAAACCAAAGAAACAAACTGACTAGCTTTTTCATTGCGTGATTCCTTCGTTATCTAGGAAAGCTTGGTCTTGCTCCAAGCCAATTGCCATCGCATGCCGGATACTGGCCCATTCATCCAAACGTTCTTGTTGCTTGCCCAGTGCATGAACCTCTGCCGCGTGGTCGCGTTGTTCTTTGAGCTTTTCGAGCGACTTGACCGCTTGTTGTGTTTTTAGGAGCGTGAACTCGCGGCGTTCCAGTTCTTGTTTGAGTTTGCTTTGATGGTCGGCGATTTGATCGAGCTGAGCAGCCAAGACCATTTGAAATCGCTGTGCATCTAAGATCTGGTGCAAGTTTACCGCACCATGGCTAGCCTGTTTTCGGTACTCATCCATTTCCCGATTGGACGCGTGGATCTCATTTTCCCGTTCGGTAAGCTTTGCAATTGCATTGCGAACGTCCTGGACCGCTTTCGCAGCCATGTCGCGATCCCGAATTCGCAACTTCAGCAACGTAGCTAATCGGAATTTTGCCATGATGAATTACGCTGCCCTCGTTTGGGGCATTCCACCCGAAGCATTGGAATTGTTCGCGATTGTGCCATTGTTTGGAGCCGCAGGTGCGTTGATCGCCAGGGCAAGCTGTGTCAGTTGAGATAGAGTGGTTTCCCAGGGAACTAGTTCGTGTTGTCCTTGAGCCAGGAAGGCTTCGATGGCCGGCCTCAATTGGATCGCGCGGTCGATGCTGCCGTTGCTGCCCCGTTGGTACGCGCCAATGTTGATCAAGTCCTCGTTCTCTTTATAGAGAGCCATCATGCTGCGAACGGAATCTGCAGCCGTTCGCATTTCTCGGGTGATCAGTTGCGACTGCAGTCGGCTTAAGCTTGGAAGCACATCGATAGCTGGGTAGCGTCCACGCGATGCGATGTTTCGTGATAAGTGAATGTGTCCATCGAGAAGTCCTCGCAGAGCATCACTGATGGGTTCGTTGGTGTCGTCCCCTTCCACCAGAACCGTGTAGAGAGCCGTAATGCTTCCACGTTGATTGATGCCTGTCCGTTCCACCAGTTGCGGCAGCATCGCGAACACGCTGGGTGGATAACCGCGGGTTGTGGGAACTTCGCCAGCGGCCAGTCCGATTTCGCGCTGCGCCATAGCGAAGCGAGTGACCGAGTCCATCAAAAGCAGAACATTTTTTCCTTCATCGCGAAGCGATTCAGCGATCGCGGTGGCTGTTTTGGCTGCAAGAATTCGCTTCGGTGCAGGTTGATCGCTGGTGGCCACCACCGTAACGCTTTTCGCACGTCCCTCTTCCCCCAAGTCGCGATCCAGAAATTCTCGCACTTCGCGGCCTCGTTCGCCAATTAATGCAATCACCACACAGTCCGCTTGCGTCCCGCGGGCTAGCATGCCTAGCAGAGTGCTTTTCCCCACGCCCGAGCCCGCGAAGATCCCCACTCGCTGGCCGTATCCAATGGTCAAGAATGAATCGATCGTTCGGACTTGTGTTGGCAAGATTTTGTCGATCGGGGGGCGTGTCAAAGCTGGCACTGGTGGTGCATCGCAGGGGACTTTCATGCCGAAGGGAAGACTGTTCCCATCGTCCATTGGAGCCCCCGTTGCATCCAACACGCGTCCGATCAGTTCTGGGCAAACATTCACGGATCGGTAGGTTTGAAACAGTTCAACAGAATCACCCTGGCCAACTCCGTCAAAGTTATCCAAGGGCGCAAGGATCGTTCTGCCGCCATCGAAACCGATAACTTCCGCATTCAGTGAAGCTTGATTTCGACGATGGATTCGAACCAGCGATCCAACTGGGACAGGCAAGCCATCCACGACCACCGTGGTGCCTCGAATGCTGCGCACGTGTCCGGTGATTCCATACGGCACGATGCGTTGTAAGCATTGAGTCCAATGCTTGCTGCGCGGGATGCTGGGGAAACCGGCGGAGAGCCGTTGTATTTCAGGTGAAGTTTGCGTTGATTCCACCATGACTTAAAGTAACTCTTCCGTTAGCCGCTTCAATTGTGTTTGCATCGAACGATCGATGGTCGAATCCGCTGTCTGCAAGATGACTCCGAAACGACCGACGGAAACGTCTTCCGTCACTTGGATCTCCATCGATGGCTTCATGTCATCAACCAGATCCGTTAGAGCGCTGGAAAGCCGTTGAGCGTCCTCGGGGTGGATCCTGAGTTGGATATGCCGTTGCGATTGCACCATACGCACAGAATCCTCGATCCATTCGATCAGGATCGTTGGGTCCGATTCAATTTGCCGGGCAAGCAACTTTTCGGCGATCGCGATCGAAAGTGTTATGGTCTCGTGCTGCCATTGCCGTAACCAACCTTGTGTTGCTAACTCCAGATCCTCGCACAAAATTCGAACGCTGTTGGCTGCATCTTGGATTCGCTTTTCAGCAATTTGCGAAGCCATTTGCATAGCCAATCGTTCCACATGCGACTCACCTCCACGAATCCCTTCATCGTGGGCTGCAGACTTCATTCGTTCCGCTTCAACTTGGCTATCGCGCAGGATCTGCTGAGCTTGTTCGCGTACTGTATCGATGTACTGCTTCGCTCGCGATGCAACGTCTTCCCAATTGAACACCTCCGTTTGAGCCGTGTTGACTCCTGGAGGTAAGGCTCGAGATTTGAAAACGCTGGCCATGATTTCAGTTCAAGTTTCGGAGTGCGGTAAAGTACATTGTTGAAGCGGGGCAGTGTTTAAGCAGCCGCCGTAAAGGTGGCTAGTTCCAAAGCTTTGATCTTGCCCTTTCGGAAAAGGCTTTCGGCGGTTTCTAGAATGGTTCGTTGTGCGTTGTCGATATCACGCAATTGAATTGGGCCTAGATTCGCCAGCCGGCTGCGCAGCCGCTTGATATCTTTGGGGGGAATGAGTCGTTCGACGCGGTTTACCATAGGCTTGCTCGCACCGCTGATCGCTAGAAGAACCAGTTGCGGGTCGCACGCGTGAAGGACTGTTACAAAGTCTCGATCGGACAGCGTTGCTAGTGCATCCAGCGATGGTCCTTCCGATGTTTTAGGGCTGCTAGTCGAGAGCCGTTGGACCCCAGCGTCTTGGGCCCCAGTTTCATTGCGCGATTCTTTTGACTCGCGGGAAGGAACTGCGTTCGAGTTGTTTTTCGAGGCCGTTTTGGATTTGCCCGCTATGGGGAGCAAGATAGGATCCTCAAAGACATCGTCGTAGGAGGAGTTATTCGCGGCCGGTTCTGAAAGCTCTTGCGGCGGATTCGCTGCGACCGGAAGGGGGGCAGGGACTGGCGATGAAAAATGCGAAGGGGACCAGCCCAGTCGACTGCCAAGCAGCGGATTGGATTGTGCTACTGCATTGAGCCAAATACTCTTTTGCGATTCTGGCATACCGGCAAGGATGGCTTGGAGTCTGGAAAGACCTTCCGAGCTCGCTTGCAATTGAGGCTGATGGTGGCCAATTTTGCGTTCAATTTCCTGTTCGATGTCTTTCAGGATGGCAGCATCCGTCATGTGAAGATGCGGCAGGGCTGCAAGGGTCGCACCAGCGACTTCGATTGGTAAAAGTTGGACTACGGATGTCGCGCGATCGACGGATAGGTGATTGATCACGGTCGCAATCACAATGGGGCGTTCGTTGTGAAGGATGTCGGCAAATGTTTCAATCGGAATATGTTGCCAAGTGTGATTTCGGCCACTGTTGAGCGTCGCAAGCATTTCCGGACTTGGGAATCCCCCAGACTGCATTCCTGCGGTTGCATGCCCCGAGGAGCCGGTGACCGCCGCCGAATTCTGCCGGCCTTCATCGCTCCATTCCACACGGTCAGGGCCCCCCGAGGAATGTGAGGCAAGTAGCGCTGAAGCCGGGGATTCGTTGTCGGAGCGACTGGAGGAGTTCGAGGAGGTGGCGGAACTGCCAAGCAAGCCTTGCATGGATTGAAAGGCTTGGGAACGTTCTTGAGGTGACACGCTGCCCAGATTGACCATCGCGTGCCGGATTTGTTTGGCTTGCGCGGCAGGGAATTGGGCCAACAATCCCCGCGATGTTGCCGCATCGAGGCTCTGGAGCACGATGGCAACGTGCCGAATGCGTTGGTCTGATCCGTTTGACATAAGGGATGTGGAAATGGGCGAGTACGGCAAGATCTGGAAGCAACGTTGACTTGTACCGTTTTCGAGAGAATCGCGTCCAGAGCGGAATTTCTGGGCATTAGGGGTTTCGAAACGGTGTTCCCGGGCCGTATGCTATCCCTGAAATCGCAGGTTTACCCAGTTTACTAGCCTTGTTTCTAGCCTTGCCAAACGCACTATGTCGAAGAATTCAAAAATTCACGTTGTTGAAGCCGAGTCGGAAAAGTTCCCTTTCGTCTACCGATCACCGCTCAAATTCGCAAATCGGATCGTCAAAGATGTAACCGTTTTCAGAACAACGCTGACGCTCGAAGACAAGAGCAAAAAGAAAACGGCCTTCGGCATGGGCGAGATGACCATGGGTACTGCCTGGGCTTGGCCAAGCAAGACTCTGTCCCCCGAGCAAGTGCTTCGCACGGTCATCGGCTTGGCCGAACGTATTGTCCAGGCCGTGACTAAGCTTGAGCCAGATTACCACCCGATCGCTCTAGCCACTCAGTTGAAAGTGATTGCCAAGCAACAAGCGGTTGAGCTCGCCGAAGCCATGAAGTTGCAAGAGCCGATTCCGGACTTGGCAATCGCACTGGCGATGTCCAGCACCGACATCGCGTTGCACGATGCCTTTGGTCGGCTCCATAATACGAACTGCTTCAATCTGTTGACGCCAGAGATCATTGGTTCTGACCTGTCCCCTTGGCTGGGCGAAGACTTCATTGGAAAGCACTTTAGCGATGCGATCCTTCCTCAACCCTCTTCGACGCTGAACCTGTACCACCTTGTCGGTTCGCTCGATCCGCTTTCCGCAGATGATCTCAATCGCAAGATCGGTGATGGCCTGCCGGAAACACTTGAAGAATGGATCAGCAAACAGCAACTATCGCATCTCAAGGTCAAGATCACAGGTCAAGATTTAGATGCTGACGTTGGTCGCGTCTTCGAGATCGACCGTATCGCAATGCGTGTAGCGCCCACACGCGACTGGTCTTACTCGATCGACTTCAACGAAGCGTGCGAGAACGAAGACTACGTGATTGATTTCTTGGAACGACTCGATCGACTCTCTAAGGACTCTACTCAAAAACTGCATTACATTGAACAACCGATGCAGCGTAATTTGCGAGCTCGAAAAGAAGTCACCATGCATCGAGTCAGCCGACTCAAGCCTGTGGTTATTGATGAATCCCTGACCGACTTGGATTCGTTGATGTTTGCGAAACAGCAAGGTTATTCGGGAATCGCCATCAAAGCATGCAAGGGTATCAGCGATTCGTTGCTTTTTGCAGCTGCGGCAAAACACTACAACATGAAGATCTATGTTCAGGACCTGACCTGCGTTGGTTCCTCCTTCTTGACCTCGGCCGCCTTGGCTTCGCGCATTTCAGGCGTGACTGCGGTCGAAGGCAACGGTCGCCAGTACTGTCCAGCAGGCAACAAGGATTGGGATTCACTCTATCGCCCAATGTTTCATGTACTTGGCGGGGTAGTTCCTACGGAACTGCTTAACGGAGTTGGAATGGGCTTTGCCTGGCCACGGAACATGCTGTCGAAGAAGTACGCAAGCCTAGCGACCAGTTAGCCATTTTGGTAGGAACGCATCGAGTATGCTTGCTGTAAAGCCATTTCCACTTCGTTGAGATGTTCGACGAATCGCTCGTCGCAAAAGCTGGAAAGGGATATGTTCTCTGGATAGTAACGTTCCACCGCTCGAGTTAAGGACTCGTACAAGGACTCGTTCAACGTGCCTGCGTAAGGAAGTTGGGAACGAGTGCGCTCATCGGCAGGAACTCGCAATCGCAGACAGGCTGGGCCGCCTCCACCTGACATGCTCTGTCCTACCTTCACAAACTGCACATCGTCAATGGGATTCTTGGGGTCCGCGATGATGGAACGCAGTAAGCGATTGGCTGATTCCATCGCATGGCATTGCATGGGGCAGACAAAGGTCATGCGGGGTGATGAATCCATTTCATTCGTTCGACTCGGTGTTAGCAATTGGCTGTTAAACAAATAGCTATTGACCGCGTCGGCCAAACTGAGCGAATCGTTGGAAACCACAATGCGTACCATCGCTTGGCCTACACGATCCAAAAACTCTTGTTCCAATCGTGCGAGTTCCTCTTCGGCATCTAGAAATGCAAGTTCATGATGGATCAGTACCCCTTCATGACTCGTGGCGATCACATCGTTGTGAAAGACGCCAGCCGATATGGCATCAGGATGCTGTCGCAAGAAAAAAGTAGTGGCTGGGTTTAACTGATGTTGCCTGGCGATGGTCTCGGACGCCAGTCGAGTTTGGCGAGCCATAAATCTTGTGTTGGATGTTTCGCTTGACTGGGACGCTTCCTCTTCGCCGTAAACAAAGATATTGAATCCGATTTCCCCAGACGGATCCGATAGACGCATGTGATTAGCAGCCCCTTCGTCTCTCAGCGAAGTGACCCCAGGAAGCGGATCATGAATTCGATGGAAGTTAGCGACCGAAAATGTGTTGGCAAATGCTAACCTTCGTTCGTTGGCTTCGGAAGCGCGATGCAAACTACTGATAAGGTTTGCGGGGGTGAAATGGTAGCAACCGTCCTTGGTATCGGCGGCAGGGGATACCGTCGCTGAATTGGCTGCCCACATGAAGGCGCTACTAAACGCTGCCGAGAGAACTCGAGGTGCCGTTTCAAACGCCGATAAGATCTGTTCTTGAGGCGATCCGTGGAAGCCCAGGCTTTGCAGTAGTTCGAGCTTTGGTCGGCTCGGGGGCAACCAAATGTATTGAGTGATCCCTAAGTTACTCACTAGCTTTGCCTTGGCTAACCCCTCCAACGCGGCTTGCCGAGGGTTCGAGATTTGATCTCGATGCGTTTGCGAAGCAATGTTACCAACCCCCAACCCGCCGTAATGGTGTGTAGGGCCGATCATCCCATCGATATTGATTTCAGTAAGCATAGCCTTAGTCCAATAACTCCAATCCCAAAACCGGTTTCTTGCTCTCGCTTAAATCGCTGCTCTCCAGGGAAGCAACAGGAAACGAACAATAGTCCGCTGCAAAAAAACCGCTGGGCCGATGATTTCCACTTGCGCCGATCCCACCAAACGGAAGGCGGCCGCTCGCACCGGTTGTCTGCCGATTCCAATTGACCACGCCTGCTCGGATACGGCTCAGGAAGTACTGATAGTCCGCTTCGTTGTCCCCCAAGAATCCCGCTGCTAATCCAAAGCGAGTTTGATTCGCCAATTGAATCGCATGATCGAGGTCCTCCGCACGTTGGACCAAGAGCATGGGACCGAAATGCTCGGTATCCTCGAGCTGATTGCTGTCGACTGCAAGCAAGCCTGGAGTCAACATGGCTGCACAGTTGGCGTCGCGTTTCATTTCTACCAAGACGCGAGCACCAGCATCTTTCAGTTGTATTTGAGCTTCCAGCATTCTGTCTGCGGCTTGTTCATGGATCAAGGTCCCCATAAAGGGCTGAGGTTCTAGGCCAGGATGTCCAACTTTGATTTTGGGTATCGACCGGCACAGTTGGTCCACCATCGCTTCATGAGCTTGGTCGCCGACAACAATTAGACGACGAGCGCATGTGCATCGCTGACCAGCGGTGATGAAGGCGGATAGGATGGTCGTCTTCGCTGCGGCAGCGTAATCGTTTGTGTTGTAGACCACGAGAGGGTTGTTGCCCCCCATTTCGAGAGCAAGTATTTTCTCGGGTTTACCGGCAAGCAGGCGGTGAAGGCTTGCGCCGGCGCGATAGCTTCCGGTGAATAGCACTCCTTCGATCGCATCGTTGGCTGCTGCAGCGATTGCGACCTGGGAATCCCCATGCACAAGATTCAGTACGCCTGCAGGTAGGCCCGCGTTTGCCCAAGCCTGGACTAGCCATTGCCCTACCGCCGGCGTTAATTCACTGGGCTTAAATAAGATCGTGTTACCGGCTAACAATGCGGGGACGATGTGCGCACCCGGTAAGTGTGCAGGAAGGTTAAAGGGCCCTAACACCAACATCATTCCGTACGCTTGGAACCGAGTCACCGAACGGAATTCCCCCGAGGTTTCGGATACGGTCCATCGCCTTTGTCGGATTGCGTCGATCGAATTGTGGACCTTGCCGACCACGGTTCCTACTTCGGTGCGTGATTCCCAAAGCGGCTTCCCGGTTTCCATGGAAATCAACCCAGCGAGTTCCTCCTTGCCGGCGCTAACAATGTTGGTGAATTGAAGACAGAGATCCACTCGTGATTCGAGCGACTGGCGGGACCAAGATTCAAAGGCATCGCATCCAGAATGCACGGCTTGCTCGACCTGATCGACACTCGCCCATCGTCCTCGCCAAGTTACCTTTCCATCGGAAGGGGAGCATCGCTCGTTCGGCTCCCCTTGCCCCGCGATCCATTGACCATTGAGATAATTGAGTCCTTCCATCGCGATGTTGTTAAGACTCATGATGACGTCTTCTTGTCGAGAGTGTTGGCGGGATACAAGGAAGTCACGCGAATTTCGTCATTCAGGTTCACCTTCAAGCAAGTCGCAGCCTGCTGAGTCACAACACACCCATGCTCATCGATGGACGCTTCTCCTAAAACGGCTCGAAAGCCACCTACAGAAGAAGCGATGATCGACCTTGGTGCGTCGACACTGGGTGCAATCTCGGATACACGAACCACCTTGGTGCGCTTGACTACCTGAATGTCGGTGCGTTGGCACGAGATCATGGGGCCTCCATCAAATATGTCGATGCAGTCTGTTTTTTGAAACCCTTCGGCTTCGAGCATCGCTAAAGCGGGCTTCGTATTTTCATGGACCTGCCCCATGACCGATCGCACCTCTTGGGACAACAAGCAGGTATAAATTGGATGCCGTGGCATAAGATCTTCGATAAATCGTTTGCTGATGGTGGACAAGCGATCGGCTTGCGGGAATTCCATACCAAAGAAATGTTCAAGAATGGCATCCCAAAACAGACTCTTGCCTTCATCGGTTGAGACGCCTCGCATTTCGGCGATCACGCGTTCGGAGAATCGTTTTGGGTGCATCGCCATGAAGACAAATCGCGACAAACTCAGCAAGCGGCCTCGACCTTGCCCTCGAAACGCAGGCAACAAAAACAAGCTTCCAATCTCCGTGGGGCCATCATGTAGCTTGTCCAGGATCAGCACTTCAATATCGCGCTTTAGTTCGAGATGCTCGCAATGATGAGATTCGTGGGTGCGGCGATAACTGTAGAAGGGTTCGTAGCCACCCGTCTTGCTAAAGATACAGGATAGACCGACCAGCCTGCCCCCGTCAGCCTCTTCCATCACCATCACGTAAGGGTCGCCAGAGGCCTTTTCTACTTTGCGAGTGAACGCAAAATTCGATAACTCGACTCGATCAGCAAGTTGATCTTTGCTGATTTGAAGGGTGGTTAGACCATACGTGGATTGTTCGATAAGATCCCACAACTGATCCAAGTCATCTAGTTTGACAGCTCGCACAATGTCCAAGATGTTTCTCCTTACTGGAAACTATGTGTTCGTCAGCTTGGCTCGTTCTAGCGATTCTAAACGACCTGATGAAAACCGACTCAGGATTTCAACCAGGAGTTTTGACTTGGCTACCAACGAGCTAACTTGGACCCATTCTTGTGCGCTGTGGAGCCCATCGCCCAAAGGGCCAAGGGTGTCGATATTTGGCAAGCCTGCGGCAGCTAACTTGTTGCCATCGCAAACGCCGCCCGTCGATCTCCAGTTGACCACTTGGCCAAGTTCTCGAGCGCTCTCTTCAATGCCGATCATAATCTGATTGGATTGATCCGTGATCGGTTTTGCAGGCGAGCTGATATTGCCATGTAGCTCGCATCGAAACCCCTCCGCTTGATTGGCAGTAGCCATCAGCGACTGTAACTTTTGCTCCAACCAAATCTCACTCTCTTGGTCCTCCAGCCGAACATTGAATCGACCGACCGCCAGATCCGGGACCACATTGACGGGGCCACCGCCAACAACGCGCCCAACGTTGATGGTCAATCCGCTGCGAAGTCCATTCCATTGATCGATTTCAGATAGCAAGCTGCAAAGCTTTGCGACAGCATTGCGTCCCTGGTGAAAGTCACGGCCTGCGTGAGCAGAGCGTCCATGAATCACCATCGTAAAATTCCCGGAACCCTTTCGATGCGAAACGAAATCACCGTTGGGAAGGCAGGGTTCCAGCAGCAGGCCGAAATCAAAATCAGCTGCCATGTCTTGCATGACTTGATTGGAGCTATTCGAGCCCACTTCTTCGTCGGGGTTTAGTAGGACCGTCCAGCCGCAATCATTCGCAAGCGAGAAACGAAGCAGCGCTTGCAATGCATAGCGCAGAACCACAATTCCCCCTTTGGCATCTGCAACCCCGGGTCCGCCTAGCCGGTCATTCGTTAATCGATGGCAAGTTTGAAAGGGGTGCTCCAAACCGTAAACAGTATCGTAATGAATCGCAAGCAACACCCGTCGCGGGTTGTCGGGTTGGAAGTCCCAACGCAACGCCGGTCCAGTTTCGACAATGGTTGTTTCGCCATGGTCTGCCACCATCCGGCGGGGAGGAAGCGGTATGCGATGCAGCACGGCTGGATGGATGCCGAACCAGTCTACAAGCCAATCCGCTACCGACAGAAGCCCATTCAAGTTATCTGAACCTGAGTTTTGATTGGCCAGCTCAATCAGGTCGGCTACCATGTTCTCTTGGTTGGTCTCTAACCAAGCAAATGCATCGATGCGGTCTTGGGCGTTCATTGTGAATTCTCATCATGGGGCCTATCGTCGTTACGAACATCCATCATAACGCAAAGACGTTTTCGGAACGCTCGAACGGGACAAAATTTGAACAGACCTTCAGCAACGAAGCCGTTGTGCCAAGCTACTATGGAAATATGAGAGGCTTTAACAAGATCACTACAATGGGAATCAAGACAATCGCCAAAAGATTGACCCCAGCCCCCGCCACAATCATGTCCCGAGTGGCAAATCGTCGCTGAGCGAACACCAAGGTGTTGGGCGGAGTGGCGACCGGCAGCATGAAACCGCAGCTGCTGGCCAAAACCGCAGCGATTAGGAGGGTCATTGGATCTAAACCCATACCGGGCGCGGCCGTCGCAAGAATCGGCAACACAGCGGTCGCGGTGGCGACGTTGCTGGCCAATTCGGATATCGCGATCACACCGCAAACCACCACGGTTAGAATCAACCAGCTTGGCATCCATGCGATTTGCTCGGCCCAAACCGCGATCGCTTGGTCTAATTTAGAGTCGCCAATGGCCTTGGCCAAACTCAGGCCTCCTCCCAATAGCAACAAAATGCCCCAAGGCATGCGGTCGATGTCGGACCAGCTCAACACAGGCTTACCAAGTGGAAGCACTAAAAGAGCGCACATGCCGATCATGGCGATCCAGGCATCCTCGACCCTTTCTAGAATCAAACCAATCCCGGAGCCTTTCGACAAAGTGATCAGTGGCTCGCGAAAGATCCACATCATTGCTACCAACCCAAAAATACCGAGCGTCCAGCGTTGATGCGGACTCAAACGGCGATTCGATTGGATCTCCTGACGCCACGCATCTGGTATCTCAATCGCGATATTCTTTAATGGCCATAGGACGACCGCCAGCCAAACCCAGCACAAAACCAACATCGTTAGAACCAATGGCATGGCCAATAGAGTCCAAGACAGAAAGGGAACGGGCATGCCTGCCTGCTGCATGAACCCGGAGAAAAATACATTCGGGGCGGTCCCCACCAACGTCCCCATCCCTCCAATGCTCGCGGCATAGGCAACACCGATCAAAAGCGCTGTCGCGAAGTTCTTGCTTTCGCAGGTGGAAATGACACTCATGGCCAGAGGCAGCATCAACATGGCTGTCGCTGTGTTGCTGACCCACATGCTAAGCAAGGCCGTGCATAACATAAACGCACCCACGACCCAAGTCCCACGGGTCCCTGCGATGCTCAATAAAAGAAGAGCACCGCGGCGATGCAATTGTGACTTCTCGATGGCGATCCCTAACGCAAAACCGCCTAGGAAGAAGAAGACCGACTTGTCTGCGTACGGGGCACAGGCCTTGCCCATCGCGTCGGATTCATGAATCCCCGCGAAGGGGATTAGGATCATGGGTAGCAAACCAGTTAGCTCGATCGGTACCGATTCCAGAATCCACCAAACCGCCATCCAAATTCCAAGCATGGCGACATAATTGGCGGCTGCGGACGTTTCGGCGAAGCCCGAAAGCAGCCCGTATACTAGTGCACCGGTAGCGGGGCCCGCAGCCAGTTTCATGAAGTGCAGCACTAGCGTTTTCCTTGAAGAGGTCAGTCGATAACCATTACCAACGTTGCGTCGCTTGAGAATTCCGAAGTATCTCGCTCGCTTCGTCGCTCAAGCCATATTGATTGGAAGGCTGGTTCAGTTCAAGAAAAAGTACATACTTTGAATGGTCCGCACCGGCGTAAATAATCGGCGCGGGAGCAACTTGCATAACACTTGTCACGCGGTTGTTCCATCGGGCGGTAAGCAATTGGCCTCCCAAACTGGGCTCCACTTGAAGATGGTAGTATTGGAGCATCAGTTGCGCAATTTGACTGGGATCGCCTGTCATGCCATGCAACTGGATTCTTTGCAGCGATTTGGCAGCGTCAAAGAAGTAGGTCAAGGATCCAGCGACATCGCTGGGACGAGTGCCAGTGATTAACGGTACGCGCAAGCCGTCCATTCGCACATTCGATGTCACCGTCGTAACGCGCGCGAAACGCTGAGGCAACCAACCAGGGGCGATGTCGAAGCGAAGCACTTCTCGCAAGTCGGTGACAACTCCACCGCCAACACTGGTTTGCGGTTGCTGTTGCAATTGCGGTAAACTGGGGGTGCCAAGGGTATAGTCCCACAATTGGTCCGTATTTCCGGGGATGACATTCGACGTGCCGCTTTGATTCTCCAGCGTCGGCGGCATCGAAAGTGGAACAATCGTGGCCGGGCCATACGATGTGCTCACCATTTGTCCATTAGGACCTATAGATTGATACGAAGTCGGTGCCCCCATGCTGGATGGATTCCAGTTCTGAGGATACTGTCCTGGTGTTCCTACATTCTTGGCCGAAACGAGTGAATAGGGATCGGTCGAATTTCCCGTAGAGCTTGTTTCCCAGAGCCCGCTTCCTGAATTGGATGGCGAGCCAGCCGGCTTTTCGATGTTGCTCATCAAGGAGCGTCGAAGAGAAGTACCAACTTCGGTTTCGAACGCGGCGTACGGCCCGCCTACGGCTGCCGTTAAGATCGCCACTGCACCCAGCGGTTTCTGTAGAAAATTGCTAATCATGAATGGTTGTGCTGCAAGCTTTTGGCTTGAGTCGGTTGAGTCTACCCGAGCACATCCATGCGCCAATGAAATGATCCGACCAGGGATCACTTCAGGGGATCGACTCACCCATTCACGGCTCTTGAGCAAGAGGTTCAAAATCGCCGAATGTTCGCTCAATACTTACCGTTCTTGTCAAGGATGCCGTTTGTGACGAGCGAACCAAGCTTACGGTGCTACGAACTCGGAGGTGAGCTTGACGTTATTTGTTTCTGCCCAAGTTCGAGTCGTCAATTCGATCTTCTTCTTCGCGGGTGTGTTCGGATCGTCAATAACGACCCAGACAACCTTTTGATCCTTCTCTGTGGCAGACTGGACTGTGGTGACAGGATTGGCCCGCCGCACAAGATCTGTCAGAACGGTTCGCAGTGGAACCGAAGCTTGCTTGAAGTCGCGTATTTGTTGGTTCTGAGTGATGCCTTGCTTTTGAAAGGCCGAGCCATTGATGGCCATAGGGAAGCTCTCGCCGCTTAAGACGGAATCAGCGACCTCCGAGGATATCAATTGCAGAGCAGACTCTAACGACTCCTGACCAAAACTAATACTGATCGGCGAGTCGAGAATTGCGTCGATCGATTTTGTTTGCGGTTTGGCTGTTGGTTTGGTTCCACTGGTACTGGAAATGCTACCACCTGTCGCCGGAGGTGCCGCCATGGCCATCCAACTGGCAATCAGCAAATTGCTCGCGGCTTCCTTGGGTAGGTAGACGTTGGCAATCACTTGACCATCCTCGATGCCAAATCGCCCAAATTTTCCAAGGCTTCGAAGCATCTGCGGATAACGCTGCGAGAGAGCTCGCCAATAAGGGTGCGATGGTGATTCCAGGATGGCTGCTTCCATTTGGTCGGGCAGCTTTTCCAAACGCGTCTTCAACTGACTTAGAATGCGTCCTGATTCTCGAGTCTCCGCATTCAACATCCGCAACTCCAGATACCACCGGCTCTCGAAAAACAGGGATAGTGAAACGGCCTGAGTTGATTCGTCCATTAAATCTCGAACCATAGGCGACAGATTGGGCCATGTGGAAATCAATTCCCTGCCATCCCCAAACAGAAAGCTTGGGGCAAACAAGACGGTCACGTCGGCGCGACTGTCGGTCGATTGCAAAAGCTGCTCCAGTTGGCGACGTAAAGGCGCAACACCTCCTTGGAGCTCGCTCAGTCCTAACACCAGCTCTTGGGGCCCAACGGTGAATCGTTTCGTGGTTGCAGCGCGATCGGTGGCTAATTCTTCGAAAGCGATTGCAGTAGGATCGTTGTTTGCTTCATTGCTCCATATGCCTCGCTTGCTACCCGACTTCGTGTCGAGCAACTGAGCGGAGAAACCTTGCAGGCCATTTGCGATCGTTTCCAGAGCGGTGGGCTGCTTCAACTTGACTCGAAACAAAACTTGCGGCACACCTGGTGTTTTGCCCGGGTACAAGGCGATTCCCACCGATTCAATGCGATCGTCCGATAGCATGGGATACTTGGCTGTTAAACCGCTGATTTGGGGCTGTACCTCTAACCACCATTTTCCAAGTCCTGCCATCGAGTCGCGTTGGTGCCATGCATTGCCCGACAAAAAGACGATAGCCTCCAAACCGGCAGGAAACATCTCGATGGAATACGGCGAGCCAGCTTGCGGAGGTGCCCAAAGAGTTTTTCCATCATCGGAACCGATCGAGTAGTACTCTGCAACGGGATCCGCGGGCTGACTTGGTTTATTGTTGCCCGCATCCGAGCTTGGAACAGCATTGGCATTCGATGAATCCTGGGTCGGTCGCGGACGCTCGATCACGACCGTGGTTGTATTAGGATCCACCGGTTGGGTGGAGGAGCCGTTCAAGAGCAGCAAGGGAATCAGCGTCGCGAAGAGCAAACAAGTCCCTGCAATCATGGCGGGCAAAAGCCACTTGGGTTTCTTCTTTTTGTTCTTCTTCTTTTTAACTGCTGAGCCTGGACCGCTTGCTTGGGATGTCCCCGATTTTTTCCCGGGACTTCGCTTCTTGCGCTTCGGCTTCGCGGCAGGTTCAGATGCGTCCACTTCGGTCGGTTTCACGAATCCAGTTTCTGCCGCATTTGCAACATCATTCACCACTGCGGAAGCGGCAATTTCTTCGACGAATACTGCTTCTTTTGGCACCGCTGTCTCTTTTGCCGAAGCAGGGGCCTTGGGTAGCTCTGGTTGCTTGGGTGCCACATGAGAAGCTGCTGCTGCCACACGCCCTTCAGGAGCTTCGTTCTTAACTTGGGGGGGCTTCGCTGCAGGTGCTATTGCTGTAGGTGCCGGAGTGGTAGGTGCCTTGGTAACTGGCTGTGTGACTTCAGGCAACTTCGCAACGGTTGGCTTCGCTTCGGGCAGCTTCGGTTCGGGTTTTGCAATTGAGGCTTGCTTTGGGGGCAATTCGGAGGGTGCTTTGATGTCGGCTCGTTTGTCTACGATGGGTGCAGAGGCAACGACGGGCGTAGATGCAACGACGGGCGTAGATGCAACGACGGGTGTGGGTGCTGCGACGGGTGTGGGTGCTGCGATGGGTTTAGGTGTTGCTACGGATTTAGGTGCAGCGATTGGGGTGGGCTTGGGAGATACTGGTGCGCGAAGGGCTCGATCGATAGCTTCGATCAAAGACCGCGCTGAATCAAATCGATCGGAAGGATTTTTGGCCAAGAGCTTCGCTAAACAAAATCGGAATCGCTCCGGAACATTCCGGTCGAATCGATCTGCCAAACCCTCAGTCGCATGCGCTCGAGCCCATAGAGCTTGGTTCTCGGCCCAGCTATTGGGCGCTCGATTGGAAGCTTCAAAAAGAGGTTCCTTGGAAGACGAAGCGTACCAAAGGCAACCTAACGCATAAAGATCCGTCTGGATGGTCGGATAGGAGGCTGGCAAAGTCAACTCGGGTGCTGCCGTGGATAGCAAATCGTTATGGATTTCACCCAAGCAGGATAGGTCGTTGGATGCTAGTGGATTACTGGCGGGAAAGAGAGGATCGCGTCGTAAAACGAAGGTTCCGTCCTGCAGCGCCCAAACCGTTGACGGGTGGATTCGTCCATGAACCAAACCGGCTTCGTGTTGTTTTCCGAGCCCAGCTGCAATCTGTTCGATCATGCTGGTGGAATCGTCCCACGACATGCGATTTGTTTTCAGTACCGTCGATAATGGCTGGCCCAAAATCTCGTTGCATACGGCAAACAATTTTGCATCGGCCACCTTTGCATCGGCCCATCGATCCAAAGAAGGGTGCTGTATCGAAATCGTCCGGCTGGCTAATCGCAAGCTGGGTGGATTTCTTCGAACTTCCGGCGTATTCAAAGCCGATACTGTCAGATGGTAAAGCCAGTACTTCGACGACGTTGGCGACGATCCCGATTGCGCTTCGAACCAACCCTTGCCGAGTTCGGCTTCAAGTGATTTCGTCAGTTTGAAACCATCCAGAGCCAAAGGGATTCCCAGGCCATGAAAAAGGACGTTTGCCTGGAAGGATGTGATTCGCCCTTGTTTGATCAGTTCCGTCGCCAAGCGACTTGGGTCCAGCAAGACTTCCTGCGACGTTGCTTGAGCGACCGCGATGGCCCATTGCCGACACTCTTCGGAAGTCGCGAGTCCCTCCGCATGAATTCGCTCCCAGAGTTGTACGGAGGTTAATGCCACAGCTACTGCCCCAAGACGTATGCGAAGATAAGGGGGGCAACGATGCAAGCATCGCTATGGATCATGAACTTGGGTGTTTCCGCGGTCAGTTTGTTCCAAGTGATTTTCTCATTGGGAACGGCTCCTGAGTATCCACCGTAGCTGGTCTCGGCGTCGCTGATTTGTGCAAAATAGGCCCAGCGTCGGGTATGTTCTTCGTCCAGATCTTGGATCAGCATGGGCACGACGCAAATTGCAAAATCGCCAGCAATACCGCCGCCGATCTGGAAGAATCCAATCCCGCTATCCTGACTGTTGGATCGATACCATTGGGCAAGGTGAGCCAGTTGTTCCGTACCGCTTTTGAGTGCCGAATGGGACGAAACGGTTCCGTCGATAACTCGTGCGGTAAACATATTTCCCAGCGTGCTGTCCTCGATGCCAGGTGAGAAAACGGGAATGCCCGCTTCTTTCGCAGCGATCATCCAAGAATGTTCGCGGGGGATCTTGTAGTGCTGCTCCAGATCAGGTTCGTCTAGCAGCTTGAACATGTACTCGTAGGGGTAGTAGCTGGTGCCCTGTTCGGCGGCTTGAATCCAATACTTGACCAACCTGCTCTGCATATGCTTCATGACCGTTTCAGGGATACAGGTATCGGTGACGCGATTGTATCCAGCGTCACGAAGCGCTACTTCGTCCTCCACGCTCAAGGCTCGCCAATTTTCGATGAATCGGTATTCGTCATGCGCGAACAAGTTGAACAAATCTTCTTCTAGATTTGCGGCCGTGCACGAGATCGCATGCACTTTGCCTTGTCGAATCATTTCAGCCAGCGAAACGCCCAGTTCGGCAGTGCTCATGGCGCCTGCGAGCGACACAAGCATCTTCCCGTTGTCTTGGTCGATGAACTTCTTATAAGCTTTTGCGGCGGCTAGAGTCTCTCTCGCGTTGTAATGGCGAAAGTGAGTCTCCATGAATTGTGTGATTGTCATTTGGATTCGTCGAAGAGGAGTGAGGGTGGATTCGAAGTCACTTCCTGGATACGGTTATTGCCGAGCCATCGGCATCACCACATACGTGTAACCATCTTCGGTAGAAAACATCGCGGGCTCCGCATTGCTACGCACGTCGATCGCGAACGGCTTTTCAAGATCGAGAGCCTTGAAGAAATCCGATACGAATCGATAGTCCATGGTAATCTTGACTTCCTCCCCAAGATAGGAAATTGGCATTTCAATTCTTGAAGTACCCACGTCGGTCGCTTTGGCTGCCACCACCAGCGAACCATTGCCAAATACAAATTCTACACCCCGGCTTTCTGGGTCGGCCACGATCGATGCTTGCCGAATCGCGGTCAAGAATGGTCCAACGATGCCTTCAATCCGAGTTTTGTTCTCTCGGCTAGGTATGACTTGTCGCCAATTTGGATAGCGGCCTTCGACAAGACGGGAGTAAATTGTGCAACGGTTGGTTCGGATCAAGATGTCGTTGCTTCGGGCTGCGATGCAGACAACATCGTCCTTTTCGCTAATCGAACGGTCCATCAACGTCAGTGTCTTCGTTGGAACAATCGTTGACATGCCTGAATTCTTAAATCCGCCTATCGATTGGCCTTTGCCGTGCATGCAGGCTAATCGTCGCCCATCGGTCGCGACCGTGGTAATGTCCTCGCCATCCATTTCGAACAACACTCCACCCAACTGATACCGAGTGCTTTCGTTGTCGGTGGCATAGATCGTTCTTTTGACCAACTCTTTGAACAAGCGAGCGGAGAGTTCAAAGTAACTGGTTTCTGCGAACTCGACTACGCTTGGGAATTCATCTGGGTTTGCGAGCGGCAAATGAAACTCGCTGTGTGCACCCGTAATGTCCATGGTGTTTTCGGACGATTCGAAGGTCAGGGTTTCGTCGCTGGCTTCGCGCAAGATGTTTCCAACCCGTTGCACATTCAGCAGAGCTCGGCCTGGTTTGACGACCTCGACACTGTCGACTTCCAATCGGATTCCCGCCTCCAAGTCAGTGGCCATCAGCACCACCTTGCCGTCTAACGCTTCAATCTTTATGTTGTTGAGAACTTCTTTGGGACTTCGAGTGGGAGCAATTCCAGCGGCAACCTGGAAAGCGGCTAGGAATTTTTCGCGATTGGAAATAATTTTCATGAAACGACACTCGTGAATGCGACAGCGGATACACGCCCACCAAATAGGCCAAATTTTGCAACCCACGTTATAGCTGAAAATAGCCAAAAGCTGTAGTGGGTCACTAAACCCCAAGGAGTTCTTCAATGCGGACACACTTCAAAATGGCCTCTGTGCTGTTGCTCTTACTAGTAATTCCTTGGGGCTCGCTGTCATTTGGGCAAACGGACATTCCGCGTCTGTTCTTCCCCGATCCTGATATTGCGAAAGTCTTCTCGCAAAACTGGGAACTTACTCTTGGGCCCTGCAAGGAAAACTTGGTTCCCAACGATTTGAACAGCCCTCACTCCGAGCCATTGCGTCCATGGAAAGTGGATGTAAATGGGCACTACCCTGGCTGGTATCCGGGCGTGGACTTGAAACACATGGCCGCCGCTTACCTCGTTTATGGAGGTGATTTGCCTTTGGTTCTTCGGGCATGGGATCTGACCTCGCAACACTATGCGTTGCCCGATGGTTCGATCCAATCGTCCACGATGAAGAACAACCCTCAAGGGACTTGGCCGGAAGCGACGGCTAACGCAGAGGTTGTTTTCTACCCGCTTCGAACGGTCGCAACCATCGATTTCCTGCTGTTGGGCGATATGATCTTTCGATTCTCACAAGATCGAGAATGGCTTGGGATGAATCTGCCAAAGATGCGAAAGGCGGCTCACTTCCTGCGTGGATGGATCGATCCAAACGGGGTTCTTCATAGCGACTCGTATGATCTTGACCAAGCTTATCGGCAACATGATGGGGTCGCTCAAGCATCCGCTTTGCTGGCCTTTCGCCGTCTGGCTGAACTCGAGTCGATCGCAGGAAACCCTGTCGAACAAGGTCGCGCCCAAGATACCGCCTCACTTTTGCTTGATGGAGTTAAGCAATATTGGAACGAAGAGTGGGGCTATTTTGCCGAGCATCTTGTCTATAACAATGTTGCGTTCTCGTCGCCTAACCAAGGCAATTTAACCGGCAACATTACCGTTACGGCCAGTTCGCAGCTTGATGAGGAACACGGCGTTTCGAAAGCAACGGATGGTATTATTGGAATGGGAGTCGACGCATTTGGCGTCGGAATAGGATCGGCCGGAAAGCATGAGTGGGCTTCCAACAGCGAAACGGAGTCGGCCTGGATGCAAATTGATTTTCCACAAACAACCTCGATATCCGGAGCTGTCTTGGTCAATCGTACGGACCTCGCCTTGCATCCGGGCGAACGGTTCGAGTCAGGCACGCTCGAGTTTAGCGATGGAAGCGAGCCTGTTCCGGTCGCGTTTAATGATCTGGGAATTTCGCGTGCGGTTGCCATGTTTTCAACTCGGTCGGTACGATGGATTCGTTTCCGAGCGAAGTCCATGCAAGCTGTCGGAGGTACGAATGCCGGCTTGGCCGAATTTCTTGTTTTGGACGGCGTGAAACCGTACTCGCATATACGACATGGGATGACAGACACCAACCTAGCGATTGCGGGCTTCGGTGCGACCGACGAGACAACGATCCAACGTGTTTGGAATTATTTCCAATCTCACGAATCCAAATTCTACGAAGTGAATGGTCTCAAAGCGCCAACTTGGATTTCCGAATCGGCAGAAACGTATCTTCCAGGGGAACTCAATCGCCGCGCACCATACAAAGACTGTGTTGCAATGGGTCGTACATGGCGTTATGACGCATTGATGCGAAAGCGTTTGCAAGATGGCCAGGGATTGTACCGAACGATGCAATATGCGCATCAGATGGTCGCTCGACCTTCGGGTGGAGGAGCTGGGTTTTTTGCAGAGCGTTATGGCTTAGGTAAATTCCAACCTGGCGACGAATCACAAGCAAACGTACCAAAGTATTCTGAGTACCCAGCTGTCTACGCTTCGACGATAGTTCAAGAGTGCTTACTAGGAATGACCATCGATCCTAAAGGCGTAATCCATGTCGACCCCTGCGTTCCTGAAGAATGGTACTCACTTGGTTTTGGGCAATCCGGAATCAGGATCGCTCAGTCACGAAAGATCGAGTTCAGTTATAGCGACAATGGAGTAACAGGTAGCCTGTCTGGAGTGAGCGGGATTCAGGATGTTTGTATTCAAGTTCCTCCCCAATTACGCGGTCAGGAAGTTCAAGTACTAATCGATGAACTTGCTATCGAATTTAAGATGCTTGGCAACCAGTGCTGTTTCGAAGTACCCATCCATGACTCCAAACCAACTCGATTTCTGATAGGGAGGGCAGCAGACTGAATTGTTGACTCTGTATTTAAATTCATGTTCATCACCGATCTCTCGCTTCAACCACTCGTAATGAAGATAAATTATGGAATTAGAACTCAAGGGGAATGTCGCTGTCATCACGGGTGGAGCTAGCGGGATTGGCCTCGCATCGGCTCATTGCTTTCTTGCGGAAGGGGCGGCGGTCATGCTGTGGGACGTGTCGCCGGATACGTCCCAGATCGCTCAGCAGCTTTCCGCTCAATATGCTTGCCAAGTCCATAGTCTGCAGGTGGATGTGACGCGTTCTGAATCCGTTGCAAAGGCCGCGGAGATGACGAAGGATCAACTGGGGCGCGTCGATCATTTAGTTCACTGCGCTGCGATCGGCTCCGGGAAGTTTGGCTTTCCCTTCACCAACTTAACGCCCAACGATTGGCCTCGAGTTTTAGAAATGAACATCATGGGGATGGTTCATGTCGCGCACGCGATCGCTCCGAAGATGATTGCTGCTGGGCGAGGGACAATGGTGTTTCTGGCATCGGTGGCGGGTCAGATTGGTTCGCAAACGGATCCTCCGTACAGTGCCAGTAAAGCTGCGAACATCAATTTCTCACAGTGCCTTGCCAAAGATCTTGCACCGCATGGTGTTCGAGTCAATACGATATGCCCTGGGATGGTGCGAACCCCGCTCAATCGATCTGTTTGGCAAGCATGGTACGATCAGGCCCCGGAATCGGACCGGCTTAGTTACGAAGCGTGGACCGACCGGAAAATCAAAGCCGTCGTGCCCATGGGCACTTGGCAAACGCCTGATGACATCGCCTCCATGGTGGTCTTCCTCTCTTCCGAGCGGGCCGGTCAAGTCACAGGTCAAACGATCAATGTCGACGGTGGCTTTGTGATGCATTGGTAGACTACTCGCAACTTCCCTTTCATTCCTCCCTTTTTTGTAGATGAAGCTTTTATGCCGCACGTCTTAGATCAGTTTCGTTTGAATGGTCGTACCGCATTGATTACCGGAGGTTCGCAGGGGCTTGGCCTGACTATTGCCAGAGCCCTGGCTGAAGCCGGAGCTAAGGTTGTGTTAGTAAGTCGGAGTCTTGAAAAATGCCAGAATGCTGCCAGCGCGCTCATGAACCAAATCGATTGCACGGCTTTGGCGATGGCGGCCGATGTGACTCGAGCTGATGATGTCGAGAGGTTGTTTCATGAGGCTACCGAAAAAGTTGGCTCCGTTGACATCTTGATAAATAGTGCCGGGTTGAACATTCGAGGGCCAGTTGCGGAACTGTCCGAGGAGAATTGGGACCATGTTGTCGATGTCAATTTGAAGGCCCCTTTCTTGATGGCGCAGCGTTTTGGTCCGCCGATGGCACAACGGGGCTGGGGACGCATCATCCATTTCGGCTCGATCTTGTCAGCCATTGGCATTTCAGGCCGAGCCCCCTATGCATCCTCCAAAGCAGGCCTGCTGGGTTTGACGCGAACTCTGGCGTTGGAATGGGCCAAGAAGGGTGTCACCGTGAACGCGTTGTGTCCCGGTCCGTTCGCCACCGAAATGAATCGGCCGTTGCTCAATGACCCAGCGCAGTACGCTGCGTTTGTGGCTAACATACCGATGGGGCGTTGGGGCGAGTTGGACGAGATTTGTGGCGCGGCTCTCTTTTTAGCTTCGAATGCATCGTCGTTCATGACTGGCAATGCATTGTATGTCGATGGCGGCTGGACGGCACAATGATTGAGTGAAAACTTCGAATCTATAGCAATGTAGAGCAGTTGTCCTCAACGGCTCGGAGCTGTCACTCAAGTCCCCATCCCGAAAAAGACAACTAGTCATCATCGCTTCTAATTCGTTTTCAGATCTTCAATTTAGCGTTTATTGCACCCAAGCGTTAACGTAAAACAGGAGGGCCATAGCAAGCTGTCAGGAACAGTTGGTAACAACCACGGAAAACAAGGAACACACGGAAAAAAAGAGCCCAACTCCTTTATCCTCATGTCTTCAATTCCGTGTGTTCAGTGTGTTCCGTGGTTGAAGATCGGTTCTTTGTTGGACACGCGGTCTTAGAACAGGGGTCGAACAGTGCATGGCATCGACCGGAGGAACGACTCAGGATCGGTTGCTAACAACCACAGAATACAAGGAACACACAGCAAAACAGCCTGTCTCCTTCATCCGCCTGTCTTCAATTCCGTGTGTTCCGCGTGTTCCGTGGTTCAAAATTGGTTCTTTGTTGGACACCCGGTTTAAGAACAGGGGTCGAACAGTGCATGGCATCGACCGAAGGAAAGACTTAGGAACGGTTGGTAGTAACCACGGAATACACGAAACACACGGAAAAGCAGGCTGGCTTCTTCGCATTCATGTCTTTAATTCCGTGTGTTCCGTGGTTTAAAATCGGTTCTTTGCAGTGGTCGAACAATACATCGCATCGACCAAGTTAGCTAAAGTGACGACGATCTCAACTGCCGCTGGTTTTGCGATACAGTTCAATTTCGTAGGGACCAAGAAACATGAGCAGCAGCGCACCTTCGCGGGCGTAGTGCCGAAAGACCTCTTGCTGGAAATGATGTTCTCCCGGCCACGGATAAGCAAAGACCAGGGCATAGTCATCCAGCTCTAAATCATGCTGATCGTATGCGTTTGGCACCTGATGGAACAAGCATGCATGATTCGATTGCGAGCGAGCTAATCGCTCGCTCCCGTGAGGCAGGAAATTACCATGCAGGATTTCACCAGGTAAACGATGCAGCTTTAAGAAAGCCCTCGCTCGATCGACTAAAAAAGACTCGGCTTCAATCCCGACCGCTTCCCACCCGAGTTGGGAGGCTAAGCCGGTAACGATACCGAACCCACAACCCCATTCGCAAAACGTATTTCCCGTGGCAAGCTTGCTTTGAGTGATCTCATAAAGAGCACGCCAAACATCACGAAAATCACAAGCTACATACTGTTCGATCGGACGTTGATGCCATTGATCCCAGTACGCTTGAAGTTGCTCATCCGCTGAATCCAAAACGGACTGAACTTGGGCAGGGATTGGCAAAGAGTCGTCCCAATGAAAATCAAGAAGTTCCAATTCGGGTTTCGTATGTCCGCGATGTCGATTCATTTCGATTCGATCGATCTTATGAAGGTGAGACCTGCTTCCCAGAATTCCGGCGGCAAGGGCTGGGTGTGGTATAGCTTGGGAAGTGTGATCAACTTCTTGTCCGCCGAGGTACATGCATCGAAGAGTTTTTTGCCGAAGCGATAAGGTATGACTTCGTCGACCAGTCCATGCAACTGCAGAAGCGCCCCTTGGAAGGACGGGATCTTGTCGATCGATTTGAACTGGTTCGCCATCACCCATCGAACGGGAAAGAAAAAGTAACGGCTTGCTGCAACATCAACGGTCGAGGAAAAAGTTCGATCGAGCATCAGTCCGTCGGTTTGCAATTGGGTCGCAATCTCCACCGCATGAGCTCCACCCAACGATCGTCCGAGAGCGACTAGTTTTTGGTTTTGAAAGTCTGGATTGTTTTTGACCCAATTGCCAACGGCAACAGCGTCCGCCAAAGTACGCTTCTCGTTGGGAACACCACCGGTCCGTCCGTAGCCTCGGTAATCGAAAGCGACCACATTCACGTTCCACCTGTCGCGAATGGCGGACATTTCTCGCCCCATTCTTCCCAAAAATTCTGCATTGCCGTGGCAGAAGATCAGAGTTGTCTTGGCATTTTTTTTCGGGAAGGTCCAAACATGAACTCGAGCTTGATCCTGACTATCGACATAAGACTCCGTGGCCCCAAAGCTTTCGGCTTCCCAATTCCCAAGTTCGGGTGAGGGGGCAGGAAATACCAGGAATCGTTCCAAAAACATCAGTAGCACCAAGGCTCCCATGTAAAGCCCTATGGCTCGAACGATCCAACGGAATGCGCTATGGCTGGTCCAGGTCGAAGTTGAGAAGTTGTTCACGATATCAATTCCTTTTTTAGTATCAATCCTTTTTAGTGATCGGCAACGCCTTAAATCATGTAGGACCAGTCGGCACGCTGTTCGCTTGCGATGGATTGATTCGGGCAGTGTTGGCACCGATTGTTACCTAGTAAGACGTAGGCTTTTTTCATGGCAGTAATGGTGCTTGCCCAAACTTCGGATTCCTCGCGAAAAACATTCTCGGGGCCGACGATATGCGATATTCCTGTATTTGCCAAGGTTTTGGCCATGCCGGATCGAATACCTGAGAGCATGACGATGATCTTGCGTTCTTGCATTTTTAAAATGAACCGCTCCAGAATGTCCATGCAAACGGCATCGGGATTGTTCGTTCTTTTCAGTCTTAAGATGACCACTTTGAGACTGTCGGGCGCTTCTTCGTTGAATGCGATGAATTGTCGCTCCAGTTCAGGAGCGCACCCAAAGAACATTTCTCCTTCAACATTTAAGATTCGAAGGTAGGAGCAACGTAAATCCGAAGGTATCACCTCCCGTATTACCCGATCACTGGTCACCGTCAGTTCATTCACGCGAATCTTCGCAGCCAGTCTCACGAAGAAGGCAAAAGACAGAAAGACGCCGATCAAGATACAAAACTCGATCGAGATCAAAATCGCGGATAAAGCTGTTGCGATCACGATCCAGCGGTCAAAGCTGGTTGCGGTCAAATAGTATTTGAGCGTTTTAAAATCGTTCATTCTGGCTGCCGTCAAAATCAAGACGCCAGCCAACGCGGCTTTGGGAATGTACTGCGCGAAGGGTGCTAGGACGAGAATCGTGGCCGCCACCCCAAGAGCGCTGATAACCCCGGACCATTGCGTGGCCGCACCCGAAGAATGGTTGATGTAAGAACGCGTTAGCGACCCGGAGCCAGGAAAGCACCGGAAGAAGCTGCCAGCCATATTGGCCAACCCTTCGCTTAAGCACTGCTGGTTCATATCCAATTTTTGGCCGGTCTTGGCCGCGATCGATTTTGACATGGCCATGGCTTCCAGCAATCCTAAGAAAGCGATCGCAGCCGCGCTGCTTGAAAGATTGCGTGCCATTCCCCAATCGAGCTCTGGCACTTCAAAAGAAGGAAGGCTTCGCGGTACTGGCGGTTGCAGCTTCACCCCGGATTGCTGCATTGGGTCGGCAAAAATCAGAAACACCGAAGCAACACTGATTGCCAATAACAACTCCGGTAGGCCTAGCTTGAATCTCTTGTTGATAGCGCGAAAGAGCAACGCTGCGACGATGGTCAAAAGAGCAATCCCTGCGGTCCATCCGTGCTTGCTGGCGGTTTCCGAATTCCATCCCTGAGTGAACGTATTGGAAAAGCGTATCAAAAAGTGATCATGGACGGTCCCCATCTCCTTGAGACCGAAAACGTTCTTGAGCTGGTCCAACAACAATAAGACCGATGCGCCCAGCGTGAACCCCACCACCACCGCATGCGAGATAAACCTAGAAAAGTCTCCGAACCGCAGGAGAGAAATAAGCGTTTGGATCAATCCGATCAAAAAGGCCATCATGATGGCAGCCGAAACGCGATCCTCTTCAGGGACGATCGCCAGGGCACTGAGCATTGCGATCGAAATCGCATTCGTCGGACCGTTGATCAGTTGCTTCGATGAATCGAGCAACGCCCCGACCGTGGTCATAATGATCGCGGTGTAAAGCCCCATCTCGACAGGCATGTGGAAGATACTGGCATAGGCCATCGCCTGCGGAACAGCAACGGCGG
Organism: Planctomycetaceae bacterium; assembly: GCA_027487485.1. Classification (GTDB taxonomy): domain Bacteria; phylum Planctomycetota; class Planctomycetia; order Pirellulales; family Pirellulaceae; genus JBKCUI01. Next base: position 12,704 of record JAIYDN010000018.1, on the reverse strand, counting down.
CCACCGTCAAACCAGCAAATACATCCCGCCGAAAAAGGGTCAACGAGTAGCTGCGCAACGATTCAACGGCAGGGATAAATCGATAAACGGTATTAAGAATGGGCGAGGACATTCAGAAATGATAGCAATTTGCGGATCGAGAAAACGTCCCATTGTAGTCGAAGTTCGCGTTACCCATGCCATAGGGCAGTGCAATCGCCTGGACTTTCGCTATCTATTTTCAGCATTGACCCCGTAAGAAACTTCTTCGATACTGGTCATGTTATTCAGAAAACATTTGTCCTTTCAACCCATGTGCATTCATGTCTGTTGCTGCAGAAGAAACGCTAGAAACCTACTGCGCGCGTGTCTCCCAGAATGCCAAAACAGCTTCGCGGCAACTGTGCGATTTGCCTGGAAGTACCAAGAACCGTTGGCTATTGCAATGCGGTCAACGTTTGGAGGAATTGGTTGACGAAGTCTTGGAGGCTAACAAGTTAGATTTAGAGAATGCCAGCTCTTATTCACTAACCAATGCGGAAATCGATCGATTGCGATTGACGCAAGAGAGGGTTTTCCAGATCGCGGCGGGTTTGCGTGAGATCGCTGCTTTGCCGGATCCCGTTGGGGAGTTGATTGAGGGGTCGGTTCGACCCAATGGACTGCGACTTTCGAAAGTCCGAGTGCCGTTGGGGGTCATTTTTTTCATTTACGAATCGCGTCCGAACGTGACGGCGGATGCTGCCGGGATCGCAGTAAAGAGCGGTAATGCGATTATTCTTCGTGGTGGCAAGGAAGCAGCTCACAGCTCGCAAGCCATCGTGTCGATCATGCAATCGGTTGCGTCGGAGGTGGGAGTGCCTGCTAACGCGGTCCAACTTGTCAACACGACAGATCGTGATGCGGTTGGACATTTTTTGAGCCACGATCAATGGATCGATTTGGCTATTCCTCGAGGTGGCGAAGGGCTGATTCGGCGTGTGGTTGCCGAGGCGAAGATGCCTGTGTTAAAACACTACGATGGGAATTGTCACATCTATGTGGATGTGCATGCCGATCTGGAGAAGTCGTTGAACGTTGTGGAAAATGCCAAGTGCCAGCGCATGGGTGTATGCAATGCACTTGAATCCCTGTTGGTTCACAGTTCGGTTGCTTCTGAATTTCTTCCCAAGTTAGCTGCTCGATTGAAACCCTATGAGATCGAATTTCGAAGTGACGAGGAATCGCATCACCTACTGAAATCCGGTGTATTGGCTCAGGAATCAGATTGGTCGCAAGAATTCCTAGGGCCTATTATGAGCGTTCGGGTTGTTAGCAACTTGGATGAAGCCATCGATCACATCAATAAGTATGGATCGCGTCATACGGATGGGATCATGACCGAGGATTTGTCCACATCCCAGCGGTTTGCCACCCTCGTGGATTCTGCGGCTGTGGTGGTGAACGCGTCGACTCGATTTAACGATGGAGGGCAGTTGGGTTTAGGAGCAGAAATCGGAATCAGCACCGATAAGTTTCATGCGCGTGGTCCCTGCGGGCTTCGCGAGCTGACAACGTACAAATATATTGTCCATGGAGATGGGCACGTTCGAACGTAATGCCGAATCGAAATTGGGGCCGCCCCATTTTCGAACTGGCTTTTAGAAAAGGATTTCAAAATGTCCGACGATGTTTTGAGTAGGAATGATGTTGAGAGCCTCTTGAAGGCACTGGATGGGTCGGGAGCGCCCGCGGGGGCGGCTGCCAGTACCCCAGAATCCAAATCGGAGCCAAAGAAACCTGCGAGCAAGGTGCGGGTCTTGGCGTACGATTTCAAGCGTCCGGAACGCGTTGGCAAAGATCAAATGCGTGCGTTGCAATCTTTGCACGACGGTTTTTCACGTAATTTTGGAGCCTCGCTTTCGGCCGTCCTGCGAAGCGTGGTGGAAGTACGACTGATCAGCGTCGACCAGCTAACTTACAGTGAATTCGTCTATAGTTTGGAGATTCCCACCTGCTTCAATCTACTTAAGCCTCAGCCGTTGGAAGGGAACTGGGTGTTGGACATCAGCCCTTCGCTTCTATATCCAATCATCGATCGAATGCTTGGTGGAACGGTCGGGGGCGATTCCTCCTTGAAACGTCCGTTGTCCGAAATTGAGCTAAGACTGGCAGGTAGAATTACATCGGTATTCCTGAGAGAGCTACAAGCTGCCTGGGCTAATGTGATTCAGTTGGACATCGAGGTCGAGCGAGTTGAAAGCAATCCGCAGCTTGTTCAAATCGTGCCGCCCAACGAAGTGGTGGTCATGGTTAGTTTTGAGTTGTCGATGGGAAATATTCGTGGCATGGCGAACCTTTGCATTCCGTTCAATACCATCGAACGCGTTGGAAGCATGCTCACCAACAACAGTTGGGTGGGCTACGCTTCCACCAGGGCCAATTCCGAAACCAAGGGCCGCCTATTGACTCGCTTGGACGGTTCACTGGCCGATGTCATCGTGACGCTTGCTAGATCGACCATCAAGACGACCGACTTGTTCGACCTTGAAGTAGGGGACATCATTTCGACAGAAAAAGATGTGAATCAACCTCTTGAGGTTGAAATCGCCGATCGCGTCAAGTTTCATGCTTCGGCCGGATCCTTCAAGGGCCGCAAGGCGATTCAAATCGGGCAGGTATTGACGGAGATAGCCAAGTGATCGGCGAAATTGTCATTCCCGCCAGGCTTGCATCGACGCGGCTGCCTGAAAAACTGCTGCTGTGCGAGACGGGAAAAACGGTCTTAGAGCATACGTACTTGGCTTGTCGAAAAGCGAAACTTTCCCAAGGGATAACGATCGCGGTCGACCATGCTCAACTGTTCGAGGCTGTCGAGCGGTTTGGTGGTAATGCGGTCATGACCGATGTTAATGCGCAAAGTGGTACGGATCGTATCGCGGAAGTCGCGCGTGCGCGTCCCGATGTTGATGTGTTCATCAATGTCCAAGGCGATGAACCCGAAATCGCTGGCAGCTCGATCGATGCGGTGATGGAACTGCTGCAAAGCGAACCGTCAGCCCATGTCGCAACCCTTGCAACACCCATTCGAAGCAAATCGGATTTGGAAGACCCCGCATGCGTGAAGGTCGTTCGCGGCCATGACGGAGCGGCTCTTTACTTTAGTCGCTCCGTGATTCCCCATCCTAGGTCTTGGGACGATGGCTTGCTGCTCGCTCAGCCACCTTGCTTCTTACAGCACCTGGGCATCTATGCTTACCGACGGGATTTTTTGTTGCAGTTAGCCGAGCTACCCACGAGCCCATTGGAGCAAATTGAAAAGCTGGAGCAATTGCGGTTCTTGCAAGCCGGTCGAAGGATTCTGGTTGGCATTGTCGATCGATCGCCTCGTGGTATCGACACTCGAGAAGATTACGAAGCTTTCAAGCTGCGTCAAGAATCGGTCGCTTTACCTAGCTAGATTGACATTGCAGAACTCGAGGAGCGAGCCCTTTTCGAATTCGACATTTCGAATCGCCAGTACGTACTCGATTCGCGATTGGTGGTACCGCAAACGAGCGTCCAAAAGACGTCGATGGGTCTCTAGCAGAACGTCCAGCGCCGGATCTTGGCCCGATTCCCATTTGGCTTGAAGACTATTGAGCTGGCGAACAATTTCCCCTAACCGCTTTTCTTGAACTTGCATCGAATCGAAGGAGCGTTTCATCTCATTCATTGCGTTGCTCAGCCCATACAGAACAACGCGTTCTTGTTCCTTCAGAATTTCTATATCCCGTCGCAATCCGAGTTCCGAGTTGCGGACGGCCGTAAAAGCTTTGCGAAACCCAACAGGCAACGTGTATTCAATTCCTGCTTGCCATTCTTGGTAGTCGCCGTCCATCAAGTTCGAAACGGCATTGGACTTGCCTTCGTAATTGATCAGATCTTTTCCAAAGCCGCGGAATCGGTATCTTCCGATGACATCCAACTGAGGCCTTAGGAAATTGCGATTGGCGATTAATTCGAGTTCACGTTGCTTTACGACCCAACGCTGACGTCGGACTTCTTCCCGCTGAAGAACGGCTTCGCCGCTTGAGCTGTCCCAGTCGTAAAGCACAGGGGCTTCTGTTGGTTCATCGGTTGTTCGGATCAGCTTACCGTCGTTGATGGTCATCCCCAGGATCAATCTCAATCGGCGTTCTGACACCCTCAGACCACCGGTTCCGCGGAACGTGCCGCCGGAGCTACCGTTGTTAACTCGAGTTCCATCGACAGGTCGGCCGTTGACCGAATCGATGACATCGGATTCGAAGCGGTAATACTGTTCCATTGCCTGAGCTGCGTCGCCCGTGCCTTGCGTTGCAGCCTGTGCTTCCAGTTTTTTAGCGGTCACAAGCGCGATGTCACGTGCATCCACTTTGGCCTCCAGATCGCGAAATGCGAAATGAAGGTCCCAATAGGCATTTTCGACATCCGCAACCAAATCACGCACGGCACGTTCGAAATCGGTAATGCTGATATCCGTTCGTACCCTGCCGATTAGGAAGCCATTGATTTGACCAGGGCGAGCCCCAGGGCCGGCAATTCGATTGAACTCGGTTCCAGCCCCTTGCAAAAGTGGCTGGCGAATTTCGGATTCGATGTATTGTTCAAAGGCCGAAGCCCCAATCGCATTTGAAAGTTGGTTATTGGCGTCGTAGGTGGTTAAGTTGCGGACCGACATCGTGCTACCGGTAGCGGATCGTTTGGAGATGCCAACTTGGTAGTTATGAAGATCTTGTTTGAAGACCCCTTGATTGCCAAAGAAGCGATTGTTGAGTCGCCGGTCGTTGTTTTCAAAAAAGGCCGAGCTGGTGACGATCGCATCGAATTCTGCCAACGCTGCTTCTTCGCCAAATCGAGGATCCGTAAACACAAGGCCAGGATCATTCGTGCTGGTGCTTGTTTGTGGAGCGCGAAGAACCGTCCCACCCAAATCTCGCATGACTTTGGAATTGGCCAACGCGATTTGAATGGCCTGTTCCAGCGACATATCAAGCGTATTGTCCGCAGTCAGTTTCGTAAGATCTAAATCTAAGGGGGAAACGCCCTGGTCTATGTCTTCGAAACACTTGGATTCAGGCGTGTCGCTCTTCTGGATTTGATCGAAACAGGAACTTGAATCCGAATAAGCTACGGGTTGCGAGCGCGCTGTAAAAGAATGGCGATTTGGAAAGCAGCCTGCAAACCATGGCGAAATCACGAACAAGGCAATGGCAAGCGCCTGCCTTTTTCGGTAACTTGATTTGGAGCTTGAGTTGCGCATAAAGGATTCGAAGTGGCATTAGCGAATCTACGGTACGATCCGTACAAGTGTCATAATCGGTATGATTTGACAGTAACGTGCGGCCATTTGAGCCTGGAGGCTTGGATTTGAGAAAATCATGTCGATACTCGAATGCAGGCATTCGTCGGCATGGTTCATAATGGGCCGCGGACGCTAGTTTTGATGTTGCGCATATTGGCTTCCCATCGTACTCGTACTCAATGAAATGGTACTCGTACTCGTACTCGAAACACGTTGGTCGAGTACGAGTACGAGTACCGCTGGTGCTGAGTACGAGTACGAAAAACCACCTTTTCCACGAGGGCGTGTTGGGATTCCGATTTACGCAACATCAAAAGGCGATAGCCGCGTTCCAGTTGCCCTTCAAACCCAAACACGTTTGGCGGAAGCGACCTAAGTCGAGCGCCGTAAACACTTCAGGTAAGCCACAACATAAGTACTCAGCGGAGCAAGCAATTTAGGCTGTATAGGTAATATGAGTTCTGGTTCGGAAGTCCTAGGCAATTCCGCAATGATGCAAGCGGATCAAGTATTTGAAGCATTGGAAAAAAGTTCGCGAACCGAGCCATCGCCAACCCGTTTCTACTCGCAGCTTTTTCAAGGAGCGAGCGTCCTACTGGGTGCCAAACAAGCCTGCGTTTTGGCTGCGATTGAAAGGAATCGATGGTGTCCTGTGGCCTCGACCCAGGATCACCATGCAGAAATTGCGGAAGACCGCCTGCAACAAATGGCTTCGAACCAAGGCGCTTCTCTGTTGCCACGGTGGTGCGAATGGAAAGAGGATGGCGTGCATTTAGGGTGTTCCGTCGAGGCCACGAATTGGTCTTTGGGAGGTATGGTTGTCGAGATTGCGAGGTCGACTTTACCGACCGATCCTTCGGCCCCAGAATTTATGGCAGCGATTTCGGAAAAGCTGGAATTGCTTCAGGCGTTTGCCGAGCTTGCTCATGCTTACCCAAGGTCTCATCGTTGCGTCCAAGACGATCAACATCTCTTGCAATCGCGAAGTATCTCCAAATCACTTTGGGAAAGCCGAAGTCAACATGATTCAAATCGCATTCTGTTAGATGGCCTTCGTTGCCTCATGGATGCCGATCGCGTGACTTTGTTTCGAAAAGAGTCGGCATCCCATGCATCCGATTTTGTTGCCGCTAGCGATAGGTCGTCGCGTCAAGTGGATACGGTGCTCGCTACCGCAATCAAGCACTTCGACGAAGCTCCATTCTCAAGATTTCCAAATCGCCAACCGCTCGAGAAGTTTGCCAAAACTATGGAGGCCACTGTCGTAGTGGCACTGGCTGTCGAAACAACTCCCAACCCCGAAGTAAAGTTGGCAACTTCCACCGCAAATCACTTTTTGATCCTCGAATGGATGGATCGAGATCGAAGTTGTGCTGCGATTCCTCATATTGCAAGTGTGACGCCGTGGATCTTAGATGCATGGACAGCTAAAAAATTCGATCGCTCTCGATTTCATTTTCGTAGTGCAGCGGGGATGCTGCTTGCAGCCTGTGCCTTGATTGGCCTGATATTGTACTTTCTCAGTTCAACGGAACTGACGATTCAGGCAACAGGAACGCTTCAGCCGATTCAACAGACTCTTGTTTTTGCACCTTCGGATGGGTTCGTCGATTCCGTTCCGGTATCCGACGGGCAGCTTGTTCAAAAAAATGAACCCGTTGCCATAATGAGCTCGCCATCGCTTCAATTGCAAATCAATCAAATCGACTCTGAAATTGCGTTGGTCCTACAACGGAGCGAAGGGCTGAATATCAGCTTGAACCAAATCCGCCCCAATCAAGAACAAGCAGAAACCCTTGCCAGTCGATTGGCGGGTGAGATCGCAGAACTGGACACGAAGCGAACCAACTTGGTGCAACAACGGGCTCTCGTCGAACGTGAGATCGCCAGACTAGAATTGCTCAGCCCATTAGAGGGCACCATCATCGGATGGCAGATGGATATGGTTTTGGAAAGCCGCCCCGTCAAAAGGGGCGACATGTTGTTGCGGATTGCTAAGCTTGACGGTGATTGGCAAATGGAATTTCGGGTAGCCGATTGGGAGTCGGGATATGTATTAGATGCGATTTCCAATGCCTTGAAAGCAAACACGAAGTTAACTGCGGAGTATGCCTTAGTCTCCGAGGTTGGGAATCGTGGAAAGGGGCATTTTGTTCGAGCGAGTCATTCTGTTTTCACTCAGCCGGAAGGCCAGTTCCTGAGTGTGATTTTTGTCCCCGAAAGTCCCTTGGAAAATCCACGCCTTGGCGCATCCGTTACCGTATCGATCCCCTGCGGTCGTCATCCAAGATGGTTCGTTTGGTCTCGTAGCATGATCGACGCGGCCTATCGCCGCTTCTGGCTTTAAGGAGTTTTATATGATCCGCGACTTATTTATCGATGTACCAAGGGCCAAGCTAAGTATGGCTATCGCAATCGTCTTGGGAGCCGTTCTTTGGGTATGCGATGCTAACGCTCAAGAACAGATCGATCTGATTCAAGTCAAAAATCCCATTCTGAAGCCGATCAAGACGATTTCGATTGCGGCAGGAGTATCGGGGGTTGTCGATTCCGTTTTGGTTTCTGAAGGGGATATGATCCAAGTCAATGCGGTGGTTGCCAAGATTCGAGCCGACGAAGCCAAGCTGAGTGTTGCACGAGCCAAATTAGCCTTGGAGCTTGCATTTGCGAAGGAAAAACGTGATGTCGATGTTCGTCTCGCTGAGAAATCCGCTCAAGTTGCTGAGCAAGAACTCGCTCGTACTCTCAAAGCCAACAAACTTGCAAGCGATACCTATCCAGCCAATGAAGTGGATCGTTATCGATTGGTAGCTGAACGAGCGAGTATTGAGATTGAACGATTTCGGCTCGATCAGGCTCTTGCGACGATTGGTCGAAAGCAAGCCGAGATTGAACTTCAGCAATCGCAGCAGATGCTGTACCGTCATTCGATACGCAGTTCCGTGCAAGCCATGGTGGTTTCGGTCGACAAGAACGCCGGGGAGTGGGTTGAGCCGAGCACCAAGATGATCGAAGTGATGTCACTGGAACGACTTCGTCTTGAAGCGTTCGTGGATTCGGCGGATGCGAGTCGGTTTGCCAAAGGGGCGAAAGCGTCCGTGACCATCGCGTTACCTAAGGAAGCTGAAACGGTGGAGGCAAAGGTGACTTTCGTTAGTCCGACAGGCAATCCGGTGAATGGCCAGGTGCGTATTTTTATAGAGTTAGAGAATCCGAAGGGGACGTTTCGTCCAGGAATGTCCGTAACAGCATCGATCGTTCGAGACGCAATGCCATGACTTTGGGTATGAGGCTGCGGACCGACTTGCTTTGGAGCCCCTATGCGGCGGATCGGGGAGACATGTGGGTCGCTCAGGATCCGGTGCATCGTGAGTTCTATTACTTCAACGCACTGGAGAAAGCGATTGCAATATCCTTGGATGGGAAACATACCATCGAAGGGATTGTTCAAAACGTCCGTTGGGTAGATGGCAATGTGACTCCGGAGTTCGTTCAAGATCTAATTCGCCGATTGGATTCTGCCTCTTTGCTTTTGCATCGCAATTGGTCCATCGTGGATCGAAGAAACCGACCAAGGGCACAGTCCTTTACGGCGTGTCTCAGTTCGGTACTGTCCTGGCGAGTTCCCATCTGGAATCCGTCCAGAAGCTTGCATGCTTTCGATGGCGTAGGGAAATGTTTGTTTCATCCCGTGGTGATGTGGTCGGCGGTTGTTTGCTTTCTGTTTGTTGCAGGATGGATGTTGCAAAGCTGGCAAGAAATTCTGCACGATGTTGCCGCTTGGCCGATGAGTCTTCGGGGGGACAGGCTTCTTTTGTTGTCGGTTTTGCTGCTGGCCATCAAAGGGCTTCATGAGCTTGGGCACGCGTTGGCTTGCCGTTGGGCTGGGGCTGAATGCCGAGAGATCGGAGTCATGTTCTTCTTCGGTATCCCTTGCTTGTATTGCGACGTCAGCGATGCTTGGAAGATTCCAGACCGCTGGAAACGCATGTTGATTTCAGCCGCAGGCATTTATATCGAATTGCTGTTGGCGATGGCCGCCAGCATTGTCTGGTTGAATTCCACAGAACCTTCGGTGCGAGCCGTGTCGCTACAAGTGGTATTGTTTTGCTCGATCGTGACCATTGGCTTCAATGCGAATCCCCTATTGCGATACGATGGATACTATGTTTTGTCAGATTGGGTTCGCATTCCCAATCTGTCCGATCAAAGTCGCGACGCGTGGGGGACGATGTGGCGAAGTTGGCTTGCCAAGCCAAGCGAGCCTAGGCATTCGAATTCGCATGGTCTTCTCGCCTTGTATCACGTTGTTTCCGGGAGCTATCGTTGGTTTCTATTGGTAGCTTTGGTCTGGGGGCTGCACCGCTGGTTGGTCTTGCATCGAATGCCCGAGTCTGCTGCAACACTAAGCGGGGCCTTTGCAATCGCTTTTGCTTGGCTTGGGATCGCAGGATGGCGATCGAACCGCGCTGCCTTATCCTATGAAACCTCGTTCAGTAGGCTCAAGATCGCGGGACTGATGCTTGGTGCGATCTTACTCCTGGTGATTCTATGGACTTGGCGGTTTGAGCAAACGGTCTTTGCGCGTGGATTGATCGAGCCGGTTCGCATGAGCCCCATGTATGCCAAGCAATCAGCCATCTTGAAGGATGCTGCTGACGATGGAACTCATATGCATTCAGGCCAATCTGTTCTTGCGATGGAATCGCCAGAGCTGGAACTGGAGTTGATGGTGGCCCGAGGGGAGCTACAAGCTGCCACCCAGCGTAGTTCGCTGTTAGCCGATCGGGGTGTGAACGACGCCCTTGCGGCTCAGCAAGTGGAAGAATTGGCCAAGGTGATTCAGGGCATTCGAGAACGCATTAAAAAATTGACTTTACAGAGTGAGTCGCTGACGCTGGTCAGCCCCATGGATGGGATGTTTGTGGATGTGATTGACATTCCTGCCCATTCTGATTTTGCAGGAAACCAAATCGCTGACCGATGGACGCTCCGCGACTTGAGTATGAACCGAGGGGTCGTGGAGCGTGGTCAATTGGTCGGGCTTGTTGTTCAGCCGGATGCTTGGCAAGTCAAAGCCTTTGTTCCGGAAACCGAAGTCAGGAACTGTAAGGTGGGCGCAGTGGTTCAAGTCCGATTCGACCAATCACCTCGACGCACGCTCTCTGGGGTGGTCAAATCGATATCGGCGGAGAGCATCAATAGAACTCCGAAGGCTTTGCGCAGCGATGTCCTGTTTGGTTCTGAAATGGCTTCGGAACAAGAAATGAAGCCCGAGCACACTACCTATTCGATCATCATTGAACTTGAGAAAGCAGATTGGAGCCCTATTGCCAACGGACTGGCTTCGGTTCGAATCTCGGTCGGCCAAAGAACCCCGATCGAGACACTCTGGGAAATGGCTACTTCTCTTGTTTACCGAGCAAAAGAATGGTAGGCGAGTCGACTCGTTCTTCCGTGGTTGCTGGTGAATTTTCCGCTTTGCGCCGCGTAGATAGTTCCGCAGGTGGCACGGTTGTGTTCAATGTGAGTGACGGGACTTTTTCTAGCACAAGCGGTTTCGATGCGACACTGTTCGCAACGGGTTGGGCAGAAGCAACCACTTCATGGCGTTGAGCAATTGCGGCCGATGTCGCAACAAATTGATCGCGAATCTTTGGGTCAATACCGTTTAAGTGTTTCGCAAGTTGCTGAATGCCCTGTGGATTGACTGCGGCGGTCTGAGAAATCTGCGAAACAAATGCGGCGCATTCGACAAAGTTGTAGTCCGCTGTCTTGCCAACGAGAGGACCGAGTGTCTTAACAACAAGATCGGCACCGAGGTTGTCCAGCTTCATAAAGACGTCCATCGACACCACCATGCCTTGTTTACCGGTTGGCAAAACCGTTGGCTTGTTGTGCAAGATCACTACACATTTTCCTGTGAGTTCTCGAGCCCACAAGTTGCCTCGGTAAGCCCCACTTGCAAAGTAGATATGCATCGAATCGGTACCGTAGACCAAGTCCATTTGGCTTGTGGTTCCAGCCCCGTCGTTCCCCGCAAGCTGAAATGTCCCAGTCCGCTTCAGATCGACTTTCGTTACGCCCATGACATCCCAAATGTTGACTATCACCTCGGGGTGTCGGACAAGGAATGCAAACATTTCCTGATCGCAGTCCATTGTCTCGGTCGGCATCCTGCGAAAATAGCTGGAATTGTCAATCACCGACCGAAGCCGTGTGTTGGCGTCCGCCGTCAGTTGCTGAAACGGGACTCGTTGGATAGAAGATTCCCTGGCCTCACGCGAGGATGTACCTTCCAAAACTTGCTGCCGTGGGGCACTTCGTTTTGTTGGACTGCCGGGCGTTTGTCCATACGAAACGGATTCAAGAAAGCACGTAGACCCAAAGATAGCGAGTGCTATCGCTCCCAAGCGACCACGAAAACGGGATAGCTTGGTAAAATGGATCAAATATGATTGCATGAACAGATCCGCCACTTGGGAGATACATTTGACTGATCTGTTGTGTCGGCAAACTTTGTACAGGAAGAACAGTAGAACAATTCGAAATTTGTTCTACGGCAGGCTAAAATCGTTTTATGCAAGAATCATCGAATTTAGATCAAGATCCCATCGTGACCATCAATCGCAGGGGAAAGGTGGTTTTGCTGTCAGTCGTCGCTGCCGCCGGGTTCTGCGCGGTGGTCGCAGGAACGATTTTTTTGTTTGGCGGAAAAGTTGCCAACGACGTGAACTCGTTGATGCTGGCGATGCTCGGCCTGTTCTTAGCGGGCCTACTGGGAATCGGTTTTTTCTGGATACGTGCGCGTTGGATCTGTGTGGCAGTGATCGATATGGATGGGATCATTGCTTCGACCTTAGTCGAAAAATGGGAGCTTTCCTGGGCGGAGCTTATCGGGGTCAGGACAACCTTGAAGTTGGCAAAGAATGCAACCTACCCAACGGTTCGATTGTTGCTGCTTCTGGAAGAATCCAAGTGCTTAGAAGCTACGCTTAACTTTAGTCAATTTCAGGATTTGAAAGAAATTTTAGAGCAAGCGGAATTCAAACCGAATTCGGCGGGACAGCAGCTCGGAACTCTGAAAGGGGTGGTGGCGTTCTGCGTGTGCTGTGTCGCGTTCCTGTTGGGAATTTGGTGGGACGCTCAATTGCTGCAACGATTTAACGCCGGCCAGTTTCCGGCGGGAAACGCTAGGAGCATTTTGATTCAGATTGCGTTAGCCGTGGTGGCGCCGATCGGCGGTTTTTCGGGGGCCATTTGGGCTTTGTATCATCTGGTGATTAGGCCAGCTCTTTATACGCCCGGCTGGGTGAATCGTCACGCGTGACGGGCTTCGTTGCCTCGGCCACTACGGGTGTCAGACGGGCCTCGTAGCCTCGGCCACTACGGGTGTCAGACGGGCCTCGTAGCCTCGGCC
>JAIYDN010000102.1 GCA_027487485.1 Planctomycetaceae bacterium | reverse complement strand
TCGGGGGGTAGCACACCGAGCGATCGGTGCCACCCACAGCTTGAACCACCACAGCTTGAACCAGCCGTGTCTGGAATGTTGACCGAAGTCTGGCGACTCCGGCTACGAGCGATCGGTGCCACCCGAGCAAGCGGTGCCACCCACTGTTTGAACTCACTCTCGTTAGAGAAGGTGAGCAGCCCCTTGGAACCACGGAACACTCTGAACACACGGAACTGAGAACATGAGGATCAAGGAGCTAGGCTGTTTTTCCGTGTGTTCCGTGTATTCCGTGGTTATCACCAACTTGTCGAATACCCTGCACCCGTCACTGGGACACCGCCTCAACAAAAACAGCAACACAGGGATATCGCCCGCATGCAACGCTTTGGTTAATCCACAACCGCAGATGTCTGTAGAAAACGGACTGCCCCAAATGTTGATTTAATCAACATTCAAGGATACCCCTAAGGCATTCCTTGGTTCACGTTACCGGCATGGTTTTGCGTCGACCTTGCGGATTTGCCCCTTGCCGAAACCACCCGAGGTTATCTATCCTAGTGACGTCGTTATTGAGCGAATGCTTGTATTAGGCATTGCTCCTGAATCCTTCAGCGAATCCTATATGACCGAGCCTCGGCCTCGTGCTTCCAAGGCGATAGCAACACTAAAAAGTGCCCGCCCAACGATTCTCCCTTCACTCCTTTTGTGCGATTTTGCCAATTTGGAGCGAGAAGTGCGTCTACTTGAGGACGCGGGAGTCGAATGTTTGCATCTCGACGTGATGGACGGTCATTTCGTCCCGAACATGTCGTACGGCATGCCGATCGTCGAATCGCTCAGGAAAATCACGAAGCTTGTCCTGGACGTTCATTTAATGATCAGCGATCCGGTTCAGTATGCACCTCAGTTCGCCAACGTGGGTGCAGACTGCATCACCTTCCATTTGGAAGCTTTGCCTGAACCGCAGGCACTTCTTGCCAAATTGAGGGGAATGGACGTTGCCGCTGGGGTCGCGATCAATCCGAGCAGCGATTTTGCCGCGTTGTTGCCTCATGTGCCGTTTTGCGATTTGGTTTTGGTCATGAGCGTGCAGGCAGGGTTTGGTGGCCAATCTTTCAACTCGGTTGCGGTTGATAGGCTTCGGCAGTTGCGAACTCAGTTTGGCCCCGATCTGCTTTTGGAGGTGGATGGTGGCGTGAACGAGTCGACGATTGGTCAGTGTACCGCTCAGGGAGCAGACCTGCTCGTGGTAGGTTCCGCTCTTTTTCGCCAGGCAAACTACGTGGATGCCATGGCGCGTTTGAATGCTGCGATCGTCCCGACGAATTGTTGATTCGGTCGTTCGCTGTTACTCCTTGGATAATTTTATATGTGTCAGATTGTTGTCGTGCGGCCGGGTTCCACCCTTTTTGATGACCAAGAGCGTATCAAAGGCTGTTTAGACATGCCTCTCTCGGAAGCGGGCATCGAGCAAGTGCACAAGGTCGCGGACGATATGGCGAAGTTGTCATTGTCGATGATTTATGCCGCCCCCTGCGAATCAGCTCAAAGTACAGCCAAGAGCATCTCAGATCAAACCAAGACGAAGTGGAAAGTGTGCGATTGCTTCCGCAACCTGGACCACGGTTTATGGCAAGGCAAGCTCATCGACGAAGTGAAGCGTCAGCAACCTCGCCTTTTCAAGCAACTTCAAGACAACCCGCGAGCTTTTTGCCCACCGGGTGGCGAAACGGTCGCGGAAGCGGAGGCTCGCGTTGAAAAGATGTTGGCCAAACTCTGTAAGAAGCATGCAAACGAAACCATTGCGATCGTGATTCCGGAACCAATGGCCTCCCTGGTTGCAAGTAAATTGAAAGCCACTGACTTGAAAGACGTTTGGAAGTCGGAGCAAGACAAGGGTGTCTGGGAAATGATTGATTCGGAATCCCACGATACCCTATTGTCGACTCAGCCAAACCAGGAACTGAACACCGACCTTTCTTCAGCAACATCTGCCCAATCACTGGCATCGCAGCAGGCAAGCTCGACCGAAGGCAGCTATGATGGGGCCAAGAATGCCTTACGAGCGAATTCTCGTGATGCGCAGACAGCTGCAGTTGCCATTCCTTATTTTGGACTTTAGATAGACTTAGATTGACATGACAGGTACACAAGAAATTTCAACTGAATCTAGCCCAGCCACGAAACGTGGAATTCCTGAGGGGCTATGGATCAAGTGCCCGGGTTGCGGCGATTCGATCTACCGCAAAGAGATCGAACGCAATTTGAACGTCTGCCCGAAGTGCAAGTATCACATGTATGTCTCGGCACGCGATCGAATGGTCCAATTGTTGGATGAAGGGACGTTCGACATTTGCGACGAAGACGTCATGCCGACCGATCCTCTTTCCTTTTCAGACAAGAAAAAATACTCGGAGAGGCTTGTTGCTGAGCAAGCTCGGACAGGTCTGAGCGACGCTGCATTGTGCGGCACGGGAATGATACGGGCAAGACGTGTTGCGATCGCGGTCACCGATTCCGCCTTCATCATGGGCAGCATGGGCTCGGTCGTTGGCGAGCGTCTGACGCGGCTTATCGAACGAGCTACCAAGCATTCGCTGCCGTTGATCATTGTGAGCGGATCCGGCGGGGGCGCCCGAATGCACGAAGGGATTCTATCGCTGATGCAGATGGCGAAGGTCTCTGCGGCCCTTGCTCGTTACCACGCCAACGGTGGACTTTACATTAGCGTGCTCACCAACCCAACCATGGGTGGGGTAGCGGCGAGTTTTGCAAGCCTTGGCGATATGGTTTTTGCGGAACCCAAGGCGTTGATTGGATTCGCTGGTCCCAGAACCATCAAAGCCACTTTGAAGATTGAATTGCCAGTTGGTTTCCAAACCAGTGAGTTCCTGCTGGAACATGGCTACATTGATCGCATCGTAGATCGATGGCGCTTGAAGACAGAGATTGCCGCCGTGATTGACTATTGCGGCAAACGCTAAGGGGCATGCTGATTTAGACGTGTAACAGGCTCCTCAAGCGTACTTTTCGGTTTTGATAGTACGTCTACGGAGACTGTTATACGAAATGCCGTCTGACTGTTAAACGAAATGCATGTGGAAGTCTTTCCCTCGCTCACGCTTAGGATTGTGAAGCCGTTCCCTCGCTCACGCTTCGGGTTGTGAATGAGATTGGAAATGCAACTTTGACACTAATGTCTGCGGCCTAGTGTCTGGGGTTCAGTGGGAACATCGCGATTGACGCATGCGTTTCAGACGGGCTCGAACTGCATGTCGAAGGTTTGAGCTACGGCTTGATTGGTTACCTTCCCTCGGTGAATGTTCAGCGATTCTCGCAGCGGCTTCGATTCGGAAATACTCGAATCGATCCCCTTCTCGGCAAGGTGAACGACCCACGGTAGAGTCACATTGCACAACGCGAACGTGCTGGTACGTCCTACGGCACCTGGCATGTTCGTGACGCAGTAGTGCACAACATCATCCACAACATAGGTTGGCTGACGGTGTGTCGTTGGGCGACTGGTTTCAATACACCCACCTTGATCGATGGCAACGTCGATGATCACGCTGCCTGGCTTCATCAGCTTGAGATCGTCTTTCTTAACCAAGTAAGGAGCTCGGGCGCCAGGGATCAAAACCGATCCAATCACCAAGTCGGCCCGTCGCAGTTGCTCGCGAATCGTATGCCGATCGCTGAACAGCGCATTCACATTAGGCGGCATCACATCATCCAAATAGCGAAGTCGATCCAAGTTGACATCCAAGATGGCCACGTCCGCGCGAAATCCTGCCGCGATTCTGGCCGCATTGGTTCCCACGACACCACCACCCAAGATGGTGATATGCGCGGGTGCCACACCAGGCACTCCACCTAAAAGAATACCTCGACCCATTTGAGGTCGCTCGAGATACTTCGCCCCCTCTTGAATGCTCATGCGTCCGGCCACTTCGCTCATAGGAGTCAGCAGCGGCAATCTTCCTTGGGCATCGCGAAGAGTTTCGTAGGCGAGGCAGCTAGCCCCGGATACGACCATAGCTTCCGTTAATTCGCGATCTGCAGCGAAGTGAAAATAGGTGAATAGGGTTTGTCCCTTTCGAATCAATGCGAATTCGGAACGCATCGGCTCCTTGACCTTCACGATCAGATCGGCCTTTGCAAAAACTTCTTCGCCCGACGCAACAAGTTCGGCACCCGCTTGAAGGTAGTCATGATCCGCAAGCCCGGACCCCATGCCTGCACCAGCTTGCACCACAACTTGATGGCCTCGAGAAACCAATTCCTCTACGCCAACGGGAAGCATCGCAACGCGATATTCATCTTCTTTGACTTCCTTGGGAACACCAACAATCATCGCGACCTCATCAACGTAGAAAGAACAGTTCAAGAAATAGGATTCGGGGACATTATTACCGAAGCGGCAAGCCTGGATAGCGAGCCGATTGCGAATTTAGTTCACCGGTTGCACCTGGAGACGGGCAATCGCTGGAGCAGGCTGGCCTTTGCTCGAAACAAGTGCGACAATTTCGCCTGAGCTAGATTGTTCGACCTTCAGCTGAACCACGGCGGAGAATACGTCACTTCCGCGAAAGTACTGAATCGGTTCAAAGACAATAGTTTTGTCTTCATTCGCTATTTTATGACGAAGGTCCTTTGTCCGAATCGATTCCACCCCTAGGTTTTTAGGGATTTGAACTTCGATGGCAACTTGTTGATGTGGTTGATTGCGAAGACTCTCGACGCGAATCTCGTAGGTTGCAACTTCACCCAGTTTGACGGCGTTGCTCACCGGGACCACGCTGATCTTGAGTTGCTTTTCTTGACCATCGGGATTCGAAATACTTGGTCTTCCTGCGCTTACCCCGCCGGCAGGATTGCCAAGGTTGTTGTTGGGAGGAAGGACGTCACCGCTGGAGGGCGGCGCGACCGACCCGGGAGCCGCATTTCCGATCCCGATCGAAAACGTTTGGCTATCGCTGAGTCCATTCGTTTCGACCCGAAGACGGATGTTCGCAGGCAGAGCGACCGCCATGCCTTGAAACATGCCTTCAAATTCTAGGTTTCCGCCAGGGGCTATTTGACCGATGGTCCACCGACCGAGCTGGCGTTCTGCCTCGTATTGGCCATTTTGGCTCAGCCCTCTCGCCACGAGCGAAGGATCGTGTTGGATCGAAACAACCACATTGCTTAGCGGGACCGCACCGGTGTTCGAAACGATCCAAGTTATTTTGAACTCCGAACCTACAGGAATGTTCCTTTCGACGGGAACGTTCCCAAGCCGTAAAGCGACTCCTGGCGTCTTGGGTGTTGCCGGAATACCTTGAACACTGGATCTCGCTGATGAGAGAACTTGGTTTAGAGTTCGAGCTTCCGCAGTGACAACAAGTTCTCCTTCTTGCTGAACGATGAACACCGCACCCAACGTGCGCGTCTGCCCAGGTGGCAAGAAATCAATCCTTTGCGTGGATTCGTTCCCGCCTCGAATGTGTCTCAGACCTGGAACGCTGGTAAGGGAGATGTCGATATTGTTGATGGTTTGCCTTCCGGTGTTCGTGATCTTCACATCGAAAGCAGCCTCTGCGTTGATTTCAACCTGCGTTTGATTTTGTCGGGGGACAATCGCAAGTGACACCTCGGAGTTCTGCACCAAGGTGCTTAGGGTCTTAACAAGTTGCAAGTTTGGAGTTGCGGCTCCAGTCACTTGAACTCGAGCGTCCATGGGTGCAGCGGCTAACAAGCTGAAATTCAAATCAGACTGGCGTCGTGGTTCAATCGGGCCGATGATCCATTGAAGCGTGTTGTTAATGGTTTGAGGTTGGGGCGCGAAGCTAGCCGATTCCAATTGCATCCCATTAGGAACAACCACTGAGATCGTCGCGTTTTCCGCGATCTCATCTCCAAGATTGGATAGGGATACGAAGTAAGGGATCGGCTGTCCCGGAACAGCCTCGGGTGGGCCGATCGCTTCAAGATTCAGCAATGGCGCGCTCCAAGTCACGCTGGTGGTTCCGCGAGCGATTTGAAGTTCGGGAATTTCGGCTCCTTTTCTTGGGCTCATGATCTCAATTTCAACCCAGGCAGTACCTGGCAAAGGTTGGCCGGCAACCCCATTGGGACCGCCGTTGACGATCTCGACCGCAGCGTCTCCATTTCCATCGACATCAACAATGTCCACATCAACGTCAGCGTTGGGAACGCCACTTCTTCCTACGAACTTCGCGAATTCTGGATTGAGCGTTCGGTAACGCACTTTCCATCCCTGGGCGGGGACATAGCCATCTGCCTGCATGACTTTGGTATTCAAGAGCACGCGATTGCCGCTTTTCTCGAACTTGGGCTTGGGGAAATCCCAGCTTGCATCCACCCAATAGATGGTGGCTGTTTGACGTCGCTTGTCCCACACATCGCTATCCGGTGCCAAGGCGGTTACCTTGGAGATGCCTTCGCTGGTGCTGGTCAAGCTGATCCATGTCTGTCCTTTGCGGATAGGTAGATCGTCCGCCTTGTTGGCGGTCCCTTTGGTGATGAGACCGGCTTCGCTGCTGGTTCTGCCACGAGCAAAGTCCACGGCAAGTTTTTCGACTTTGGGACTGTCGTCTCTACTCCAAGCGGATTTACGTTTCCCTTTCGCGTCGTCGCCGACTTCAACGATCTCGCCTACGCTTCTTGGGGAGAGCATCCATTCGATGGGTTCGTTGGTAACTAGGTACTCGTCTTTGCCGCAAACCCCTGCGAGCAAGATCACTTCACCACCGACAGGTGCGACGATTCGAGTTGGGGTTAGCAGCAGCTGCCCACATCGACCGCGGATCTCTTCGGCCTCTTTCTTACGAGCCAAACAACCTTTGCCCGACAAGCATCCTTTGCATAGTTTTTTGTCGGTTCCGTCGTTACCCTGCACGCACTGTGGGGGTTCTGGAGGTGTCTGATAAGCTGGTTGTTGCGAAGGATATCCATCGCTAGGAGAACCATGAATCGGATTGATTCCGGTCCAACCGTTGGAAAAAATTCGGTTTCCCGTGGGGTCGATTGCGGGCAAAGAAAGGGTCTGACACCCGGCCGTCAAGAAAATGCAAACGCAGGCCCACAGGCTATGCCATCGGTTGATTTTGAGTTGAAAGTGGTACATCCGGGTATCACCTTTTGCATACCGGTCCATGGTGGTATGCTCCCCTTGGAGCATTGCTTTTGATCGAACGTGTTCGCGAAAAAAAGATCGATTCCCGATCAGCTCAGGCATCTCGACTTTCTCTCGCGACCGTCGCAAGGCTACACCACAGATATTACTGTTCGCCCAGTTTTGTCAGGAAAATAGTCTTGATTCCAAGCTCGGACATCCAAAATGTGCACCAAATTCCTGTTGCAGCCGAAGAGTTGTTAGATTCAGAAGGTAGCGAATCTATCGGTTGGCAGACACGGAAATTTAATGTTCATCTGCGGCCCAAGCCCATGCCGAAAAGGTACTGTTGCGGGGGCACAGGATGTGGTCTTCGTGTATGACGAATGGTGCTGCCGACAGGGGCCGGCTAAGGGAGTGCGTGAGAATGAACAACAAGCGTTTGTTAGCTGTTGCCGTCGGCTTATTATTGACTCTAAGCAACGGCTGTCGTTCCGTTCTGCCCTCGGAGCAACCGAGTCGCATTTGGGACGCTTACACGGAACAGAAGATGGGATTGTCGGGAATGAATGCTGTGTATTCCCCATCGATCCCACGCCCGACGCGAATGGTGCACCCAGTCAACTCTACGGTTGGCCCTACGGTGCAATGTATGGGGTGGTGAGACCTTGCCCTCGCTGGACGACCTTGGTCATTCCCTTGCGAGTCTCCTGAATGAGTTCCGAGAATGGGTCGCCGCTGTAACAGACTTCGCCAAAGAAGGCGAACACTTGCGAGTCTTCGGTGACGAACATCGGCGCAAGTTTACCAGCCGTGGTGGTGTAGCTAAAGCCTCCATAGATTTCACTGATCCCTCCGTCGGATGTTCTTAGTAGAGTACCACCGCGT
The DNA here is from genome assembly GCA_027487485.1 of Planctomycetaceae bacterium. Classification (GTDB taxonomy): domain Bacteria; phylum Planctomycetota; class Planctomycetia; order Pirellulales; family Pirellulaceae; genus JBKCUI01. The sequence continues at coordinate 52,424 of JAIYDN010000102.1, read as the reverse complement.
TCGGTTTTGTACCCGAGAACCCACAGCTTGCCCCCTGCATTGGCAACGTGCGTACCCTCGTTCTCTACATTCAATTGCCGAGCCCACAACGTTTGGTTCTTCTGCAGGACCAAATCATCGGTGGTCACGTCCTCTAAGAACAGTTCTCCGACCCGTTTGCATTGGATCACTTTTGGTCCCAGGCTTTTCAGCACAACGGTTCGATCGGTATCGATCAGAATTCCGCCTCCGACGTGATCCAGATGTTCTATGGTTACCACAGGGGCGGACCCTTGTTCGATAATCAAGTCAGGTGATACCCGTCGATGGTAATCGATCCAAGCCCCAACCCCGAGCAACCGTTGCACATTCCCGCGAATGCGCAATGGACTTTCTAGGCTGTAAAACCCTGGGAGAAAAATCGTCTTCGCGCCAGAATCCAACGCTTTTTGAATGGCCACTGAAGAGTCTTTGTCGCCGGTTGGATCGGCTCCAAAGTCATTCACGTTAGCCCAGTTCGCGATGGAGTCGACTTCCAACGCTGGTGGTTCCTTGACGGTCAATCGCGGCGGAAGCTTTGTTAAGCCGAAGGGATTGGTCGCTTCATGGGAACTGTACGCGATTACCTTAGGACCGAGGCTACCTGGCTTGTCCGCCCCTTGAATCCGAAGGGCAGCGAAAGAATCTGGCGATTGCGTATCCCCGATAGCTCGGGAGTAGCCTGAGGTGGTTGTGTCGCGAACATGAATTCGACCATGATTGTAGTTGACGATGGCTGGCACCGAGGCAGCTTGTTCGTCCCCTTGTAGATTCGAATCGACCAAGCAAAGCACACCATACGTCTTGATGGCGGGTACCGCGTTTTGGCTCAACAGGGATCGGATGCTGATCGATTGCCCTTCATTTTCCAAACCCAGGCTTCGTTGATTGCAAAGGGTGATGTGTTCGAATGTTTGGCCGTTGACCGCTCGCCCGCAGCTGATACCTCGATCAAAGCCTTGCACTTCACAGTTTGTGACCAGCAGAGGGCCATTCATATCACGATGGGCGAGATCGAGCCCGATCAAGCCACTTTGCTTTTGGGCGAGGAAGCGACAATTTCGAACGGCTCCATAGTTATTCGAATAGAACTGCAAAGCGATGGCACCGGGATTGTCAGCCCCCACGTCAAACGTCAAGTTCTCTACATAATTATGGAACCAGTCGGCGGAGCCAAATCCACCGCACCACATCATGCTTTCTGGCTTTGCAGGGTCCATAAATGTATGGTCTTTCAACTTGATGACCGTATCAAAGCTGTTGTGCCCGAGCAGGTAGTTTTTACCCCAAGCCTCTCTACCTGTACTGTTCTGTTTGGACCACAGCAGCGTCCGCGAAATCAGATAAGTCCCTTTCGGAAAGTAAAGCACGCGATGCATTCCCATGATGTCGTTAAGCGCCGCTTGGATCGCATTGGTATCATCGCTTATCCCGTCACCTTTCGCATGGTAAGGAGCCTTTGTCACATCCACGACTGCATCGCAGTGTGGCAATTCAGCGATTGCGGAAGCATCCAATGTGGCACCCTCCTTACGAAGAACGGTGCCCTTACGGGAAGCAGTGCCCTTTTCGCTTGAAGAGCTTTGCCCAATCGATCGATTCGTCGCAGCACAAATTAAGGCGATACAGGTAATCAGAATCAACCAACAGCGATTTGGGGGCTGGTACAAAATAGACTCCGATGGCGAAAATAGATGTTTGCGAGGCTTTCATGAGTATAACGAAGTGGTTGGCCAATAAAGCCACGTGGCACCAAGAATGAGAACACGTGAACTCTGGAAACCTTACTCCTGCACCGCAATTACGGTATTGGTACGTGACCAACGTGTTTCGAGTACGAGTACCATTTCATTGAGTACGAGTACGACTGAAAGCCACATTGCGCAACTTCAGAATTCGGCTAGAGGGATGCGTCTTCCGTAACGCGGCTAGCGTCTGCGGCTCAGTTGGGGGCGTTTTGGTCTGGGGCGTCGTTTTTGACGGGTTCTTCTTCGGCAGGCGGTTCGGCAATCGGAGAGGCTGGAGTTGGGTTCAGCGAACTAGAGTCCGGTGGGGTTGCTGGTTGAGTTGCCTGCTGGTTGCGAGCTGCTTCCATCTTTTGGCGTTGTTCTTCGAGCAAGGCTTTCACTTTGAGAAGCAGTTCGCGTTGTTGCGTGGCTTTATCGGATTCCCCTTGTTTGTCCAGCAACGCAATGAGTTTCTCACGCGTTTGCACTCGGCCAGCCCCTTGCACCAACGCCTTTTCGTAACTCTCTATCGCCTCCTGCGTTTTGCCTGCGGCCTCAAAAATATCACCTTGGCTATCCAGAAACTCGGGGAAATCAGGAGCGATCGTGACCGCTTTTTGGATCATTTCCAATGCTTCGGGCAATCTTGGTGTTTCAAGCAAAGTGAAGATCATTGCCAAGTTGTTGATCGCAAGTGTCATATTTGGAAGCTCGGCAAGAACAACTTCGTACTGTTTGATCGCCGAGTCAAAATCTTGCGTCTTGAACGCGTACTCCGCCAGCAGTAGTCGAGCCGAGAAGGATGTACCACCAACAGCAATCTGAACTCGTAACGAATCCAGCACAGCGGAATTTTTTCCTGATGTAGCGATGGACAGCATCGATAATTCTTCTTGGACTGCAATGTTCGTTGGATCCACGACGATTGCAAAGTTGAGCAAATCTAAATTGACTTTCACTTGTCCTTGAGCGGCCGATGCTGTCTGCCGAAACTTCAAGCGATATGCATCGGATAAAGCGCGTCGCAACGAGTTGGAGCCAGGTCTCTGCGCGACCCCCGATTTCAGCAGTTCGATGGTTTGATCGATCCGTCCTGTTTGCGCGAAGCCTTGGGCAGAAACAATGATATTCTTGTCTCCTTGGTCTCCTGCAAACTTATCTTTAAGGCTCTCGTAGATTAGGTCGGCAGCGGCGCGTGCTTGACCCACCATCCCATTTCGGTTGTAAATGGCGATCGAGCCAAGCAAAACGCTCGGATCAAATTTGGCAGCGCGTTTGAGAACTTGTTCTGCTTGTGAGATTTGGTCATCGCGTTGCAACAATTGTGCGTAAACTACTAACAACAGTGGATTCACGTCATCGCGATTTGTACAATGCCTCAGATGGTGCTTTAGTTGTTCAGGATTGATGGGTTGGCCTTGTTGATTCCGTTGAATCATGTCCATTGCAAGCCAGGAGTGTGCCATGTCAAAACCACCGAATCGGACGGGTGCAAGGCTTTCCATAATCTGCCGCGCTGCAGATGTTTTTCCGAATCGGGACATTTGAAGAGCCACATAATACAAGGCTTGCTTGTTACTCTTTTCGAGCTGTAGCACTCGGCGAAACAAAAGATCGACATACTCGGCGCGTTCTATTGCGGTTCTTTTGTCCCCAATGCTTGCGGATTTTGCATCAGCAGATTGATCCGCTTCGCTTTCTGAATTCGATGAAGACCCCGCAGGGCTGCTTTTTTCTGACCCAGCATCGCGTGCATCGGTTTTGGCTTTTGTTGCCATTTCTTCAGCGGCGATTTTGGTTTGTTTATCCGCTTCCTCGATGTACCAACGCACTTTTGACTTGTCGTCTACTAGTTTTCCTATGCAGACAATGGTCCCAAATCCAAACACCAACAACAGAACCGGAATCATGGTGAATGTGTATCGCCACTTCCGCGAGAAAATCCAACTTGCATACAGATCCAACAAGTCTCCGGCAAATTCAACGGGAGAGAACTTGAACCAACCAAGCACACGCCCCCAAAAAGTTGGCGGTGCCAAGAGAAGGTCTTGGTCCGCATCTAGCTGTTTGGTGTTTTTTTTGTTCATAATGGTCTACTTGATCAGACTCAGTGCAGGCGTGCTTTGGGTTCGAATTCGCTCGAAAATCTCGAGGAAAAAAGCCCGGTATTGCTTGGATTCCTCTTCTGAAATCTCACGTCCGGTTTCTAAAAACAATCGTACCCTAAAACGTCGCTGGGCCATTTGGGTGGAACGTTCATTCTGAAGCATCGAAAGGAGCGTGTCGCGACCTTTTTGTTCCTGAGGCAGCTCCTCGACGATTGGATTTCCTGCTTGATCAAAGAATGCATCCCAGGAATAGGCTCGAATGCCAAAGCTGTTCCGCATACTGACTTGCTCCAAGGTCCAAGGTCCTGGGGCATCAAGGGTTTCTTTTCCGAATTTCTCAATTTCCCAGCCCGTAATCTTGTAAGCGTCGACCATCGACGTCCAGCTTGCGAAAGGAAAATCAAGCGAAACCATGAACTGCGTTTCCCCTGCATTGTATTGCCATAAGCGAGTATAAAGGCCTCTGTTCTTGTTCGCAATTTGAGTGTTGCTAGAAAATTTAGCTAACTTCAGAGGTCCGAACTGCTCCGGTAACGCGGACTCAGCGGGAAACGCATCGACCACATTTTGACTGAACATCGAATCCTGAGATTGTTGCTGGGGTCGGACGAAAAGAAGCCAAAAGCACAAAACGCCCAAGGTCAAGCTTGCCGTGCTGGAAAGATAAAGACTCCATTGCCATGGAAAGATTGGACTGATCGCAACATCGTCATTCTTGTTTTGCGGCTTGGGCCATGTTACCCATTCCTCATAAACCGAAGTTAGGCCTTGCAAAGATTTTTTCGACTCGATGGGTGCGAGAGCTTCCGTGAGTGAAACGCTTGTTAAGAGGATACAAAGCATGGACATTAAGAATGCTAGAACGCTCAGCACGATCGCATAGATCCCGCTACTTGAATCGATCGCCAACGAGTGAAAGAGAAAAGCGATCACCAAGAGCTTAAGGCAGCCAAAAAAGAACGACCAGAAAAAGCTGCTCACGAAAACCAGCATTGATACCATGGCTGGTTTGCGTTGATAAACGGTCCATGACAAGGCAAAAGCAGCTAACGCAAAACAACTACCGGCATCCGACAGCACCTCAATCAAATTCAATTGCTTGCCTTCGATTCTCAAAAGGTTGTAATCCAACACATTTGGAAACTGAACCGCTTCCAGAAAAGCGCTCGTCGCTGACCCACAGAGACGTCCAAGAAACGCTTGAAATCGGAAGCTCAGGGCAAGCGGCATCGGTACAGTGATAACCAGTAAGGACATGATGGCCATGACTCGCGTCCACGGCGTCGTTCCAAAAGCCCCAAGGGCCCAGCCTATGGACACCAGCACCAACGCCAAATGGGCGCGAACTGGAGAGACCAAATACATCCCCCATAGCCCAACCGCCGCCCCAACAAGGCAAACGCCGACTGCAATCCGGGCTCGTGCCGGGCTGGGCATCCGCCATTGGCAAGTTGTGAATAGAAAGCCAAATCCCAAAACAATAGAAATAGGAAAGAACTGAAACGAGGGTTGGTTCCAAAGTTCTCGTGCTGCTACGAACAAGAGCGGCATCAATGCCGTGGCAGGAAGAATGAAGCCAAAAAGAGTGAACAGGCTTAGCTTCAGCCGCGATGGGTCAGATAATGAAGGTACAGTACCTTTATTTTGGCTGGGGGAAACACGATCCAGACTGGGCTCTTGAGCCAAAGGGGAATCCTCCCCATTCTTTGTGGATTGCCCTGTTTCCTCGTTCAACAAGTTTCCATCCAAACTCATAAAAATACCGCACTACCCGCGTTCGAACATCGATTCTCAGCCAATCATAATCGCTGAGCTAAATCTGTTAACTCGGTACTTAACCATATTCCCCCAAAATTAACTGGAAGCTTTAGCAGGACGGCTCTTTACCGACTCTAACGATTGTAATTGTTGTTCTATCAAAAGTTGTTCCGAATCGGTCAGTACTTTCCGACCTCCATACCGCAGTTCATAGTACAAGTGCGATAGCAATTGCGAGTCGACCGAGACTGATAAACGGTTTAATTTACCGGCCACCAATTCAAAGAATTCTTTGGGGGTTTGATCTGATTTGCGTTCCATACCCAGTCGCCGAAGTGCTTTGATCAACCTTTCGTAAAAGAGAACTTTTGAAGAAGACCTGGAGTTACTGGAACCTTGAGCGCCACGAAAGGACCATCTTGGGAATAACCATGAGACAACCCTAGGGACGAAAAGCCAAAGCAGAATGAGAGCGAAAAACAAAACTAGAAAATGCCAAGAAAACCACTGTTCCGGGGAAAGAAATCCACCGACAAAGCGATTCGACTTCATGCGTTGAAACAACGTTTGCAATTCCAACCAAAAGGAAGAATACGTCCCGGACGAAGATTCGCCAAAAATGGAAAACAAACTGCTTTGCTTGGACTTGTCCATATTCAAGACCAGTTCGCTCCAAAGATCTTGCATCGCGTCAAACGTTTGACCCGAAGAGGATCGCAACATTCCCCCCGCGTTGGAGCCTTCGCCAGCAGGAGTTGGGTCGAGCCGTACCCATGCGCCATTTTTAATCCAACTAGGTACCGACGAAAATCTTTTCTTTAGTACATCCACTGGGAAATAAGCTTCCACCCAAACGTGAGCATGGTTTTGTTGCACCAGAAAATACTCACCGACTTCATTGTATTCGTTAGGTCGGAATCCCACGACCATTCGAGATGGTATTTCGAGCGACCGCAGCAGTAACGCCAGCGACGACGCAAAGTACTGACAATGCCCCTTCCGTTTGTTGATCAAGAAATCGGCAATTGGATCAAGACGCTTATCAATTTGTCCTGTCAGTGAAAGCGTGTATGTGTAGTCTGTTCCGCTAGCAAGGTAATCGTTGAGTACCATGGCTTGCGTTAGTTTGTCTGCGTTGGAGACATTGCGTTCTCGAAGCCAACGATCTCGCAACGGCACGATAGACATAAGGGAGCTCGGGAATTCTAAGAGTTGCATGTAAGCATCGTCATTGTATTCCACTTGCCCTGGAAAAGACCTTTCGCGAACGTCGCGAACACTGTCTTCCCACTCGGGCAAGAGCATGGATTCGATTCGGTCCTTAAATGCATACGTAGGAAAAGTAAACCTACGCTTGTAGTTCGAGCTCCTTGCCGATTGGGAAATATCTACGACAAACCAATCTTGATAGGCAACGCGGAAGTCGGAATCGGTCGCGCGCGACAATGGGGCTATGACGGGAACAAAAGTCCCCAGTCCGTTCTTTTCGACGATGTCAACCATGACGCGATCCATGGTTTTGCCCATCGCTTCGCCCATTCCAGGTTGAGTTGGAAGATTTTGAATCGCCCTTCGATCTAAAGTTAGCGATGCTTCGCCCGATTGCCAAAACCCTCGTCCCGGGCCATCAAAATATCGACGCGAAACGGTCATTCGGATATAGGGAGGCATGCTTGGGCGATAGTTCTCGTTTGTTTCTGCATCGCGCATGGACAAGCGAAAAACTGGCGCTTCGTTTTGAAGTAAATCGCCAACATGTTGCAGCGAAATCTGATCACTAAAACCTACCTTCGAAGCCGTGGAAACGGCCCCCTCGTAAGTGCTGAGATTCATTCGAGGCAAGGAATAAAAATACACTATCGCAAAAAGAAGGATCGTGAAGGAAAGTGGCAATACACCTACGATCCAGTTCAGCGGTGAGAAATACTCAGATCGTTGCCTCACGTTCCAGCCTGAATTTGCGACCGCAGACAACGAAACCCCCGAGCTTCGTGTCGAAACCAATTGCTCCTTTCCAAGCCAATGCAATAGTTTGGCCCATACACTGTTGGACTCGGTGAGGGATTCGAGATGCCGCATTTGAGATGCATACAGGGCTAATGCGATCAAGGCCGAACAGCCCACCGTCATTACCGGCACCATCAAGATTCCAAAAAGAACATTGTCGTTGACCAAAGCCGCAACGACTAACTCAAGCAGCAAAAACACGCCCCATTGTTCGAACACACGTTTTGATTTTCGTTGAAACAGGAGCGGCAGTTGCACGTAGACCAGGAGATTCCCCACGGCTAAAATCTGATTGGTGGATGGGTCGCTCAGATATCCCATGATGGCGATCGCGGCGCCAGCCAACATGCCCAAGTAAACAAACCACTTTGGAAAAACGATCCATTCAAAGCGATCCGTGAAAAACGCCCCCAAGACGGCGCAAAAAAGCACCAAAAGAGGAAGATTCCAGGATCCATGCCCTAACCCAATCATGCCCGCGATCATGACGGCAATGACTGAAAAAGAAAGCGTTAGTCGGTGGGAGTTGATATCGTGTGTCATTCCCGAATTCTAGCCGATTTTGAACGCGAGTGAGTCTACTTGCTATCGATCTCCGCAATCAATTCGTCGATTCCAATCCCGTATTTTTCCAAGACCGAAGCCAAGATCCCCCCCACGTGCTCGCAACGTCCTCGTCGGACAGAACTGGACTGCCGGACGGACGGGACGGTTACTGGCTTTCGTGTAGAAGGTCGAACGACGCGACGAACCGTTTGCGTGTTGGATTCAACACCCTTCGATTCAACACTATTGATATTGTGCGTTCTGTCGTATTCTTGCGAGCGTTCGGTTCCAAGGTCGGACGAATCCGGCAAATCCCAGGAGAACGACTGTTGAACATAAACGGGATGACTGGATATGGTGGTGGCCATGAGTGGGTCTCGCAATCCTATTCCTAGTTTCTTGGGCCTGGAAAACAACCAAGCCCTTTCGTTGCCTACTAGGATCGCGACTCGCGTGACACGTCTGGTCCACCCAAAAATAATTTTCGATTTTGATGCTCAGAAGGGAGCCATGCTCCGTACCCGAATCAGCATCCGAAACTCATCGGGAACGCCAGGAACGGATTTCATCGATGCGATTTCCCCACCAAGATGAGTTACAATCGGACGGACGTTTCGTTCTAAAATGCCCCGCGTCCATACTTTTCAACATGGGGGCAGATCTTTCAACTTCGGTAACTACTCATGATGCAACAAGCCAAAAAAGGGCTCTCGGTTTCTACCTTTCGAATCCTTGGTTTCCTGTGGATGCTGGCGTGGTGGAGTAGCCATCCAGGCATGGCATTTGACCGCCCGAACGTCGTCTTGATCGTGTCGGACGATCACGCTTGGACCGATTATGGGTTCATGGGCCACCCCTCGATTCAAACGCCGAATATCGACCAGTTAGCCAGGAACAGCTTGGTTTTCCGACGTGGGTATGTCACCAGCAGTCTGTGCTGCCCCAGCCTTGCAAGCATCATCACGGGAAGATACCCACACCAACACAAGGTTACTTCGAACGATCCTCCTGTTCCGTCGGGGATGAACGATCGCAGCTTCTATAGTTCGCCGTTATTCGCTCAAGGTCGCGAAACGATGACGCAACAACTGGCGGCCGCTCATACGTTACCGGACATTCTTCAAAAGTTCGAATATCGAAGCTTGCAGACTGGGAAATGGTGGCAAGGTCACTTTTCTCGCGGTGGCTTCACCGACGGAATGACGCAAGGGGGCCGGCATGGCGATGAAGGCCTTTCCATTGGTAGAAAGTCGATGGAACCGATTAACTCTTTTTTGGATTCTTGCAAAGCGAGTCAGCAACCCTTTTTGGTTTGGTACGCTCCGTTGATGCCGCATGACCCCCACACGCCACCCGATCGCTTGCTTCAAAAGTATGTCAAGCAAACAGACTCGATTCATATCGCTCGGTATTGGGCCATGGTGGAGTGGTTCGACGAAACCGTTGGACAGCTGATGACAAGCCTGAAGCAGCGAGAATTAGCAGACAACACCATTGTTATCTATATTGCTGACAATGGTTGGATTCAGAAGCCCGACGGCCCACGATACGCTCCCAAGTCGAAGCAGTCTCAATTTGATGGTGGGCTGCGAACACCGATCATGATTCACTGGCCGGCTAAGATCGCACCCAAGATGTCCAACAGTTTGGCTCAGTCGATCGATTTGGTTCCAACCATTCGACATGCATTAGGCCTGCCGATGGATGACTCTCTTCCTGGGATTAACTTGTTGGATGAAGCGGCTGTTGAGTCCAGGAAAGCCATCTTTGGAAATTGCTTTACCCACAACTCGAAGGATTTGGAGACGCCAAGCAAAAGCCTGCGATGGCGATGGATGATTGAAGGTAATCAAAAGTTGATTGTTCCCAGCGAAGTCAATGAACCGAACGATTCTGCCGCTTTATTCGAATTGGATGTCGATCCCAACGAGACTCGTAATGTGGCTTTGGAAAATCCAACCCGCGTTCAAGAGCTCCGCTCCAAGCTGGATGCATGGTGGAATCCAGAAGATTTATGAATTCTTGGCAAGGAGCTTAGCGATGCCGATTCCTATGATTCCATTCTGCCGCCGGAAGACTTACATTGTTGCTAGATCGATGACACAGTAGTTGCCGCGCGATTCCGTTTGCTTTCGACAATGCGCGCGGCAATCCTGATCCACAAGTTCATCTGAAGGGAAGTCGCTTGCAGAATGATCAACCACATAACCATAAAGTGCATGATTCTAGGATTTGCCATCGGAGCGATGGCCTTGTCCCTCGGTTGTGGCAGCAAGATGGAGGCTCCGACCACCTACGAGCGTTGGGTCGATGAAGACGGAGCATTCTCTATCGACTACCCTGCCGACTGGAGCGCAGAAGGAGGAGGAAAAAATGGAGTAAAGTGGGCGGAGTTCTCCAATGGCACTGCATTGATCAAGCTCGACTTTGACACAACGAGCTCGATCATCGGCGATATTGCAGGTTCGCAAAATCAAGGTGGTAGCTTTGGGGACGAACCGTTGCCTCCCGAGATCGAAATGAAATTGGCTCCTGTCCATAAGGCTCATGAGTTCAATAAGGACAGAACTGCTTTGCTGTATTCGGACTTCCAAGAAACCGCCGCCGAGAAGTACATGTCCGGCCTAGGGGATTCCAGAAAGAGCGAATTTGTATCGTCGTCGCTCATGGGTTCGGTCCGAGGCTATCGTTCGACGGCACTCACTATTAATCAAGCAGTGATTGTCGTATGCTCCTGCTCCGCTTCGGATTGGGAAACTCTGAAACCCGCGTTCGACAAGATTTTAGCAAGCCTAGGGCGATAATTCGGCCTGCCAATGTTTAAGGGTTAGGCGTTTGGCTTTCGATACAAAGCCCAGAAAAGATCGTCGCCCGGGTAAAGAACGTTCATTTGGCTCGGGAATACGGTTGCAACCATGCTCGCCAACTTAGCGAGCTTCGACGTGGCGGACATGTGTTTCAAAAGCGATTTTGCATGGCCAATGTTTAACCATCTGAGTGCTCGTTGGCTTTCAACAAATTCAAAGCCAACCGAGCTGGCAGCGAGCGTCAGCGATTTTCGATGGAACCACTGAAGAACACTTGGTGGGGAATACTCGTGCCAGCCACCCTTCATGGCCGATGCAATCCAGCTCGTGCGATCCCAAGTTTCTACCAGCAGAATCCCATTGGGCTTGAGCATCTTGTAGGCAAGCCTTAGCGCGTCGAGCGGGCTGGGTAAATGCGATATCACTTGGACCATAGAAACGCATTCGTAAGACTCTTTCGTCCATGCAGATGAGTCTTCAAAAACCCCGTGACGAAGGTCCAGGCCACGCTCTTGCCCGTGCCGGACCATAGAGAGGTTTGGCTCAATCCCGGTTGCTGCCCAATCTTGATTCGCCCAGCCTTGCATCAAAAATCCTGCAGCAGCCCCCACGTCAAAGACTTTGCCTTTTCGCCCCAGATGTTTCTCAACGATCTTTGCATATTGGGAGCCTCGTTTTTCGAGCAGCGATTGTTGCTCGAGATAATTCGTATAGCCAGCGCCACCGCCAAAAAAATAGGCATCAGAATATGTTTGTGCGACATGGTCTTGTGAGATGGGAGAGGGAAGAAACTGGTGTCCGCAAGAACCGCATTGGGCAATCTTGAATCCTCGTACAACAAGAGCCTCGTCTGCGGGGCTGCCACATAAAATGCAGGAATCCACTTCGGGATCGGCCGGAGAAGGTCTCGAGGGCATCATGGAATCAAAAATCTTTGTGGGCGAAAATGACTGGTGAATCGTGGCAAAAGGAATTCCGTGGAGGCGCTGAACTGCTGCCCGGGCGCTGCGGGAGCAATTCTGGAAAGTGAAGTTGAATCCACCCGATCCATCCCGAACAGAGGTAACGCTAGCGAATCGCGATGTTGCGGCACAATTCAACTGTTGGGGCTCCGTAACACTATTGCTTGTTATTCAAGATTGTCTTTATACTCCCGCGGCCTGAGTAGGCCTGCGCGACGGATGCGCGCTGGGCGACTTCTTTCCTGCAGTTGCCGACACCATTCAAGGACGAATGAAATGAAAACACTACCGATATTGTTGATTGTATTTGCGTTTGTGTTTGCATGGACTTCATTCGCTCAAACTCAACCGCCCAATAGCAACAGCTTCCAGCCATACACTCCTCCGGTGGTTGGAGGATTGCCGCCGAACGCAAAAAATTTGGAGCAGCCCGTTTTTGTTGCCGACCGAGGGACAGGCAGCATGCCCCCCGAAGTCTCGGATTACAGCATGCCTAGCGCCGAAGACATGGGTTTTGACGAATCCAGCGCTGTGCCAGCGATTCAGGACATGGCCACGTTTGGACCGGGAACGTTGATAGCAGTGGTTGGGGAAGAACATATTTTGATCGGCGATCTTGTTTCACCTGAAAAAGTCACGCCAGAAATTCTTGCCAATCCACAGTTTGAATTGATGCTTCGCAAGTGGATCGTGGAAGCCATCGATCGCAAGGCAATGGCACAACGATTCGTCAACGACAAAGTCAGCGGCAAGCCGTTGAAAGAAAGAGCTCAAGCAAGAAAGCAGATTGAGCTTCAAACGACCAAAATCTTTTATCAAAAAGTAGTTCCGGCTCAAAAGGAAAAAATGAACTGCGTCTCCGACCTCGAGTTGGAAGAGAAGCTGGCGGCGGCTGGCAAATCGTTGTCTTCATTGAAACGCGAGTTTGCGGAATCGACTTGGGCAGGCGAGCACATGCGGGAGAGCGTCCAGGAAAAACCTTTGGTTGAACTGAGCGAGATGCAGGACTACTACAACGACAATCTAGAATCGTTCAAGCGACCTGCGAAAGCACGCTACCAAATCATGTCGGCTGTATTCAAGAAGTATCCTAGCCGTGAAGCTGCTTACCAAGCGATTGTCGAAATGTGGAACGATGTCTTCGTTGGTGGTGCACCTTTTGACGCTGTCGCGAAACGCAAGTCGACGGGCTTTCATGCTTCCGAAGGGGGGCAGTTCGACTGGACCACTCAGGCAGCACTGAAAAGCAAAGTGATCGATAAAGCTCTGTTTGAGAACCCAGTTCGAGGTCTCAGTCAGATCCTTGAAGATAGCGATGGCTTTCATTTCATCGAAGTGCTTGAACGAAAGAACGCAGCTATTCAGTCGTTTCAGGAATCTCAGGTAGAAATTCGAAAAACGCTCGCCGATGCCAAAGCCAAAAAACAAAAAACGGACTTCATCAAAAAGGTGCGGGAAATAACACCTGTTTGGACGAAATGGCCTTCCGACATTCCGGGCTCCAAGGATCTAACCGAGTACCTGCAATAGGACGGAATAGCTCGTGGGAATGAGGATACAGAATATCAGCCTTTTCGACCCCAGGAACTTGTGCTGCGGATTTCTTTCCCGGGACTTGGTCGATAGGGATCGAGTAGAAATGGGGGCTGCACGGCTGACTACTTGGTCTGCGCGAACTTTGGTCTGCGCGTTGCTGCTGTTCTTGAGCACTTGCTTCCTTGGAAAAGTGGACGCAGCGAGCGGCGGTCGCATCGCAGACGGTGAATTGCATGCATGCCAAGCAGTCACGGTGGATCAAGCCTGGGCGGTCGGTGATCGAGGTTTGATTCTGGCCACCAATGATGCCGGCAAGACCTGGACCATTCAAAACCAGCGTTCGGATATGGTGTTGCATGCGCTGCACTTCGCGAATCTCTTGCAGGGATGGATAGTTGGGGGCACGATCGACCCGAACACAGGCAGAAGTTCAGGAACCGTTCTTGCAACGACAGATGGCGGAACGACTTGGCAGACCACCGCTTCGAATTTACCTCGGTTGACTGGTATGCAGTATCTTGGGTCCGATCATCTGCTTGCTTGGGGTGATTGGTCGAACCTTTATCAATCTTCACTGTTTGAATCGATGGATGGCGGAAAGTCATGGTCCTCCAGGCCGGTACCATGCAGCCATATTCAAGTCGCATCCGCAGACGTGAACGGAACGCTGGTTCTAGTCGATCGGACCGGTCGAGGGTATCGAACGGGCGACGGTACGAATTTCCAACCCCTGTCACTTCCGCTAAGCCCGCTCGAACCGATACGCTTCTGCAAATGGATCGAAGGGGTTTGGTGGTTGGGTGGGGACGCGGGGCATCTGTATCGATCCCATGATGGAGCTACTTGGGAAAAGTGCACACTTCCGGGAATTGCATCCGACCATCAATGGCTTTCGCTTCGTGACATTGCTGTCATTGGAAAACGAGGTTGGGTCGTAGGGAATCCTGGCAATGTGATTTGGACAACCGAAGACCAAGGGGACACTTGGTCTGTTCGCAAAACAGACAGCGTGACCATGAATCGTGCAGTATGTGCCTTGAATGCGGACGTTCTCATGACGTGCGGTTCCTTTGCCTCCATCCGAGCAAGTCGCAATGGCGGTAAGGCATGGTGGCCGCTGCATCAATCGGGGGCTCGTGCCAGTGTTCTGAACATAGCGAGCACCAGCTCCAGCATCGCATGGGACTTGTTGGCTCAAGTCTCATTCGAGCTGCGACGAACGACTTCCATCGTGATCATTCATGACCAACTTTATGAGAAGCGAATGGGACTGGAGCCCGACTTGGAAAGTCGAGTTGCGATTGCCGGTTCATCGATCGGTACCTCGCCGGTTCGCATGATGCCACAGTTTCCCGTTGGAAATATACCTTCTGGGGCACGAGCCATGGACGTCAACTACTATGCCGCAAGAAGCTCCACGGAAGCGGAGCAAGCGAGTTCCGCCATGCTTCGCGCGCTGGTATTCGAACTGCGTACGTTACGACCTGACGTTTTGGTCACCGATTGTTCCGAAACAGGAATGGAGTTAGAAAGACTTTCGAGCAATGCGATTGACGCATCGGTTCGGCTCGCATCGGATCCGCATTTTCGACTTTTTTCAGAAGCTAGTGGTATCCCAGAGGATGCTTGGCAACCACAGCGCACCATTGTGCGCGGCACGCGAGCAGGGCTGGTTTATTCCCAGGCAATGCTATTCAAATCGACAGGAGTTGCGTTGGGACAAATTCTGTTAGGGATTCATCGCATTCTTGATCTCAAGCCTATTCAAGACGAAGCATCCGCGAAAATTGCTTATCGATTCTTAGGGTCCAAGAGCGGGGCCATGCGAGATCCTTTGGAAGGTGTGTTGAACGATCCAGCAACCCAATTGAACGAACGATCCAAACCAACCGTGAGACTGGCAGCATTGATGGCTACTTGCCAACTGTACGATTACAAACAAATGTTCCTGACCGAATCGAGCAGCAAGTTCACGACCGATCGAGTCTGGGAGGGCAAGTTGAAGGGGATCGCCAAGGACGCATCTTCGAATTCGGTCTGCCCTGCCTTGTTAGAAATCGCAATCCAGAGTCGGCGCGAAGGGGATTGGCAGCGCTGGCACACTGCGTTGGATTTGGCGTTGTCGATGTCGCCCAACAAAGACGTCACGGAATCGATCTTGGCTGAACTTATGTCGTATCTTGGTAGTGCTGAAGTGCAGCAAGTGGTTGCCGGACAGATTCGGGCATTCGAAGAGCACTTATCGCAAGACAAAAATGACAGTATCGTCAATGTGCAACAAGCATCCCCATTTGCTAGGTCTGAAATCGAGAGCGATGCAGTCAAGACGGTTTCGTTCCATGGGGCGGTTAAGCGAGTCCCAATCGCATCAGACCGAAGCCTCAACGAGTTTGTTCGTTTGTTAGGACAGTGGCCCAGCGATCTCCATGAACGTCGAGCGGAACCGTCTTGGGGCTGGCTCATTGCGTCTCGATATCGCGCCATGCAAATGCTACGCGACGGCTCCATTCAAGGAGTGAATCTAGAGCGAAGTCCAGCGACATTTTGGCCTTTGGTGCCACCGCATCTTATGGCATGGAACCATGTTGCGGAAACGGAACGGAACATACAAAGGTCGCGAGAACAGAACGCTCGCACTATCCGTTCCGCGGAAGGCCCCGATACTCAACGAGCAACCACTCAGCGAACTGCCTCGGATGTTCAAGGCGTTCCACCTTGGAACTGGACCAATCAACGGCCGTTCTTAGATGGAAAGGACGATGAAGCATTTTGGGAAAACGCAACCGTCATTGCCCTCCGAGATCCCTGGATTCCATCTCAAGAATCGACGACAACCATTCGATTGGCTCGTGATTCTGAATTCTTGTACATCTTTAGCCGGTCACCCTTCTTAGACAGAACAGGCAAGGCAGTTTCTTCCAGTCAAAACATGGCTGTTCATACCAAGCTTACCGATCAAGCACGAAAACCAACAGACAACGTCCGAGCTGGGCATGATCAGGTCCGACTTCGATTGGATATCGATCGCGATTACGCCACTTGGTTCGAGCTTGGATGGACTTCAACAGGGGAAAAATCAGAGAGATGCAACGACATGGACTTTTGGAACCCTACATGGTTCGTTGCGACTCTTCAAGAAGATGAGGCGTGGACTACCGAGATGGCGATTCCGCTAGCGGAGCTTGTCGGTGCGAACAAGAATCAATCGTCCAGTCAGGACTGGGGGAGCGAGGTTTGGGCGATCAATGCCATTCGCAGTATCCCATCCATTGGCGTCCATACGACCGCCCAGTCCATTTCCGACCGCTTTTCGGACGAAGAATGGCTTTTTATCAACATGGCTCCTCCGATTAGTTCACCCTGAAATTGCTCAGGTTTTAACGAAACAGGTCTTGCCGATCCCACAAGGCAGGCCTCTATGCCTGTTTGCGATAATGCCTTATTCGTGCTAAGTTAGTGAGACTAATCCAAAGCAGGCGCCCCTTCTCACGATCCGATGGTTGTCCGGAGTTCTTTTGCTTCCTAGCGGACGATCGCTCTGGCGTTCGGACGTTCTAGCACATCGTCGCTGCCGGATAAAATTTTCCATGTTCTAAAAGAAGCAACGCCTTGAAAGTACCCAAGAGTATTCAGCCGCTGATCGATGACGGACTCGTTGACGAAGTTCTGCGTTCGCTCATGAGTGGCAAAGAGGCCCAAGTTTTTCTGGTGCGTTGCGGCCAAGAGATTTGTTGCGCCAAGGTTTATAAGGATGTGGCGGATCGCAGTTTTAAGAAAGCGGTTCAGTATCAGGAAGGTCGTAAGATTCGAAACAGCCGGCGACAAAGAGCTATGGAGAAGCGATCGAAGTTTGGTAGGGATCAACAAGAAGAGGTTTGGCAAAGGGCTGAAGTCGACGCGTTGTTCCAGCTTGCCGCAGCAGGAGTTCGCGTTCCCAAACCGTACGGATTGTTCGGCGGCGTGTTGTTGATGGAACTGATTGTCGGAGCGGATGGTGACGTTGCACCGCGACTGAATGATATCTCCATGTCAGCGGAACAAGCGATCAAAGACCATGCGACTGTGATGAACTATATATTGCGCATGATGTGTGTCGGGTTGATTCATGGTGACCTATCGGAGTTCAATGTCCTTCAGGATGCGAATGGGCCGGTTATTATTGACTTGCCTCAAGTTGTGAATGCCGCAGCCAACAACAGCGCCAAAAGCATGCTCCAGCGAGATGTCGAAAACATCACTCAGTACTACGCACGATTCGCCCCTGCGTTAGAGCATACTCATTACGCGGAAGAGATTTGGGAATTGCACGAAAAGGGCGAACTTAGGCCCGATTTCAAACTGACGGGTATGTTCGAGTTTCCGACGGAAGCAGCCGATGTGGATGCTGTTTTGCATTTGATCGATATGGCGTATGAAGAAGAGCAAGAACGACAGGAACGTTTGCGCAACAACTGATACGTGCTATCGAATGGCATGAGCCCTTCCGCTCGCGAAGTTTGTTTCAAGCCAGGCTATTGTTGCAAGGCCTAGATCAGCCCTGCCCATTTGCGTCCGATCCAGAATGCAGCAAGGGCCGTGACCATCAAGCCGATGGTCCATGGATGAGCCCAAAGCTGGAACCGACGCAATAACGAAGGCGCAGGTGGGATGTTCCGAATGACCGACCCCATCGCATCGGGATCGGTAAGCGACAGGACTTTCCCATTGGTGGCTCGAGCTAATTCTTCGAGGACTTTGGGGCGAGCGGCAAGACCGATCCTTTCTCGCGATGTTCCTTGAACAAAAAAGCTTGTTTCTAATGTTGCCTCGGTTTGCTTGCAGGTCAAAACCACGGAATGGGAACCGGGCTCGTCGACGGCATATCGGCCTTCGAAGGATCCCCAGCTATCTGCGCCTGCGCTAGTGAGACGAATGGTTTTGAATTTTCCCGAGGGGGCGGTGATTCGAACGGCAACATCACCTGATACCAAGGGCTCACCGGACTTCTCCATCACATTGGCTCGCAAGGCCAATGTTTGGCCAAGCGTTGGCTGGTCCGGAGAAAAATAGAATCGCATGGTTTCACCTTTTGCCATATTGCGTTGGTAAGCCATCCATCGAACGACTTGCCCCCAGAAACGGTAATGGTACTTGTCCTCGACCCCGCGTCGCCAACGCCACGCACCCTCCGTCCCCATGAACAGGACTTTTCCAGCTCCAAATGTCTTCGTTACGATCAAGGGAACTCGGCCAAATTCGTTGCTAGATTCGCTGTGCACACAAAGAACTTCCGAACCAGCTTTCGCTTTGACCACGGGGGCATACCATTGAAAGCCAGGTAAATTGGACCAAGCCTCGAGGTTATCGTCTTGAGTATCCGCAAGCTTGGTCAGAAGGCTTCGTCGACCTGCTTCGGTCAAATCAAACTTCATTGGGGTTTTCGAACCGATGCCGCTGGGTTGTGCCGAATCCAAAACCACAGGAAAAAGCGGTTCCAAGTCTGTATCCACCAAGGTGTTTTGGCGCCCTTGCCATCCAGGCATCAGAACCAATCCACTTGCTTGATACTCAATCAACCCACGAAGCAGCTTGCATTGTTCGGCAGTCATTTGATTATCGTCCAGTCCAACGTCTCCTAAGAAGACGACATCGTACTGAGAAAGCTCATCAGGCGTGTTAGGAAATTCCTTGATGTAATCTCGATTGCCACCGCCCACTTTGCCAAGGGTAGGATGAAACAAGAGACATGAAACATCAACTCCTGGATCGCGCGACAGAGCGTTTCGAAGATAGCGATACTCCCACCGTGGATATCCTTCGATCACCAATACCTTAAGCCTCTCAGCTCGAATCACAATCGGTGTCGACATGGTATTGTTGGTCGCTATGAGTTCTTCCGCATGCGTTGGGACGTCCACGGTTAAGGTGAATTCCCCTTCAGTCTTTGGGACCCAATTGACGAAGTCCGTGGTCCGCGACATGGCGGCAATGCGAACTTCTTTGGTGAGCCGCTCTCCATCGGAACTGGTAACAACCACATTGGCAACGTGATCGCGAGGCATCGCAGATTCGATTACAAAAGGGATTCGAACTGCCTTGTTGGTAATACCGAACGTCGGCGTATCGACACTCAGAAGTTCGATATCAGGAAGACGATTAGGTGCGCCAACAGGAACGGCCAAGATCGGTATGCCTTGAGATCGATATCGCATGGCAGCCGTCATGGGGGAGGAGCCTTGGTTCCAGTCGCCGTCGGACATTAAAACAACACCGGCAATTTGACGCTTGGAATCGAGCGCAGTGGATAAGGCGGCATTCAAGTCGGTGCCAGCGTCCGAACCTTCCAAAGGGAACTTCGTGATCTGGACTTCCATTCCACTGGATAGAGCACTCCATTTTTCAGTATCTAACATGGGCGCTATTGCCTCGGCACGGGAGCGGACATCATTGCGTCCGTCGGGGGCGGCAAATACTGCGTCCTTGGTCTGCATACTTTGCGAAGCGTCCGCCAAAAGCATCAAGACTGGCTTTTCGTCCGATTGAAACTCTTGAACCCATTCAGGCTGGTTCAGCAAAAGAGCTCCGAAGGCTACGATCGCGCATCGCAAAAGCTCCAGCCACAGAACAGGCCGTAGATATCCGCTTCGCCGCCAAGCCAAATAGGAAAGAGCGATCGTGGCAATGCATACCAAAATCGACAGCGTCACGAGCCATGGTTCAGTCGAAAAGGTGAAGTTTTGTTTAGATACCTGCATCGCACCATAATAGCCTAAGAAAAGGGAGCGTGCAGGCCCTTTCCTATTGCTGCTGTTAACTCCATAATCTGGGATCGAATTTGCCTAGAAGCCGAAATCACAGGACCAGGAGCCGTAGCCGATCATGATATTGCGGGAAGAATTACGTTGGAAGGAGCTTGCCGCCAGGCCGTTCCGAGCCTGTTTTGCGATGCTGATCACAGGGATGGCGACGTTCGCTTTGGCTTCCCAAACCCGTGCCGAGACCGGTGACGAGCTTATTCAGAAGCTTCGAACCGTCGAGGCAAATGACAAAAGCAACCAGATGTCGGCCAAAGTCGCCAAGCAAATTCGGGCTCAGAAGGATGTGAAGCTCCTGTCGGTGCTCAAAGCCATGAATGGTGCCACTCCTTTGGGACGAAACTGGCTGCTCGGGGTAGCGAACTCAATTTATCAACAGTCGGGAGCCAGCCAAACTGCAGAATTGAAGGCCTTCCTCGCGGATACCACTCAAAATGATGAAGCCCGGTATACCGTTTTTCATTGGCTGAGCCAAAACGACGAAGCGATACGAAAGTCCATGCTTGCCAGCATGCGAGAGGACCCTAGCCAAGAGCTTCGCTATTTGGCCGTGAAAGACGCCATCGATGCAAAACCTAGCACTCCGGAGCTGGAATCGTTGCTGCAAGCAGCGCGACATCCCGAACAAGTCACCGGCATTATCGAAAGCTTAAAAGAGGCCGGTGTTGCAGTCGACCAAGCGAAGCATTTTGGTTTCTTGATGGACTGGAAGTTGATCGGCCCCTTCGATCACGTTGGCACGGCCAACTTTGACAAAGTTTTCCCGGTGGAAGCGGACGCGATCGCTCAGAGTGAAAAGGCCGAGTACGACGGCAAAAATGGAAAAGTGAGCTGGATCAGCAAAAGCACGGAAAACGTTCAAGGGGAACTGGACCTGGCCGAAGTTTTTTCCAACGAAAAGGGCTGCATCGTTTATGCCCTTGCAGAATTTGATTCGCCCACAGAGACGGAAGCAGAACTGCGATTGGGATGCATCAACGGCAATAAAGCATGGATTAATGGAAAGCTGATCATGTCCAACGAGGTCTATCACACTTCCATGCAAATCGATCAGTATGTGGAGCGTGTCGCACTCAAAGCAGGCAAGAACCGTATCTTGCTGAAGCTGTGCCAGAACGAGCAAAAGGAGCAATGGGCTCAGAGATTTGCATTCCAACTACGGGTCTCCGATTTCACCGGCAAAGCCATTTTGGCCAAAGGAAGATAAAATCATGTTTTCATTGAATCAACGATTTTTTAATCGGACGCTTGGAGCGATGCTGGGCCTAGGGTTTGCTGCCGGTTTTTCCGACGCACGAGCCTACGAAGATTGGCCTCAGTTCCGCGGCGTGAATGCATCCAGCGTTTCGAACGATTCCAAACTTCCTGTCGAATTTGGAGGCGAATCCAAGAGCAACATCGCTTGGCAAACAAAACTACCGGGCCGAAGTGTTGGCGGAGCGATTGTGGTTGGTGATCAAGTGATCACCACCAGCAGCAGCGGGATGGATCAGCGTCGTTTGCATCTGATCAGTTTGAATCAGCAAGATGGGTCTATTCGCTGGCAACAAGAATTGGTCGCTCGCGGGCGTCCCTTTTGCCACCCGACCAGCGCTAACGCAGCTCCGACACCTGCTTCCGACGGAAAGAATGTCTACGCTTTCTACAGTTCCAACGATCTAGCTTGTGTCGATCTGGAAGGAAATTTGGTTTGGTACCGATCCTTGTCGACCGACTTTCCAAAAGCTGGAAATGACGTTGGCATGAGCAGCTCACCGTTGGTCGTCGATGGTGTCTGTATTGTTCAAGTGGAATGCCAAGGGGATTCGTTCGCTGCAGGGCTAAGCTGCGAAGACGGATCTATTCTATGGAAAAGAGAACGACCCAAGCAAGCCAACTGGGCGTCCCCTGTCGCAATTCAAAACCCTGCCAAAGAAAACATGGTGGTGATGCAGTCCCGCGAGAATCTGGTCGCCCTGGATCCCAAATCTGGCAAGGAACTTTGGGTTGTTGATATGCCATGCTCCACCATCCCGTCGGCGATGGCTGTGGATGGTCGGTTGCTCGTTCCTGCATCAGGCATCACGGCGTTGGACTTGAGCAGCGTTGGTGCCTCCCCAAGTAAACTGTGGGACAACAACAAGCTCAGTGCAAACGCATGTTCCCCACTGGTCGTTGGCTCGCGCATTTACACCATCAGCCGTACGGTCCTGGCATGTGCGGATATCTATTCGGGCGAACTGAAATGGCAGGCTCGGTTGACCGATGCTAAGAGCATTTGGTCCTCCCCCGTGGTTGCAAATAACTTGCTGTATATCTTTACCGAAGAAGGCAAGTGCTTGGTCGTTCGTCTTGGCGATGAAAAAGGAGAAGTGGTCGCGACCAATGACATGGGCGAAAGCGTCCTTGGCTCGCCAGCGATATCGGGTAACGCCATGTATGTTCGCGGAATATCCAGCCTTTGGAAGATCGCTGAAAAGTGAATTCTATTCCATCCCATCCAGCTTCGGTTTCTTTTGATCCAGTCATGGCCCCCGTGTCTGGATGCGTCAGAGTACCTGGTTCTAAAAGCATCACCAATCGTGCGCTCATTTGCGCTGCGATGGCCGCGGGAAGAACGCGGCTCACAGGTGTGCTGGACAGCGAAGACACGCGAGTCATGGTGGAAGCTTGGCAAGTGCTGGGGCTGGATCTTCATTGGGATAAAACAGCCTGCACTTTGGATATCCACGGATGCAGTGGCAATCCCCCTCAACCCGAGGGTGATTTGCATATTGCAAACAGCGGTACGACCGTTCGGTTTCTCACCGCGGCACTGGCTGCCACACACGGGATCTACACCTTGGACGGTGTGGCACGCATGCGCCAGCGGCCTATCGGCGATCTGCTGTCTGGTCTGCAACGCCTTGGTGCGAATGTTGTTAGCACCAACCCGGAGAATCCAAATTGCCCCCCCGTTCGCATTGTTGCAACAGGACTGACAGGGGGTGTCACGGAAGTTGCAGGCGATGTTTCAAGCCAATTCCTGAGCGGCTTGATGATGGCAGCTCCTTATGCAACCAGTCCCGTTTGCATTCGTGTTCTTGGCGAGCTGGTATCCAAACCCTACGTCGAAATGACCGCGGAAGTCATGCGATCCTTTGGAATCGAGGTAGCTGGCCGATCGATCGAAGACGGGTACGAATATCAAGTCGGCGCTCCTCAATGCTATACCGCCCGCCAATACGATATCGAACCTGACGCTTCAGCAGCGAGCTACTTTCTTGCCGCAGCCGCAGTCACCCAAGGCAAAGTTCGCGTTGAAGGACTTGGCTTGGATGCCCTGCAAGGGGATGTGCAGTTTGCCAAAGTGCTCGAGTCGATGGGCTGCAAACTGACTGCGGGAAGTGACTTCCTTGAAATTCAAGGGATGCCCTTGCGAGGCATCGATGTCGACATGAATTCGATCAGCGATACCGTTCAGACATTAGCTGCCGTAGCCTTGTTTGCAAAAGGACCGACGCGAGTACGAGGTGTCGCTCACAACCGACATAAAGAAACCGATCGAATTGGTGATCTTGCTTGCGAGCTGCGTCGTGTCGGTGCCGAAGTCGATGAGCATGAAGACGGTCTGACCATCCACCCCGGCAAATTGCATGGTGCAGACATGCAAACGTATAGAGACCATCGAATGGCGATGAGCTTGGCTTTGATCGGCCTGCGTATTCCTGGCATTCGAATCTTGGATCCACGATGCACCGAAAAGACGTACCCTCATTTTTTTGAGGACATGGGGACTTTGATCGGGCAAGTCCCTTCGTATGAATGAACCTTCTTATAGGTTTTTATCGGTTCAGCCTTACTTGCTTACAGGTTCAGCCTTATAGGTTCAGCAAGGCAAATGCCTTTGCCGTCGCGCAACGTCCACGCTGAGTCCGAATAAGATACTCACTTCGCAGCAGGAACGGTTCCACTTCGTCTTCAAGAGTGTCCGACGAGACACTCATGGTATGGGCAATGGCTTCCAGACCAGCCGGTCCACCGTGGAACACTCGGATCAGCGTCTCAAGATAGCGACGATCCTGTCGGTCCAAGCCCACTTCATCCACGCCGGTCATGGTTAATGCCTTGCGCGTAATGTCGAGGGTCACGGTGCCATCGGACTTGCTCATGGCATAGTCTCGCACCCACTTCAACCGATTGTTTGCAATACGAGGAGTTCCTCGCGCACGTTTGGCGATTTCCAACGCAGCATCTGGTTCTAAGACCACGTTCAGCTTGCTCGCGTTGCGATTTAAGATCTCGATCAAGTCTGTTTCGTTGTAATAAC
Organism: Planctomycetaceae bacterium; assembly: GCA_027487485.1. Lineage (GTDB taxonomy): Bacteria > Planctomycetota > Planctomycetia > Pirellulales > Pirellulaceae > JBKCUI01. Next base: position 27,873 of record JAIYDN010000102.1, on the reverse strand, counting down.
CAAGATGTTGCCGGATGTGAAAACGATCGCGAAGCGGGGCGCTTAGCATGCCCGCACGCGTGGTCGCCCCGATCAGAGTGAAGGGTTGCAACTGCAGATTGAGAGTCCGAGCGTTCACCCCTTCCCCAAGGATGATGTCGATTCGATAGTCTTCCATGGCCGTATACAGAAACTCTTCGACGGGCTTCGGTAGCCGATGGATTTCGTCGATGAACAAGACCGATCCGTATTCCAAATTGGTCAGATAGGGGATCATTTCTTTGGGGGCTTTTAACACAGGCCCGCTCGTCATGTCCACTTTGACCCCCATTTCTCGAGGAATGCAAGTTGCGAACGTTGTCTTTCCTAGACCGGGTGGGCCATCGAACAAGATATGGCCGAGCGGTTCTTTTCGCTTCTTGGCTGCATCGATGGCAATGTGGATCACGTCCATGACGTCCTGCTGGCCAACCATGTCCGCCATTCGCTTGGGGCGGAGCGCAACATCCGTTTCGCTTGGCGCCACGGACCCAAGGGTTGATCCGGCACCTGATGCGGAGCTGTTGTTTAAGTCTATTCCGTTTTCGTTGAGGCCCTCGTCATCATTGTCGTCCTCAGAGCCTCCAATTATCTTACGTTCTCTTGCCATCGCTTCACTCCGTTATCGACCAAACTATAGTAGGCCGTTTCCATGATCGGTAATTGGATCGGTTGCTGGGACGTTTTACTTTTCAGAGCCTGTTTCCAGGATGGCCATGAATGCCTTCTGTGGAATATCGACTGAGCCGATCGACTTCATTCGCTTTTTGCCCTCGCGCTGCTTCGCCATGAGCTTTCGTTTGCGAGTGATATCCCCGCCGTAGCATTTTGCAGTCACGTTCTTTCGCATGGCAGAAACCGTTTCGCGCGCGATGATTTTGCCACCGATGGCCGCTTGAACGGAGACCTCGAACATGTGCCGATCGATTTCTTCCTTCAGCTTTTTGACGACGGCTCGTCCGCGTCGATCCGCATCTTGCTTGTCGCAAATGACACTCAATGCGTCGACTCGGTTGCCGTTGACCAAAATGTCCATACGAACCAAGTTGGCGGGAGCGTAACCAATGATCTCATAGTCCATGGTTCCGTATCCGCGAGTGGCGCTCTTGAGCTTGTCGTGCAAGTCGTAAATCACTTCCGCGAGTGGCAATTCGTAGGTGACCAGAGCGCGAGTTCCCGACAAGTAATCGTTTGCCTTAAGAATCCCGCGACGGTCTTGGCACAGTTTCATGACCGTTCCGATAAACTCGATCGGAAGCACGAAATTGACCTTAACGATAGGTTGACGAAACTCTTCGATGTCGCCGGCGTCGGGTACTTCCTGAGGGCGATGAATCTCCAATACGTCACCGTTTCGCTTGACGATTTCGTAGGTCACGTTGGGAGCCGTTTGGACCAAGTCGATATTGCATTCGTTCTCGAGCCTTTGTTGGACGATCTCCATATGGAGCAAACCGAGAAAGCCGCATCGGAATCCAAACCCTAGCGCCTCGCTCGTCTCCGGAGCGAATTCAAACGAGGGATCATTGATGGAAAGTTTCTCGAGCGCATCGCGAAGTTCGGTGAACTCTTGACCATCACTGGGGTACAGCCCGCAGTAGACCATGCGTTTCGGAGGCTTGTAGCCATCTAAGGCGATGGCTTTTTCGTCGCTGGCCATCGCAACGGTGTCACCAATACGTACATCTTTGATGGACTTGATGTTGCAAATCAAATAACCAACTTGACCTGATCGCAGCTTGTCGACCGGTTTGCGTTCGGGCACAAATTGTCCGATTTCGAGAACGTCATAATTGACGGCGGCCCCAAGGAATCGCACCTTGGCTCCCTTTCGCACTTCGCCATCCATCAATCGTACGTATGTGATGGCGCCGCGGTAATCGTCATAATGGGAATCGAAAACCATCGCCCGCAATGAAGAGGACTGCATGTCTTTGGGGGCAGGAATACGTTCGATGATCGCTTGAAGAAGTTCGTCGATTCCGATCCCTGCTTTACCAGAGCACTTCACGATTTCTTCGGGATTGATCCCAAGGACTTGTTCCATCTCTTCAGTGACTTCATCCACACGAGCGTGCATCAAGTCAATCTTGTTGATCACAGGAATGATCTTGAGATCATGTTCCATGGCCAAGTAGGCGTTTGCGACCGTTTGGGCTTCTACACCTTGAAACGAATCGACCAGCAGCAGAGCTCCCTCGCAGCAGGTCAAAGAGCGCGAGACTTCATATTGGAAATCGACGTGGCCGGGCGTGTCGATCAGATTCAGTTCGTAAATAAGCCCCTTGTACAAATAGTGAAGGCAAACCGCTTTGGCTTTGATGGTGATTCCACGTTCACGTTCCAGATCCATCGCATCGAGCAGTTGCTCTTTCATTTTGCGAATTTCGACGGTTCCGGTCCGTTCCAGAAGGCGATCCGCGAGCGTGCTTTTTCCGTGATCGATGTGCGCGATGATGCAAAAGTTGCGTACTCGCTCAAGCGGAATTTCGCCCGCTAACTTGGCAGCTGCTTCCTTAACAATGCTCATGAAGAAGTCCTAGAGTTTATTTTCGACAAGTCCATGCGAGCGACCCCCGCAGCACCCAGATAGCCTGCGTCGCCACCCAGAGATGCGAAATCGATTTTGGTTCCGTTTGCCACGTATTCAAAGCTTCGTTGATGGAATGTTTGACTCACTCGATTCAGGAACCGCATGCCGACAGGTGAATTGCGGCCACCAAAGTTCATGGCTCCACCCAATACCACCAAACCAGGATCCAGAAGGTGTACTACGGTCGTGATCCCAAGGGCCAAGTAGTCCGCTGTTTCGTCGATGATCTTGAGGCTAAAGGCGTCGTCTTCCATCGCAGCTTCGTAGATCATTTTGGTGGTGATCGGCGTTGGTTTAGACCGGAGCACGCTGATGGCTCCTTCGGCGAGCTGCTCGGTTGCGCGTTGTGCTACGGCGCTGGCGCTTGCATAGGCTTCCAAGTGCCCGCGACCACCGCCCCAAACACACAGCCGAGCGTTTGGAGAAGGATCGATGATCAGATGCCCACATTCTCCGCCAAAACTGTTTTGGCCAACGACCAATTGGTTGTCGATGATGATACCACCCCCAACGCCCGTTCCCAAAGTCAGCAGAACCATGCTGCTGAAGACCTTTCCAGTCCCTACCCAGAACTCGCCGAAGGCGGCCGCGTTGGCATCGTTGGCGAAGGATACAGCCATGCCGATTTCTTTTTCAAGGCATTCGACAATCGGAAAGTGATGCCAATGAGGATGATTGGGGGGCTCGATCAACAACCCTCGTGGGATATCCTGGCTTCCAGGAGTACCCAAACCCACTCGCGCGATCTGGTCTGGCTTGACACCAATGGAATCGAGCAAGCTTCGGGAGCTTTTTGCCACCCGTTGCATCGCGTCCTTGGGACCTTTCGGCTCTTCCGTCGGGATGGAGGTGAAGCCCAGAGTGTGCCCTTGGTCGTCGACGACACCGATCTTAATCCCGGTTCCACCCACATCGATTCCCAAGAATAATGGAAAAGTCGCTTCCGTCGCAGAACGAATTGGCTGTGAAGTCATAAGTCTATTAAGGGTATCGGTTTACGGCGGATGAACTCGCATCTACGCTTTGGATCAGCAATAATATACGGCATGCTGTGGCAAGTCGACAGAGACAAACTTTGGCATCCGTTTGAATAACGACTTTCCAGAAGATTCGACACGAGTACATTCTGCGGTTTTCCAAAGTATTTCTCTAGAAAACAAGCATAGAACATGACCATCTCCACCGGACCCGAAGACGATTTTGAAGTAGCCATTCCAGGCTTGGTCGATCCAGGTGCCTCAGAAGCTTTCACCCAAACCGAATCCGGGCTTCGCTATCGAATCCTGAGGGCGGGCAAAGGGAAGATGCCTACCGCCAAGGACAGGGTAACGGTTCATTACAAAGGTTGGCTAGACAACGACACCATCTTTGACAGCTCGTATCGACGGGACGAAACCATTTCCTTTGGACTGAACCAAGTCATCAAGGGGTGGACCGAAGGAATGCAGCTGATTGGAACAGGCGGAATGATCGAATTGGAGATTCCCTATCAACTGGGGTACGGCGAACGTGGAACTCCGGGCGGGCCAATCCCCCCGCGTGCCAACCTTCATTTTTTAGTTGAGCTCTTTGAAATCAACTAAACACGTGAGCCGCAGGCGCTAGCCGCGTTACGAATTTCCTTTCGAAAAAAACGTGTCGCGGTTAGCTGGAAAGCTTGACTTTGCTTAGCCGCAGTCACTGGCTGTGCGGTGGGTAAGCTTCCGCTACAATGCGGGAATGCGAGCAGAAGGCACTTAGCCGTTTGGTTCCCCAAAAAAGAAGCTCGCTATTTCCTGCCCCAGCCCCATCCTTCCCATCTCGCTTTTTCCATTACGAGTGTGTTTATGACATCCCGCGTTTCCTGGATTGCCGTCCTGTGTCTGTCGATCGGTATCTCATTGATCGCCCCGTTGAATTCTCAAGCTGATGAAACGGGCAAGAAGAAAAGCATCGTTTTCATCGCAGGTGGACCGAGTCATGACTACGGTTCCCATGAACATTATGCAGGCTGTCGGATCTTGGCCGACGCGATCATGCGAACCGATTCCTCGATCAAGTGCGAGGTGATTCGCAACGGATGGCCGGCGGATGATTCTGTCTTGGACAATGCCGATGCGATTGTTATTTACTCCGACGGCGGTGGTGGACATCCCTCGTTGGCTCATTTGCCGAGACTCAAAAAGCAAATGGACCGCGGCGCGGGTTTCGTGTGCATTCACTATGCGGTTGAAGTTCCCAAGGACAAAGGTGGGCCTGAGTTTTTGGAATGGTTGGGCGGATACTTTGAAACGAATTGGTCGGTCAATCCGCACTGGGATGGCAAGTTTGAATCGCTGCCGAAGCACCCGATTACATCAGGGGTAAAACCTTTTCAGACACGTGACGAATGGTATTTTCATATGCGATTCCCGGAAGGGATGAAGGGTGTCACCCCAATTCTTTCTGCGGTTCCACCTGCATCAACCATGGACCGCCCCGATGGTGCTCACAGCGGTAATCCCGCAGTTCGTAAAGCAGTCGCGCGAGGAGAATTGCAGCACGTTGCCTGGGCGACGGAGCGTCCTAATGGTGGAAGATCTTTTGGGTTTACTGGTGGCCACTTTCATTGGAATTGGGGACGGACCGAACCGACCAGGTTAGTCGCCAATGCGATCTTGTGGACAGCGCATGCCGCGATTCCCGAGGCAGGAGCGAGCGTAGGGCCTAAGTCCGTAGACGAGCTGAAAGAGAATCAGGACGAGCAAGTTCCCGCATCGTTCGATGCAGCCCAAGTTTCCGCATCGTTTAAGCTGACTTCAGCGACAATGAATAAAAAGACGGATGACAAGACAGTTGCTAAGACTCTTTTCTCTTCGCAAACCATGAACGCTCAGGCTTCGCGTCATCAGATCGACGTGGATATCGATGTGAGCGGCGTGAAGAAGTTGTTTTTGATTGTGACGCCCGGCGCTGATGGTTTCGGATTCGACTGGGCCGATTGGGTTGAACCGAAATTGGTTGGTAAGAATGGTGAAAAGTCACTGTTGGATCTTCCTTGGTTCACCGCGACATCGGATTTCGGCAATGTCAACAAGAATGCTAACGCAGAAGGTGGGCCACTGAAAGTTCACAATCAGGTCGTTCGAGGCATCGGCACTCATGCGCAAAGCGTGATCGGCTACGATCTGCCAGCAGGCTTCGATCGCTTTCAGGTTACTTGTGGATTGGACGATAACGGAGTATCACGCGGTGCAACTTCCGTCCGCTTTCACATCGCAGCCGAAGGTGTTCCGGCAGGGCTGAACAACTGGGGGGCACAAAGCGAAGTCAGGAATTCGGAAAACGCCGTTGCTGGACTTGTGGTTGCAGACGGGCTTCAGGCATCGTTGGCTGCGTCCGAACCGATGCTGAAAAGTCTCACCAATATCGACATCGATCATAAAGGTCGAGTGTGGGCCTGCGAAGTTGTCAATTATCGAAAGCACAAAGACGACCGCCCCGAAGGGGATCGTATTCTAATCCTGGAGGATACCGACCAAGATGGTGTGATGGATTCTTCGAAGGTCTTTTATCAAGGTCGCGACATTGATTCGGCCATCGGATTGTGCGTTCTTGGAAACCGAGTCTTAGTGAGCGCCGCTCCGAATGTATTGGAGTTCATTGATAACGATGGGGATGATGTTCCCGATTCCAAGCGTGCGATCCTGACCAAAACAGGCGATCCACAGCACGATCACTCCGTCCATTCCTTTACCTTTGGCCCAGACGGAAAACTGTATTTCAACTACGGCAATACCGGACATCGATTATGCGACATGAATGGGAACCCCATTAAAGACCGCTGGGGGCGTGAGATTAACGACAGCGGCAAACCCTATCGCCAAGGTATGGTCTTTCGATGCAATGAAGACCTCAGTGATATGGAAGTGCTAGGTCATAATTTCCGGAACAACTACGAAGTCTCCGTCGATTCGTTCGGATCGATTTGGCAATCGGATAACGATGATGACGGCAATCGAGCGACACGCATTAACTATGTCATGGAGTTCGGGAACTACGGCTATACCGACGAAGCAACAGGTGCGAGCTGGCAAGCGGAACGAACCAATTGGGAGTCGGAAATCCCAAGCCGCCATTGGCACCTGAACGATCCGGGCGTGGTTCCCAACATGATCATCACCGGCGCTGGTTCGCCGACAGGCATCACGGTTTACGAAGGAGATTTGCTGCCGGAGAAGTTCCGTAATCAGGTGATTCATTGCGATGCGGGCCCCAACGTGGTTCGGTCGTATATCGCGAAATCGGACGGGGCTGGATACAGTGCGACGATCGAGAATATCGCTGTCGGCGAATTCGACAAATGGTTTCGGCCAGCTGACGTTAGTGTTGCACCCGATGGGTCGTTGTTTGTTTCCGATTGGTACGATCCAGGTGTGGGTGGTCACAACATGGAGGACATGGAGCGTGGTCGTCTATTTCGAATCGCTCCTCCCGGCACGAAGTACACGGTGCCGAAATACGATCTGTCGACAGCTGCTGGGGCGGTGGCAGCGATGCGTAACCCATGCACCTCGGTTCGCTATCTCGCATTCCAAGCTATTTCTAAAATGGGGGCATCGGCTCACGCTGAATTGAACAAGCTGATTGCAGATTCGAATCCGCGTTTGCGAGCGCGAGCGCTCTGGCTTCTGAGCAAATCGGGGGATGCAAAGCAAGCGGTTCAACGAGCTAAAAGCGATTCCGATCCCGATGTTCGTATCGCGGGAATACGGATTGCACGGCAATCGAAAATGGATGCAAAGGATTACTTTCCAAGGCTTTTGGAAGATCCAAGTCCGGCAGTCCGACGTGAATTGGCTGTCGCATTGCGTGAAGATGCCCAACCCGGCACGGTCGACTATTGGAAGGCCTTGGCTAGACAATTCGATGGCAAAGACCGATGGTATCTAGAAGCACTTGGGATTGCGGCTATGGACCGATGGGAAGAATGCCTGACAGCCTGGAAAGAATCGCTTGGAAATAAGGTTCCAGATGCTGCTTATCAAAAGATTGTTTGGCGAGCTCGAGGGGCAGTTGCGTCGCAGCTTCAGGCTCAGTTGCTTCAGAATACAAAGTTCGACGATGCCGAAATTCCGGCGATGTTCCGCGCGTTGGATCTTCAAGATCACGAGCATCGGACCAAAGCCCTAAGGATGCTTCTGAAATTGGCCAGCGACCATCCAGGTAAAGATAAAATGACGGTGGAGGTACTGATGCGTCTGGATGGCGTGGACGTCAACGCGGATCCTGAATTGTCCGGTGCTGCCCGTCGATATCTGGCGACGATTTCCGATGACCCAAGCCAGCTTAAGATTATTCGCAAGCTGCGAATCTCTGGGCTGACCGACCAACTGATCGATCGGGCGATTGCTTGGGGCGCAACGACCAGTGCCGTTCAGGCTCTGGATCTCGCGGTCGAGCAAGGGAGCTTGGCTCGGATCATGGAACTAGTAACAGTCAAAGAGCCTGATGAACGCGCGTTAGCGCTTGCCAAGGTCCTGACGTTGAGCAATCGCAAAGACATTCAAGATGAGCTCGCAAACTGTATCGTCAAAGACGAAGTGTCGAAGTCTCTGAAAGTGGATGCAGCAGTTTCACTTTCCCGAAGCAAGGCCATGCATGGCAAATTGATTGAGCTTGCGAAGGCAGGCAAGTTGACAGCCGAATCCTTTTCTTTGATCGGTGCTTCGCTTCGCAGTTCCACTGACGAGACGATTAAGCAGGCAGCTCAAGACCTGTTTCCGGCCGCAAAGACTTCGCAAGCACCTTTGTCTCCCCTGGAAGTCCTGGTTAAGAAAGTGGGTAATCCTGCCAACGGAAAGATGCTATACAACGGGGTTGCTACTTGTTCGCAGTGCCACATGGTTGGCACCGAGGGCAAGAACGTCGGGCCAAGCTTAACTGAGATTGGAAACAAGTTGTCGAAGGACGCCATGTACGTCTCGATCCTCGCCCCAAGTGCCGGCATCAGCCATAATTTCGAATCGTTTGCTGTGAGAACCACGGACGATGAGATCATAACGGGGCTATTGGTCTCGCAGACGACTGACAATGTGACCATCAAAGATTCCAAAGGGATCGAACGAACCATCGATCGCAAGGATATCGAAGAACTGAAGAAGCAAGAAAAATCGTTGATGCCCGAGAATCTCCAGGAAACCATGGATGAGCAAGGTTTGGTGGATTTGGTTGAGTATCTAACGACGTTGAAGAAATAGTAGGCCCTGCCTCCCATCGTACTCAATGAAATGGTACTCGTACTCGAAACACGCGGTCCGAGTACGAGTACCGCTGGCGCTGAGTACGAGTACGAAAAACCGCTTTTCCCACTGGGGTGGGTGCTGGGAAGCTGCGATAGTGGCTACATCCTGCCATCCCTTCAGGACTATGAAAATGGGATGGCCAAATCTGCGACGGGGCCGGATCTGTGGCCAGATTCGCTACGCACAGCACGCAGATTCGGATATGTGGCTAACGCCTTAGGACACAATCCTGGCCAAGCCGTTTGGAAATCGCGAACCTTTCTCGAAGCGAGCTTGTCTGATAAGATTTCGAGCGTTAAATCACCCATTGTTTTCTCGATCTCAATCTACCATGCCATTACAAATCTATATCAACGGTCAATTTTACGACAAAGAGAACGCCAAGATCAGCGTCTATGATCACGGATTGCTCTACGGCGACGGGGTTTTTGAAGGGCTCCGAAGTTACTCTGGCAAGGTTTTTCAGCTGACACAGCACTTAGATCGCCTGTACGAATCCGCCTTGGCAATTTGTTTGCAGATTCCTATCTCCAAAGCTCAGCTCGCAGACGATGTCAATAAAACTTTGAAGATCAACAATCTTCATGATGCGTACATTCGACTTGTGGTCACTCGAGGTTCAGGCTCACTTGGGTTGGATCCCAACAGGACGAGCGATCCCCAGGTAATCATCATTGCCGATTCGATTTCTCTTTACCCGGAGGAAAACTACAAGAATGGCCTGAAGATTATTACGGCTTCGACGGTACGCAGCCATCCTGCAGCTTTGAGCCCACGCATCAAGTCCTTGAATTACTTGAACAACATTATGGCCAAGATGGAAGGTCTGCAAGCGGGCTGCGTCGAGGCGCTGATGCTGAACCACAAAGGGGAAGTTGCAGAATGCACTGGTGATAACATTTTTATCGTCAAAAACGGGGTTTTGATGACTCCGTCGAAGGACGCTGGCATTCTCGAGGGGATCACAAGAAACGCAGTCTTGGAATTGGCTCGCGAACATGGGATACCAACTCAAGAAGTCACACTGACACGGCATGACTTATTTGTCGCGGACGAATGCTTCCTTACGGGAAGCGCGGCCGAAGTGATTCCCGTGGTTTCGATCGATAGCCGCCCCATTGGTGGTGGCTCGGTTGGGGCGACTACCATCAAGTTGATGGCCGCCTTTAAGAAGCTAGTGCATGGCTAGTGCAGGTTTGGATTAAGCTGCACGCAGCTTCAATCTGACTTCGCGAAACATCCATATGGGTCACAAAGCGTACGCATTGTGGTCCAAAGGGAAGGGAGAGTATCCCGAAGCTCTTGAGTTTCGCGGCAAATTCGGAAGCGGTCCCCAGCTTTCGATCCAGCTGAAAGATCACAATGTTGGTGTCAGGAATGCGATCCGGCAGATGAAGACCCTCGCATTGAGCGATTGCGTCCGCGAGGAGTTTCGCGTGTTGGTGATCCTCCTCCAATCGATCCATTTGTTTTTCCAGGCCGTACAGCGCACCTGCAGCTAGAATCCCTGCCTGTCGCATTCCGCCCCCGAATAGCTTTCTGGCTCGACGAGCCCCTTGAATAAAGCTTTTGGTTCCGACCAAGCACGAGCCCACCGGAGCCCCCAAGCCTTTGCTGAAACAAACGCTGATCGAGTCGAAGGGTTCGGCGTATTCCCAAAGAGTGACCTTGGTCGCGACGGAGGCATTGAACAGCCGAGCGCCGTCCAAATGCGTCGCTAAAGAGTGCGATTTGGCCCATTCGCAAAGCTTTTGAATGAGGTCGAGTGAATAAATTTTCCCGCCGCCTGAATTATGGGTGTTTTCAAGGCACAGCAGTCGCGTTTGAACGACATGCTCGCTGTTCGGGCGAACGCTGTCTCTGAGTTGTTCAACATCGAGCAAGTAGGCGTTGCCATCGATGGTTTTGGCGACCAGCCCGCTCAATTGAGCAAAAGCACCTTGTTCATAGTTGTAGATGTGGCAGCCGGTCTCGCATATGAATTCATCGCCGGGTCTGCAGTGCACGCGAAGGGCAATCTGGTTGGTCATAGTTCCGCTGGGCATGAAGATGGCGGCCTCTTTTCCCAAAAGCTCGGCGGTTCGCGTTTGAAGCAATTCCACCGTAGGGTCGATGTCGATCACATCGTCTCCGACAGGTGCGGTCAACATGGCTTCTCGCATACCCTGAGACGGTTTGGTAACGGTATCGCTTCGAAGATCGATGATGGGATTCATAAATTCGGGTCGCAAATGATCAACATGGGGTATTCGTAGGGTGTTCGAGAAGCTTACTATATTAGAACTGCAACATTATGAAACCCAGTCGTTGTCCCCTTTTTCAGGTAACCGCCATGAGCAACCCTTCCATCGAGTCTTTAATCGACAGCGGCACCAACCTGTACTTGGATTCCATTGATCCAACACTTGTTGCGCAGAATTTGGAATGGGGAGCCGTCGGGGCAACGAGCAACCCGATTATCGTTTCAGGGTTGATTCGAAGCGGCCGATTCGATGACTTGATCGCAAGTTACATGAAGCAGGGCCAAGACGATCTAACTATCTGTTGGAATGTGACGGACGAACTCGTGCGTGAAGCACAAAAATCATTCCATGGCGTTTGGCAGAAGACTCAAGGAAATGCAGGTTGGGTTAGCTTTGAGCTGGATCCTCTACTGGAGGATCCAGCGACCAATTTGCCTCATTCGCAACGCGTCTCGCAGTACATTGAACTAGGTAAGAAATGGGCCGAAGGTCACGACAACCGCATGATCAAGGTTCCAGCCACGCCAGCTGGTTTGGATGCGTTAGAAGAGCTAGCTGCGTCGGGGGTTACCTTGAACGTTACATTGATCTTCACCATGCGACAGTATGAATTGGCGAAGGCAGCTGTATGGCGAGGTGCACAACGACGCGCATCGCTGGACCAATTCAAGAGCGTCTACAGCATCTTTGTTTCGCGAATCGACCAATACACTGTAGACACCTGCAAGCAGCTCTCGGCGGATTCGCAAGGGATGTATGGAATACTCAATGCGAAACGGATTTGGGCTGCGAACCAAGCGTTTTGGAAAGCGCATCCAACACCGCTCCAGCAAGAGATCATTTTTGCAAGCACTGGCACCAAGAATGCGGCGGATGCGCCGTGGAAGTACGTCAGTGCGTTAGCGGGTTCCGACATTCAAACCAATCCACCGGATACCAACGCGGCGGTTGCAAAGAGTGGGCAAGTCTTCAGTCGCCAAGTGGATGTGCTACCAAGTCAAGCGATCATGAGTGAGCTTGATGCGGCAGTCGATGTTTCCGACCTAGAAAAAGTTTTGATGGAACAAGGCGTCGCGAAGTTCGTTGCACCTCAGAAACAGCTGATCCAAACGATTCAAGAAAAAAGAGCCGCGCTGGCGTAACGGCGTCACGGATTGTTATCAAACACCCAGAGGCCGTAACTTTGTACTCGCTTGTTGGGTGGCACGTTTCGGATACAGAAGAGTCTGTCGAAAAATGAAGGTCGAAAAATTTTAGAACCGTACGTCCGCTAACGATCTTTCGCCCCACATTTTTCGACCGCAACCATCTCCCTTCATTCCGAGATCAAGCACTATTATTGGGCGTTCGATTCTCATGAGCCAAGCTACTAGTCACCGTTAGGTTGGATTAGTTCTGGGAGGCCTTCGCGGTAGGATGGAAACAAGAACGTGTAGTTCAGTTCTGCTTTGATGCGAGTGTTACGAATCCGTTTGTTCCCATCGCTGCGTGATTTTCCAGTCGTTATCGCAGAAGCAATGTCCGGTGCCTTTTCTTCAAAGATTGGGGCAGGCCATTGCCCGAGGCTTGCGATGAATTCGTAGTAATCGCGCCGAGCGCTCGGGAAGTCATCACATACGCAGTACAGCGAATGACTCATGGGGCGTTTGGACACTTGATCGATTACCTGGGCCAAGTCGTCGACGTGAATCAAATTCAGAAAGCTATCCGGGTCGACCTGAAGAGGAACTTGATCGCGAATCGCTTGCCAACGAGGAACTCGTTGCGGCCCGTAGATTCCGGATGGTCTTAGGATTACCAGGTTGCCTTTGGGGACGTGGTGATCAAGCCATTGTTCTGCGGCAAGTGCAGCGATCGAACCCGAGCGGTCGGGCGAGGCGGGTGTTGCCTCATCGACCCAAGTTCCCGACTCCGTGGATCCATAGACCCCTGTCGTCGAAAGATAGATCCATCGAACGTTGCATTCAGGGAATGCTTCTTTTAGATGGCGATGCAGGTTACGAAGGCCTCGCGTGTGTGTCTCTTGATGTGGGACCCCTGCCTGTGCTGCATGCGAGACTGACACTAAAACCGTTAAGCTTGGGATGCTAGCATCCGAGTCGCGATGCAAGGCCTTCGACAGGGAATCCCAATTGTCCTGCTGCGCGATCGGCAGATCCGACATCCAATCCCAGGCAATTGGCATGACGTCTAGATTGGATAATTCGTCAAAGCGAGAGTGATTTCTGGTGATAGCGAAAACGGGGCCGCCGTTGCCTTTCATGTTTTGATTGGCTTTGCTGCACCATCGATGGGCGACTTTAGTGCCCACATAACCACAACCCACAATCAGGCGAACGTTCATCTTACCCTCCAGCGTAATTCCGCATGATCGTTAAAGGTGGACCATGGGTACAGTCCCATGAGGTTCGATTCTTGAGTTTCTTGAGTCAAAAGGGTTTCATTTTCGAGATAGTTAGCGAATAATCGAACCCGCACGATCTCTGTGCGGATTATCCACGAAATTCACGCGACGAACGAAATTTACGCGACCAACATTGTACGGAGTCTTTGGTGTCTAAAAAGTCTTCGGAAGCCAGAATCGAAAGTTCAAGAATCGAAAGTTACGGTCAGGTTGACCGGAATTGGGTTCCTATATGGGCCTGTCTGATTGCTGTTGTTTGCTTTGCGGCCTCATCGTTCGCGCAAGAGCGTTCCTCGCTGAAGCCGTCTATTCCTAAAAGTAATGATTCCATGCCCTCGGCGGCAAAGGGGATCACTCAAGTTCCTTTGGAGGAAGGGCTAGGGGGGATCTTAAAAGGAAATGAACCAAGAAACCGAAGCGAGCTGATCGCACTGGAGAACCAACAAGCCAAGATTGCCAAAGCGGCGAATCTAGTGACGGTTAACCTTCAGCATGGTAGCACTCAAGGCAGCGGCGTCATCATTACGCCGGACGGTTTTATTTTGACGGCAGCTCACGTCGCGGGGCGACCCAATCAGCGGATCAATATTATCCTGCACGATGGCACGCGGATTGAAGGATTGACCATGGGAGTCAATCGCAACATGGACGCAGGTCTGGTTCGGATCACGAAGCCAGCTCGCGATGTAGTATCCGATCCATGGCCGCATGCATCGATTGGCATCTCCGAGGATTTAATGCAAGGGCAATGGTGCTTGGCAACGGGGCATCCAGGCGGTTGGACACCTGATAGACCAGCCGTGCTGCGAGTTGGCCGATTGCTTCGATTGCTTCCCTCTACTTTGATTACCGACTGTGCATTGATTGGGGGGGATAGCGGTGGGCCGTTGTTCAATCTCAATGGCGAACTGATAGGCATTCACAGTCGAATCGGTGTGGATGTCGACGACAACATGCACGTTCCGATCGATGTCTTTGCGAAGTCTTGGTCAAGGCTAGTCAAAATGGAAGCATGGGGATCGCTGCCGGGGTTCAAGCCTGCGATCGGCGTTCGCGGAGCAACGGACGAGGAATCCAACAATCAATGCAAGATCGCTCGTGTCGATGAAAATGGACCGGCTGCCAAAGCTGGAATTCGTTCGGGCGATGTCATCTTGAAGTTTGACGGACTGCTTATTCAAAATTTTGATCAGCTGAAAGAGGCTGTCGATTCCGTTACTCCGGGCGAGCAAGTTTCCGTTGAGATTCAACGGGGCGCGAATAACTTTTCCGTTCGATTGATTGTGGGCGTACGAGATTAGCCCGGAAATTAGTTTATACGGGAATCCCGAACTGCTATAATCAAAGTCATTGGTCGTCCGAAAGTCACCCAAAAAGGTTTTCCTAGATGAAGAATTGGCGCTCGTGGATCGTTGGTGGAACCGTTGTCGCGGCATCCATTTCCTATTCGTCCATGAGAGATCCGCTGAGCGATCTTCTGATGGTGGCTCGTTCTGCTAATCAGCTAGATCATGTGACACTTGCGGGGCACCGCGGCAAAATTTCATGGTTGCCGTTTTCGGTTGAATCGGGCACAGCTGACGCCGACGAAGGCCTGAGCGGAATTGACACTCTGGGTTCCAAGCTGGTTCAGCAAGGTGGGAAACGCTTCGGCAACGATTCCCGCGAAAGCAACACTCGAGCTCATCAGCGAAATCAACACTCTACCCTCCGCGCGTTTCGCGAGTCCATTGGGAGCCAATGGAAACCCACTGTAAAAATACTGGATGAGAATCGTCAATTGGCGCTAGGTACCATCGTCTCCGAAGACGGCTGGATCGTGTCTAAGGGCAGCGAGCTCCCGGATTCTAAAGTCGAAGTTCAATTGTTCGACGGCTCCACTGCTGAAGGGAGCGTTCGTATTCGACGCGCCGATATCGACTTGGCTCTCGTCAAGGTAGAACGCAATAACTTGCCGACGATGAATTGGAATACCCTTGCAGATGTTCCCGTAGGTGGTTGGTTGGCCAGTGCAAGCGCGCGTAGCCAATTGCCATTTGCTATCGGCGTCATGAGTGTCGTGAGTCGCAACGTGCCTCGCGAAAAAGCCGTTCTTGGTGTAACGCTGGGTAATCCACCTTCCAATGAAAAAGGTGCCTTGGTTGAAGCGGTTGTCGAAGGAAGCGGGGCGTTTCGAGCAGGGGTTCGTACTGGTGACGTGATCGATCGAATCGATGGCGATTCGCTTGCGACCCGCGATGAAGTACTCAAGCGATTAGGAGCTTTGTCGGCAGGACAACGTGTCAACGTCGGCGTGCAAAGGGATGGGGAAAGTGAATCCATCGTGGCTCAGATGATGGACTTGAATCACTCGCTACTCGATCCGACTGAAATGGAAGTCAATGGCGAAATCAGCGCAAGATCGACAGGCTTCCAAAAAGTAATCCAACATGATTCTGTCTTGGCACCGAACGAATGTGGCGGCCCTATCATCGACGTTTATGGCAACGCGATAGGGATCAACATCGCACGAGCCGGCCGCGTTTCCTCCTACGCAATTCCTGCAAAGGTTGTTGTTCCAGCAGTGGCGGAAATGCTTGAATCGGTTCGCGGAAAAGCCAACGTGGTTGCCGCCAGTGGCTCAAGCCCAGTCTCGCAATCTACCAGCAACCTACCAGCATCGATCCCTGCGGGAATCAAGATCGAATCGCTCAAGCCCGAAGTCGTCGTACCAAATCCCACAAGGCGATAGGTCAAGAAAGCTACGGATGTTTGGACGCAAAGGATTGAAGCGAATTGAGGAGGTTGAATCCGATCAACTTCCCAATGAAGTTCCAGAAGATTCCGATGGCTTTTCCCTCGAAGAACTCGGTCGAGCGTATTCGAACGCCCTGCAACAAGCCAACATGGATTCGGCTTCTGTTACCGACCTTGGCGCTGCGGCTGAAACGGAAACGACGGAATCGGAAAACCAGCTGGAAACCGCAGACCTGTCGCATGGGGATTCTGTCGAAGAAGAGCTTCTGGATGCTCCCGTTGTGGACGAAACCGACGGCGTGCCGTTGAGGCCGGAATCGATTCTAGAAGCGATTCTCTTTTTGGGAACCAGCAACAATCACCCCATCGGAATTCCCAAGTTGGTGGAGCTGTTCCGAAATCTTTCCGTCGACGAGATCGATCAGTGCATTGATGATCTGAATCAATCCTATCAGCAACAAGAGCGTGCATTCGAAATCGTCAAGGAAGGAAGTGGATACCGATTTCAATTGGCTTCGGACTTGAACGTTGTCCGCGATCGATTCTACGGCAAGCAAAAAGAAACGCAGCTGAACCAAGCTGCGATCGATTGCCTTTCGTTGGTCGCTTATCAGCCTGGAATTAGCCGTCAGAAGCTTGAACAACAATGGAATCAACCAGCCGGCGCCTTGTTGGCCATGTTGATTCGAAAAGGTCTAATACGGCTGGAAAAAGACGATTCGACAGGAACCGTCGAGTCGCGATATTTTACGACGGACCGTTTTCTAGACATCATCGGCCTGAGTTCCCTGGAAGATCTTCCACTTTCTGAAGATATCTAAGTCCTACGTTACTCTCGTTCCAAGGCTCCGCCTCGCGTAGAGGTATGCATTTACAACTCAGCCGGCAGGAGCCTCCGGTGCGTTGCGTCTCCAGGCAGAGCTTTTGATGTTGCGCAACTTGGCTTTCCATCGTACTCGTACTCAAGGAAATGGTACTCGTACTCGAAATGCATTGATCGTGTACGAGTACTGCTGGTGCTGAGTACGATTAAGATTAAGAGTAAGAAAAACCGCGTTTCTTGCGGCGGCGTGTATTGGAACTTCTAATTGCGTAACATCAAAAGGCGGAGCAAGGGGACGAGTGCCAAAAACCGATAGGAACTTCTGGATTTTTGGTACTAGTAACACAATCGCTCTACGCAAAGAGGTTTGCGAACGGCTGAACCATCCTGTCGATGTGTTATGCTCGAAGAGCGCCCGGCTTGTCCCGTTCTACGACGAATGTTGCTCTTGTGACATTAGGTGCTCCAGGCTTGTCGACGAATTCGACCACTTGGAAATCTGATTGCCAGCTCTTTCGAGTGACCGTACATCGCACGTATCCGCGTTCCGCATTATGAAACTTCACGAACGGATTCTCAGACAGAAGCGCTTCCAGGCCTTTTGGATTTGCAGTTCCATTGCCACCCGAGGAGATGGAGGTTCCGACAAATTCGGTTGCAACAACAGGTGCCTTCGGATCATCGAATTGCACTTGGAGATCATTCACCCAATTGTTGTGGATGTCGCCGGTAAGGACGACGGTATTTTTGTTGTTCCGCGATGCGATCAGCTCTAACAATCGCGTTCGTGCGACATCGTAACCAGACCACTGGTCCATACTGAATCGGCGAACTTCGCCTGGAGCTCGATCCGCACGCCCCATCATCACTTGCTGAGCCAGGATGTTCCATTGAGCGTCCGAACCGATAAGTCCTTCGCTAAGCCAACGTTCTTGTGCTGCCCCAAGCATGCTTGCGTTGGGTGCAAAAACATCTCCGATCAGATCGGAGCTTTTGTCGTCATTAGGCTGGTTGCTTCGATACTGTCTTGTATCAAGAATTTCGAACTGGGCCAAGTTTCCGAAATGGGCTCGACGATAGAGTTGCATGTCGTGCCCTTTGGGAATGGAAACCGCTCGCAGTGGCATGTTCTCGTAGTATGCCTGATAGGCTGCAGCACGACGCGCCATGAACACGGAAGGCGGTACATTGGATTGTTCCGAGATCAAACCTGCATAATTATTATCGAATTCGTGATCGTCCCAAGTCACTAACCATGGAGCAGCTTGGTGGGCTGCTTGCAAGTCCAGGTCGGACTTGTACAGTGCGTATCTAGCTCGATAATCTTCCAAAGTCATAAGTTCAGGACCAACGTGTTTACGGACTTTGCTGTCGCGTGCTTTTCCTTCGTAGATGTAGTCACCCAAATGAACGATCAGGTCCAAGTTGTCCTGACTCATGTGGCGATAGGCGGTGTACAGTCCTGTTTCGTAGTGTTGGCATGAAGCGAACGCAAAACGCAACTGGTCCGGATTTTTGTCCATGGCGGGCATCGTACGTGTTCGTCCAATCGGGCTTTCTGCGTCGCCACACCGAAAGCGATACCAGTACCATCGATCGGGCTCTAATCCGGAGACTTCGATGTGAATAGAATGTCCCAGTTCGGGTGTTGCGACAGAAGTGCCGGTTTGGACCACTTGCTTCATGCCTTCGTCATGCGCAAGCTCCCAAGTGACTTCAAAATTCTCGGATGGGATGCCGCTGGATTTTCCCTCGACCGGTTTCGTTGCTAACCGTGTCCATATAACAACACCATCTTGGACTGGATCGCCGGAAGTTATTCCGAGCTGAAACGGATACTCAGGAAACGCGTAGGATCGGTAGACGTGCCCCAAGGCCATTTTGGATGCGAGAGGAAGGATCGCAAGCGAAGCTCCTGAAAGCAAAAAACCTCGCCGGTCGCTCATGAACGAGCTCGCAAGCTTTTGTTGATTTCTTGACATGTGGATTTTCTCCGACTGAGGAAATGGTACTGCGGATCTTGGTGCGTTGAATTGCGTCTACGGGTTGGCGCTCGCAAGCAGATTTTGAAGAGTGATCCTACTCGGAACTTGAATCTTCCTTGAGTGTTCTAGCAGAGAATTTTAAGTTAAGTCTTTTCGTGGTTTTGGATCTGAGCCTCGGTCTCAAACAAAACGGTCAGAATACAATTGGGGCGGCGAATTGGATTTGGCCGATGAAATCCAAGATTCGGATCTGAGCACCGAATCAAGAATGCCCTTGATAGCGGGCCAAAGTAGTATTGAATTTGGCAAAGCATGAATTGAAGTGAACGAAAGAGTCCGGTTTGTTTATGGTGGGGTGGTTTCTCTTTTTGGTGCGCATCGCTTGGCAATCGGTCGCGATTGTTTTGCTGGTTAGCGTTGTTGCAACCATCCCCATTCTGCAATTTGCAAGTTTAGGATATATGCTCGAATGTGCTGCTCGCGTTTCCCGTGGGCAACCATGGCGCAATTGTTTTCCGGGCTCCAAGTTAGCCGGAAAGATCATGCTGGTAGCTCTGTGCGCATTCATAACATGGTTGCCGATTTGGTTCTTGGCGGATCTTGCTTACACCGCAGAGATCATTGAACCAGGGGCGAATTCCGCCCGTTTCCTGCGAATCGCGGCTCGAATAGCCGCTGCAGGATGGATTGCATGGGTACTGTGGGCAGTATTCCGGGGTGGCAAGATTCGGCATTTCATTTGGCCAGCTCCCATCCTTGCGATGAAAAGTCTTTTCTCCAGGCAATTTTGGCGAGACGCGGAAAATCAACTTTGGCAATTTGCCAACTCCTTGAAGCTGCCAAGGCTGTTGCTTCTCGGCTGGATGGCTTCCGTGGGGGCGTTGATTTGGTTGACTTTCCCTGCCAGCTTGATCGTCTTGGGGCTGTCGAGTCCAGATAGCGGAGGTGCGGGGCTCTTGGGGTTGCTGGGAGCGGTTCTTATGACTTGGGTATTGCTTCAGTTGCCGCTGCTGCAAGTGAAAATGGCTCGGGACTATCGTTTTCTCTCGGTGCTGGACGTAAGAGAAAGCAGGAGGATTTTTCAAGCAGCGCCATGGTCCGTGTGCCTAGCAACCTCGTTCTTTTTTTTGCTGGCAATTCCTTTGTATCTATTTCGAATTGAAAAGCCACCGTCTGAGCTATGGTGGATTTTCTCGATCTTTTTTGTGCTATTTATGTTTCCGGCAAAGCTGGCAATTGGATGGGCAGTACGCCGCGCTTGCGATAAACAACTGAAATCGGACGGACGTTCCTTTCGATTGTTCTGGCTATGGCGGTATTGTGCTTGGGGGCCACAGTTGGCGGTTGCCTTGGTCTACCTTGGCACGTTGTACTTGGCTCGTTTTGCACTTTGGGAAGGGGCTGCAAGCGTGTACTTGCAACATGCGTTCTTACCGCCCGTTCCGTTCTTCATTCAATGATTTTGTTAGCTGTTCAGCCATCGACAGCAGGCGGTCCTTGCTAGACTTTAGTAGCGAGAAGTTTCGCAATAAGCTCCGGCTTGTTTTCGGCTCGCAGGTGTGCCAATTGATCATGTGGGACCCCAATCTTTTCCAAGTGAGTGAACAGGCTATCCCAGACCTTTTCGCGTTTTTTACCTTCGGACAGATACAGATCCGTCAGTAGTTCTTGAGCTCGCTGAAGCGACACGTTGTCCTGGTTCTTGTAGTAGTTCTTGATGATCGACTGCTGATATTTGGAATAGTTTTCCATTGCCATGATGCGATTCGCTCCTATTTCGATTCTGTATGAGTCCTAATCGGTCCAGTCCATCCTTTGTGGCGTCTCAAGATGGATCGGAACAACCTGATCTCAATCTTGAATCCATCACCAAGGGTTCTATAGCTTGATCGCGTAGATTGCGTCGAAGGTTCTTAGGAAAATTTTGTTTTCTGCAAACACGGGTGTAGCAACCGCATTTCCTTCCAGCTTATTGGTACCGACGATCTGTCCTTCATTTTCAAGGGATAGTACGAAGGTGGTGGCGTCCTCCCGAGTGCAATAGAGTTTTCCGTTAGCGACAATTGGGGAGCTGCTGAATTGTCGATTACTTTTGGGAAGTTGCGTTGTCCAAACGGCTTCTCCGGAATCGGGCTTGAGACAGGAGACAAGGCCCTTGTCCCCAAGCAGATAAATCCGTCCGTCGTAAACTGCTGGCGTTGGAACGTCGGAACCAAAATCCTTTTGCCATGCAATTCGCTTGTCACTTGGAATTCCAGCATCGGTTTTGATTCCCGTTAACGTAGCACCTCGCGAATACGGGCAAATGACAAATCCGTCGGTGGCCACGGGGGATGCGATGGAGCGGAAGTACTTGTCGGCCCCTGGGTTGAATCCACCAATCTTCCAAAGCAGGGTTCCGTCTGTTGCTGAATGAGCGGTAACGTGGTCCGCTCCCACGGTGTAAAGAGTTTCGCCTTCTTTGTGACGCACAAAGGCTGGGGTCGTGTACGACTGGTTCGCCTCTTCTGGAACATCCAACCAACGATCGGCTTTCCACAATTCGCTACCATCCGTTTTGTTCAATGCAACCAGAAAGCTAGGGCCTGTTTGCATAACAGCAATCACCAAGGCATTTTTCGTTAAAACAGGCGAAGTACCAAGATCCCACCAAAGCGAATCCTCTCCATACTTTTCTTGCAAGTTGAATTGCCAATTCACGGTACCATCCAGGGAAACGCTTGCGACGTCACCGCTCTTGAAATAGACAAAAACATCTTTTCCGTCGGTTGTGGGTGACGAATTGCTTCCGCTGGCTTTGGCGTGTTTCGCAGGCCGTTCCTTGCCAAATGTCTTGCGCCATTGTTCTTTGCCATCTAGATCAAGGCAAAGCAAGGTGTTGGTGTCCTGCTCCCCGAGAGTCATGTAGATTTTATTTCCAGCGATAATCGGAGTGGATGCTCCGCGTCCGGAAAGGGGCATCTTCCATGCGATGTTCTCGCTCTCGCTCCATTGGGTTGCATATTGTCCCGGGGGGGCTGTTCCGTCTCCGTTGGGGCCTCGCCAATTCGGCCATGGTGATTGCCCGTTGGCATGCGATCCAAAAATCGCAGTGAACGAGACAAGCCCATAAGCGGCAATGCCGTATAGAAAACCGATTCTCTTCAAGTCGCTTTGCTTATTCATGTTGTTTCCCATCTCAAGTTATTTTTTGTTTATAAGGCTTCAATCTCGTACTCGAGCATCAGGATCATCGAGAACGAGCACGAGATGCCGAACTACCGCTAGGCAGTCTACCTCTAGTTCAATACGTCACCTTCGTCTAGTTCTTCATCGTCTTGCGTTCTTATGCCCCGTAACCGCTGGCGCTCCATTTCAACCCGTTTTGGGGTTTCGATTCGAAGGATGACAACATCCTTTGCGGTCAGAACGATATTGATGAAGGCGACCACCGATGCACAGAACAACAATGCAATGATACTTGAAAGGAATTCAGCGGAATTCCATGTTTGGGAAATGTTATCAGGAAAGAGCTCTGCCAAGGTCCAAAACAGGTTTGGAAAGCAATACCAATCGTAGGTCAGTCGCTGATAATTGTTTGCGGCTAAATTGATTGAGCAAGTCAGCACCACTGCGGCGATGACTAGTACCAAGCAAATGGTAAGGGCGGTAACCAGTCGGCCAGTTTGAAGTCGGCGAAGCGTGGCCAGACAAATCAATCGAACGATACCCAAATAAAGCGCCAGGTATCCCACCAGGGTTATTGCGTACGCCAGCGTATGCAAACCGACGTCCGTATTGGTTATGGGGATCAACAATTGACAAGACAAAACAAGTGTGATGGCCGATCCTGCAAAACTTAAAAGAATGAACAAGTAGCCGGGGCCTGCTCCCGGATTGAGCCAAGTCAGAAACAACCTTGCCAAAAGCGAGTTCGGAAGAGAGCGGCGCGCTCTTGCGGGAATGATTCCCTGTTCGCCCATCATGATACTGCCGGCAACCCCCCAATGGACAAACATCAGATTCAAAACCACTGCGATCATCGCCGACATGGTGTTGCGATCGCCGTTACGAATGGCCAACAACCCGCCGAGCATCGAAATGACCAAACCAATCGTCAGTAATGGAACACGAATAGGAGTGGAGCGATTTTCGCTAACGACACCGATCGAACACCCTCCGCATCGAAGAAACAACCAACAATACAAGATTGCAGCTAGAAGAAAGACGCCAAAAGAAATCCAACCTTCCCAAGGTACGGTGCCAAAAGCAACGGTTGCTGAAAGAGTCCCTCCGACAGCAATCGATGCAATGACCTGAGCCCCAAGCACTAGAATTGAGAAAAAGACCTGTTGGACTCGATTTTTCGAAAAAGAAGCAATCGATATCGCAAGCGTGGATAACGTCAGGCTGCATGAAATCAAAATCAACAACGACATCGCAATCACGTCCAGGGTGACACCTCGCAGAAGATACGTCAACGCGATGCATGGAGCAATTACGGAAACATAAATCATCAGCTGCAATGCGGCCACGCTCAACTTGCCCAAGATAATGTGGCGAGGTGAAAGCAAAGACAGCGACAGAGTTTCAAACGTCCCGTCTTCTAGCTCGGAAGCCATTGAACGAAACGATGCTTGCGGAATAATGATCAGGGCAGGCACAATCAAAATCATGGCGTACCCGATTAGAAGCGGTGCACCATTCGACGCGTAGTAGATACTAGGTATCATGCTGACGATGGCTAAAATCGACCAAGCCAGAACGACAATGGTGAGAAGGATCAGCGTGAACGAAAACTGCTTACTCTTCAGAGCTTGCCTTGTCTCTTTGACCAAGATGGGATTGACCCACTGGCTCCCTTTCATCAAGCGACGGTCCCACGGCGTGTCTCCTTCTACGAATTGGCGGATGGTCGCTGCATGTTCCGTCTGGTCGGATGTCAAGATCACGGGTGGAACAGAACCGGAAGGACCTTGACCTTCTGGACCGGACGCGGGGTGTACCAAGGAACTCATTGAACTGCTCCCGTGGTGATCTTCATGAAAACATCTTCCAAGGTTTCCTGCCGGGCTGCAAATTCCGAAATCAAGAAATCTGCATTCACGATGGCCTTCAACAGCTCTGCCTGCTCTTCCGATCCGCCATCGAATTGGAAAGACAATTTGTTCTCCGTCCTGGCGATTTGCGAGACTTTGGGCTTCACTGTCAGCCAAGCTTCTAGTTGTTCCCCCTGGCGAATCGCAACCAACTGAACCCAGGTTGAACCTTGAAGTCGCCGTTGAATCTCCGCGACGCTTCCGGTTGCGAGCAATTGCCCACGTTCTACGATACCCACCTGATCACACATTTCAGCCAGCTCCGTCAAAATGTGTGAAGAGACCAAGATGGTCGTTCCTTCCACAGCTAACTGCTGAATCATTTGTCGCAATTCGATGCGAGCCCGCGGGTCAAGTCCATTCGCCGGTTCGTCCAAGATCAAAACCGCTGGGGAATGGATCATGGCGCGTCCAAGACACAGCCGTTGCCGCATCCCTTTCGAAAGACCCGTGATAGGCTTCGAAGCAATTTTATCCAAGCCTGTGAAAGAAAGAGTGCGGCGAAGTGCCGACATGCGATCCTTGCCGAGTAATCCGTAAGCTCGAGCAAAAAAATCGAGATACTCCACACAGTTCATGTTGGGGTACATCGAAAATCCATCGGGCATAAAACCCAATCGTCGCCGAACTAGATCGGGATCGTTGATCACCGAGAAACCATCTACGATCGCATCACCGTAGCTGGGCAGTTCCAACGTGGATAGTATTCGCATGCTGGTTGTTTTACCGGCACCGTTCGGGCCGATGAATCCAAAGACCTGGCCACGGTAGACCTCGAAGGAGATATCGTTGACCGCTTTGGTCTTCCCAAAAAAACGATGCACGCGTCTCATCTCGATCATGGGATCGGTGGACTGGTGGTAGTTAGCAACAGAAACGTCGACCATAGAATTCTTAATTCGCTCGTTCGGGATCGATGGTGCTGATTTGCTGGGTTGGCAAGCCGTCGTCCGCAAACGGACTGGATCCAGGTAAGGTAGATTCACGAGCCATGGCGGCTATGATTCCGAAAGGCAACAATGCTAAAAAGGCAAACGCGAATAGAGTAAACGTCACGCATGGAATCAGCACAAACACGGTGATGGCCGCGACAGCGTTTTCGCCTCGCGACACCAAGGCAAGTCGCACGACCATGAACAAGATCGCGCTGATTGCGGTCAAGAAAAACAGACTTCGTAAAGTTAACTTATCGCCCATACTTCATTCACCTTTAGTAGGGATCCCAATCGCATCAATTGCCCATAGCAGACAGGAATATCCAAGCGTGCTGCACGCGCCCCAGTATAACGTATTCTTCGATGCTCGTATTCGGGTAGCCGATCCAGATGCCGCCAGCGCATTCAAGGTGCGATTCGCCAAGTTCAGCTTGGCTTCCCAAGTTTGAAAATCGTATCAAATTGTAGTTTTGTCACAGGTTGAACGCTCAGACGCGAGCCCTTTCGGAGCAGCTCCATCCCTTCCAATTTCGGCATCTCTTTCAGTTGAGCAAGGGACAAAGGCATCGAGAATTTTGATTCGAACTGAATATCGACCATGTACCAAGTTGGATGATCCGCTTTGCTTTTCGGATCAAAATGCGGGTCTTGGGGATCCCAAGCCGTAAAATCGGGGTAGGCAGTTTTGCAGATGCGGGCAGTCCCAACCACGCAGGACGGGTTGGCGTTACTGTGGTATACCAGAACTCGATCATTCCATTGCATTTGGTCGCGCATGAAGTTACGAGCCAGATAATTCCGCACTCCGTCCCAGTGCGTGCTGCCATCTTTCGATGCTTTCAGGTCGTCGATCGAGAAGACATCGGGCTCCGTCTTCATCAGCCAATACTTGGTTTTCGTCGTGACAGCCATGCGGCGTGATCCATCTGTTACAATAAGCGGGATGATTTTACACGTGGACATGGATGCATTCTATGCGTCAATCGAGCAGCGAGAAAACCCAAACCTGAAGGGCCGGCCCTTGATCGTCGGCGGCTCGGCGGAGGGAAGAGGAGTTGTGGCTGCGGCGAGCTACGAAGCTCGATCATTTGGGATTCATAGCGCCATGGCTACACGCAGGGCCATTCAGCTTTGTCCCAACCTTGCTATTGTTCGACCTCGCATTGATTTCTACGCCAAAGTCTCCCAGGAGATCCGAGCAATCTTCGCCGAGTTCACGCCGCTCATCGAACCTTTATCACTGGACGAAGCGTTCTTGGACGTCACCGCCACCGCTCATTTGTTCGGATCCCCCGAGAACATTGGGCGAACAATCAAACAAAAAATTCTAGCGGAGCTTCAATTGGTCGCATCGGTTGGAATGGGGCCCAATAAATTCATCGCGAAGGTTGCCAGCGATCTTCGCAAACCGGACGCGCTGGTCATTGTTCGCAGTGAAGAAACTCAGGACTTCCTGGATCCGCTTCCCATTGAACGGGTTTGGGGAGTCGGTAAGGTCACTTCGGCCGTCTTTCGCAAGCTGTCGATTCGAACCATCGGCGAACTTCGGCGACTCGATTTAGAAACACTTCGATCCATCTTCGGGAACATGGCCGAGCATTATTGGTCGCTATCGCGCGGAATCGATGCACGTAAAGTAACGCCCGATCGAGAAGCCAAGTCGATATCGAGTGAGACCACTTTTGCCGCCGACATCGACGATCGTGAAGCTCTAGCTAGTTGCTTGGTTCATTTGGTGGAGTCGGTATCGCGAAGGCTTCGAAACCATCAACTTCGTTGCAAGGGGATCGAAGTGAAAGTCAAATACTCGGACTTCCAATTCCTTTCGCGATCGCAAACTCTTCCTGTGGCTACCGACGTCACATCCGAGTTGCTCGAAGCCGCGACCAAGTTGTTTCATGCCAAAGTTCCTAACGACGGAAAGTCGGTTCGGCTCTTAGGCTTTGGAGTTCATCATTTCGAGCAAGGCGAACTGACTCAGATGTCACTTTTTGACGAAGAAACGCATCAGCGGGATCGCAAGCTGGACTCGGTCACCGACATCATTGCAGAGAAGTTTGGTAGCGCCGCCATTCGCCGCGGTGGAAAAAAGCGATAGTATGTAGATGGCGTTTGGCGATAATCGGAGCAGAATCGAGTGTGAATCATGGAGCTTAAGAATTGGCGTAACTGGCAAGTGCCCCTAGCGGTGATTTTAGGGATTCTTGGATATCAAGTTTGGGTCCTTTGCAATACGTTTTATTCCAGTAATGCGAAGCTTGATGATTTCCCGTCGATCGTTTATTGGGGAGTATTTGCTTCGCTTCTGTTTTATCCTGCCGCATACCTTGCCGTTTTTGAAGTGATGAAACGAGTCAAGGCTCGTGCTGTTGAGAAAACAAAAGTAATGGAAGCGGGTATGGAGGCTGTGGTATCAATTCCCGCAGCAACAGAAAGCCAAGAGAGCAAGGATACAGCCAAATAGAAACGATTTGATTGGGACATTCGGTCGTTGCCATGCACCGTTAGGCCGATGCCCAAACGGTTCTCGACGCTCTCCGTTGGGTTCCCCCTAATCGGAGCATCAACTGGAAGCTACAAGTCGGACCAAGTTTGTGCCTCTCCTAGCTTTCAGTTGTTTGCTCCGCTGAGATAAACTCGGCGGAAGCGAGCGATGGCCAATGGTGGCAGGGTAGCAGTAAGTTGTGCGCCCCGCCGAGACGAGCTCGACGGAAGCGGAACGTGGTCTTGAAGGGGGACGCGTGTTAGCGGACCAAACCTGTTGCGAAGGCGGGCACGAGGCCCACCTTCGCGTT
>JAIYDN010000042.1 GCA_027487485.1 Planctomycetaceae bacterium | reverse complement strand
TTGTCTGCAACGGAATCGATCGAAACCACACGAATTTATTCTGCATTAGGGCGACTCAAGCCGGGCCAACCCTTGATGGTCCAGCGCCCTTTCAGATCCCCTCACCACACCATTTCCGAAGCGAGGGTAAACAATTGTGGGGCGAAGCCAGAAAACTCAATGGTTCTCTTACCAATCTGAAGGCGAATTCGTTCTACTTCCCATCGGTTGTCCGATGACCGCTTCCACCAGACATCAACCCGCACCCCGCATTCCCGCATCAGTCGCCGAAAAGAATCCTTGCTGATCGACAATTCCCGCTCAGTCGTCGGAAGCGTAAGCAATTGGTCCCTCAAGTCCACCAACTTTCGGATTTGGTCGAGTTCCGGTTTTTCCACAAGGTACTCGTGTAATTCGTTTTCGAGTGTTGTGCGTTCGGCTTTCCACGTTTGCAATTTGTTTGACAACTCAGCCGTCAGTTCCATTGGAGCAACAAGGAAATTCTCCGTTCCCCTGTCGATTTTCTTTGCAAGGTCATCCAAAGCACGTCGAATCTGGGCCACTTGCTTTTGAACCGGAGGATTTGGTTTTGCGTTTATGGCCCTTTTCAACTCTTCAGGATCAATTAGTTGAGTTCCGTAAAAACTGAGGAATTCAAGCATCTCCGATTCAAATACGGACCATTGCCCACAGTCACAGCTTTTGCCGTAGTTGATGGCCGTCTTGCAGACGTAGATCGTCTTCCCTGATTTCCTCTTCACAGTCCCCGGCTTACTGGTGTTGCGGTTTCCATAGAGTGGACGACCACATGATCCACAGTACAGAATGTCCTTTAGGATATATCCACCCTTTTTTGTACCGTAACTCCCGGACGCTCTCCTTGCTTTAATCTTCTTCTGCACACGGTCAAACAACTCTATTTCCACAATTTGCGGTAGTACACCTTTGCGAATGAGAGGAGACTTCTTCTGGCCTGATTTTCCTTCAGCCCTCACAACTTCATCGCCAGAGAGCCGCCAAAACTCTCCGTCGCCACTTTTGCCGAGTGTCAGATCACCAACATATTTCTCGTTCTGCAAAATCTCCTGAACAACCTTTGAGTGCCACTTTTTTCCAGTGGGACTTTGAATCTTTTTTTGATTCAGTTCTGACGCCAGCCATCGAAAGCCAACGTCCTTCTCGTCGAATTCCCGATACATCCATTGAACAATCTCGATTTCGTCCTGCAATCCCTTCACGATCTCACACGTCCATCCTTTCGGCTTTGAGAATTTCTCAGTCCGATGAACAAGTCGAGTCAAGCCGTTGTCAGCAGTGATTAGTCTTGCAAATCCGTATGGCACCTTGTATCCGTAAGAATTACCATCCTGAAACGCTTTTAACTTCCCTTTCAGAGTCTTCTGTCCGAGTCTAAAAGAAAAATCGTGTTGGGCTTCGCTCAATACCGCATCAACAATTCGGTCTGTTTGTTCTCGCCAGTCAATAACACCGTCAAGGACTGTTGCGAGAACCACTCCTGCCTCTCTTAGAATCTTCTTGGCAAATGCCCCCTCAATGGAATCGAGACGGCCAAACCGAGACAGATCAAGGCAACAGACTGCATGGATTTCTGGAAACTTGCCAGAGGAAATATCCGACAACATTTCCAGAAAGTTGATCCGCTTCTCAACGGAATGCGATCCTGATTTCCCTTCATCCTTGTAAATTCTGAGGATTTGGAATCCTTCCCTCAAAGCAAATGCTTCGATTTGCTGAAGCTGTTGTTCAATACTTGTGTCCTGCGAAATATCCGACATCCGCAGGTACACAACGACGTAGATGATTTTTTTTGCCACGGATTGCCCCCTATTTCACAACTTCACATCATCGAGATGACGGGGAAAACATCAAGAAGTGCAGCATCGACGGTAAAGAGCCGATCCACATGTCCAGACAATCCCCGGTTCCGCACAACTCATGCAGAAAAACACGCAGATTGCCCGGAGGGGTTCGAGCCGTCGTCCCTCAGCAGGCTAAAGTCGGAGCATCGCTAAAGCGGCTACAAAAAGAAGCTCACGACGAAGATGATTCTACCACGGGCTAGGCAGAATTGTAAAACCTAGCTTTCTGGTTACTCCCTTCTGTTGTCATTCGCTTTTCGATCACGGCGTTCACGAGCAGCACGAATGTCACGCTTGGTCCGTTCGCTGTGCGATTCCACAAATGTCATTGACATCCGGTTGATGAGCATGTTGACGGCCAGATCGGCTTGGCTGATCTCCCTTCCATCTGCCGTCACGATCTGCACTCCGGCTTTTTGGATCGTCCCAATGATCTCCGGTGATAGATGACGAGTGAGTCGTATGAGGTCGCTGCATACCAATACTTCTACCTCACCTTTGGCAACTGCGTCGAGCATTGCTTTGAGGCCAGGGCGGTCCTGAATCTCCTGGGTGCCACTGGCAACGTCATGGTACTCGCCAACAATCTCGTACTCCCCTCCAAATCTTGCTAGGATGTCTTCACGCTGACCGTCTCGGTCAAGTTCAGGTTTGCTGCTAGTTCTGGTGTAGATCACCGCCTTCTTCATGGTCTTACTCCTGTGGTCATGATCTTTGATTCGTGGTGATTGAATTGTGGCTACGAATTGCTTTGCACTTGCCTCGTTACTGAGGTCTTGGTCTTGGTCTTGGTTAAGGGAAACGGGAACTTTTGCTGTCATACTAACGGCTCCAGGATGGACAAGAAGTTAAAACCTGCTCCTCAAGAAACGCTTCTGGAGAAGACTTGAAATCGTATAGGAGAGTTGACGTAGACTTTCGCACGTCAACTCGGAAAAACACTCTGCTTTTCATACCACTTCCATTTGTATTACCGCATGCCTCCCAGAAGGGGCTTTGGATACCGATGGAACACTCAAATGAAAGGACTCAATCATCCTCTTGCGTATTCATCCCACTGCTCCTCCGTAAGCAGTCGGTATTGGTCTTCCGGTTTGTCAAAGATGAATAAGCCACTTCGACGTACCACGATTACGGATGGAATTCGGAGTACCTTGTCAATCGTTACTCCAAGAAAAACCATCCCTCCATTCGCCTTAAACGTATGCCGTTTGGCAAATCCCACAGCAGCCCGTCCCAGGTCGGTAGGTCCAATGTTTCCTGCCCACTCGTACAACTGATTTGCACTGGTCGGGGAATAGATGAAGACCCATGCAGGTACATCGAGGATGTCGAGTGGCTCACTCGTCCACGCTCCTGCGATCTTCTCCAGTATCTCCAGTGGTCGAGTTGGAACTGCGTTCTTGGTCTGTGCTTTGAACCATTTCACTTTAGACT
Organism: Planctomycetaceae bacterium; assembly: GCA_027487485.1. Classification (GTDB taxonomy): domain Bacteria; phylum Planctomycetota; class Planctomycetia; order Pirellulales; family Pirellulaceae; genus JBKCUI01. Next base: position 79,279 of record JAIYDN010000042.1, on the reverse strand, counting down.
CGACGAAATTTTCAGCCTGCTCCCACGGCGTTGCCATGACTACCTCTACGCACTATTTGGTATTCTTAGCTTCAACAAAACCACTTTGATGAAGACTCGCTTATTCAATTGACTAGATACTTGAGTTGGTATTTCGGTTCGATAAATCAGAAGATTTGTTCTTCATCATCACCTTCGTCGAAGCCGTCTTCGTCAGCTTCGTCTCGCCATCGGTAGCGACGCTTTGGTCTGGAGTAGTTTGACCATTCGTAGACTTTTACCTTCTCCTTGTCCGCAAGAAATCTTTTAATGACTTCATATGCGACATCGAGGGTTGGCTCCTTAGAAGACTTTGGCTTTGCTTCGATACTCTCCAATTGCACCACGTTTGGAGTTTTAACTTGCGGCGGTGCGGGTCTATGGAATCTAAATCCATCGCCCTCAAGTATCTCTGCCCAGTTGCCATCCCCAAACCGATGAAACTCGCCACCAGTAAGTTGTCCAGCACGGACAAGATGTTCAAGAACTTGGCCTTTTATTTCATAGATTTGATTTTTCTCACGCTTCATTTTACCAGCAAGACCGTGCATGCGTTTTTGGTAGGACGTTTGTGCCATGTCACGGCAGCGTTTAGCTCGTCGATTCAACGTGAACAGTGCGGTAAGAACGGATAGCTTATCTATTTTTCGTTCACGCTTTTTCGACTTTTCATCCAGGGCTTCAAGCAATCGGGCATGATTTTCAGATCGAATAACGATACCAGAGAAAACAGGATAGCAATGGCGTTTCCCTCGTCGCCTGACTTCGGTCCAATCAACAATGGCCTTGGCATAGTCAATGCCCAAACGCTTGCACGTCGGACCCAAGCGTGGAAGAGTAAGGTGGATCATTCCGTCAGGCACGCCTGCCGAAACATTGAAAGTGCTACCGAGTAATTGATTAACAGTTGTTGGTGCGATTGAACACATGAAAAAATCCAGGCAAAGGTAGATACGATGGTTTTCCTACATCGTTTGGACGGTGCATTGAAACCATCCTCCCTTGCGACGGACCCAAGCGTTCATGCCTGGGGATAGCGGGCCGAGCAACCCTAAGATTTAACCGCCGAAGCTATCAGCGGGGATCATTCCAGCAACGCTCATAGGGTTGCCTGTCCAGTTCTGTTATCCTACCACGCTATTCTGAAAACGTAAAATCAATGTTGATGATTCTCATCGCCATCGACTCTAATTTTCGGTTGCTAGAACAACTGTCGGTAACGGGATCATTTTTTACTCTTTGTGTTGAAACTGAAGTGCTTGAAAAAAGAACCCCTGCTTACCATCCATTGCAAGGGTTCGTTGTCGCTCCTTTCGGAACCGCAACCGTTATTTTCATGTCAAGGTTGCCCACATGATCTCAACACTTGCACCCGTGATCCACATTTGATCACTGTGCGTCTTTCCCGAACTCCTATTTAAAGGGTGGCCGGGATAAGAGTTATTGAGTGAGTTACGAGATTTAATCCTTGTGTCTCGCTCTCGAAATATGCCACGACAAGAGATTCTCTTGGCGGGTGCCTTTTGCGGCGGGGAGCAATAGCATCCCAATTCACCATCGGGGCAAACGACTTCGCTTGACTCGTTGCGAACCAAGCGACTACGGGTGGTTGCCCACCACATAGTTCTTAGCAATGAAGAGTTACTTACTTTTCCATTGCCATAGTTTCCATGATCTCTTCAAAGTTCATATCGGCTTCTCTTGTCCGGTTAATCCCCAATTTTCAAGTTCTTGCTCAGTGCTTTGCTAAATCTATGGATTTTGACTTGGGACCAGCCTTGAGGAATCGTAAATTCCAAGTAGTGATCCCCGTCGTATCCAAACGACGCTTCGATTCCCCACGAGTGAAGAAAGCTGCGAGCGTTACGGTGACATCCGCAGTCGTTAGGACAGTGGACATAAATTCTCATAGGGGATTGTAGATAGCTCATTGTTGTTGACCTTCATTCGAGTATGCAAAAACCGCTTCACGCCACCACTCTTCATCTCCACCATGGACCTCAAGCGGCACCATCGACAAAAACGATAATGGCACTGAGAAGTAAGAAGGACCGTCTGTCTCCAAAAGTTCTTTGTGTCCCAACAAGCCGTTGCAGGATTCGATGATATTGCAAACGATTCTACGCTCTGTGCTTTCATTGGACCTGCGTTCACGAACGCACCAGAGTACGCCGAAATTTTCGGTTTCTGCGACATAGGCGTGTGCAAGGCAAATGTCTTTGTATTCGACGCTATCTGGACCAGTAGAATCCCAGTCCTGCGTCAGTTCAGCAATCTTTTGCTGTAGCGTTACTTCTTCAAAAAACCAACCCATTTGTATTTCCTTCTAGATTGCAAATCGACTTTAGAATTAGGCCACCAGGAGAAACTCCTGGCGGTGCTTGTGAAGTGACAGGGTGCCGGCGAAAGGTCCATTTCACAAGAGTAAGATTGATTGTCGAACTCTTGACTATTAATCCATGTGGTGATGGTTCTCGCCACATGAAAAATATATCCATTCCCGTTTCAAAGTCAGTCCTGACAAAGTCCTGACTAAGAGAGATTGATGAGTGAGCGGAACAGATTCAACATGCAAACCGTTGGGAAAAGCTGACAATTCTTTATTAGCATATCGTGCAATCTATTGCTCAAAGTTTCGTGAATCCAACTACAGTATTGAAATCGCAAAAAAGAAGCGTAGGTCTGAATCCCGATCAAGGCATCCCAGTAGTTCCTCATCAGACATAGCATCCACCTTTGATTGATATTGGGAAACCAAATCGTCAATTTCTTCACTAGGAATTTCTTCGCTTGATTGTTCTATTTGGTCCCGGTATTTCTTGACTACTGCTTCAATTGCAAGTGGGCGTAATTCGCTAGGGTCGGAGTAGATCACATCCGAATGGTACTCAGTGATCGAATTCTCAGATTCCTTTCTACGCTTCCTGTAGTCATCCATAATCCCAAGTGCAAATGGACTCGGATTCTCGTATAGCCAGTACCAGTCGTCCGGATTGACCAATGGTTCTTCAAACCAAATCTCAATCTCAACCTTGCCCTCACCTCGAAATCTCGTAAGCAAGTTTTCCAAAGTGTCTTCAGGAACTCCTGCGGATGAAAAGTAGGTACACTCGAAATCGATAGTATGTGGTATCTCGGTAACATCTTTCCCTGCACCGTAAATGTCACTATCACAGTTCAATTTAAACCCATGCAGTATCGACTGCGGACCAATCCACGAAGTCATATCGCCTTCTCCCCAGCAAAAAACGGCGTACCACCGTCTTAGGTCATCTTCATTTTCAAATACTTTTGTGATGCTGTTTTGCACTTTGAGTAAATCCTGGGTTTAGGTTGCTGTTCAAAACGCCCCGCCAGGAAAAAATCCTGGCGGGGACTCACTTAGTTGTGCTTCGCCCTATCGTTAACGAGACAGGGAGGCACCATGCCTTTTCGATGGGGTGCAATCGCATCCCAATTCACCGTCGCTGGTAATCAGCACCCAATGCTTTCCAGCAACTCCTCTAGGTCGAGATCATTCTTCTCGGCCTGATATCTGGCTCGTTCCTCCAATTCAAAGGTGATGGCTGATGCAGCCTGAATGAAGCCCTCCTTATCAAGGTCATCCAGTTGCGACAAAAAGTCTTGAATCGATTCTGCTGTCAGCTTTGTATTTAGCAGTCGTACAGTCGAGTCGTCTTGGTCAATCATCATTCTTCCCCTTTTAAGGTTGTTCTTTGTTTCTAACCTAGAGAGCGAAGTTGCCTCTAGGCGTCTGTTTTTGCTTCTCGTTACCACATCTAAGATACGGGTCGCTTCAAGCATCGTCAGTCCTGACAAAGTCCTGACTATGGCTTTCGATATCCAGGATGGTCGTTCACAAGCAGTTTCCGCTTGACCATGCTAGACAAAGTGCTTTTGAAGTGGCTGTTGTGTGTGTAACCGGCTTTTTTTGCTAGTTGCTCCCCCGTCAGCTTGTCATCCCCTAACGCTTCTAGGATGTTGCTTTCGGTTTCGTTCAAGTCTTTTGAACGGGTCATATCTGGTTCTGGTTGCGACAACTTACGGCGTTGAAGCGATAATTCGCTAAGGTAATCATCTACATCCTTCTCAAGATGGATCAGGGAGCCATCTTCAAGCTTCTCAAACACAGGTAGATTCGAAACAATGCCATCAACCATAGAGGATCGAATGCGATATTCCGAAACAACCTCATCTGTGGTTAGCAATCGGTTTAGTTCAATGAGCATTCGTGTTTTTCCTTGTTTAGGTTTAGAGCATAGATTGGTTAGTAGTTTTCAGTAATATGTTCTAAAGCAAGACTGCATTTGTGCGTGAAACATTGCGTGCAATCTCCATGCCGTTCACGGCTTCAACACCATGTCTCTGACGGGATAGAATAGTAGTTCTCATCGGTTTCGATGATCTGCGGAATTCCATTCTCGTGAAACATCTTCATCAATCTGTAGTCCTCATTTGTTTCTAATTCACGTCGAGTCATCCTGCTCGCCAGATCAACTATTTGCGGTCGAGTCATTCCTCGCATACCGTATTTTAGAATCAATCCATATTCTGGTGTCCCGACATAGCCTGGATAAAGCAGTGTAGTGGCCTTTGCGAAATGTCCGTCGATGACTACTGGGCAATAACCAACTCGGTGGTAGCACTTGTTTTTCGGCGACCGACCGAGAATTTGCTCTGCAATATGTCCGCTGAAGAAACCACTATGACAATTGTCGAAGAACGTAAATCCATTATCTCTTCCTTTATGTAACTTGCAGGCATCAAATCGAAGACATTCATGGAAGAACGCAAAAACATCGCCAAGTCCCAGGTAGCTTTCCCAATTCGGGGCTAATCGTTCGCAAGTTCGTTCGATTGCGTGCTTAGACCACCCAACAATTAACTTGTGTCCGTCGATTTCCACAGTAGGACGATTAGGAGAAAAATATATTGTCCCAGATTCACTGTTGACCTGCTCCAAGGATTGAAACTGAACGATGATTCGCTCACCAGCCATTTGGAATTGGACGTTGTGATAAGGAATCCACTGTCGAAGTTGATCTCTTGGTATGCGGGCGAAGACACGATGACCAACCATGAAAATATGATGCAAAGTTGCCAAATCTCGCTCTGCAATACCTTGAGCCAGAATCGGAAGGACCACTTCGGGCATTTGTTTGAGCTTGGATAGGAACGTGGTTTCGCTTGGATCGAAAACTGTCCTGTCTCGGAAATCGAGTTCCTGCAATGTTCGTTTAATTAACTGAACAAAACCATCGGGGCGTTGTTGGTTTGAAACTCGTAGGTTGGGAACTTCTTTTTGTAGCGACGTCTTTCGGCAGCTTCGTGTTTCTCAGCAGCAACACGACGCTCTCGCTTCTTTTGTTTCTGCTGCTTTTTTGACAAATGATTCATTGTCGTAATATACCTATGCCTTTATGAAAAATACCAAGCCCAATATCCACTTAAAAATGATGCTCGAAGATTGTCTATCAGCATCTTCTGTATTAAGTTCTCCACCAGGAAGAGTCCTGGCGGGGACTTGAAGGAGTGCCACATGGCACAGTGCCAATGGGAGGCACTGTTTAAAATGACAGGATTTATAATCAAGTCCTTTCCTATTGCTATTTTACCACGACTTTTAACTTTCGTAAAACTTACGACGTTGATTTGTAACTATTGCATCAATCATTGATTTGTAAAAAGTGCTTCATTAGTGCAAAGCGTTTTGCTCTTTCAATGAACAAGCGTTGATAGGACCACTTTTTTTGAGTTGCCAGCTACTCTGCTTTGATAAGATCGCAGAGTTTTTTCAAGCTGTTATTGATCGGTGCGTTGTTGGATATCTGACTCCACAGCCCTTCTTTCTTGATCTGCTCTACCAAGCTGATGACGCTGCATAACTGAGTTGAGATGCGAATTGTGATTTGATCTCTATCAAGTACCTCTTCCTCGTCAACTTGGTCGTCAACTTGGTCGTCAACTTGGGAGTCGACTTGGGAGTCGTTTGAATCCTCATCCTCGACTTGTTCCCGAGCATCTCCTGGCTCAAAGAGTTTGGGCTTGTTCTGAATGCCCTCGTTTTCGATGTCTTCTTGTTTTGGTTTTGATGCAACAGACGGATAAACAAACCGTTTCTTCGCTTCGGTGATTCCCATGTCAGCCAGGGCTTCCTCCGTTTTTGCATTTTCAAATAATCGAATCGCATCATTGACTGTGGTCCGCTTCAGCCCATAAGTTTTGAGATGCCATGCCCACTGACCGTGCCCGGATTCTTTGAGTTTGGTTCTCAAAACTGACAAGGCAGCACCAGCACGAAAAAGAGTGACGGCTGACTGGTGCTGTAGTTCCTTGGTCTTGCGTCTCAGGTTTTCGAACTTCTCCAGGTGGCCTTTGATGATGGTCGTTATTTCGGATTCCGATTTTCCCTCGAGGCTATCAACGCTTTTCGTTTCGTTCATCTTCTAGATTCCTTCTGTTGGTGAAAATTTGGGCACGAGGGTGCTCGGATGGTTTCTTATGGACTTCAACAAGCAAATGAACTTGCTTGCTACTGGATCACTTGCTTTGTGGTCCGCCAAATTCGTCGTTTCGGCTAACACTTTAAAGGGTACAATGGGTCTAAAGCTTCGATTAGCAAAATTGCTTTTTGCAAACCTGGGCAAGCACCTTTGTTGTCATCAAAAGACCTGAAAACCCTGCGTAATTGTTGGTGGCGAGTTTATTGTCTGCTCTCTGCTGGCTGGATGCGTTGGGGCTAAATGGCTTAACAAATAATTAGGGTACAATGCGGCCATCGTTTCGATTAGCAAAACTGCTTCCGGTTTCTTTCCCTGACGCCCTAACTCCGATGAAGATTGATCTCCATCCAGCTTGTGAGCTATTCCCAAAACTCGGGGATAGTGACCTCCATGAACTCGCCAACAACATCAAGGAAAACGGTCTTATCGACCCAATTGTGTTGCTTGATGGTAAGGTGCTTGATGGTCGCAACAGGTTGGCGGCTTGCGAAATTGCTGGGGTGACTCCTCGTTTCAAAGAGTTTGAGGGTGAAGGCTCTCCACTTGCATGGGTCGTTGCAACCAATCTATATCGTAGGCACCTGACACCAAGTCAACGAGCCGTTGTTGCGTTTGACCTCCTTCCGATGCTCGAAGTCGAAGCCAAAGAACGACAAAGGCGATCACCGGGAAGAGGCAAAAAGTTGGCCAAGCCGTTGGCGACCTTATCTAGCGGCAAATCAAGCCAATTTGCTGCCAAAATCGCAAAGTCCAACTCGGCCTATGTGGAAAAGGTAAAGTCAATCAGCAAGAAGGCTCCCGAAATAATTGCGGAGGTCAAATCCGGACGAATAACACTTAACGAGGCGGTTCGGTTGTCCGTGGTTGATCCAAAGCTACGAAAGAAGATCATCAACGAGGCTCACAAAAAATCGGATCAGCCAGTCAAAAGGTTGATGCGGAAATTGTTAGTCGAACATAGTGCGTCCCAACCCTTGCCACCAAATTCAACAAAGAAATCGACAATCGAAATCTGGTGCGGTGACTGCGTCAAGCTGATGCAAGATCGAATCGAAGACGAATCCATCTCTTGCGTCGTAACAAGCCCCCCTTACAACCAAGGAATTCCATACCGAACCTACGACGACAACATGATTGACGAAGCGTATTTCGAGTGGATGGGGAAAGTCTTTACCGAGATCAATCGGGTGCTCAAACCTGATGGCTCCTTGTTCCTTATCATTGGGCACTCTGCAAGAAAGCCTTGGACGGCAATGCAGGTTGCCTTTCTCGCTAACCACCATTTCAAATTGCAAAACCAGATTGTTTGGGTCAAGTCGATCTCGATAGAAGGTAAAACGCATGGACACTTCAGTCCGGTGACGAGCAAGCGATTCCTGAACCACTTATGGGAACCAATTTATCACTTCACCAAAAATGGGAACGCAGCCATTGATCGATTGTCGATTGGTGTTCCCTACACCGATTCCAACAACGAGGGTACGTCGGGGGCGAAACTAAGATGCCAAGGGGATGTTTGGTTCGTCCCGCACGAAACGATTCACGGAGCGGAGGAGAGATTCGAACATCCAGCTACGTTCCCACCTGAAATTTCTCGAAGATGCATCAAGCTTGCTGGAATCAACGATGAAACAAAAGTTCTTGATCCATTTTGCGGTGTCAACGGAATGGTTGCAGCATCTCAACTTGGAGTCGATGGCATTGGGATCGATATCGATTCACACTACTGCAAAATCTCAAGAAAAAGGCTGAGCTTGTGATGGTACAAACGTGCAGATTTCAGCAACGTCTGCACGTTTGGAGGGTGTTGTTCAAACAGTCAAAGTGTCAATTTCTTCCGGCGTTGACAGATTGTCAGATTCGAAAGCTTCCTCATCTTTGCCGTCGTCATCAATGCTCATGAATTTGGGCCTCTTTTCTAGCCCAAGGTCTTCGAGTCGCCTGTAGAGTGATCGCTCTGTTTTGCCAGTTCTTTTTTCCCATTCGGCGAATCGCTTTTGCCTGTGGTCCGGGAACATATCAAAAACCTGTTGTGCAATAAAACGCTCGTCCTGCAACCGTACCTTTCGTTTTCGTGGCTTAATCTTTGGTTCCGTAATCTCTCCTTCGAGCCTGGACACAACCAAATCCTTCCAGTGCGTTTCGCACTCTCCATTGTCGTACATCCTTCGATCTTGGAGGCAAACATCTAGCATACGGAGAGAAAGCGGGCAGTTTCCGTTTTTTTCAACATGGAAGATGATGTACTCGCACACCTCCTCACAAACATCTGGAGCCATCCCAAATTTTCCCTTCGATGCGATGTCCAGCATCATTGCCTTCTTCTCCCCTTCGGTAAGCTGAAATATCGCTGGGGAAAGCCGTGTCGCCAGAGCTTTCCAGTGCGGCAAATCGCCTAGGGGAAGATTGGATAGGATGATGATCCCACCAGTAAATTCAAAGCTCTCGTTTTTCTTGTGTACCGCTTTGGTGATGATTCGATTCTTCCCATTTTCATCACCCCAGGTGGCTGCTCTTAATATCCCAACCGCCTTAGTGTCCCTGTAGAGTTGTTCGAGATCATCAAGCACATGCACAGCAGAAGGCCGCTCTTTCAAGGCTTCGTAAAGTCCCGTTCCGGTCATGTCGGAATTGTGCAGTATCCAATCTGACCCTAGATCATGAAGTGCGTTAGTTACCGTATACGTCTTCCCACTTCCTCCTTCTCCGTGAAGAAAGAACCCCGTGGAATAACCAAGTGCGACAGAACGGACTCGATCAACGATCAGCTTTGATCTCTTCTTCGTTATCTCCAAATCGTCTGCTTGTTCAGGACTCATAAACGCTTTCTTTGCTGTGTGATTTTTAAGTATTGTGCGATGGTTATTATATTGCGATTTAACACATTTGTAAAACTTCTGTTGTCCCACAAGACTCTCTCACGTTTCTTTTACAACTCGCAAAAATCACGGTATAGTCCCCATCGCACATCGAACAGTTTCGTGTGCGAAAGAAAATGAACAGATTCAGATTAGAGATTTACAGAGGGAAGATATGGTTGCTTTTATTGAAGCGGGGACAAGCACTTGCAATATCAATTTGGAAGAGTCAAGCGTAGCTATCTCAGATGGCGTTCAAGTTGACGACAGGATGGTCAAGAGTGACCAAACTCAGATGGAGGTCGCCAACCCAATGCGAATGAGGGGCGGCGGAAATGAGATGCCTGTTTACGAACAACATCCATTGAGCAAGGCTTGGTCTCCATTCGAAGCAGAAACCTTCGACGCATTGGTTACTGACATCAAAAAGAACGGACTCCAGCAAAACATCTACTTGTATGAAGGGATGATCCTTGATGGATGGAACAGGTATCGAGCTTGCATTCAGGCTGGCAGAAATCCAAAAGACGAAGGATGGTTTTCCGAATTCTCAGGCAACGAACTTCAAGCCGCTGAGTTTGTGCAAGCAACAGGTATTAGACGCTCCCTAAGTCCAGAGAAGAGATACGCCACGTTTCTGAAACTCTTGGAAATGAGCCAAGCGTTGAAAGCAAAGTATGACGAACTCGAAAAGCAGGGGAAAGATAGAAAAAATCAGGGGCAACCTTTGTGTACCGGTACACAAAGGGTCGATCTTTTGAAAGTAAAAGCGGATGTGGTTGGCGTCGGCAGATCAACTGCTGCCAAGGTGGAGAAAGCATACAAGATAGATAGAAACGCATTGAACAAGATCATAGGTGATGAATCTACGACGAACCAAATCTTGGGACGAAAGCTAGGTCCAAAGAAAGGAACCAAGACTGTTGTTGATGCTACGGTAAGCAATTCCTTAGCCACTGAGAGCATCATTCCGCAATCCAAACTAACACCTGTTAAGCAAGAACCGGCTTGTGTGCCCAAACGTGTCCCAAAGAACTCTGGGATCGAAAGCAAGCAGAATCCTAAGCTGACCAAAGACAAGAAGGACATGCCATTGAAGGTGATTCGGAAAGACTCAGAGCAACTATCCAGACTCTCGCAAATAACAAAGGATTTGCAAGAGCTTTCAAGACATCAGTTTCAATCCGTTGATAACGTGGGCCAATGGAAGGAGTTGCTCGAAGATTGCAGCGAAGCAATCGGGACACGTGAAGCGATTGATTGTGATTGATGCCAAGAGAAAATTTGCCTTGATCTTTCGAGATACTACAATTGTCCAACTAAAAACTTTTGTCATGACAATAACAAACTGATCTCCTTGCGTTCTTGCAGGAGAGCAAGCGACTTTAAAACACTTTCTCTTTACTGGCATGCCATCTTTGGCGTCCGCTCTTCGAGCAAACCATCAACCGCATTGTGCGATTCTTGCTGGGTATCAACAAAGACTGAAAAAACGAGGTTAGAAAACATGTTTATTGTAACAACGAGCAGATTGAAAGAGCTTTGCGATAAGGGCTGTGAGATTGTATCTAGGCGACCAAGCGATGATTTCTGGAAGGATGTCGATCCAAAAGGAAGGCATGTTCTGAATCCAGTTCTTGAGAATGAGCCGCTTATCGTCCGCTGTCTCGTGATGTGCAAGATGAAGGATAAAGACGAAAGCGTTGATGTTTTTATCGACGTGCTTCGTGTGTGTTTTGAACAATTGTTGGCCGATCCAATCGTAAATGAATCGAAAAACGACACACTTTAAAACTGGGCGGCTTTTGATAAACGATTGAAATCCGCTCTATCAAGCCATCCCCTATTCAAATGAGTGGGGGCTGGCTTTTGCTTGAATCAATAAATGTTTTTATTCTTTTCAATAATTACAACAAAAAACAAACCAATCAGCATAGATAAAAAAGGAGGGCAAATATGTCCGAAAAATATTCGATAAAAGATGTCGCTGCATTATGCGGCAAAAAACCATTCCAAGTGCATTACGCCATTAGTTCTGGGTACTTGCCTGAACCGACTCTAAGAGTCGCAAATCGGCGAATATTCAATGAACAAGATTTGGCCATCGCAAAGAAATATTTTGCGAGCGAAGGAATGAAGGAGAAAAAGAAATGAACGCCGAAGGATTCTCTGTTCGCAAAACCGGCAACATTGGTCTCGAAATTGTGAGTCCAACTGGGACAGTCATAGCGTGGGCGACCAGCGATGTTGTTGGTTGTTTGCTGACTGAACTGTTGAACGGATTCGCCAACGCTGCTGAGCTAGTTTCAGGAGCCACACGAATGAATGGAACGAACTCGAAAGAATAAACCGCTTGCTACTTGAGGCAGCCTCGTTGGCTGATGAGCAAGAGCATTAGGAACAATAGAACTACTTAATGGTCGGCCATGTAAAGGAGCCGACGAAGGACAAAAATGGAAAAATATTCGACTATGAGAGCAATTGGAGCGGAAATCGGAATGACCAGCCACCAGGTTGGCAAGTTGCTCAAGAAGCTCGGTTTGAGAGATGACAAAGGCCAACCAACGGCTGACGCCAAACACTTAACCAAAGAAGTCCCAAGCACCAATCCAGGCACGTGGAATTACGTTTGGGATGAAGAAAAAGTAATCGAGTTGTTTCGGAAGATGGCATACATCGTCTAAGCAAGAGCGAACAACAAAAAATCCCCAGAGTAAGTGCCCTGGGGATTTTGTTTTAACTACCTACAATCAAAGGAACCACCCAATGACTTCTCCTTATCTATCCTCGCCATCTCCTGATTTGATGGCTTTTTTCAATTTTTCAGAGAATTATCCCGAGCCTTGTTCCTTAACTCTGGAGGATGCATTCCGTCTTTCTTATGAGGACAACACGAGAACTACATCTGTGCTGACAACCAATGAACCACAGCGTTGGGCTGAGGTTCTTTTTGATCCCGATGACATTGTTGAATTTAGGATGCTGCCATCCCAAAAGTCTCGTGACCAAATGGCACCGAAGAATTTTCTCGACACCGAGACAGCCAAACGGCACAAGGTTTTTCGCTGGAAGAAAGCCAAAGACATAAATGCCATTGTGAATGAACTTACCAAGATGAATCTTGGTGCCGAGACGATATGGCGGGAACCGGGGAAGGAGATAGTTGAGTACGTCGTTCCTCTGAATATTTTTGCGTCGATCAATCCAAGACGGAGCATTGGAGGCAAGACCGGAAAAGATGTCCTCCTTGCGAGAAATCTATTTGCTGATCTCGACAATTGCACCTTGGAGGAGGCAAACGCCAGAATTGCCAAGATGAATTTCCCAAAGCCCTCGATGGTGGTTTGTTCTGGATACGGCATTCATCTGTACTGGCGACTTACGGAGCCAATCACTAACAGGCAGTTGTGGACCAACTTGCAAAAGCGAATGATTGTTGCTTTTGATTCAGACAAGAGCATCCATGATCTACCCCGTGTTATGCGTGTCCCTGGGTTCAATAACGTCAAAAAGGATGTTCCAGTCAGTTGTTTTATCCATGATGCTGATCCCGGTCGCAAATATCTATTGAACGATCTGGAGGTAATTCTGCCTAAGATCGTCGCTGCCCAACCAAAATCGCTTCATGGTGGTTGGAAAAAACCGGCTCAAGATCAGATTTCCAGTCCCTCAAGCCAGAACACATCCAAAAAAATAAAACGAGCCATTGCTTATGCGAGCACATTCGGGGCTGTCGAGGTGAACCGAAACACCACCGCATTTAAGCTGTCTTGCAAACTTGCCGAAAAATTCGGCTTGTCTCAAGAAGAACTATTAACAGTCAATCGACTAGTTAATAGCAAGGTGGAAAACCCACTTGAGTTGAAGGAATCGGGAACGATTGTTAATAACGCATTTGTGAATGTCCAGGACAAAGGATTGGAAGTTGGAACGGCTCTTATCTGTCCAGTTATTAAGTTTGAAGAATCAACAACGGAGGTAGTTCCGCTTGAAGATTGGAGAAGCCAAATGAAGTCTTCAAGGTTTGAGAGCTTAGGACAAGTTGGGAAAATCTTTTTTGATGGTTCGATGACTGGTGCTGGCAAATCCACAGCCGACTTAGCAGCAATGAAAAGAGCAGGTAAGAGTGCGACCTTCGTGCCGACACATGATGCCTGTGAAGAGTTGGTTAGTGAAATGAGGAAGGAAGGACTATCAGCAGCACAGCATCCGAGACTGGACTCCTCAACCTGTTTGGTCTTTGGGACCGAAAAAAATCCTGGAAAAGCACAGTTGGCTTTAAAAGCAGGTTTGAATGTTGGTCGCTGCATCTGCACAACTTGTCCTTTAGCAGATAGGTGTGATTACCAGAAGAAAAGGCAACTCGCAAAAGATGCTAGTCATGTTGTTGCGACACATGCGAGAGGAGCATTAAGCGACTTCCATCCAGCGAAGGACAAACCCGTTGTCTTTTTCCATGAAGACATTGCGAATCTATTGAGACCGATGGCAAAAGTCGTCAAGACGGGCAAAAAAGATGACGCTCAAGAACTGCACCTGAAAGAACTTTTGCAGATTGCGATTAAGGCTGAAGATATAGCTCGCTCTTGGAAGGATGATGCCGCTATTAACTTTGCGAAACGTCTGCAAGCATCGGTGGAAGAGTTGATTGATGCACTTAATAGCCAAGAGTTATTAAAACCTTTTGAAGATGCAGTTGTTAATGGTCAATCTTTTAAGACGCTTCCGAGTTTGAAGGTGCTCAAGACGAACTCACCCTGCGAAAGGTACGAAAAAATTGATCACTTGCTGCAACGCTCAATGGATAGGTTGGGCGTTTTCTCAAGTGGAAAGGCTGTTCAGTTGGCACTTGGGTATTGCCTCGGGGAGATAGCTACGCTGTGTTTGGTTGTTGATCACCATCATGGGAAAAATGGAAAGAATGTTTTTGTGCAGGGACTCGTGGGTGTTTGGCACAATGAACTTCCAAAAGAATCGGTAGTCTGGATTGAAAACGCCAGCACTAATTCCGAGTCTATCCAAGCGTTGATTGGTCGGGATGTCGTTGATAAAACTCCGGCTGGGAAACTAGAATACAAGTTTCCACCGTTGCAATATGCGGACGTTGATGTGACGAAGGGAACAACCCCCAAGATCGTTCGTGGCATAGTCAGAGGTCTACTTGCCAAGTTTAATAATGCTCAAAAAGTAGGCATTATTACCCAGCAATGTCATGTGGAAGCACTTGATGAACTTGATCCATTTTGGAGATCGAGAATCAGTCGCATTGAGTATTTTCGGTCAGGAAAAGACCGTGCAAGTAACTCTTGGTTAGAAAGTTGTGACTTGATATTGGTTGTGGGGACACCAAGAGTTCCCCCTGTTGCTGTTCGTGATGATTTGATTCGATTTGGAAATACAAATGAGGCAACTACTAGTGGCGATTTTGGCTCCATAAATTGGGAAGGAAGAACTTGTGATGGGAAATTGGTTGAAATCGAAGGTACAGGGTATTTGAATGAATCTTGGGCAGAGAGCCATCGAAATCTTGTGAAGGAGGTTTTGCTGCAAGCTGTCGGTCGTGGTCGAGGAGTCTGTGACAGGGGTGTTCCAGTTGTTGTTGTGTCAAACGAATCAATTGGAATCGATCTTGCGAATGAACCACTGCATCAGATTGGAGAATCGGTGGACGGAACATTGAGGGTGGTTCTCGACCTTTTGCAAAAGCGACCCCTGCGGTCATCTGGTAAGTTAAGAGGTAGTTCAAAAGGTGAGCTAACGGACAAAAGTCCTATAATAGATACTATAGGAGAAATGTCCGTTAACTATTTCGTTACCAGTGACGTAACGGTTAATTGTCAGGTAAGTGAAAAGTCAGTATTGAGACATCTCGCATCACTCTCTTCCCTCGGGTTGCTCAGACGCAGGGGGGGACGGTCGGGATGGGAATTAACTGATTGGGTTGAAGCATTGTTTGCAAATCAGCCCGAACTCAGATGATTTGAGTACAGAACGAAGGGTTAATAACGGCAATGCTTCTGGCTTTCAACCGATTAATTACCACCAAGCTTTTGTGACGAGACAAACCGTGACAGTCATAAGTCGTTGTCCCAAAACAATTTGTGTGACAATGATGGGAAGTGATGGGAGAAAAAACAAGCAACGGTCTGAACTGTTTTTTGGTGTCGATGGCATTTGACACTTTGACAGAATGGAAAAAGGCAGCAACCAACATCATCGCTTCGATTTTTCTGTGAACCAATCTCCCTAAGTTTTCTATGAAGTTGTTGGTTAATAACCGAGATTGTCTCGAGGTGTCAGGGATGGTTGCGTTGACAGTTTGACAGATTTCAAACTTGTCACCACCACGAACCAACCATTGGGAATTTGGATGAAGCAAAGGGTTAATAACCAAGTTGGTCAACTTGAGCAATGACAGATGGGCTGCTTCGATTGCCACCAAGTCTAAAAGTCTAACCCAAAACGGTACGCCTCAACGCCGAGTTTGTTGTGAAGCTGGCTCACAACCAAGAAACAACACCGAATATTTCTGTGAAGCGAAGGAAAGCCTAATAGACCCATTGTACCCCCCATTGCTCGTAAACCTCTTTCATCAAAAGGAACCGAGCATGTCCCCAACAGAACTCCGAAGCCAGATCACAAGCTCAATCATCGAATCCTTGAACAATGGAAAGATTCCGTGGCGTAAACCTTGGGTGTCAATTGATGGACCAAGATTCCCGACCAATTTTGTTTCCAAACGCCCGTATTCAGGTATCAATCCCATCTTGTTGTTCATTGCCGAACAGAAGAACAACTTCCCGATCTCCTATTGGGCAACCTTCAATCAATGGCGTTCCATCGGAGCCAAGATCAAGAAAGGTTCTAAGGCAACTCAGATTGTTTTCTGGACTCAAATCAAAAAAGAAGTCGATGGCGAAGAAAAGACCTTTCCCATTCTCAGAAGTTGGTCGGTTTTCAACATCGCTCAAGCTGAAGGCGAAGTTGTGAACCGATTCAATGCAAAACCAGAACTGAAGAGTTTTGTAGCTGATCGTACCGAGTTTGATTTGGTTGTGAATGCCACAAACGCAAAAATCGAACATGGCTTTGAATTTTGTGCGTACATTCCAAGCGAAGACAAGATCGTGATGCCCGACGTTGGTCGATTTGATTCCTTTGAGACTTATGCATCGACCGTTTATCACGAACTCGGACATTGGACAGAATCAAGGCTTGGAGTCAATGGAAGCTATGCCCAAAACGAACTGAGGGCAGAATTGGCTAGTTCGTACCTCATGGCCGCCACCGGAATTCCATATCTGGATGATTTGAAGAACACCAAGGCGTACATTCAAAGTTGGATTTCCGCACTCAAGAATGATCCCAAAGCTCTTTTTGATGCTGCAACGAAAGCGTCCAGATCCGCCGATTACATCCTGAGCTTCTCGAAGCCTGAATTGGTTGCGGAACCACCGATTGAAGAAGAGCCAAGTTTGGTTTGACCCATTGTACCCTGTGAGGTAGCAACAAGTCATTCTTCAGTTTCGAACTGACTCAATGGCAAGTTGTGATGCCACTTTGCTCTGTTGACTGCTTAGTGTGGCTCTAAGTTTGCAAATGCAGTCTCACCAATTTTAGGTTGGTCTAGTTTCTGGCGAGAAACACCTAAATGCGTTTTGTCCTGCTCCAGGTTATTCCTGGAACATCCGGTGACCGTGGACGAAAGGAGGTTCAAACACCCCTTTGGGCTTTTTTAGAATTAATCCTGCGTGCACCAGGATTAATTCTAGCTCAATTGGGCGACTAATGATTCGGTGCTGCCAAAACGATTCCTAGAGGCTTTTGGAGCGTCTCGATTTAAACCCATGATTTAGACCCATTGTACCCCCTTGAGGTGTAACCATCACACAACTCAAGGGACAGCAAATGAACAATCACAAAATTGCGATCATCATTCCATCGACCGTAAATGCCAACGAAGGAGCACCAAGCGAAATTGTTGCGAAGTGGATCAAGGTCAGCAAAGTGAAGTTTGCCAAGTTTTTTGGTGGCTTTACCGCTCATCATGCAAAGGGTGGCTGGGTTTCCGACGAGCATGGACTAATCGAAGAGGACGTAACTGTTGTTGTTTCGTTTACCAATGACGATGGTCTCATACACTTGGATGCGATTCGTGAATTTGCCAGTGATTTGGCGTCAGAAATGGGGCAAGAAGCCATCGCAATTGAGGTCGATAATTCTATGGAATTCGTCGCTTCAATGGCATATGCGTAATTCGGTGAGATTTGGAAGAAGACCAGGGTAACCCCCTGGTTTTTTTGTTGAAATCTTTAGACCTATTGTACCCATATCGTTGGAGGACAACCCAATGAGCAAATACCAAGTGATTGACGGTACGAGTTACCACGAGACGACTTCAATCGAAGTCATTCGCATTCTTGAACGTGCAAGATTGAGCAAGACACGACTTCATATTTCCTTCGGGGAAACTGACGGGGAAAAAGCCGGTCTAGACTGGCTCGAAGAAAACGACGTTTATGGGTTCATTGGACGAAGTATGGGTCCGGTAAAGATTCCGTTGCTAATTCACAGCAGAAGAAGCTTGGGTGGTCCTGGATTGCTTGACCACTGCATCGTTCGCATTCGATTGAGTGCTGGTGGCAAAGTGATCTATCAACATTCCAAGTATCACCATGATGATCTGGAAATTCGCCCGAAGTCTGATTCTGTTGAACTTGCTGATGGTCGCAAATTAATGGTCGATGTTCTTCGCAATGGGACCATCCATGCATCTTTTGAGACCGTTTCCAAAGCAAGGAAATATATCCACAAACTTGGCGTTCACGCTTTGATTGCTGGATAACCAATGCTTCATTGAGCCAGGGAAATACCTTGGCTTTTTTCATGGGAATGAATAGACCTATTGTACCCTACAATGCTTGCCTACACCTAAAAGGAGAACCGCCCCACTATTGCTCTTCCCCGATATATTGAATTCCTCTGCTCGATCCTTCGTGAAAGAAATAGAGCTTGGTCTGCTTCGGCACCGAAGAGATTAACGCATTCTCAAGCGATTGGAAGCTCGTACTTCCGTCAACTCCAATAATCAGCACGACTGCTTTGATGTTCAAGTCGTTCGAAACAGCGATCTTGACCTTTAGTGCAAATTCATTCGGGCTGAACCATACGTCGTCTACGAAGATTCTGTCCTTCGACCTTGAAACAACTTCAATGCACTCGTTTCGCCGAAATGGAACTAATGCACTAAAACGGTTGCCATGCGGTACAGGTTGAAAAGAACGATAGGAGTGAATTTGCGTTCGCCAAATCGCAACGGCAATAACAATGCTGCCGAGCACAGCCACAGTGAAAACCCAATTGATCGACTTGCCACTACCCATACTCGTTCGCAACAACACCTTTCATGTTCCGCATCTTATGGGACTCACTTTGACTTGTCCAAATGAAAGCGACATCTCCGAATATTATCCCAACC
Source organism: Planctomycetaceae bacterium (assembly GCA_027487485.1). Classification (GTDB taxonomy): domain Bacteria; phylum Planctomycetota; class Planctomycetia; order Pirellulales; family Pirellulaceae; genus JBKCUI01. The sequence continues at coordinate 60,422 of JAIYDN010000042.1, read as the reverse complement.
TCAATCCCCATTTTGAACCAGGGCAACTCCCCGGTTTTTGGGAGAAAGTTTAGACCTATTGTACCCTACAAAACAGGAGAACATCATGGATACAAATGAACAAGTAGTACCAACGCTAGACCATGTAATCGGTCAGAAAACCGCTGTAGCTGTTCTGAGAACAGCAATCGACTCGTACTTTTACGACCGCTCAAAATCTTCTAAAGAACTAGCACTTGGCCATGTTTTAGTGACAGGTCCAGCCGGGACCGGTAAGACACTTCTGTCAGAAATCGTTGCCAGGGAATTAGCGTGCAATCTGCACATTGAATTAGCTCAGAACATCAAATCACCAGAACATGTTCACGGTGCATTGATGATGCTCGAACCAGGGGACATTTTCTTTTGCGATGAGATTCATGAATTGCTTCCAGCCGTTCAGGTGACGCTCTACCGAGCTTTGGAAGAAAGAAAACTGTTCCTCGGCAAAAAACACATCGTAGAACTTCCTCCGTTTTGTCTGATCGGGGCAACCACGGATGAACACTTACTAACTCGTTCGATGCGTGAGCGTTTTCGCATTCATCTAAGGCTCACGCATTACTCCGACGAAGAAACATTCCTGCTCATCCAACAGCGTGCAAGGCGACTTGGCTGGACAATTGAAGACCAAGCAATTCGTATGCTCGCACAAAAGAGCCGAGGAACGCCAAGATTGGCTGTAAGGTTACTTGAGTCTGCAAAGAGGCAAGCATCATCCAAATCAACAGATAACATCACTGCGGATCATGTTGTGGAGATGTGCGATACCGAGCAAATAGATAGCCTTGGACTTGATGCCGTTGAACAGCGTTACCTTCAAATCTTGCGAGAGGGCGAAGGGGCTGTGAGGCTCAATCTGATTGCTACACAAATGGGATTGCCACGGCAAAGCATCGAGGTTTTCGAAAGCGATTTCATTCGTCTTGGTCTTATCACGAAGACGGAAAAAGGACGAATGTTAACAGCCAAAGGGCATGAACATTTGGCTGCATCGAGTTCCGAATAGGGGCATTGTACCCTGTCGGATACCTGATCGAGCAATGTCTGATTTGTTAAAGGAAATGGAACCATGAGTGTTGCAATGAAGATCGAAAATCCGCTGAAAGCTGTCGCTTCAGTTAGTGAGGTTTGTCGCAAAATTGGAATGTCTCGGAGTCAATTTTACCTTCATGTCGAGCGAGGTACGTTTCATGCTCCCCTGCGACTGTCATCAAACCAACGACCTTATTTCACTGCGTCAATGGTCGAAGACATTTTGAAGGCAAGGGAAACGGGAATAGGGGTCAACAACGAGTACGTCCTGTTTTACGAAAGACGACCAATGCAGGAGCCTACTGGGGCAAAGGATCATTCAATGTTGATCCAGGGATTGAAAGGTCTGGGGCTTACTGGAGTGACAACCAATGAAGTTGAGGCAGCTTTTGCAGTTTGCTTCCCCAAAGGTAGTCAAGGAACAAAGGAATCGGACGTGTTGCGAACAGTTTTCCGACATCTAAAGCGTTCGGGGGATGTTTGAGGTCTGAGGCAAAGCCGTTGGAAACAAGTTGGTTGTCGTCGAATGTTCGTAGGGAACATTCACGATGTCGGTTAGAGGTCCGTCAGAGGTCTGTCGGAAATGTTAAAGAAATTCGCTCCAAAGCTCTCCGAAGGTTGTTCGGTCAGTGTCCCGTTTTAGTAGAGATAAAAAACATTATGATGCATTCGATTGAAAATCAGAAAAACGGATTGGTCACGGTGGATGAATCGGGGCTGTCGATCCCATCTCAAGCCGATTCGGACCAACATTTGGTCCAACTCTGGCTTCATGGGAAAAGCGATCACACGCAAAAGGCATACTCCAAAGACTGGACCTTGTTTTTGTCTTTCGTAGGAAAGCAACTGTCGCAAGTCACGCTTGGGGAAATCCAAGCGTTCTTCAATCAGTTGGTTGAATCAGGTTTGAAGCCTTCTTCCGTCCAAAGAACGATGGCAGCAGTCAAAAGTCTTTTTGCATTTGGTCACAAACTTGGCTACCTGCGTTTTGACGTTGCTCGATCCCTCACGCTTCCACCAATTCGTGATGGGTTGTCAGATCGAATCCTGGAAGAGTCTGACGTTCGAAACATGATAGCTCTCGAACGACATCCCAGGAACAAAACCATTCTTCTTACTTTGTATGCTGGTGGTTTTCGTGTCTCCGAGATATCGAATCTCAAGTGGAGCGATTTGCAGAATAGGAAAGAATCAGGGCAGATCACCGTATTTGGAAAGGGCGGGAAAACACGAACCGTTTTGATTCCCAAATCAGTTTGGTACTCACTACTGTTGCTTCGCAAAGATGCTGGCGAGAACGATCCGGTCTTTCGAAGCCGAAAAGGTGGTGGTCATTTGGATGAATCAATGATTTGGCGAATCGTCAGTAAGGCAGCCAAGCGTGCAGGCATTGAAAAAGCAGTTTCCTGTCATTGGCTTCGTCACGCCCATGCAAGTCACAGCCTCGATAACGGGGCACCAATTCATTTGGTCCAATCCACACTTGGGCATGCCTCCATAGCAACTACTGGACGGTATCTGCATGCTCGCCCGAATGATTCGAGTGCCAACTACCTGTTTGACTAGGACGACAAACAAGTGACTGCAAAAGTTTTTTCCAAAAGGCGACCATTAACCGAACTGAAATTGGGTTTGCCGGTCTAAGAAGAGGTCAGAAACGAGTGACAAATCTGAATCTTCGAAACATCAAACAAATCATGAATACCAAAAGCAAACGAACCATCAATTCCCTCCCTCTGCGATCCCTTTTGAATGAATTCGACGACTCAATTGTTGAGTCGCATCGATTGGGAAGCCGCACGCAACTTGTCGCTAGATCAAAACGAACTGCACTTGGGGCGAATGATTTGAAGAGGAGCTTTTTTGATGTCCACAAATCGTGGTATTCATGATTACCGTCAAGAACTAATTGCACAAGCACTACTGGGAACGCTTCACGTTCCTTACAACCTTCGAGATCAGTTCTATGGAAAACTTGGAAGTCCAGCCAACAACTCTATTTTTGACGAACTCAACTACCACTTCCCGACTGGAGACCTTCACGATATTGGTGTTCATTTGATGTTAAAGAGTCATCGATTTGACGGAGAGAAAAACATTCTTCTTTCAAAGAAGCATGTCGATGAATTTGGGAATCGGGGTATTAATCTGAACTGGAACTTTTACAAGCAGCCGTACACAACAATGGGTGTCATGTTGCCTGATTCCAATCGGGATACTAGTTCAAACTATTTGATCGCAAGTCACTGTAGCATGTCAAATTCATTCGCTTTCCTTTACACTGGTCATAGCAAACGTGTCTTGCTAGCTGCTGAATACCAACCATTAAGCAATATTGACGACTGCTTGGCACAGGTCAATCAAAGTCAATCGGAATATGGGTATTTGAATCGTTACATTCGAATTGCTCTCAATGCAATGATTGCAATGAGTATTGGTGACGATTGGAGTGAGAAGAATCCATCGAAAGCGAATCAAGTAGTATCAAATAGACGACGCAAGCTCAGTCGTTCCTTAAAGAAAGGTGACCCACGGAAGAAGTTACTTCAAGACATGATTCCACCAAGGATTTTTGAGTTCCACCAGTCAATCAAAGCGTTCAAGGACAAGTCACTAATCCCAAGTGGAATGCAAACAGGAGGAGGAAGCGGGAAGTCGCCTCATTTCCGTCGAGGGCATTGGAGAATTCAAAAAACGGGTAAAGGCAGAACGCAAACAAAAAGAGTTTGGATCGAGGATGTACTGATCAATGCAGAGTCGTTTGCTGGTGATTTGATGAAATGCTCCACAACCTACTCATCTTAGGGCGAAAGCACCATAGTGATTCAGAGGCTACTGGCAAAATAGCCGGTAGTCTTGCAATGCGAAGTGAATTTTACCAACTAACGAAAGCAAGAATTATGATCGTTACATTGATGGGACCAGATGATCTAGGCTACTGGTTTTTAACGGATGACGAGGGCAATTCCTACCCGTTCGTTGCTAGCCACGAAGACCATCTCAACGCAGCTATGCTTGGCTGGGGTCGACCCACTGAAATTGACGACGAAGATGCCATCATGAACGCAATGGACTGGCTTATGGATCATACGGGCGAAGACTTTGATGTTCGAAGAATCGTCGATTGGAACTTTTGCGAATAGACCCATTGTACCCTAGCAGACACAGGACCATCCACTTCTCAGTGTCTCTAAGGATAACAAACAATGGCAGCCTATCTCCGAATTGAAAATATTGGTGTTGCACCCGCAGACGCATTTACCGTTCTTGGGGTCAGCATGGCTGATCAAAGCAGCAATGCTGGGATGATTGGCCAATTCGGAAGTGGATCAAAACACAGTATTGCTCTCTTGCTTCGCAATGAACTCCTGCCTATCGTTTTTGCGGGCAATCTCAAGTTGGAGTTCTCGACTCGTCCACAGGTCGTATCTGATTCGCAAGCGACCAAGCGTTTTGAGAGAGTTGTCGTAAAGTTTGGCGGCACCGATATCAATGGTATCAGTCGTTCGGCGACAGAAGACCTCGGATTCGTCCTTGATTTTGGTCGTCTTGATTGGGATGACGTTGCGATGGGGCTTCGAGAATTCGTGAGCAACGCTATCGACAGAAGTATTCGTGAAAAAGGCGATTGGTCCACTGTCACTGTTGATGTTGTTAGCGAATCACAAGTTCGTGCCAAGGCTGGATACACTCGTGTTTTCGTTCCATTGACTCCAGAGGTTTTGGAGTTCTACAACAACTTAGGCAAGTGGTTTTTGCACTTCAGCGAACCAGAGTCACTGGGCAGGGCAATTTTGCCGAAGTCCAATCGCAATCTCGGTGAACGCAAAGCTGCTGTGATCTATCGACGTGGTGTTCGTGTTCGTGAATTCGAATCAAGCGATACCGAAAGCCTGTTCGACTACAACCTAGACAATCTCACCATTGATGAAAGCCGAAAGGCATCCGATTGGGATGTTCGTCATGTTTCTGGTAAGGCTTTGTCGAATGCGGACGCAAAGACTCTTGCGATCTTGTTCGAGAAATTGCTTTCAACCGAAATGAGCTACTGGGAGTTTGGTTTCGATATTTACTCGCTACAGCCCGCATACTTCGATTCGGCTGAAGCAATTGAGAATCGCAAGAAGGCATGGCAAACCGCCTTTGAATCCATCGCAGGTGAACAATCGGTTCTAGCAACCAAAGCCACTGCCAGTCAGCTTGAGCGAAAAGGCTACAAGCCATTTCTTGCCCCAGAAAACTTGATCTCTGCTGCTGGACTGTATGGCATTAAAACCTCTTCATCGGTCCTGAGTGCAGACGAACTTTCGGGTCGAGAGATCACAAAAGCGACTGTGGATGCTCAAGCTGCGGTAGATTACATCTGGGACTTGATCGAAGAGGTCGGATTGACCAACGGCAAAGACAAGCCAGAGGTCCGCAGCTTCTCGTCCATCCTTGATGCTGGAACAATGCTGAACGGTTACTATCGGGATGGCATCGTTTACATCAATCGTGATCTAGCTGGTGATGCGTTCCTTGTTGCCGGATCAAAAGCACTTTCGGATCGCCTTCTGAAAGTAGCTTTGGAAGAAGTTGCCCACTACGTAACGAATGGGGCCACTGACAATTCTAGGGACTTTCAGGATTACGCATTTGAAGTTGCTGTTCGAATCGCTCGACGAGGAGAATTCCATACAAGTACCAGTAATCGAGAGCCTGCCTTCGTCGTTTGATTGACATTTAGAGCCTTTGTACCCCAGCAGATGTTCAGTAACATCAGTCAATTCAAGAATGGAGAACCACAATGATCACAACACGCAAACAACTATTCGATTTAGGACAAACAGTTGCAACCCCTGCGGCAATTGAGGTTCTGAACAATGCCAAGGTGTCGCCAAAAGAGCTTTTAGATAGACACATCAATGGCGATTTTGGCGTTCTTAGTGATGATGATCGTCAAGCAAATATGGACGCTATCGACGACGAAGCTAGACTCTTGTCAGTGTATCCCTTAGAATCAGGGGAAACCGTCTGGATCATCACAGAGGCAGACCGCAGTAGTACCTGCATCCTGCTACCAGACGAATACTGACAGCAAGTTAGACTATGCTCTTGCGACGCACTCCATTTTCTCAGTGCGAATAGACCCATTGTACCCTTCCAAGTGTTGATACATTTCTTCACTTGGAGTCCCAAAATGCTTTTCAGTGTGATTTACAGCGTCGATGTCCCCGCAGGAACACCCCTCAGAAATTTCACTCCTCCGAATGTTCGAAAACTTTGGGAACGAACAGAGGGTGACGCACAGTATGAATATGGTCATCTTGAAGGTCGATGGACCAAAGGTAGTCATCGAAAATGGGCCGCACTTCTGGACCGAACTCAATTTGATGAGTTTATTAAAAAGGTCAGGCTGTATGCCGAAGCCACCGAAACATTGGGAGCCATAGGTGCTCCTGGTATGGGGTTTGGCTGGAGTCCCGCCATCAGCTTCACATCGACTACCGATGAAGCCATTTTGAGTGCCTACGTTACTCCGATTCCTGAAACTTCCAAACAGGGTGGTAATGAACGTGATTGGGATCGAATCAAGAATGCAGTCCTATCTGTTTATGCCGCTTGATTCGATGTTGTTAGGGTAATTGTACCCCGTAAGTCGTGGCCCCTTTGGGGTGCAACTCTCGCTTATCAAAGAGGGGCTGTTTCAAGGCAAGTGGAGCACTATGGAATCATTCGACGAGGTTGGGTTCAGCACGATCATCGAACGGCATTGGACCTATCACACACAATGTAAACATATCCGTTGGCAGTTCCAAATGTTGGACAGCCAAACCGTAAAGATCGAAGCAGCACCCGCATTTCAAGAAGTCTTTGGTGGCCAAGGAGACGGGAAGAAAGTCTGGGTTGGATATGAGTTCGACCTTACCGAACTATCACAAGAGCCGGATTTGGAAATCACGGAGATTGGTTACCGGACGTACTGCAACGATTGCACTCCTGTTCCATTCGTTGGCATTCGTGGATCGTACCGAAGCAAGCAATTTGCATTGATGCTGTATCTGGAGCCAATTCCAGACTCTGAGATCAAAGAGATTTACGACGCAATCAATGACGAAGTAAGAGACATCCAATGAGCAAAGCAATTTACGTGAACATAGGCAACTTGGAATCGGTGGTGAAGGATTCGACAGTTCCCGTACTTCTCGATTTCTACGCCGACTATTGCGGTCCATGCCGAATGCTTAAACCAATCATCGAATCGATGGCTGAAAGTTTTGGGGATAACGTCAAAGTTGCCATCGTTGATGTCGTCGAAAATGCAGAACTGATTGAACGGTTTGGATTGACTGCTGTTCCAACTTTGATCGTTCTAAAACAAGGCAAGGAAACCTTTCGAAGCAACGGACTTGAGAACCTTCACAAACTGAAGGAAGCATTGGGTGTATGAACAAGAAAATCCACCAAGATGTCATTGGTCGCATTCACGGCAAAACTGTTGACGAAGAGGTTTGTGTGTCTTGTCGAATCAAGGGGCACTTGAGCGAAGAAGCTTTTGACGCCATCGAAAAAAGGGATGGCAAGCTACTGTTAGACACAGGAATGCTCGCTGCAATCGTTGTTCCTATTCGCCGCTTGAATGACCTTGCATCGTTGGAGGAGATACTCGAGATCGTATGAGAAGCATATTTAACGATAAAAAGTACGCATCGAAGCTGGTCTTGAATGCTCTATTGGACGGTGGTGTTCCTTGGAGATGGCCATTGTGCAGACAGCCCGAATTCGCAAGACTCTTTGGCAAGTTCTATTCGGGGATGCCTAACTTTGAATCCCCGGATTACTCGGGACTCAATCAAGTCGTTCGCAAATTAGGCGTCAAAATTGTCCATCACTGGAAGCGAAAGAACCCAGCGTTCTATTTGTTCCAGGATCGAATTGCCTTGCCCACGAGGTCGAAGTTTCTAGACGATTCTGAGTATCACGGAGCACTGAGCCACGAAGTCTTTCACTACCTGGAACAACCGTGGAGACTGAAGTGGGACAAGACCGTTGATAAATCAGAACTCATGGCTGAGATCGGTCAATGTTTAATTGAGAACTACTTTCGATTACCACCTGCTACAGATAACACAAACATTCGCAAGTGGTTGCTGGTCTGGGATCAGCAAATGCAAAGAAGCTCACAATACCTATTCGATGCCATTGAACAGGCAGAAAGCAGCCTGAAATACCTCATCAAGTTGCAAGATCAATTGAAGGTAGGGTCAGTTACTCCTGGAGTTTGCCTCATTGTACCCCTGTCGAACTTCGACGAACTATCGAGCAACTCAGAAGCTTTGCCATTTCAATCGGCAGCGTCAAAGTTGGCGAGGTGACGGAGTTGTTTGATGAAGGTGGTTCAAGTTGCGGTTTGATGTTCGATGCCAAGCTCCCCAACACGCAAGCTTCCCAAGCGTTTGGACTTACTCTCCAAGAAGATGATTCGTATGGATGGAGTGGCATGCTATCTGTGTCGAGCTTTCGGGAGATAAGTATGCTTATGCACTCGGCAGCAGAGTTGGGGATCGATGTGACTCAGGGCTTTGCAGGAATAATCCTTGCTCTAAAAAGAGATGCAGATGGTGTGGTTCATGTCGAGCAAAGCCTTGCCTTCAATCCAGATGACTTTTGATCTGCCACCTTCGTAGAGTACGGACTTCCTCACGACATGTTGCAAAGTTGCAAATCAAACAATTATTCATGAAAAGCTTGGGGGAATCGGGGCCCATCCCCACCACCCCACCCGCATACAGTCCGTCTTCTTGTTTGTGTGGCGGAAAAAGTTTTTGAAAAGCCAAATCCAAAAAATGCGGGAGGGGATTTTGGATTTGGCTGGTAGGGATTTTTGCGAAAAGACATGGGTGGCGAGGGAGAACTCAGTACAGTGAGTTGAATCGCACTAGCACTGAATCGAAATAATACGAGCCGCTGAACTTTTTCCCATTCGATACGGCTTTGTCGAGATAACTAATTGTAACTACCCAAATTGATTACTTGATTTATTCCGGTGGTTCTTGGCTTTTGTGCTCTCCATCAATTGTGCAGGATATGAGCACAAACTTCCCTGTTCTATCGTTCAAAAGAAAAGTCACACGTTCTGAGCCATAGCTCAGAACCCTTCCTTTTTTTCCGGTTGGTGGTAGATCGAGAATCTCGTCTTCATCTGGCTTATTCGCCATCGCAATAAATTGCTCTGGTGTCGGTCCAGTTCCCATTCTTCTGGAGAGAGCGTTATTTGCAGCAGCTAGGTAGAGTTCCTCTTTTGATGGTGTTTGCACTCGACTTGGCACTTTGACCTTTGGCTTGGGGTCAAGAGATTCTTTTGTAATTTCCCCCCATTTTCTCTTTGGTAAACGATTTTTGAACGTAAATTTTTGTTGTTTAAGTTCAACAAGCTCTAAATCAGGACGCTTCGATTTGTGCTGAATACGTTGCGAGTCAGTTACTCCTGCTCTATTTTCGAAAGCCATGTGATAGGATAGTTTTTTCAAGTTTGGAATTTGCATTGCTCCTTCAAAAATGTTACCGTCCAAGCGGTAAATATCAATTTCCCGAAGTGAAGGGCACTTTTTCAACTGAGCAAATCCATCTGCGGAAACGTCACCTGTACCAGTGCTAGTAGCAATAACAAGAGTCTCAATATTAAGACCCTCAAGTGTCTCGATCACCCCATCAGAAACTTTTATCTTTTCAATTTGAAGTAACTTTAGTTTTGGCAAATTTGCAAGTGACGACAATCCTAACTTCTCTATTTCAAGCCTGTGTTTGAGGTTTAAGTGTTGGATGGATTTGAGATTAGATATAAAAGCAAGAATCTCTTCTGCCGTTTTTCTTCTTGCTAGTTCACCTTCATATCCTTTGGATGAATCCGAAAGTGAAGCTGAAAGCGATTCCAGATTACGAAGTTCTTTGATATAGACAAATTGATCCAAATCCAATTCTTCAGGCAAGTGCAAGACTTTAAGCCGATTTAGAACCGAAAGGTAGGATATGTCAGTAACTTTAGTTCCTTCTATATCTAATTCCTCAATTCCATCCAATTGACTTAGTGCATCAAGATCACTTCCTCGTATTCTTCCTCCAGCGAAAAAAACCGAAAAGGCAGGATCAGTTGTTTTCTCCAGGTCGAAGAAAACACGAGCACCCAATTTATGAAGATTCGAAATTGCTTTAAGCTGTTGCTGGTTAAATTTCGACAGAAAACTGCTTGGCTCGGGCTGTGCAGAAGCAATTTGATTTTTTGCAATTGTGTCATTAGAAGATTTTGGTGGCAATACCTTCTCGTTTTGTTCCTCAACAAGCCCAGTAATACTTGGTCCTCCAACAAGTTTATTAACACTAAACAATTTGTTTGCCAAGAATAATCCAAAGACCAAGACTAAAACTATTCCAGAGATTGCTACCCGCTTTGTTGTAATAAACTGTCCAGATTTTGACTCAGACAGAACAGCAATTTCGCTATCCAATATTGCAAGTCGATCTAACAGTTTTTGAATAGGCTGCGATCCATACTTTTCAAAAACCGCCTTGCCAAGTTCAACAAATGGCTGTCTTGACTTCAGTTCCAAAAACTTTGTTTGTGCCATGTCCTTGGCGGCCCCTGCTGCCGCTTTTGCCCTGTCCGATAGACTCTCAGGCTTCAATCGGCTTGATGCATTTGCCTCGATGGAATGAATTTCTTTCTTTAGAGCGTCGATGGCATCAAAATGAGATGCGAAGTCTCTTCGAAAGGTTTCGTTCGAATGAGTGACTTTCCCTAATTCCATATATGCTTGGGGCAGTTCCAGTTGCGTGATCTTAGTTCGTTCTGCTTGAAATCTTGTTAGTTGGGCTGCGTCCTTGGCTGTCTCAAGGAACGACTGCTTTGTTGCAGATTGTGGTCCTTGTGTAGCCGCATTCGTTTCGGTGATTGGAACAACCTTTGGCGAGGATGAACTCGATTGAGGCGGACTGAACAGCCCCTTCACGCTCCCTGCTTGTCGCCGCTCAGTCATACCGTTCTTCCATATGGCGTCTGTTGGTGACAATCGCCCAGAGACAGCGAGTGCCTTTAGTTCCGATGATGATATGGGTCCGAACTCCTGACCTTCTTTGGAGTAATGCCATTCCGCTGCCATAGTTGTTACTTTGCCTTATCTATGTTGATCGAATTTCGTTGCCACGCATTGCCAGAGGGTACAATAGCTCTAACACACTTAAAGGTTTTGTACCCTTATCAATGCCCTACCTAAGAAGGCGAGGGTCCCGAGGGAAACGGGCCACAATCTGCAAACAAAATCTTTTTTTCGATTCTTGGCCCGAATTGCCCCCAGCTTTCGCCTATCTATATGACTGCTGAAAACATTGATGACTCGTGTTAGAATTTGGGGGTTCCTTCCCTAATGTCTTCTCCGAGTCACGCCATGCCTCCGCAGCCGGTTGGGTCCGATACCCAACTCCAAAACCTGATAGATCGTTCATTAAATGGGGATGCCACTGCTCGTGAGGGACTACTGGATCACGCTTGTGACCGCCTTTTGGCACTTACTAGGAAAATGTTCCATGACTTTCCAAAGCTCAGGCGTTGGGAACAAACGGATGACGTTTTTCAAAAGGCTATGCTGCGTTTCCATGATGCTCTTGCAGATGTTAAAGTCGAATCAGTTCGTAGCTTCTTTGGCTTGGCCGCCCTCCATGTTCGTTGGGAACTACTCGACATGGCTAAGCACTACTACGGTCCACGAGGGATCGGCAAAAACCACCATACAGATGGACTACCTTCTGACGAACCGGATGGAGCTATCGGAAAGAAGTTCAACAAAGAACCAAAAGACATCGACCAATGGACTTTTTTCCATGAGCAGGTTCAAAAACTACCTGCTGAAGAACTCGAAGTCTTTGACTTGTTGTTCTATCAAAACTTGACGCAGGAAGAAGCGGCATTGGTATTGGGAACATCGGTTCGGACCCTGAAAAGACGATGGCAAAACGCAAAACTAAAACTGGACGAGGCTTGTAGTGAACAACGATGAGGATTCCTTGGCTGACCTCCTAGTGCGATGGGAGGAATTGCAGGAGCAAGGCCAAGACGTATCTGCCATCGAGCTTTGTCAACAAGCTCCACATCTAGCAGATGAATTGGCTCGACGCATTCGAGTATTGAAGGATACTGCTTGGCTAGATCGTCGTTTCGATGCTGACACTGATACAGATGCTACCAGCTTTGAAACTAAAGAAAAGCGAACACTTGCAGATCGATATAGATTGGACGAACTTGTTGCCGAAGGTGGATTTGCCCAGGTTTGGAAGGCATTCGATTTAGAGCTTCATCGATCCGTTGCCATTAAATTGCCCAAGCCAAGCCGATTGGCATCTTCTGACGCATTTATGGCAGAAGCTCGAAGGGTAGCTCGTTTAAAGCATCCAGGAATCGTTCCTGTGCATGACGTAGGAAGGGACAACGGAAACTGCTTCATCGTTTCCGAGTTCATTGAAGGGGGCAATCTGGCGAGCCAAATGACTGGTGGTGCATTGCCGCATCAAAAAGCTGCTCGATGGGCTGTCGATATAGCGGATGCACTGCAATACGCTCATGCCAATGGCATCATTCATCGGGATATCAAACCAGCCAATATACTGATCGATCATCATGGACGAGCATTGCTTGCCGACTTTGGGATCGCTCAATCTGCCAATAAGACCGGGATGTTTGCACCGTCCATCGGTACATTGAGATATATGTCCCCGGAGCAATTGGCTGGCAAGGAGAGCGATGTTCGCAGTGACATCTATAGCTTGGGTGTGGTCCTTCACGAGTTGCTAACAGGCAAACTTCCCTACTCTTCGGACTTGCCGACTGTGCTCAAACAAGAGATCGTTTCTGGAGCAACCGTAAGTCTTGCGAATGTTCCTCCTGAACTCAAACGCATTTGTGCGAAAGCCTTGGAGCTTAATCCACAAGATCGATACGCCTCAGCGGATGCATTTGCATCGGACCTGCGAAAGAATTTTGAGAAGCCCAAACGACCTGGGATTGTTCTCGGTGTTGTTCCCGCCGTTCTTGTTTTGCTTTTTGGCTTATTCTCCATTTTGCCTAAAACTCTCCCAAAACAACAGACTCAATCCGGACCAAAACCCATTGATGCAATTTGGCTTACCAAGGTTGAAGCACTTCCTGTTGAAGAACAGATCAAGGAAGTAGTTGCCAAGCTGCAAGAATTGAATCCTGGTTTCGATGGTGACATAAAAACAAACGTCTTTGATGACGTCGTGAATCTCGTAGAAATGCGAACGGACAACGTGACGGACATCACTCCGTTAAGGGCATTTCAAGGACTAAGATTTGTCAACTTGAGCGGCACCTTCACATGGAAACACAACGGCAAACTTTCGGACTTAACTCCTCTTAAAGGAATGAAACTGGAGGAGCTTGCTGTTCATAGCACCAAAGTAAGGGACATCAGTCCACTCGAAGGTATGCCCCTTCGCATTCTTGCCATGCAGAACACTTTGATTGACGACTTGTCCCCGTTAAGCAAGGCAAAACTGACTGAAATAGACACAACCAATTCCCCTGTTTCGGACCTCACGCCGCTGGCTGGTATGCCGTTAACAAGTCTTTTGCTTGGTGGCACTAAGGTCGAAGACCTTTCGCCACTCGTTGGAATTCCACTTCAATTCATCCGAATGCCTGATACCAAAGTATCCGATATCGGGCCACTCAAAGGCATGCCGCTAATTGTCTTAGCTTGTAATGGGTCTGAAGTATCGGATTTGTCTCCATTGCGTGGAAATTCAGTGATGCGACTTTTCGCTAGCGATACGATGATCACTGACTGGTCGCCATTAAAGGACATGCCTCAACTAAAATCTTTGACGCTTGATTTTGTGAAGGAGCGAGACCTCGAAATTTTGCGAGCGGTGAAAACTCTCGACGACATCAATCAAAAGACTCGTGAGCAATTCTGGCAAGAGGTCGAAAAACCTGCTAACGCAGAGGAAGCGATTGCTATCGGCAATTTGTATTTCAATCAAAACCAATTCGAACGAGCCGCCCAAAGTTACACCACAGCTATCGAATTTGATTCAGCAAATGCAAAGGCGATTCATCGAAGAGGTGAGTGTGCATACAAACTTGAGAAGTATCAGGACGGTATTGGTGACTTCCGAAAGGCAGTGGAGTTGCAGCCAAACAACGTAAACTATCTTCAATATCTCGCCATGACTTTGTTTTTCCTACAACAGTTCGATGAATCAATAGAAATCATGGAACGCATGATCGCAGTTGATCCACCGGAAGTTGCACAAATCAAATCCAACTTAGCTGTTATCTACACCAACCGAGCCTTAAAAAGGTCAAACGCCAAGGAGTTTCCCGAGGCGATTCTGGATATAAGCAGGGCATTGGAAATCAATCCAGATGGACGCTCTTTCTATCGGCAAAGGGCATCCAGCTATTTCAACAACAAGCAATATGATCTGGCGATCACCGATTTCACTGAAGCAATTCGCAGAGAGCCAAACATTGGTTCTAACTATTTGAACCGAGGTTACTGCTATCAACTAACGGGAAAAGACCAGGAAGCTGCCGACGATTTTGCTAGGGCGAAAGAACTTGAGGTCGTCAAATGAACCGACGCAGTTCCCTATTTGGACTTCTGCTCTTAGTGACGAGTTCAGGAGCAGCCTTTAAGCTGACTCGGTATTCATTTAGGATCAAGACCAAATCGGGCGGAACCATTGGCAATGTGGTGATCGAGGCGACCGACATCGAAGCTGCGAAAGTAAAGCTAAATAAACGGTATCCTGGCTGTACTATTTTGAGCGTGAAATCCAAGTGATATCTCCTTCTACAATTACCCTGATGCTGTGTTGTTTTCTTTGCCAAGTTGCACTGGGGGGCGATCCAAACGCATTCAAGATCACAGTCAAGAAGTCGGAAGACAAGGTTGTTGTCGAACAAGCCGTTGACAAATCAACTTTTGCGATCAAAAGTCCATCTGGGATTGGCAATGTTACTATCGAACGCATCGACGATCATTGGGAAGAGCATGTCGTTCTAAGGCTGCATTTGAAGGGACTGGAAAGCCTGCGAATCTTCAATGGTAAGACAGCACTTTCGGCGGCGGTATCGAGTCACTCCGACCAGCAACATGCGAGACTTTGGAAGGATAAACAAGAAAATGAACTACTCGACGACAAGCATGAACTCTGGATGGAGATTCGGTCAGTCGGGAGCGATGGAAAAGCATCCAGTTCAATTCCGTTGAGGGATGGCTATTTTGAGTTCGAGTTACCCAAGGCTTTTCTCGACGAGAATCCAAAGTCGATCACGATTCATTGGATCGACTTCTTTCGGGAGTATCATTTGACGAGCCTTGATGCCTCGTTTCGCATACCTATAGAGGAGCAACCAAGTGCGAGTCCGTGTTTTTGAAGTTTTTCGACCCATTTGCAAGCTAGCGTAGAATTTTCCAGCGGACAAAACTCTGAGCCGAACCTGACGTTGCTAGTGTGGAAAGTTGGAACTACACTTAGCACTCCAAATGGGTGGTTGGCAAAATCAGCCATCTCATTTCCCAAACACCTACAGGAATAATTCCCGCCGTGGCAGAGACGTTCTTCATCAAACGTGGTGACAAAGTACAAGGACCAGCAACTCTAGCTCAAATTGAAAACCTCAGAAGCAAGCTGAAGGCAAACGACTTAATCGCAAAAGCGGCAAATGGCCCTTGGACAAATTGGGAGAAAGCTGAATCAATGTTATTCCCAACCATCGAAAATGCCACTCTGGAGGCGGGGGCGAGCTATGCAGATTCGAAAACACCGGCGTTGGCCCTACCAGAGTCATCGAACGGTTCACCGTTGCAACAAGCAATAGCGGCAAGGAAATCGCCTGTCAAGAAAAGCAGCAAAACACTTTTGATAACAGTCGGTGCCACCGGTATTGCCGTCCTAGTTTTATCCCTTGTTGCTGTTGTCATGATGAGTTCAAAAGATGGTGGATACCTCGGCAAGCAATTGCTAGCCACACCAGGGAGATTAGGGGGAGTTTCCCTTCAACAAGATTACGTAATTATTGAGCAGGTTGGCTCCTCAGAGAAAAATGTAATCTGGAGTACCGACAAACTCTCGCCAGTTGAAGTTCCTGCAAAATGGATTGGAAAGAACTTTGCGGATTGCCCGAGTGAAATGGCAAACTATGTAGTTACAGAATCGGTTTCGGGGGACTCCAGATTACTTGAGAAAGTCGAAGTATTGA
Organism: Planctomycetaceae bacterium; assembly: GCA_027487485.1. Classification (GTDB taxonomy): domain Bacteria; phylum Planctomycetota; class Planctomycetia; order Pirellulales; family Pirellulaceae; genus JBKCUI01. Next base: position 44,110 of record JAIYDN010000042.1, on the reverse strand, counting down.
CTCTAAAGGAGTTGAAGGAAGCGACAATTTCTCTCGTCTCACCAATTAAACATGGTCGTACATACCACGAGAATTCATCGATAGGAACTGAAGTTGCGTCCGTGACCAACTCCACTATCGGGCTGTTCGAAACCAAGTCGCTGGAAAATCGGACCGTTGTAACTATCTGTGACAGAAAAACAGGAGTGCTTCGATCCGAGCACTCAATTCCAGGACTAGCGTTTCGTCTTGTTTTCTCTCCGAATGGTGATTTGTTTGCATTGCAAATGAGAGACAAAGAGATTGTCTCTGTCCATGATGCAGCGACAGGGAAAGAGCTTTACTTCCATGATCTCAAGGAAACAAGAGCCTTTCTTTCTTTCTCGTTAGATTCGAGATTACTCGTACTGTCCGGTGGAAACAATGTAGTTGTGCTTGAAAGCACAAAGGGTTCACTGATAAGGGAAGAGAATTTTTGGGACGGTGCCTTGAGGGATAGTTTAAACAACCGGCTTACGACCAAAGCAGTCGCCAAATCGATCTCAATTGATGGTCGCTACCTTTTGGTTGAAGTAAGGATCGATTCCCAACACGGAGGAGATTCTTTGAGAGGCATTCCTTCCTACTTCGTCTTAGGCACAAAAGGAACGACTGCCCCCTCTCCGCTAAATCTCGATTTACCAGCGAGTTCCAAAGTTTTTGGTGCTGCGTTCGTGGGCTCCAAAATTGCGTTTACTATTCAGGGAGAGGAACGCATTAGAGGTGAAAACACGAAAACGTCCGAAGTGCGTTTCTACGAACTAAATTTGAAGTAACCACTAGGATAATTAGCAGTGCTTGGCTTCAAATCATTTGGGTTGTGTCGGATGAAAAATCAATTGTACGCTACGCAAACTCTGCGATAACTGGATTGTGGTCGCTAAGCTCATCCCATTCCTGGCCCGACAAAATCGTGCAACTTTGGAGTCGTTCAAGCCACGTCTTAGGAACGAATATCCCATCGATGTGGAATGGAATAGTGCGATTGCCGGTCCATCTAAGGGTCTGTTGAGGTTCAAGTTCTGGATTGGCACTTTGCCAACAGTTGATTAGCCCAAACTCGTTCGCAAGTCTTGTTCGGACTGCTAGATCACGTTTAGTCGATTTTATTTCCGATTTACACCAATCCGAGACCGGCATGTTGAAGTCACCACCAATAACAAGTTCCTTCCCTTCCGCTAGCTTTGCAATCTCATTAAGTATTAGATTGACCTGACCAGCGTAACTGCCTGGGCCATTGGGAGCACACAAACTAAACACCAAAGTCTTCGCATCATTTTTCTGCCAATTTGCGTTAGACAGTTCCGCACCAACTACCCATCCACAGTAGTGTGGGATATCAATTTCCGTGAGCGTTCCTGTCTTTGAAAAAACACCACTACCCCATTTGTTAGATTCGACCTTCTGCCAAACAGAACGATTGCTGGTTTCAGATGGTGGTGACGGTGAAAGATGCTCATTCTGCGGATACGATTCTTGGACGAAGAGCAGATCGACACTGTGGTCAATCAGCATCTTCTTCCAATGCACTCGTTTGGAGCCACCTTGCAAGAGGTTGTAGGTTGCGATTTTCATTTGGGCGTGAGTGCTCTTTCAGAGCGAGTTTAAGGATGTTCAGTCATTTAGATTGTACCTTCCATCCATCCTTGGGCTTAACTGTTGCACAACTTGGTGTACCATCTTTTCCGGTACCAAGAATTAATGCCGATAGGAATTTTTTGGGAGTATCGGCCAAGCCATGCGGAAGGTCCAAAGGTAAGACTGTGTGATTTCGGTGGCGTTTCGGTGTGAAACCCGTGTGATCGCTGTGGCTTTTACCGGGCAGAACTGTGGTGTTGCAGGGGCAAACATCAGTGTCTCAAAATCTCAGACTTGCCGAGCGGCAGCATTGCGATAGAACAAAAAGTCTAACCATCTACCCTCGCCCAACCTTCCCCTCCAAAAACCTCGCCAGATTTTCGGCATCGTCCGTACCGATACGCAGAACCCCTTTACGCAAATGGACAACAACGCAATCTCGTCCCCAAAGATTCCAAACCCAACCTCCACGAACACTCATATGGATGCCCCAGCCATCCAGTAGCAATGTGCGACCTGCCTCGACCTTTTGGATGTTCGAATAATCGACCTTGGTTGCAAACAGTGGGACTGGTCCGAATCGAACAGAAAGATGTTGACCTGTATCAGCTACCTTCAAGTAGTGAAATGCTGGAGCCAAGAGAATCAGGGGGATCGCAACCACTCCCACGATGAGACTGTCTGGATACTTCTGCAATGAGATCGCTGAGATGATCAAGATCAAAGCGGGCAGATACAGGGCAAAACAAAGCTTAGAGGTCTGCTTATGTGAATAGCTTGGAACGAAATCACTGGTCATCGAAAACCACTACCTTTACATCAACGACTTGGTCTAACAAATCACCCACGACAACTTCGATGGTGAGCGAACCGAATTGTCCTTCGGAATTGACAGTTTGACACATTTGAAAACTTCAGGACGAATTGGTCCTGTCCCATTGCTTCCACGCTCTAGCCATTCATCAGGACGATCTCCAAGCTCATTCCTGAGTGGATATCCATTTTGGAAATGACCAAGCAGGCTCAAAATTTCACAGTATGTAAGTGCTGTCTGGTTCACGAAACTGGATTTGAATGGAACTCCAGCGTAGGCGACTGCTTGTTGGGGCCAAGTATTGTCAATTGCTATGCTTGTTCTATCGGTAACCCAAGCATGGATGACCGGAAAACTTCGGTCTGAGAACATGGCAAAACCTTCGCAATAGAAGAGATCGTCATGATCCAACATTTGTGACTATTTCCCCAGTTCTAGATGTCTTCACAAGGGCGAAATAGACCCTTTGTACCCTTAAACAGTGTAGTGCTCCCGATGTTCGGAAGCCGAATCACAAATCCAGGAGATAGAAAATGCCGACCGCCATTGCCAAGAAGAAGTCCGCCGCCAAGCGTTCCAAGACGACCAAAACCCGTAAACCGATGAATGCTGGAGTGGCCCAAACGAGTGACTTGAGGCATATCGAGACACTGAAAGCCGAGATTGGTAGGAAATTCACTTCCTGGCGAAAATCGAATCCAAAGGCCACTCTCGGTGAAATGTTGGAGTTCCTAGAAAGTGCACAATATGAATTGCTCTCCTTCAACGGCAACGATGTGCTGGTGGAAATCGAAGGCGAACTTTGTGATGCTGTTGACTGGCTGGCTACTTGGGGGCCGATTGACGGACACGTTGATGATGACGGGCAACCAGCGACGGTCGAGTATCGGATCGAAGAACTTGAAGAAGACATCGGACAAGTTGAGGAACTGATTGAAGCACTTGGCGAGACATTCAGCGTCAAAAGGCTTCCGAAGTGGAAGCCTCGTGCCAAGGCAGCGTAGTCCAAGCCTGTAACCCTTCGTCATGCCAAATGGTCGCCAAAATTGGCGACCTTTTTCATGGCTGTTGGCTGCTGCTATTCACTCGACGCCATTCGGTATTCTTTACTCAGGTCGATCCCAACATCAGTCCCAGGTGCAAATTGTTGGAACGCAGCAAACATGATGGATATCAAATGCAGTCCGCTGTACTCTCCAGTCCCAGCTTAGATTGCGTATTTTTGTGTGGGATCGTTGATGTTGAGTTTATGGCAGTTTGACACATTTGAAAACTTCAGGACGAATTGGTCCTGTCCCATTGCTTCCACGCTCTAGCCATTCATCAGGACGATTCCCAAGCTCATTGTTGAGTTGGAAGATTTGAGCGAATGCGGTGGTGGCAAAGGGGCTTTGAAAGCAAAAAAACATCTAAAAGGTTCTTTGAAAATTCCAAAACGGCATCCGAAAAAGCCTTCGAAAACACCTTGATTTGCCGTAAGCCCCTACGGCAGAACGACTTGCATTCTGCGTACGTTTTAGACCTATTGTACCAGTAAATGGCGTAGTGCTCCCGATGTTCGGAAGCCGAATCGCAAATCCAGGAGATAGAAAATGCCGACCGCCATTGCCAAGAAAAAGCCTTCTTCACGTTCCAATGTTGCTGCAAAGCAAACGCTTTCTCCCGTTCTGCGTTACCAACTGCTCCAGCAGCAAAACAAGTTGAAAAAGCCTGCAAGCTCCAAACGCACCAAGATCACCGTTCCACCCAAACGGACAGCAAAAGAGTTGGAAGCAGAAAACCTTGAATGGTTGAGAAAGGATGTCGGCAGAAAATTCACCTATTGGATCGAATTGCATGAAGATGAAACGCTAAACGATCTTCTGATCTATCTGAGGGGCGTGGAAAACGAGTTCCAATTACTAAACTACGATGATGTTCTTGTGGATAACCTTGATGAACTCTGTGACGCATTGAGTTGGCTTGAAAGTTGGGGACCGATTGAAGAAAGTCTTGTCGATCTCGAACAACCAATTACTGTTGCACATCGACTTGAAGAATTGGAAGAGGACCTCCGAAATGTCCAAGAACTGACTGAATTATTGGGCAAAATCCATCCGGTGAGGCGACTACCAAAATGGAAGCCAAGAGGCAAAAAGACGAAGAGCTAACTTGTCCTGTGTCGAGTTTCCAAATAGGTAGCCAAACGAATTGGCTACCTATCGTGATGGTTGGGCAGATGCTCGCCCTTCACTGAAGGACGACTTAACTCTTACTGCGAGCCTTTTTGAACAATTCTACGCACTTCTCATAAGGAGCTTTGGCCAATTTACCTCCACGTAATCCGTAGTACCCAATGTGTTCGGGCCAATCATTGCTATTGAGTTCCTGCGATTGAATCTCCCACCAGGACCACCGATCAACTCCAGATTTGCGAATTAGGTTGATGGCTTTCTTCAGACTATCGCAAGTGTAGAACACCATCTCGTCAGCACGGCAGTCTTCCGGCGTTCCCATGATTTCGTGATGAAGGACGATGAAGATTTTCATGAGAAATGGTTCCATCGATTGCGGTCGATTCGATGGGCGTTGATCTTTAGATCAATGAAATACTTAGCCATGCGGTCAGCCATTCACGAAAACGTCATGCTTCAATTGAACCACTTGTGGAATTCCGTTCTCGTGAAACCATTTTGCGGCTTCGCTGTCATTCCAGTAAAGGGTGTCGGACTCGCTTCTCCCTTCATCCGTTACCTTTGCTATTAGATGCTCCTTCTGTTCTCTAGGCAAAGAAGAATTTAGAAGTAGACCGTACTCTGGCGTACTCCTGAAACCCGGCTGAATGAAGGACTTGGCTTTTGCAAACTCGCCCTCAAAGACTACAGGGCAATACCCGACTCTGTAGTAGATGCGGCCTCCAGTCGGATCGATGTTCTCCTTCCCCAACACGCCAACGGTGTAAGTTTCATAGTGGCTAAAGCCAGGATTGTCACACCAATCGTAAAGTGCAAATGCAGGCTGATCGCCAAAGAGCAGAACTGGCTCGAAATAGACACATGAATTGAAGAACGCATGGATGTCACCCGCTGGTCCGTATTGGATGTAGCGTGGGTTTAGCCTCTTGCAAATGCGCTCAATGGCGTGACGTGAGAATCCAACAGTGTACTCGTTTCCATTGAATATCACTTTAGGCTTCAATCGATTAAAGTACACTGTGCCACCAACACCACTCTCCGATGTCATCGACGAAAAATGCAGGATGATCTCTCGCCCTTTAAAGGCAACGGACACATCATTCCAAGGCATGAACTTTTTACGGGTTTCTTCAGGAACCATTCCAAGCAAAAGGCTTCCAAAGCTCGTTAATGCAATAGCGAGCTTTATGTTTCCAGTAACCGCCCTTTCGCCATAATTTATGCTAGGCAGCGATTCGAGAAGTTCGATTGCAGCCTCGAATCCGTGTTCCTTTCCCATCCTGTAGAATGCTTGCTGCGCTGTACCAAGTCGCTTCGTATCTAAGAAATCAAAACACTTACTAGCCTCGATGACTGATTCGATGAACTTTGGATCAGCGTCACGACGGCCAATAACAATTTCTGGGTACTTTTCTCGCTTCGACTGTAGTAAGGACTCCGCTTGAACTTCGAGTTTCTTTCGACGAACCTCCAGTTCACGCTTTTTTTGCTTCGCCTGTCGTCTCTTGTCTTGGTTCATAGAGTGTATCCGCTTAGTTAAAATTACCACGAATGCCCATTTGTGATTGTCTTTAACCTTGCGGCAAGTTCGAGTGTGAGCTTACTCAGCCCTTCTTGATTCGGGTGGTACTGCAATACTCGATGCGACTGTAAATCAAAAGGAACATGTTCGATAGATTGCGTTATGGGGACCACATGCTTCCCAAGAGTGTGGGCAATCCCAGTCTCGTACATCACATTCGGATTTTTACCCGTGAAATCGACAACCACGATCTCGGCAACAAAGATCAGGTCAACAATATCTTGGATAATCGTGCTATTTGCCCAAATGTCGTCGGCTCGTTTGTTGGAAAGATGCGCAGAATCACAAGCCTGCTTAATAGCATCATGCACCCTTGAAAATGCGGCACCGAACGGCATCATGATCGCTACAAGGTCGTGCTGAATTTCGGTTGATTGCGGTATCTCGAAAACCTTCGGAGCAAATGTCAGTTTTTTCACAACATCTGGTGCAGCGTGGGCGGTTGAAACGAAATGGCCATCCACTGAACGCAACTTCGCAACTCCACTAGCTGCATCAAATGCGACTTCCAGCTTGCACTGCTTGAGGACTCTATTCATCAGAGCCATTGCAGCATCTAAATTCACCTTCTCTAAATCACCGACCGTAAAGTAAGCAGGGTTCAGAACCTCCTCAATCACCGCTATCATTTCGTCTGAAGGGAACACGCCTTCTTTTGATGCCTTACTGTTGATGTCGATCACAGCGTCTCTTGCCCATGCGTTCCTCGTTTCGCCACGATGGATATAATCGAGTCCTAGTCCAGTGAAGAACGTCGTTAGCCTTGATGAGCTTCGATAGGGGAATGGGAGCGGATTGTCGCCACAGATGAACTGTGCGATTTGGTCAAGTGCTGCTGATTTCAGTTGCATTGTTTCTTCTCCTACCTCTGCCTCTTGATTTCAGCCACCTTAGCAACAAGGTAGCCCACTTCATCACCGTCAAGTTCCGCCACTGGTGCAACGCCTTGGATGTTCCTGATGAGATCATCCACTTCACCGAGAAACGCTTTGAACTCGGCTTCGCCATCGCATCGACCAAGTAAGTGACCGTCAGAAGTGACAACCATTTCGATCAGCCGAGGCGTGGTCCAGTCTTCTCCGAGCAGGCATCCAAGGATTGCTTGGAAGTGATCGCTGACTTGCACGACTCGAAGTTTACGATTGCAGTCCTGACGGATTTGATCGGGTTCACGGAGGGGGTGGTCGGTGGTCATTGTTTTTTAACTTTATTCATCATAATTTGGTTCAAGGCAACCATTCAGTGCGGGTGTCACTCCACATCGGCTGAGAATCCGCCAATCTCCCTTGCGAGCCTAATGGCGTATTCGTCCGTCATTCCACTCACGTAATCCATGACTTGGGACAGCCACCAACGGTAAGGCATCTCCAAATTGGCTTCAACGTGTTTCCTTCCCCATGTCAACTCAATTGTTCTCTTCGACAGGGAATGAATATCGTCATAGTAGTCTGAAGATGAGATTGATTGGATTGTTTTGACGAGGGCTTTCAGAATCCGACCTAAAACATGGTAAGCACTAATCTCTGTCGCAACCTTCATTCTATGCCCAAAAACTGAATCGTAAATCGCACCCATTTTCTCCAGTTCATCTTGGCAATCCATAGCGAGCGATGAGTTTAGATCGTTAGTTCTTAGTCCATTCATGATTGCATCAAAGTCCTTCTCGAACTCCCACCAACATCTATCCATAAGGCTCCTGATAGCTTGTCTTCGTAGTTGAGATAGCGGCATCCGATAATAGTAAGTGTCCCGACAAATTCGCAGGTACAACTCGTGGACCTTGTTGTGTTCACAGATGCCCATTTCCACGGCGTCTTCTAAATCTATGATCCGATTGCAAATGTCATCAGCAGCTTCCGTCAAAAACGACAATGGATGCCGACACCACTGGTTGTCATCAGTGATTGTTCCGAGTGCAACTGCCATCTGCTGAAATACTTCGATTTCCGTGCTGTAAACATTGTGTTTGTGTTGCAGGTCTGTTCTTTCATCTGCGGACGACCACGGATTTTTGACCGTTGCACTTAAAGTGGCATACGTCAGTCGCAAGTAACCGGCTACCCGGTTGTCAGCACGAGCAGCAAATCGAAATCCTTGCGCATCTCCTTCAAAATTTAGCCAATCCGGTAAAGAGGCATCGAGCAACGGATCAGCTTTCAACTGTTCTTTAGGAAATAGAAGATTCTGATGCTCTGCGGCCCACTCCTTAATCACTTCTTTACCCGCATGACCAAAGGGCGGATTTCCCAGACTATGTATAAGACAGGCTGATTGCAGAACCCACGCCAGCTTAGGCACATCCTCTTCGGATAAATCACTTCGCTTCATTGCAATATCTGCAACCCGTAATGCAAAGGAACGCCCTACACTCGCAACTTCAATCGAATGTGTCAACCGATTGTGAGTATGGTCATCGCTTGCCATCGGATGAACTTGAGACTTTCGTGCAAGCCTACGAAAAAGGGGCGAGAACACGATTCGGTCATAATCTTGCTCGAATGCTGTGCGCCGATCCTCTTTAATGTACGGTATATCTACGTTTTGGGATTCCGGGCGAGGCACTCGGTCACTGGACAGTAGTTTCTTCCAGGTCAGCTTGTGGGGCATTCTGTTTACTCGATATCAATTGAGTGATCGGAAGGTCTTGATAGACTTGTACCAGCAAATGCTGCTACCGTGTTGTCTGCGATTGCGTGATTCATCAAAGTTCCTGAACAGTTTTGCGATATTCTACCGCAAACGGTTGATGTACCGTTCGATGTCGTGATCGTCAATATACCGAGAGCTTCCCTGCATAAGTGGTTGTCCATCAGGCGAATTTTGGACCTTCGGCTGTTGGTTGAATTTACGCTTGGCAGTATCAAATTCTTGTTGGCTCATCGCTGGCAGTTCAACGAAATCATCTGTGAACATCGGTTCTTCGCCGTTGGACATCATTAGATTCGGTGGTCGTGATCTTCGTATGACGCCATCTGTGTACCATACCAATGATCCAAAATGCTCAAAGCTGGGTGGAACTCTTGGCACAAGGTCATTCTCGTTAACGAAATGAACCATACGCCCTTTGAGTTCCGATTCCATGTGCTTGCAGAATTCGGACGAGCCAACTCTTGGTTGCCCAAAGGTCATGACTCCAGCGATCTCTCTGTTCTCATCAGTCATAAGCCTGTAGCTGCAAACAACAGCCAATGCGCCACCGAGACTGTGGCCCGTAACCCAAATGCGTTTGGGGTTCTTTTGCCGAAGAACTTCCATCAGTTGGTCGTGCAATGTCTCGTAGGACACCCAGAAGCCTGCATGGACGCTACCATCCTTCGACTTGATCGAATTGTTGTTCAGGTTTACGAACCAATCTTGAATCTCTGAGGGATTCGTTCCTCGAAACATGATTACTGCCGTGTCGCCAATCATTGCGACATAGCCAAGGGATGATCCAAAGTTGAGCGTGCTAACATCTGTGAAACCACGCTGTTTAAGTTCTCGTTCTGCAAAAACTGGTGCGAGGTACGCATTGCTGGAGCAGTTCGCCAATTCGTATGCCACTGGCCAACTTGGGTAGTCGTAAGCGTCGAAGTCCATTTCAAATTTCTGTTGCAGCGAGGCTATGACTGGAGCGGGCTTTGGACGATCCTCGACATCGGTTGTACTAGGAGTTGGTGGTGCATTTGCAACTTGCAATGCAAAAATAGCCACGAACAGGATCAGTAATAGTCCAACTCCAAGCCGACCTTTGTGTGGCCGGTGATACTCAACTTCTACGAAGCTCGAAATGACCAGGATCACGCCTGCAAACACCAAACAGCCTGCGATGAACTCTATCATTGGCCTTGTCCTCCTTGAAAAATGATCTCAGTCCTTTCGTGACGTTAAAACGGCGGTGGCTCATCGGTTCGTTCGCATACCTCTTTTACTTTTTGGAGTAGCAAATCCTTCTCTAATGCAAGTCGGACGCCGACAGGTTGTCCATCGACTAGCTCATAAATATTGTGAATCCGATCTGTTGCAATCTGCTCCCGAAATTCCCTTGGCAAATAATTGTGTGAACTCTCTTGCCGATTTGCTACCACACACTGAAGCTCTGGACGCTTACGAAGTGCATCTAACAGCATTGTATTGACATGCGCATCACCAAAGCTGTAACCAAGGATCACAATACATCTAGCCTTTGCCAACTCTGTCCGAAACCGGACCAACAGCGTCAAGTACGGGTCACGAGGCACGACCTTCATTGCTGTTGCAAATATCAAAAGCGACTCGTATTTGTCTGGAATTTCTTCTGCACGATCTGCCATCGGCCACTTCAAGCTGCAAACACCGAGTTCTTCATCTTCTACCCAATCAAGAGAGCCGTGAAGTTTATAAAGAGTAGCGTCGAATGGCTTCTTCCGCTGCAATAGATCAGGGTTCCACCCCTTTTCATCAAAGCCTGTCGTCCATCGCTTGTTTATTTCCCCCAAGCCGTGTTCCAGTGCAAGCTCAACACATTCGTCGTAGTTTAGTGTAAAGACCTGAAGTCGATACCCCGCATGAACAAAGTCCTTCAAGTTGCGGAAGTATTTTGCCTGCGTCGGATCGGTTACAGTTAGCCACTCCCTTAATCTATTTTTTGCGTGGTGAACAATGAATTCAAATGCGTTACTCGTTCCTACGTATTCAAACTCTTTAGGAAGGCGTCCAACTTCACCAAGTTTTTCGTGCCATGAAGCTACGAAGGGATAGAGAGAAGAAGAACTGCGATGAGCCAAATCTTGGCAGGCTATCAAAAACTCTTCGATGTTGACCCTTTCGTCGGGGCGTCTATTTGAGCAACCACGACCAAAACAGATGCCACCGTGAATGAACCTTAGCAGTGGCAGAAAAGCGTCATGATTGCGTTCAACATCATCGACGATGCGATCCGTTATTTCTACTGCCAAAGGAAGTCCAGCATCTCTGGAAGCGCCAGCACCCAAAATGAAAAGGACATCTTTGAAGTTAGTATTGTTAGGCATCATAGAAACCACAACCTCGAACCGGATGAGCCGTGGCTTTGAAGCGAGTCCGCCACTTCTGGTGCCACAGCCGTTATGTCCGCCATCCGATCAGAGAGCAACTTTGCATAGGCTAAGGTCGCCGGTTTGGTTTTGGTTCCAAATCCACGCCAGTTTACAAAGCCGAGATAAAACAGATCATGAAGCGAATCGTCCAATGGCATCGATGGATTTGAAGCATATTCTCTATGCACTTCCAGTGTTACGGGCTTCCTTCCCTTCCAAGGAGCCTTTTCAATTCTCCCTTCCATTACCAATAAAGCATGTTGTCTGCTTAGTTGAACGACGGTCCCTTCTTCTGCAACATATCCTGTGTCAGAAAGGTCCATGACCATAAAAGGCGAATCATGAGTCAATCGAAGAACCTCAAATGGCGTAGGATGCTTCGTTTTCCTGCTGTCAAGTACAGAACTGATTGCAGAAATGGTTTCTCGCCTCTCGAAATGGGATACGTGCAATGACACACGAGAGATTTTTGAACTTGTCTGCTGGAGTCGATCTAGTGTAGCTGTTAACCCACTTACTAGGTTGGGAAGGAATTCTTGCTGAGAGGTAGCTGATCCATAAAAATCCAGATCAAGGAACAGACCATTCGACATCATGCAAATCGCATAGCCAAGAAGTCGTTGCTTTCCCCGTCCATGCGAGTCCGTAATAACCGTTGTCCCAACCCCGATAACAAGTGCTGGTGGTTCTTGCGATCTCTTCACAAGCCAAGGTACTCCTCCGAGTTTAGCCAAGACACTTAGAGCAACATTTGGAATCGCATAACGAAACTGAGAATCCGCATCCATAAGTTGCTTGGTCACCATCTGCGACTGAATATTGTTCTTCAACAGTCCTGCCTTTATCGCACCATATGGGGTTGGACGCTGATATTTCCATCGATTGTCACCGATGATATAAGCGAAATCGGGGACTCTTGAAAGTTTTCCAACTTGATCGCAGATCGCATCAAATAGTTGTTTCTCATGCCCCATTCGATAGACGGAGTTAGGCAACCTCATTGCTTCCAGCTTACTTGTGCTTATTGGCAGTCCAACAAACTGTTCCGAACCCGGAAATGACCCGATTCCTTTTTTCAATGTGGTATAGAGTTTATTTGCGTAATCCTTGTCTTCCTCCGCAAATAGGAATAAATAGTTTGGTTCTACAATAAGTGAAGGCTTCAAGGGAGCGTACCGCATGAGGCCCCTCAGTTTATCGACATGCGTGCTTTCTCCATCATCCGAAAAGACGTATTGTGGTCGTCTGATCTGCTTTACATTTGGGACAGCCATATTTACTCTCCTATTGCAAATGGTTGACTAGAAAGTGTCGCAAGTGGACTGTCAGGCAAAGGGAGTGTGAGCCGATCTAGTTCGCATTCTTTTATGAGTTTTTGGATCGCCTCAATCTGATTCCTAGAAAGTCGAGTGTTCATTCGCCCACTTTCGGTCAACGAAAATGATGCTTGCTGTAACTTTCGAGTCAATTCCGTAGCTGCGTTGCGGCCTTTTTGGCGCTCAACATAATCTACCAACAACTCTCGACGGCAGATTAAGGTCCAGTCCTCTGGATTTTCCTCTAAAGTTACATCGTCTCCAACATCAATTACCGCAACATTGTTTGCAACAGACACCAGAAGGCCAGTGGATTTAACTCGTGTTGGGTCTTCGCCCTCTTTTAATTGTTCAGTCGATAGTCGAGTTACCCGCTTGCCAATTGCAAATTTGCTAAGGTCGGGACTCGCTAATGTCTGGGTGAACCGCTGTGATGTTATGTAATTCAACACAACTCCCCATCTCAAACCAGTTCGTCCTGCCAGATAGAAGGATCGAAATTCTAATCCTCGGAGGAAAGTGTAAATATCGTCGAAACTCGACTCCGTTGTTTTTTGATATGCGGAATGTTCGACGTGTTTTTTAATTACGGAAAATCCTTGGTGTAGTAAGCGGTTAGCAAATGCTTCTTCAATCACTAGCTTGGTGAAACCAGGATCGTCAAGTGCGGTAATGGTTTCAAGCGTGGTAGCTGGCGGGTTAGAGTTAGTTATATGTAATAGTCTGACCCTGCCATCGTCTTTGCGTTGGACAACACGGTGAGCGAAGCGAGTTTGTTTTGATCGAATACTTTCGCTAAGTGTATCCTGTCCCAATGTTTGAATTGGCACCACGAAGTCAATTGAAGGCAAGGTTACTTCAAACCAATTGATCGCAATTTTCATTTGACAGTCCCTTTGTTCGTAACAAGGCAATGCGATTGGCCTTTGTAAAAGTATTGTTTTAGTGTTCGAATTTTCATCCTAAATCTCCACCAATTGTCCGGTTGATATCAGCCGTTCAAAGTGCCGTTCAACTTGATTCGGTAGTTTTCCACCAGTCACAAGCAGGCCCAACTCCATGTTGATGGTGAAGGCATACTCGGTGAAGTTGGCGCTCGACAGGAACATCCGTTTCCCATCGGCCACTGCACATTTGACGTGCAAGATTCCGATCTTTCCATTGTCATCCTTCGCCCGGTTCTCTTGGGGCCAGTAGTAAACCTTGCAGGCGGACGCCACATTGCTTCCTAGAGCGAGTAGGCAATTGTATTCACCCTGGCCTTCGATTCGGTTCGGAGTCTCCACAATTAGCTTGATGCAAACGCCCCGACTTGCCGCTGCAATCAAGGCATCACGAATACGTGGAATGCGGTATACGGCATAGCTAACAATGGTGAGTCGGTTGGCAGCAGTGTTCACTACTTCGAGGATTGCCTGCTCTGTATGCCGAAATCGAGTGTCAGCGGGTTCCGGGCCAGTCCAAACGATTTCAACATTTTCTTCGTTTCTGTGGTCGTGTTCGCACTTCGCTGCTGTTACAAGCGCCACTGCAACCGCTTCGGGGCCAACGCTAGTGGCATGGTTTTGCCACTTATCGATAAAATCAGCGGTCACATCACGAAAGTCTGGAGTCGGTAGGCTTTGCAAGATTGCCTGACGTACCACTGAAGGTTCCCTTCCTCCATGTAGTGAAACAGCGTTGGCAACAACCAACATCATCGAATAGGGCAAGCGATCAGCCAGTTTTGCTGCCGCTGTTCCAATTTGCTGATGTTCATGGTGCATGTGTTTACTCGAAAAATGCCAAATCACTACGCTCGACCGTTGAAACCAGGACTGCCCGATCCAAATACTTGTTACCACGTTCGCAAGATGTTTCCGGTGCGAATAGGCAAGCGTGACACGACGCTGCGTGAAGGGTATTACCATCCCTATACGGATGATGTTCTGCACATAGGGGATCACTGGCACACAAACGCATGTTGTCTAAAGCTTGATCTAAATGTCGTTCTAGCGTTTCGGGTTTTCCTAGCGACACAAGGCCACCAAGGGTTCCTTCGCTGTCTGGGGCTGCGGTGTATATCAATACTCCTGCCATTTCAACGCCGGGGTTTTGAGAATTTGTGGAATATATTCGTTCACGCAACGAAGCAGTCGTATAGCCACATTCAACTGCCAATTGGCGAATTAGTGCGTGAGCGAACGAGTGCAAAAGAACGTAACGAACACCAGGATAGAATTCATGAGGCGGGTCCAGCTTTCTGGCAATGCGCCATCGCTGATGAGCTTCCATGAATACGGCGTCCAAGTCCTTGGCTTTTTTAACCCACTTTTGGATCATGTCTTCCTTAAAGTGGAAGAACAAACCTTCGCCTCTAATCTCCGAGGCTGGAACCCAAGATGGCTGTGTTCTTGAAAGTCTAACTCTTTGATTTGCAGGAAAGGCCGCAGGGTTGTCATAGTCACTTGGAGATTCGATACGAGTAAATCCAACCAGCGCCCGAACTTCACGTAGACGTTCTGCAAGGACGATCTTTTCAAAATACTTTGCGTATCGTTTAGGTGGAGCGGCAATGCGAAGTTGGAAGTCTCGACCCTTCTCTACCGACTCTGGATCGATGAAGACTTCCCATTCCGGTGTTTTAAGATCGGTGGGTTCGCTGTCAGCATCAGGTTCTTCATTCTTCTTTGATTGAACGGACTGCCAAATTTCTGTTGGTGTGTACTCTGCGAGGTCACGCAATTGTGGTGTCACCTGCTGTAGTAGTTCAATGTTCTGTTCACTTTGGACCTTCTCTAAAATGATCCAATGGTCATCAATTAGTTGCTTCAATTTGCCGGATGCCTGTGGAATGGCCAATGCTGACAACGTGATACCAAACCATGAGTTCGATGCACCTTGGAGCATAGGTTCCATTTGTAGGTCTTGCCCATTCGGATGCTTACATCCAGCTTCGTCGTAATCTCGAAGGTGAGGCCGACGTGCTTTGCAAGTAGGCAACGCCTTTAGGTCCATTTTGAAGGCGTCTGACATGGGCCTTGTTGAACCACAATTTGCTCCTTCGCATTGAACGAAGATACTTGCTGCTTCTCCTGTCGCAGATGTTTCGATTAGCTTTAGTCCACCATTGCATTTGGTGCGTCCGTGATGCACAAAGTAGCGCCACGGGAAATCGTCAAAGTGGCCGTTCTTACAGGCGACAATAAAGCGAGCAGGCACAACCGTTGGTGGCTTGCCGGGCTTTGTGCAGTTGGCATGTACATACCGTATTTGGTCAGTTCGATATGGAGTCTCTAGCTTAAATAGACCACTGCCAAGCGGGGCTAGCCGACGACAATATGGACAAACCATCCATCGTGGAAAGGGCGCAACTGGGATTCCTACCAAAGTCGAGGAATCGAACTGATTGACTTGAAAAGTATCGGGTACAACAGGAGCCGAGCGAAGCGATTTCACCTGTTGTCCCAAAACTTCCTTCACAGATACCAACAATCGTTGTTCACCTATTTCAACAGTGTCTTTGAAGGGCCAGTCATCAAGGCCCATTACCATTACCGACAGATTCGGTAAATCAATGATCGAGCCAATACCAAAGGTGGTTAATGCTTGGCTGGGGCGAAGTTCGCCGACTTTGCAGCGTTTTAAATCTTTGCTAATCATTGTGTGGCTCCTTCATCTTCGACTTCTACTCCGCCATCGTCATCCATTCCATGATCGTCCAGGATTAGGTTTGCTGTGGGTTCGACATCTCGTAGCGAATTAAGGCATGTGAATTCGTCCCATGCTTCTATACTTGGCTTCCGAAGTAGTCCGATGGTTATACCGTCCTTCTTCGTTTCATACCCAAGTTGATTGCCTTGGGCTGTACGCTGCGCACGTTTCTGCCAGAGGTCCATTTTTCGTTTGAGTTGCTGTTTAACTTCTTCAGCAGCATCTACGCCAGCAATCAGTTCAGCACGTCTAGTGATTGCATTGATGGCGTCGGTGACATATTGGTGATTCCGTTGCGTTGCCATCTGCATAGCTTTGTCATTTGAGTTGAACTCAAACCCTGGTTGACGGATCATTGAAACGAGCAATGCTGAAAGTCCACGGGATGTAGCACCTGCGGAGAATGGAGTCACCGAAAGTGCCTCAACATGCTTGTAGAAGGTTGAGTGGTAATGCTCAAAAGTCTCGTAGTGGGACAAGTCTCTTGGTCTAGCCCAATTGAATACGGTGCAGACAAGACCTGGATGTTTACGACCAACACGGCTAGTAGCCTGGATGTACTCTGCTGTGGTTTTTGGTTGACCAGCAGTTACCATTAGTCCAAGTCGTGGCACGTCCACTCCAACTGAAATCATGTTCGTTGCCAGAAGCACATCAATTGGCCGAGCAATGTAATCGCCGCCACCCCCTTTACGTGCCTTTATCTGATCGAGTTTCACCGGGTCAAACTGGCTCTCTAAAAGGTCAAGGATTTCAGGAATAGCTCCTGATCCCAAGCGTGAAGTCAATTCCTTCACCGTATCCGGTGTATAGATCGTGCGGTTTGCAAGTCCACGATCTGCCATCCTGCGCAGTCGAGTCCGCACGTCGTCGTCAACAAGGCGTTTCATACCGCCAAGTTCACGCAGGCTGTTGAAGTAACCAACGAGGGTCATCCACGGATCGGCGTCCAGGCCATGTCCATCAGTTTCAAATAGCTTTTGCGATGCTGATAGGAAGGCGACGTAGACCCGAATGAGTGCTGCCTTTAAGCGACGACCCGGAGCGCAGATTCCGATGTACTTTCGACCCGGTGTCTTTTCATTGGACTTGCGTTGCAACGAAAAAAAGTTGTCGCTGATCTCCAAGCCAGTTGGTGGGAAGATATTTAAGTCTCGCAAGAAAAGACCATAGACCTGATCTCTAGCTCGACGAATCGTAGCCGTTGATGCTACGACCTTCGGCCTAATCTTTTTGCCGTTCACTTCCCAGGTGCAAAGTTGGTCAATGGCCGTCTCATATAGCCCAACCAAAGTGCCTAGTGGTCCACTGATGAGATGCAACTCATCTTGAATAATGAGATCGGGCGGTCGCACGGGATTGTGCGGCAACACTCTAGCCGAAGGCATGTCACCTTTTGCTCGGTGGACACCGTTGACTTCTAATTCCTCAGACCAGTCAGCTAGTCCGGGCGACCTGAAGCCATGTCGTTCGCAATAGCCGTCTACTTGTCCAAATAGCATCTGGAGTGAGCCATTCCAAGGCATTTGGGCAAACTTATCCACCGTCGTAATCAACAACGAGGGCAAGCGGCGATAAATCTCTTCGTCAACTACGACAATCGGAAGTCCTTCGCCGGGGGCAGCTTTTTTGGAAAAAATACACTGCCCCGACATTGGTAGGCAGTAAATGAGTGTTCGACACGATCCATCGCTGTATTTCTCGACCTTGTAATTCAGGTTATTCCCCATATCGATTGATGAACCGCAGTAAGGGCAGTTTGTCAATTGATGAGGCGACCCAATTCCTTTCTGTTTTTGACCACGAGATGCTTTAATTGCTTCATCGGAATCGATGTTCCAATTTGGAGTTGTACTACCACCGACCCACAGGCCGATTCGGAACGGTGTTTTACCCCAACGATTGTCGCCATTACTCATTGCAGTGCGCCGGATGTCCTCGCAGGCACAAATCAGGGCAGAAGCTCTTTGGAACTGCTGGAGCGTGAGCAGTCGAAGCGTATAACGCATCAATACAGTAATGCCGTTTTCACCTGAACGACCTTCTATTGTTCCTTGCAGTCGGCGCAACGCCAGCGTGTAGGCGGTCAGTCCCAAATACGCTTCGGTCTTTCCACCACCTGTAGGGAACCACAGCAGGTCGGCTACGGCTTCTGGCGATTCACTTCGTTCTGGGTGATCGAACTGCGTGATTCCCGGTAAGTTTACGAGGATGAAAGCTAGCTGGAACGGATACCAAGAACGGTTTTCGGCAACGTCAAACTCGTTATAGTCGGCCTTGGCATTCGTTCGACGAACCCGTTCGGCATAAAGCGAGTGTGTTCGCTGGAGCCACATCGCACGATTCATGAAGGCAAACGATTGGGCGGCTTTCTCGTCTTTGTCCAGCAAATCCAAACCTGCTTCGATTCGCTTTAGCGTTGATCGGCAGCGAGTAATCGCTTGTTGTGCGGGATTCTTGAACTTATCGAGTCCTTCAGCCGGATCATCGATTCGCTTTTCTTCTCGGTCAATCCAGTCTTGATAGGCTTCGATCAATGGCTTTAGCTTGGAGCGAAATTGCTTTGGGTTGGACTCTGCCAACACCTTCATATCAAGTACCATTCCCTCTAGCTTGGCAAAGGCCGGATTGATTACGGCGTCTTCTGGACGTGGGGGAGTTGTCTTTGGAATCTCATAGCTAGGAACAACTTTTGTTTTGACTCTAAGTGCGAAGTTGGGGTTTGGCGAAACATCAACATGAACGGCGATCCCATGCCCTACAGCGAATTCAATGTGCCGACGATAGAGCATTGCTAAAAGATCGTTTTCAGCTTTCGACGTTGGATCAGTACCACTGAGTTCTAAGACCGTGTGTCGTTTATGAATGACTGCCGCACCATCAACGCCCTCGGCCATCAATTCAGGTTGGAATACCCAAGCGCCGTCTTTGAGCTTGTCTGGTTCCTGAAATTCGTTGATTAAAAACAGCGTGACGCACCAGTGGTCGTTTCGTTTGCGTATAAGCCCCTGAATAACAACTTCTGGGCAGTTGATATCGACAGCAATCGGCTCTATTTGACCTTCCTGCAATACCAAAAGATGCTTGCCGCCACGAGGGTAGCGTTTCCATACCTTCCTACGATTTCCTGTCTTTTCACTTACTAGATATTCGCTGACCTCTTTGACGTACTGTCCCCACGTTGCAGAAATCTGAATTTCAGTAGCTTCAATGTTGACAGAAAAGGTCATCCCAAACGAAGATGGAATAAGTGCCTTGTCTTGGGCAGGTGCTTGGTCTGTTGTGCCATCCTGCGAAGAGTCCTTGCCTCCAAGTGCTAATTCATCACCGTCAAGGATTTCGCCGTCCGATTCAACGTCTTCGTCTTCATCGACTATTGGCTGTGCCGTAGTTGATTTGGAGACAATAGTGGTTGTCGTTGCACGTTTCCGTGGAGCTAGTACGCCCACGAAGTAACGACTACCGGGCGATTCAATGATTTCCTCTTCAGCACTGCCTGGACCTAGCAGTTCCTTGAGGACCATCGCTTCGAGTTCGTCCCGCAGTTGAAGAGGGGATGCTTTGGGCTTCAGTATTTCGTTCATTCGTCATCCTCAAGCAAGTCAAATAGAGTTGCTTCTTTTTTGACTGGTTTTGTTGTTGTATTCTTAGCGGTGGATTTCTTCGCCGATGGTTTCTTCTTCTCGTGAAGACCTTGCTTTACTTCTTCGGCATGGCGTTCGTGGTTTAGCTTGAGTAGGCGTGCGAGGACTTCACGGCGGGCGGGTTCGCTGATCGTGTATCGGAAGCCTTGCTTCGTCTCGTGGAAGCCGTGGCCGAGATCGAGATCGGTCCAGCCGTAGGCGGCGGCTACGGCATTATCCATTTCGATATGCAGTTGTCGGTGCTTCAGAATTTCAGTGTCGAATTCGTCAGGATCGTTAAAACGGTTGTAAGTTGTTGTCAATCCTACTTGGTGACGTTGCATGTATGTAGTGCGTTGACTGTCATAAGAAGTTCCGATTTGTCGCAATTCCTCCAGCTTCAATGGAAACGGAAAGTTCTCGAAGCAATCAGATGGTGTGTAGCGAAGGTCTTCTTTCATTGAAGATGCGTAGTGTCTAGCCCATGTTTCATGAAACGCAGACTGGAGTACCGCTAAATATTCAGGCTGATCGAACGCAAAGACAAACACCGCATGTGAGAACACAATATTTGTTGGGCAAAATGCAAATGCAAGCGTTTTGCTTGTAGCTGCGACTGCAATGACCCTTCGCATATTTGCGATTGTTGCGTAAAGTGCTGGCCTCTTATCGCCATATATCCACCATCTCTGAGGCAAAGGCTTTCGCAGCGCAAATACAGTCTTGCCATCCGGTGTTTGTTTTGTACGAGTACGTTCCGGCTTAACCCTTTCTTCAACAATCTTGAGACATTCAGGGAAGTCTTCAGCAGCACGTCCGATGTAACCACTCGGAGCTTCCTCGTGTGCTAGTGGCCAGTCAAAAAAATTGATTGTAAACCGGCTTGCTGATTGGTCTGGTCTGTTATTCAAGTCCTGACCGTTCAAAATTGGAAACAGGACTTCCTTATTGAGCGCCTCATTGCGGATTAGCAACGCCGCCTCTTCAGGAGTAATGACAAATCCAATTCCACAAAGGAATGAGCCATTAAACGATTTGCCACTATTCGTTTTCAATGAAAACGGCACGGCATTATCGGTACTCGATTCCACGAGAAATGCGCTGATTTTTTTAACGGGTTTGTCGTCAAGAAAGACCTGTCCCTGCCATTTGCTTTGACGCCGCAACCAAACAAGCGACACAAAGACATTTGCAGTACCGGGCCAAATACGACTCGGAATGGCTCGAATGATCGAGCAGCTAGTTGCTAAAAGCACTTCAAGTCCAGTTGCACGAGTATCACCTTGAGAAATAGTGTTGGTCGAGATAAAGCCGAACTGCCCCTTATCAGCAAGAAGATCGGCTGCACGTCTGAAGAAGAACGCACAGAGGTCCGCATTGGCGCTACTTCCGGCAAATGCTATTGAAGTTAGCCATGTTAAGTACAAATCACCGAACGTCCCCCTGATTCGCCGTCCACCAACAAAAGGCGGATTTCCCATGAACCCATCGAATCCACCACGCTCAACCATTACTTCAGGGAATTCAAGCGGCCAATGAAAAGTCTTTTGCCCCCTAAGAGCCTCCGTAGCTTCCTGGCGAAATGTATCGAGATTACTATTGTTGAAATGCAATGCGACCTTGAGCGCTGCGTTGTCCCTAGCGGCTCGTTTGTCGGATGCGGAGCCTGGGACGAATTCGGCAGCAATAAGCAAGTCAGCCGCTAACTTCAATCGCTCGATCTTTTCATTGGCCTCTCGCAACATGCGATCTTGGGCTTCGATATCTTCGACAGTAACAGACTGCATTTCAGAAATCTGACGGCGTAGAGCAATCGCCTCTTTGATCTTTGGATCAAGGAATTGAAGCAGCAGGCCGTTGTCCTGTCCTTTGCCATCAAGACTAAACTTCCGTAGTTGGTCTAAGTTATGAATACCTACCAGTGAATCACCACAACGAATGTTATGGTCGAGGAACTCAAACGGCTGGTCTTTGGCCAGCGTAAGAAGCCACAAAGACAACTTAGCCATTTCGACGGCAAGTGGATTTATATCCACGCCATAGATGCAACGCTGTGCTACTATCCTTAGAGCATATGCTTGACGCTCATCGAGATCATCTGGGATCAGCATTTCGGCAGGATTTCCTGATGACAGTTCGCCTTCAGGAGTGATTCTTACCAATCCAATGTTCTCCTTTTGGATCACATCCCACGCTTCAAGCAATCTCGCAGAAAGATATCGGCATACTTGGACCAGAAATGCACCGGAGCCACATGCCATGTCGCATATTTTCAGTGCAAGCAGTTCCTTTGCCGAACGCAACTTCCACTCTTCTCTCGGTAATCCTTCCGCTGGGCCGATGTAGACAAGTGGTTCCAACGTATACTGAACTATGGGTTCGGTTAGGCTTTTTGGGGTATAGTGCGTGCCGCTGCTACGGCGGTCGGTCCCTGATGTTACGAAAACACTTCCCGATGTAATTACGACAGGATAGCCCACATCATCAAGCCGAACTGTACCAGCAAATGGTTTGATCCGATTCCAAAGCTCTGTGTCTTGGCAAGATGTTCGGAATCGACTAGCGAGTTGATCTTCTAGTTCTGAACTCAGGCCCTTTTTGATGGCCGACTCAGAACGTCCCGATTCTTCTTTTAGTACCTTGAGCAGTTCCTTTTCGCCCTTGGAAGCAATCTTCTCCAAGTCAGCCAAAGCAATTTCAGGTTCCTTATCCCTTGTTCCTGCCAAACCCAACATAGGTTCTGTAGCACGCTTGGCGGTATGATCCAACAAGCCTTCGTAAACATGGCCAATTTGTTCGATGTCGAGCGACCGGAAACTCAGTTTACGAGCTTCAATTGTTTTGCCAATTTTGGTTTGCAAGACCTGCAATGCTTCAAGCAAGTGCAACACAGTGCGATTGTTGATTGGCAGCGGCGTTGCTTCGGTGTTCTTCCAGTTCGTGTCGAACTTCCTGCCTTCAAGGAATGGAAATCGGTCAGGATTAAATAGACTGCCGCCATATGCTGGGAGCTTTAGGCGATCATGCTTGGCTCCGGCGTAAACCGTTCTGAACGTAGTAAGCAACCGTGTCCAGGCGTCATAACGCAGTCCAAGAATTTCTTCGCCAAACTGATCGGCAGTCACTCGTAGCTGTTCTCTTAACGTACTGACTGCATAGTTCTTGTCATACAGTTCATCCCCCAGAAGCAATAACTCACGCTCCTCAGCGCAGAACAAAAACACCAGCCGCATCATCACAGTGAGTGCGGACTCGTAAAGCACTTTTTCATTCACGCCAGCAAGTAACTGCCGTCCATGCTCTTGGTCAGCCTTATCAAGCGCCTGTATCAAAACTTCGACGGCTTTACGAACCTGATATCCAAGCTGGTCGGTAACTTCTTGTTGGTCCGATGCACTCTTCTCTAATAGCGATTCAAGCGTTTCATTTTCCGGCACACTGAAGAGTCGGTCAAAACCAAGTAATGTTCGGAAGGCACGTAGCGTGTCTTTCTCTTCTAACCATAGGTTGGCGTACCACGAGGCGTAACCCGTGGTTTCGTTTTTTGGAGCATTCACTAGCATCCAGTGATCGCCATTTGTCACAATACCGAGTCGAATGCCCGTATCATGAAGCAATTGCATCATGCGTGTATCTGGAGAGACTTTCCATCGGGACGCCGCAACTGGCTTCGTAAGGGATTGCGACCGAGGATAGACTTGGACAATCAAACGTGCCTTCTTCGTAGTGGGATCATTTACAATCCAATCAGGCTTTAGCGTCTCCCCGTATTCTGCTACCTCGCTTTTGAGCGTCTGAGGTATTGCTTGTCCTTCTGCAAGCAGATCGTCATAGCCAAGCGTTTCCGACAGAACGAATTTGACCCATGCACGATGAAGTCCGGTATCGGGTCGCTTTCCTAACTGGTTATCATACCATTCGTCAAAGGCCAATCGCAATCGACGGGCATGATCTGCATCATGCGAATCTAATCCTTGTGGGAATGCCGATGCCAGTACCGGCAAACTCAGGAATGGACCTGAGTTCGGTACGAGTGATAGCCATTCGTTGTGGTGGCGGGAAATGGACACTTACGATTCCTCCCACGCTTCTCGAACGTCCGTCATCTGAGAACATTCTCGGCAGATCAAGTAATAGATTGATTCTCCCGTCAAATCACGACCGACCGCCCCAGCAGGCATCAGCGAGTGACCGCCACAGAAATGACATGTTGGCGGCTTTATGGAGCGAATACGTTCCAAGTGATCCACTACGTCTGGAGGAACAAGATTCTCTTCAATGAAGTTCACCGCTTTGCCGGAGTTAATGAAGAAGTGTGCATTTGTTCGTCCGAATACAGGCAAAAAGTCGGTGTGCGGATTGTTTGCATCGCCATTCGGGTCACTGAAGTCATCTGTGTTGGCCGTGACGAAAATAAACTCCCCACCGGAACGCTGTTCAGACTCAACAAACTGCCAAAACGTCTGAATGATGATTGCGTCAGCTAACGAGTTCTTGTTTCGATGAAACGGCGCTAGTTTCATGAGTGCCATGTCCACGACAGATGACTTAACTGCATCTGAGAGTTCGATAATGACTGTAGAACTATCAACAAAGAGTGACTGAATTTGGGTGTACGCCATCGCCATTGACGTGCCGAGGGAAGGCATCTTATTGGCGATAGCTGTAATCTGGTCCGTTGCGACCTCCTTCTTGCCCGTGTCACCGAAAGCCTTGACCAACTCCCGCACTTCCCGCAAGAGAACCTGATTTCGTCTTGCGAGATACGAAACAATGTCGTCCTTGTTTCGCAGAAATTCTTCAACTACAACCCTGGGAACCAACAAGGTAATCTTACGGGACGCAACAAGGCTCCTCAGCCTTTGAAGAATAATATTCTGCTGCGGGTCTTTAGCTAGGTTCAGCCAGACACATGTATCGCAAAGTACAAAGACCATTTCCTCACCCCTTCCTCAATTTCACAGGCACAAGGAAGGTAACTGCCACTGGAAACATCCTTGGTTGAGGATCAGCATAACGTGACTTTATCGCTGCCATTTCCCGTTCAATTTCAGCGGGGATTGATTTTGATCGTTCAAACAAAAAATCCTTGTTTCGCTTGAACTGCTCCTCTTCCAATGACTCCATCCCAGGCAAAAACCCTTGCTGCATTTCCGTCGTATTGAGTTCCGCATCAATTGCCTTCTTCAATTCCAACAAAATGCTCTGAATGTCTTGAGCTTCTTTCTCAGCACGTTCGCCCAGCTTCTTTTGAAGTCCGCTGGTTCGGTCCCTCATTCGCACTTCGAGCGACTGCGCTAATGCAGGGGCAAACTTATCCCATAATTCGAGCAGGTGTTTTTGCATTGACTCGCTGGGTTCGTCGTTCGTAGCAGAAGTAAGTAGTTTCTCTAACTCGCCAATGTTCAAACGTGATAAGCGACCTTCCTTCAACATCCCACCTGCGGTGATGATTTCTTCGTGTAGTCGATGGCTATCTCCCCCTATAACCACAAGTCGAGCGTGTGCGATTACCGCTGGCGCATTTAGGATGTGATCTGGCACTAGCCGTGCAGTAATTCGGTGTAGGCGTTTGCGACCTTTCACTGACCAGACTTCTGCACGTAACAATCGAAGACTCATCTGGACCAGTCGGTGATTCAAGTGAACCAAAACAATATCATCACGACCATCAGCAGCGGCATGGTCAAATGCTATTGGGCGAATGTCCTTTGTGTGTGGATGTTCCAATCCCTCAGTACACGCTGCCCAGCTATGCTTCAAAGACGGGAGCGTAAAGACTGCCTTGCCGGAATGATGCTTAATCGGAATCAGTGCGGGTTGCTCTGCTAACGCCAATCCAACTTCAACTACCTTTTGTATGTTCTCAGGAGAAAGCCGGAGTTCCCGTTGAGTCTCCCGATATTGTTCAAGAAGATCACCGATTTGTTTCGCTAAATCTCGCTCGAATTTGAGCATCTTGCGAACGGGGTCTGCTTTGCTGTCCGCTCGAATAACTCCTGGCATTGAGTAGCCACGTCCAAGCATAGCCTGCTCAACGTCATCGGCCAGAACTGTACCGTAGCTTCCCAAGTCTTCTCGAATCGTTTCGACCTTCTGAGCCACCCTCATCAGGAACTCAAGGTCAGCATCAAGATCAGATGCTCGACTTGTTAACGACGCTTGTTGTCGTTGCTTATACCCTTCACCAACGAAGTGGTAAACGAATACTTGCTTCTCTCCATTAGGTGCAAGGAAACCCTTTTGACCGTGGCGGTCGATACGACCATTGCGCTGTTCGAGACGATTGGGGTTCCAGGGTATCTCATAGTGAATTAGGCGATAGCAATGGTTCTGAAGATTCAAGCCTTCGGCAGCGGCATCGGTCGCCAAAAGGATACGAACATTGCTTTCAGCCGGACCAGATTGGAAGGCATTCTTTACGTCTTCCCGTTCCTCCAAGTCCATGCCACCGTACATGGTCAACAGTCGGTCGTCTTTGGTGAATCCCTGTTGGGCGAGGATTTCCTTTAGCCAGTTCTGGGTTGCACGATACTCGGTGAAAAGGATTACTCGTTCATTCCCCCATTTCTTATTTGGGCGAATGTGCGTGTTCAGCCAATCGATCAAACAATTCACTTTCGAGTCGAGTTGGCCGGATGCTTTGTCTGCCCACGTTCGCATTTGTTTGAGTAACGCTAGTTCGTTTGCAGATGGCTCACTGAACAGCAATGAAGCAGCATCCACTGCATCGACAGTTGCTTCGTCGTATTCAGAGTCGTCTGCGTAGTCCTCGTCAATACGGTCGAGTTCCTGCTTCAAGATACTGACAGATGGCTTACGAACGGCTTTACCACGTTTTGCTTGCCGAAGCGATTTCTCATGCGAGTCGAGCGTGGTCAGAAATGCAGCGGGGCTTGAGAAGAGTCGCTTCTTTAGCGTTTTCAAAACGAACTCAGTTGCCAACTTTTCTGAATTGTCGTGGGATCGTTGCACTCGCAGTTCGGCATACTGCTTTAGTGCAGCATGGACCCCACGTTCTTCTTCGGTATATGGGACTTCGATAGGCTCAAGCACTCGCTTTGGAAACCTTGGCGATCCATCATACTTCTTCGGAAGCTCAGACTTCATTCGCCGTACCATGACGGCGTTCAGTTGCTTTCGATCAGGAGGAGTGCTTCGAGCAAACCGCTGGTTATCCAGCAGTTCGAGCAACGCCGAAAAACTTTCGGGGTATCCGTTGTGTGGCGTAGCCGTCAAAAACAGCTTGTGTTCAAAATGTGGAACGAGCAATCGCAATGCGTGTGTTCGCATCGAATCAGTAGCGAAACGCCCAACACCAGATGGTGCGCAGTTATGCGCTTCATCAACAATCAGCAAATCGAACTTGCGAGGGAAGGCTGGCCCATCTGGCCCCGGCAATAGCTCACGGAACAGTCGAAGGGGTCGCTCACGCTTGAGGAAATCGATGCTTGTGATGAGTCGTGGAAAATGATTCCACGGATTGACGTGAATGCCACGGCTACGACGAAGTAACCCCATCGTGCTTGAGTTTACTATACGGAAATCAAGTCCGAACTTGTCTCGCATCTGCTCTTGCCATTGGACCTGGAGTGACGCTGGACAAACGATGAGGATTTTTCGGGTCCGGTGGCGAATGATAAGTTCGAGAGCAACCATACCTGCTTCAATGGTCTTGCCGAGGCCAACGTCATCGGCAACGAGCAAGTTTACTCTTGGCATCTGAATCGCTCGAACAACCGGGTCAAGCTGATAGTCCTCAATGTCGATGCCTGATCGAAACGGGGCTTGAATCGTTCGTAAATCCGCTGATGAAGATGCGCCCCATCGAACAGCATCAAGAAAAGCATCCAGCTTATCCGGTGGATCAATGCCAGTTGGTTCTGGCAGTGCCACCTTTTCAACAATCCTAGCCCCAGGCTCCAATTCCCATATGACGCTCAGTTCTTCTCCAAGTCCATCATCTTCAACTGAGGACAGAGTGATGAGATGTTGAGGCGATTCGATACCAGTTTGGAGGCGTTCAGGGGGAAGTGTGCTTTTGGAAACTTCCGTAACCATCCAATTGCGTGACCGAACGCTGACCATTTGTCCCTGTTCAGGATGCAAAGCTGAAGTTGTCACTGTTGTCATGGTAGGCGTGTGTCGTTCGCTTCAATTTCAACTATTGTCGGTACATCGATGTTACCGACCTTTACGGGTGTTGTCTGCAAAGTGCAAATATCATACGATAATGAGGTACGCCCGACAACCAGTAGGTGTAGTTGAGGAGCGATAAAGCAAATGACATTCGGTCAAAAAGTTCGTGAACTTCGACATGCGAAGGATTGGAGTCTTCGTGATTTGGCTGCGAAAGTCGATGTCGGCTTCACTTATTTGAGCCGTGTCGAGAATGAACGGCTGAACTTCGGAGACTACCCTTCTGATGCGTTGATCCATCGATTGGCCGATGCACTTGACGCCGACGAGGAAGAACTTCTGATATTGGCAAAGCGAGTGCCTGAGACTGTGAGGAAGCGATTCCTCCAACGGCCCGATGCGTTTCGTGTGTTCGCAAAGTGCGATGATGCCACGCTAGATAAGCTGTTGAAGGCGCTCGGTCAAAAGCCTCAGGTGGGGAAAAAAACCAAATAGCCTTAATTTCGCAGACGGCATTTGCGATACCTAACTCTTGCGCACGGTAGAGTCCACCGGAACTATGACCCCACAAGAAACTTTCGCCAGCATTGTCAAATTAGTTCCTCAATGGTATCAGGCAGAGCATGGCCCGTTCCAATATCAAGCGAAGTATGGTGAAGAGACGTTCAGTTTTTTCAATCAACGCAAGCTGACTCCTGATCTGTTATCCTTTTGGAATTCGATTCAGTCGAGGCTTCCCAAGTATATTGAGCAAGCCTCATCAGGTAGCGCAAGTGTCGCTGAATGTCTTCAAGAGTCATTGGTCGAACGATGGCTAACATCAAAAGACAGATTATGCGATTGGAAGAAAGTAATCAGCTACATTCGTTTTCTGCTAAATCGGACTTCAGAAAACCTTCCCGTGGCCATCAATCTTTTGATTGATACGGAGCAAGGCGAAGACGATCTCACGAGTCCGTCGTTAAGTAAGTTTATAGATCAAATTGCATCATCACCTTTCACGTACTTGCGATGCGACCGAAAACTGCGACTGCTTTCCTACGAAGAGATTCCTTGGGCTACAGTAACCGATCCGAATTCGTATACGTTCCATCCTGAATTTCTTCATCCATTTCATTGCGTTTTGAATAGTAGTCCCACTGCCAAATTCTCGGTTCATGTTACACGAAACCGAGATGCCGTGATTATGGACAAGGAGGGTATACTTGCGGCCCGACGAAAAGGCGAGTGGAGGGTTTATGATGTATGTACCTTCAAGAACTCAATTGGTGATGCAATGCAGAATTATTCGCTTGGGGCAAATCTCTTCGGCGTACTCTTTGACCTGAGTTTCAAGCGGCATGGTGCATTGCTCATAAGTGATCCACATCATTCGGTTGTGAATCACATCGTCAACAAGGATAGCTTGCTCGAAAATGCCGGGGCTGGGCCACGACGAAAAATAACGGCTTCGATCAAGGATTTAGCAATAGGTGGTGGTGTCGGAGCAGTTCGAAGTCACAGACGGTTGCTCTCTGAATTGGCGAGTATTGATGGCGCAGTTGTGTTCGATAGAAATAATGTACTTGCTATTGGCGCTGTGATTAAACCGCACCCAGGAGTAGGAAGCCATGTTGGAACTCGAACTACTGCCGCTCATTCTGCCCTGCGGTGGGGAGGAATTCCGGCTAAGGTAAGCTCAGATGGCGATGTAACGATTTACTTCGAAAGCCAGGGAGAAGACGGGAGTTCGCAGGCCGAAATCCAGTTCAGTTAACCAACATATATGGCATCGAACCACCCAACTCCAACTAGCGTCTTAACCTTGGACAAAACCAAGTAGCAACCAAGACCAACCTCCGAGAATTCCTTCAAGCCAGCGCAGCGATTGCCAGCGCATCTTTCGTACCCCAATGATCCACTCGTGAGATCGCCACTCACCACACTCAGGCTTTCCACAATCTTTGCCTCGCCCAAGTAATTCCGCAATTGACTCAGGTAGATGCTTAGCCTTCACCCATATTGATGATTTCGCAACCATTTTCGCACCAATCAAAAGCCCTAAATCGCTCAACATCGTCTTCCCAGCCAAAGGGTGACACCGATCCAAAAGCTTCGTCTTGTAATCGCTCCATGATTGCCTCACGGATTGAGCCATCATCTAAATAGCTTTCCCGGCAATTGATTTGAATGCGAAGGCGGTCTATTCTTTCTTGATGTTCAGCCGAATCATTTGCTTCCTCTGGCGTAATTGAAAGTGCATAGTCGAGGTCTTCCTGGAGTTCTTCGATTTCGCATTCTATCTCGTCTTTTCGCTCCTCAACAAGACTTTTGATGTCAACGCAGGCAGTATAAAGGCCGAGAAACAGCATTTGGCTACCCCCGAACTGATTTATCAACGCAGTGCAAACCAATTCTCGCTGCATCGCTGCCGCCGCAGCAACCACCTTTTCATCTAAGTTCTTACATAGGTCATCGCCATTGTCATCACAAAAAACAATTTCGTCTTCATCGCCAACTTCCTGCACTATGCCTGAATCATCCATGAGGGTTCCGATGACTTCACGCATTCCCTGATCGTCTACTGCCGTCGCCATCGCCCATGTTGGATCAATTTGCAGTTCACTGATCCAGTCACTCCAGTAAAAGGTGTTGCAATACTCGTTTGATTGCATTGCAGCAACAAAGTCGAGCGACAGCCAGCAAGTCGCTGCGATTCGGAGCTTTATTCGAGTCAGGTCGAGCGGTGTCGCAATTGTCGTTAGTCCGGCTTTGGAAAGGTGCGCCCAAGCTTGCTCATACCAAGAACTCCAACTCTCGGTTGTCCCGTAGTCAGGCTTTTTGAGCTTGGAGAATAGGTCTTTTGCGTACTGCCATTGGACTTCCATTTTTTTACTTCCAACAATCTAGTTTTTCAATTGCAGCATCGAAGCATAGGCAGGGTAATCCTGCTGATGGCTATTTTCGATTTCTTCAAACCCTGACAGTTTTTCCCCGTCAGATACCCACTGATAAGCGACGGCATTGCCTTTGGTTCATTGTCGGCTTCGTTGATCCCTTTGCTTGAATCGGATGATACACCAGAAACGACGGTGCGTCCGGACCGAAGACTGTGATATAGTCTTTCCTTTGATTTCATGGCTTCTTTTCTACCGAATCTGCGAATCGCAGTACCATTGTACCCGTGACTCCCGGAACTCGCTCGTTGATGAATCGATCACGGATGTTGCCGAATGGATGGCTGCGAACCTGATAATAGATTTCTGTCCGGTTGGTGAAGTGGTTTGGGGGAAGAGGGTGGGGAGGGTTCGTTGAACGCCAGGACTTCGGTTCTTCGCTACAATCACAACGATGTTCTAGTTAGTGAATACCACCTAAACCTCGGAGTCTACGAAATGCCCGTGATCGGAACTCGACAATCACCCATCAAGATCACTACCAACAATTCGATGCAGCTTGCGAAACCAACCGACGTACTTCGCATCGATTACAAAGATCAGGACTATCATGGAAAATTCATTGGTGTTCATCCGAGCCACGGCAATTTTGAATTGGACAAACCAGCGAGTCCAGAAACATATCCAGCGGTACTGTTTCAGGGAAAGGTGTTTGAACTCCGTCGCATCCATATCCACTTCCAATCTGAGCATGTAATAGACTCAGACGTGAAGTGTGACTATGAAGTTCATTTTGTCCATGCTTGCCGGGGCATGACCCTCGCCGACCCAAAATTAGTGATTGGAATTCTGTATCGTGAGGGAGCCACCACTCCAGCGGGCAAAGGGCTAGAACGATTCAATGATTTGTTGCAGCAGCGAGCAAAAGCTGGATCGTCTCTACGAGCATTCAATTCAACTGACAAAATACCTGATGGCAAGATCAATCCGCTCGAATTCTTCCCCAGAGCTTCGGATGGAAAATCGCCAGACGTAACCAGTTGGTTTCATTACGAAGGTTCATTGACAAGCGAACCGTTCAGCGAAGATGTGAGTTGGTTCGTGATGAAGAACGAGAGCAAGATTGCCCCAAACAACCTCAAAGAACTTAAAGAGTACGCAGAACAAGAGGCACGACCGGCTTATGCTCTGGATCGACGTATAGTTGTTCGGAGCTTCTGAATTGAAAATCCTATCGAGCATGTGATAAGCCTCATGAATACGCCAATGAAGCACGATTCCTATGATGCCCTTGCCGGGAAACTCAATCTGGGATTGGCTAAATGATTGATCGGGAACCAGTTTGGCGATTTACAAGTGACAGGCAACTTACGCAGTGGTATGGCCATGTGCAATTACTACCCAGTGATGCAATTGGACAATGGTTTTGCATTGATCGTCAATCGGGCAATCTGAAATGGCAACGTCAGCATTTTCGTGCAAACAGCATATGTGGCTTCGATTCAGGAGTGATAGTGGCTTACGAAATGCGATCCGATGGTCCCTGGACGGCTGGGTTTGGTTGCTATGGATTGTCGCTGGAAAGTGGTGCATTGATCTGGGCTTCTCACGGTAAAGGCATAATCGGAAAAATCAGTCGCATTTTTGATTTCATTCCCGGATTTACCAATGACTTGCGAGATAGCCCTAGTATCGTCGCTGATGGAAAAGTCTTTTGTTCAAGTGGTCGTGTTTTGAACGTGCTGAGTGGAAAGACCGTAAGTCAAATTTCTCTCGATGAGGTTCGGAAAATGAAACCTCTGCCATCGGACGCTTGGCGATTGTACGATTCCAGTATAGGTAATAGCGAATCGAATGTTTCTCTTGGCGATCTCGTTCTTGCTCACCCAAGCGATGGAAAGCATCGAGGAAAATGGAGCATTTTCGCAAAAACCAAAGATCAAGATGTTGCATGGGAATTCGACATCAAACAAACGGGACTGCATATCTATGGGAACTTCTATTCCTATCGATTGGCCATGCCAAACATTTATTTGGTATTGTCTGATGAATCAAGGTACAAGCCTCATCCGACCCATCCTCAGACAGTCGTTGCAAACCCGACTCGTTGGCACTTACTATGCCTCGATGTTGCAACGGGGCAGATCGTCCAGCAAGTCTCTCTTGGAGACGAACTGTTGGATGAGTGTCGCATTGAAGATGTTGATGAACACGGGCTTTTGATTGGGAAATCAAGCCGAGAACTTGTTTACTTTCGTCGAATCCTTTAGGGGCATTGCGATTTCCAATTCCATTGCGATGCGGGATAGGTGAGTTCACCCCAAAACATGCCATCCGTCCCATCAATCGATACAATAGCTTTGTCAATCTTTGCCCTATGCCTTCTAACAGGAACCTCCAATGTCCCAAAAACTCTCTTCGCTATTCGCCGTAGTCGTTCTTTTGCTTGGCTCGCTCGCACACGCTGATTCATCGGACTTCGATGCTGCCGTTGGCACTGTGGAGAAGTTCGATAAGGAGTCGGTGACAATCACTTTGGCAGACAAGCCAAAGAAATCCATCGAACTCAAGA
Source organism: Planctomycetaceae bacterium (assembly GCA_027487485.1). Taxonomy (GTDB): domain Bacteria; phylum Planctomycetota; class Planctomycetia; order Pirellulales; family Pirellulaceae; genus JBKCUI01. The sequence goes on along the minus strand of JAIYDN010000042.1, from coordinate 10,689 downwards.
TCACCGGAACTAGCAACTTCACATTGTTCGCACCGCAAGTTAGGTCGGGCAAAACTGTCATCACACAGAGGAAGGCTGAGGCTACCGATCTAACCAAGGGGCAGTTTGTTGCCGTGATCTACGCCGAAGCCGACAAAGAGTTTGTATTGCTTAATGCAGTATTGAAGCCAATTGATAAGCCAGCGGATAAGCCCGTTGAGAAGAAATAGGGCGATGTCTCAATCAAATCGTCCGCACGTTCGCAGGATCGAAAGAAGTACATGAACGCCATCGATTTAGTCCAGCGCCTCCACTACCATCGTGCTTGGGTAAACAGCAATCTGCTTGCCGCCGTTTCTCCTTTAAGCGATGAGCAGTTGCGTTCGCAATTCCAAATCGGCCAAGGTTCCATTTGGAAATCGTTGCTGCATCTCTATGCCGCCGAGTACGTTTGGTTGGAAACACTCCTCGGCAACGACGATCCACTATTGCAAGGCGACTTGCCAGGAAAGATTCCGGGCAATCAGCAGGGCGAAGGCGGTATAACTAGCTTGGAGGAACTTAAACATAAGTGGTCTGCACTGGAACAGCGGTGGGGCGATTATCTTCAATCATTGACGCCCGAATCACTCGATGACATTGTGTTCAAGAAAAGCACAAGCTACGGTTTGGGGAAGCGATATGGAACCAGTCGTGGAGATATATTGCTCCACATTTGCACGCACGCTCAATACACGGTGGCGCAAGTTGTCAACATGCTAAGGCAAGCCGGTGCTGAAAAGTTTCCTGAGACGATGTTGATCGCACTGGCTCGAATCGAAACGGTACAATGATATCGTCACCCCACTCTGTCAGTACGACTATGAGAAGCCAATGACCGCAAACAAGCAAACTGTGCAGAAGTTTATGGATGCCGTAAGCAAGGCGAATCATGTAGACGTGCTGTCCTGTCTAACAGACGATGTTGAGTGGGTCGTACCCGGCGTGATTCACACGAGGGGAAAGGATGACTTCGACAAACAGATCAATGGCGATGTTAGTTGCACTATCTCCGTCACACGCATGATCGAAGAGAACAACGTGGTCATCGCCGAAGGATGCGTGCAAACCGTTAATTTGGATGGTAGTCTTCGGCAGACAATCTTCTGCGATGTCTTCGTGTTTCAAGATGCTAAGATCAAGCATTTAACGGCTTACTTGATGGAAGTCAACAAATAGCTTGTGTGGGCGTCAAATTCAAGACGCACTTGTTTGGATAAGATTCTGTACTCATGACGACTTCAAATATTGACGTGTGTAAGGCCATTATCGATGGAACCATCAGTTCGTTTCGGTCGAACAAGGGGTGGGTAGACAAAGCCATCGCTCAAGTGTCCGACGACAAGCTGCATGTTGCACTCGATCCCAACACGAATAGCATCGCCGTCATCATGAAGCATGTGGCGGGCAATCTGCTTTCCCGCTGGACTGACTTCCTAACAACAGATGGCGAGAAACCTTGGCGAAACCGAGACGATGAATTCGTAGACACTTTTGGTTCACGGGATGAGTTGATTGCCTATTGGGATTCTGGCTGGCAACGGCTGTTCGATACGCTGTCTTCCCTTTCTCCAAACGATCTAGCTAAGACCATCACGATTCGAGGAGAACCGCATTCGGTTCCACTCGCAATTCAACGCTCATTGGCCCACACTGTCTACCATGTCGGTCAAATCATGTTGATTGCCAGGATTCTCGTTGGCGATCAATGGACGACGATCACGATCCCCCGTGGTGCCTCTGCGAATTTCAATCAGCAAGTCTGGGGCAAAGGACATTATCAATCGACTCCATCGGAGCAAAAGTGAAAAACAGGAGACACCATACTCTCGTTAGTGATCCAAGTTAGAATCCCGTTTCGCTTCGGACCACCATCCAAAAGAACCCAATCAAGGCGTTGCCAAGTAAAGCGAGAACAATCCATACCGCTTTTGATTTCACGCTGTTGCTGAACACGACATAGGCAATTAGTGAGAGGGCAACGAGAAAGGGTTCAATCTGCATTCGGACTAGATCGAAAACAACTGAAACCAACTCGACCATTCCCGTCCTTCTTAGCTCTTGGCCATCGATATGAAAGAGCAAGATCATGATGGCTGGAGTTAGCATCAACAACAACACGCAAACTCCAAAGGTTGCTACACGCAGCGAAAGGACACTGCGAGTGGCATTCAAGTTTGAAGTTGGGTCGGGGATACTGGTATTCATCTGATTGCGGATTAGAAAGAGGCTGATTCTGCCATTCGTTTCAGCACAGCCCAGCAACAGGAGCTTGACCGCTTCAAGCAGACTCAAATCCTATGCCTTTCAAGGAATTCTTGGTAGTAGCAGAATCGCTCCCCCAATTCCCCACGGATTTGCTTTTGAAGCCTAGAGGTTTTTTGACTTTCGGCAATTACAATGATGTCCGCCCGTGACCCACATCCCTTAGAGCAGAGAAACAATGAAGAAAAAAGTCAACAAATCCGAACTCATCCGAGAGACGATTGCCAAGAACCCAACAGCAAAGGCTCCTGAAGTCCTAGCGCTTTTGAAAAAAGATGGCGTTGCTGTATCCCTGCCTCTCATCTATCAGGCGATGAAAAAGAACGGGACGCCTAAATCAACAACGGCGGTTAAACGAGGGCGTAAGCCTGGAGCAGCCAAAGCCGCTGCAAGTTCTTCCAGCACCGATGATCTATTTACAACGATGCAAGCCTTCGTAAATGCTGCGGGTGGCTTGGACAAGGCAATTGAAATCTTGAGCGTCTTCAAGAAGTAGTTTGCTTAGGAATTGAAGATGGTGGCGTTTGAGGCGTCACGCTCTTTTTTTCTCGGTAGAATTGATTCGCCATTTCCCCATTTTCTTTTGGAGGCGAATCAATGAACGATCAAGCACAATTCTTTGTTGGCTGGGGAACTCTGTCCCTGATTAACGCCGGACTCGCTCAAAGCAAAAACCGAAGTGGCTTACTTTGGTGGATTGCATCTCTGTTCTTCGGACCTTTTGCAACCTTCTTGATCGTAGTCTTGGATCGTGTTGGACCACAAGCAGTTTGAGATCGGGTAGGCATCTCCAGTTTCGGCCTGTAAATTAAGAAGTTGCCGCATTATCAAATATCAAACGAACTGAAAGTAACATGGTTCAGGTTTCAAACTTCACTAGCGTACTGGAAATCAATTTCGGGATTTGCACCGTTGTCACGCTGTTGGAAATGTTTCCTCGCTATACCCAAATAGAAAAGGAGGTTTGCAGCAATGTAGCAGCTAGAGAAAACGCAAAACTGATAAGGTTCGTAATCGTTTTCCAATCCCTCATTGCAAGAGTCCTAATTGGTGGGTTGGCTGGACTTGGTGCAATGATATCAATTGTATTGCTGTTCGTCGCTGGAGCGTTTCCAGATTGGCAAATTGAAATAGGTTGGTTGATGCTTTTGACTTTCTTTAGCCTTGGACTTGTTCCACTCGTTATGTTTGCATACTTGCTTTTATTGATGATGCAGTCCGATGACACCAAGCCAACTTGACTAAGCGAGTTTCATGCTTGTGTTCCACCTGTCGAAATGAATCGCCTATTGAGTTGCACGATTCCTTAGTGGAGAGAATTGAGTCAATTTGGAGCGATCTTGTGAACCATCTTTCCATAACTTTCTACTCACTCCAATTCACTCAATCGCAGCTTGTAAGCGATCTCAGCCCATTCACCGCACTCTTCTGGAATCGAGTCTTCTGCCGTAATGGTGACGTACTTAGTAATCCCCTTGTAGGACATCCCTTTGAGTGCGTCTGTGAACATGGGATGTTTGCACTCGTCAGGCAGAGCCAATCCAACCGTGAATGATTTCGAGTTTTTGACCCATACGGCAGCATAAACTCGACTGATGTGATTGTTGCCAATGGTGAACTTCAGGTAGGTCGTTGTTAGCTCTCCATAGGCATCAGGAGACACGTCAAGCAGCATTCCGCATACATCCAGAAAATTCAATCTAAGTTCGTCCCAAGCCTTTCCGCTGATCTTGGCGACAGCTTTTGGTCCCAGTTGGTCAATTCCAAATTTTTTCGTTGCTAACTCCAAAAGCTCAACTCCGTTGAATGCTGTCAATCCAAATTTTTCGGGCGATTGGCGACTATGGCAAATTTGCAATTCCACCGAAAGTCCAGCATGGAACCTCATGACTTTGTAAGGATTCCAAATGGCATTACGTTTCGTGAGGTTAAATGCACAACAAGCCCGAAGAAGTGGAAGTTAGAGCCATGGAAAGCTGGGTACAATCGTGGCCAATGTGATCCTCATTCACGCTATGATGGGTCCAAAGGAACAAAGCTCGTGAACCAACCAATTTATCTCATCAAGCAACTCGACGACGAACTCGCAATTCCAGAATCTGGGAAACAGAGTATTGTCCTTAACGACACGTCGAAAACCAAAGTCATCTTGTTCACGTTTGCTGCTGGCGCTGGACTTGCCGAGCATGTTGCACCGTTCGACGCCACGATTCAAATCATTTCAGGAACGGCGGCGTTAACCGTTGGTGGCGAGTCTGTAGAGGGTAAGACTGGAACTTGGATTCAAATGGTCGCCAAGACGCCGCATAGCATCAAGGCGGAATCGCCACTGGTCATGTTGTTGACTTTGGTTAAGCAGAGCAAAGAGGATCAACAACTATGACGATTGACCGTACCAGCTTCGAGAGCCTGTATAGTGGCCAGCCACGTTGGGAGATTGGTAGACCGCAAAAAGCGCTGCTAGATGTCGCAGATCAAGTCACTGGTTCGATATTGGACTCTGGCTGTGGCACTGGTGAGAACGCCCTCTTCTTCGCAAAGCGGGGCCATAAAGTTACTGGTATCGACTTCCTTGTGGAACCAATAAACATCGCCAAGCAGAAAGCAGTCGAACGTAATCTAACCGCAACCTTTTTGGTGATGGACGCACTGAAACTCGCAGAACTTCCCGAACACTTTGACACTGTGATCGACAGTGGGTTGTTTCATGTTTTTTCAGATAATGATCGAAAACGCTACGTTGATGGCTTGGCTTCGGTCCTAAATCCCGGTGGTCGGTTTTACCTATTGTGTTTTAGCGACGATGAACCGGGAACAGTTGGTCCACGTCGAGTATCAGAAAAAGAAATCCGAGAGACTTTTTCCAAAGGATGGCAAATTCAGAGTATCGAGAGATCAAGGTACGAGGTTCGCCCCGATCCAAATGATCCAAGTTTCAAGGACGGTGGACCGAAGGCATGGTTTGTGGTTGTATGCCGAACTATGAATTGAATGCGTAACGGTGGTTGTCTTGCAAATCATCATCGAGTCCCGAACAACAGCCCCCACGGAATGACCCAAGGGTAGCTCACGACGATTACGAGAAACGTCGTTGCGATTCCCCAAGGAACCTCTCTACAACGCTGCTTGAGCATACGGGGCATCGCATAAACCAACAGCCAAAGTGTTTTGTAGATAACTTGAATCAACAGCAACGCCGACATTGTTATCGGAAAGAACAGTCCCAGTACCGAACCGATCAGGATTGCCGTCCACAATGAACCGAGGATCGTGCGGAAACCTGCGCTCTCAGGGAATCTATTCTGGCAGGCTAACTGTCCTCCCTTTTCGCCGCCAAGCAACGTCAGAAGGCCAATTGGGATTAACACGATGATGTTGAAAATGTAGGGCAAAAGCAGTGGAGTCATTTCGATTCCTCTTTCCGACCTACCTTGATCGACTCGATCCGTATTCTTTGGTTCACTATCTACCTCAGTTCATCCAACTAAAACAATCCCAAGCGAAACATGAACGAAGTGTAGCGCAATGGCAAGCCGAAGATAGGACGAAGCACCAGCAATAGTATTTGTGCTAACTCGCTTTGTCTCCGACTCGACCATCAAAAGTTTTTGAACGCCATCCAATTCAAATGGCTTGCGGATGATTCCAAAAACTGATCCGAAAACATGCGGAGGGGCTAACAGAGTGTCCAATTCGGCTTCGAGGGCGATCATGTTTGCTTTGATTTCCTCGACTTCTATTCCCTTTGTTTTCTATCTCACTGCGCAATGTTTCACGCCGCAAAGCACTTTGCCCAGGCTGGATCAAGGTGCTTCAGTACCTTCTCCATGACCCATACTTGGCCATTCGATTTTTCCGTTTGCTGATACATCCACTTAGCGACTTGAATCGAAGCGTAAAGATCACACGGCAATGCTGACGCAACCAATCGTTCTTGAAGCTCATCCTTGTGTTCTCGATTTCGATCTAGCCAACCCTCAAGGTGACGTTCGGCTGCAAGGAAATCAGACTTCGCATTGTTGCACTTGTCATGGGCCAACACAAAATTGTGTCCTAAATCAGCAGGAAATCGTGACCAAGGAATGAAGTGATCCACTTGTGATTGTTGCGTGAGTGACTTCTGGCAATAGAGGCAAGTTCCCTTTTGCACATCCATCAGTATCGGTCGATAGGCATCAAGACAAGCTCGCTCGTTTCCAAACAAGAACGAACCAAGGTCCGTGATATTGCCGAGCTTGTTGGCGTTCAACTTCTGAACAAACCGAACCCATGCACCTTCGATCAGATCACGTATGAGTTCGTAGAAGGATCGAAAACAATAGGAGACTCCAGGCTTGAGGGTGATCTTGGTTCCTTTGCCTACGTTTTCGTAAAGAAATTCCAATGACTCATTGCCAACAGTTTGGAGCTTCCAAAGAGGCATTGTTCGGACAACAGTATCAACTTCTGCAACTAGATCACGCCAATGATCTGGTGATCCTTGCTTGAGCCGAAACAGTGATCCACCAAACTCCTGTTGAGATTCAGCAATCTTTGCGATGATGGCGGCTTGCTTGCCCGTGTTCTGCTGGAGAATCAATCCAGAACTTTGACCACCAACTGGAAATGGTCGGGACTGCCGCCAATACAATTCAACGAACTTGGCAGCGATGTCTTTGGTGCTTAATTCCAATGGCAAACCCGAATCATCACCTTTAAGAACAGCAAGATCAGCTAGGGCATGAACCAAGGCGAACTTGTAACTGGCTACGAACAAGCCTTCCGATAGCAACCTCTGCATGTTGCGCAGAAAGAGAACCTGTTCTTCTGGAGTTGGTAAAGCCCAAGTCATTCGTTAATCAATTCGACGGCAAGGTGGAGGGTAAGATGGCTCGAATCATTTTACCCTGCGATTCACCCTATTGCTTACGCCAACTTCTCCCTGACGTCCATCAACGCAAACCCAAGCAAATTCTGCCCCTGCCAAGTCGCAGGATTCTTCGCACGCTCATCATCAGCCATTAGTCCATTGCCCCATGTGCGATCATAGGGACTGGCCTCGACCAGAATCAAGTTGCCCGTACCCACAAGAAATGCCCTGAGTTCACCGTTCTGCTCAAACTTGGCAAAATTGCCCTCAGTGACGAGTCGCCTTGCATTGGACTTCCACATGTCATCATCAAAATTCTTCACGGTTCGTCCCAATGCTTTGGCGGTCTTCGGATCAGTCGATTCAAGAATCTTCGCCAAAGATTCGTCGTCGCCAAACAAACGGGCTTTAGAAGCCATCATCCAATGCTCGGCGGTCTGGTAAACTATGTCGTCGATCACGAATGGGGATTCGTACCACTGGCTGAAACAAGACTTGGTAGTCTTGCCGTCTTTGGAAGGTTGGTGTCCCCAGAAAAACAAATACTCGAATCGTTCGCCATTCGAGACTCGTGTTCGCAATTGTTCAAGATTAAGCATGTCCAAGCCTATTGTTAGATGATTCGGTTTGGACACCAATTTACAGGATAGGGTTCATGTTGAGATTGATTGGATGGATATTTGCTGCCGCAACTGTCGTCACTGGTGGTAATTTAGGTATCGCCCAACAACCTTTGGAAACAACCAGCGGTACACTCTCTGTGATTGCCTGGAATGTCGAATCGGGTGGTAGTGATCCCGCTGTCATCGCAAAGCAACTTAAAGACCTCGGTGAACACGACATCTACTGTCTGTCAGAGGTTGATCCAAAGACGTTTGAACAAAACGCAACGTCGCTTGGCAGCAAGTTCATGGCAATCGATGGGAACACGGGAAGAGATGACCGACTCCAAATCATCTTCAACAAGGACCGATTTGAGTTGCTGGAACAAAAGGAGTTGATGGAGTATCGGGAGTACGTTCTAAACAACGGAATGCATCGATCACCGCTTTATGCTCGGCTAAAGGATAAAGCGACTGGACTCCAATTCATCGTTATGGTGAATCATCTTGCTCGGGGAAATGCTGAACTTAGAACCAAACAGGCAATTGGGCTACGAGAATGGGCAAGAGATCAAAGTGTTGCGGTCATCAACGTCGGTGACTTCAATATGGATTTTGATTTTCGGACGGAGCGTGGCAATGAGGCGTTCCCAGAGATCATCAGGGACAACATCTTCACTTGGGTAAGGCCAGTTGAACTAATCGACACCAATTGGGCCGACCCCGATGGTGATGGTAAGGATAACTACCCAGATTCAATGCTGGACTTTGCGTTTGTGTCTGGTCCCGCTAAGGACTGGAATCCCGTATGCAAGGTCGTTGTTCGAGAAGGTGACTTTCCTGATGACAAGACGACCAGCGATCATAGGCCGCTAGAGATGAAACTGACGATTCCGTTGGGGCGTTAGTCAAGAACAGCGACAGTTACGATGCCACAATCCATTCCTCAAGGACTAACAAAGGAACACATCCTCCGTACTCTTACGGAGATCGATGGTGGTCTTACGCATCCTTTTGGTAAAGCCGCTGGATACGAACTTGTTCATGACAACAAGAAGTATGCACCAAAGGCAGTGGTTGGATTGGCATGTCGTTACTCTATCGGTCGAATGCTCACGCCTGAAGAGTTCAGTGGTGGTGAAGCTCCAGGCCAAGCAAACTACGTTCTTAGGAAGCTAGGATTCAATGTCGTTCGCAAGGGTGAGGAGGAGGAAGAGAAAGCTGCAAATAAGGATTGGACTGAACAAGAAGTAGGTCTTATCGTGACCGACTACTTCAACATGCTCGAATCGGAACTTTTGGGGCAACCTTACAAGAAGTCCGACCATCGCAAGGCATTGGCGACCAAACTTCAGAATCGCTCATCGGGTTCTCTCGAATTTAAGCACCAAAACGTAAGCGGCGTATTGGTCGAGCTTGGATTGCCCTATATCGAAGGCTACAAACCCAGAAGCAACTACCAAGGAATACTTGCCAAAGAGGTCGAGAGTTTCCTGGACGCCAATCCTGGCTTCTTGGAGAAGTTGGAAGTTGCACCAGCAATCAATCCAGTTCAACCAAAGAGTATCATTGCACCGGACCTGGACCAAATCATTGAATCGCCACCTGAAAAGTCGGTTTTGCCGAATGCTACCAGCAAGCCGTGGCTATCACGAAAAACTCGGCGTCGTGATTTCGCAGAAATTGATGCTGCCAATCGTCAACTTGGAAAACTTGGCGAACAGTTCGTTTTTGAATTGGAACAATATCGTCTCAAGGCCGCTGGCCGAGATGACTTGGCTCAAAAGGTGCTTTGGGCTTCCAGGGACATTGGCGACGGGCTTGGCTTCGATATCCTGTCCTTTGACGACACCGACGATTCGGAAAGAATGCTCGAAGTCAAAACCACTGGGCTTGGCAAGTTCTTCCCGTTTTATGTCACCGGTAATGAGGTTCGGTGTTCGGAGGATATTCCCGATCAATATAATCTCTTCCGAGTATTTGACTTTGGCCGTGCCCCCCGGCTTTATATCCTTCACGGGTCGCTGAGGGAATTGTGCCAGCTTGACCCGGTACTGTATCGGGCGGTGGTGTGAAGATGAGTTTACCCATGATACGAACCATTGCCGTCCCAATATTGCTCCTAGCATTTGCCGTCTCACTTCCTGCGGAAGAAATTCGAGGGAAGGTCGTCAGCATTGCAGATGGCGATACGATCACTGTTTTGGACTCCGAAAAAGTACAACACAAGGTTCGCCTAGAAGGAATTGACACCCCAGAAAAGGCTCAGGCTTTTGGGACTAAGAGCAAGGAGAAGTTGAGCGAGTTGATCGGGAAAAGCGATGTGGTGGTGAAATGGGACAAAAAGGATCGCTACGGACGGATTCTTGGAAATATTCTCGTGGGCGATCACCACATCAATCTGGAAATGGTCAAGGAGGGCATGGCGTGGCATTACAAAAAGTATTCCAAATCGAAGGAGCTGGCCGAAGCCGAGGACGAGGCTCGAAAGGCGAAAAAGGGACTTTGGGCGGATAAGTCACCTGTACCGCCTTGGGAGTTTCGGAAGAAGAAGGGGAGGAAGAATGCTGTGTTTCAGTTAGCCCTGCCGCCAAGTCTCGTTTTTGCCCACGCTTCGACTAAAATGCGATCAAATTGCCATTTTCCGGCTTGGTCGGAAGTCTGGACGATGCAATTTCTGGGGATGGCTCCGAGCCTCGCCAATCTACAAACAAGGGTTGGCGTGCAGCCGAGGATGCTTGACACATACTCTGAACCAACGGTTTTTCTGGGGATTTGCTGGAATTCTTGGCCTGAAAACGTCCGATCAATCAACGCACAATTTGAAACCTTCGGAGATGCGGGGCTTGTGGGTGGCGGAAGCCCGCCCGCGCCTGGCGAAGTTTCCCTCGCGAACAACGGCGTACTGTTCTTGGATGAGTTGCCTGAATTCAATCGTAAGACACTCGAAGTGAT
>JAIYDN010000113.1 GCA_027487485.1 Planctomycetaceae bacterium | reverse complement strand
GGTGGCAGCGTCGCGAACGTGGGTGCGGTTTCCTCCACCACCCGAGAGACGGTCGCGCGCGATGGCATCGGCTGCAGCCAGCAGACGGTTGTATTCCGCTGCCGTGATATTGAGTTTCTCGCCTGGTCGAACACGCCTCGCCATTACTCGATCCCCAATGCGTTAAAGTTCGCTTCGGGGTAAACCTGCTCGACGTAGGCCGCTTCAGGGACTTGTAAGACACGATCGCCGACAACCTCTTCGCCATGTTTGACCCAGAGGTAGTCCCAACCTCGCTTAGCGACACCGTTGATGTTTCCAACTCTCAGATTTGCTTCATTGGGGCGAGCAGCGAAGTGATAGGTCACATCAACCCAGTTCTGGTCGTCCTCGCCACCTTCGCCACCTAGGAACAAGGCTTCGCCAGGAGCGAAGATCGACCAACTGGTCGAATTGACGCGACCCGTCATGGCGACCATCGCCAGGAGGTATTCGGTCGAGACAAACTCAAACTTCTTGCGGACCGAAAACTCGAACGCTGGCACCGTTACATCGACACCGGAAACGCCTGAGTCGCTTACACCTATCGCTCCCCTATAGTTGGGCGCAATTTTGCCCGGAGCGGCATAGATACCACGCGTGAAGAGCGATTGGTTGAGATGCGTCGATGCGCCGGTGGTGTTGAACGAGACTGGATCAAGCTTCGTCTTGTTGATCGAAGCAGTGACAAGAGCATGTTTCTCGTTGATGTATTCGCCATCAACTTGTAGGAATGGAATGAGATCACGCTGCGTGGCTCGATAGTACGAAAGCACGGCATCCGCAGCGCCAGCAGGATCGACTGAGCCACCGTTGGTGCCGACATAGACAAACGTGTCCGAGGTCGTTTTGCCACGTGTCGCCTTTTTGGAAAGCGCAGCCAGTTCGAAGTTGTATCCACCGCTTGAGAATCCCATTAGCTGAACACGAAGCCTCCTGTACGGGCGCGTTCGGCAAGCTGAGAGGTGTTCTCAGCGGTTTGGATAATGGCGCGTTTCACATCGTCCGAGAGCCCTTCGCCAGTGACTTGTGGCATCTGCAGCCGCGCTACGCTTTGCGATAATGCAGCATCGAATTCCTCTAAACGCACCCGAACCGCTGCAAAGGATGCCATGATCGATTCGAGATTGAGAGAAGGTTCTTGATCCACTGCCGTCGGCTCGATGAAATCCTCGGGCGACGATACTTCAGCGTCCACTGGCTGCAGACCGAGTTCCGGTTCAACCTCTGGAACGTCAAGTTCTGGATCATTCGCGTCAGCACCGGCATTCACGTCAGCATCGACGCCATCCGGATCGACCTCGTCCTTTTGATCAGGAGGCTCGATCACGGGAATGAGCGATGCACCACTACCAAGTCCGAGTCCACGACTATCGAAGTTTCCAGCCGCTTCTGTTTTTTCAGTCGGTTCCTCGGGGCCATCGGAGAATCGATCCATTGAAACTTTGGCAGACCGATCCAAACCAAGCTTAAGATCCTTTTTCTTGGGCGGCTTCAGTTTTGGATCCTTGATGCCATCCACTTCAACCTTGGGAACCTTCAGAGCGCCGGGCTTCGAAGGAGCTGGCATCTCTGGAAGCGAAGGACCAAGCTCTTTGGTTGGGGTTGGTTCTTGGGGTTTGGCTGCGTTGGCTGTTTCTACAGCCGCATCGAACTCCGCTTGGGCTGCGGATACTTGCTCTTCACGCTCTTTAACGCGATCTTCTGGTGACTGGCGACCTGCTTCACGGGAAATGCGAGCCTCTTCACGCATTTGATCGAGAGTCTTTTGAACGCCAGCGGTGGTGTCATCGATCGTCTTTTGCCGCGTGAGACCCGCCGCTTCGTTTTGCTTGAACTGCTCCTCTTTGGACGCATCAACGGTTTGGTTCTTCGCTTCGGTCTCCTGATCGATGACCGCCATCTCGCCATCAATGTCACGACCAGCGCGTGCCTTGCGACGTTCCTCAAGTTGCTGCTTGATTCCTTCCTGCATTTGCACACGATTGGATTCGATCTGTTGCTTGCGTGCGTCGCGCCGCTTCATGCGATCGGCGATGGCTTGCTGCTTCTTGTTTTCTTCAGCTTCGTCGGCCGTTCGGATCTCCTTATCGATCTTGGCCATTTCAACTTCGACATTCACATCATCGTCGAATAGCGACTTCAGCTTGATCCAGGCCTTGCGCAGAAAGCCGACGGTCGAGTTCCACATCGATTTGACTTGCGCGACGAATACCGACCATGTGTCGGCAAGATAGTCAATCGTTTCGACCCAGGCGGTCTCTACGCCTGCAAGCGCATTGATGAGCACGCCACCAATCTGCACAGAAACATCGCCGGCGATATCCACCAGCTCACGCAATCGAATGAATCCCTTTTTCAGAAATCCGATTGTCGAGTTCCACCCCTTCTGTACCGAGGTCGTGAGGATTGTCCAACCATCTGCCATGAAACCGAGCGTCGCATTCCATACGCTTGCAAGTCCTGATAGGGCACTAATCAGCACATCGCCAATCGCATAAGCGGTGTCGCCCCAAACATCGGAGAGGTAACTGGTGAAGTCGGCCCACACTCCTTTGAGATAGGTTGTGCCTTTGATCCACTGCAGCTTGAGATAGGTCCACAGAACGTTGGCTGCTGCGGTGATATCTCCGGCAGCAAGCGCGTTGGCGATCGCACCAAAGGCCTTGATCGTGTCGGCCTTCAGCGTTTCGAAGACGCCTTTCAAATACTCGATCGCTTCGCCAGCGATGCCGGATGAGTAGACGAAGTAGGCACC
>JAIYDN010000074.1 GCA_027487485.1 Planctomycetaceae bacterium | reverse complement strand
CTTTGGTTGTCGTCATGATTGCCAAAAACCGGTTCAAAAAAGTACGTTGTAAATCGCGTTGTAAAAAGGCCGTTTTGAGTAGCCTTTTCCCTGGGAAAGATAGTCATATAAAGACTATGTTTCTCAGGGCTTTTGATGTCTCAACACGGTCGAGACAAGTCGTGCACCGACCGGCCTCGGTAGATGGATCTACCAAGCGTATGGGCATACATTCCACGATCGCGGTTTGGTCCGCGTTTTCGCATCGTTCAGATTGTCCAGACCTGAAGCCGTGCAACCGACGCAAGCTTCGAATCAAGCCTCGGTAGCAGCCAAATGCATCAAGCTGTCATGGGGTGTTTTGGTTAGGTTTTCATGGTTGTTGCCTCCTCGTTGTCGTCGACATCAGTCAACGAAATGAACCTCTCGTGAATTGATAGAGCATCTATCAGGATTGGAACTTGGGCCGAACCAGCAAAGCCTGTTTGGACTATACTGATTTACTCTCGACCACATCTTGCCCTCGTAAACGCCTGACGGAATGGTCGTGTTGTAGGCAAGTAGTTTGCAAAACGTCGCCCGGCTCATTAACGCAATTGAATCATCAATCAATATCTCGTTTCGACTGGGTTGGTCCCAATACTTGCCTAGTGGATCCGTCATGGCCGGTATCTCTTGTAGATCGCTCATCCGAGTAATCGCTCCTTTCCACGCTGGCGGAAGTCGCCAAGCAGCTTGGCCATGATCTGGGACACTCGCGATTCGCTGAGCCCCAAAGCTTTACCAATTAGCGACATGCTTGCTTGGCGATAGAAGTACAGGTACAGGATCGTCTGCGCCTCAATATCGATCCCACGCGTAAAGTCGCGGAAGGTGTCGGATTGCAGGAACGGTGACGTCAGACTGTCGGATCCAAGTGATTTGAAAAGAATCTCGCCGCGTTTGCTTTGCAGGCTGACTGGATGCTTCTTGTCGTGCAAAACATCATCGGTAGTTAAGTCGGCCTCATAAAGAACTTCGTCGTAGGTGGGCTTCCGGCCCAGCTCCGACGACAACCGCGACTCCGCCGCCTTCTGTTTGCTGACACGTTGGCGACCGAGGCGAGACATGTGATCTTGATCGCGACAGGCATCGATCATCGCACCACGGATTCGGTGCTGCGCGTAGGTCACGAACTTGAAGCCCTTCTCCGGCTTGAATCCGTCGATCGCTTGTAGCAACCCAAGAAGAGCCGCGGACTCGATGCCAGCACGATCTACAACAGTGCTCGTTCGCCTGATCTTCCGTTTGACCATGGCCATGCACATATCGAAGTACTCGGCGACGATCGCCTCCCGGACTTCGGGCTCGTGACGACGCGACCAATCGAGGTTTGGTTTGCTGTCGGAAGGGTTAGACATCCTTGACATAGACCTTCTCTAATGGGGCGCGGAGCTGCAACTGAGGTAGTCGCTCGGCTAGCTCATCAACGTCAAAGTGAGGGCCAAAAATAGCCGCTTGGCGATAGAAAAAGGACTCGCGAACCTCATGCTCCATGGCGGTCATCACCGCCTTAAACGCTGTCTGAACCAACTCGCTGGGGGTTGCATGGCTGGACACGTACCACTTACGTCCCTTTTGCCAAGCGACGTCTCCGGCCGTCGGATCGAATGCTGCGAATTGCACTTGCAGCCACCATCCGCCAGCCATGTCGTAGCTTACCAATTCGAACTTCCAATCTTGGAACGCGACTTCGTCAAGGATCTTTCTTGCTTGCTCTGTCGTAAGGCTCACGATGCCATCTCCTTTACCGAATTCAAATCATCATTGGACACTCTGCAAAACTCGCCACGAACTTCGTTCCAAACATCAAGCAGTTCACAGTTGAATGCGACCGCCTCTTGAAAGACAACTGCTGGGCAACATGAATAGCGGTACTTGGGAATGAATCGGAATGGAAAAGTATCCCCCAAATCGCCTTGCGAAACTGCGTTTGCTTCTGGCAATAGTGAAGCTAGCCTGTGCATAAGTTCTCTACCACTTCTGCCACCACCACAGTGGTCACATCGTGGGCATTAACAGCCGACTTGGTCATAGTCATGCAGACGAAGCCAAGCGATAGCACGAAGCACAAACTCTCGCTGCATTGCAGTCAGAACGAAGGTGACCCTTCCTTCAGGAATCATCAAAGTCACGATGCGATCTCCTTCAGGGGCAAGGCAAGCAGCTTGGAGCTCGCGAGCCGTGCTTGCTTCAACGCAATTCCCTTCGGAGACGACTGCTCAAGCCCCCATATGAACTCGTCAGCATCTTTGGCCCATACTACGGCACGCCATTCTGCGCCCTTCCAACTAAAGCGAATGTGCAAATTCCCGTCACCGGACACGCTTGTCGTCAATCGCGACTTCGGTACCTTCATCTGGACAAACACTCTGGACAAGGCTTTTGCATCCAACAGGATCGTCAAGAAGTACTCCGAGATACTGATCGATGGACCATCTGCATTGGTGATCCCAGCGATAGCAACCAGCTCCGTTGCTAGCCGCATCTTTTGATTCAAACTACTCATGCATTCACCTGCTTCTCTTCCATTGCCCTTGGCCTCAAATCATCAATTGGCAGAATCATCTGCTTGCGGATGTCGCAACACCCAATCACTCGCACGATGCGTATCTCACAACAATCGTCCAGCAAACTGCCACCGATGACGCATGCGGTTGCTGTGATCCTGCGAAGTCCAGATCCGTACCGAACAAAAACCGTTTCGCCCACAATGGGTTTCCAATCAGAAGGCTTGTCAGCCTTGAACGCTCGTTGCCTTGGTGTTGTCATCATGCACCCACCATCTTTGCAATCAATGCATCATCGACGCTGTGATAGTTACGACCAGCAACCACCGGCGAATGGCCCAATAGCAAACCAGCCTGAACCGCTGAGATCGTCGTGTCGGCCGCGAGTTGGTTGGCTCGTGTTGCTCGAAACGAATTGAACGGTGGATACCAAGGCTCGATACCCGCGATCGATTGATGACGCTTGAGCCTGGCGTAACAAGTCGATCGACTTAGATTCGGAAACAAGAGATCGTCGGCACGCATGCCGGGCAACGCCTGCCAAGGCAAGTACTCCGCGATCGCTGGGTACAACGGATTGCGACGCGTGACGCCTCGCTTGGTGTCTGTGATGGTGATCGCATGGCGCGACACGTCGACGTCTCCCAGTCGCAAGGACAACGCCTCGCCAAGTCGACAGCCGGTCCATTGGAGTACTCGGTACCAGAGCTTTTCTTCTCGAGTAGCACACGAACCGACAAGTCGATCGACCCATTCTGGCTGTACTTCAGCCTTCTCGCGAGCGGTAAAAGTCGTCTTGAGATCAGCAGCTGGGTTGCGACCAAGAACCCTTGCGTCGACCAACCATCGAAAGAAGATCGACCAATGGCCCGCGATCTTGGCCAACGTGTTGGCGGCATAGTTCTCCTGGTCGCTTAGTCGATCGAGTGCGATCGCGAGGCAACCCTCATCGATGGAAGGCAGCGGAACTGAGCCCAGCATGCTTAGCCGGCGGCAACTGCGAAGCACGTCCGCGTCCGTCGATAACTTGGCGGTCGATTGCTGGCGATGGCATTCGAACGTGTCGAGCAGCTCGGCGAGATCGTCAGCCGGTTGGCTGACGGCCGCTTGGTACCGCTGGTCGTATTGCAGCAGTTTTTCTTCGACGATGGCCCTCAGTTTCCGCGGAATCGCACTGAGCCAAGTCATGGTCGAGAAAAAATGATCGGATTCGTGCTCCTGGGCCCACAGGATGTCTTCGACTCGTCGCGAGAAGTCGACGAGCTGACTGGGGGGCAGTAGCCTTTTGACGCTGATGGTATCGCCACGCCCAGCGCGAGGGCCTATTCGGTGACGGAAGCGAACTTGGACGGCTTCGCGATTGATGCAAACCATTTAGTCCTCCTCCCAAGTCAACTGAAGCTGCTCGACCGGTTGTTCTGGTTCAACGAAAGGTGCAGGGCCGACAAAGCTGTCCGCATCGACCACCAACCGACCCTCGGAGATTAGCCCAGTGATTACCTCGTACCAACGTCGCTCGGCGAGCTTGGGCCAGCTTGCACCCCAACTGGCTAGCAACCGAAGCTGCCGAGCCAGTGCCTTTGGGGTGGAGAAAAAAGGATCGCCTTGCACATACCGCACGATCGATTGCCTGAGCTGCTCGACCGATTCCGGATCGTCCCAATTGACTTGCAGTTCACCGACGGTCATGACACCCTCCTGGCGACGCACTCGATCGACGCATCGTCGGATCGATT
>JAIYDN010000047.1 GCA_027487485.1 Planctomycetaceae bacterium | reverse complement strand
CGTTCGATGATGATTTCGCAACCGCGGAAGCACCAGAGTATGACGAGGTCCCCGACGGCAAGTATCAGGCTCGCATCGAGTCAGTGAAACTTGAGAGTAGTCAAAAAGGCGACCCGATGATCAAGTTCGATTTAGAAGTGCTGTCTGGCTCACATGCCGGTCGTCACATCTTCAAGAACTCGGTTATCACGCAAGCATCGATCCCCTATGTGAAAGGCGATCTGAAAACGCTGGGCCTAGAGCTTTCCAGGTTCAGTGAACTATCTGGGCGACTTGAAGAACTGCTCGATGTGACCTTGGAAGTCACGAAGCGGACTCGCGGTGACTACACCAACGTCTACTTCAATCGACGCATTCGTCTCGCGGCCGCTTCGAATGGTGAGGTCCCACCTTCACCGGACATGCCGTTCTGATCGCTTGCCGCTTGAGTTCGCACGGGTGCGGCTGGGACGGAACAAACGAATGAGTCGGTGTTAATCGGCCATTCGCTCCGTCCCGGCTTTCTCTCTTTTTACTGAAAAGGAATCAAGGATGGTTACCGAGTTTGATCTCCCCTATCCGCCCTCGGTCAATCATTACTTCAGCTATTACCAGGGGCGTCCCGTTCTCTCTAAGGATGCACGTACCTATCGGCACCAAGTCCGTCGCATTGCGATCGCCAAAGGTATCAGGCCGCTGATGGGTCCGATTGCGATTCGCATTGACATCGCACCGCCCGATGATCGTCGTCGCGATTGTGACAACGTTCAAAAGGCTGTGATCGATGCTTTGCAACATGCCGGCGTGTTTTGGGACGACTCGCAGGTCGTTTGGCTGCTATCCATCAAGCACGACTCCAAACCGAAGGGCCAAATCAGAGTGCAGATTGGTGATGCAGAATCACAAACGCTTTCACCTGCAATGGAGATCGCTTAGCCATGTCGCAACTCACCCGTTTCAGTCGCCCAATCGTGCGGCATTTGCCGAGTCTCAATCTCGTTGTCCGCTTTGACGATTCGGGCATCGCCATTCGTGCGTTTCGCCGTCGTAAATGGAAAAGAGTCACATGGGCTCAGCTTGCCTCTCTAGCTGATGACAATGAACCGGTAGTCCAGTTTTGTGAGACTGATCACGGGTCAAGAGTTTTGAAGGCGATGGGAGTGCGTCTACCGTTGGGTGAAGAACCAAATAAAGGTGGCGCAGCTTGAGTCACCCAGCGATCACTTTATTGACGACGCTGTTCGAGCCGTCAGACCTCATTCTCTTTCGTCCTGTGGAAGCATGGACTGAAGCTGGGCGGAAACGCAGCCGCGTCGACTATAGCAACGTATGCTACCGGCCCGCCAAGGCGACGACACTCGAACAAACGCTGACTCGGCTGGAAACAAGTTCCGAGTCGGAGCGTACGAACTTGTTTTTTGGTGTCTGTCCACGAGTTGGTAAACAGGGACGGTTCGACCTAGCATGGCAGATTCGTGTTGTCCGATGTCTCTGGGCAGACCTCGATGAATGTAATGTTGCTCAAGCTGTTGAACGTTGCAATTCACAGGCGATTCCTGCGCCAACTGCAATAGTTAGTAGCGGCAATGGCGTGCATCTCTACTGGTCGCTGGATCGTCCGTTCCTAATCGATGACGTTGGCGATCCGCCTCCAGTCGAGACGGAATGGTCAATTGGTAGCGATGGACGTAAGAAGCCGAGACGTTACGTTCTTGATGGTAAAGATCGTGTCTTCTTGGATCGACGCCATCATTTGACCAAGACTAGCCCAAAAGCACTGCAGGCCCAAGACCTACTGATGGGTATCGCAGCCGCGATCAGCGCCGATCATACAACCGACCTTACTCGTTTGCTCCGACTTCCGGGCACGCTAAATCGAAAGGATCAACGCAATGGTCGCGAACCAGTCAAGGCAGAGTTAATCGAATGCGATAGCAACCGGCGTTACTCGCTTGATGCCTTTCAGAAGTTCGCAAGGTCATGTGAAGCCACCAAACGCCAGCAGCAGATTGAGGCGATGCCGTTGCCGGCCGTTCGTAGGTTATCGGCTGGTAAGTCAGACAAGCTTTCCGAGCTTATCGCCGCATGCACGATAGCCCCTGAAGGCACTCGTTCGGAGGCCGACTTCGCCGTCTGCTGCTATGCGATTCGGCATGGAATCTCCAAGGATGACGTTTGGAGTCGGCTGCAATCTGTCGGCAAGTTCGCGGAGCAAGGTCGCCGCTATTTTGAGATAACTTGGGAAAGTGGCGAGTACGATGTGCGAGCTGCTTTGTGCGATCGCTTGCAGAAGCGTGTGCCAAACGAAAGCCCAGCAGTGCCAGCGCCCTCCGGTGATCAACAGGTAGAGGAGTCAGAAGAACGACGAACCATTACGATCGACTCTCGATCAACGCCTGTGGCATCGACCATGGACCAGATCACGGATCGATTGCTTGCTACAGGCTCTTGTTTCAATCGGGTGGAGCAATTGGTTGTGGTGCGAGAGCAATCGATCTCGCCGGTGCTCTCATCTGCGGAATTGACGGGACTGCTCAATCAGCACGTCGAGTTCTACTTTGTCAACGACGATGGAGGTGAGTACAGGCCTCTGCCATCTTCTTACGCGAACACATGGCTCAACAACGTTGGCCAGCGTGAACGACTACCCGCAATTCGACTTTTTAGCCACAACCCGATCTACACGGAGGACTGGCGGATGGTCAGTCCGGGTTTCGATCCCAAGTCCGGTTTCTACTACGCTGGTCCACATATTGAGCCAGTCGAAGGGACGAAGCATCTCGATGCGTTGTTGCGAGACTTCTGTTGGCGGAAGCCGGCAGACCGCACTAATTACATTGGCATTCTGCTAACGGGACTGCTGGTTTCTCGTTTCATCGGCTCCAAACCGGCTGCTCTGTTCAACGGGAATCAACCTGAGCTCGGCAAATCGGTTCTTGCGCAGATCCTGGCAATACTTCGGGATGGCCATCATGTGGAAACCGCATCGTACAACGCAAACGATGAAGAGTTTGAGAAGCGTCTGGGAACGATCGTCC
Organism: Planctomycetaceae bacterium; assembly: GCA_027487485.1. Lineage (GTDB taxonomy): Bacteria > Planctomycetota > Planctomycetia > Pirellulales > Pirellulaceae > JBKCUI01. The sequence goes on along the minus strand of JAIYDN010000047.1, from coordinate 456 downwards.
GGCGTGGCGTGACGACAATCATCATCGATAACGCTAAGGCCCGAGGTCGCAATCCTAAGATTGACTCGGCCTGTCTTGAGCGATCAATCACCGATCCAATTCTGTCCTTTCGTTTGCTGGGCTTCTCGCAAGAAATCCGGGCCGAGAACTCGCATCTGTTTTGCATCACCGCAAACTCGCCGGATGTAAGTCGCGACCTTATTACTCGCTGCGTGGTCATCAATTTGCATCACGAGGGCGATCCAACGAAACGATCGTTTTCGATGGACGATCCAGAGGCGTACGTTCAAACGCATCGGCTTCAGTTGCTCGGCGAACTGGTAAACATGGTCGAACGCTGGAAAGACAGCGGCATGCCTCTAGCCAAGATACAAACTCGGTTCAACAAGAAGGGCTGGGGCAACATCATTGGCGGCATTCTGGAAGCCAATGGCGAACCGGACTTCATGGCCAATG
>JAIYDN010000020.1 GCA_027487485.1 Planctomycetaceae bacterium | reverse complement strand
TCGGTCATCGGATCGCTTCCACGGCGCGGTGACACGATTGTTGAGATCGATGGTGATACGACTTTCATCTTCGAAGTCATGGCGCTCGGTGGCGATCCACCATGGCGCTACAGCGACCCATTCCGTTTGAAACTCCGCATCCATACCAAACAAATCGAATCCCATCCGTCATGACGACCGTTTTACAAGTTGCAGACAGCGTTACCGCCCAGCTCAACGCCGCCGAGTTCGACTTTGAATTCCTTGCCGAGCGAATGTACGTTCCCAACTTCGACCTCGAAGACATGAAGGAACTCCGCGTAACCGTTGTGCCTCGCGATGTTGAGCTATTCCCTCACGACCGCGCCCACAACAAGTACCACTGCCGCGTTGATGTTGCTGTACAGAAGAAGTTTTCTAAGGGAACCAATGAGGAAATCGATCCGCTGGTTGATCTTGTGGAAAAAATTGCCGACGAGTTTCGCTTGAAAAGGCTCGATTCATTTCAAGCGGCTCGATGCGTGAAGGCCGAGCATGCTGTGCTGTATTCCAGCGAACACTGGGAACAACTGCGCCAGTTTACAAGCTTGTTGACCCTAACCTTTGAACTGGCGCGATGATCAAGATCACGGTCCGAACTCAATTCGATAAGCGAAAGCTCAAGAAGAAGGCGGAAACAGCAACCTTCACTTCTCTGAGCGAGGCCGGCGGTGCAGTTCGAAAGACAGCCAAGCGGAGCATTCGGAAACGTAAGAAGGCATCCAAGCCCGGGAGCCCACCGCACACGCAAACAGGAATGCTCAAGCGAGTGATTCGGTACGACGTCACCAACAACCGAACCGTTGTCGCAATCGGTCCTGTGAACGAGATCGCTGGACGGATTTGGAACTTGCATGAATTCGGTGGCGTGGCAACCAAGCGTCGAAAGCTCAAGCCGCATCGATTTAAGGTTGGCGAGCATGGTCCCATCCGTGCCATACAACACGGAAGCAAGACCAAGTTTGCGAGGATCGAACTGCGAACTGCGGCGCAAGCCAACCGAGCAACTCGCTTGATTGTCGAGGAGAACGAGCGACGCAGTGACAACAAGCCTCGCCATTATCCCAAGCGACCATTCATGAAGCCGGCTCTGGAAGCCAATCGGAGTCGGCTACCCACGTTCTGGGCCAACTCAGTCAAGTAAACGTTTGTCATAAGGAATCATTCACAATGCCAGAAGTAAGACTTGGTCTCGAAGCCGTCCTCACCATTGACGGCGTCGAGATCACCAATGTCAAGGATTTGACCGTCAGCCTCGAGAAGGCCGAAGCCGATGCCAGTACTCGTGCCAACAACGGCTGGCGTGCCACTGTGGGAACGCTCAAAGATGCTTCCATTGAATTCACGGTGCTCAACAAAGAAGGTGATTCTGCCTTCGGTCTGCTGCAGGGTCTGTGGAGTAGCGGCGATCCTTGTGATGTTGGCATCAGCGACGCTGGTGGGACGCTCACGTTGACCTGCGAAGTGATGAACTTCAATGTCAATCAAAACCTTGAGGAGGTTATCTCCGCTGATGTGACTCTCAAGCCGACGCAGTCGAGTTCCGGTGGTGGCATGAATGTGGGACCTGGCTTGGCTGGTCCTTGATCGCTGGCGTTGTCATTCGAAATCACGGATTAGTTGTACTCAAGGAGGCATCATGCAGAAGTTTGTAGACCGCGCCGGTCGCATTTGGATTGTGGATATCGATAACACGACGCTGCGCCGCGTAAAGACTCTTACCGGAGTTCATCTGCTGGAAGCGATCGACGGTGATTTGATCACGCGACTCTCGACCGATCCGTTGCTCCTGGGCGATGTGCTCTATGCCATCTGCAAGCCGCAAGCAGATCAGCAGCAGATCACGGACGAAGCTTTCGGTGAAGGCCTCGCTGGCAATTCGATCGATGACGCAACGGGCGCACTCCTCGAAGCACTGATCAACTACTTCCCGGAGTCGCGACGCCGTCTTCTGCGGAAGGCGGCCGAGAAGCAGAAGCTAATCGAGACGCGGGGGATCAGTGCGATCGAGAAGCGACTGGACGATCCGAACTTGGTCGACAAGCTCGTAGAAGATCTCGAACGCAAGCTCGCTGTGCCGACATTGAGCGACTCATCGTCCGACTTGCCGGCATCGTCGGAGTCGATCCAGGTCCCTTAACACTTCGCCAACTTGTGCTGATGGCTGAGGCCAAACGCCAACACGATTGGAATGTCGCGAGCACGATCATGGCGTTGATGGCCGAGATGAACCGTGATCGTAAGAGACGTCGCAAGCCATTCAAGCCCGACGACTTCAATCCCTACGCAGAGCAGAAATCGATCGTTGCTAAAGGAACCGTTGAACAAGCGGCAACCATGTTGGGAGCTGCTTACACGAGAAACACTCAAGTCTCACCCCTCAAGTCTCAAGCCTCATTATGTCCCAAGTCAGAGCCGGAGGAGCCTACGTCGAGCTGACCGCGAGGAGCGCCCAGTTCCTCAAGGGTCTTGAAGCTGCGCAGAAGCGGCTCAAATCGTTCGGTGCATCCACGCGACTGGTTGGCACCAAGCTCACTGGCCTTGGTGTCGCAGCGGCAGCACCTGTGGGAGCCAGCCTAGCAGTCTATACCAGTTTCGATGATGCGATCCGGGCCGCTGGTGCAGCCGCCAATGCTACCGGCGCGACATTGGAATCGCTCCGAAATAAAGCGAAACACTTGGGAGCTACCACCAGCTTCTCGGCCAGTGAGGTTGCTTCGTTGATGACCGAACTCGGTCGCGCCGGTTTCTCACCCAAGCAGATTGAGGAGATGACAGGCGCGGTCATGAATCTCGCCAGAGCCACTGGGACGGATGCAACCGTTAGCTCTGGGATCATGTCCGCCACGATCCGTCAATTCAGCTTGGAAGCAACTGATGCTGTGCGAGTCTCGGATCGATTGACCGCAGCAGCCAACATGTCCTTCAACTCCGTAGAGTCCCTTGGGGAAGCGTTGCAATACGCAGGTCCCGTGGCAGCCGATGCCAACATGAGCCTCGAAGAAACACTTGCAATTCTCGGCACCCTCGGGAATCTCGGCATTCAAGGTAGTGAAGCCGGTACCGCGTTACGTCGATTGCTCACCCTGAGCGCAGCAGAATCCGAGAAGTTTCAAAAGGTATTCGGTGTCGCGACCAAGGATGCCCAAGGGAATGCCCGCGACCTAGTAGACATTCTTGGCGAAGTTGCCGCTGCATCGGCCAACATGGGAACTGGTGATCGAGCCCAAGCCTTCAACGAAGTCTTCGGTTTGATGGGCATCACCAGTGCTTCGGCAATCGGAAAGACGGTCACCGACACCAAGAAGCTGCTTGCCGACCTGAAGAAGTCAAATGGCATCGCCGACAAGACCGCCCGCGACATGGATGCTGGCATCGGTGGCGCGTTCCGAATCTTGAAAAGCTCGATCGAGGGCGTGGCCATTGCGATCGGTGAATCGCTCGACCTCTCTGTAACCAAGATGATGAATGCGATCTCACGGGCTCTTTCCGGTCTGATTGAATGGATTGGCAAGAACAAGGAAGTTGTCAAGAAAGTCGCGCTGATCGTTGCCGGCGTCGTTGCAGTCGGCGCGGCTTTCATCGGTATTGGCAGCGCTGCTGGTGTGGCCGCTTTCGCTGTTGGTGGCCTAGCTTCGATGTTCTCACTAGTGGGAACAGCGATCGGGGTCCTTGTGACCATGATCGGCGCGCTGTTCACACCTATTGGACTCGTTGTCGCTGCAGTTGCAGCACTGGGTGCCTACTTCATCTACTCGTCCGGCATCGCTGGCGAAGCGATCGAGTACTTGAAAGGTGTCTTCGAAACGCTGAAGGCCGACACGATCAAGGCCTTTGGTGCGATCGCCAATGCACTTGCCGCCGGCGATATCACCGCAGCCGCCAATGTCCTTTGGACATATCTCAAGCTCCAGTGGATCAAAGGCACAACCTATCTGAAAGGAGTATGGGCCGACTTCACCAGTTTCCTGTCGGATGTTTGGGGCGACACGGCTTACTCAATCGGCGACGTGCTGATCAGTGCTTTATCAGGCCTCGCCAGCGTATGGAATGTGACGCTCGGTTTCATGGCCGATGGTTGGACTATCCTCACGACCTCGGTGCAAAAAGGCTGGAATTCTACAATTGGATTCCTCAAAAAGGGATTCATTCGACTGCGAGAGCTCGTGGATATTGCTGGCGACGTTTCTGTTCAGATCGGTGGCGTGCTCATCAATGCGCTTGCAGGCGTAGAGACCGCCTGGGTCGAAACCATCGACTATCTCGCTGACACTTGGTCGGTATTCGTTGCGCAAGTCAAATCGATGTGGAACTCGACCGTCGGCTTTCTGCGCAAGGCCTGGATCAAGCTGAAGTCGCTATTCGATGACGATGTGAATGTCGAAGTTGAAATGGCCAAGATCGACAAGGAGATTCGAACAGCCGACGAAGCTGAAGAAAGTAAGAAGCAGCAAGCCATCGCCGATCGGATGAAGCGGCGCGACGCACGCAAGCAACAGATCGAATCCAATCGTGTTCAGATGCAGGAAGGGATTAAGCAGCAACTTGAGGAACGTCG
>JAIYDN010000065.1 GCA_027487485.1 Planctomycetaceae bacterium | reverse complement strand
GTCGGTGATCGAACCTGAACTAGTAACGATCAAGCTACCAGCGGTTTGAATATTGACGAGCGAAGTGTTTGCGTCTTCGAAGAGAGTGATGCTGGTTCCACTTGCGGTGATGTCTCCTAACGAGACCGATCCTGGAATGGCGATCGTAACGCTACCGGCGGTTGCTGCCAACGAGACAGCGCCTGATATGTTCAGTACGTCGGTTGAATTGTCTGCAAGCACGAAAAACGTTCCGGCGGTTGCATTTAAGGTGCCCGCTTGGATGTTGGCTCCGGCGACGTCGGTGATCGAACCTGAACTAGTAACGATCAAGCTACCAGCGGTTTGAATATTGACGAGCGAAGTGTTTGCGTCTTCGAAGAGAGTGATGCTGGTTCCGCTAGCGGTGATGTCTCCTAACGAGACCGATCCTGGACTGGCGATCGTGACGCTACCGGCGGTTGCTGTCAACGAGACGGCGCCTGAAATGTTTAATACGTCGGTCGCATTGTCTGCCAGCAGGATAAACGTTCCGGCATTTGCGTTCCAAGTTGCCGCTTGGATGTTGGCTCCGGCAATGTCGGTGATCGAACCTGAACTGGCAACGACGAGGCTACCAGCGGTTTGGATATTGACGAGCGAAGTGTTTGCTTCTTCGAAGAGAGTGATGTTGGTCCCGCTTGCGGTGATGTCCCCTAGTGAGACAGATCCGGGACTGGCGATTGTGACGCTGCCAGCGGTTGCTGCCAATGAGACGGCACCTGATATGTTCAGTACGTCGGTTGCATTGTCCGCTAGAAAGATAAACGTTCCGGCGGTTGCGTTCCAAGTCGCCGCTTGGATGTTGGCTCCGGCGACGTCGGTGATCGAATCTGAACTGGTAACGGCTAGGCTACCAGGGGTTTGAATATTGGCGAGTGATGTGTTTGCGTCTTCGAAGAGAGTGATGCTGGTTCCACTTGCGGTGATGTCTCCTAGCGAGACCGATCCAGGACTAGCGATCGTCACGCTACTGGTCGTTGATAGGAGCGAGACGATACCGTTAGCCTGGATGATATCACCGGGATTCTGAGCCAGTTGGATAAAGTTGGTGGCTTCTATACTCAGGTTGTTAGCTAGGACGCTCGAGTTCAAAGAGTTAGTGACATTTCCGTCGCTGAGCAGAAGGAAACTGCCTGATGTTTGTATTGCAGCTAGCCTGGAGCTTCGATCCTCAAAAATTTCGATATTCAGTCCGCTTGCTGATATATCTCCGAGTGCCACTTGCCCTTGGGAAGCGATCGTTACTGTTCCGGACGTGGCTACGAATGCAACGGGGCCATCCATAGAGATCGAATCGGATAGGTCGTTCGCTAACGCGATGCGCGCTGCCTCGAAGCGCGTCGAACCGTCAATATCGATGGTCGTTCCAACAGAATCCGAAAGAGCACCAGCCGCAGCGACATGAATATTTCCAGGAGCTTGTATGGTTCGGATCACCAAATCGTTTTGGTCCTGAATGATGCCGTTTTGTGCAATGAGATCGATAAAGTCTGCATCGAATTGACCTCCAATTCCAACTTCCACCGTGGAATGCGAGAAGCCACGAAAGTTTCCACGGATGGTCCATGAGGAAGTTGTTTCATCCGCGATGGTGATATTATTTGTGCTTTGAAGATTCGCGTTTCCCTGGACACTCAGTTTTGCATTGGGCCCGTCGGCGATGGTGCCTAATGGTCCAGTCGAGGCGGCGAGATTCCCTTGGATATTGGCTTGGCCATTAAAGTGGACCTGATCGATTGCATCCAGTTGTACGTTGCCCGTTACATTGGCTTGGGCATTCCAATGGACTTCGGATAATCCTTGCGTCAGAAAGACTTGGCCCGACGCAAGAGGGGTTGCCAGTGGTGCGCTTGAAAAGTCACCGATCCAAAAAAGCTTTCCAACCGATTCATTGCTGAATGCACGGACGTTCCGGAGATCTTGAATGGCGCCACGGATCTCGCCGATTTCAAAGGCCAGATTGTTGTTGTTGTCCACAAAAAAATCGGTACCCAAGGCAAGGAGGTTTGCGTTGGTTTCACCGACACTTGTCACTTCAATCGAGAGCGATCCGGCCACAAAGAAAGCGTCAACGGCGAAGACCCTTCGTTTCTCCAGTCGCCGGAAGGAGGATCTTGGACAGGTTTTGTGTCGTACTGGACGGGAATGCGATGCACTCGGGACATTGGCTGATAGCCAGCCTTTGGCACCTTGAATCATTCGGCGGATTGGTCGAAAAAACATCGCTGTTGCCCGGGATTTTCAGAAGACATGAACTCGTCCAGTCTAATCAGCCCTCCTTTTATCCTGAAAAGGAATCTGGGGACGACCCAGCAAGGCATGTCCAGTTCTAGGATCTTGGGGCCTTTACTAACGAAATAATCGATTTCAACCGAATAATCCTACTAGGAGTTTGATTTCTACAGGAAGGTTCCAGGTGGCAATGTGACGGACCATCACTTTATGCGACAAATGCTGGCGAAGACAGCCATGGTAGCCGCGCTGGGGTTCGGAGCCGCGTCAACAGGATGGGGGCAGGTGATAACCAAACCAGAATCGAAGATGCTCGATTCTAAGAGTCGTCTTCCTAAAGTTCCAACGGTGGACAGCATGATTCGGCCTAGGCAATCGGTCGAAGTGACTCTTCAGAAGACACCGGAGGAATCTGCTTATCAATCCTCTGCGGTTTTGACCGAAAGCCGCAACCGAACCTCGGTGATCGTGTCAGAAGGGGAAGAGTCAGAGACGCCGTGGTTCGTTCAAAATGCGAATTGGTCACCGGCCCGATTTTATACCAATCCACTGTATTTCGAGCAGGATAACCTAGAGCGGTTTGAGCCAACGTCGCCAGCTTGGGCGAGACCTGCTATTTCTTATGCGCAATTTCTTGGAACGATTCCTGTGTTACCCTACAAGATGGGTGCGCATTCGCCTCGCGAGCGGAAGTTTTCGATTGGACATTATCCTGAAGGGCAACGAATCCATCGAAGTCGTGATGTCGGCAATATCCGTAGGGGCATCTTATTCCAGAGTGTTGCTACCACGGGATTGATCTTCGTTATTCCTTGAGCAGTCACTACCCAGGTAGCATGAACAGTTCGCTGTGATATCGTGTGACAAAAACGAAACAAGCCTTGGAGCATGAATCAACCAAGGCTTGTTTGCATGAATACTTAAGTGCTGGCAAGGCACAACCGACACGTCAACGGAATTACCTGCCGAATCTATTTTTCGCTTGAGACATCTGGTGTGACACCAACAGAGAACGAAGCGGCTTCGAAAAAGCGCGTATGGGACTCAAGTTTGGGCTGGATTCTTCAAGTGAACGGAGACTCAACTTGCAAGAGGTAGACATTGTCGGTTGCAGGAGCCTACTTTGCAGCGATAGTTCCTACGACCGTTGTGGCGTAGTTTCCTTCAGCAAGCGTTCCTAGATCATCGGTCAGAAAACTGACGGTAAGATTCAATTCCGCTCGCCCAACTCCGGAAGAGGAAACAGAAACTTGCGCATCAAAGTCTTCTGATGCAAAAGCGGTTGAATCGGTTGGTTTGTCAACAGTCCAGACCGCAGGCCCTTGAAAACTGCCGACTGCCAAATCCAATTTCGCGTTCCGTTTGAAGGTCGAATCAGCGGTGTGCACAAATGGTGAGGCCGTTGTGAAATTCACAACGACTCCCGTACGCAAGTTTCCGCGAACCGCCCAGACTTGCGGCGGAAATGCCTGCGGCGTCGCGGTTAGGTTGTGATCCAGGGTTGTTGAAGCCGACGGCGCCGTGATCGTTAGCGATCGGGGAACGACGACATTGAAGGCTTGGCTTCCCGTGGTTTGAGCCGAGGCGGCGCTGGTCAACGAACCAGTCAGAACCAATCCGCCGAAAAACGAAAACACTATTCTTCTAAACATTGGGCAAACTCCAAAAACATAAAGGGGGCAAACAAAAAGGGGGCAATGTCCAAGTTCGGTTAGCTACGCCGATCAAACGACATGGGAAGTTAGCTCCGTAAATTTGCCCATTGGTTGGCGAACTGGTTTTTTAAAGATTTTGGTTTACCTCATTTTGTGAGTAGACAGACATTTTCGCCTTTGACGATTGTGCCGATTGCAGCATGCGCCTCGCGCATGTAGACTTCAGCAATCACTGGGCATTGCTCGAGCAATCAGTAGAGCGAATGCAGGATGGAGGTCGTGTTGTATTTCACGGATGTTCGAAATGATTGGTAAAATCTTACGGATCGCGATTTTTTTTGGGCCGTTTCTATGGAGCGCAACGACGGTCCATGGAGGGTTGATTGTAGATCCTCTTGGAACCACCCTTTTCGACGGTAGCACGGGCGATGAGCTTCGTGTCGAGCTAACTGGGAATCTGGCACCTGGAACAGGATTACGTTTTTTCGGCGATCGTGTTGTAGGCAGCGTGTTTGTCTCCGAAAATGGGCACGTCGGTTTTTCGCAGCTTCGACAAGACTTGCCTGGTGGCCAAAATCAACAGGATTACTTCTCGCACCCCTTAGGATCTAGCAATTCAGTAGATTCCGGAAATGTTGCGGGTACCGCCATGATTGCCCCCCTGTGGGATGATTACTTGCTGGACCGTTCGCTCAACAACTTGGTAACTGCCAGATACGAGCCGAACCAATACTTGCAGGTAACTTGGAGCAATGTTCGACTGTGGAACGAGTTGCGCGGAGACGGTTCCTTTCCTAATACCCAACGTTCTATTCAGATGGTCTGGTTTGATGGTGATACGACGCTGCGTGGATTCGATTTTAAGAAGAACGATATCGCATTCGGCTATATTCCGCATACCAATGTTGGCCCCGAGTACTTTGGACCAATCTTTGCGACCGCAGGGTTAGACAAAGGCGACGGGAGTTATTCCAGCGTGCTTGGCACCTCTGATGGAGTGTTGCTTGCTGATGATGGGGGCTTGTTGGCTTGGGGTGAAAATGACTTTCTTCTATTTCGGCCAGGCGTGTTTGCGGAAGTTCCTGAAGGGTTTGTTGGCGGCAATTTCCAAGGCGGGTATCACCGTGGAGCCTTCACTTTAACTGCCGTCCCGGAACCCTCGACTTTTTTGTTGCTGATTGTCGTATCGGGGTATCCGGCGCTTCGCGTTTGGAAAAACAGCTCGCGACGTAAACAAGCATCCAATCACTAACAAACCCAATCAGGCGTCGTGCAGCAACTGGATCTTGGAACGCATCAAATAGGCTCGCAAACTTGTGTAGGCAATTAAGCCGACGAGTATTCCAAAGCAGTCTGCAGCGAAGTCATACCAATCTGCCGTGCGTCCAACTGGGATTTGCAGCAATTCGTCGATTCCACCGTAAATGACTCCTACGGCGGCCGCGATCACTACGTTTTGAGACAGTCGGCTTTTGTTGGTGGGGATGGCCCACGCGATTAGAAACGCAAGGCCACTGAAGGCGAGAATGTGCAAAACCTTGTCGTTTGCACGGACCCGCTGCATAATCCCTTGAACAGGGATGTGCGTTGAAATAAACAGCAAGGTCCAGTAACCAGCGAGCGCGACCACCGCAATTCGCAAACCATGGATGGTCGAACGCATAAATTCAATCTGTCTTGAAACTAATCCCACCACCATTGATCAGCCGAGAGGTCGGCGGGTGCTGATACTTTCTCTCGCTGATACTCGATATCTTTATCGACTTGAGTGTTCGAAGGATCGATTAAATTTTTAGCTGCAATGTGAACTCCACCGCCGATGGGGGTGATCAGCTGAGCGTCTTTCCAAACGGCGTTGACTGCCGATTCAACCTGAGTTACGCCGTTGACGGTATTGACAGCAAACTTATCCTCGTCTGCAAAAACACCAAGATCCCAGCCCGCTTTTTCATAAAGGCCGCGGTCTTGGATGAAGGCTGCAGCAACGCTGACATCGAACAGGTTTCTCATTTCAAAGAAGACGGGAATTACGTCCGCAAGAGCTTCAAATTTGTCAGTGAATTCCTTGGTAAAGCCAGTGCTAGCTTTGTCACCCACATTGCCAGTTCGCTTACGTTTTCCATCGGACGTTACGTTTTCCTTTTCGCCGGAGAGCTTAACTCCTCGGCCTTGAAGACGCAGTGCTGTGCCTGATGGGTCGGTGCTAACCGAGCTGTAATCGGATTGGAAGTACCAGCGTTGAAGAGCGTTCTTGTTGGCATTTGGGCTGGTGCGCTCGATCCATGTGGTGAAAGGGATGATTGGGTCTTGAAGACCAATCCCGATCAACTTCATTCGATAATCTGCTTCCACCAATACTTGTGCGAAGCGGGTGTTTGCTGGCACTCCCTTAATCGAAATCGTTTGCATCCCAAGAGATTGCTTCATGCCTAATGCCAGTTGGCGAATGTCGGCACCTGGAGGAAGCTGGCCGCCAAACTGAGCGTTGTAATTGTTCATACGTTTGATCCCTTCGGCAGTGGGGTCAATTGAGCAGCCGATGATGGAAGTTGCCCCTTGGTTCGGAGCAAAAGCTCGCAAGCCGACAACAAGATCTTCCAAACGCAGTGTGGCACGGCCAGAAGTCAAACCCACCAATCGGTTGTTCGCGTCCCAAAACCAACGATCTGCTGGCCCTGCGATGACGATATCCTTCGAATCTTCGAGGAAAAATACATATTCAATGCGGCTTAGTCCCGCCAGGCTAAGGATCTCGGCAGAAAGATCGGTTCCATCTTCGATGCTCTTTGCAACAACTTTTTCAAGTCGATTCAGCGATACCTTACGGAGCGGCGACGTATGCACAGCACCACGCGGTTGGCTTTGAAGTGTTGCCATTCTTTGGGCAAAAGCAATCGAAGGGTCCACATGGCTGACTCGTAAAACGCCAGCCGCATCAATATCGATCCCTGCTTGGCCGATACCACCAACGGAACCTCCGCCGCCGCCGCCTCCACCACCGCCTTGACCATAAGCCAAGGGCGTTGCAGCAATGCAAGCAATGAAGCAGGAAAAGGCGAGTTTTGATAGGGTTTGAAGACGCATGCCAAAGTACCCTTAGGTTGCGAAGCAGAGAAGGAATCGTAAATCTAGCCGGAATCCATACCGGCGACTGTTCAAGGATACTTGGAGACTGAGCGATAAGCAACAATTCGAAAAATATTGAGCGATATCCGTTCCATGTTGCCCCAGGCAAAGGAATAAGTTTGTACCAATTTTGAGGATTCTTCCAGGATTGGCTCAAGAAAGCTTGACCGGAACCCAGCGAAAGAAGTATTCCCATCACCAGGATTTCCCTCTTTTGACGTTGCGAATCAGCTCGGACATCGGAAAAAACTGTGCTTTTGCCTTCCTTCCAGACTATTTGTCGGCTCGTTGCATGCGTGTGTTTTGCGCTAATGCCGACATATTGGCTGATGCCGACATATTGTTGGGGGCAAACGGCTCAGCTACCAAGCACGACCTATCCCAACCCATGGAATCCTTCTGTGCCTTCGACTCCGGGCGTCTTCCCGCCCGGCGGCTATCCAGTGCCTAATTCTGGGACACCAACGTTTCCGACCGGCACGTCCTTTGACCCTTACGCTCCTGGATTTCGACCCTCGACTGCTCCGGTACCGACCTATCCCACTTGGAACTGGAACAATCTATTCAACTTTGCTCAAACACCTCAGTCTGCCCCTTATGGTCAAATCCCTACTTACCCGACCTACCCGACCGGCGTGCCCAACACCTTTTCGACCCCTTACGCTGGGCAGCCAGTGATGCCAACCGGGGCAGGTCCCAATCCCTATGGCCAGCCTGTTTATCCGAGTAACGTGTACCCAAATTCAACGCCGAATGTCTTGTTTCCAGGAACGGGCGCGTCGGCACCGTTGAACTCCCAATGGAATTATCAAAACCAGCCGAATCCTTACGGCTATCCAAGCTATCCAGGCTACCCGCCCACCACCAACTGGAGCAGCTGGTGGGACACCACGGGAAACAACATTAACTACGGGACCAACCAAGTGATCCGCTTGTTTCAGGGGCCACGCTTTCGGCATACATGGCTTCCAGGCTCCGAAGGCTTTGACTCACCAGGCCCCAATTCGCTACAGTCGAACGACACCGACGTTTCTTTGGTCTTTGCGATCCCCTCGTTTTTCGGCAGCACCCGCCCCCTGTATCTGATCCCTTCTTACACTCAGACGTTATGGGATGGTCCCACCAGTCCTGATTTTGCCATGCCTAGTTCGGCCTTCGCGGGTTTTCTCGACACCGGTTGGGAAACAGATCCCATGAAGACTTTTGGGGTCGAGCTCGGGCTGAGAGTCGGTGTTTTCGCCGATTTTGATGCGATTAATAGCGACAGCGTTCGTTTCCAGGGCAAAGCGATGGGGCGTTTGCGTTTAACCCCAACCGCCACAGGTCGTGCGGGAGTTTTCTACTTGGATCGCAACAAAATCAAGCTGCTGCCGGCCTTTGGGATTTTATGGGCACCCAATCAGGACACTCGCTTCGATATCTTCTTCCCCGAACCTAAGTTGGCCCATTACCTGTCGACGGTTGGCAACTCCGACATGTGGTGGTACTTGACGGGGTACTATGGTGGTGGAAACTGGACTATCAGGCAGCCCGATGGAACGAATGATCAAGTGGATATCAACGACATACGGATCATGATGGGACTTGAATTTGGAAGATCCGACCAAATTCGACAAGGGTTACGGGTTGGGTTTATTGAGGGGGGATACGCCTTCAATCGCGAGCTGTCCTACCGCGTCCTGCCGATAGGTGATGTTGAACTCGAAAACAGCTTCGTGCTCCGCGCAGGATTTGCCTACTAATGAACCATGAAAAACGAGCGAACTTGCTCGTCAACGTTTTGTCGATTGCAATCCCTTTGGTGGTGGCATTGCTGCTTGGTATACCTACCAAGCTGGATCTTGGAACTTGGACCAAGTCTTTGCCGCACGTCATTGGTGCGATCAATACCTTGACTTCACTGTTCCTGGTGACTGGGTTGATCGCTCAGAAAATGGCGAAGATCTCTATCCATCGATTTGCCATGTCGAGCGCGTTTGCATTAGGGGCTATCTTTTTAGTTTGCTACGTCACTTATCACTTGTCCAATCCGTCGACGCGATTTGGTGGTGAAGGTGCTATACGGTATGTTTATTACAGTGTGCTGCTCTCGCACATCTTGCTTTCACTCATTGTCTTGCCATTAGTGCTACGCGCGTTCATGTTCGCATTGACGAACCAGATTGCCAAACATCGCATGATCGCTCGTTATGCCTTTCCGATCTGGCTCTATGTGTCCGTCACTGGGGTGATCGCCTATTTGATGATTTCTCCTTATTACGCAGCTTAGGTATCTTACCCCTTGCCCCTAGCGTAAACATTTTCCTAATCCTAATCCTACTCGTACTCGTACTCGTACTCGTACTCGTACTCAGCACCCGCGGTACTTGTACTCGCCCAACGTATTTCGAGTACGAGTACCATTTCATTGAGTACGAGTACGATTGAAAGCCAAATCAAGGAATGTCGAAGTCCGAAGGAATTCGCTTGTAAATTCGATATTCGATATTCAAAACAAAACAGGGACCGTAACGCGGCTAGCGCCTGTGGCTCAGAAAAACGGCTGATTGCCTTAGCTTATTTGCGCTCGAAATAGGCTTCACGAATTTCGGTTTCCAGCGATGCTGATTCTGCCATCGCGGATTGAAAGTTCGTTTTGCTCAGCGAACATAAAAGCGTTTCTTCCCTTGTGTAGACGCTCGCATTTCTTGGCTGCCCAGTGAGCAAGGCAGTCTCACCGAAAAAATCACCAACCCCGAGCGTAGCAATCTCATGTTCCGGATGGCCCCGGCGCACGCTAACACTTCCCGATCGGACTAAGAAAAAGCGATCTCCTGGGTCGTTTTCACGAATGATCTGTGTCCCAGGTGGCAAGCGTTCAATCGTCATTTCATCAGCCACGCGCGTCAACGTTCTTGGCGTAACACGTTCAAAGATGCTGCACTTGGCAAGCATCTGCGTTAGAATCGCTGCTTCTTTCACCAATGCATCGCTTCGAATCGCTCCATCGACCAAGGTGATGATTCGATCCGCAACATCAAGGATGCGATTGTCATGCGTCACAATCACAATGGTCGACTGATTCTCGCTTGCCAACTTCTGCAAAAGCTCAACTACGGTTCGGCCGCTTTGTTCATCTAGGGCTGCAGTGGGTTCATCGGCCAATACCAGCTTGGGGTTGTGGACCAAGCCTCGAGCGATCGCGACTCGCTGCTTCTGGCCGCCCGAAAGTTGTTTGGGTTTATGGTTAATTCGATTTCCTAGCCCGACTCGATCTAACATTTCTCGAGCGTCCTTGGTGTTTTGACGAATGGACTGGTCCGGTCGCGTCAGTTCAAGTGACATTCGAACATTTTGAGTTGCCGTCAGTGCTTCAAAAAGATTATGTGCCTGGAAGATAAAGCCAACGTTCCTGCGAAAGTCGACTAACTGCGATGGACTCGCTCCTTCCAAGGGCTGTCCAAGAACGGACAGGTTTCCTTCCTGAACTCGGCGAAGTGCGCCGACCAACGTCAACAGAGTGGTTTTACCGGATCCGCTTGGACCGGTCATGATGATGATTTCGCCTGGGTAAACTGTTAAGTTGTTCCCGTACAGTACTTGCTTCCGCAGTTCCCCCGTGCCATAAAAATGCGACAAATTGGTTGCGCGTATCGACGGTTGGCTTTCAATTCCCTTCCGAACTCGCGTGTTCGGATCAAATAAGGTTGCTCGTTGTATGCTTCCCGGCAGCATCCGCTTAATTCCATGGGTTTGAAGCAATAATTTCACTGAAGTAAAACGCCAGCTCTTGGATTGCAGTGTAACCTATCTGGAGCGGTACATGCACTGGTTTCGTTTTGTTATCATTCTTTGTAGTGGATTCGAACCGTACGTCGAACTGTCTTGAGTCTATTCCGGAAAGGTTGTTCTGCTTGAGTCTGACATCTGGCCCACACTTCCCTAATTTCACTTGGCTTCCGATCCAAAAGATGTCGGTAGGGTTGCTCGCCTTCTGCGGCTGCACACCTTCTTTCATTGATTCAAGCTCTCCAGTCCGTAATGTCCCAGGATCGGAATCAGCACTTGCCTCATCGATAACACCGGCCAAATCGATCCAAGTTGCGTATCAAGATAAGACTTTGTCCAAGGCCTCTCAAGTGTTTGCGCAGGGCCGACTTCTGCCGGCTCAAGGCATGATTCGTATCAGTGCTTTGCCTGGCGATCGGATCGAAGAAATCGCTATCAAACCCGGACAGCCCATCCGAAAAGGAGCCACCATTGCCAAACTTCAAAGTTTCGGACTTAAATCGCTGGAGCTGGAAGCTGCATTACTGAAGTTAGCGGAAGCCAAAGCATTGCTTGAGGTAAAGCAAAAGGAAGCATCCCTTCAGTTAGACGCTACAAAGCTCAAGCAACAATCCGCCTCAATTCAATTGAAACAAGCGTTGGCGCACCGCCAACAAGCCACCGAGGGTATCGCCCAAGTCGATTCCCTGAGTAAACAAATTGCAACTCTTGAACGACTTCGCAACGACCCACTGACCCGCGCCGCGATTGGGACAATCGAGCTTGAGACTCGTCGAAATGAAATGCAGCGTGCTATGTCGGTCAACCAGCAGGCTGTGTTAGCTTCAGATCAAGCCGTTGAACTGAGCGAGCTGCAGCTCGAACAGGCCGAACGCATGGTAGTTTCGGCTTCTGAATCGCTCTTGCTTGTAGATAAGGGGGCACCGATAGCCAGTCTCGAAAAGCAAATCGAAATCCTGAAAGAACAGGTGCAGCAATCGCAATTGCTTTCTCCGATAGACGGATTTGTGATCAGCGTGAATTCGGAAGCTGGCGAACGTGTGGGGCAACTACCGATTGCGGAAATCGCAGACCTTAGTGCAATGGTCTGCATGGCGGAAGTACATGAATCCGATGTTGGAAAGCTTGAAATAGGAAATCGCGTAGAGCTTCGATCGTCCGCTATTCAACGCACTCTGACTGGAACTGTTATGCGTATCGACCGTGTGGTCGGGGCCATTCAAATGCGATCACCCAACCCGATGGCTCGTTCTGATTTTCGCGCGGTCCCAGTTTGGATCAGCATCGATCTCAAGGATGTGGAGATAGCATCTCGCCGCCTGCAATTGCAAGTCGATGTTGCAATTTTTTCAGTCCAGTAGAGTTGGTCAAGAATTATGAAATTTCGATGATCGGCATCAATTTCACCCTCCCCAAACTTCGTTTGGGGAGGGTCTGCCCGCGATAGCGTGGCAGGGGAGGGGCGACCGCGCCGCCTACAGGTTAATCAACCGCGCCATCGATCCTCAGGGATTGTAAGACTGCCCGAGTTAGTGACCCACGATACGTGTCCCAATACTTCAGTTATTGCTTTGGCTTTTCGCCAACAACTAACTCTTCACCATCGCTCAAGTCACCTTGAACTAGTTCCGTGTACCGATTGTCGGAAACACCCGACCGCACTTTTTTGGCTCGAAGAAATTTCCCGTCGGACACCCAAACAAAGCGATCGTTCTTGGCTTTGCTCGCTTCTGATTTTTCGTCCGCGGACATCATACGAGCATTATCGGCCACGACTTGTTTTTGTTCGTCGACCCCATCCAAAATGTAACGATCATCAGGATGGACACGTTCTTTGGGCGGATAAAATCGCAATGCGGAATTGGGAACTTTAAGGACTCCTTCTCGCTTGTTGATTTGGAACGACAAGCTTGCGGTCATACCCGGTAGCAGTTTCATATCCGTGTTGGGAGTTTCTACGATAACAGGGTAAGTGATGACGTTTTGCTCCTCGGTACTGCTTAACCGCACCTGAACGATTTTGCCTTGGTCGAACAATTCGTCGGGATAAGCATCCACCGTGAAGCGAACGACTTGGCCATCGATTTGAGCCTTACTTATCAGCCCAATATCGGCTTCATCGACGGATGCGATAATATGCATTCTACTTTCCATGTCCGGCGCGACGACAAACATTTCGGGAGTCTGAAATTGGGCAGCAAGAGTTTGTCCGATATCGATTTTTCTTTCGATGACGACTCCATCGCAAGGGGCAAGAATCTCGGTGAAGGCAAGGTTGGCTTCGGAGTTATCCAATTGGGCTTTTGCTTGCTCGACGTTTGCTTTCGTCACTTGCAGTTCTGCTTCACGCGTCATTCGCATGAACTTGAATTGGTCTAGTTCGGCTTCTGAGATTAGGTCCTGTTGATTTTTTTGGAGCTGGCTGCCGCGTCGCTCGTCAGCGAGAGCTTGAAGCAGCATGGCATCTGCGCGAGCGACTTCGGCTTCGCGAGTACGAAAGACCGCTTTATCGCGTGACACGCTTGAATCGTAAAGCCTTGGGTCGATGCGAGCCATCAATTGCCCTTCCTTGACCTTGCTGTTGTAATCAACAAACAGTTGGCTAATCGGACCACTCACCGACGCGCCGACGCTGACACGTTTAACTGGTTCGACTTTCCCCGTCGAATTGACGGACTGAACGATCTCGCCAAAAACCACGCTTTGTGTTCGCCATTTGGGTCGGTTGGCTTCCTCGAAATAACGCTGGACGGGTCCATAAGCCGCATATCCCAATCCCGCCAGGATCCCAAGTGCAACCAATACCTTAATGAGAGTTTTCATTGAACCGTTCTTGCCGTGTTGCCAAAAATAAAACTACAAACCCCAAACCTATCGCGAAAACACCGCCCAGCATCCAACTGATCGGCAGATGCTTGCTGTCTGCACCGAGCCACCTTTCGAGTTCCGATTCGCTGATCCTTGTCATGCTGAACACAAGAGCGTTATGCATCATGTGAAGCAAAATGCCGGGCCAAAGGCAACCTGTCCGAACCGCAAGTGTTCCCAGTGCCACTCCCAGGATAATCGTCGGCGCGAATTTTTCGAGCGACAAAACGCTTCCCGCGATAATGTGAAAGACGCCAAACAAGATGGCGGAGTACAAAACACTGCGTACTGGGGATAGTTTCGTTCGAAAAGCCGATAGAGCAAAGCCACGAAAGAAAAACTCTTCGGCAATGGCTGGTGCTACCGCTCCTGTCAGCAGAACCACCCAAAACGGGATCGCCAAAAACGTTTCCTTCAGCTTCACTCGATCCTCTTCGGTCAATTGCGATGCCAAACTCCAACTCTCGAAAAGCAGATACGCCTCAAACGCAACCATCCACATCCCGCACCCAAGCAACACAACGGAAAGAATCCAGCTCAAGGCAATTAACCCTTTGGAGACGAGAGATCTAGCCGTGGGGGATAGGGTGTCCGAAGTTGGATTAGCCTTGAATTGGATAGGTGTAAAAAACCTAAGCAAGAAAGTGGATTTCCAATCTAGCCTGCGATACATCGCGAAAAAGAGCGGCATGGCGAGAAACAGTATGAACAGCAAAATTGCATTAAAGAACATCGCTTGAGTCCCCTTCAAGTTGAACATTCCTCCCACATTGGAAGCAATGAAGAAGACTGGAAACAAGATGGCAAGGTAAATCGCTAGTTCCCCGATGGTTGGACTCGATCGCTGCCGTTTCGGTCTTCCTAGTAGCTCGGACCACGTTTCTTGTGAACCCGCTGTCGCTGCCTCCGCTCCGAACAATCGCGATGCAATGACCAGTGTCGCACATGCGTAAATGATGGTTGAGAAAACAGCTGCAAACGCAGGCACCAACGCAGATTGCCCCAGCATAATGTCACGGGACAGAAGCAAAATGTTGACCAAGGGAACCACCCCTAACAACGACGTGAATTCAACGTTCGGCATCAAGGTAATCAGTCCCGGCCCAAGCGACAAAAGCATCACGGGAATCAAGTAGGCCTGGGCTTCTTTAAAGCTTCTCGCAAACGAACATAGGGCCAAAAGAATGGCGCTAAAGAAGGATGCAAAGATAACCAACAATGGCAAAATCTGAACAAGCATCCAAATGGAAAACCCTTGCTTTCCCAGAATCGCTTGCCCCAGTCCGCCAAACGATAGAGTCATCCAGGTCGCAAAAAGATTCGCAAGTGCAGTCAAAATTGCGACACAGACGACAGCAACATACTTGCTCAGAAGCAATGCAAATCGAGGTGCTGGCGTAGCAATCAAGGCTTCCATGGTGCCGCGTTCGCGTTCTCCTGCTGTCAGATCTATTGCCGGATAAACAGCTCCCGTAATTGTCATTAAAATAAGAACTAGCGGGATGACTCCGGCAATCGACGTCGACATGTCCGCCACTGCCGAACCGATACCCGTGCCTCGCATCGTGATAACGGAAGGTAAACGAGCGTCGATGCGTTTGCGACTCGTTTCGAATTGAGAATCGTTCACGAGCTGCATGGCACGCCGAAACTCGGACATTGCAGCTTCACTTCGAGAGTCTCCCTCCCGAAACTCGACTTGGATATCGATTGAAAACGCTTCTCCTTGTTCGAGCGGAACACTAGCGGACGTGACTTGGGAAACCGCAAGGTCAACTTCTGACGCTTGCAAAACATCGTGGGGCGTGAGATTCTCGATCACTCGAAGACGAAACCCAATTCGATCGGGTGCAATTGCAATCAATGGATCAGGGTCGATTTTCGATGTAAGTTCGTCTTCATCCGATGCTGGCGTATTCTTGGTTTCACTTTGCGGCGCATCCTTGATTTTGCCTGTACGCAAGATTCGGATCGGAGATTCCGTTCCTGACTGGCTAATTTGCCGAGCTCGAAGCAATGCTTCTTGAATTTGATATCCTGTCTCTTCGTCTGCTGCGGCAATAATGTAAGCTGTCTCGGGCGAAGATTTGGAGATGCTTCCAATCAACAACCGTTGCAAAGCCATGCTCAGTAGTGGGTATACCAAAATAGGCATCAAGACGAGCGTTACAATCGTGCGGCGATCTCTCAAGCTTTCGCGAAGCTCTTTTTGGCACAATCGCCATAACCGACCATTTTCTAGATATTCTTTCATGGCGTCTGAGATACCGGGGGAATGGAGTCAGACTCATTGAGCAGTCCAATAAAGATGTCGACCAAATGTTGCTTGCCCGTTTTCTGCTGTAAATCGTAGAGCGATCCTTCAAACTGCATATTGCCGCGATGCAGCAGCCCAAAGCGGTCGCAGACTCGTTCCGCTTCATCCAAACGATGCGTTGACAACAGTACCGACTTGCCCCGCTGCCGAAGCAGATCAATAAATCGAAATACCGTCTGGCTGCCGACCACGTCCAATCCCCGCGTAGGCTCGTCGAGCAACATCACTGGCGGATCGTGCATCAATCCGCGGGCAAGAGTAACCCGTTGCTTTTGGCCTGTACTGAGAGTGCTGCAACGTTGGTCTAGAAATCGTCCGATATCCAGCAACAAGGCAAGCTCCTTGAGTCGCTCCGTAGCGATCTCCATATCGACCGCGTACAAATCGGCGAAATACAGCAACATTTCCCGAACCGTCAGCCACGGATAAACGCCATCATTGGTAGAAATCAATCCAAGCTGACGCCGAATATCGGAGCTCCCGCGATCGGAACGAACGCCGTTGATTTCCACATGCCCGGAATCTGGTTCCAACAACCCCATGATCATCCGAATCGTGGTCGTTTTGCCGGCGCCGTTGGGCCCAAGAAGCCCGTACACTTCGCCGCTGCCTACATGAAAACTTAATGAATTGACGGCAACCAACGGAGTCCCTCGGACCTGAAATTGCTTGGTCAAATGGCACGCAGCGATCATTCCGCCTTCAGTTCTCAATGAGTTTAAATGCTTTTGGTCCAAAGCGGTTGCCGGATCAACGGTTTTCTAAAGCAAGATCCGATCCAAGTTTTTCGAAAGACCGCCAGTATAGGCTACAGCGTCATGGGGAAGCACGCAGCGACTGAAAAAATTGCTCTGGAACATCAATTGCTTCTGCCTGCGTTTCGGAAAGAGTCGTTCTTAAACCTTTGGTCTTTGCCCCTTCTACACCATTGACGTAGACCATCATCAAAATTTGCCCGTTCACTTCGAAAACTTCTGTGATACTTGATGGCATGCCTGCTGTTCTACGCATCTTGACTCGGAATCCTTTTAAGCCTGCTCGCTCCGAAACGGTAACGTCCTGACCGGACGTCATTCCAGCTGCTTTCAAATAGGATATGTAATTGTCAAGGCTCGCTCCCTGCCCGTTCGGCGAACGTACCGTGGCTATCATAAACTCCGATCTTGTGCGTGGGTTCGAAATCGCTTTACCTGACACAGACGCGTCGCGCATTTTCGGTTCAAAAGGCATACCGGGGGCATCCGCCGAATAACCACCCGCGGATATCGTCTTCGCACTGGTGACATAGAAGTAAAATGCTCCACCACCTCCGCAGCACAGCAATATACAAACTCCTGCAACGGCCCCAAGAATTGACAGTACCAACTTGACGGCGGAACCGCCCCCCTGTTTTTTGCGGCGGCGTTGGCTTGCAGGCGTTGGTGTTGGAAGATAACTATGCGGAGAAACGTTTTGTCCTGCCCAAGTGTTGGATGGATCCGAGTGGCTAGACTGTGGTACGAAGTTAGGTTGGGTGGGTGGCAGAAAGTCACCTAGGTTTGCAAACCCATCTTGGTCTGAACTTGTCGGCAGATCCTTGCGTGCCTTTTGAGACTTCGGTAGCGTAGGCTGCAGATCGGGAAAAGACTTTGGCTTTTGACTCTTGGCAGGCGAAGTTGGGACGGCCGGCGTTGCCGGCTTTGGTTTCGAGTTCTTCAGGTTCGACATTGGTTTAGGCACAGCATCCACCGGCTTGATTGGAACATATCGTTCAATCGTGAAGACTTCTGCGCAATTGGTACATTTTCCCTTGCGGCCTTCTTTGTCCGGTGTTCCTTCGAACAACTGTTTGCACCTGGGGCATGCAAACGGGAAAACAGATTCGTCTTCTAGCACTTCCTGCAAATCAGCCTGGATGCGAATCGTAAAGACATGTGCACAACTTTTGCAGCACCCTCGAGTGCCATCCAAAGAAGAGTCGCATTCCAGGGGGGAACGGCACTTTGGGCACGGAACTCCTATGCGATCTGGAAGTGGTGCAACTTCGCTTAGCTCGCTGGGGTCTGGGATCTGAAGTCGTTCCGAACAACCGGGGCATCGGCTAAATTTTCCTGCGGTTCCATCCGGAACTCGCAGAGTTCTCGAACAGGCTGTACATTGAAATTCGATTGGCATAATGGCTACTTAGGGAACAGACGGGCTTCGCCCAGCTTAAGCTTCCGCTCGTGCGATTTCAACCACAGAAACCGTGCTTCTGCCCGCTCGGTGTCGAATTGCGGCCATTCGTCGGTCGCAGCTCGGGTGCATCCAGCTTGATTGCCGCAGATTTTTTTCGCCGTAGATCTTGCGCAAAGCAAGGATCAATTCGTCCGCGCTGCGTCCAAGTCCTTCGCTGTTCAGGATTTCGTTTTGGCTCTGGAAGGCCCTGTCGCGCGTGGCACCCAGCTTGACTGCAATGCGATCAGCATCGAATTCTGTCCACCAGCAAACACCAATCAATCCTACTAAAAACACTCCAAAAAGAACCACGCAAATCAGGCTCAACAGCGCTCCACTTGCGAATTTCATGGCGATCAGCAAAAGCCCGATCGTTGCTAAGGTGGGTAACAGTCGAATCCATGCATGGTATCGGACGCAGTGAGCCAATTCATGCAAAACTACCATTTCCAATTCTCGATCCGTCAAAATTTGCAAAAGAGCATCTGTCAGCAGCAGCTTTCTGCCATAGCCAATCATGCCAACCACGGCTGCATTAGCAACTCGACAACCTGTTGACCACTGAAGTACCTTTGGCAGGCGGTTGCTTCCAAGACGCCAAACCTGCTGAACTCGTAACTCGATAGTTGGGTCTATCGTGGAAACTCGAAGGAGCACTACAAACAGATGTGGGGACAAAATCGTTGCCACGATTGAGAAAAGGATTGCCACCGCGACGGATCCTTTGAGCCCCATGCTTGGAAAACAATAGGAAACAACCATCGAACCATCGGCAACTCCTGCCACTAAAACACCCGTTACGAAGGGAATAAGCCATGTGTGTATGGCATGAACCCAATAGTGCTTCAAAAAAAGACTCACCCGACTTGAGGCACAGCACACTTCAGTCGATCTCGAAACACCAACGAATCGACCTAGCTCGATACAAAACAAAACGACCAGCGACGGAAGCATCATGAGAACTAAGTTCATGCTGCGCATCGTCCGTGCATCGGACAATGTCTCGACGCACTCTAGCCAACCAGAGGATGCGATAAAAACAGGTTGTAACAGGCACCAGAACCATACCAAAAGTACATGTCCATTCTTAAGCAAGGCGAAGTGTTTTGCACTAAGACTGGGGGCCTCGCGACCAAACAGCTTGTTCGCAACCACAAGCCATCTTGCAACAATGGCGAAGCTCCAAAACAGCACGAGTGCAGCAAAGATAGCGTAGGCTGCTTCCCAATCAGTCGCATTTGCACTGGTATGGGACGTCGTCCCCATCCAGCCCCGCAAAGTTGGTGACAGCAGCGCTGATGGAATCAAAAGAAAATAGATAACAGGTACGATACACCTCGGCTGTCCGCTTCCAGATAGGATGGCTCAACCCAATTCGCTCGGTCGCATTTGGATTGCACGTACATGCATATTAGCCAAGCCGAAAGTGATTCAGAACAGCCGCCAGGTTCAGATATCCCGTGGGAACCAACTCATCGGGCGGATAGATGTCTTGTATCGATTATTCGGATTGATTTACTCCAGGACGCGGAAACCCCAATCCTTAACTTCAATTTTGGATTGGAATGCACAATAGCCTAACGGACGGGACTTGAGCACTTCGGCTCGCAAAGAAAACTTCGTCCCCTCGCGTTCGACTTGAAAGACCTGTTCATCGTCGATCCATGCCGTCACGTGCGTCGCGTCCACTCGAACGCGGAAGGCATACCATTGCTTGTTCTTAAAACTCATAAAGCTGGCGGATTGATTTTCTGATGCGTCGTTACCGTTAATGCTGCTTAGGCCAACCAAGCCTCCGCCCCAACCGCCACAGATAAAGGTTGCATATTGATCTCCTACCGGAAAGGTAACTCCCGCAAAAAAATCGCTCCCGTCCATTCTTCTTGCGGACCAACGCATTTCGAAGTTCTCTTTGGGGAATTCTTTCCCCTTCCAGTTGATTCCAGTCAACGGCTGTCCGGATCGCATTGTCAAAACACCGTCTTCGACATCGACCTCACCTTCTCCACCGAAATTGGTGGATTGCCAACCTTCAATCGAATCCGATTGCAGCAACGGAGTCCATTGGATTGCCGGATCGTTTTTGTCGGCACTGGCTTGTTTGGTCTCATTGGCGTCCTGCGATTTTGAAGCCTGGACCGTGGTAAGCAATGCCACTAGGGACAACATGGGAACAAGCATTCGATGGGTGAAAGGCATCGTTAAGTTCTTTCTTATGCAGGAACATTATGGGAGAGATTCATCGGGACCGCCATCGAAGCAATCAGGTCAGGCCCGTTGCGAACGCGGTTGCATACGCTCGACAGTGCGAGATCGTGATTAGAACTTCTCGGATCCCCCGCTGCTTTGCGATCTCGGCAGCTTTGCCAGTCATGTGCAACGTGGGGGCGCCCGTGACTTCATTCACAATTTCCACGTCGGTCCATTGTATACCTTTTGCCCAGCCAGTACCAAGCACTTTTAAGACGGCTTCCTTGGCTGCCCAACGTCCAGCGTAATGTTGTGTGGCTGCTTTGCGTGACGAGCAGTACAAGATTTCTTTTTGAGTGAACACTCGTTGAAGAAAAACTTCGCCATGCTTTTCAATCATTTGAGCAATACGAACGCATTCGATGATGTCCGTTCCGATACTGATCAAATTCCCAGGGGATTCGTTCGACATTCGCAACTAACCTTGTTGTAAAACGAGTAATTTGGCGATCAATTCATTGCTAAACGTCGGAAGACCGACGCGGTCGTTGCTTGTCCATAGGTGGTTCGGCGGCGATTGCAACTCGATAGGCTTCGCTGTTTTTTTCATCGGAATGGAACGAGGGTTCCTCGATCAATGCAACGGTGCCTAGAAGCAAGTCTTTTTGAACTTCCTGAACCCCTTGGGTTACTTGACCGGTTGTCGCTTGGCCATGCCTGCGCAGCTGTAGAACTTGAACATACTCCGCACCAAAGAACAAGATCGAAATACCATAGTAACACCATAGTAAAATGGCGATGAACGAGCCGATCGCGCCGTACGCGGATGTATACCGCATTCCGATCAGGAATACTCCCAAAACTTCTCGCCCTAATTCCCAAATGCAAGCGGCCAACAAACCGCCTCGAAGAGCATCCGCCCATACCACCGGTCTCTTGGGCAACCACCGATAGACGAGCGCGAAAAGTAAACCGTTCGCTAGTACTGCAAAGCACAACTCAAAAACACTAAACACATGGTGCATGCTGGGCAGCGACGAATCGGTGATGGACCGTATCTGAGCAATGATCATGCTCGCTGCAAACAAAACCAAAATCATGCCACCAAGACTTACCAGCATGAGGAACGCAAAGAATCGGCTCTTCATGACTCGGTAAATGGTCCGCTTCATGGTCGCATCTTTCTGCGAAGGAATCCGGAAAATCCGGTCGAAGCCACGGTCGATCTGAGCAAAAATACCGATCGCAGCCAGAGTTGCTGCAATAAAGCCAAACGGTCCGCTGACCAACGAGTGGTTCTGCAATTGAGTCAGAACCTGTTCAATCTGCTTTTTGATCACGGGCGAAGCATACGTTTCGACGATCGTCAGAATCTGCTGCTCCGCTTTTTTCCCAGAGTTCGAAAACTGAAGAAACAGCCCGCAGCCCGACGTTAGCAATAGCATCATTGGGAACAAAGACAGAGCCAGATAATAGGCTACCGAGGCTGCCAAAGAGCTAGCATCATCTTCGGTCCAGCGAATGCCAGCATCACGAAGATTGGGGAAAAAGCTCCGGATCCACCCTTTGCCGAATACCACCACCCGCCGCTGAAGAGCGGGCAAAGCATCGATCTGACTGTAGTTCTCTGTGGGCACCATGACCAACAGTTTAGAAGATTGAGCCTGCGGTCGCCATAGATACTGCCGTTGCACGGCAGGAATCAAACCGACCACCGAAATGACTTTCAGGCAACGAGCTCATCATCTATGGAATAACAGCACCAAGTACAACGACTCGCAGGTAAAGAGTTGGGCGGACAAGGCAGCTTCGATCGTGTACGCCGACTCAATAAAAAAAGGGCACGTTTCGAAAACGTGCCCCGTTTGCATTCAATTCGATTCGTTAAAAACGAACTAGGCCTTCGAGGCCATCTTTCGCCATCGTCGGAAACCTACCACTCCACCAATCAAACCGACCAATGCCATTGAAGTCGGCTCTGGAACAGCGGTAATCGTGTACTGCACCGTGTTGCCGCTGATACCAATGTCTAAACTTGTTACGAAGTCAGCCGTGGCCAAGTCAAAAAATGACAAATTAAATGTACCAAGGTTTGATGTAGCAGTATCAAGGACAAGCGTACCCAACAGAACATCACTATTCGCGACGGTGAATCCAGCAAAGTCAGTTTTCCCGCCGAGCACTTGTCCAGGTCCGAAAGGAGTCCAAGGATCTGCCCCTGGTAAAGAGGTCGTCGAATTTACAATATCGAAAGAACCATTGGATCCATCGCCAGCACCGGCTTGGAGATTAACTGAAACAGAAAGCAAATTTGGAGCAGGGTTAGGAGAAACGTGATTAGATCTCATGAAAACGTCAAAAACAAGATCAGTTCCTTGAACAACCGTAGTTGAGCCTTGGGGGGTCAAGGTGAGCACGATAGCAGCCTGGCTAACTTGGCTCGTCAAAATCGTTGCCATCAAAAAGGCAAAACCAAAAATCAATCTCATGTTGAACCAACTTCTTTCAGCGAAACAAAGAAACGAACATTCTTGAACTAAAAACATTGTACCTCACGGGCCTTCGAATCGGATCATTAACTGCTGCGTAGTCCGACCAAGACACTCCTAAGAATATCCACAAAATCACACGTTACAATGCTTGCGAGTGTTTGAAAGCTAACAATCGCTCCCATTTCTCCAAGACTTAATATTCTCCGGGTGTTGATAAATGCAACGTCTTCGGGTTGGCTCGTTTTTGGAAATGCAGTGAGCGTAAACGGCGATTAGCAGCAAATGTCCAACTGCGAATCCTTCTGACTTTGAAAAAGACCTTTTCGCCATTCGAGTTACCACTGCTCTCCAGTGTTTCAGTTGTTGACTCGGCAAAACACTCTACTCCCGATCAAACGTCTTAAAGTAGTCGTTTACCGACTCAAGATTCGAGTCAATTTCAGATTTGGTAATTTGGGTGCTCGAATGGAATTCACCTCCATTCGGAATCGCCTTGGATCCATTTATTCGAGAAGGAGCTGCCTGGGGAATGGGAACCGGGATCATCTTTCCAAGTTTTTCCCCGCTGCCAAAGTTCCCATCTGCGGAGAAAATCTCACTGAAGCCCGTACTTGAATTTACTGGAGGAGAGATGGGCGGAATTGAAACACCTTCACTTCCTCCTCCACCTCCAGATCCTAACGCACCTTCTTCGTTCGACCCTTCAGCTGGAATCGTGATGTTGGTTAGCAAGATCGTGGTGTTGGATACTCTGGCTCGCACAAACGACAAATCCGTAGCGGTTATCCGACCATCCTTGTTCACGTCACGATTTTCATTGACCGGTACAAAGGTGGTATTGGAAACCCTTGCCCGTACCAGGGAAAGGTCAGTCGCGGTCACACGGTATGGCGTAGCAAGATCGACATCCGCCATCGCATGTCCAACATAGAATATCTGAGGTTTCGTCAAACCTGTGTTCGCATTCGCCTTCACGATGATTTGCAGCCATCGGTTCTGGATTGCAGGGGCACCGGAAATGGCTGCCCATTCCAACTGCACTCGACTAGGAATCGTTGCGGATCCCCCAGGCTGTACCACAATCGCACTGGTGGGTGGAGCCGATGGCCACGAACTTGGATTCACCACTCCGGAAGCATTGGGAGGTGATACTCGCAGTATAAAGTCTGATGCATTCAACGTCGAAACCGTCAAACCAGCAATGTCCAGTACGACTCCGTTGAGACCTAGACTGTAGTTGGATACGTTGGCTGAAGTGGTTGTTTGAATTGACCCAGATGATCGTAGCAGGACCTTGGTGGTATCTAACGCACCGCTTACCGAACCTCCAACTCCAATCTCAAAGCCCGAGTCATTGTAGAACACCCGCCGGTTGAAGACTGTGGCCGTGATGCTAGCCGAAGTCTCCGCCAACGAGTTCGCAACGTAGTTGCTTGCATCCGCTCCATCGATTGCCAACTCTGTCGCTGTTACTGTTTTGTTGTTACCCACACCGATATCGGCAAATGTTGCAATGCCACCTGAAATCGTCACCTCATCCGTACCTAGAACTCCACTTAACGATCGACTCGAAATGACTGCTGCAACCGTGCCATCGAAAGGTTTATCATCGGCGGTCACAGAGGCAACTAAGGTCGCACGTTGGATCGTGAAAGCAGTCAAAGCAGACTGAGCTGCGTTGTTATTCAGGTTTGACGCCGTAGACGCGCGAACGTAATAGGTGCCTGCTTTGGTTGGAGCGGAGATCACCGTACTGGCAGTAGAGTCACTGAAGTACTGGTAGGTTATTGTCGGCAAAGGGGCTGCCCCCCCCGACATGGATGCAATCGCAGAATAAGAATTGCGGTCGTAAGTCCGATTGCCCGAAGTAATCGTCAAGTTTGGATTGGCTGCCGAGGCCATTAGAGTGAACGATGCGTTTCGACTGCTTGTGCCATCACTGGCGGTAATCGTAACAAGTTGCCCGGAAACCACAGCTGGCGGAACATAAGACCAGCTCCAGGTTCCATTTGCATTTTTTACAATATCACCCAAAGATGATGTCAGTATTACCGAATCAGCCGCAACGTCGGACCATGTGCCGGTATTAAAAAGTGACGATAACACAATTCCTTCGACAGTCGCATTGTTTACTGTGACACTCGGAGCAATATTGTTCACAGAATAGGAGAAGGCAACATTTGAGCTACCGCCGTTTTCATCTTGCGCTGTGATGGTTACGTTGGTTGAAGGTGAATCATTCGTTGTTGCAAGCGACCACGCCCAAGTGCCGTCCCCATTGTTAAGGATGCTCCCAACACTAGCGCTCAGCGTTACCGTGTCACCGGGCACATCCCGATAGGTTCCGGTGTTAACAAGGGTGCTGCCTTCATCTCCCGATAGAGTCAGGCTGCTAGCTGCGATGATGGGAGCGGAATTGGTAACAGCGACCAAAAATGACTTTTCAAATGAAAGTCCATTCTGATCCGTCGATCGCACTCGCACGGAGTAACTACCAGGGCCATCGAGCGAGGCGGTCGCACCAACCAAAAGCCGGTTGCCAGCCAAAACAAACCTTGAGTTATCTGTGCTTCCTGTTCCCGCAACCAACGAATACGTGTGCACATCTCCAACGTTGGCATCAACGCTACTTAAAATGCCTAGGACAGCCCCAGTCGATACAGATTCGGTAAGGGAGGAATTCGAAAGATTGATGTTGGTAGGAGCTGAATTCGCGGCACCGGAACCAAAGAAATAGTCCGCTACCACTGGCAGGTGATCGCTGACGGTGGTTAATAGGTCCAAGACGGTGGTGCGATTCGACAAGCCAGTGAGCGCAGTGCTGGAAGAAGCGTTAATGCTGTTGTTCAGGTTAACTGACCCGTTGTTTCCGAAAGTTCGGTAACTGCCCGGTGAATACTCCAAACCAACCCCGTCAAAGAAACTTGCGGTCAATAACTGAAAGTCAAACCGGTCATCAAGTCCTCCACCGATCAATGCACCTTGTTGTATCGCCGATGGTGCTTGAGTGTGGATGTCTACAAAAGATGCATTGTTGTTCCAATCGCCAGGTCGATTAATGGGATCTCGGCCCTGTCCATTCCCCGCTGACAAAAACTCTTGATACGCAGCCTCCGTGCTTCGATAAACGTTCAGGTCACCTGTGTAAATCACGTTCACGCCACTGCCAAGCGCGTCTGCATTGTTGCGAATCGTCTGCGCCTGCAGAAACCGGTTCTGCGCATCGGTCGAATTGTTTTCTGCCTTCAAGTGACTGTTGTACATGTAGAAGTCTTCGGCTCCTGTAGTGCCAACAGGTCGAAATCGGTAACGGATCGATTGCCGCGGCGAGCCGCTGGATGATACGCCTACGGTTGTCTCGCTGACCAGTTGTACAGTCGCGTTGTTGTAGACAACGCCAAGAGTCCCGTTGCCAGCTGTGTCACCGTTTACGGTTCCCGAGGCATACGTCGTGGTGCCGTATGCGCTATTTAGTAATCCTGCCACCAATTGAGTCGTAGCAGCCTGGCTTAAAACCTCTTGCAATGCCAGAACATCAATTCGTTTTGCAATTCCACCCACGATTTCCGACCCTATGGCCTGAAGGATCGTTCCCAAGCCTGTGCGTGGAACGCCGTTTCCGAGTGCGCTGGCGATGTTGTAGTTTGCTATTCTGAGATTAGTTCTTGTGACGGCACGGTATCCCAATAAAAACGTTCCAACGTTCGAAGCGATTCCATTGCTGACGCTGAACGCAAAACCTGTCTCGCCCGCTAAAGCCCCCGCGTCGATCGTCAATCGTCCCGCATCGATGTCCAGCTGAGTGAACGTTGTGCTGTTGGCGACGACGTTTACGCCATTCAGTCGAAGAGAACCAGACGCTGGTAAAGAGGTGACGCGATAGACAAGCGATGAACCAGCATACTCCAAGTCGGTTGACGCCAAATGAATTCCTGAAATTGCATTCCCAACGGTACCGACCAGCATGGATAAGCCAGTGTTAATGGTGACAACCGGTGGAGCTGTATAATTGACATCCCCAGGAGTCAAAACAGCAACAATCGGATTGATGGGCAGATTGCTGCTGCCTCGTGCTGCATCATAAAGAATCTCTCGTGGACTATTGCTGGCCGCAAACAAATCTCCGTTAAACCAAGCAGATGCAGTGCTGGAATTGTTGCTGTTCAAACGCGTTGCGGCATCCGGCGTTCCACTACTTTGGGTTAAAGCAACCCCTCCAAAAACTCGATCGCCAGATCCTCCGTCGCTCCAGCCCACGTTATCGAAAAGGGCGAAATCATTAGGTACCAGTTCCAGCGTTCCATCGTTGTTTGCGTCATAGTCCGTACCAGAAACAATACCCGTCGTCGTTGATCCCAAGTAGAAACTGACCGTTTGCCTACTCAGAACCCCGCCCACGGTGCTGTCAAACAAAGGGTCTGCAACAACTGTCGTCGCCGGAGCGACGGAATGTCCTGATGTTGGACTCTTGATGATCAGCAGCCCATTGGAACCAAGCGACCGGCCTGTTAATGGTAGAACATAATTGGCACGACCCATGTCTGAGCTATTCCCGTCCAACATCGCAACATACACGTTGGTGAGCGGTAGGTTCGGAGTTCCCCTCAGCTCGATGTACTGAAACCGTTTCCCAGATTCTTGATTGCCAGGCGGATTGACATTCAATTCGTTGAATACCACGTTGGGAATAGCCCGCAATGCAAAGCTACTTGCTGTCGACAAGCTACCATCGCTTACAGTGAAACCGAACGAGAAATCACCACTTGCTACCGGTCCATCGTAAGTCAATCGCCCTGCGTTGATGTCCGCTTGTGTGAACGTGGTAACGTTTGCCACAATCGGAACGGAATTCAATCGCAACGTCCCGGCTGCCGGTAACGTAGTCACCCGGTAAACCAACTGCGATGCGGTTTGTTCAGCATCAGTCGCTAGCAGGGCCGTAGCGGAAATGACGTTTCCGGTCGAGTTCGTACGAACGGTGATGCCGAGATTCGCAGTGACAGTAGGGGGTGAATTGGTGTTGCTATTGACTGTAAAAACTGCGGATGGCGGTACCGCCTGCCCGCCTGCTGACGCGAAAGCAGACCAGTTTCCAACGTCATGAACTTGCGAACGTACCGCAGTTGCTGTGCCAGCAAATGAACCCGCGATGTAAGCTCCGTTATCAATCCCGGCACCGCTGATCGAACCGAGCGTGATCGCCGAATTTCCATTGGTGAATACCGACGGTAAGTAGGTCGAGTTACTTGAGGTGCTGCCCGACAAAACAAATGACTTGTTTGCAAAAGCGGCAATCCACCCTGCACTGTTTGCGGCTGTGGGGGGCGTCGAACCGTTGTAGACAAAAAGATTGTCACCACCGTTGGCTAAGGAAAAGCCGTTGTCCGTAGCATCCGACAAATTCGTTGTAATCAGTCCATTAGCCCAGCGAGCATTCGCGCTTCGTGTCGCGTCGTAGTTCAACTGAGTCCCGGCAGCAAACGAGCTGCCAAAGGTCAAAACGCTGTTTCCCTCAGTCGTCAGCAGTGGGCCAGACGGATTTGCCCATGCATTGTCCGTCAGCGTGATGACTGTACCCGCCGTGACATCCTTTAGTAGGACAATCGAGATCTTATCGGGGGTACTGCTCTGATATCCTGTGAAAGCAATATCGCCAAGACCCAGGGTTGTCGTCATAACACGACGGGATTCGAGCAATTCAAAGACAAGCCTTGGACGAAATTGTACCGATTTACGAACGTGACTTTTTCTTCTACTTGAAGTGCGAGAGATACTCAAGAAAAAAAAATCAACCATCGGAATAGCGATTGATGGATGGCCTATTCCCTGTTTTTCGTAACGAATCACCCATCGAAAGGACTTCAATAGAAATGTCAGCATTTGAAAAATGGAACGCATTTGCAACTGGCTTGAAGACTGATGAAGCGAGACCCTTCTTAGTTTAGAAGCTAATGAATGCTTCACAAGTTTCAAAGCGAACGTCCCCGATTTGAATTGGGGCTAATCCAACACCCCAAATCAAAAAACATAACTCTTCAAGCGGCTGACTTTACAGTAAAGATGATTGCCAATTCTGTTAGCTAGCTCGCCAAATTTCTTTGGTTCATTGGGCGTAAAGCCTTCGAGAGCTTGATTATACAGAAGGTATAGTCGGTCTAAGGCATGAAACCTTTTAACAAGCTTAGCCACGACACCGCACTGAATGCTGTTAAAGGCTCCGTTCCCAATCAGGGATTCCCCCCCAAGACAAGGTATCGCTCCACCAAAGCCACGGTTGGCTTTGCCTTCGCGCGTTGAAACAGGAGAAATTGGCCAACCGCCAGTCGCTTGCATCATGTCAGCTAGGGCGCCATATGGATGGCGCCCTAGAAAACAAATGGAAACATAAATCGTAATCAGGATCAGTTAAGAGAAGAAACTCCCAAGGTCTTCCTTCGCCAATCCGGCAAACAAGTTATCGACCAACCCTTTCGATTTATCGATTTCTGACTTCTCCGTTCCCGCATTTGACGCAGACGATCCTGAAGAAGGTGAGCGGAACTCTCCAGGATTATTGGGCAGAATCAATAATCCTGATCCAGCACCCGAGCTTAAACCGTCATTCAATGTTGATTGACTTCGGTTCACTTGTGGGAACGTTGGTGTTACTGGTGGTTCCCCAATAGCAGGTGTCGACGCTGGGGCGAACTCGCCACTGCCACTGCCACCGCCACCACCACCAGATCCAGACGCACCTTCTTCGTTCGACCCTGCAGCTGGAATAATGATGTTGTTGAGCAAGATCGCGGTGTTAGACACCCTCGTTCGCACAAACGATAAGTCGAGAGCCGTTATCCGACCATCTTTGTTCACATCGCGATTGTCACTGACCGGTACAAAGATGGTATTGGATACACTCGCCCGTACCAGGGAAAGATCGGTCGCGGTTACACGGTATGGAGTGACAAGATCGGCGTCTGCCATCGAATGTCCAACGTAGAATGTCTGAGGTGTTGTCAAACCGGTATTCGCATTCGCCTTCACGATGATCTGCAGCCAGCGGTTCTGAATTGCCGGAACGCCAGAAATTGCCGCCCATTCCAACTGCACTCGACTAGGAATCGTCGCCGATCCACCAGGCTGCACAACAATCGCACTGGTGGCTGGAGCCGACGGCCACAAGCTTGGATTCACCACACCGGAAACTCCTCCGGATGGTCCTAGGGGTGATACTCGCAGAATAAAGTCATTGGCATTCAGCGTCGTCCCCCCCAAACCAGCAACATCCAGCACGACCCCGTTAAGGCCTTGGCTGAAGTTAGATACGTTGGCACTAGTGGTTGCTTGAGTTGCTCCAGAAGACTGTAGCAGCACCTTGTTGGTGTCTAACGCAGCGTTCACACCTCCAGACTCAAACCCAGAGTTGTTGTAGAACACTTTGCGATTAAAGACCGTCGCGGTGATGTCGGCTTGTGTCGTCGCGGTTGCATTGACAGTGTAGTTGTCGCCAGTCCCTGCATTCAAGCTGTAGCCTTGGAAGGTTACAGTCTTGCCCGTCCCGACGCCAATATTGTCAAATGTCGCAGTGCCACCAACAAGCGTCACTATCTCGGAACCCACAACGCCACTTAGAGATTGAGATGCAATCGTAGCAGAGTTTGTGCCGTCGAACGGCTTGTTGTTGGCTGTAAAGCTCGCAACCAATACCGCACGATTAATGTTGGCAGTTAAGCCAGTCGGCTGTGTTAGCGTGTAGTTGCCGGCTGCTGTTCCACCCAAAGTCGAGGTCGAAGTTACGGCAAGACCAGTTCCGAAATTCGTTTGAGGGAACGTACCTGTTCCAACGAAGGTTACATCCTCAGTTCCAACGATACCGCTTAGTGAACCAGTGATCACCGCTGCGTTGGTAGCATCGTAAACCTTGCTCGAAGCTGCTGCTCCGGTGATTGTCAGTGCCTTGGCGGTGATGTTGGCAGTTAAACCGGTTGGCTGCGTTAGCGTGTAGTTACCGGCTGCTGTTCCACCCAAAGTCGATGTCGACGTTACGGCAAGAGCAGTTCCGATATTCGTTTGAGGGAATGTACCTGTTCCAACGAAGGTTACATTCTCAGTTCCAACGATACCGCTAAGCGTACCGGTGATGACCGCTGCGTTGGTAGCATCGTAAACCTTGCTCGAAGCTGCTGCCCCGGTAACCGTCAGTGCCTTAGCAGTGATGTTGGCAGTCAGACCAGTGGGCTGTGTTAGCGTGTAGTTCCCAGCTGCTGTTCCACCCAAAGTCGATGTCGACGTTACGGCAAGACCAGTTCCGATATTCGTTTGAGAGAAAGTGCCCGTTCCAACGAAGGTTACATTCTC
>JAIYDN010000055.1 GCA_027487485.1 Planctomycetaceae bacterium | reverse complement strand
GCTTTTAAGGTGTTACCCTCTGGCTGGAATACTCATGGCACATTTTGGTCCGCTGCAATCTTGCCTCAAATCGAGCAAAGCAATCTTTATCAAACGCTCGTGTTCACCGAGTCTGCCAATTGGGACATTGTTGGAAGTCCCAACTACAAGGCTTGTCAAACTCAGATTTCTACCTATCGATGTCCAAGTGGTATTTACTTGGCCCCTGCACTTTACAACGGCATCGAAAATCGTTCGCCTGTTAGCTATCGCGCCAATGGTGGAAACCGAGTCAGCTCGGACGATGCTTCAACTCGTACCATCGCGGGTACTCAGTCGTTCGAAGAGGTCAGCCTGAATGGTGTAATGCACGGTTGCAGCCGCGTTCGGTTGGCTGATATCATCGACGGATTGTCCCGAACGGTTTTGATCGGCGAATCGCGTACCGATCCTGATTTTGGTAAGGATGGTCAGGGGATGGATTGGTGGGGCATCGGCGGTCCGCAGGTGGATCCTTGCCGTTGTGACGGCGGCACTGGCGGAACTGAGTTTACCGAGGCTGCTGGA
The DNA here is from genome assembly GCA_027487485.1 of Planctomycetaceae bacterium. GTDB lineage: Bacteria > Planctomycetota > Planctomycetia > Pirellulales > Pirellulaceae > JBKCUI01. Next base: position 5,358 of record JAIYDN010000055.1, on the reverse strand, counting down.
AGCATGTTAATGCAACCCAATGTGGCTGTTCTGAAGCCAGCAACGAACGGATATTTACTGGAAGTTGCCTTCGGCAGCTTTCACCAAGGCGGAACGATGTTTGGCAAGGCCGATGGTTCAGTGACTTTCGTTAGCGATAACATCGACATCACTATTTTCCGAGCGACAGGTTCACGCAATGGAGGCGAAACCGGTGACTTTGAATAATTTCAGGAAGGTTCAATTTGGATTCGCAATTGAATTCTATCAACCCGTCGCATTTTCGGTTTTGTTGCTATTCACTTGCTGCATGGTGCTGTTCGCATCAGGTTGCAGTCCAACTTCATCGCCGGATTACTCGGGATTGGGGTTGGTTGAGATCGGCGGACGGGTTTTGCTAGACGGACAAGCGATGCCCAATGTTGAAGTTAGGCTGGTTACTGAGGAAGACGGGATTTATTCCTATGGTGTATCCGACAATGACGGTCGCTATTCGTTGATGTTCGATTCAAGAACACGCGGAATCATTCCAGGCAAAAAGCAAGTAGTCGTTGTCAACGCGTCGGCCAAAGCGGAAGGCGGTTCGATGAACGAAGAGGAAGAAGAAGAGACCGAGGGAGCACCCAAGAAAAAAGTGGACAGTCGAATTCCCAAATGTTATGGTCGGGAATCGAAGTACATCGTCGAAGTGGTTGGAACAAGCAACGCTTTCGATATCGAACTCAAAACAGATTGCAGCAACAGTCGCTGAGTCCTATGAGTTGTTGTTGATTTTCCCTTAGCACGCTGTGTCTAGCTTTAGTAGCAGGTTCACTTGATACGGCGTGCCGCGAATCGTGCCATGGGAAATGTCCGAACCATGAAGTTACTGGTTCCTTCTTAGTTGAATGCAACTCGCATGCCGTTAGTGTTTCTTTGGCAAACCTTTCAAAACGAAATAACACAAATGCAAGTAGGCAGCGAACAATCTTCACAACAATAAAGCATGAAATTGGCCAAGTATTAACAATGCAAGATCAACATCTTGCATGTCGGAATATTCGTCATAATCGCATTAATCGATCTATCATCCACAGGGTAAATTCGTGATCAGAAGTTTAAAGTCAGTTTTAGGTTGGTCCTCTCTTCAGCCACGTCAACTAAACAGAGCTTTGAATATTGAGAAAGCAAGGAAGCGATCCATTGCCCGCCGAGCGTTGAGACTAGAGAGTCTAGAATCACGCCGTGTTCTTGCAACGGTTTTGCTCAATGAAGTTGTAGCTGATTTACCAGGTGCGGATAACCCGTTCGAGTACGTCGAATTGAAGGGAACGCCGGGAGCGACATTGCCGAATGGACTTTATTTTGTGTCGATGGATGGAGACGGTGGAGCACAAGGTGCTGCTGACCTTGTCATCGACTTGAGCGGTGCAACATTAGGGTCGAATGGTTTACTGATCATGAAGGCTACCCTTGGAAATACAATTCCGCCAGAAACGACAGTCATCGTTGACGAAGCCTTAAATGGTAGCGTTCTTGAAAACGGTACGAACAGTTTTCTACTTGTTCTCAGTCCCAACAGTTCAATCAACCAAGGGACGGACTACGACGCTAACACCGACGGGATCCTAGAGTTCCCTAATGGAGCAATGATCATCGACAGTGTCGGCTGGAGCGATGGTAATACGGGTGATCTTGTGTACGGCGGCGTAAGCTTGACTCAGTCGGTTGATTTTCCTCCGGGCGCAGCGACGCGTTTTTTGCATGACAATCGAACGAGCACAGCCGCTGGCTGGTATTGGGGGGATTTGGTTGGTACCAATGCCAACGCCACCTACACCACTTCCACCACCCGTCGTAGCGCCAACTTCCCGACGGGTGGGGCGATCACCCCTGGCCAAATCAATGTCCCCGGTGGGCCAAACAATGCGCCTGTAGCCGTGGCGGATTCCTACAATGTTGAACCAAATTTGTTGCTCACAACAAACATTAGCTCCGGAGTGCTTGGAAACGACTCGGATCCGGACGGTGTTAATTCAGTCCTTTCGGTTGTGATGATTACGCAACCATCCAATGCCACTTCCTTTGTTATCAACGAGAATGGTTCCTTTAGTTACCTCAACAATGGCACACTTGGAACGGATACGTTCACTTATCAGGCAACGGACCTGAATCTATTTAGCAACATCGTTACGGTTACCATCGAGGTGGCTGTAAGCACCAACGTCGCTCCGGTTATCACTACTCCTGGTGGCCCTATAGGCTATGTAGAAAATGGACCTGTAGCCATCATCGCTAGTACCGCAACAGTGGTGGATTCAGATTCTGCTAATTTTGCTGGCGGTTCGCTGGAAGTCACTATCGTAAGTAATGCAGAGTCGACCGACTTGCTGGAAGTTCGCAACGTAGGCGTTGGATCTGGACAAGTATCGGTGGTTGGTTCGAATGTTTCTTATGAAGGCATTGTCGTCGGAGTATTGTCTGGGGGCAGCGGTGCTACGCCTTTGAGGATTGATTTGAATTCGGCAGCAACTCCAGTAGCGACAGAAGCGCTGATGCGAAATATCACTTATCGCACCATTTCTGATGCTCCAAGCAATCTTGACCGAGTCGTTCGATTTGTGGTAACGGACGGTGACGGGGGGCCTGAATTTGGTATCAGCAATGCATCCTTGACAACGGTAACCGTTGCTTCGGCCAATGATGATCCGTCGATTACCTCGACTCGATCTGCTGTTTATTATGCAGCCACTGGCCCGGAAGTTACGCTCGATGGATTGCTTGGACTGACGGACGTCGATTTGGTGAACTTCGAGGCTGGCGTTCTGACTGCATCGATTTCTGTCGGGCTTGAATCAGGAGACGTTTTGTCGATTCGAAGCGCCGGAACAGGTGCAGGACAAATTAGTGTTGCAGGAAATGTTGTTAGTTTTGCGGGTAACGCCATTGGAACCGTATCGGGCGGGACAAATGGATCGCCACTTTTGGTAACTTTTAATGCTGCAGCCAGCCTAGATGCCGTTCGCGCTACAGCTCGGGCGGTAGCCTTCGCAACGACAAGTACTCGATTGGCTCCCGCAGCCCGAACGATCGGCTTGTCGCTTACCGACGGTGATGGCGGCACAAGCAACACGTTGACCTATTCGATCATCCAATCCCAAACCCGACGCTTTGGATTTCAGGAGGGGGTCGATAATGGTCAAGGATCTTATGTTGGCGCAGCCGATATCCAGCTTGCGGAAAGCCGGCCTGATACTCCTTTGCCAGCAGGAGGCAATCCAACAACAGAAGGCCTGTTAGTCGACTTCGACGGGGGCTTCCTCAATTCTCAAGTTCTTCTTCGATTCGATGATATTGTTGGAAGTGGTGCTGGTCAAATTCCCGCTGGCTCAACAATTGTGTCGGCACGTCTTGTTGTAGCAACCCTGAATGGCGGTGACGGCGGAACGCTTCATCGAATGCTAACCAGTTGGGACGCGAACACGGAAACGTGGAATTCTTTTGGAAACGGTGTCGCTCCTAGAAATACGCTTCCCGCAGTCCAGGCAGATAATATCGAGGCACGCACTGCCTTCGATGCACAGATTGGAAATGCAGCAGGCAACAGTGATCCTGCTGCTATTCCAACCATCATCGGTGTAACTACCGATGTCCAGGCATGGGTCAACGGTTCGGCTAACTTGGGATGGTTGATGCAAGGTTGGACTGGCCTATCTGACGGATGGGCATTTTTGGCATCCGAAACGACGGATCCATCTTTGCGACCAAAGTTGGAAATAGAGTGGTTGCCTGCCAGCATTTCCAGCACTTCATTTCGTCAAGGCGAGAATGGATACAGTGGTAATGTTGACGTAGCCTTGCAAGAGAATACACCTACCGTCAACGCATCTATCGGAACGACGCTTAGTGTTGACTACAACGCTGCTGGCCTTACCGATAATTCACAAGTATTGATTCGATTTGATGGTATCGTCGGGGCGAATGCAGGTCAGATCCCTGCTGGTGCCTTGGTACACTCTGCAGCTCTTATGTTGGCTGCAACAGGTTCCAACGCTCAGGGAGACGGTGGCACCTTTCATGCTCTTCTTCAGCCATTCGATGCGACAACAGTTACATGGAATACCTTCGGCCTTGGTGCCCCAGGTGCTGGTGGTGGCGTGACACCTAACGGTATGGAAGCAAGGGTTACTCCATCAGCTACAGCAGGCTCAGCATCGCTCAACCCAAATGCAGAGGCCGGATTTAATGCCTACGACATCACCAGCGATGTTCAGGCTTGGAGCAACGGATCTCTTGCTAATCACGGGTTGGCAATTCTGCCATGGACCAATGGTTCTGATGGCTGGGTGTTTTCTTCCTCCGAAAACACCACTATCGCTAACCGCCCTCAATTGCGAGTTTTCTTCACGCCAGTCGGGGCAACCGTTTCTCCGACAAGCGGGTTGGTAACGACCGAAGCCGGCGGAACAGCTAGCTTCTCTCTGGTTTTAAACACTCCACCAACGGCCGATGTTACGATTGGGCTGACTTCCAGTAATCTAGGTGAAGGAACTCCATCAGTATCTTCCGTGACCTTCACCCCAACAAACTGGGACATTCCTCAGGTTGTCACGGTGACAGGAGTGAGCGATGGAGTCACCGATGGTGATGCAGTTTACCAAATCATAACAGCACCGGCGCTCAGTTCCGACGTTAACTATTCAGGACTCAACTTTTCGGACGTGGAGCTCATCAATAACGATGTAACTTCCTTAGCGAACCCGTCGTTGACGATCACCTCCGGCAATGCAGTTTACAATAACGCGGCATATGTTCCGTCGGCTTCCATCACAGGAAATAACGATCCGCTACCAACCCTCTCGTTTGTGTTCTACAGCGATGCGGCCGGCACGAACGTGATTGCTGCTCCTGAGAATGTTGGAACCTACTTCGTTCGAGCACGCTCGGCCGCTAACACAGGCAACAATGCCGCTGAATCCGCCATCGCAACCTTCAACATCACTCCGTTTGCTCTGACCGCATCCGGAACCGCTGCAAACAAAGTGTACAATGCGCTCAACGGAGCTTCAGTGACCATCAATCTTGCTGGGGTCTTCTCCGGTGATACCGTTACCGGTACTGCATCGGGAAGCTTTGCAGATAAGAACGTTGCTAATGGCAAGACAGTCACCATCGGAACCGTCACACTCGCTGGGGCTGACGCGGGCAACTACACCGTTGGTTCTGCGGGAACGACCACGGCAGACGTGACTCCTGCGACTCTGGTCGCTAGCGTGACTGTCAACAACAAGCCGTTTGATAACAACACTGCTGCTACGATCGCAAGTCGTTCGCTAAGTGGAATTCTGGGTGCTGACGTGGTGACCATCGCCGGTGGTTCAGCAACGTTCGCCGATATCG
>JAIYDN010000072.1 GCA_027487485.1 Planctomycetaceae bacterium | reverse complement strand
CCTTCGGTCACGTCCAGTCGGTTCGGAACGTCGCCACAAAGTTCCTTCGATCCGAAATACACGGTGAACGTGCCGTCGGGATTCAGCTTGACATTCGAGGAATTGACCAGACTGTTCTCGCTCTTGATGAAGCCGTCGTTCCCGTAAATCAAAATGGACCAGAACGCTTTGTTATCCGGCACCTTGTAGGTGGCCTTGTGGCCAATCTTGGGATCGTGGCCCCCGCTGTAGTTCAGGTAGGTAGCGTCCCATTCGGGGAAAAGTCCCCATGCCGCCGCAGCCGCGATGTGACGAGTCTTTTCGTCAACCTTGCCACGCGGTCCCTGCATCCCTTTCCAACTGCTGTATTTCGCTGAATCCTTTTCGTACTGCGTCGTCAAGGTCTGCAGCGACTGGCGGTCCCACTTGAACTCGGGCAGTGGATCGGCGTTGTTAGCCTTGATGACGAATTGATCCTGCAACTTGTTGACCAACGTGACTTCGTCCGCGTCTTTCGGATTGAACACCTGGATGCGGATTCCGATTCCCAGGTATTTGGTGTCCTTCGGCAATTCGTGCGTGCCCGCGGTGTAAATGACGAACGGGCAGTAGTGATCGTTGTCCACGAGATACACCGAGGCGTAACGGTCTTTGGGTAGCTCGGGGACGGTGATGGTAGCGCCTTTGGACGTGTCGATAACGCCCATGGAGTAGAGGGTGTCGCGGTTCATCCGTACGACGTTCTGCTTGTCGAGCGGCGTGGGGCTCCGGAAGTGATAGAAGCGATTGATGCCCCCCGCCATTTTCACGATCTCGCCGAACTGCCGATCGGTTTCCGCGCGGATGTAGGTCTCCGGCGTCACCTTCACGGGCTCGGTATTCTGTGCACGCAGGTCCGATGCGGTCGACCAGCAGAGCAACGTCCCCATGGCCACGAGGGCCAGCGAGAACAAGACGGAACGCTTCAACATTCTGCACCTTAATATCTGAATATGAATATCTGAATATGTGAATTTCTGATGAACACGGAGACGTAGGAGCACCTCGATGCTACTTGAGCCAGCGCGGCCGTTAAGTGCCCGGAGTTACCGATTCGCATCGAGTGCGCGAATCGTGATCCCACAATCGAGGCAACACGTGCATTAAGCTGGTTTCTGGATCAATTCTAAGCTTTTGAGCTTCGAACGCAAGAATGCTGGCATACGAAGTGCAAATAGTTTCGTAGGCACGGAATTCGTGTAATGAGATTTGCGTGATGCGACGATGGTCGCTCCCGTTCGTTCAAGATGAGACCAGAAACTAGCCGAGGCGGGCTCAAACCAGATTATCTGGCGAAAGTGGCGACGGGATTTGGACCGCGTAAAACCTCATGCAATGAATAATTGCTTCAACCAGAGGCATGAAATCCATAATCTAGTTGCCACGTTTGAACCTGAAAATCTCGGCAAATCAGCCCAAATCGCAAGGTTCTGAAATCAAGTCGAGGTGACAGGATTTGAACTTTGAGGAACTGAGTGGATTTTGGTCTGACATCTAACTCGCACCTGTTTGGCACGCTGGGTTGGGTAACCGGTGCAGGGTCGAATGGATGTAAGCTCAACTTGGGAACGCGGGAATCTAGTCGGAAGACAATATGTTTTCACAAGTCACTTGCGTTGCGCCGATGCAAGCGAGCATGTGTTCCAAAGACTAAGGCCGAGTGCACCACATCAAGCGTATCGGCAATGTTCGCGACAGCCCGGTTCGCCTAACTGAACGTAGCTACCCAGCTTCGGATGTGCCAAATCACGACGCTAAACCAACTCGCGCCGGACATCCAAGAAGCCCTACTTAATCTTCCGGCTACAAAAGGAAAGCCAGAGATACGCGAGAAACGGCTACGTCCGGTCTCAGCCATGCTCCGTTAGGATGACCAGCGAGCGGCATGGCGTAAATTGACGATTGTTGAAGAATAGTCCTACGTGTAAGCATCAATTCTTGTTCATGCCGAACACGAATGGCTTCGCTTTTTCTAGCTTGTCGGTTACATCGCCGTTGAGTTTGAAAATCTCCTTCTCAACCTTCAATTCCATCTCAGGCTGACCCTTGCTGAAGTTGAGCTTGGTGATGTCGACCCAGACCACATTCGGGGCATAAGTGCTCTCGAAGTAGTAGCGTCCTCCGGTCAGATCCTGCACAGTCCGAAAGATCGTGCTGGAAACGTTTGGCTTCTTTGGGTCAGGCTTACCGAAGGGAACGGAAATGTTTCGAATAACACTGAAGGTGTATGCAGCACCTTCATCACGGTTCTTCGGCTTCGGTAAGTTCTCAGCGTAATAAGCTGCACGCACAAACCGATCGGTTGGAGTTCGCTCGCCGGGAAGCGGCTTATCTCCGCCGAAGGTACGGTACTGTTTCAGGTTTTCGATTTGCATGTCATAGGTCGGCTCGTTGGTCATGACTGTGAACCGCTTGTCGTGGTAAACCTTGGCTTTGCCAGCGATGTACTCAATCACGGCCGAATCGCCAGACTTGTCGCCGAGCGACATGTGTACCAACGTTGGAAATCCGTTCGGCAACACCAGCGTCTCGATCTGATAAGGAACGGCGTTCATCGCCTCAACGGCCTCGGCTACGGTCGCATAGTTATCGAGGAAGTACTGTGCCCATTGCATCACGCCGATGCCTTCCACTTTAGGATCCCGTTTGCCATAGTCGCAGTCGCCAGCGAGATAAAGTACCTGGGCACTCAAGCCCTTCTCGTTGACACCTTCGTGAGTGCCGATATCGTAACCGGTGACAACTAAGCTGCCGTACTTCGAGGTCCACTTGTGAGGATTTTCGGCCACGGCCCCTACGCGATCCATCCCGCGAGGATACACCCGGAATGCGGAGTGAGCTTTTTCCGTCCAGTCCTGAGTCCTGCCTACAAATACCTGCCCGTCCCCGGCGCCCCAAATCACTCGCGTACAAGCCAGCGCAAGTGGGGCGGAAAACTGTGCAAGAAGACAAACGATTAGGGCAACGATACTTCGACGCATAAACACTTCTCCAGATAAGATTTTGGGTTTCGCGACTCCACAACAAGTGATCTAAGGTGAAAGCGGATTTCGCCTCGGCTTTGCAAACAGCCGCTTGGACAAGTCCCTCATCATAACAAACTGTTCATTTCGACGTTATCCAATCATGTAATTTTGATGTGCGGACGCTACCGTTGATCGTTTTCTTTGATGGGTTGCAAACGTGATGCTCAATAACCTAAACCGAAAATCTAAGGTGTTCCTAATAATGGCGATGGTCTAGCATGCCTGATCGTCCACTTGATATTCTAGAGCTCAATAGACTATAGACGTCAATTTCAACGACCAAACATGAACTCGGTATGGAGAGCGAGCTTTGAAGTTACCTGAAGACCCGGATCGTGATTTCCCTTTCTACCAAGGTTCTCCTGTCGCACTAACCGCCACGCACTGGTGGTTCCTGCTCGCACTTGTTGCTCTCGCTTTTGCACTGCTCATCGCACCCATTACTTGGCCGGGTGGCGAAGTAGGTGCCTTCGTGCCGGCTTTGCTGTTTCCAGTCATTCCTCTTGCGGGTTTGGCCTGGGTCAGCAAAGGAAATGCTGGGTGTTTGTTTGGCAAGGTGGGGTGGCGTGAAATCAAGCTCATGATCTTTTTCGCGATCCTTAATATTGTTGTAACATTCACGGTTGGAGGCTTGGTTCTGGCCACCTTGGGAGGATCGGCTAACCCAGCACTTGCTAAAGCCAATGAGCTATCGTCCATGGGTTTGCTGATTTTTTTTACCAAGACGGCGGTGCAGTTGGTCGGCGAGGAGGTTTTGACCGTAATTCCCATGCTGGCCTTGTTACACCTGCTGGTGGCCCGCGTTGGTCTAAGCCGCAATGCTAGCGTCTGTTGGGCCTGGCTAGGTACAGCGATTCTGTTTGGCCTAGTGCACTTACCCACATACCAATGGGACTTGGCGCAATGCATACTCATTATCGGTACAGCGCGTCTGGTGTTGTCCATGGCCTACATCAAGACCAAGAATTTGTGGATTAGCGCCGGAGCCCATATCATGAACGACTGGATTCTGATTATGGTAAACGTGATTGGATCGAGGCTTATCCAATCCTGAACGGAGAAGCGAAATCGAGTGGTTTCTTAAGACTTCACCCAGGTATTGCAGGATTAAATTTGCAGCCGAACTGTTGCCATATTTTTCGCTGATCGTCCCAGTCGTCGAGCATCGTGAGCGTGCGGAGAGACTTTTCGGAAATCTTTGGCTTGTCTTCGGACAAACGCGGGAGGAACAGGAGAGTTTCTTGGATCTCGGGGGCGAGCATCGTCAAGCTGAGGATTTGCGAGATGCGTGATTGACTGACGTTGCCGATGGTGGCGAGGTGCTCAAGGTCGCGAACTTTGCCAGTTCGTAGCAGTTCGTCACAGCGAATGGCGAGGGCCATCTAGCGTGTGATCCGTGGCAACCGTCCTAACAGTTCTGGTTCATCGCACTGTTGACGTTCCTCATCGATTCGTTGGAGAGCAGCTATTCGATTGATTCGAGACGAATTTACGTTACTGGTTTTTCAAATGGAGCGTCGATGACGTTTCGACTTGGTGCAGAACTCGCGGATCGCGTTGCTGCTATCGCACCACACTCGGGCACATGCTGGACAGATACTATATCGCCATCGAGATGCCTTTCAGTTTGCTACTTGACCGGCACATCGGACACATTGAATCCAATCGAAGGTGGCTTTCCCAAGCTCGCTATGGGCGGCAAGGATCAAGGTGGCAGGTCGAAGCCGCCCGTCACAAACAGGATTGCTAAGTGGGCAAAGGCACTGGAATGTGCTGACGAACCGACCATGGAGGAAAAATCTCCAGGCGTTCGCACATCTCGATACGGGCGAGGTCGCAATGATGCCGAAGTTGTATGCATAACCATCGATGGTCTCGGCCATCACTGGGCAGGCGGCAAGAGCCAGGCTCCTGAGTTCTTGGTCGGCAAGAACTCCAACAAAATCAGTGCGACGGATGTTATCTGGGATTTCTGTGCGAACCATTGACATTGAAGCACAATTCCGCACGTTATAAGACTGGCTTTCGATAAACAATGTAACAGGACAGACGACTACTTCCATGGCACCGACCGTCTCGCTTCCAACCAAGCTTTACTATATCGCGCGTATGATCGGCGCTTTTGTTGGGCCACCAGTTGCAAGGTGGTCTGCTCGCCCGGCATTGCCCTCCAATACCGCGCCCGCGGCTTTCGAACTGGGCAATGGTGTTACACTCTGGCAATTACCTGTCGGTGTGGTACGAGTGCGAGAGTGGCATCGTGAACTACCACGAGAATTGGCCGAGGTGGACGATGATTTGCGTTTTCCGATGATGATGTCGAACACTCGCATCACCGATTGGCTGGATTGCACCGCTTGGTTGATCGATCACCCCGAACGTTGCATTCTCGTAGACACAGGCGAGTCCATCGGTTTCGGTACGTCGGCATATTTTGAAGGCGTACCCAAAACTCTGGCAAAGGGTTATCCTAAGATCATCGATGCAACTGCCGCAGACGGAAACGATCTTACCCAGGCGTTAGCAGTCGCCGGACTAACCCCCGCCGACATTGATCTTTGCGTTTTGACACACACGCATTCCGACCACATCGGCAACGTAGACCAGCTTGACCATTTCACGCGACTCCTGGTCTCGCCTGAAGAGCTCATACCTTCATCACGCGGCGGTAGGCTTTTGGCGAGGCTACCACAGGGAGATCGCGTGCAGCCAACGACACTGACTGAGCCGCACGAAGTCTTTGGTAGTGTCATGCCATTGACCGAACGCAAAGATGTCTTCGTTATTTCGACGCCTGGGCATACAGTCGGTCATCAAAGTGTCGTGATCGATCTGGGGGACCGGCAATTTGTGATTGCCGGGGACGCAGCCTTTAACGATCAGCAGCTGCTAGATAAAACCATCCCCGGCATCGTCGAGAATCGCCAACTGACTCTCCAAACTTATGAAGTACTGCTTCGTGCACAACAGATGAAACCAACGCTGAACCTCTTCACCCACGATCCGACTAACCGAGACAAGCTGGCAGAGTTCAGTCGACCGCTCCAGTGAATCTCAATATCATTCAAGCGAATAAAATCGGAGGTTGGCCGATTCCGATTTTACATCCGGTCGTAGATTGCATTGGGAAGCGTCAATGTACCGAGTTATGGCACGCGTCGACATCTTATTCGCGACTTCGTCTAGTAGCTCGACGCGCCGCGCCGCGAGGCCAAGCGTATAACCGCGACGAGAGAGGTTCATTGCAAGTTCTAGACCAATCCCCGTTGAAGCTCCAATGATGATTGCGTTGCGATTCACGATGCGTCGGTAAGTTAAAGAATCTCTGTCAGCGTATTCCCGGTATAGACGGCCGACTCCATCCGCTAGGAATAGGCGTTAGCGCCAGCATGTTCTAAGAAGCTCTTCAGATCGGGGGCCAGTAGCTCTTCTCCCTCGTCCGCAACAAAGTGACCAACTTTCTCAAATCTTGAAACTCGCGCATCTGGAAACATGTTGGTCCATCGATCCAGGTTACGAGAACTAATCAGGGAATCGCTCATGCCCCAGGCTAGAAAGATAGGCAGCGACACGAGGTTAGGTAAGTCTTCTAGGTGCCAGCACGGAAGGTCGAAGTTCAGTAGTGTATTCTTAAACGCAAGCAGCCCGTGACGTTCACTTGGAGAGCGAAAAGCATCTTGATAAGACTTGTGCTTTTGTTTGGTAAGTGGGCTGTGCTTACCCCAAGCCATTTTGAGCAAGACTCTGGGCGAAAAGTTCATGTGCAAGTAAAGCCAATCCATCAGCCTCGATCGGAGTATCCAAAGCTGCGAGCGCATCTGCGGTTCGCACTCGATCAACGGCCAACCCCAAGAATTGATGATCGTCAGCGACTTGATCGCAAACGTGTTACCCAGTGCCAAGGGAAGTCCAATGACACCACCAAAATCGTGCACTACCAGGTGAAACGAATGGATCGATAACTGTGACAGCAACGACCTCAGTCGGTTAGTATGCGATTCAATCGAATAGTCCGCATCTTTCGGTTTGTCGGAAGAGCCGAATCCAAGATGATCAATCGCCAGGCACCGATAAGAATCTTTCAAGCGATCAATCAGCCCGACGTATTCGAGAGATGATGTGGGCGTTCCGTGAACAAACACGATCGTTTCCCCGTTCCCTTTATCGCGATAGGCTAGCCGTCCATCCGGATGATCCAGAAACTTAATGTCAGAGTTACTTTGAGTCATATATCCCTATCAATTGAGTAAGTGCCAACTTGAGATCAGCAAAAGCCTTCTTGCCCATTTTCGCTTCATAAATCGATTCGATCTGCGAGATCGCGGCGATACAAGCCTTCAACAAACGCATCCCCTTCGGCGTAAATGCGATGATTTGAGACCGACCATCATCTGAATTCGGCTGGCGCTTTATGTAGCCTTTCCCCTCGATTGCGGCGATGCTCTTGGCGATCGCTTGCTTCGTAACGCCAGCCAATTTAGCGATTTCAATCGAGGTGCTGCCTTCTGGCTTAACGAACCTCAACACGTTCAAATCGGCGGGAGATACATCCGAGTAGCCCTCTTCCTCGAGCCGGCGGACTAGGTCATCTTCGAAGGCTCGAAAGAGCAGGATCAAAAACCGGCCAAGCGGCTGATTTTGGTCTACTGAATCGACCAGTATCTTTTTTGGGTCTAAGTTGCTGTCCATGGCGTCAGTGTAACTGCCTATCGCAATTAGTCAACCCGGTTGACTATAGCCTGCGGTCTTCCCTTGATCGCGCTGCAACACGTGCAGCTCCTAATCCCACTCGAAGGGCAGGACGGAAACGACATCGACTCGCTTGCCAGGTTTGACCTGTGGTTGAGCGAGGCTGGACAGTTGCAGAAAGCAAAAATGGTGGTGAATCTGCGTGGCCCAGTCGATCTGGCGTGCATGAAGTTCGCGCATCGCATTATCCAAAGCACAACATCGTATCCAGTACCACGCTCGTCATTACCAAGATCGTGGTCCAAGCTAATCTCAGTCACCAGTCCAGTCTTTAACAACTCGATCGCCTCGCTGGGCCAATACACTCGCGTCCAGCCCTCAGGCGTCGCTCTTTCATCATCTAAATAAACTTTCATCTTGAGCCATTCTGATTACAGCTATTCGTAGTAGGAGGTCACGACCGGTTGCTTGGTATAGTTTGGGCCCGCGGAATCGTCTGCCCCGCAAAACTTGAAGGGGATTTCGAACTCCCTGTGGCCGGTGAGTTTCAGCAAGTGCTTAGCTGGCAAGTACTCGAATCCCTGCTCGCGGAGGAATCGCACAATTCTGCGTTGTCCTTTGCCTGCCTCCGCGAGACAAAAGTTGGCAGCGTCTAGGTTCGCTACAAAACGGCCATCGCTAACCAGCGAAGACGCCGCAAGTCTTATCGCTTTCAGTTTATCGCCAAGATAGTGGAGTCCATGCACACAGGTGATCAGGTCAAATTTCTCAGTCGGCTGGTAATCAAAAACGGAACACTGTATCAGCTGCAGATCGGTTGGTTTGTTAGGCAAGAACATACCCACCAAATCAACGCCTGTGATTCTAACCGATCCAACGCCAATATTTTCGCACGCTACCGCGGCTTGAATCAGAGCCTTACCGCTTCCACAACAAAGATCGAGCCAGCGAACGGTGCTCTGCCTCGCCAATCGCCATTGCAACCATTCCAGTGGATCAAATCCCACTTCCACTTCGTAACCATTTGAACCACGAAGATCCCTCTCACGATTCATGGTGCAATTGGCAACGACTGGCGAGTCTTCAAGCTTAGTAGTACTCAAAAGTCGTTTTTCGTTCATTTCGAATGTAGACCGAATCAGAGTTCTTTACACAGCTTGCGAATCGCAGGATTGGAGTTGCGGAAACTTACGATCTTCACATTCAATTCGACCCCACTGTGAAGTCTCGCCGCCCGACGAATCGCATCCAAGATCCACCCTTGGTCATTGCCGAACGCCCCACCACCGAGCAACGTCAGGTAAAGCGATTTGTTGCCAGTCTTCGACAAATTCAAAACCGCTGCTGCGAACGTCGCTTCATAAGCCGAACTACGATAAGTTTAGTAATTATGAGAGAAAATGAGGAGAATCGAACCGCTCCCACAGACTCTCTCATCGTTCTCTCATCTTCAATGCCTAGAATCCGACCCGTCGAGTCCAAGTCCCCCGTACTGCCGAAGAATCGTTTATGCGTGTGTTGGTTGTTGAAGATTACGAGCCCGTCCGAAGCGCAGTTGTGCAAGCGCTGACCGAAGAAGGCTACGCAGTCGATTCTGCCGACAACGGGCGAGATGGCCTTTGGCATGCCAAGTCAGGGGAATACGACGCGATCGTGCTCGACATTTTGTTACCTCATGTCAATGGTATCGAGATACTTCAATCGCTACGAAGCAATAACAACCATGTTCCCGTATTGTTGCTCACCGCGCTTGACGAGGTCGATCAGCGAATAAAGGGGCTTGATGAGGGCGCAGACGACTACCTCGTTAAGCCATTCGCCATCGCAGAATTGATGGCAAGGGTACGAGCTCTTGTGCGTCGACGATTTGGCGACGGAACCTCCATTATTGAAGTAGGTGAGCTGAGAATCGACACTTCTGCTCGACTGGTTCACCACAAGGATAAACCAATTGAGCTTACGGCCAGAGAATATGGGTTGCTGGAACTCTTGGCTCGACGTCGTGGAAAAGTTGTCACACGAGAGGAAGTCTGGAAAAGCCTGTATGATTTCGGAGCCGAATCGTCGAGTAACGTGGTTGATGTCTATATTGGATACCTTCGCAAGAAACTAGATCCGCCGGAAGGTCCGTCGATGATTCAAACTCGCAGAGGCATGGGATACGTACTTACAGGTCGAATTGACTGATGATCCATTCGCTCCGTTTTCGACTCGTACTAATCGTTGGAGCAACCGCTTGTTTGCTAATGGCGCTTGTTGGTTTGGCCGTCAGTTTCATCTTCGAGCTGTCGCTAAGATCTGAATTCGATTCGTCGCTTATAGAAAGGGCCCGTAGTCTCAGCCATTTGGTTGAACATGAGAAGCATGGGATTACCTTCGAGTGGCTTGAAGGTGTCGGGCTGACTACGCCCATCGTTGAAGAGCGAGAATCGCTGGCCATTTGGAATAGAGGAGAACTACTAGAAGTCTTTCCGGCGACGGCATCACCAATCCAACCATCGCAGAAACCGGGTGAGAATGCTTTCAATTTAAATCTCAACTCAAAGCGTGCTCGCGCAGTCGCGTTTCCATTTACGCCGAGATTGGTGTTTGAATCGGAACCTGAGGCCGCTCACGTGACCCGCCCAGTCCTGACCATAATGTTCGCTCGCACAACGCGTGAGCTCGATGCGGCTATAACAACGCTTCGATGGACAATTCTGATTGTCGGAACCTTCGGTTGGGGTGCGACGCTGGCAGTTATGTGGTTTGCAATTGGAATCGGCTTGAGGCCCGTCCAACATGCAACTCGGCAAATCGCGAGTATTGTTCCAGGTACTTTGAGCGAACGCATTGAGCAGGTGGACAGGCAGCCAAACGAACTTCGCCCGCTTCTATCCACGATCAATGATCTGCTCACCAGGTTGGAGCAAGCCTTTGTTCGAGAACGCTCCTTCTCTTCTGATGTAGCACATGAACTACGTACTCCATTGGCTGGACTTCGTGCTCAGTTGGACCTGTCACTTTCTCGGGAACGCTCAACACAGGAATACAAAAAGACAATCGGTCAATGTTTGAGCATCACCGAGCAAACGGGCGAGATTGTAGAAAGCCTTCTCGAAACAACTCGCGAATCGATGGCCGCCTCGCCTCCAGAGCATGTCGATCTACATAGCTTGCTCAATGCTCTGTTCATTGAACGCCAACAAAATATGCAGTCTCGCAAACTGCAATTTAAGCACCGTGATTGCAAGGATGTGTCGATTTTGATTCAACAACGACCGCTGCTCGTCATCTTGCGGAACTTAGTCGACAATGCGGTGTGCTACGCAGACCTAGATTCCACGATTGAAGTATCCGCAGAGTCATCTGACAACAACTGTGTCGTGGTCATTTCCAACCAAGCGCGAACATTTCTTGCTAACGATATCGATAAGGTCTTCAACCGGTTTTGGCGAGCGGACTCCTCACGTCATGAAACTGGCCGACACTGTGGGCTTGGGCTTTCGCTTTGTAGAAGATTGGCAGAGCAGATGGGAGGTTCGATTCAAGCGTCCATTGTCGACCAATCATTTCGGATCGAACTGAAACTCCCTTGCCAATCGAATTAGCCCTTCTAATCAGCATCAGTGTGTGGTTACGAAGCTGGGCGTCTCATTCTTTTCTCATGAATCGCCATGTCATTCCGGTTGTATCGGATAAGACGCATGCTCCGCGAATGATCGATGCATGCTGGCTGTTGCTGCTGCATGAACTCGTCCGGATGGGTCGAAACAAATGTTAGCAAGTTGCGCTTTATGTGGATTGCATGCATTGATCTCGGGACAACGACATGGATGTCAAATTACTCACCCTAACAGCTGTCGTTTGCTGCACAAATCTGCTGAGTGTTGGTTGTCGAACGCCGCAACCTTGCTGTGACCCGCATATGGTCTCTCGCCAAGTGGCATGTCGGATCTCCAAGTCCATGGAAACCGTACCGCCATGTCAAACCCGAGTACCTTCCGGTGTGATTCTCGAAGATGGCTTGAGTGAAGATGAAGCGGTTCTAACGGCTTTATCGAATAACTCCGCTTTTCAAGCAACGTTGGCTCAGCTTGGAGCAGCCGGTGGAGATACTGTACAAGCTTCGCTGCTCGCGAACCCTCAATTCCTGACCTATTTCCCAAGTGGAGCGAAGGAAGGGCAGTACACGCTTTATGCGCCGATTGAGTCCTACCTATTAAGGCCGGCACGAGTCAAAGTTGCCAATCGGGAGTATCGCCGTGTTGGAGAACAATTGGTTCAGAATGGACTCAATCTTTCACGAGATGTTCGTCTGGCGTATGCGGATTGGGTTCTAGCAAAGGAGCAGACAAACCTTGCAAACGAGGCTCAACAGATCCGTGACCAGATATCAAGTCTGACCAATGATCGCTTGAAAGACGGCGACATCAGCGAGCTGGAAACAATCTCGGCGAAGGTAGATGCACTCAATGCTAAAGCGAACCTGGGTGTTCAACAGGCCTCGATCAACATAGCAGAGGCTCGTTTGGCTACGCTCATCGGACTGCCTCAACTCGCACAGCCCTTAGTGCCTGGAGAGTTGGTCACACCGACTCCGCCAATTCAAACTGAAGAGGAGTTAGTTGAAGAGGCGCTTGTGTGTCGCCCCGATCTTCACTCAGCGAGATGGGCTGTGGCTGCTGCGAGTGAGCGTTCGCGATTGTCACGCTGGCTATGGTTGCGGCTCGATGGAGTGCTCGACGTACGCGATGGCCGCGGCTATACCCACACTGGATCTGGACTTCGCTTCGACGTGCCCCTCTTCAACCGAAATCAGGGTGGCATCCTCCGCGCTGATTGGGAGCTTAATGCCGCGATGCACAACAGAGACGCGATTTCAGATCAAATTATCGCCGATGTGCGAACGGCCTACCGTCAGTTGGATCAAGCTTACAAGAACTTGACGATCCTCAAGCAAGATGTCGAGCCAGCGCTAGTAGAATCCCTTCAAATTGCCAAGAAGGGCTTTGAAGATGGCGGGTCTGACTATTTGATTGTGCTGCAGACGACTACTCAGTACTTGACCGCTAAAGGGCAGATTCTTGCTCAGACTGCCGCCTGCAATCGTGCCGTCGCGGAACTGGAACGGAGCGTCGGCCGCAGCCTCATCGCCCCTCCGCTGGCCGCCGCTGAAGTTCTTGCAGCGACAAGTCCCCCTGAAGATGGTAATTAGGATTTGATCCATCCCGAATTGTGAGAAGCAGATGAGAGCGGAAATCGCTGCAGATTTCTCGATTACAATGGCCATCCATGAAATCTACAGAACTAAGATCCGTCAAATCTACGCGAACCGCTGCATTATTACATGTTGCGTTAGGAGTTTTCCTCTGTGCCAGTGGTTGCTCGGGTAAAGCAGAAAAATCTGCTTCTGCCAAAGTCGCTCCTGCCAAGGTGGAGATGGTGCCCCATGAGACTGAGTTGGCTACGCTGACGCTAACAAGCGAGGCCGTAAAACGGCTTGCGATCCAAGTTGTGCCTGTCGAGAAACGAGAAGTATCACGCCACCGAACTTTGGCAGGTGAAGCCATCGTTCCGTCAGGTAGATCCATCATTGCTGCCGCACCTGTACCGGGCATCATAGCTGCCGTGAATAACTCATTCCCGCAGCCCGGAAGCAAAGTTGTGGCGGCCCAACCGCTGATGATTCTCCAGCCGATGTTGTCACCGGAGCGTGATGTACCGACGCCAGCCGAACAGGTTCAAATGACTGGCGCAAAGGCAAATTTGATGGTGGCCTTGGTTACCGCTCAAGGTGAGGTGGCTCGCAGTGAGTCCGAGATAGCAGGACTACAGATCGCACGTGATCGAGCTGAAAAGCTGCTCACGGATCGCGCCGGAAGCCGTCGAGCATTCGATGATGCAGTGGCGCTACTGAGTATTGCGCAGTCGGTTCGTGAAGCTGCCAAGCAGCGTGAGACGGAGCTGAAGTCGCTACTTCGATCGCTCGACGGCGCGAATGCCACCGGCCGCGTCGATCCTGCCGATCCGATGACACTGACCGCACCTGTCGCCGGAGTCGTTCGCAACGTTCAAGTCTCGCCTGGTCAAACGGTAACTACAGCGGCACCGCTTTTCGAAGTCGTCGACCTAAGCACGATTTGGATACGTGTGCCTGTTTATGTCGATCTCCTCACAAAACTTAAACGCGATCAAGCTGTCCGCCTGGTTTCGCTCGACGGTTCATCGCTGACTGGCACGCCACAACTTGGTAAGCCGATTTCAGCTCCTCCCACTGCTGATGCGGCAAGCTCGTCAGCTGACTTGTACTACGAAATCGACAATCGTGAAATGAATTTGATGCCCGGGCAACGAGTCGGCGTCGACATTCCTATGACGAGTGTCACAGAAGCGTTCGTCGTCCCTGCCGCAGCGATCTTGTACGACATTTATGGTGGAACTTGGGTTTACGTGCAGTCGACTACATCGGACAAGGGAACCAAGTTCACGCGCAGCCGAGTGCTGCTTGAATGGGTCGAGGGAGATTCGGCGATCATCTCAAAGGGACCAGCCGTTGGTACCTTGATCGTAACCGATGGTGCTGCCGAGTTATTCGGGACTGAGTTCGGAGCTGGCAAATGAGCTGGCTCATTAGAACGTCGCTTGAACTACGACTGCTCGTCATGATTTTAGCTGTCGTGCTGGTAGTCGTCGGCATACGAAACAGTGATTCGGTACCACTGGATGTCTTTCCTGAATTTGCTCCGCCTTTGGTCGAAATTCAAACGGAAGCACCTGGGATCTCGACTGAAGATGTCGAGAGTCTCATTACGGTGCCAATCGAAAACGCTGTGAATGGTATCCCCTTTGTGCAAACAGTCCGTTCGAAGTCCGTATTAGGACTTTCGAGCGTGCGCATGATTTTTGAACCCGGCACCGATTTATTGGTGGCACGACAACTCGTGCAAGAGCGGTTGGCATTGGCCCAAGCATCATTACCCCTTGTTGCTCGTCCGCCAGTCATCTTGCCACCACTATCGTCGCTCAGTCGCTGTTTGAAAATTGGACTCTGGTCCGATACTAAAAGCCAAATGGAAATGACCACGCTTACCAAGTGGACCATTCGGCCGCGATTGATGGGTATCGCTGGAGTAGCCAACGTCGCAGTTTGGGGCGAGAAAGATCCACAGTTGCAAGTAGTTGTAGATCCAGTGCGACTCAATAACCATGGCATTACGCTCGATGCCGTGCTGCAAACCGTTCGCGATGCGACGGCTGTCGGTTCAGGAGGTTTTGTCGATACACCCAATCAACGCTTGGCACTTCGACATGTGCCGGCAGTGTATACGCCCGAACAACTAGGTGAAATTCCTATTCGAGCCGCCTTCACCCAGCCAGCAAGTAATCGCTTAATCGGCAATGCACTTGCCGCCAACGGCTCACCGCTTCGTATTCGCGACGTTGCAGAAGTGATGTTCGACTACGCACCTCCCATTGGCGACGCAATCATTAACAATCGACCAGGCCTGCTGTTGATTGTGGAAAAGCAGCCTTGGGCCAACACGCTCGACGTGACACGCCTTGTAGAAAAGGCCATGTCGGATCTGAAACCCGCCATGGGCGAAGTGGAATACGACACAACCATATTCCGACCAGCGACGTTTATTGAACGCTCGCTGGAGAATCTTGGGCATTCCATGCTGGTCGGCTGTGTTTTGGTAGTCGTGGTTCTGGTCTTGTTTTTGTTCGATTGGCGATGCGCTGTGATCAGTGCAACAGCCATCCCACTATCACTAATCGCGGCCATGCTGGTGTTGTACTATCGAGGCGGGACGATCAACACGATGGTACTAGCTGGTCTTGTGATTGCATTGGGCGAAGTCGTCGATGATGCCATCATCGATGTTGAGAACATCATGCGCAGGTTGCGATTGAACTCAGTGGCTGAAAATCCCCGTTCATCGTTCTCCGTGGTATTTGACGCTTCGATGGAAGTGCGTAGCGCAGTAGTCTATGCCACAATTATCGTCGTCCTGGCATTCCTGCCGGTGTTCTTTCTGACGGGACTCGCCGGTGCGTTCTTCAAGCCCCTTGCAGCGGCTTATATTCTTGCCATCCTCGCCTCTCTGGCAGTTGCATTGACAGTCACTCCAGCCATGTCCTTGTTTCTACTGCCAAAGTCGGCCACAAAACGTCACATAGATGGTCCGCTTGTTCTTTTTTTCAAGCGAGTGTATCGGTTGGCACTCGGCACAGCTGTTCGCTTTCGCTGGGCAACATTAATCGTGACCTCAGTCATTTTCCTCGGGATCGCCGGTACGATAACGCGACTGGGCGAACAGCTCATGCCCAAATTTCGTGAAACCGACTTCTTAATGCATTGGGTTGAAAAGCCTGGCATTGGTATCGATGCGATGGATCGAATCACATTGCGTGCAAGCGAAGAGATGATGGCAGTCGATGGCGTTCTGAACTTCGGCTCACACATCGGTCGCGCGACGGTCGCCGACGAAGTGGTTGGTCCCAACTTCACGGAACTTTGGATAAGCATCGACGACAAGAAGGACTACGACAAAACAGTAGCTCAGGTCCAAGAGATTGTTGACGGTTATCCCGGTTTGTATCGTGACCTGTTGACCTACCTCACCGAACGCATCAAAGAAGTGCTCACAGGCACCAGTGCATCGATTGTCGTTCGCGTGTTTGGGCCCGACATGGATGAGCTACGGTCAACGGCCAACTTGGTCGCTACTCAAATCAAACCGATTGCTGGCGTCACGACGCTCAAGGTCGAGCCACAGGTACTGGTGCCCCAGATTTCTGTGAACATGCGTCCCGAAGCGGCCTCGCAGTTCAATCTCACTCCCGGTGCTCTCATGCGCAGTGTCACGACCTTGGTCAATGGAATGCAAGTCGGTGAAATCTATAAGGACCAGAACATCTTTGGCGTGATCGTGCGCGGGAAAACGGCTTTGCATAGCGATCTGCGGACACTTAGTGAACTGATGATTGATACGCCGACGGGAGGGCAAGTTCCGTTAGGTGATGTAGCAGAGCTGTCGATTGTTCCTGCGCCGAACGAGATCAAACGTGAAGCGGCCTCACGCCGGATCGACATCACTTGCAACGTCGACGGTCGTGATCTGGGTTCAGTTGCCACCGAGATTGAGCGTGCCGTTCTCGCCAATGTAAACTTCAAAACTGGCTACCATCCAGAGTTTCTGGGCGAGTATGCCGAAGCTAAAGCGTCGCGCAATCGACTGCTGCTTCTTTCCCTTGCTTCGATCTGCGCGATAGCCGTAATTCTCTACATAGACTTTCAGTCGTGGAAACTTGTGGGCGTGATCCTCTGCACCTTGCCCTTAGCTTTGCTTGGTGGAGTGCTCGGCGTCCACGCTTCCGGAGGTATTTTGTCGCTTGGTTCGCTCGTAGGTTTTGTGACCGTGCTCGGCATTGCGGCGCGTAACTCGATCATGCTTATTAGCCATTACCGACACTTAGCCACAGAAGAAGGCGTTACCAATCAAATGGAATTGGTAATGCGAGGTGCCGACGAGCGTCTTGCACCGATCATGATGACGGCATTGACCACGGGTCTTGCTCTCGTGCCACTGATATTGACCGGCGAAATACCTGGCCAAGAAATCGAGTATCCGTTGGGGCTGGTGATCCTCTTTGGACTAGCCACCGCCACTCTGGTCAACCTCGTCATTCTACCCATCATATGCAGCTTTGGATTCGCCTATCCAATTCTTACGCAGCCTAAGTCAGCTAGGGAAAGTTGAAACGTTGGGTTTCGCACGGTTAGCGAGGTCTGCAGTATCGCGAGATCGATTACCTTGGAGCAAAGTTCGTAACTTTCGTCCTCCTAGTGAGCCAGAACAGCGGGAAAAAAGAATCCCGAGTGAGACAGAAGGTTCATAACCCCGAGTCGTTAACCCGGCGGTTTTCATAACCCAGAGACTCTGAGAGTATTTGTCTCTGGTTGGCCCCCAGAGAGGGGCTGTTTTGGCGAGAGTCGCGGTCGGAAATAGAGTTTCTAGAGAGTGATTGAGACCCGGAAGATTGCAGGGAAATACGAAAAAAGCCGACGTTTTGCGTGATTGCAAAACGTCGGCTTCTTCGAATAACCTACTGCGGTTAGTTTCCTAACCAAACAGAGAAGTTG
>JAIYDN010000006.1 GCA_027487485.1 Planctomycetaceae bacterium | reverse complement strand
TGAAACTCCTCGTCCGTCTCGGGCATCTGTCGCTTGGCGGTTGATTTGCCGCTCTTGTTTTTTGCAGCGAGTTCCGCGTGGCGAACTTCATACTCTTCCTGCGTTTCGCCTTTGCCTTGTTTGAGCCGGCTCTTAAGCAAAACGTTGTAGATCACGCCGACGATCGGATAGCCAAGCTCCCGCAGGTAATAGCAGTACAAGGCGATTTGTGTGTCGGTCCATAGCTTGTCGAGATAACTCGCATCAACGGTTGATGCCGTTTTATGCTCGAGCAGATACAAGCCATCGTGGCAACGAACGATGCCATCGACCTTGCCGGCGATTCGAAATGTTTGACTCTGCCGACCAGTATCTGGATTGCGGATCTCACCAACGAATTCCTTCTCGACTTCGACGACTTCGAAATCTTCGGTTGCATAGCGTTCGGCGTATCCACGGATCATCGCCGTTGCCAAATGCCATTGAACCATCTGATTCGGATCGACAACCCGATTCTCAAAGGCATCGTCGATATAGGCGAGGACATCGGGGAGTCGCGACTCTGTATCCGGCGAACGGTACCAAAGCTCGATTGCCGTATGGATCACGCTACCGAATGACAAAGCCTCGGCACGCTCACGTGGTCGCAGATTGTCGAGATAGCGGTTCTTGTACTTTCGCGGACAATTACGAAACGTATTCAGCGCTGAATAGGTCAGCAGCGTCTTATCGTTCGCTTCGGTTTGTGTATTGACTTGTGACATGGGTGCTTGGGGGTAACAGTCTTGGGGTGCTTTGATGAGTAATTCGATGCCTAGAAGAATTTCATCTCGTAGGTGTCTTGCTCCTCGATCGGAATGCCGTTGAGGCGTTTTGCACCTCGTTCGCGAGCGATTTGTGCTTCACTCAATTTCAGTGAAGCATTGACTTGCGAGCACTTCTTGCAAATGCGATTGGCGGCACTCTTCGAACGAAACGTTTCGTTGCATTTCAGGCACTTCCGATCACCGGGTTCATGAGGTAAAGGTCGTGTTGACATTGCCTGCGGATCTTTCAGCGAGGAGGTCGAAGTGGGGGATGACAGGTTGCGAATCAGACCGTGTCGACTGACTCGACCTCGAAGTTGCCTTCTTGATCGCTAGTCACCAGAAAGTGCTGGTGCGAGATGTTGGCAACAAAGCGGCTTTCACGAGGAAGTGCCTGACGAATGGCCTGGCAGGATTCGTTGAACTCGTTGGAAGCTGCTTCGAAACGTTCGACCGCTCGCAGGTATCGCTGCAAAGCGAGCGAGATAGTGACGCGCTGATCGATATTCATGTTGGATGCGCTCATTGACTGAAATTCCTTTTGGTTGATGATTCGTGTTGATTGAAAAGTTGCTTTCTCTATCTGTTGGAATACCCGGTACCTGGGTGAATTGACGGTTACGATTCCAGATATCTGTCGAATCCTGCTTCCTCGAAGAGCTTGCGGATCTGCAACATCCAGTCATTAAGCGTGGTGCGAGGGATGCCGAGGTCGCGAGAAATCTCGGTGATCGAGTGGGTTTGACGGCGACGGAGAATGTCTTGGAATTTCTCCGGTAACTTCGACATGAACGTGGCTAGGTCCATGCGCAGGTCGTTGAGCTCCTCTTCACCAAGGCGACGTGCACGACCTAGCCGTCGATCTTGATCCTTGTCGTGTAGCGTCTGAGACATTTCGACTTGGCCACCGTCATCACCTCGGACGTTCTTGCTCAGACTGACGCGGCCGGCAGTCGTGCGTTTAACAACGGAGCGATCACGAACGACGTTGGCCAAATGACGTTGCACCACGGTGCAGACGTATGGGTAGAGATGGCCAACGGATGGATCGAATAGGCGAAGGCTCTTGGTGGCCCGAACGTAAACCTCTTGGACCAGATCGTTTCGATCTTGCTGTGTAAAGTCGGACTTGGCGATTAACTTTCCAACCTGCCGATGGATGACACTGCGAACGAAGTTGTCGTCACCAAGGTTGATGGATTGGTTGTCTGACATGAACGGACCTCCTGATTGAGGGCCCACAGGCAACAGGTCCGAAAGTTAAAGCCTGTGAGGCCCGCTCGCTTGTTCGCGAGCTGTTTCCTGATGTGAATCAGACCTGTCGTCCGCTACTGGCGAAAATTCCCAAAACGGGCTGGGAAAGAGGGAAATTCCCGGTCGAGGTGAGAGCAAAACCAAGAAAACGCTGGGGAATTGCGACAAAGAATTTTGTAGAATAGAGACGAAGCAGTTTTGGGAATTTCCCAAAACCAGAGGTCAATTGGCAATCCAGAGACACGAACGAGGGACACGACACTTGAAAGAATTCGGCTTCGTACGCGATTTGGGCGATGGTAAGGCAGCCGTTCGTTGGAGCCGCATTTTTTTCTTTGTAGGAATACTGACTCTTGGATCGGGAGTCGCGTTACTAGGGATTTCCTATTTTTTCGACGTTGAATCTCAATGGAAAATGGTGCTGCCTCAGATTGCTGCAGCAATGATCTATCTGGTCATTGCAGTCGAGATGCAGAAACAGCGGATCGCCGTCGGCAGATGGTCCTGGAGATTCAGTCTCGCTGGGATGTTATGGATCACCCTTTTTGTAGCGGTGTTACAGGCATTAGCAATCAATATTGCGCAATCGACCCAACGTGAATTTGCGTTTGGCAAAAAGGTGATTGAGTCAATTAAGGCAATAACTCAAAGCGGCGATACCTATAGTCAGTCCAGGGGTGGTAGATTCGTCGTCGTTGTTACGCGGGCAGATTTCAATGACGAAGATTTAGCCGAAGTGATCCGTGCGGCAACTTCCGAAGGCAATTCTCCATGCCAGATCATCTCAATGGTGATTTGGGGGACCGCAGTTACAGAGCAAGGACTGGCTCAACTAGAAAGCTGTCCAAAGTTGGAAGTGTTATCCACATCGGCGGGACCTTTCTCGGAGTCCACAAGATTGAAATTGGCTGGACTCCGCCGACTCAAGGACATTACGTTGGACGAGACCAAGTTCACTATAGATGAACTCAGTCAGCTAAGGTCAAGCATTCCCCATGCTCGAATCAATGGACGATGAATTTGGCTATGCACGATCTGACTTCAATCGAATTACGCAACGCCACCCTTTCTTATCATCCGTCAACTCAATTGGATCGCCATCGATATCGAAGAACTTTCGAAGTGAATCATTGAGCAGTTCACGGCGTTTTCGATTCTGTCTGCAAGCGCCCGGCGACTGCCATGTCATCACCCCGTGATTTTCTGCGAAGGTGCGCAGCAATTCCCACTGTTTGCTCGGTTTGCCACTTCGAGAATCACAAAGCCCTAGTTGTGTGAATGATAGTACTTCGCGTTGATCTGAGATTCTTACCGAAACCGTTTCTCCATCCTTAAACTCAATCTCGACATCACTCCAACGACTACCCGTTGGAGTCGGAAAACAACCAACGGTGGACTGCGGTCGAGGCATGAGCCGATCGCGGAATGTTACCAACTGCTCACGGGCCCAGGGCGACAAATTCCATTCTCCATCGTCGCTGCGAAGCATCGCCTGCTCTAGCGGGATGATCAAACAACCACGTGCACTGAGAGCCGACTCGTTCCGGCTGTTCAGCATTCGATTCGAGGTGAGAAACAAAACGAAGGGACGCTGGGTCTCTGCCAATAGCGCATCGATGCACCAATCCAACCGGCGCGGATCGCTTACTTTGGCCAAGTACAGAGAGAACCCCGATCCATTGGGATTCCCAAAGTGCCCAAGCCGAAATCGATACATAGGACCGCCGAGGCGCTCGAAAGCCACCTCGAATCCGATCAGTGCAGATAGCTCACCTGCGAGCTTGCCGAAGCTGAACTCGTAGCAAACGATGTCGCGTCGATCGACTGGCACATACGTCTCTGTCTTCTGGTTGTAGCCTTCAAAGACTCCTTCTTCGAATTCGGATACTTCGAGCCACTCGTATGGACGTCCAGGAACGGGCAGCGCCGCAGCCAACTCGTTGATCGGCACCAAGAGGTATCGGTTGGAATCAAACGAGTCGCCAAGCAACAACCGCCAACTCAGATGCGAAGTCGCGACATCATTAAGTGATTCAAGTGCCTGCCAAGGCTGGCTCATGGCGAGTCCTCCGTGATGATTGCTTGGCTAGAATGAATCCACGTTGCGTGAGCCATGCTTCGATGATCGCAGACACGGTCCCGCGACTATAGATCGCAACATTCGGTGGGCGAACTGTGATTGCCAGCTCAGTCTTTCGACTTAGTAGCTCCATCTTGAAGGTCGCGGAGATCAACCGACGTTCAATGTGAATATCCTTCTTTTTGGCTTGTGCCCAATCGAACAGATCGTCACCTTTGCGAATGGTGATAACACCATAACGAGAGTCTGGATCGCCGAGCCAGAGCTCAACCATGCGTACATTTCGCACACCTTCGATATCGCCAGGTGCCAACGCGTCGAATTCGAACTCTCGGAGCGGTTCAAGCGTGTACTTGGTACCGGTCGGAAACAGATCTTCGTTCCCAAACATGTGCATTCCCAAGAGCCGACAATACAAGGCCTTCTCTTTGGCACTCTTGGCGTTGATTCTAAGTTCACCGAACTCGCGATTGTAGATTGCCGAAGCGCTTTGCACTGGCCAAAAGGACTGGAAACCGAATCGGCCGTTGTTTAGAACGGGTTGTCGGCGGTACAGGCTTCCATGCATGATTGAGAACTCGACTTCGTTGCCATTTTCGAAGATCTCTACTTTGGTTCCCTGCGCACGAAAACGTTCGACATGCCAAGAATTAATATCGCGTTCCAGTTGCTCGAGCGTCTCCTCAGCCGGCGTAACGAACTTAGGAGCAGTTGTTTGGTTCGCTTGAAAATAATCATACGATCGAGTTCGCTTCAATCGCGAAAGTGCATGGGTCTGCACCAGCTTTTCACGGTGCGATAGCCAGGCCGCTGTGACGATGTCGGCTTCGGAATGCTCGCCTCCATGCTCAAGCCCCAGCGAACTGGCTGGAACTCGATCCAGTAAAAGTTCCACCGCAACCGCGTTGGCCAACTCGTCAATAAGGCAGATCGCGTCTAGTAGGTCAGCCGGCGTTTCACGATCGGCTTGGGTTATCTCGCGTATGACCGCTTGGCAATCGATCGAATCGGGTGACTCGATGCGTACGGACCGACTTGCAAAGAAGTCGGTGTAAGGTTGGAGCAATTCGAACAATCGCTTGGGAGCGATCGATTCCAAAACGCCAGGGCGCGATAGACGCGGAAGTCGAACAGAGGTCATGGTGTCTGCCTAGAAAAAGTTACAAACGCATAGCAATCCTTCATTGATAAAAACGTCAATCGATCCAAACGGCTGACGATATATAGCGATTGGCAGTGGTTGGTCTTATCGGTATCCACCGAGTGCTGTTCCTGATTTGGGCATCCCATCCATCAGTCCATGACCGTTGTCCTTCGTGATTCCATCCAGACCAAACCACTGCCAATCGCGAACGCTATCATTCACATGCGATTGACACGTTTGGTCACCGACGAAAAAGAAAATGAAAAAAGCGCAAAGTGCCGATGTAAGAAGAGGAATGACCGTCAAACTCCCGTAGTAACGGGTATTTCCACTGATAGGCCCACCAAGAATCACAAATCTGGGCTTGCGCCCTCGTTGGGGTTGCGCTAATCTCATTGGAAAAGGAAAGAAATGGTCGTTCAAAAAAGTTCTGCGCCGATCAAATGGCACGGCGGAAAATCCTACCTGGCGGCGCAAATTGTCGATCTAATGCCAAGTCATACACACTATGTTGAGCCATTCTTTGGCGGCGGAGCAGTGCTTTTCAACAAACCCGCTGCCTTCGTTGATGGCCACTCCGAAGTCGTGAATGACGTGTACGGTGATCTTGTCAACTTCTGGAAAGTACTGCAGTCTCGAGAGCTTTTTCCCGAGTTTCAATTGCGACTTACGTTGACTCCCTTTGCAAAACCTAGTTTTGACGACGCCAAGAGCTCTTCCCATTCAGAGCCTCTTGAACGAGCGGTTGCATTCTTCGTTCGCTACCGGCAGTCGCGTCAGGGATTGGGGAAAGACTTTGCCACAATGTCTCGTACCCGAACACGTCGAGGAATGAATGAGCAAGTCTCATCTTGGCTATCGGCCATTAATGGCCTCCCAGAGGCGCACGCGCGGCTTCATCGCGTCGTTATTTTCTGCGACGATGCAATTCAACTGATCAAACGAGAGGATGATCAACAATCGTTCTTCTACTGCGACCCACCGTACCTGGCAGAAACTCGTGTGGTCAAGAATGCGTATTCCTGCGAAATGAATGAGGACCAGCACGAAGAACTTCTTTGTACGCTTGGCGACCTGCAAGGCAAGTTCGTTCTGAGCGGCTACCCTCATCCAATTTACAAGAGCGCTGCCAAGCGCTTTGGCTGGCGCTGTAAGGAAATCAAGATCGACAATAAAGCAAGCTCGCAAAAGATTAAGCCAACCAAGACCGAATGCCTGTGGTTCAACTACTGATACATCATCCAGCTTTTCGGACATTCATCAATGTTGACAACACGAGTTGATCTTTAATCGAATCGCAGCGCGATTGATGGCGAACTGCGTTGCAGAGCATCCGAGCCTCTCGTGGCTGGCAAACCAACTCATCGATCGTTCGATCTCTGTACATGCCAGCAAGCGTATCAACGACCATTTCTCGGAACTGCACTGCCGTTAACGGGCACTGTATGGACGCAAGTTCTGTCCTGAGCATTGCGCGCGTGCGACGCTGTTTCAGTCCTACAGGGCAGTTCTTGCTCTTTCGGACGTTCATCAGTGCCTTCAGAATGACAAAGTCTGCCAAACATTCCGAACCGACTCCTTCACGTATCCTGTCGCAATACGCCAATGCATCTAACGGAGAACAGAGCAGCCCATCAATGGTCTGCCCAGGGAACTGAACAACGATGCCGTCAATCAGTCTCTCCTTGAATTTTTCGGGCGAATCTTGGCACTCGCTTGCCTCAAGCTCTGCGGACAATAACATTCTTCTACTCCTTTTTGGAACGACTGGTGGAACATTTCCCAGCTTATTGATTCCGTAGTAGTTGATCAGTTTTTGAGCCGAACTCAGTCGAATGTCCGCAAAGCTTCCGTCTGATCGCCCAACAGCAAATTCCTGCAGAGTTGGTTGCGGTACCCCTGCACCTCGCGATGCCTCAGATATTGAGGCATCAGCCAACACACATTCTCTAAGAATTTCCGCTAGCGACACGCAATGCCCTTCCTCGAAAACAGATCTGAACTCCACGACTAGCCCAATTATCGGAAATCCGATAACATTGTCAATGGTGGAGAATTGGTCGTTCTGCGTTCCGAGCACTGAATCGCGACTTTGAACGATAGAATTGAACCTAAAGACAAGAAGCGGTTGTTCGAGGGCACAAATGAAAAGTATGTATTCAAGCCCGGCGTCTGATTACATTCCCGACAATCAAGTCGGAGTGGAATGTATTTGTGAAACTGACACACAAATGCGGACAAATTTGCACGGAAACTAAATTGAAAAGGGACAGAATGACTGTACGGATACTTGAACTTGATGCGTTAGTTCGATCGATTGAGGTCAACAAGGGATCACCGCACGCTCTGTTCCTTGGCGCTGGTGCATCATTAACGTCTGGAGTGCCTTCAGCTTCAAGTTGTGTACTCCAATGGAAACGCAATATATTCGAATCAAACAACCCTGAACTAAAAGCCGCAGTTGCGGAGATCAGTTTGCCCGCTGTTCAAAAGAGAGTTGATGATTGGCTGAAAGCAAACCGGATTTGGCCGCAGCCCAAAGAGGATGACTACGGTTTTTTTATCGAGAAGTGCCTACCAATTGTCGATGATCGACGACGTTTCTTTCAGCGGCTATTGAAGGATGCGAAGCCCCATATTGGATATCAGCTCCTAGCGTTACTGGCGGAAGAAGGAATTGCCCGAAGTGTCTGGACAACCAATTTTGATGGACTAGTCGCTAGATCACTTTTGTCTGAATCTAGCGTCACCCCGATTGAGGTTGGAATTGATTGTCAAAGTCGAGTCGTGAGGCAACCAAATACCAATGAACTAATTTGTGTTTCCCTTCACGGTGACTATCGTTACGACAAACTAAAGAATACCGAACCAGAATTACAGACACAAGAAGGCGAACTTACCAAGACTTTAGTTGACACTCTTGCTCAGCAATCATTGATTGTTTCCGGCTATAGTGGTCGAGATCGATCGATTATGGATGCACTCGAGAAAGCGATCGTAAATCCACAAGCGAGAGGCAATGTCTTTTGGTGCGGCTTCTCAGCGCAGCCTGAAGCAAATGTTGCCGACTTGTTAGGTCGAGCTAACCATGTGGGAAGAGAAGCATACTATGTGCCTTGTGTTAGCTTTGACGAGCTACTTATTCGACTTTCCCGTCAGTGCCTCACAGGTGATTTAGCAAAGAAGGCGGAGCTTATAATTGGCAATGCAACTAGTACGTCAGCCCCGCTAGTCACACCATTCGTTATCAAAGTCCAAACCCCAAACGCATTGATAAAGGGCAACGTTTTTGCTTTAACTCCACCAGCAGAAATCTATAGTTTCAGTATTAGCCAGTGGCCAGAAACCGGTGCATGGAAATGGATTCGTAACCTCGCACAAGAACATGGATTCCATGCTGTACCACTGAATAGTTCGATAGGTGCTTTAGCAACCATTGATCAAATCAAGAATGCTTTTGGTGAAGCAATTGTCGGGTCGATAGTTCGAACTCCGATTACCAGTGACGATTTCTGCATAGCTAATGGTTCCATCCACTGCCTAATCCGTGACTCGCTTGTTCAAGCTATAGCTAAGTCTAGAGGGCTTTTGACAAACGCCAAAGATAGGCTCTGGGAAGTCGCCCCTCTGGAACGCAAATCGGTGGACGGGGTAGACTACGCCTTACACCGTTCCGCGATTGTCGATCTTCGACTCATTGATTCACGTCTCCATATTTCGATCGACCCAACATTTTTTATTCCAGGCCTTGAGGAAAGAAGTGAGGACAGAAATTTTAAGGATCTAGTTAAGCAAAAGCTTGGATACCAACACAACAGGGAATACAACCAAGACCTTACACTGTGGCTGGACCACATCGCTGGCGATTCCAAAAGTCGAACTTCAATTGATTTTGATTTTCCAGCAAAGACAGCTGCGTTCAGCTTTAGACTAAATTTACTGCCCTCGTTTGCTGAGGTTGATGAAGGTAGTGCAACAAAGATTATCATTGATAATAAGCATCGCTCGGTTATCAAGTTTTCCGGTCGCGTATTTCCAGAACCAGTGCTCCACTTCGCAACAGAAATAGGTTGGAACCCCAAGAGCGATACGCTTCCCCTTCGTGGACTTGCTAATAACGGGCCATTTGATACTTCTTCGGTAAAGCTGTTGCCTAATCCAGATATCAAACTGTCTGTGATTTGCCCGAAGCCTGAGGCAAGAATCCTTTCGGAATTTCTTTCGACCAGTAACATCAAAGCTGCAGTCGCACAAAGAAGCCAAGGGGAATATGTCGTGGATTACAAAGGTTTCTCAGACACATTTGGCTGCAAGTTAACTATACCGGAAGAATCAGATGATCACTGGATTACAATTCCAGAAATTTCGAACACTGGTGACACTGTCGCTGGGTGCCGTGAATGGACGAGAAATATCTGTGATGCGCTGACTTCAATTGCCGCCTTGGGGCGCTCTGTCGTACTTATCGCATCTCCTGAACGATGGAATCGTTTTCGGATTGCAGACTCAGATGTAGAATCGTTTAATGTTCACGATGATGTGAAAGCATTTGCGGTAAGAAAAGGAATAGCAACTCAGTTTTTTGACCAAGATACGTGGTCTCCGTATGACCGCCCGAGAATTTGGTGGTGGTTATCGCTTGCACTGTACACGAAAGCGATGCGGACACCCTGGGTACTTCAATCGCTTGACCCGGGGTCCGCATTTGTAGGACTTGGCTACTCCATAGATCACAGAGCATTAAACGATAAACGTATTGTTCTAGGATGTAGCCATATTTACAACGCTGACGGACAAGGGCTTCAGTTTCGCCTACGCAATATTCACGATGCAACAATTCGTCGAGACAAAAACCCTTACTTGAGCTTCAATGAGGCAAGGCAAATGGGCGAGATGATCAGACAACTTTTTTGGGAATCCCATTACCGTCTGCCTGACCGCGTCGTGATTCACAAGCTTTTCCCTTACACAAAGGATGAGATCAAGGGCATCAAAGCGGGCTTAAGTGGTATAAAGTCCCTAGAGCTTTTGGAAATCAACCACGAGAGTTCAATTCGATTTCTGAAGTCCAAGTATTCGAATGGCGGGTTTGAAATCGACGGGTATCCAGTTCGAAGGGGGACAGCTGTTAAGATTTCGAACGACGAGCTTTTGCTCTGGGTACATGGCGCAACTGAAGGAGTGCGACCAGGCAAGACTTATTTCCAGGGAAAGCGACGCATACCGGGCCCCGTTGTCATTCGGAGATATGCCGGGACATCGGACGTGGCAACAATAGTAAAAGAAATCCTCGGGCTTTCAAAGATGGATTGGAACTCTGGAGATCTATATTCTCAACTTCCGGCCACGATAAAATCGTCACAAACAATTGCTCGAATTGGTAGGCGACTTGCTTCAATCGGGCACACATCTTTCGATTATCGACTTTTCATGTAGTTGTCGAACGATTTCGCCAAAGCTATTTATGTTTCAGCGATCTTGAGTAGCAACCGTCGCTGCGTTAGCCAGTTAGGTTCAGTGGAAATCGTTTGAAGTTCTCTTAGCCGTACATTACCGCGTCCAATTGCATTATCTATCAAGAATAGAAGCTGTTCTTGAATCTCCGGTGCAAGTAGCCGCAAATTCATAATTTGCGTGACCCGAGCTCTTGTGACGTGCCCAAGCCGGGCGAGGTCTGCATAATCCGTTACTACACCTTGCCTAATTAGATCCTCGAAATGGATCGCTAGGGCCATGTAGCGTGCGATACGAGGAATGCGTTCGAGAGACGGATTGGATTCTCTCGCCGCACGTGTTCCTTCGATGATCTGTTTTTTGGCTCCACGCCCACGCTGCTGAACGGAGAACTGAAAATCGACACTTACTGGTTTATTCATGATGCGGCCTCTGTAAGTTCCGGGCGGTTCTCCATCGCGATCGTCTTGATTCCGTCAGGATGAAAAGTGATCGTCACGCGCCCGGTGGCTCCGTCGTAATCGATCTGCTTGACGATTAGCTGTACGATCCGGGATTGCTCGCGGACTGTGAGCGAATCCCATATGGGCTCGAAGGTGGTGATCGCTCTCACGACATCGTTGCGTGTCAACGCCTGGGCTTGAAGCGACTGCACTTTTGCTGCGACGATTGCGTGTCGATGTTCTGCCCGATGAAGGCTTTCGTGCCAATCAGCCAATTGCTCGAGCGACTTTGAACTTGGATCACCGGGCTTTATCGATGGAGCTGCAATTCGGATCGCTTCATTCCAATATTCCAGTTCCTTCACAAGCCCATCGCGCTCGGCCATAAGTGCCCCCAGTTCGCGTTCAGATTGAATCTTGGCTTGTTCTACGACCTCGTTGACGAGGGCCGCGTCGTGGCCAACGTGGCGTATCTTGTCGACCACGAACTTCTCGATCTCGGCGGCCGGCACCGACTTCGATTTGCAATTTTTCCAACCGCGTTTCTGAGCCTTCATGCAGACGTAGTAACGATAGCGTTTGGTGCCATTCTTGGTCGTATGCGTCGGCGTCATCGAACAGTCGCAACAAGCACATCGAAGGATTCCTTTGAGTAGCGCACCGAATTTGTTTCTCGCTTCGACACCGCCAGTACGGCCGTTTCGCCGGAGAAGCGATTGCACCTTTTGCCAAACGTCCGCGTCGATAATCGCGTCCTGCTCACCTTCGTTGATTTCATCCTTGTAGCCAAGCTTACCGATGTAGGTCACATTGGTGAGCAGGCGGAATAGCGTTGCTTTGGTGAACTGCGAGCCGCCTCGCTGTGTTCCCTTCCGCGTTTTCCATGTCTTGTTTGTCCAGCCGCGTTGGTCCAACTCGGCGATCGTCGCCATGATCGATTGCTTCTCGAGGTAGAGATCGTAGATGGCTCGCACCTTGTTGGCTTCGGCTTCGTTGATCTTCAGTTTGCCACCTTGGCCGTCGATATCATATCCGAGCAACGGCATGCCACCCGACCATTTGCCTTTGCGTCTCGCTGCAGCGATCTTGTCACGGGTTCTTTCCGAGATCAGCTCGCGTTCGAACTGAGCGAACGACAGTAGAACGTTGAGCATCAGTCGACCCATCGAGTTGGTCGTGTTGAATTGCTGTGTCACGCTGACGAATGCAACCTGATTGCGTTCGAAGACTTCGAGCATCCGAGCGAAGTCCATCAACGAACGACTCAGTCGGTCGACCTTGTATACCACCACGCAATTCACCTTGCCGGCTTCGATGTCCGCCAGAAGTTGCCTAAGCGCCGGGCGATCCATATTTCCACCAGTGAATCCACCATCGTCGTATCGATTGGGCACACAATGCCATCCCTCTTGCGTCTGGCTCTTGATATACGCCTCGGCGCATTCACGCTGGGCATCGAGCGAATTGAACTCCTTGTCGAGGCCCTCGTCTGTTGACTTGCGAGTGTAGATGGCACAGTTCAATTGGCGATTGTTGGCTTGCTTGCTCATCATTTGCCTCCTTTCTTATTTAGATTGAAAAAGTGATACCCGTTGCAGTGTTGGCCCGTGATCTTCTTTGCTACAGCGCTTAGCGTCTTAAAGATCGCCCCGTCGTATTCGAACCCGTTCTCTAGAACTAGCACTAAGATCTTCTCGCCCTTGTAGACCCGCTCGAGTACTGATTTCGGCGGCGGAAGGCGATTGTCTTCTTCTGGCTGGACGAAACCTGTCACGGTATCTCCCGTGGGCTTCGGCATTGGCTTTACTGCTTTGGGCGCAGTCGTACGGATGTCGGTACCGCGAGCGAGTTCCGCAGCGCGACGCCTGGCTCGCTCTGAAATGTCGCCTTCGATGTTGGCCTGCATCTTCCAGGCGATACGTTTGACGAGCCACTGCTTGTTGCGAGTGTTGGTAGGCTCGCCCCATGTCTCTTGATACTTCTCTCGCAACTGCCCCACCGTCATGCGTTGGAGCAGTGCGACCTCTTTGTCGATGTCTAGTTGCATTGATTTCTCCTGAGAAAACTGACTCACTGGTCGTTAACCACGTTGGTCACAGAGAGCACGCTTTCCGAAGAAACCTCAAGGCAAGCTGTTGGCAATTCTGCTGGTTCGTCGTCGATTTCTGAATCCAGGATCGCCATACGCGATTTCATTCGCACAATGCCGGCGGCCAGAATCGCAGCGATTTCCGATCGCCGAGCCGGCGCGGACAGTGAAGAAGGGGGAACAGTCGAGATCAACTCGCACCTCCATGCTCAACGCCGCCATGATTAGCGGCTCGAAGACAGACATTCGCAGCAACAACAGCCGCGTCTATCTGTAGGAATACCCGGTGCGGGTTCGAAATGACGGAATAGGGTGCGAAAGAGAACGCATTCGCCGTGGACTCAATCCGCTATTTCTCGCGGAATCTTTTACGAATTGCCCTGCTCGAAAGTAATAAGCATGTAGGCAGGCAACTTTGCCTCGCCACAAGTCAATTGCTTATCATAGGAGCCGTGCTAATGAGGATTGGATTGACATTCGAAGAATTCGTAGAGCTTGAGCGTAAGCCTATCGCTCGCGGTGAACAGCCACTGACGATTGAGGAGGCAGCAGAGCACATTAGGCAACGTGGGTATTGCTGCCGACCACAATCACTGAAGCTTTTGATGAAAGGTAGGCCGCTTAAAGCCTCGAATCGCATCTGGTCGCGAGATCTCATCGAGTCCTGTTGTGACTACTTCGAAACACACAAATTCTTCACGCCTTACGTTGAGATGTGCAGGGTTTTGGGGTGTAACTACTTCGCGTTCTTGCGGGCCTTAAAAGACGCCTCAGAACGTGAGTCAGAAAGGTATGGCACCAGGGTGCGGATGGATGATCAATTGTTTGTGATGCATCGGATTCCAGCCCGCGAAGAACATCCCGCTGTCATCGCCTTCACACTTTGTGAAGACATCCAAGAAAGACTTATCCGTGGCGAGGGAGCGTAGGGCATCATCCATCGACCGCAATTTGTGCAACGGTGGTGTTAGACAACGCCACCATTACACAGATACACATGGCAATCAATGATCGGGTATGTCGTCTTCGGATGCTTGTCTGCCAGACTAAAGCAGTTCAAGAACTTGATTGATCGGTTCTTCGTCAAAATCGCCCCAAGCAAAACCTTTCTTGGTGAGGAGGAGAACCTGGTTCCCCATTTCCATTTCTGACGCGTCGAACGGCACATCATCGAGACATCCTTTGTCTTGAAGCAACTGGATGAAGTCTGGCAGCTCCGCGTAGTCGTACAGGACTTCGCAAACAGAGTCGAACTGTAGTCCGGTGGCATCCATGATTTGATGTATTGTCTGCACCTCAGCGTTTTTGAGGCGTTTCCAGACCTGTTGGAGAACAGCGACCTGGTGGGTTGTTGTCTTTTCTTTGAACTGAATGGTTGTGCTCCCATTGAATTTGGATTGAAACGGAAATGATGGGAGCCAATCTAAGTTCCCGCTGTGACACGTTTGGTCACGCCGTTCGAATAGGCTCACAAAAACTTGCCTTCAGCGATTCCTCTACCTACGCCTCGGCGCAACCAGCCGTCTCATGCGAAGCCAATAGCAGTGGATGATGGAGAGTGCCGCTATCCTTAAAAAAACGGCCAGTTCACATGCGGGATGAAAATGAAGGCGTTAAATTCTTCCCTGGTATCGCACTCCAAACTGAATCAATTCTTTCCAAGATGTCAAAGTTCGGCGACCAAACGAGCCGAGCCGATTCATTTTTCGCAACTGCGGCATGGCGCAAAAACGCAGTACCATTCGTCACCAACACTTTTGATTCCCAAAGCAGGCAAACGGCATTGACTCGCTTTGATCGACGAAAAAAATCGGCAATGCGATTCACAACTTGAGGCTCAGATTCGGCTTCGAGCCATGCATGCGGCACATAAGCAACAATCATTGACGGACGATCTCGTGGAAGCTGCTTTCGAGCCGACTCGAAAGTATTCTCGAGGGTTCGTAGGTAATCAACTTCCAAAGTTAATCGCAGTTTCGATTCAACAGCAACTGTCACTCCAGCAAGCTCTACAACTAAATCGTAATCGTTCCCCTTTTTCCCCGATGGTTCTTTGAACTCGATATGTGCACCCAATTGCTGAAGCAGTCTTGCAACTATTAGCTCAGAATAGACTTCATCGAATTCTCGCCCCATCTTGCCGGAATCCGTTTGCTTGACACATCTGGCACGATAGTCGTCCCAACCAATTGACTTGCGCAGGGAGAAAATTGCGTCGGCGAGCGCAACTATATGAAACTGAGCATGAGTCCAATCTCTCAAGAATGGTCCAAGCGATTTGCGAATCGACTGTTCTGACTCGTGCCGTCGGCATTCGTGTTCCCACCAATCCTGGCTCATGCACTTCGATAGGACGAAGCTCGCTTGGGCAAAATATCGCTTCGCAACATCGTCTGGAAAACTCGCCTGAGCTTGCAGAAGCAATCTATTCAGAGATTCATCACTTGCTCGAAACACAAAAGGTCACTCCATTTCGATCTAGTCTTTCCCTTCACGCCCAAATTGACACGAAGAGCGCGTGTTTGGTAGACAATTCTAGCGAACGAAAGTTCGGTACGTTCGCACGATTCTTGAATACCCGATTGTTCTGTTTGCACGTCTTGAGTGGAAGTTTGACAGCAAGCTGGTAAGTACACGGAAGCAGCAGTTTGCTAATTTCAATCGGACTCCGAACGAGAACTCTGTGTTAACTCTGGAGGGACCCGAAAAGAGAGAGTCAGAGAGTTCGGGACCGATTTTTCGCACGGACGGGCGCAACCTTGAAGGTTGCGTTCGAGAGACGGAAATCTCTCTTCAAACAGAGTGCGCGGCGGTTGGAGTCGTCGAACCGCGAAAAACGTAGGAAACCCGCGAATAACTGGGTAGAAACGAAAAACGCCCGGCGGTCGATCTCTCGACGCCGGGCGTTAAGTCTTTTGGTCGTCAAAGTTAGAACTTTGACGCAAGCTCCCCGATGCGGGCTCGAAACACCGACAAACTGCTTAGCAGTACAAGTCTAATACTACTCTGCTGGTCGATTTTAGTGCCTACGCAATCGATTTGAACCACTAAATCCAGCTCTGAAACGCGTCATATTAGGTGAAGGGGACCTTTGCTGTCTGCGTTGATTGCAGACGGAAATTCTTACGGCTTCTCGGTCACTCTGCCGGCCGTCGTTCCAGTTTTATCTCTAACTTTAATGGAGCATTTCTATGTCACATATCGTGACCGTTCGGACTCAAGTGCGCGATCCGCTGGCGATTCAGTCGGCTTGCACGCGTTTGAAACTGCTAGCACCCACCTTTGGGCTGGCTAAGTTGTTTGTCGCTGAAAAATCGGGCTGGATCGTCCGGCTCAACGGCTGGAACTATCCTGTCGTTTGCAACACGGACACCGGCGAAGTGGACTTCGATAACTACGGCGGCAAATGGGGCCAGCAGCAAGAACTGGATAAGTTCTTGCAAGCCTACGCGGTCGAAAAGGCCAAGCTGGAAGCTCGTAAGGCTGGTCACACGACCACCGAACAGCAATTGGTAGATGGCAGTATTCGTGTTTGTGTCCAAGTCGCCTAACGGGAGCCAACATGACTACTACAGCCAAAACGATCGAAATCACGGTCTCCGCCAAGGGAGAAACCAAGGTCGAAACCAAAGGCTTCACTGGCATCGATTGCCAAAGAGCCTCGCGAAACCTGGAGCTCGCCCTTGGAGTTCGTGAATCCGAATCGCTGACGAGCGACTTCTATCAACAAGCTCATGCTGAGCTTGATCAAAACGCCTGACTCTAAAGCCAAGGCATCATGGGTCCGCAGCACGTGTCTGCGGCCAATCTTTTACTTACACCACCTTTCAACGAGGGAGATACTATGTCTGCACTTAGACAACGAATGAGCGAGCTCGTACGGGCCTGCTTCACCGGCGTTTGGATCAAATCCTACGAGCCGGACGACGCCATTGCTGACTTAGCTCAGCTGTGTCACGCTGAAAATTGGTCGCTGATGACCTGGGATATTGCTCAAGGCCTGAATGCCTCTGGCGACGCCACTACGGCGTCCGAGAGTGTTGATCCCACAGGAGCCGTCAAAGCTCTGTCGGCGATCTCTAACGACGATACGCCCACTCTCCTGGTCCTTCGAAGCTACCATCGCTTCATCGGATCAGGAGAAGTCGTAGCTAAAGTCGCAAAAGCGGTTACTCAAGGCAAACTCCATCGCAAGTTTATTGTGATTCTGTCGCCTGTCGTGCAGTTGCCGCCCGAACTGGAAAGATTGTTCGTGGTTGTTGACCACGAACAGCCAACCAGGGCCGAACTGCAGGAGTTGCTCGGTAGCATTGCGACCGATGTCAACGAAATGCCAATGGGCCAACAGCTAGAGGCTGTGCTAGATGCCGCCGTAGGACTGACACGGTACGAGGCTGAGAATGCGTTTTCGCTTTCGTTGGTTCGCAACGGTGCGGTCCAGCCAGAAGCGATATGGGAGCTCAAAACACAGGCACTGAAGAAGTCTGGATTGTTGAACCTCTGTCGATCTGAAAGCGATTTCAGTTCGCTGGGTGGTTTGACCGCCCTGAAGGCCTTTACCAAACGAGCTCTGTTGCGTTCTGGCAACACGGGATCGCTTGCGAAGCCTCGTGGCGTGCTACTACTGTCGCCGCCTGGCTGTGGCAAATCCGAGTTCTGCAAATCGCTCGGCAAGGAAGTCGGGCGACCTGTTTTGACTCTCGATGTAGGCAGCTTGATGGGTTCGCTCGTCGGTCAATCCGAAGAACGAACTCGGGAAGCGTTGCGGATCATCGACTCCATGGCACCCTGCGTGGTCATGGTCGATGAGATCGAGAAAGCGTTCGCCGGCGCGTCCGGTGGGAGCGGCGATAGCGGAGTGACATCCCGGATGTTCGGCACGTTGCTGACGTGGCTGAATGACCACACGTCGGATGTGTTCGTCGTTTGTACTGCCAACGACGTTTCCAGACTGCCACCCGAGTTCTCGCGTGCCGAACGCTTCGATGGCGTGTTCTTCGTTGACCTTCCGGGCAGACCGCAGAAGGACGCGATTTGGAGCATGTATCGGGGCGTCTACGGAATCTCGAGCGATGAAAAGTTACCAGTCGACGAGCAATGGACGGGTGCCGAGATCCGTTCCTGCTGTCGTCTTGCCGCTTTGCTGGATATTCCGCTCAATCAAGCCGCTCAGAACGTGGTTCCTGTCGCGGTAACGTCAGCGGAGTCGGTTCAGCGACTACGGGAGTGGGCGACTGGTAGATGCTTGGATGCAGAAGCTAGCGGCATCTACAGTGCCAGCAGGACAGACAAGGCTGCGAACAGTGCTGCTGTTCGTCGTCGAATCAGTCGTGGTGGCCCGTCCGTCAACTAACGGGAGGCACATCATGCTTGTTTCGCATGAGATTGTTTTACTGCGAGAAGCATTGGCGTTCTGGGCCAAGCATGCGTTGAGCTTGGAGCTCACAGACCAGTTAGACGCAGTCAATTCGGACTCTGCCAATACAGAAGTCAACCTTACCCAGGACGATGTCATAGCTCTGTTTAACAAACTAGCACCAGACAACGTTCGTTACGTGGTCGTGGACGCGGACACCAACCGCACCATCAACACTCGAATGTTCCGAAACGTGCCGAGAATCCAACCGGTCTCGAATCGGTGGCAAGTTCGTACGGTCCTTGGTTGACGGGACTTTCTCGCTGACCGTCTGAGTACCTTAACTCTTCTCACATCACCCTCCATTTTCTAAGGGCTGATCATGTTCACTGTTTTACTGATGAGCAGCACGCTCGTTGCGGCTGCTTCGTTGGCGTTGGCGTTTCATCGCCAACGCCGTTTTGAACAACTGTTACGTTTCACCAAACGTCTTTTACAAAGGAATTTCCATGTTACCCATACTGCAGATCCTGATTGCAGTTCGACCCATTTTGCGGGCCATACTGCGACGGCTCTTCCTGCTGCTGCCCTTGGTTTTGCCGATCATGGCAGGCTGCGACGACGGCTCTCAACGGGCCCACGTCAACGCAATGCAGCAAGACGTTACCCGAGCGACAAGAGAGCTCGTCGCCAACGAAGCGGAAGCTCGCAAAGGAATCACCGAGGCCCAAAAATCCCTCGAACAAACTCGGGCGAGCTTAACTCAGCAGCAATCCAATATCCAAAGCGGCTTAGAAGGTCTTGAGACGGAGCGAAGATCCATCGCCTCGCAACGTATCAACGACACGATGACCGCTGGCACCCTTGAATCGATCGGCATCTTGGCTGCATGCCTCGTGCCGCTGGTGCTGATCGGTTGGTTGATGCTGCGTTTCTGGGAGACGGAATCCGTCCCAACAGAATGCCAATCTTGGATC
The DNA here is from genome assembly GCA_027487485.1 of Planctomycetaceae bacterium. Lineage (GTDB taxonomy): Bacteria > Planctomycetota > Planctomycetia > Pirellulales > Pirellulaceae > JBKCUI01. Next base: position 14,460 of record JAIYDN010000006.1, on the reverse strand, counting down.
CAGGACGTCTAACAAGCACGACCTGTAATCCATTTCAACCCACATGAACGGCAGACGCATTTGTCCGCCGTTCTTCGTTTACCAACTTCAGATGAACCAACTACAGAAAGAACGGTATCCAACATGTCTACGATTTTAGAGTCGTCAACCCAAACAAACGAGTTTCAGCAACGCAACACGGCCGGTGAGCAATTGCAGTCGGCAACGACTGCGATCCGTCTGCATGTCCGTTGGCCGGGTGTCCGGAAAACACTCAGCCAGGGCCAGCGTCGGCTGGCAGCCGGTGCATTCAGTGCCGATGTCGATGTTCTATCCGCTGGCAAAAAGCTATTTGACACAACCCATCCGGTATTTCGAGCTGTCTCGGCAGTGAAGTCGAAAGCGGTCGCATGCTGGCGTAGCCAAACTCTACCCTACGTTGAACCCGGTGTGCGGCTGGTCAAGCGTGAAACGGTTTCAACTCTAGAGTCGCAGTTGCGTGAGACACAAAACGAACTGGAGCTATCGGTGCGCGATCTTGATCGGTGCTGGGGCGAGCTCGTTGAGCAAGCCCGGGAACGATTGGGGGACCTGTTCGATGTCACCGACTATTCGCAAAGCATTTCAGACGAGTTTGCCATCTCGTGGGATTATCCTGCGACAACTCCGCCCGATTACCTACGTAGCGTGGCTCCGGAAATCTACGAGACGGAGTGCAACCGAGTCCGCGATCGGTTCACGGAAGCGGTGAAGATTGCAGAAACCGCGTTTGCAGAAGAGCTTGCGAGCCTTGTATCCCACTTGGCCGAAAGGCTGAGCGGGGAAGCAGACGGCAAACCCAAGATCTTCCGCGATACGGCAGTAACCAACTTGCATGAGTTTCTTGATCGGTTTCGTCGGTTGAGTATCGGCACCGACGAGTCGTTGGAGCAATTGATCGAGCAGGCACAAAGCCTGGTCGGCGGAGTCGTACCCGAGGATTTGCGTCAACGTGAATCCTTGCGTCAACGCATTTCGAACGGCTTGACTCGCATCGAAGCCAGTCTGGATGGCTACATGACCGATCGGCCACGACGAAACATCATTCGGAGACCGACATCTTGAGCCGAATGAACGAAACCACCGTGCTGATCATCGAACCGTGTGGCAATGTTCGCATGATCTACTCCGAGCTTATCGAGCCACATGCGTTTGGTAATCCAATCATCGAACGTGGTTCGCATGTCGAGCCTGACCAGAACGGATTCTGGTGGGCAGACTTATCTCCTGTGGACGGTCCAAAACTTGGGCCGTACCCACATCGTTCGCGGGCGATTCAGGCCGAGGTTGCATGGCTGCAAGAGTTCTGGCTTCAACCTGTGCTCCCTTAGTCTTGTTGTTTTTCAGCTCGCTTTTTACAGACTATGCCCGGTCTAAACCACCGGGCATTTTTCGTTTGTGCATGGCTTGATGGCTGTGCAAGGACACGTTGACCAGGTTCTTCATTTTTCAAATTCAAACGAGGTGTTTCATGTATTTTCAAGAATTGGACGCAGCGGTAGCTGCCGCAACAGGTGATTCGGTCGGCACGATCCGACGCCGTGGCTTTTCGATGCTGATGCGAGATTCGTTCGAAATAGAGCCTGACGATGTTCGTCCTCCGCAGATCATCGACTGGGATCATGCCGATCCTAGCCTGCTAGCCCGCTTCATCGATGAGCTCATCGACTAAAGCGTATTTCCGTGTGCTCAAACTCCTGGTAACCCGGGCTATTCATTCTGAGCCGCGGGCGCAAGCCGCGTTACCGTCTCGCCTCAAAAAAACGCTTCGCGGCTGGCGCCTGCGGCTCATGTCAAACGTTAAAGAACTCGTGCTAGGTGGTGGACGCAAGTCCCCACTTCCCACGAGCTTTTTTGTTTCGATCCGTACTACTACTCCCTAATTTTACCAAGTGAAAAAAATGCTAGTTAGATCCAAGATAGAAGGCCCACTGGATGGTGTCGAAAAGGTAGCCAGTGCTTTACGCTTTTGGTTGCAACGACGATGCAAGACAGACCGCGACAAAGAACACTTCTGGTCGATTGGCCTCGACACCAAGATGGTGGTCAAGTATGTCGAGGTGGTCACCATCGGCACCCTGGACGCCAGCCTTGTCCATCCTCGCGAGGTATATCGCTTTGCCATTATGCAGGGCGTGTCGTCACTAATCATTGCCCATAACCATCCCTCCGGGAACATTCAGCCAAGCGTTCAGGATCGTGCGGTAACTCGGGCACTTGCTAACGCAGGCAAGATCCTGGGCGTTCATCTGCACGATCACCTGATCATAGGTCTGAACGGTAAGCGGTTCAGCTTTGCCGAGTCCCTTCCGGATGACCTGCGTACTGCGTAGCGAAACTAGCTAGTAATGCCAACGCTGTTCTCTTCCCAACGGTGGATTGATTCGATCTGCCGACTTCACATTCTTACTCCACGGAAACAAATCAATCATGAAGATAAGATCAAACGACGTAAAACGCTTCCTTCAGTTTGCTCGCAAGTTTTGGGGCTCACACTTTCGCGACCAATCGAGTACTGTTGTCTTGTCATTTAATGCCTCGAACTACACGATTTCAATGCAACGACAGGGGTTGGTGCTTTCGTATCTATGCAATCGAGTGGATTCCGTGTCAGATCACGAGACCATTGCGGTTCCCCTGGATCTGCTGCGAGACTGTGTGAACAGCAGCGAAACAATCACGCTGCGGATCTTGAACCAGGACGGTGGGGAGTTCATCCAAGCGAGTTGGCAGGACGGTCCGGTGCCCAGAATGAATGAATACGAGCAAGAAGCAATGCCAAACGAGGATCTGATTCCCGACCTTGCTTGGCACACGATCGACGAGCGGTTTCTAACTGCTTTGGCACGTACTGCTGAGGTCGCCGACGACAACTCTGTTCGGTACGGGCTATCTTGTATCGAGCTCGATGGAAGGCACGGATCAGTAACCGCAACGGATGGCAATCAGTTGTTGCGGTACGACGGATTTTCATTTCCCTGGCAATCGGAAGCGTTGCTAATTCGCAAGAATAAAGTCATGCAATGCAAAGACTGGCTTTCCGGCCGCAAAGTGGAACTCGCACGTCAAGAATACGACCTGTTCATTCGGTTTGATGCCTATACGCTGCGCATACCCCTGGAACGAGGGACTCGGTTCCCGAACGTTGATCAAGTGATACCAGACAGGCAGAGATCAACCAATCGTGTGCTTCTGGACACGAGAGATTGCGATGCGTTAACCAACTGCCTGTTGAAACTGCCGGGCGAGTCTGAAGATCTGAAACCAGTGATATTGGACTTGAACGGCCATGTTGCAGTGGTTGGCAAATCCGGGCAGGGCACAACCTGCACAGTTTGCCTGGAATTAGATCGCTCGCTGCACCTGGGCCCAGATCGGCGTATTGGTATACCGAGAAAGAACCTTTCGTTTGCGGCCAAGATCGGTGCTGACAGTTTGTTTCTGTTCGGCAAGGATCAGGCGATCCTGGCATGCGGCCAGAGAATGCAATATGTCTGGATGCCGCTGTCCAACTTGGATTTAACGCTCGATCTGACGCAGACGCAGTGCATCAAAACAAGCATGGTTGCATTCTCTTCGGATCGTCGTCGAGCAAGCTAGCCCGGAACATTTTTTACTGAGCCGCAGGTACTAGCCGCATTCCATCTCTTTTTCCAGGGAATCCAAGTCTCAGCTAGCGCCTGCTGCTCAATTTGGCCCGGCGACCATTTCGGGTTAGTTCGACAAAAAACCAAGGAGATACCCACCATGAAAGTACGGCGTTCAGACATAGGTCGATTTCTTCATTTCGTACGCAAGACGTGGAAATCGACTATCGAAGATGATTCTCAAACAGTTGTCTTCACTGTTATCGAAAGCGGCTATTCGATCGGGAAGGCAAAGGATGGGTTGTTGCTAACCTACCTTTGCAACCGAGTGGATTTTGAAGCTGGCGATCAAAGCATCGCGTTACCGTTTGCATTCCTACTTGATGACACCACTCGAAACGGAGTGTTGGAGCTAACGGAGGTAATCGAAAACGGTGAAGGCTATGTTCTAGCGAAATGGTACGAGGGATACGTTCAAAGCGAGCAAAAGTGGCCAGCACTGGGCGCACGGCAGTATCATTTGCTTCCAGATTTAGCCTGGCACACCATCGACGAGCGACAGTTGATTATGCGTGGCTGTTCGCGGTTACACTCGATCTCCCTTGCCAACCGTTGAAGCCAACCAACAAAAAGGCTGCTTGCGGCGTAAGCCACCAAGCAGTTTTTTTTAGCTATTGGCGGTGAAATACTTGGGACTTTGTATCCTGCGTTTAGCAAGTCGAACGATCTTCGGTTTGGTTGATTGGAGCAAAGCAGAAAGTCCAGAAACTTCGACCAAAAAGCGAGTTTCAACTTGAATCCCTTTTGTGCAAATGAAGGCTAGGACGCTGAGCAAGCTAAACACAGAAGTTGCTGCTAGGAGATGCGACCAAAAAAGGCTGCCTGTGCAGCCAAGGCAGCTGAACCACAAAGTTGGCATCTAAACCTTTGCGATTTCATTTTGTTAGTTCTATCTGTCCTTCGGCAGCATTTCCGTTCGCAAATCGTTTTTGTTGGGACGAAACGCTTATCGACTCGACACTCAAAAACAGTATTACTACCCAGCCAACAGTTGGTTGGTGATGCGCAGAATGGCCAAAGTTTTTGGGCATTTCGAGCGTAGCCCCACTTTTTCCACAAATCGGCAGGAGGGTTTTCGAATGCCGCTAGCGTGTGCAATGGGGATATGAAGGGCGATGTTGGCGACCAGAATTTTGCTTAAAATTCCGTCGCGGGAAGGCACGCAGTACAAAAAAAGAATGAAATCTTGCTGGATTTTTTTTCGTGCTCAATATCAAAGCTACATTTCCGAAACGAATCCCACATCAATTGCGGCAATTTTCGTACGCACACAAACAACGAACTTTGTTCTGATCATTCGGAAAGCAGATAAAATGGTCTTTTTTACGCCCGATGGCCCTTATTGTGGCGCTAGTAACGATCGATTGGTTACTTTGGCAAGTGATTCGCAAGAAGGGATCCTGGCAAACGGTCCATCCGCGACTGGCGTGCCAATGCTTGATTTCTTTACGGGTGGTGGCTTCTACATGCCACGCACACACTGTATGGTCGACGAATTTGGGGCAACAGACTGGCCCTGGGTAACGGCACTTATCGTCTTGTCATGCTGCACCATCGGCTTGTATCTGCGAATCTTTTTCTTTTGGATGCACTCCTACTTTGGGGAGGAGCGACGGGACCGAAATCAAAAGCTATTTGAACTCGCAATAATGTTCTTGCTTTGTGCCTTTTGCGGCTATGCTATGTCGATCCTCAGTTTCGCTTGGCCAGCCTATCGACTTCTTGCCCTGATGTTGATCTTGCTCAACTTAGCCACATTAAAATTCTGCCATGGACTATCAAGATTCCGGTCAGTTTTTTCAGCGAATAGGCTTGAGCGTGAAAACAGGGAAGCGCTCATTTATCGTGCATGTGAACTCGAAAAGATCGTCGCGGCCAGGACACAGGAACTGCAAGAAGCTCGTCTCATAGCAGAACAATCCAACAGCAGTAAATCTGAGTTTTTGGCAAACATGAGTCATGAGATCCGAACGCCAATGACTGCAATTCTTGGGTTTGCGGATCTGCTCGAAAGCGATTTTTCAAAAGACGCATCGCAGACTACCCACGCAATTCAGACAATTAGGTCGAATGCTAATCACTTGTTGACCGTGATAAACGATATCCTCGATATGTCGAAGATCGAAGCGGGAAAGATGACTGTCGAGGAAATCGATCTTTCCCCATCGCAGATCGTAGAAGAAGTGGTCTCGCTGATGCGGCCTCGCGCAATTGGAAAGGGAGTAGATATTCAACTAATCTATGAGACAGCGATTCCCGCAAGTATCAAGTCCGATCCGACGCGATTGCGTCAGATCTTGCTCAATTTAATTGGGAATGCAATTAAGTTTACGGAGGTAGGGAGCATCATTGTAAACACTGCATTTCAAGAAGACTCCGGGCTGATGCGTTTTCGAATTGTCGATACAGGGATAGGAATGTCCCCCCAGCAACGCGACTCAATAGCTCGGTTTGATGCGTTTACACAGGCTGACGGTTCCACCGCTAGGGCGTTTGGAGGTACTGGTTTAGGGCTACGCATCTCGAACACCTTGGCAAACATGCTGAGTGGGCGCATCCATATTGAATCAACACTTGGCAAAGGCAGCATTTTTACGCTGACCGTTTCTGCCGGCGACATCGTGGGAGTGGAACGGATCGAAATCGAAAAGATTCCCCAACAACTGAAACTACAGCGTGGCCAAGCTGAATTCAATAGCCTGGATAGGCTTAATGAGACCCAACGCCTGTCTGGATTGCGAGTCCTGCTGGCGGAGGATGGGCCAGACAATCAAAGGTTGATTTCATTCCACTTAAAGAAATCGGGCGCAAATGTCACAATCGCAGAAAATGGCCGAATTGCTGTCGAACAAATCGAAAAGTCCTTGACTGCATTTGATGTTGTTTTTATGGACATGCAAATGCCCGAACTAGATGGTTATGCAGCGACTAGGCATCTTCGCCAAAGTGGTTGTACGCTACCGATCATTGCGTTGACAGCTCATGCTATGGAGAGCGATCGTCAAAAATGCATTAGCGCGGGATGCGATGACTATACCACCAAGCCAATCAATCGTCAGTCGCTTCTAGAATTAGCGGAATTCTACGGAAGAAGGAATTCGCAGCTCCCTTTGCCGCCTGCACTCGCGACTGAAGGAAGTTCGCTTGTCTCTCAACTATGCGACACCAATTGTCGATGAACTAGAGATACAGCGCAATAATGGGTTCGAAAAATTGGAAACACTAGGGCAGCTATTCTGCAATCTTGGAACAGCGAATGACGTTGATTAAACCTGTTGAAAAGTGTCTCGATTTCGCCGGCTAGGTCAGTGAACTGGTGGCTACCCAGTGCTTGGTTATGACGTCGATCGCAGCGAACGAACTCCCAAGTTGGTGATCAACACGGAAGTAGCCGTTCAGGTTCGTCGGATCTTCTCGCTCTATCTCGAGTTCAAAAACTTGATGCCAGTCGTTGAAGAACTCGACAAGCGTGGCTGGAAAAACAAGCTCTGGCATTCGAAGAAGGGCCTTCCCAAAGGCGGTCGCAAATTCGACAAATGCAGTGTCCATGCAATGCTAACCAATCCGATCTACTATGGAAAAATCAAACACAAGACTGATCTCTATCCCGGCCAGCATCACGCAATCATTGACGAGGAAACCTTCCAACGTGTGCATGCACAGCTACGCGATAACAGCTTTAACCGTGGAACTCGGCTGCCTAGTAAGCACGGTGGCCTACTCAAAGGGTTGATCAGGTGCCCCGACTGCAACGTTGCGATGGTCCATAACATGACCAAACGCAACTCGATTGTATACTGCTACTAAACCTGCATTCGCGCGATTAAACGTGGGAGGCAATCGTGTAAGCATCCGTCTCTGCCAGCGGGTGAGAGCGAAGCGGCCTTTGTGGATCAAGTTCGAGCGATCTCGCAGGACACGCGGCTTCGCGAAAAGATCATTCGTCAGGCAATGGAGGCCATTGAACAAGGCAGAAAAGAATTGGAGTCCCAATAGACTCAGCTCACTCGCCCAATCAACCGCGACCATGGTGAGGTTCAGCAATTGGCCCTCGACCAGCAACCAAACAATTCGATCGTCTATCCAATAGCCGACGTTCAAGAGCGGACTGAAGAAGCAGAACACCAACTCGCCAAGGTGAATCGACAACTTCAGGATCTTGAGAAGCAAATGCTGTCGACGCAGGAAATCGAGGAGGCTTTCATTGACTTCGATCGCATTTGGGACGCACTCACCACGCGTGAAAAATCGCAACTCTTGGCGCTGCTGGTATCGAAGGTCGAGTTCGATCAACGCGACTGCACCATTGCAATTTCATTCCACGCAAGCGGCATCGAGTCGCTTGAACAACAAGCCGAGGAGGATTAATTGGTTGCCATCAAACGCAAACTGAATGTGACCGTTGCGTCGCGAGGTCGCATTGCGATTTCCCTAATCGATCCCAACGCGGAACCGCCGCGACCAAGGCCAACGAGTAAGGTGCCTCGCATCTCCAGGCTGATGGCCCTTGCGATTCGCTTCAACGAAATGATACGAACCGGCGAGGCTTCGGACATGATCGAGCTAGCTCGGCTTGGTCATGTGACCCAGCCAAGGATGAGTCAGATCATGGCTCTTAACCAGCTCGCACCCGATATCCAAGAAGCCCTTCTCAACCTGCCAGCTACCAAAGGGAAACCCGGGATCCACGAGAAGCGGCTACGTCCGATCGCAGCTATGCTCCACTGGGATGAACAACGGGCAGCATGGAGGCAGATAAGCAGCGAGGCCGGGGGCACTAGTAAGGATTGGGGAGAGTCTTCTGAAATAGCTTAAAACATGTCTACGGTCGATTCTCTGGCCTTTTAATTCCTTCACAGTCGGACGTAGTTTGAAAGTTTGAAAGGTGTCTGTTGCTTAGAATTCCAAGCATTGGTGGTTGCGTCGTGTTAAACTGACTCCATGAACTCGACTCAATTTTCACCTCATAGCATTGCTACTATCTCTAGCACTGTTCATGGACGTCGCATGCTCAAGGACTTCCTAATAGATTTACTTTTACCGTTCTTCTGTTTGGGCTCTATCGCTTACGGACAAGAAAATCTCCAATTTCCTGACGATGAGGGCACCAAGGAAGCGGTGATTCGGGCGTCAGACTGGCTGACCAAACATTTAAAAACGGGAAGACTTAATCGAGAAGGCCACGAGTACTCGATCTCGGTCATTGGCTGGAAAGATCCAACGCTCAATCCTGAACTTCCCAAGCAACTAGCCGGCTACGCAATCACCGATACGCTTTGGGCGTCTTATGCACTCACACTTACGAAACCAGCCATCGCCACAGAACTGCACGACTCATTGGAAACCATAGACAGCCTTGGCAACTCCGTACATGAAGTCATATGGCAGCGAATCGAATCCATTTGTCATAAGCCGATCGATCCTGACATCGTTCATGGTAAATCGATCGGGATCATTTCGTCCGGAGATGAGACGATCGACATTCGGACATTTACCGTTACGGCTGATCAAGATTTTGAGGTTGGGCATCCGTTGCTATTCGCAGAACATGCTGCTTATCAGTCTCTTTATGAGTATCGTTTGGGAAATATGGACTCCGCTCGAAACCGGCTGCGAAGGATTTTCCAAAGCAAGCCAATAACGGCCGAGAAAGACGCTTCGTCCGAACAGCATATTCGCTGGGACAAAAAACATGGCTTGCTCGTCGATTACGTCATCGAGTCCGAGTACTCTAGGTTCGTGAAAGGCGAAAATGCTACCTGCAGGCAGTACGCCTTCAAGCTGGCTGTTTTGTTATACGCCTGCAAGCTGCTAGGATTGAACAACGAGTTTCCGGCAGAGCTAGACCATGTGCATCGGCAACTGTCCGCTGCACAGATCCCGTCAGGAGGTATCGCGCATTTCTTTGATTTCGATTCGTCGAGAATGCAGATTCTACCGTGCCCTGATGCCACAGGCGAAGCAACCGCTATCTTCATACTGGCTGAGACAATTTCGCAAGGGAATAGACCGCAGCCTTCGCAAAAGACTACCGTCTGCTTCGATACAAGGTCCATCCAATCCAGCCGCCTTCATTTTGCTTGTCCAAAGTCTTGCCTTGGCCTTGGTAAGTTTCGCGAACTTTGTTGTAAGCCGTGTGAGAGTCAAATGCGATCTCGCGCAAAGCAGCGACGGAAAACGCTGCTTCATCGACCACAAAAGAGGGGCGCATATCCATTTCTTCCGGGCTTCCACCGTAATTGAAAAGTCCCAGTATCTCTGTTTTGCCTCCGTTCCTTGTAGCGAATCGTACTCCACGACCTTCGTGCTTCACTCCCAAGCACCACAGATTAGCTCCGTCGTTCTGGACCAATCCCACATCGGATGTTCCCTCGGGATTAAGCTGCCTCGCCCAGCAGTTTTGTCCCGGCTTGCGCAACTCCAGATTCGCCGGGCAGTCGGAGATAAAAATGTCGCCGAGTCCCTCACCGACGACGGTAACACCACAGCTTTCAACCACCATCGTTTTCTGCTGCGAACAATTGCAGATTTGAATGGGTGGCCCCCCGAAAGCATCGATATTTTGAAAGTGAACGATGTCGGCAGATCGATCATCGACAACAAAGCCTGACTCGGGAGCTTCGCTTAGAATGCGAGCCCAACCCAATCCGATGAATCGGCGAATCGGCGCAGGAACGGAGATTCTACGGGTTATCGTAAAGCCGTTCGGGTCCGGTCCACCCACACCACGTAAATAAACATGAGTCTTGCCAACAGCGGCAGCTTGTTTCAGGCCGGCTTCAATCGCGTCGGTATCGTCGATGCCATCGCCAGGTATAGCGCCTGCATCGTCTAAGCAGTACCATCGACTAGGATCCGCCTCCCAAGGAACGGTTGGTGTTGGTTTAATCGGTAACTCTAGCGACTCATCACCTGCTTCGTCAAAAAGCTTCTTTACTCCATGGGATCGGAATGTGGTGAGGTGTAAAGGATTTGCTGGATCAAAACCAGTGAACGGTGTTTCGCTTTGTATTACCGCTGAATATCCCTCGGCATTCACGTCTCTGGCGTACAGAATACTCGTATTGACGATTGCGGGCCCCACCTGATCCTTGGGTGTTTTCGTCAGTGTGAATTGTCCGCCTGTTAGGGCAACCACGCCACCCCAATGATGCCAGTCATTGGGGAAGGTGTTTTCGAGTGCAAGCGGCGTATCAATGACACTTAGATTCTCAATGGCCACTACGTTTGCACTAACGGATACACCTACTTTCCGGCAGTTGCGTATGGTGATGTTGGAGAGCGTTTGTCCCCAAATCCATTGGCTCAGGATTCCGGTTTCAAAACCGTCGATTTCAACGTCGCGAATGAGGCTGGGCCCACTTTGATCGATGAAGCTCGAATTGATTCCGATCTTGCCATTGCCAAGAACGCGGACATCAGCCAGGGTGCCACTGTTTGTTGCATGATAGCGAATTCCATCGGTGTCAGGATTGTTACCAACATCGATGGTGAAGTGGCGGAGGTTTCTCATGAACCAATCTGCAGAGGTTGGACCTTTTTCATTAGGATGAGTACGCAGCACGGAAGAAACCCCTTTAGCGTTGTCATCCAATTTAATGACAACGCCGTCCCGTGATTCCCCATAAAGCCAGGGGCCGAGCGCTTGCTTGAATATCAGCGAGCGCGTAATGCGGTAGGTGCCATTTGGAATCCAAAGGACGCTGGACTTGCTGCTTCGAATCTCACCTTGCCCTGCGCTTGCATCCAGTCCTTTCTGCAAAGCGTCGGTATCGTCGGTTACACCGTCACCTTTGGCTCCAAAATCACGCTTAGCATCAAGAACGGACTTATCCGGCGGAAAGCGAAAGGTCGTTTCTTCCGCGAGGCTTGTTCTTAAGATCGCCAAGCAAAGTGCGATGAATGCTAACGAAGAAGTAGGCTGCGAGAAACGAGTACGCATATTGATAATACTTTAAGAGGGATTTAGACTTGTTTGAGCTAGCACAACGTAAAAGCGGCCTCCTGCCACGGATGAGCTAGTTATTAGCAATCAGCGATTTCATGATGGATCTTCAGGGAGAACTTCTATATCCACACCTTCGTGAGTACCGATGTCGTAGCCGGTGACAACTAAGCTGCCATACTTCGATGTCCACTTGTGAGGGCTCTCGGCCACGCTTCCTACGCGATCTAGTCCGCGAGGATATACCCGGAATGCCGAAAGAGCTCTTTCCGTCCAGTCCTGAGTACGGCCAACAAACACCTGCCCGTCCCCGGCGACCCAAATCACTCGCGTGCAAGCCAGCGTAATTTGGGCCGAAAACAACGCAAGAAGACAAACGGTTAGGGCCAAGAAACTTCGACGCATGAATACTCCTCCGGATTAGTTTTTGGGAAAAGCGACTCCACTGGCAAGCGATGAACACTGAAAACTATCCGCCTCGGCTTCTCAAACATTGACTCGAACTCCCCTCGAATTGTATCAACTTGCCCACTTTGCGGTTGGTTTCCAAAACTCGGCGTGGAAGAGCCTGTCGATCGAATCTGAGAAAATGTTTCTGCCTGTTTTTCCGGCTGAAAATGACCAAATGGGAAATTTCCATTTTCGCATGACCAGAGGTGTCAACGAGGTAGCGTTCAATACTCCCACTACATTACCTAAAGCTAGCAATTTGGAGACGCTGGTCTTTGACGAGTCCCATGGATGCGTTTCAACATGAGTGGAAGTTTTATCGCCTATGCCTACTTACAACCCAAAACAACTCGGTGAGCCAGAGGTCATCCGAGAAATCAGTCCGAATGTTCTCTTTGCATTCTTGCAGCCATTCGAGGGCTATCTTCGATCGCGTGGACTTATAATCAAAAAGGAGAGTCGAATCGACAACACTGCCATCGAGAAGTTGGTAGATATCTTGACCAACCCTACGATGAAAACACCACAAGCGCTGCTGAATGCAGTTTTCTATGTGGAAGAGATGGCGACGCCGTCTGCCGCTGACTCACTGTTGAACGCAGCGCAGCAAGCTGGAATGCCCTTTGACGAAGAGGGTAAGCATTCGCTTGCCGACATCGTCATGCAGGTATGGTTGTTTGATTCTAAGATGGTCGAAGCCCAGCATGCTTGGCACACGTGGAAGACGCCTAGACGCATGGAGTGTTTCCAGCCTGCAAATCTCACCGGTAAAGCACCAATCACCATTACGGAAGATCGATTAGGTAAAGCGATCAAGGATGCTGGCGACTGGTTTGCCAAGCACAATCGAGGTCGCAAGCTATTCATGACTCCTCGCGTTGTAGACAACGAAATTCAAATCAGTATTCGACGTGGCGATCCGTTCAGCCGCAAATCGACGATTGACGACGATGGCATCGATACGATCACTTTTCGCGAGGCACGTAAAGACTCCATGGTCTATTGCTTGAACGACGAAGTTCTGATGCTTAACTCAAGCCTCAAGAGCGCGTACGGGCCCCGACGTTGGCCCGTGTTGCGATGCTTTGAATGTTGGGGACTTGGTCGAATTGGGGACTTGGTCGAAGGTTCCGACAAAAACGCGACTGCGGGCGAGTGTCGCGACCAAACGGAAGAACACCATTCTATAACTTTGGTTTCCTAAATTAAACGTAAGTAAGAACCACTTGTATGCAAAAACAGGCTTCCCCAATCACGGCATCCGATCTCATTGAGTTCCTGAAGGTTGATTCTTCGTTTGCTTTTGAGATGAAGGTACGAGAGTTGTTTGCATCACGACGCCTTCGGTATCATCATGGTGGTACATACGAAGATCCGCATACTGAATTACCGCGTCAATTTGATTTGAGGGTGGATCTGAATTGCTCGCTGCCGCATGTTCGTACCCGTGTATTCTTAGCGATCGAGTGCAAGGCTTTGAGCGAGTTTGCACCGATGCTAGTCTATAGGTCCCCTCGTAGTGCTTATGAAGCTGGGCATCAAGTAATCGCACAGACCTGCGGCGATCGAGAAAAGATAATCGGACTGCTTCACCATCACATGCGCACTCCATTATGGAATGAGCGCGTGGGTGAATTCCCATCCATCTGCACACTTGACATTGCCGCAAATCGGTCTCGCTATAGGTCTGGCGACTTCGTTGGAAAATCTGTGGATGTAGTTTCTCGTGACGGGTCAGGCTCAAGGTTCAAATCAGGAGACGCAGAAGTTTATGGCCGATGGACGCAAGCCTTGCAATCGGCCGCATCACTCTTGGGAGAGTTGAACGGTGAGTACAACGGTGACCAAAAAATTGAATTCACATGGATTCTTCCAATTCTGGTAGTACCCAATCAAAGACTCTTCGTGGTCGATTACGACGATTCCGCGGTTCGCTCGTCTGATCCATATGAAATCGATCGAACACCCTTCTTTATCGACTATAAACCGCCGATGTTTGAGTGCGACGGTCCGACATTCAAGTTCGGACATTTCGAGATCATGACCTACGCGGGCCTAAGGGATTTTGTCGAGAACATCACAGGCGACGATTCTCGCCACTATCTCGATCTGCAGATCGGTGAGCAGGCATGCTTCGAGGCTTTGTCGCGGTTTTAACTGTCACCAGCAGACATAACCTGATGATCAAAGAGAGTTCCAGGAAGGGTTATTCGCCAAAATTGCCAAAGAGCCATAACCCGGACGAGAGAAAACAGGCGAGTTTCGCGAGGTGTCGGTCCCACTCAACTTTGACGAGTGGTAGCGAACGCAATCCTACCCACAAGTAAACGAAAAGGCTGAGGCTGTCATGGCTCACCGGAACCGTCCGAATCGATCCGCTGTTCCAGCCGCACGCTCCGG
>JAIYDN010000103.1 GCA_027487485.1 Planctomycetaceae bacterium | reverse complement strand
GAGAGTACGAACTGGGAGATCTTTGACGCGATCGCGAAACTGGCTGATGAGAGACAAGCGGTCGCTCAATCGATCCGTTCGACTATCGCACAAGCGTTGCAATCAGACGAACACGTGACATCGCTTGGTCCAACGCTGAAGGAAGCCCAGCACAAAGCGGTTCGGCTGTTGACGCAAACGCCTCCAACCGCTCCGCCTGTAGTGCCACCGGTTGTTCCGCCAGTCTCAGGTGTTACCAGTGTCGCTTTGCCAGGTGTGACGACGCCACCTGTCACTAAGCCGACAACCACAAAGAAGATCCTCGAATCGGAGACGAGGTCGGATCTGTCGATCAGCGAGCTGAAGAAAATTGTCATTGACCTTGAGACGAAGTACACCGGCAAGCAAGTGATTAAGTTCAACGCGAGTTGGATCGTAGAAGAAAATGGAGGTACTCAGTGAAAGACGCATCTCCAACATTTGCTCAAATCAAAGCTCAGGTTGCGGCAATCAGAAAGAAGTTGCCTGGAACGAAGAGTATTGCTATTCGCTCCAAGGCTAAATGGTCTGGTAACAGCAGCTACGAGGACAATGGCGAGGTCTTCCAGATTCATCAATGTGATTCTCCGCTTGCGATGCGCTTGGCATTGCGAGAGTCAGGCGATGAAAAGACGACGGTACTTGTTACGGACTTGGATGATCACGATATCAGTGATGACATCCTCGTCCGGTTGAAGCCGCGCAAGTTGATTCCGTTGGACAGTTGGCAGATTGTCAAAGCGCTGTTTCAAGTTCGAGCCGTTGATCCGCGTGTGACTCGACATGGATGGATGGCAGATGTACTGATGGATTTGATTCCGCCGAATGGCTATCCTCCTGTGGCGACGGGGTTTCTGGATGCGGAGACTGTCTGGGGTATCGTGCTCGATCACTACCTTGGTCTTTCCGGATATTCGCTGGACCTCTTGGCCGTTCTGAAATGGTCGATTGACCCGAAGAATGTTGAGAGGTTTTGCAGCGCGCCGCAGATGATCCAGGAGGCAACCAGCGAGTGGCTTGTCTCAACGGCGGGCCCTACTGTCGCGGCTGTTTTGAACTGCGCCGCGCGTGCGTCAAAGAGCAACGGTCTGGCTGAAGCGTTGCCACTGGGGCTAGCCGCTGGAGTTGTGTTCAACAAAGAAACAAAGGGGAAACTGGAGCGTGCGATTGGGAAGTTGGAAGAGAAGTATTTTGAGGGCCACGCGCCCGAGTACTCGATCGTTGAACGCTGGTCAGCGGCCGCTACAGAGGTTGTAAGGCTCCAACTCAACGACGTTCGTGTGAAACAATCCTTGCTTCAACGTGCAGATGAGATCCTGCGTGAAGTTGGTGCCGAGGCATTCGCCTATCTGAGTGACACCTCACCGATTGGGTTCGACTTGCGTTTGGCCGATTTTGGCAAGCAGTTGTCGACCTCTATTGCTGGATCGAAATTCGATTTTGAGACGCTTATTGAAGCAAGGAATTCGATTTCTCAACACGATCGGCATAGCCGAGAACGTCGACGACTCGAACGTGTTGACATGGCGATGCGTTTGGTGCGTTGGCTCGGTGAAAGCCAATCCAGGGAAGAAGTGAAATCGCTGGCCGACGCTGCGAATCGCCACTTAAGCGAGGGTGGCTACATAGACTGGGCTCGACTCACACTGCGATCTGGTGATCCTGTTCGCGAACTGTCAGAAGCCTATGCTAAATTGTTCGACAAGGTCACGACTGCGAGGGAGGTTGATTCTCTTCGTTTTGCAGAGTTACTTCGCGACTGGACAGCGGCTAAATCGACTGACGAAACAATTGTGCCGGTTGAGCAGGTGCTCGAACGAATGGTTGCTCCGATTGCCGCCGCGAAGCCGGTCCTCGTCGTCGTGATTGACGGCATGAGTGTCGCTGTCTTCCGCGAATTAATGGCGGATGTGCTTGGGCACGATTGGGTGTTGCTGGCCGAAGAGGGAATCGGTCTGCGCCCAGCTCTTGCCACAGTTCCAAGTGTGACCGAAGTCTCGCGCACCAGTCTCTTGACCGGCAAGCTTGCCCAGGGACACGCGCCTAATGAAAAAGTGGGTTTCGCTGAGCACCCAGCTCTTTTGAAAACGTGTCGTAGCGGTTTCCCGCCAGTGCTCTTTCACAAAGCATCCCTGCAGGAGACTGACGATTCGAGTTTGGCTGCTGACATACGCAAAGAGATCGGTTCGGCCCATCGCAAGATTGTCGGCGTAGTGGTCAATGCTGTGGATGATCACCTGCTGAAAGGCGAACAGATTGATACTCGTTGGTCTCGAGATGAGATCAAGGTTCTGCCTGTATTGCTACATGAAGCGAAGATGGCAGGCAGAACAGTGATCCTGCTGAGCGATCATGGCCACATTCTCGACTGCAACGCGAAGGGCAAACAGTATGAAGGTGGTGAGCGTTGGCGATTTGATGAAACCAACGTCAACGAAGGCGAACTCAAAGTCTCGGGAGTACGGGTCGTAATTCCCGAAACGCGAAAGCTTATCGCACCGTGGACAGAGAAGATTCGATACGGAATCAAGAAGAACGGATACCACGGCGGAGTATCTCCTCAAGAGATGGTCATTCCAATTGCTGTGCTCAATTCGTCGAACGCTTTTCCTGCAGGTTGGAGCGAAGCACCAGTCGACACGCCGTTGTGGTGGGACATCGCGACAAGTCCGACTAATGCTGAGCCCGAAACCGTTCTGAAACTGAAACCCGCTGAACCGAAGCCAGTTCCTTCAGGCATGCTGTTCAATGTCGACGAATTGGTTCAGCAAGCAGAGAACGCTGCACCGGTAGTCGTAATTCCAGATTCAATTGCGCCACCGCCAAAAGCGCAAGCTGAATGGATTAGCAGGTTGCTGCTTTCGCACGTTTACGAGGAACAAAAGAGGCTTGGCGGTCGATCGGTGCCAGCGGATGCGGTAATCACGCGACTGTTACAAGCGATCGATGAACGTGGCGGAAAGATCACATCGGCGGCACTTGCTCGCGCGATTCAAATGCCTCCGCTACGTCTACGTGGATTACTGGCGATCGCACAGCGTGTTTTCAACGTCGATGGCTATGAAGTGTTATCACGCGATGACGTTTCGGACACGATTCAATTAGACCGTGCGTTGCTACTGAAGCAATTTGATTTGGTGGAGTAGATGTTTATGATAAGCCCACAACGTCGGCAGGAAATCATTGATGCCCTTCGGCGCGGTACCGTTCCGAAGAGTAGTCTGGACGCGTTTGCCGTTGGGCTTGAGCGTTTCGAATCAGCGCTGGATGAAGAGCTGCAGAAGGTCGCTTCCGGTGGGAGTGTATTCAAAGCGGTTCGCGGTGAATACGGCTGTGGTAAGACCTTCTTTGCGAGGTGGCTGGTCGAGCGAGCAAAGAAACTTGGCTTTGCAACCTCCGAAGTTCAAGTCTCCGAGACAGAGACGCCACTTCATCGATTGGAAACGGTGTACCGCCGATTGAATGAACGTTTGTCGACAGCCGACACAGCACAGGGTGCTCTTCGGAATATCGTCGATGGCTGGTTCTTCACGCTTGAAGAAGACGTGCTAGCGGAAGGTGCGATTGATGCGAATGATGAGGCGAAACTGGTTGCTCGAACGGCAGAGCTTTTGGAGCAAAGACTCACGAAGGTGACCGAGGCGGCACCCATGTTCAGCGCTGCGTTGCGAGGATACCGGCTCGCACAGGGAAGCGGAGACCAGGCGATGGCAGACGGCATTCTTGCATGGTTATCGGGGCAACCAAACGTTTCAGCCAACGCTAAACGATTTGCTGGAGTAAAGGGAGACATCGACCATTTCGGTGCACTTGGGTTTCTCCAGGGACTGTTGACCGTTCTTCGCGACTCTGGTCATCCAGGGTTACTTGTTGTCCTTGACGAAGTCGAAACTATTCAGCGGGTGCGTAGCGACGTCCGCGACAAGAGCCTTAATGCATTGCGTCAGTTGATCGATGAAGTTGACTCTGGTCGATTCCCTGGTTTGTATTTGCTGATTACGGGAACGCCAGCCTTCTTCGACAGCCATCAGGGTATAGGCCGACTCGAACCGCTCGCCCAACGGTTGCATGTCGATTTCACCACAGACGCGAAGTACGACAATCCACGAGCTATTCAGCTTCGATTGCCCGCGTTCGATTTAGATCGGCTCTGTTTGGTTGGTACTCGCATTCGCGACATCTACCTTCAGCATGCAAAGTCCAGTGCACGTATCGCTGATCGTTGCGATGATCAGTACGTGCGAAGTCTCGCGGAAGCCGTGACTGGCAAGCTGGGCGGCAAAGTAGGTGTTGCTCCTCGTATCTTCCTAAAGAAGTTAGTGGCGGACGTTCTTGATCGTGTTGATCTCCACGAAGGTTTTAATCCTCGAGCAGACTATCAGTTAACGATTGGAGACGTTGAGCTAACAACGATCGAACGACATGCAGCGGCTGGCACATCAGTAGATGAGATTGAGTTGGAACTGTGAAAGGATTCGATCATCTCCATCCAGCGTTGCAGTATCACATCGTCAACAGCTTAGGCTGGCGAGAACTGCGCCCGTTCCAGGATCTTGTGATTCCCAAAGTGGTCGCAGGGGATCATTTGATTATCCTTGCGCCGACGGCTGGTGGAAAAACCGAATCAGCATTCTTCCCAGCGCTTTCAAGAATGCTCACCGAGAATTGGTCGGGCCTGAGCGTGCTCTATGTCTGTCCGATCAAAGCTCTGTTGAACAACCTCGATGATCGTCTTTCTCGGTACTGTAATCTGCTCGGACGAAGGTCTGCACTTTGGCATGGCGACGTAGGGACCTCGGAGCGGCGAAAGATTCTTCGAGACCCGCCAGACTGTTTGCTGACGACTCCAGAGTCCCTCGAGGTCATGTTGGTATCCAAAAGCGTCGACGATCAACGCATGTTCGGCAACTTGAAGATGATTATCGTCGATGAAGTTCATGCCTTTGCCGGTGATGATCGAGGCTGGCACCTTTTAAGCGTGCTGGAGCGGGTTTCAAAGCTTGCAGGGCAAGAGATCCAGCGAATTGGTTTGTCGGCCACAGTTGGCAATCCAGAGGTGTTGCTGACGTGGATCGCGGGTAACTGCGTTGGCAAGAAGAGCGTCGCCTACCCTCCACCGAGCGAAGCAGCTCCGGCGGATGTGCAGATCGACTATGTCGGTTCACTCGAAAACGCAGCCACGGTTATCTCGCGTTTGCATCGTGGTGAAAAGCGGCTGGTGTTCCTTGATAGTCGTGCTGGCACCGAAGAGCTTGGCTTGATGCTCAAGTCTTACGGTGTTAACGCGTTTGTTACTCACAGCTCATTGAGCCAAGAAGAGCGACACAGAACGGAAAAAGCGTTCGCGCAGGAAAGCGATTGCGTTATCGTGGCCACCAGCGTGCTTGAGCTTGGCATTGATGTGGGCGATCTGGATCGTGTCATCCAAATCGACGCACCATTGACGGTCGCCAGCTTCTTGCAACGCATGGGACGAACAGGCCGACGAGCCGGAACCGTTCGCAACTGCTTGATGTTGGCAACCAAACCCGAGCGATTGCTACAAGCGGCAGCTCTCACAGAACTGTGGGAGAGTGGCTTTGTTGAACCGATTGTTCCTCCACCCGAACCATATCACATTCTCTCGCAGCAACTGATGGCGTTGGCGCTACAAGAAAGTGGCGTCGGGCGACTGGACTGGTTCAAGTGGATCGAGGGCGTTTATGGCTTTAGCCAGTTGCCCAAAGCATCGATCGACGAACTTGTCCGCTGGATGATCGAGACCGAGATTTTGTCCGACGACTCGGGACTGCTTTGGCTGGGAGCCAAGGGTGAGCAGACGTTTGGTCGGCAAAACTTCATGGAACTCTTCTCAGTCTTCATGACACCGCCCATCTTCCGCGTTTTGCATGGTCGGCAAGAGATCGGACAGGTCGATGAATCGGCTTTACTGGCGAAGCAGGACGGCCCACGTGTTCTGTCCCTGGGTGGCAATGCCTGGAAAGTGAACTACATCGACTGGCAACGTAAGATCGCTTTCGTAGAACCAACTGATGTGCTCGGACGAACTCGTTGGCCTGGATCTGGGCTTGGGCTCTCGTACAAGATCTGCAAGTCGATGCAATCGATCTTGTGTCGCTCGGATCAATCAGACCGATGGTCAAAACGCTGCAAAGCAGAGATTGATCGACTGCGAGATGATTTCAGTTGGCTGCAAGCCGACTCGACATCGCTGCTCCTTGAATCTGGCGACCGATGGTCTTGGTGGACATTCGCCGGCGCGAAAGCCAACGCCACGCTCGCGTACTATCTTGCTCAAGATCTGAAGTCGACCGTATCCAGCGACGGGTTCAGTCTCAAGTTCTCCGAAGGCGTAACGAGCGACCAGATACAAGCGGCTCAACAGGTGCTTATGCAGGCAAGTCCGGCGGACCTGCGTCCAGTCGCTCACGAGAAGGCGATCCGAGGGCTCAAGTTTGCCGAGTGCCTGTCACCGCGTTTAGCAGACGAAGTCACATCAATGCGACTACGCGACGATGCCGCAGTTGCCAGCGTGCTCAACGAGCAAGTCCGCGTGACCATACCTTCACCCGACGAAACGTTTAAACCATCTATCGGAAGCCGTCGCTCCAGCCATGCGACACCCAGTAAACCAGACTCTCCAAAGACAATCCGCGTCGGGGACACCGAGATTGAACTTGGAGACGCAGATACCGCCGACAAATCGATCCGAGCGTTGAGTGTTCGCCAGCCCTGGGCCGAGTTAATCATGCTTGGCGACAAGGAGATCGAATATCGCAACTACCCGACAGATGTTCGAGGCATTGTTTACATCTATGCCAGCGCTACCCGTTATCCCGCAGAAGACGAACAGGACATGCAATCCGAGTATGGCCTCGATCTCGACAGCCTTCCCCGCGGTGTCATTGTCGGAACTGTCGAGGTGTACGATTGCCGACAGGGCGCAGAAGGCGGCTTCGAATGGCTCCTCCGCTCGCCAAACCGACTAACCAAACTACTTAAACCAAAACGCAAACCCGAGCCATCTTGGTTCTTTCCGTTTTAGCGCAGGAGTAATAGGGTCCGAGTTGTTCTTTTAGACTTCGCAAGCATGAACGCATTTGGAGTAATTAATGGCAGACATTGCTCTTGATTGGCAAAACATTCGGCCACTCAACGGCGGCCGTGAGAAGGGCTTTGAGGAACTTTGCGCGCAGCTAGCGCGTGCAGAAATCCCAACTGATGGGGCATTTGTGCGTAAAGGCACACCAGACGCTGGGGTCGAATGCTACGCCGTTTTTCCAGACAATTCTGAGTGGTGCTGGCAGTCGAAATATTTTGATAGTCTCGGTGATTCGCAATGGTCTCAAATAGACAAGTCGGTTAACACGGCCCTCAAAAAGCACCCTAAGTTGGTCAAGTACTTTGTGTGCGTCCCGCTGGATCGCCCTGATGGACGCGTTGAGGATACGAGATCTGCAAAAGACAAGTGGGATGAACATGTTGAGAAGTGGCAACAGAGTGCAAAAAAACTAGGGATGTCGGTAGAGTTCGTTTATTGGGGAAGCCACGAACTTCTTCATCGATTGTCACACCCAGACCATGTAGGCAAAGTACGGTTCTGGTTTAATGCTCGTGCGTTCGACAAGGGATGGTTTGAGGCTCGCCTGGATGAGGCAATCCAAACCGCCGGTCCTCGGTACACACCAGCGGTGCACGTAGATCTTCCTATCGCCTGCAACTTTGAAGCATTTGGGCGAACCGTAGCTTTCTTCGACGGCGAAAAGCGAATTGCACGTATGATCCGAGAGTGTTTTGCTGATGTCACCTCTTCAACGAGAAAACTATCTGAGGATCTAAGAGTATTGGCAGGTGAGGTCTTGGACCTACTAGAACAAGTCCTCGCCAAATTTGCAGCGATCGAGCCTGATCCAATCGGTGCACTACCTTTTCAGCCGCTCATAGATCTTATTCTCAAAACCGAGAAGTTAGCTTTGGCTCTCCAACGCAGCTTGTTTGATCGTGAAAAAGACTATGAAGAAAAGAATCGGGGAGAATCACCGGCGAAAAATCCATTTAGCGAACCGGTCAGCCACTTGCGAAGACTTGGTTTTGAATTGGGCAAAGCAAGGCAATCGCTAAAGCAATCTGATTCCATAGCGGGCAACCAAGTGTTATTGCTAAAGGGCGAAGCTGGAACGGGAAAGACACACTTGCTTTGCGACGTGGCGAAACACCGCATTGGAGTTGGTCAGCCGACAGTGGTGCTAATGGGGCAGCAGTTCATCAGCCATGAAGCCCCATGGCCCCAGGCCCTTCGTCAGCTAGACCTGTCGAACGTTTCACTCGACGAGTTTGTCGGTGCGCTCGAGTCTGCTGCGCAAGTCGCAAACGCGCGAGCCTTAATAATTGTAGATGCGATAAACGAGGGAGCCGGCCGCATCATTTGGCCGGATCATCTTGCTGCATTCTTGAGACAAGCACTGCGATCTAAATGGATCGGGATCGTGCTTTCCATTCGATCGTCTTACGAAGATCTAATTCTTCCTCAATCGATTCGGGATAAAGCACACTGCATAACTCATTTCGGATTTACTGATCACGAGTACGATGCAACCAAAACCTACTTTGTCTACTACGGACTTGAGCTTCCTTCGACACCGCTGCTTGCACCAGAGTTTCGAAACCCACTATTTTTGAAAACACTATGTAGCGGTCTACAGAGTACCGGTGAAAAACGACTACCTCGAGGGCTTCATGGAATAACCGCAATTTTTGATCTGCAATTTTCGGAGATCAATAAGCGGGCCGCACGAGATCTTGATTTCAATCCAAAGCTATACTTGGTACAGAATGCACTTAAAGCAGTCGCAATGGCCATTTTTGATTCCGGTGAAACTGCTTTACCCTTGGAAACAGCCTCAACTATTGTCGATGAATTTCTCCCGGGCCGAGATTTTGAGCGTTCTCTATTTCGAAAGCTTGTTGTCGAGGGCTTGTTGGTAGAGGATGCGAAGAGACTAAAAGACCAGTCCATTGCTACATTCATTTTTATCGGATATGAGCGTTTTGCAGACCACCTTGCTGCAAGAACTCTCTTGGACAAGTACCTTGATTCGGACAGACCTGAATCGGCATTCATTGAGGGGGGGGCACTTGGATTTCTCTGTGATCCTAAACACTTCGTTTCGCCAGGGTTGCTCGAAGCGTTTTGCATACAGATTCCTGAAAGATTACAGAGAGAACTCATAGCTCTTGCACCGCGTTCGGCAGATCGTTGGTCTATGCCTTTAGCCTTTAGACAAAGCTTGATATGGCGAGCGCTGTCGGCGTTTTCGCCCGAAACGATTGAGACATTATCTAAGGTTGACAACATTGATCGGAATCACGCTGAAACGATCGAAGCTATTCTGACGGTTTCGACATTACCAAATCACCCCCTGAATGCGAACTATTTAAACAAGATCCTTCGTAAAGGTTCAATGCCAGATCGTGATGCGTGGTGGAGTGTTTATCTTCACGGTGCGTGGGATTCGCAATCAGCAATTGATCGAATTGTGGACTGGGCTTCGGCAGTTGAACCGCAACAATTGATTGACGATGAGCCGCTAGATTTATGTGCAATTTCTCTCGCATGGATGTTTACAACGTCCAATCGATTCTTACGTGATCGCTCAACCTCCGCATTGGTAAGGCTGCTCACAGGGAGATTGGGAGCTACGGTGAGACTCGTAGAGAGAATGTTAGATGTGGATGATCTTTACGTCGTAGAACGCGTGTTAGCAGTTGCCTATGGCGTTGCCATGAGATCAAACGACCAGGAAGCCGTGGGCAAGTTGGCAGAGTGTGTTTTCCAAAGAGTTTTTGCATCCGACAGCCCAACGCCTCACATACTACTGCGCGACTATGCTAGAGGAGTGGTTGAAAGAGCGATATTTCTTGGGGCCAACCTCGATTGTGACGTCGCCCTCGCAAGGCCACCATACAAGAGTTCTTGGCCATACATCCCTACGGAAGAAGAGATTGCTCCATTTCGTCACAAAGATCCAAAATTGACTGAGTATGGGCGTGCACGCAATCGAATTGCGTTTTCCGTGATGATTGACGACTTTGCTCGCTACGTCATAGGAACGAACCGCTCGTCGTCTTCTTGCAATTGGCTCACCATTACTTTGGATGAGGCTCCCTGGAAAGCACCGGCGAGTCCTGAGGAGGAACTTCAGGCATTTGTTGAAGTTCTGCCTCCAGATATTCGCAAGGAATGGGATGAGTTTGCGAGAATCGCAAATCAGGTAGTGGAATATGTAATTGATGAGACCTCGGATTTGGACCATCGCTTTCTGGAGCAGGATGCAGCGCTATTCAAGTTCAGGAAGCGCCTTACCCAAGAGCAGGACCAAGCGTTCGAGAAGATTTGGGACGCAGTGGCTTTGGATATTCGAGGTGATCGCGCACCAAGATTTGATCTTCAGCAGGCTCAGCGTTACATACTCAAACGGGTGTTTGAACTTGGCTGGACCGAGGAACGGTTTGGACGATTTGATGAATATGCAGTAAACGATCATGGGAGGGAGGCGGCCAAGGCGGAGCGTATCGGCAAGAAGTATCAGTGGATCGCTTATCATGAGATTCTCGCATTCATGTCAGATCGATTTCAGTACCGTGAGGAGTTTCGTGAGGAGGACGGTGACCATGCGTATCAGGGACCTTGGCAGCTGTTCTTGCGAGACATCGATCCTTCCGCTACTGAAAGATCTATGCGAGGCGGCGCTCCAAAGGGAGAAGAAAGAAGCGCGTGGTGGAAGCCCGTCAACTTTGATGCTTGGGAAACTGACAAAGTCGCGAGTAATTGGACTGAAAGGAAGGATAACCTGCCTCAGTTCGAACAGCTGATGGTTGTGACGAATTCGAAGGATGGTTCAAAATGGCTGAGCTTAAATGGATACTTCAAGTGGACACAGAAACCACCAGCAGATCGAGAATCAAATGAGGTCGAGCGTCGCGAGTTGTGGTATCTGTGCCACGCTTACTTTGTTAAGTCAGATAGTGCTCCGGCTTTTTTGGAATGGGCGAAGGGTGTTGATTTTTGGGGAAGATGGATGCCGGAGTCTCCCACAGTGCACAGAATGTTTCTTGGCGAACATTCCTGGTCTCCTGCGGCGCAATACTTTCAGCAAGAGTATTTTGGCGATCGTGGATGGGTTACTCCCGAAAATGATTGTCCCGTACAGATAAAAGCAGTAGCAATCGAATACCTCCGCGAAACCGGATTTGATTGTGCAATTGACGAGAGTATTTCGCTCCAGCTCCCGATCAGCGATCTCGTGAAGGGGCTGAATGTCCACTGGTCTGGACGTGGCGCAGACTTTCACGATGCCAATGGACATCTTACCATTCAAACGCCCAATGCTCATGCGGATGGACCGAGCGCGATGCTCGTGCGCGAAGACTTGCTCCAGGATTACTTAGCACGGGAGAATCTGTCTATTTGCTGGTGTGTTATCGGAGAGAAACGCGTGTTGTCCCCTGGCATGGGAATGGGCGTGAATCATGGGGCACTTCGAATGAATGGAGCGTACATTTATCTCCAAAACCAATTAGACGGGTTCTTGGAGAGTCGGCTTGATGGGCCATGGGAAGAATAGTCTTGGCACAGTTGGCCGCATACGACGGCGAGGATAACACCGAGACTCTCCACCACATTTTCTGTGGGTAATTCGCCGAAAACTCGAAATAGCCATAACCCAGTCGAGAGAAAACAGGTTCGTTTCGTGAGGTGTCGGTTCCACTCACAAAAATGAAGCCCTTATATATCTATGCAATCTGTCGGCGCGACGTCCCAACAAAATTTTCGGAATTTACTTTTAGCCCGTAAAAACAAGGGAAAAAACTTTCAAAAAAACATATCTCGTTTTATCCGACGTATTCGCGTGAGGCCTTTTGGGGCACCGAAACGGGCCTAACGGCCCATAACCCAGACGAATTGGCATGACTCTTGCTTGTGTTCGTGAGGTGTGTGAATCACTCAACTTCTCTGTTTGGTTAGGAAACTAACCGCAGTAGGTTATTCGAAGAAGCCGACGTTTTGCAATCACGCAAAACGTCGGCTTTTTTCGTATTTCCCTGCAATCTTCCGGGTCTCAAT
>JAIYDN010000048.1 GCA_027487485.1 Planctomycetaceae bacterium | reverse complement strand
TCGAACTCTTTTGCGTCCGCGTGGACGCATAGTTGCCCCTATCAAAGGGGTCAGGCCTCTTTGATTTCTTTTGGATCGGGGAATCGAACTCTTTTGCGTCCGCGTGGACGCATAGTTGATTCAAGATTTAGCCTTCGCGCTATTGACTCTACCCAACTGTCATCGCCAAGGGGTCTGCCCCTGTGCGCTGATAATCGAACTTCCGCCAGCTCTTTCTCCGATAGCGGTTCATTGACTCGCTGTTTCCAGTTGGGTAAACGCGGCGAGGGCCATTTCGATAACAAGCTTGGCGATGGCTCGTTCGCCTGAAGCCAACGCCATAGTGAGCTCCAACGCCAATCCTCAGCCTTCTTTACGAGTCCTGCACGCAGTGCATTGCGCTCGACGTACCGGCAAACCACGAAGAAGTGGTCGTCATCTTGGATTGGAAAGCTCTTGTATCTTTGTTGGTAGACATGGCCCATGCCGCTAGTGTGGTAATGAGCGTGATAACGCATGGTGTGTGTTCCACCGACCCAACCCATAAATCGGCTCATCTCGCCGTCTACCATCGGACGCAAAACAAGGTGATAGTGATTTGGCATGAGCAAATAAGAATAAAGCTCTACCTTGTAGATCTCTAGCGCCTCATGAAGTATTTTTTCAAAGGCAATGTAGTCTTCTGGCTTATGAAAGATGGTCGCGCGAAGGTTGCCGCGATTCAACGCGTGATACAAACCTCCTGCTTCGTCGGCTCTGGGAGATCTTGGCATGGTTCCTCTTCGATTCAAATACCTAGCATAATACCATTCCCCAGCCCAAAAGTAAATCAAAGAGGCCTGACCCCTTTGATTATTCCGGTTAATTCCGGTTGAACCCGCCGCTGATTAGAGCGATGAAGTGAAAGGGGTTTGTGGAACAGGCAAGACAAGAGTCGCGCCGTAGTGAGTCTTGTCGTAGCCTTCCCCCTTTTCGTCTGCCACTAAGTAATGTGCCACGGCCAACAAGAGATTGCCCTCGGAGGGTGTGTAGGTGACGTAACCACCTGCGTCCGAGACACGCTCAAACTGGGGGTCTGTGCCCTCCACCAGTTTTGCACCTCGCGGAATGAACGCGACCGATGTATTGGGCAACGGTTTTCCATTCCAAAGAACTCGAAGCTTGATTTCGCGATTGGCAGCAATCGTTTCAAGCGCGGTATCCAACTGGAATTCAAGGCCTTTGCCTAATGGTTGCACTGCGTCTTTTCCACTAGTGGGAATGGCGTCAAAGCAGTCGGATGCGATGAAGTACGACTTGCCAGACTTGATGGCCCGCGTCTTGCCATGCAGCGTGTCCAACGTGTGCACGACCTGATAGGTTCCCCTCTGATCAGCAATCATCTTGGCTGTCCAGAAGCCCTCTTTCTCAGCAGAGCCCATATCGACCACCTTGGACTTGAGATCCGTTCGTGTTCCATTGGGGGCAATGATCTCCAAAGTGCACGGAGCTAAGGTAATCTTGCTAGCCAGTTTAAAATCGCGGTGATTGTTACCGTGATTGCCCAACATCAAATCGATATGCACTACATCTTGATACCGAGTTACCAATGAGCCCGATTGGACCCAGGTATCGTGAGCTCGCACCCAAGAGGACGTCAGAGCAACGAGAACCGATGCTAACAATAAAAATGTTCTTTTCATCTAAGAAGTCTTTCGTTTTAAATTAGAAATGGAAGAAACGTGATTTGCCCAAAGGGCCTGTGATATACCCAAGCCTAAAAGCCAATCAAAGAGGCCTGACCCCTTTGTTAGTTTCATGCTAGTTAGTTTTCGATGACGGAAACTTCACCACCGTTTCGAGTCCCCAAAGCGCGCCAGACTGCGAGCTCCGTAGCACTGCTGATGAATCCAACACTGCCGTCACAGCGAGCAACATGCACCCCACCTGTATGCAGGCTTCTTGCTGCGAAGATTCCATAACCGCAGGTATTCATGTCAAGAATGGGAGAATTCGGGGCATGATAATGGTTGTAGGCTGTGTAGTACTCGCGACCGTTGATCCAGCCGCCGCCGCGTTGCCCATTGAAGCCACGACTGATGGCAACCACCGCCGTCTCGAATAGGCTTGGGTCAACAGGTGCTTGAAATCCGTTGGCTAAACCCGCTTGTGCGGGTGGAACCATGGACGAAGACCAAACGCAGGCAACGTTAACCATCGTGCGCATGCGATCGGCCTGGGTTGTTGGCGCAGGTACGTTGTTTGTCGCAAGTCCACGCAGCGATTCGGAGAAAGCAGCTGTATTGCTCAGTCCGTCGGTTACATCCGCAAATCGAAGACGCGAGTTGGTCCATGCAATACCGTCGGTAGGAAGCCGGGAGTCGTACAACGTACCAACCGCCGTGCCTGTATTGATATGGTAATTGTTGCCAGCATATTGTTCCGTTGGGCCTCGACCGCTCAACGTGATCACATCAAAGAGATCGGGACCGTTATCACTGGGGCATCGAAAAGAGCTTACGATCGTTTTTGCCGGTTGAACAAATTGAGGACGAAGTGTTCCTGGGCAACAGCCTACGGTCAGACTTTGATTGTAATCCAGGGCACTTTGCAAATTCGATTGCTCCAAGAACGGTAGCAAGTTGGAGTGGATCGAAAAGTTGCCTGCGTTGCCCGTATTGATCGAATAAAACGCGGGAAGTCGCCGGTGCGCCGATTCATAGTTATGCATGGCGAGCGCAAGCTGGCGAATGTTGTTGCCGCATTGCATTCGACGAGCCGCCTCGCGAGCCGCCTGTACCGCGGGCAACAATAGCCCAACAAGAATGCCGATGATCGCAATCACGACAAGGAGTTCAACGAGAGTGAAGGCCCGGCGCGGCCGGAATTTCCAATGCGAAATGACAGGTGTTTTCATGTTCTAAGGTTGGATATTGGTATGACGTGGAGAAATGGATTGATTCCGCCACCAGCAGTTAAGTAGCAATTCATTTCAGCGATCCGAAACGGCATGCTTGATGCGGAAAACAAACCCGCTTGTGGAGGGCGAGTGAAGCTCCGCGCAAGCATGCCATATCGAACCGGTTCCAATGAACGGCAGTTGCTAGCAGGCTACGAATAGGCTGCACTCATTCGGTCTGCGATCACACACGACGGAATGGCGACAGCCTTGCTATAGAAGGGATCCCAAAGAAGATCCTGGCTACGCGAAGGTCGCTTTCGGAGGGGGAGGATCCAAATCCAACGAAACAGAAGTCAAGACACTCACGCGAGGGCGGTCGAATTTCCCCCGCACGTCTTCTAAAGCAACGGCAGGCTGTGCAATTGACAGGGCCATCCAGGGCAAATGCGTGAACACGGAATCTTTGCCTTGGCACTTCAGGGCAAGCATGGTCAAAACGAGGTTCTTGTTGGTTTTGCGATGAACAACTGGGGCCTTCTTTTTGAAAGTGCATGATGCAAGAAGGCTTGCCTCTTTGTCTTTCTTGTTGCTGGCCCCACAGCAGGAATCACCCGGAACGTTCGAAGAAATCTTCTTTCGAAGGGCCGCGGCAGATTGATGATTTACCTTAGGCGGTTCTTCCAGAATGGCGTAAGAAGGGGGTGTCACGCCATTTTTCTTGGCCCATGCCGCACGCTTGGCGGGGGAATTGCAACAGCAGCTAGTCCAACATTGACGCGCCGACTTGCAACCACACGCACCACCCTTGCAGGGGTAAAATTCAGAAGAATCGATTCGAAGGGAGTCGAATGATTGAATGGGAATAGGTAATGAAGAGGCGCAGAACGATATCAGGAGCAACATCGCGATTGCTCTTGTCCAGACGGTACTCGTCCCCAAGGAATCAGTACCTATTCTTATTGAATCGGTTTTCTTCTTCAACGAAACTAGCTTCCTCGCCAAGATCTCAACCTGGCAAAAGTCGTCAGCTCGCCCTCCACGCAATCAGTATATCCCGCAAGGCCCTACCGTCAACGACGACACCCTCCTTAAGTTGGAAGCCGGAAAACTGGAATAGGCCGAAGATCTAGACCTTGGTTTTGGAACACTGATCCCAGATTCCAAAAACAATTTTGGCGGGGTACTGATACCGACTTAGAGTTTGGATGGTTTTTAACTTTCGCTTCCCATGGAATTGAAACCATTTCGTCCGACACCTATTTCAAAAGAGAGCTTCCAAGCAATGAACATGGCTCAAACTGAATTTCCAACCATTGCGGCACCCGAGTTGCCGTTTGTGGACCGTCGCCAGACAAGCGCGAACACGAACGGGACTGGGGAACGTCGCCAATTCGGAAATTCTTATCACAATCTTTCTTCCGCAGGGAAAGAGCTGGCAGAGGCAATTGATGCCTACAAACTAGAATATCGCCGCCGCTACATTACTACGGATGAAATGCTGAGTGTTTTGACCGACTTGGGTTATCGAAGGGACTGATAGGGACGCCCGCTTAGCTAGGAATGAGTTATGATGGTCTCTGCCTGCAAACAAGAGACTGTCTTAAAATCAACCTACGGAGCCTGTTGGAATGAAGTTGCACTGCTTAGGAACAGCAGGTTATCACCCTAGTGCAACGCGGCACACGAGTTGCTATTTCATCCCAGAAGCAAACTTAATGCTTGATGCTGGAAGCGGCATGTTCCGCGTCCAATCGCTGATCGATTGCGACGAATTTTCTATTGTGCTCAGTCATGCCCATTTGGATCACATTCTTGGGCTGACCTTCTTGTTGGATTTTGTTGCGGTCACACCCCTCAAGAAAGTTCATGTCTACGGCGAACGAGCCAAGATTCAGGCCATCCAAAAGCATCTTTTTGCCGAAGCAATTTTCCCGGTTTTGCCGCCGATCGAATGGCACATCCTAGAAGATTTAGGGCCGGAATTCCGGATAGGCGAAACGCATTGCCGTTGGTTTCCCTTGGAACATCCAGGCGGCAGCGTTGGCTATCGATTCGATGGAAAAGACCTTTCCCTTGCCTATGTTACCGATACTACCGCATCGCCAGAGTCTAGCTATTGGCGTGAGATTCAAGGTGTCGATTGGTTGCTTCATGAATGCAACTTTTCGGATCAGTGGATTGAACTGGCCATCAAGACAGGGCACAGCTGGACCACGGGCGTTCTGGAAAGCGCTACCAAGGCAGGCGTTCAGCGTCTTATTCTGACGCATATCAACCCTTTAGCTGTGGATTCTGACCCGCTGGAGTTGGGCGACTTGAACGAAAAAGCCGCCAGCCACCATCTCCAAGAACTGATCGTGGCTCGCGATTCCTTGATCCTTGACATTTCAAGCCTTTGAATCGTTTGTCATTGAGCTCTATACTTACGGCCGAACGGCTTCTGTGTTCAGGCCACTTTTGCGCACATGCTAGGAGAACCCATCAAGATGCATCCCTATAGCTCCCTCAGCGATGATTTTTACGTCAACATGCACTTGCATACCGAAATGGATTTGCCCACGCAACGCGAGACCGTCCTTCATTTCTTTGAACAAATGCAGCGTCGATTTCCAAAGCTACGACACTTCTACCAGCGTGACAAAGGGGAGTTCGTTCTGGAAGAGGATAAGGATCACGGTGCATATCGATGGGTGGCTGCAGAACCCAAACGGATGTGCAGCGGGATCGTCAACCCTAACACCTTGGACGAAGCCATGGACCAGCACCGTGAAGTCCTGGACGTGGTCCCGTACGCGATGTCGATCAGTAAGCTTGATTGCGAATCCATCGGGCTCATGTATGGTTTTGACTATGCTTGCAAAGGAAACCACAACCAGATCTTAGCCGAGGCGCTTGGGATGCCAGCCGGTTTCGATGCTATGTCTCGCCGGGTTGGCTCGCATTTGATGAGCTACGAACCCGTGATTCAAATGTCCTTGGATGACACCTTTCGAACTCATGCTCGCATCAACTTTGAAACGCGTACGACGGTATTCCAAGCGAAGGCGGGCGAATTTGGTGACGAACTACTGAGCGTTTACGTAACCGTTCGTCGATTCGATTCGTTGGGGCCTGACGAAGATTTTAAGACAGAGCTTATGCGGTTGGACACCATGCTCCGCGAGTTGATGGACAATTACATCGTCGAAAACATCTTGAAGCCCCTGCAAAGCTGCATAGCAACACGGTAGTGCTAGGCTGCCTTTCTCGCGGTAAACCGATTCCGCCGCCCTGCAATTAGGCGAGCGGCTGGATAAAAACTACCAATCCTAACCCGACAAGTGAGTGAGGGACCTGCGGAATTGCCCCTCGCTCACACGTCGGGTTGGGATAACATAAGCTACCGCTCGCCTTACCGACGGTCTACCCAGCGATCCGTGGACCACTGACGTATCAAGACCTTTCCATCGCTAGCAATTTCATAGCGTATCGCGTCGTCCCGAGCCGTCACCAAAATCTGACGCTGTGGGGCTTCAAACAACTGCAAGACTCGCGGCGACATCGCTCGGGTCGATCCGCTGATGACCACGGTCTCTGGCTGGCACCACTTCAACAGCAGTTCCGCCTTGGAGCTTAAAGAACCATGATGTGGAGCCATCAGAAGATCGACGTCAGTCGCGTCTTGAGCTACTAGCATCGAGAAGCCCGGTGGCTCTAAATCACCCGGTAGCAAAACTCTTCTGCCGGCAAATTCGAACAGCAAGCATAAACTGTTGGCGTTGTCCGAACCAGGAACTCCTTGCAAGGGCGGATGAATCGCGAGCGTGCTCCAACCCTTGCCTTGATGCAGATCGCCACGTTCCCGAACTTCTGTCTTCGATCCGAACCGCTTTGCAATCGCAAGGTTGCGTTGTAGCAAGGGACTAGTGTGTTCGAACACTTGTTGAGTGGAAACAATGCGCTCGATGCGAATTCGTTTGGCGATTCCTTCGAGACCGTTGTAATGATCCGCATCCGCGTGCGACAACACCACCGTATCGAGCTTCGGAATCTGCATGGCCCACAAGGCTTCGATCATGACTTGGTAACTGCGTTGGTGGTCCCCCATGCGCCCCGCATCATACAACCACGTTTCATGATCGGGTGTTTCGATAATGACATTGGTGCCATGTCCAACATCGATAAAGGTAAAGCAAAGTTTGGATGAGTTTCCATCGCCGCTACGTGCAATCCAATCGGATATGGGTTGCAGCACCAGACCGATTAGGAACCATCCGCCAAGCACCCACAACAATCGCCGTCGACCGCGAGACTGTTTGACCCCACCTCCTAAGGCAGCTGCAAGCCCAAAGAAATAAAAGGCGTAAAGCCACCAAGCGGGCGGCGAACGCAACCAGAAGTGCCCGAAAGGAATACTCTCTCCAATCCCGACGGCACCATCCACTATCCACAGTGAGGCTCCACAAAGGATTCCAAACAGCCAACCCGTCGGTGGGAACCAGCCCAAGACAATCAATCCCAATCCAGAAATCAAGGCAATCAACATCGGTACCCAAAGGACGAGGTTTAGGAGAATTGCGATTGGGCTGATGACGTGAAAACTGGTCCAAACAAGAGGTGCGGTGATGAACCAAACCCAGAAGCTGGTCCGCAACATTTCGAATGCCCAACCTCGAAGCTTCCTGGCATTCTTGCGCCAGCGATTGGACTTGGATTCGATCAGCTTTTGCAGTGCCTTCTGCTTAGGAAAGGTCGCTTTGGTCGAAGAAATCAGAACAGCCACTGCCAAGAAAGATAACTGCGTCCCTGTTTCAAAGACGACGCTGGTTCGGTACAGGATAAGAACGACACCCGCAAATGCAAGCATATTCATACTAGAGAATCGCCAGCCCATCCACTTGGCAAAGCAGACTCCCACAAGCATGATGGCTGCGCGAGCCACAGGCGGATTGGCTCCACAAAGCACTGCGTAGCCGAGCACAATCACACAAACACCAACCAGCAAGCTCCTGTTTGGAACATACAGAATGGTACCGAGAAGGAACAGCGACATCGCCACCATCTCGATATGCATCCCCGAGATAGACAGCATGTGAATGGTACCGGTGGCAAGCAATTCTTCTTGCAGTCGCCATTCCACCTGTTCGCGCTGACCAAGCACCAATGCGGCGGTCAGTTCGGTTTGCCCCAGGACGACATAGCGTTCGATTGCACTCAGCGAGCATGCAGAAACCCAAGCTAAAAAACGATCAAATCGGTAACGATCTGTCCCATCACTTCGAACCAATTGATCTTCTGAATCCGCGCGAGCTTGGGCGGCATATCCAAGCTCTGCAAATCGCTTCGCTTGATTGTATTGTCCTGGGTTGGAAGGCTTGCTCGGAAGTCTCCACTGTCCGTATACTTCCAGAGCATCACCAGGGTAGTAGCCCGTGATCTTTCCATCGACGGAAAGAGGAACCAGAAAGGAACACGGAGACCATGTTCCCCCGATGCGAATTTGGTTTACACGCAGAACCGTGATCGTTTGCCAACTAACCTCGCCGATCTCCTGATTGCCGCTAGGCAAATTGGCCTTGCGATATCGCAGCGGTGCGTCGATTCGAGCTCGGCAGGCTACTGGCTTCCAACCAGAGGGACCATCGTCCGCGTCGAGTTCCATTTGCTTCAGCGATTCATGCCAAGCTTGCAATTGCTCCAGTGATTTGCGTTGATTGAGAGCGTGCAGAAAGCTCAAAACAACCGCAATACTAAGGATCAGGCATACCTGAGGCCAATACGAACACTGGGGCGAACCGCGATACCAGGCCACGAGTCCGGCGGCTAGGGAGCCAACCAAAGCTAGGCCGAGAAGCTTTTCCCAAATGTCCGGTAGAAGTTCTTGCATTCCGATCGTGGTCAATGCGACCGCCAGCAAACACACCATGGGATACAAGGCCCAAAGGGCGAAAAGCCGTCTTCGGACGGCTGCCCGTTGAGGCAGGAAATGGCGAAAACGGCGAATTCCGTTGACTTGGGGCAGCACTTGTTGCATTTCGAAGACATTCAGGTTGCGTTTTGTATTCACGCAACTTCCACAGCTCGGAACACAATTTCACGTTCGACCAACGATTTTACAGGGAAAACACTTCACGACTCAAAAGGTCTAATCACTCGGCATGGGGAATGCAACTCTATTTTTTTACAAAACGGAACCTGTGGCGAATCAGGTCATCCAAAGTAGTCAACCTTAACCAAACACAACCAGCCATGACCAAGCGATTCAATCGAACAACTTCGAACAACGCCGGCAAAAAATCGGGCTATTCGTATATTAGCGAAGACCAAGACTTCGTGGGTGGCGATGTAGCAGGTTTTGGCTTTGAAGAAGAGGAAGAGGAAGACGCCGACCACTCGGATCGCATCGTTGATGAGGATTCGCTTGAAAACGATGGGATTGAAGACGACTTCTTCCCAGACTCGGACGACAATGAAGTTGTCGATGCCACGGACGACCCAGTTCGAATGTACTTGATCCAGATGGGCGAGATTCCTTTGCTGACGCGTCAGGAAGAAGTCAGTGCCGCGAAGAAAATTGAATTCACCCGCACCGACTACCGCCAATGGATGCTCGCTTCGGATTTTGTCCTTCAAGGGGCGACAAAACTGCTCGAGCAAGTTCGCGACAGCAAGCTACGATTGGACCGAACCATTGAAGTGAGCGTGACCAACGCAACGGAAAAGGTTGCGATCATGCGTCGCATTGGTCCGAACATCAAGACCCTTCGCCAATTGCTCCTTCGCAACCACGGCGACTACCACGTTGCGATCAACAAGAGCCATCCCATGGAAGAGCGACGGTTGGCTTGGAAGCGATTGGTTTGCCGACGCAACAAAGCGGTTCGTCTGATCGAAGAAATGAACTTGCGAACGAACCGGCTCGAACCGATCTTTGCCAAGCTCGCGACGATCTCGAACCAAATGCAAGTGCTCAAGGGCCGAATGAAAAACGCTGAAGAAACCGGTTTTTCCGATGGTGTGCCGATGTCCAAGCTCAAGGAAGAGATTCGATACTTGATGCGAATCACTTACGAGACACCTGCAACCCTTGCTCGCCGTTGCGAAAAAGTCCATGGATTCCGACTCCAGTACGACGCGGCCAAGCGTGAACTATCGGCTGGCAACCTTCGCTTGGTCGTTTCGATCGCCAAGAAGTACCGCAACCGTGGGCTCAGCTTCTTGGACTTGATTCAAGAGGGGAACACGGGACTGATGCGAGCTGTCGATAAGTTCGAATACGAACGGGGCTTCAAGTTCTCGACCTATGCCACATGGTGGATTCGTCAAGCGATCACTCGCGCCATTGCCGATCAAAGCCGTACCATTCGTGTTCCTGTGCACATGATCGACACGATGAGCAAAGTACGCCAAGTGACTCGCGATCTGATTCAAGAATTAGGACGTGAACCATCCGTCGAAGAAACAGCACAACGAGCTGGCTTGTCGCTAGACGATGCTCGAGTCGTTATCAAGATGGCTCGTCAGCCGCTATCCTTGGACCAACCTGTCGGCGACCATGAAGACAGCTTCTTTGGCGAATTCTTGGAAGACTACCGAGACGATGACCCATTGTACGAAACCAATCAGCAAACCTTGCGAGAGCAAATTCAAGAAGCCATGCAAACGCTGAACTACCGTGAACGAGAGATCTTGAAACTACGATACGGCTTGGCAGACGGATACGCTTACACCTTGGAAGAAGTGGGCAAGATCTTTCAAGTAACTCGTGAACGTGTTCGCCAAATTGAAAGCAAGGCAGTCAAAAAGCTACAGCACCCACAACGCAGCAAGTCGTTGACCAGCTTCATCGATGGTTTGGATATGACTCCTTATCAAGACGTTGTAACCAACGGCGAACGGCCAATGTAGATCAGCGACTATGGAAGGTAACTCTACTCGATCAAGGCAATAGATGCGAACTTGATCTGACTCACCCATGATCTATCCCTGGAGCTGATCATTTTTCCTGTCCCAAGAGACTCGGTTGGACAATGGGATCGCAATCTCTTCAAGTAACTTGATCGCTCGAGTGCTCGATTCACGCAAAGTGACGTTGCGACAGCATTGAGCAAAGGCGGACTTAAAGCAAGCGACCTTCACCGCCCATCGGTCTTAAGTTGGGCTTGCTGGCAAATGGAAGCAAATGTTCTCGGAGCTTCCAATGGAGTCAAGTGAGCCGTATTATCCACCAGAAAGGTCGTGGCTTTTGGGATCGCCATTGACATCTGCTCGAGCGAAGTGGGTGGGCAAATTGTGTCGTCGCGTCCGCCTAT
The DNA here is from genome assembly GCA_027487485.1 of Planctomycetaceae bacterium. Classification (GTDB taxonomy): domain Bacteria; phylum Planctomycetota; class Planctomycetia; order Pirellulales; family Pirellulaceae; genus JBKCUI01. The sequence continues at coordinate 198,429 of JAIYDN010000048.1, read as the reverse complement.
ACAGACAACTGGGATTGTCCAGCTTTTCATTCGTAACGAAAAATCTGCGCGATGCGTCATGGCTAACTGAGCCCACGCGATCGTTGATGCTTTGGTAGAAGTCATCATATCCTTGACGAATTCGACGGTGGCTGGACTGTTGGTGAAAGTGTCCTGACTTAAAAGTTTTGGAAGCATTTGCAAAACAGCCTCGGCCGCCCCATCGCGAAGCGCGATGTTTGCAACCGATCGACGATGCGATGCCGCCGCGGGTTCATCCGAATTGCACCTTGTATTTGTCAGTATAGCCATCGAGCACAAGTCCGGATGACGTTCTATCAACTCCATCGCGACATAGCCACCCATCGATAATCCGCACACAAAAACTTGGTTGCGAATACCCAATCCCTGAAGAAGGGATTCGCAGTCATCTGCAAGGTCGGCTATCGAAAAAGATTTTGTTTCCTCTGACGATTCTCCAAATCCGCGAAAATCAGGAGCAATGCAAAAAAAACTGCTGGCCAACAGAGGCACGACGCTCGACCAAAGTCGATTATCAAGCGGATAGCCATGAAGTAGCAGCAGGGGCTGCCCCACACCGCAAGTTGAAAACGGAATGGTTCGGTGCGTCAGTCGATGGAGCTTCTTCTGAATCATGACTGCTTGATGACTGCCTGAAAGTTGGTCGAAAGTGGGGCAATTAATCTTCGTCATATCGTCGCAAATTCAGCAAAGTTCAACAATCCTCAAATTTCAACCGCAAAAGGCCGCAAAAGGTGCCACCCACCTATCAACTTCAAAAGGTGCCACCCACCTATTGCTTTATGCGGAGGGGGTGTTATGCTTTGGTTATGGAGATGCTTTTATGCCAAGACCTTTACGTTCTGCTGTCTATCGCCCGCAGGAGATAGCTATCCTTCATTGCACCCAGCGTTGCGTTCGCAGGGCTTACCTAAGCGGCGTTGATGCTGTATCCGGGAAAGACTATTCCTATCGGAAGGAATGGATTCGGTTACGTATTGAGAAATTAGCGTCCGTCTTCGGTTTGGATATTCTAGCCTATGCGATTCTTTCGAATCATATGCATTTGATTTTGAGAAGTCGGCCTGACGTTGTTGTTTCTTGGTCTGACCGGCAGGCTGCTTTGCGGTGGCTGCAGGTTTTTCCTGGGAAAAGGATTGATGAGCAATTAGGGGATCCTACCACGCACGACGTGGATACTCTCGCGAATGATCCAGATCGGATGGCTTTGGTTCGAAAGCGTTTGTCGGATGTTTCTTGGTTCATGCGTGCTCTTTCCGAGCCGATTGCTCGGCTGGCAAACCGGCAAGATGAATGCACTGGCAGTTTTTGGGAGGGACGCTTTAAGGCTCAGCGGCTTCTGGACGAAGCGGCCTTGCTGGCCTGCTGCATGTACGTAGATTTGAATCCAGTTCGAGCTGCCATGGCGGAATCGCCCGCAGAATCGACATTTACCTCCGCATACGATCGGCTGAAGGCTTCAGCGGGGGAGACAATCGAATCGGCAGCGGCGTCTATGCAAACCATCAACCGGGAAGACGCTGCAAAGATTCTAAAGAACAGTACTTCGGAACAGTTAGCGAAGCGTCGCGAAGATGCCAAGAAGAGGCGTGGACCGCGAGTAAACAGGGATGCCTGGCTGGCTCCGTTGACATTGAACCCACGCGCAACAGGCCCAGTTGCGAACAAAGAAGGCGTTCGGGCGAGCGACAAGGGTTTTTTGGATATGAGTTTGGCGGACTATCTGGCTCTTTTGTATTGGACTGGCAGCAAGGGGCGAGCGGACAAGAGTGGGAGAATCGCGGCAGATTACGCTCCGACGCTTGCCAAGCTTGGAATTGCTGAAGGGATGTGGTGTGATTTGGTATGGAATTTTAAGAAGTACTTTGGGAAAAGTCGTGGGCCGGGTTCACCGGATCGGATGCAAGAAGAAGCGATTCTGGGCTTGCGCAAGTTTCAACCTGGGCAGAGAAAAGTTCGAACTTGTTTTGCTTGAATGGATGTTTAAGCATTCCCTTCGAACGCTCGTTAAGCAAGACCAATGCAATAACCTATTCACTTTATCCAGGATTCAGAGCTTCGCCCTTCCAATCAATGGCCAGCGATTTGGTCAGCGGTCTTTGAGCTTCCGTTGGATTGTTGAACGATGGATGGTGTGATTGGTTTTCAGCAGGGCGTGCCGGGAATCATAAAGAAGTCTGGCATACCTAGCCAAGACTTAGTAAGCTCAGCCCTTGTGCTGAAATTGGGTTCCATGTCAGCAGAACCCAGTTTGAAGCGTGATTTTCGCCAGAGGGATCTTGAACCTATTGGTTTGGAAAAGCAAAAAGTTGCTTATCGTAACTGCGGTTCGCTTTTGTTCGTCGCTAAGTCTTGCTGGATCCAATGCGCTACTTTTTCGGCCCATTTTTGACCATGCGTTTGCAATCCCCTGGTGCTGAAGTGAATTCCTTGGCCGTGGTTTTCACGCAAGTCGCCCTTAAGCGCATCGCTATCGGGGCCTTCAAGAGCGATCCCATCGCGCCATAGCGAGGCTTGAGCCTGCCGAATATCGGGCGAAGCTTCATCGCCTGGAACGTGGTAGCTGACTTGAGCAACAAACCATGGAACATCCCATGCGATTTCCTTTCTCGACGCCTCAATGAGCCTAATAAGGCAGGCTCGATATCGAGAGCCTTCCAAGGTCCGAGACGGGTCGCGCTGGTTTGCGTCGCTTTCGCCCTGATGCCACAGAACGGCTCGAACGCCTCCGGGACCTTGAGACTGGAGGGATGCAATCAAATTGGCAAAGGCCTCACCCTTGGACTGCCAGTTCCCGTTCGGCAATCGGATCACTCGATCTTCAATCGTTGGAGGATTGGGAAAGGTATCCCCCTCGGGTAGCCACTCACGGACGCTTGTTGCGCCGATCCCACAGGCAAGGACACCAATGGGAACGTTCATTTGATTTGCCATTGCGTCTCCAAAAGGAGGCATGAAACTGCCTCCTTGGCCGCTAGCGCCCGGTTGCGGGTCGTTGGCGATCTGCCAATGATGACCGTCGAAGGCGGATACCATATTGGTTTTTGTCTTCTGCAGTTCTTCACCATGGTTGGCTGAATTGGATTGGCCGGCTACGACAAATACTTCCCCGATACCAACATGAGCCACCGAATCCTCCCAAACAATTTTTTCATCGACGGTTACACGAAGTTCTAGCTGAAACCACCCTCCCGACTTCCAGTCCAGTTTGGTGCGCAATACATCGTCCGTGCGAGCGACCGTCAAAACTTGCCATGGCTCAGGATTCGAATCCACGACGATTCGCGCCTGCAATAGAAACTGAGGTGGCAGATCAGCGGGATGTCGTATGGAAATAGGAATTGAGCCCGCCAAAGCTGTTGCTCGCTGAACCACTTGGTAGTCCAACGGAGACAGCAGCTCGAAATCCGAGGCGGTAACGGTCGCGATGGAAAAGAAACAAGCCGCCAGAAGGAAAAAAATATTGGTTCTCATCAGCACGATGATAACCCATTGGATAGAAAATCCCATCGCCTTTTCACAACGAATGACTAGGGGCAAGGCTCAATGGGTCTAGCAACGCATTCAATAATGCAAAAAGCCGAAGGAACTTGAAGGTTGAGGCTCAAGCTACTCCGGCAAATTGTGATTGAATCAACTTGGCTTGATTCGTTAAGATCCGAAATCAGGACGATGACGTCCGAGCTGCTCTTGAAGACGTTGCACGATGCTGGTGTGCATTTGGCTGACGCGGCTTTCGCTGAGATCGAGCGTTGCACCGATTTCTTTCATCGTCAATTCTTCGTAGTAATAAAGAATGATGATCAATCGCTCGTTGCGGTTTAGGCCTTTGGTGACCAATCGCATCAGGTCACTCTTGTTGACCCGACGCGTGGGGTCTTCGCTGCGTTTGTCTTCCAAGACGTCGATTTCACGTACATCTTTGTAGCTATCGGTTTCGTACCATTTCTTATTCAAAGAAACGAGACCCACGGCAGAAGCATCGCTCTTCATCTTCTCCAGTTCGTCGATGGAGATGCTCATGTAGGTCGACAGTTCGTGTGTCGAAGGAGCACGGCCATACTTTGCTTCGAGCAGTTTGGTCGCTTCGTTCAGCTTGCTAGCTTTGCTGCGAACGAGTCTTGGGACCCAGTCCATGGTACGGAGTTCATCCAGCATGGCCCCGCGAATCCGTGGGACACAATATGTCTCAAACTTGACACCTCGGCTCAAATCGAATGCATCAATCGCATCCATCAAGCCGAAGATACCTGCGCTGATCAAGTCGTCTAGCTCTACACCTTCAGGGAGCTTCGCTCGCAAGCGTTCTCCATTGAAACGTACGAGAGGCATGTAGCGTTCGATGAGAATGTTTCTCAAATCGACGTTGTTTGGATCCGCTTTGTATTTGTTCCATACATCAACAATGTCGATGCTCGATGCTACGATCGTCGCCATCCGAACCTCCGTGACTGACATGGCAAGGGCAATGATCTTCCTGGGAAGAAAAGATCAAGTGGTTTTACTGGTTTGCTTTGCTTTCAAAGCGATGCATGAACCTATCCGGTTGTCCACACATGATCCCCAAGCCAATCATCCTGATCGACAGGGGGTTGCGTGTTCCAGGACGCGGACTCTACTGACTTGGACCTGTTGATTCCACATCAATTGAGACAAGAAGTTGCGAAGCGACTTGTTTCCTTCACTAGATTGCCTATCTCTTCCAGAATCGGGGCATTTTGCCTCTGGAAAAGAGCCTTCAAGTGTCGGACGCGACGTCTACTCCGGTTTCTTGTTCGCCTGCCGTAACTTTTCAAACCGCTCCCGATAATTCATTTCGACGCTCTGTCGAACCAGTTGATCGCCGACATTGCCCAGAACCCAACCTAACGCAGAATAAACCACGGTGTAGGTCACAGCCTGAGTCAATATCGAATCTGGAAGATCGCCCTTCAGCAGACCAAGAACAATCGAGGTCGCCAACGCGATACATCCAAAACATCCGGCAAAAGGGCGTCCCAATGAAATTCTCGAAAGAAAACATGGTTTTTGAGTTACCTTGGCAACAAATTGCTTCGTTGCCTGAACACGTGGAGGAAGAAAATTCTCACCGGATCATGGTGCCATCCGCTGAGTCGGTACTTCCCCGCCAAACCATCATCGGCATCGATGGTCCGGTTTCTGCACCCTGTTGCAAAAAAATTCAAGTTGTTTTCGAATGACACTCTGTAAGAACGACTCATCTTCACCAAATTGACGAAATGCAACCTAGCGATGGCGAAACAACATTCCCCCCAGTTCCTCGCGTTGGTCACGGAAACTCGAGCTCGCATTCGTGAATGCTCGATTCACGACTTGAAGGAACGCCTTGATCGCGGCGACACTGCTCTGTTGATCGATGTCCGCGAGGAATCCGAATTTGCTCGTGGACACATTCCAGGAGCGACGAGCCTTGGGAAAGGGATCATTGAACGGGATATTGAAGAAGTTGCCCCCGACTTCAACCAAGAGATCCTACTCTATTGCGGCGGAGGATTTCGATCCGCATTGGCCGCGGACAACTTGCAGAAAATGGGCTACCAACGCGTTACGAGCGTGGATGGTGGATGGCGAGGCTGGACCGAGGCCAACTATCCAATCACACTGCCAGCCGCTAAATTAGGCGAGTAGGTATACCAAGGGCTTTTCAAACGCCTCGCCAGACTCGATTAGCTAGGCTTATCAAGCCAGTTTGAGCCGTGGGCGCTAGCCGCGATTTGAATTCCAAGCAAAGCTTTGTCGCGGCTAGCACCTGCGGCTCAATCTGCCGAGTGCGAATGCATGACGGGCTTGCCTTCATCACATAATGTCAACTCAATCCTCGCCCCAAACCTCTCCACCAACCCACTGACTAACACGATGCTAGAACTGTTCGACAAAATCCAAGAAGCCACCCAAGCCATCCGAAACGTTTGGAACAAAACTCCTCATGCAGGCATTATTCTCGGGACAGGCCTTGGACCGTTAGTTCAACGAGTCGAAGTGGAAGCAACGATCGAGTACGGCGACATTCCTCACTTTCCAAAATCAACTGCGACATCGCACCGAGGCCGGTTGGTTTGCGGAACCCTGTGTGGGCTTCCGGTCATGGTGATGGAAGGTCGGCTGCACATGTACGAGGGCTACCCGTTGCAGCAGATTACTCTTCCCGTTCGTGTTATGAAAGCTATGGGTGCTGGCCTGTTAGTTGTCTCCAACGCCTGTGGTGGCCTGAACCCGTTTTACAAAGCGGGCGACATCATGCTGATCGATGACCACATCAATCTCATGAATGGCAATCCGCTGGTCGGCATCAACGACGATCGGTTAGGACCACGTTTTCCTGACATGTGCCATCCGTACGATCAGAATCTGATTCGCTCTGCTTTGAAAACCGCCAGAAAGAACGACATCGTCGCGCATCAAGGAGTCTTCGTGGCCGTGACTGGTCCGAACCTGGAAACTCGTGCCGAGTACCGATTCTTGAGAATGATTGGGGCGGACGTCGTTGGTATGTCCACGGTGCCTGAGGTCATCGTGGCGGTTCATTCCGGAATGCGATGCGTCGGTTTCTCTGTGATCACCGACATGTGTCTGCCTGATGCACTTGAGCCCGCAGTGGTCGAAAAAATTATTGCTGTGGCAAACGAAGCAGAACCCAGATTAACGACCCTGGTAACCGGAGTGCTTCAAGACGAATACCAACGGCTACAAGCCTAAAGAAAGATCGAACGATGATAGAAGTGCACCCTGAAACGACACGATTAGGATGGATCGGCACGGGTGTCATGGGACGCAGCATGTGCGCGCATCTTCTCCGTGCAGGATACCCGCTTGCTATTTACAATCGCTCGCCGGAGAAAATGGAGAGCCTGATCGGACTGGGTGCTGTCGGTTGTTCCAGCCCCAAGCAAGTTGCCATCCGAAGCGATGTGGTTTTTTCCATGGTCGGTTATCCTTCGGACGTCGAGCAAACATTGCTAGGAAGCGACGGCGTTTTAGCGCATTCCAAGCCAGGAAACGTCATCGTGGATATGACCACCAGCAGCCCCAAGCTGGCCGTTCGAATTGCCCAAGAGGCAGCCTCCAAGAATGTCTTGTCTTTGGATGCACCTGTCTCAGGAGGGGACATCGGGGCGCGCGAGGCTCGATTGTCGATCATGGTGGGTGGTGACAAGGCCGCCTTCGATGCGCTCGAACCGATCTGGAAGTTGCTGGGAAAGACGTATCTGTATCATGGTCCCGCTGGATCCGGACAGCATACAAAAATCGTCAATCAAATCCTGATCGGTGCAAGCATGATCGGATTGTGCGAATCCATGTTGTACGCGCAACAAAGCGGATTGGACCCCGCACTCGTGCTTCAGTCCGTATCGATGGGCGCAGCGGGTAGCTGGTCCCTAACCAACTTAACACCACGTATTCTTCGAGGGGACTTCGAACCTGGATTCTATGTGGATCATCTCGTCAAGGATCTAGGAATTGCAATCGAGGAAGCTCAATCGCTGAAGCTGGACTTGCCCGGCCTCTCGTTAGCCAAAAAGCTGTACGAGTATCTCCAGTCCATGGATCGCGGCAGTTCTGGAACGCAGGCGTTGATCTTGGCGATTGCAGAACGTAACGGTGTCGTGTGGGGTTCGTAAGCAATGGAGGCTAACGACTTGTCGAATCGATTTGCGCTGGACGGATTAACCATCGACATCGGATCCGGTGGCTTGACGCGTTTGAGACTAGAAACCGATTTGTGCTCTTCCGAGTTGTACTTGCAAGGAGCACATCTAACCCACTTCCAGCCTCGTGGTAGCGCCCCGGTGTTGTGGATGAGTCAATCGTCGTACTATGAAAAAGGGAAGCCGATCCGTGGCGGAGTCCCAATTTGCTTCCCTTGGTTCGGGCCCAACGCAAACGACGCTCAATCGCCCTCGCATGGTTGGGCGAGATTGACCCAATGGAATCTGCTGCAGTGCCAAATGGGTAACAACGGCGAAGCGATGTTGACCTTCGGTTGTTCCCTAGCTGGCTTCCAAGTGAAGTACAGCCTGACATTTTCGACCATGCTTCGTATGGCGATGACGGTGGAATTGGAGCCGAACGCTTCCAATGGCCAAGCCTTCGAATCCGCTTTGCATACCTACCTGCACATTGAAGACATTCACCGCGTCTCTGTGGAAGGACTTGAAAGTACCGCGTATCTCGACAAAGTAGGAACACCTACGCAACGCCCCGCAAGCCACGCCCCCATCCGTTTCCAAGGAGAGACCGATCGCGTCTACAGCGATACCGAGGCAACTTGCTTCCTGAACGATCCCGGAATGAACCGACGTATCCGAGTCTCCAAATCTGGCTCACGATCTACCGTCATTTGGAATCCGTGGATCGATAAAAGCCAACGGATGCAAGACTTCGGCGACCAAGAATGGCAGACCATGGTTTGTATCGAAACCGCCAACATCGGTTCCAATGCCATTTCGCTTGAACCTGGTGAAATGCATACGATGACAGCCGAGCTGGAAGTGTTACCCATCGCTGACGCTCAGTAAAATCAACGCACGTCAATCGTGTCCTGTCTTCTGATACAATCATCGGCAAGGTTCTTGCCACTTTTCAGCCCCGAATCGCTCTTCTCTTCGATTGAACAACATGGTCTCGCGCAAACGCACGGATACTGCCATCAACACCCTGCGAATGATTCCCACCAAGTGGGCGATTGTGTTGGTGGCTTTGCTCATTGGCTACGTTCTACTTCAACCTCGACTTAATCAATGGTTGGGATGGAATTTGCCTAGTGTTGCAAGCTTGGTAGGCGATGAGAAACCGACCACGAAAAAGGAACCGAAGCCTACTAAGGAAGTCGTTTCCAAGGAGAAGGCATCTGAAAAAGTCACTGGAAATGTTACGGAGAATACTTCCGATAAGAAAACCTCGGATAAGAAATCGGAAATCGCCCAAGCATCCACGACCAAGACGGCCAACCGAACGAACGATCCCGTTCCTAAGGACTCTGCGCCCAAGGATTCCAGGCCCAAGGACGCTGCAGAAGATAAGATCCATGGAATACTCAAAGATCTGGGGCGTAACCGGTTCGAATCACCGGAAGGTCTCGTTTATGGACCGGGTTCCGAAGAAGGGCATCGGTTGAAACATATCGAGCGGCATCTGGAAGATCAACCTTCTAGACCTGGACCGCACGGAGTCTTCGATGGGGATATGAAAGCGTTTTTGGTGGCAATCGATCGCGCCTTTGCAATGGCCAACAAGGGAGCTAAAGGCTCGTCCAAGAAAGAAGATGACGGTGCTGTCGTGTACGAAGCAACGTTCGAGAAACCCATCGGATTCCTGGGAGGAACAGATGGTAAGCGACGCAAGAACCCAGCCCTAAAAAAGATGCGAGTGGTGGTTCGAGGGAAATCGGTAATTACCGCTTTTCCCGTCCAATAGCATCGCGTCCCTTGAGCTTGCCTCGGTCGGACGACCGTACTTTTGCCACCACTGACTTTACGAGAATCCGAGACTACCATGACTTCTCCACTGATCTATGTCGAATCCTGTCCCGTTTGCGGCGACGGCTTGTGTCGGATTCGCATCTGCGTCACCAACCAGCGATTGACAGGCTTGGTTTTGTGCGACGAATGTGAAACCATGTGGACCGACCCTTCGATGCAAGAACGTATTGCGCCCAGCAGCTCGGAGACAGAGCCAAAATGTCCCACGTGCAACCAGTCGTTATGGGGCGACCAATCTCATTGGGCCAGTATTGGCGAAGTGTGTTTGCTAGGCTGGTTTGATCGGGTCCGAATCGCGAAGGTCTAAAGAAGCAAACTTATGAGCCAATCTCAACATGCCTGCCATCATCCCATGCTTGCAACCGCTTTGGCTGCGGTTGAAGAAGGGGCGATCGCGATTCGGAAGCACTTTCAGCAATCGGTTCAAATCGAGATCAAAGGGACGTCGAACTTTGTAACCGAAGCTGACTTGGATTCGGAAAAGCGAATCGTCAACCGAATAAGACAGTCATTCTCAAACCACGCGATCATCTCGGAAGAGTCCCATAGCGACCGAGCCGACTCCGAAGATCTTTGGATTATCGATCCCTTGGATGGTACCAGCAATTTCATGCATGGCATTCCTCACTTTGCAATCTCGCTCGCTTATTATCATCAAGGCCAGCCCAAGGTTGGTGTAGTCTGCAACCCGATCCGAAACGATTTGTATGTTGCCGTGCTCGACCAAGGTGCATGGCATAATGGTGTTCGTCAAAAGGTAGACCAATCCGCTCGTCTAGACCAAGTCGTAGTCTGCTGCGGGTTTTATTACGACCGAGATCGCATGATGCAAGCGACGCTCGATACCCTTGGGGATTTCTTCCGACAAAATGTTCATGGCATGCGTCGGTTCGGTGCGGCAGCCCTAGACCTGTGCAACTTGGGCTGTGGGCATTACGGTTTGTTTTTTGAGTACAAGCTGCATCCATGGGATTATGCCGCAGGCCAGTTGTTTGTGACCGAAGCTGGCGGCCATGTGACGGATTGCATGAACCAAGTGTTGCCGCTTGGAAGACACAGCAGCATTTGCGCAACCAACGGTTTGCTACACCAGCAATCGCTTGCGATCATCTCATCGCATTGGAATAAGCTAAATCAGCCACAATAAGCCGGGCAGCAACCTCGCCAAGCGCGATTTCAGAAGTATTTCAGTTCTTTTAGCCGTTGGGCGATAGCCCCGGTTTTCCTCCAACTCTTCGCGTTCAACCAACAACCGAGGCTATCGCCTTTCGGCTAATTGTTTTTTAACCAAGGACTGATGCCGACATGCCTAAAAACTACAGCAGGTGTTTGGCTTTTGCTTGCAGGTAGCGATTGACCAGCGGTGTTGTCAACGATTCTGGAAAGGCGTCGACGCTTAAGACACCGGCGTTTTCCATTTTCTGAATCACCTCATTACGCCAAATCAAAAGCTGTGCAGCTGCAGCGCTGCGATACAGAACTGAATCATCCATGCTTGGGTTATCGGCATAGTCGAATACCGAACGATCACGAAGCAAGCACATGACTGGTAAGTGTCTTGATCGGAGCGTACGCATGTAGCCACTTACTTGAGCGGCAGAAACGTCATCAATAATGTTGCTGATTAAAACTACCATCGATCTGCGTCGGCAGTTTTTCGAAAAATGGAGGAAAGCATCGTCGTAGTTCGTTTGCTTCATGGACGGGAAACGATTGAACCCAGCGTGTAGCAAGCGATTCATTTGCGATAACCCGCCTCGCATCGGCACATACGATTCAATCTTGTCCGAGAAGCAAATGAACCCGACGGAATCCCCTTGTTCCAGTGCGACATAGCTCAACATCAAGATCGAATTCAAGGCGTAGTCCAGAAGACTCAACCCACGATATTCGTTCGTCATCATACGTCCACAGTCCAGCATGAAAACGAGGCGTTGACTTTGATCGGCTTGGAACTGTTTGACTGTAAGTTTATTTCGACGAGCCGAAGATCGCCAATCGATATGCTTGTAGTTATCGTCCTGCGAATAGTCACGCAGTCTTTCAAAGTTGTTGTCTTGGCCTACCTTACGCGTTCGGCGGACCCCGATCAGACTCAGCCGATTCGTTCTCGCCAAGAGAGCATATTCTGCAAGCTGCTTCATGTCCGGATAAACCAACAACTCACCCGGGCACGGCTTTTCGATAAAGCGATTCCAAAGTCCAAGCCTGCTTCGCAATCGAAGATATACAAACTCGAATTGAAATGACCCGCGCCGCGTTGGCCGAATGCGATAATCTAGCTCCGCTCTTTTTCCTGGCTTCAGCGTCAGCGATTGTGATTCAGGGTCCGCAGTTAGGCCATCCGGCAAGTCATCTCGAACCTCGAGCAATTTGGTTCGGGAACCTCGATTATCGAGCAATAGCTTGACATCATGCGTGCCACCCAAAGATGCGCTCCGCAAAGTATGCCTTTCCACAGTCAAACCACTAGGGCCAGTGATGGTGAGCAAATCCAGAACAACAATGGACAAGACGATCAGATCCAATACCACCAAGAAGTAGATGAACAAGGGAGTGGCAAGAATCAGCAGCGTCGTCAGGCACAAAGGGATGAGAAGACCGAACCAGCGCGTGGTTGGAAAAATGCGCCAGCCGAACGCAAGCAAAAGCAACGGCGACGCAAGAACAAGCAAGCCGATCCAAGGCGCCCAAAAAAGGTATGTCCCGACGGAATCGTAAATGGACATGGTTAAATTCTTGGGACTTCAATACTTCGTAAAAGGGAAGTCAATTCGGAATCCACTTTGAGCCCCTCCACTTCCGCTTCTGCGGACATGACAACGCGATGGCGAAGGGCGGGCAATGCGATTTCCACCACATCGTCTGGAACCGCGAAGTCACGGCCACGAAACGCAGCCAACGTCCGCGCACCTTGGATCATCGCCAGTCCAGCTCGGGGTGAAGCGCCCATATGGAACGTTGGCCAACTTCGCGTCGCACGGACAATGCGATTTACATAGGTCAGCAGTTTGGGTTCAATACGAACGGTTGCGTTGCTTTGAATCAATCCAAGAATCTGCGTCGCGTTGGTTACCACCGCGACTTGGTTCTTCAGAATCGATCCAAGATCAACCTGCATGGAGTGCATCTGAAGAACGCGTGCTTCTTCTTGTTCGTCAGGATAAGCGACCATCGCCTTGAACATGAAGCGGTCCAGTTGAGCTTCCGGTAGCGAATAGGTACCGTCACTTTCAATAGGATTTTGAGTGGCCATGACAAGAAACGGTCGAGGGACCACGTGGCTGGTTCCGTCAATCGTGACTCGAAATTCTTGCATGATCTCTAGCAACGCCGCGTGCGTTTTGGCTGGCGATCGGTTGATTTCATCGGCTAGTAGAAATTGCGTGAAGACGGGCCCGGGGCGAAAACGAAAGTCTTGCGTTTTCAAATCCAATACCGGGGCACCGGTAATGTCGGACGGCATCAAGTCCGCTGTAAATTGAATGCGTCCGAATTGGCAACCCAATACGTGCCCAAGCGTTCGAACAAACAAGGTCTTGCCGAGCCCAGGAACGCCTTCGATCAGCACGTGACCGCCCGAAAAGAGCGCGACCAGCGAGGTCAGTACCAATTCATCCTGCCCTACAAAGACCTTGCTCACCTCGCGAACGGCAGCTTCGAAGAGCTCCTTGGCCTCCAAAATGTGCGAAGGTCTTGGTGTGGACGATGGGGAATTCACGACAACGGACGCTTCAGTAGCATCAGGACCTATGGATGGCTCGGACATAAAAAGTTGCAGCAACGAGAAATTGGGCTCAAATCAGTTTGGAATATGATAACCATCGATCGACCTCGAATGTTCGATCGCCAAGAAAAATGCTTGATTATGCACAGGCCAAGCACAAGGGGGGCTTAAGCCTCAGGCAACTTCTGCCCCCTGCGTTTTTGAAGAGTTTGCAGCCTTCTATTTCCCGAAGTGAATCCAATCGATGTTCATCAGGCCCCCTGGCATCGCTTCGTTAACGCAAACGAAAAATACGGCCTCGCGTTTTCCCGATACCGAATCTTCGAGAGATGATTGCGATGGCAACGGATTGTCCCAATTCGCTTCGATTTCGTACCAATCGTTCCAGGAGCCATTCACCTTGACGGGCAATTTGGCAACCACTGGTCCGTCCACTGCCCCGATTCTTGCCTCGATGATTCCTCCCGCACCCGCCGAGGTAACGCGAGCCTTCAGTTTTCCGATTCGGTCGATTGGAATGTTGTCGAACCGCAAGTAGGAACCATGATTGATGGCTCCACAAAACTTTCCTTGGCCTGCTTCGTGAGACCCAAGCACTTGCATGGAGTGGATGCCGGACGCGTTTTCCGCTTGAATGGTTCGCGAACGAAGCGCAATGGATTTGGTGCCAGTCAACGCGGGAATGGCATCGCGGCCTAAATCCAAATAGTTGGCCGTTAAGCGAAGCCCACCTTCAAAGTCCTTTTTGTCTTGTAAAAGGCCAACGGTATTGGAGACCCCTGTCACCATAGCGCTCGAGGGATCCGGCTTCACTGCAAAGACCCAATCGACCATCTCCTGTATTTCTTGTTGTGAATGCTGTGCGTGAGGTAACATCGGAACTTTCCCCCAAACGCCCGAGGAGCCTTTTTGGACTCGCTCCACGGTGGTAGCAATCGCATTCGGTTGATCCCGATACTTGTTTGCAATCTCCAAGAACGCGGGCCCTACCAGCAATCGGTCGATCGCATGACAATTCAGACAATCGCTTCCTCGAATGCGTTTCAGACCGATGGGCACTGCATCTGGATTCTCGGTCGAGCTTGCGCTCACCATATTGGCTTGAACGGTGACACGCTTGGGTGCATCGGCATCGATGAATTCGAGCTCGTCGGGATCCGCTTCGTTCGGATTAGAGGTTCCATCTTCTAAATCCCGGATCTGCACTCGATAGTCGACGGCAGAGCCAGCGTCATAGAAGTCACCGTCCAAAGGTGTTAGGAAGCTTACTTCAGGCATGTTATTGCCGACCACAATGTTCGTGGTCGCGTTTGCCTGTCCGCCCATGGAATCGGAAACTTCCAGGACCACGGAGTAGATTCCGGCTGATTCGAATGTTGCTGTTGCAGTGGCCTCGTTGCCAATAGGCTTTGGCATTGCCGAGGGACCTTGAGCGATTGCGTTTTGGGCGTCGGTTACCTTGACAACGCTCCATTGATACTTGAGGGAGTCACCGTCTTTGTCCGCGGTTCCCTTGCTTGTCAACTGAATCGATAAAGGTTCGCGGCCAGCAAAGCGATCGCTTTGAATTTGAACGGTGGGTGGGCGATTACCGCGACGATACTCCAAGCGAGACAACTTGGCATCCGCGTTCACGCCCCAAGTTTCACCGTACTCAAGAACGTAAAGAGCTCCTTTGGCGTCAAACTGGAGATCGATGGGGCGAATGAATGGAGTGTTTGGCAAGAAGGGCTCGATGCGCTCAATGCTGGAGTCTTCCTTAAGATGTACTGCTGCGATCCAGTTTCTCGACCACTCGAAAATGAAAAGGGAGCGATTGAACGGCTCAGGGAATTGAGTCTCCGACGGATTCGACTTGTTGTAATAAAAAGTAGGCCCCGCGCACGCGGTTCGGCCGCCAGAGCCTAGCTCGGGAAACTCCTTCGAGTTTGCAGCGGGATAGTAAATCCACGCAGGCTGTGCAGGAGGAAGATCGTTAGCCCCCGAGTTGAACACGGAAGGATTCATCGGCTTATCCGGATGGAAGGCTGGTCCAAGTTCGCCCGTCGTGAAGTCGAAATCATGGTAGGGTTTGTTGTTTGCGATGAAGTGCGGCCAGCCAAAGTTGCCTGCAACCTTCGCTTGATTGACTTCGTCGTAGCCGCGTGGGCCTCGAGGTCCTTCGCCACCAGCATCGGGGCCGACATCACCCCAGTACAAGAAACCGCTCCGCTGATCTACATTGATCCGCCATGGATTGCGACATCCCATGACAAAGATCTCGGGCAAACCAATTGACCCGTCCTTTGGAAACAGATTTCCTTCCGGGATCGCATACCCTCCCTCGGGTAGCGGACGTATACGCAAGATCTTTCCGTTGAAGCTCTTGGTATTGGCCGAAGTTCTTCTAGCGTTGAAAGCCGATTTGTCTTGGCGTTCGTCGATGGGGGCAAATCCGTCGGATCCAAACGGATTCGTATTATCGCCTGTTCCAACATAGAGATTTCCATCAGGCCCAAATTCCATGGAACCAGCATGGTGACAACATTCTTGTCGTTGCTCTTCGTATTGAAGCAATGGAGTCTCGCTCGATGGATCAAGAATCCCGTCACGAAGAGTGAATCGACTGATACGCTGTCCCGAAAAATCGGGTGGCGAGTATTGCAGATACATCCAATGATTCGCAGCAAAGCCGGGGTCCAAAGCGATTCCGATCAGGCCATTCTCTTGAATCGTGGTCACTGAAATACGACCTACCGTGCGTACACTACTGTTCGCTGGGTCAATGCACTTTAAATCCCCTCCCAGCTCGATCAGATAAATCAATCCGTCTGGTGCGATGGCCATTTCCATCGGCTGGATCAGTCCCGATGCGACGATCGATTTTTCAAACCTATCAGGGTCATAGCCGTCGGAAAACGCCAAAGTTGGAAAAATACCGAGTGCAACAACGGCAATAAAAAACAGACGATTCAAATAGAAATGCATTTGGGATTCTAAGTTGGGAGGGGAAGGAGGGAGGCTGCCTGAGGAAGGTTCAACCGATAGATATCCTAATCGGATTTCGTCTCGTATTCCATCCAGCAGGGCGGCAATCCCAGATAGATCTTAGCCGGACGCCTTTTTCAGCTGCCTAGAAGGAATCTTTCTTAAGCCATTCGACAGCCTTCGGCAGACTCGTTGAAATCAATTCCTGATAGTGCCCTCCACGCGGTAGCGAAAGGAACTCAATGGTTCCGCCGGCACCTTTTAGATTGTTCACGTAGGTTGCCGAGTTTTCGTAGGGCTCGTTGTCATCGTCTTTTGCGTGAGCCAAGAAGACGGGGCTCTTCAGCTGTTTGATATAGCTGCTAGGAGAGCCTGATTTCAGGTAGTTTGCGATGTCTGGGAAAACACGCGTCATGGATGGTTCTTGTCGTAGATCTCCTAGACGAGATTGAAGATCCGTGATGGGAGCCAGTGCGATGCATTTCTTGATGCGTTGATCTTTCGACGCCAAAAGCAATGCAAGTGTAGCCGATGAGCTATGGCCCCACGTGTAGAGCCGTTCCGGATCCGCTTGAGGCAGTTGAGCAAGAACAAAATCGATGGCCGCCTTACCGTTCTCGACTCCCGCGTCCGCTTCGGTAAAGGACTTGTAGGCGACGGACATCGCTGCCATAAAAGCCGCTTCTGCATCTGGGCGAATTCCTGCGGGCATATGTCCATCAATAGAGTACGTTACGGTAATCATTCCCTCCTCAACAAACGGGAGTAGTTCTGCCGATCCCTCTGCGGTACCGATATCGGCACCATGCAACAACGGAGTTCCCGATGGAGCTTCAAACACGACCGGCATTTTCTTGGTAGAGTCTCCGGGAGGCATGTAAATGAACAGTCGCATCGATTTGCCAAACGCTCGGTCCAAAGAAACATCGTAATACTGCAGGTCTTTGGTTCCCAGTTTCTTTATTACAGGAAGCTGCGTAAGGCTCGCTATTCTTTTAAACGACATCAAGTCCGATTCAGATGCGTTGCCATTGTCGTGACGAAGTGAGTCTGTTGCAGAACCAACAATCGAAGGCATGCTCATGGAAGTCGCAGGCTGAAGAGAACTCAGCAAGTACCAAGCGATTCCAAGAAGAAAAATCAAACCTACTCCAAAGACAACGCCACCAAGAAGCCACAGGTTGATGTTCCCACTTCTTTTATTTAATGAAGCTGTCGAGGTCTTGCTCCGCCTGCCGTTTGCAATACCAATATCGTGATGGGCAACCATAGTTCTCATGAATCATTCAGTAAGTAACAGACGGACAATTTTTGAAAAGAAACCAAAAACCATTGAATAACGTTCGACATCCTACTTGAGTCGGTGTGCCGATTCAATTGTTCGCAGAGGTGATTTTCGATGCAGGTACTTTATGAATAACGCGACAGACTATACTTGGTCCGAATATGTTTGCTGGAAACATCGCCAGCGTCCTTGAAAGAGACTCGACAAAAAATCGCTGATGACAACGGAACAATTTGTAATCGTGAGCATGGCGATTGGGGCAATCGCATTCTTGTACTCTTCGGTGGGTCATGCTGGAGCTTCGGGGTACATCGCCGTCCTGTCGCTCGCCGGGCTTGCACCTAACGTTATTAAGCCAACGGCCCTTGCGTTGAACATTTTGGTAGCTTCGGTCGCATCCTGGCAGTTTTACCGTGGTGGTCACTTTTCCTGGAAGTTGTTTTGGCCATTCGCAATACTTGCCGTTCCGATGGCTTTTGTCGGTGGCTATGTCAATTTGCCCGCAGCCGCCTTCAAATTCATTGTCGGTTGGATCCTTCTGTTTTCGGCGATCCGATTCTTGATCTACCCTTCGGAAGATGCGGCAATTCACGAGCCGTCGACGGGCGTCGCATTACCTGTCGGCGCGGGACTTGGGCTTTTGTCGGGGCTGACCGGAACAGGGGGAGGTATCTTTTTAACACCTCTCCTTCTAGCCATGCGATGGGCGAAAACAAAATCTGCCGCTGCTGTTTCCGCTGTTTTCATCCTATTGAATTCGATAGCAGGTTTGCTTGGCAACATCAGCAGCACTCGGCAGCTTCCTACTTTTGCGATTCCGTTCGCCCTGATTGCCTTGTTCGCAGGTTTGGCTGGGTCCTATTTGGGAAGTACGCGATTCCCCCAAGCCACCATCAAGCGGTTGTTGGCTCTGGTACTGGTAATCGCTGGTTTGAAGCTGCTGCTGACAGCTTAGCTTGGTGTTGTACTCTTTGGGCTCGCTTGCGTTACAATAAGAGCCATACGATCCCCTCCCAAAGGAATTTCACCCATGAATATGCTTCGTTTGACCTGCGTTGGGTTCTTTGCAACGCTAATGCTGCTTGTCTCAAACTCCCAGTCCCAGACCCCTCCTCTTGAATTAAAAAAGGGGGATAGCGTTGCGTATATTGGGAACACTACCGCCGATCGCATGCAGCATTCAGGTTGGTTAGAAACCTACCTGGCCGCCATGTTTCCAGAATTGGATTTGACCTGCCGCAATCTTGGATATCCCGGCGACGAGTTAAAGTTGCGATCGCGTGAGGAGAATTTCGGATCTCCAGATGAATGGTTGACCAAGGTCAAGGCGAACGTGGTTTTTTGTTTCTTTGGTTATAACGAAGCTCAACAAGGTGCTGGCGGGCTCGATAAGTTTCGCGCTGATTTGGCGGACACCATCGATGGGATGAAGAGCCAAAAGTACGACGGCTTGGCCGCTCCGCAATTGGTTTTCTTTTCACCTATTGCTCATGAGAACTTGAAGAGCCCTCATCTCCCAGACGGCTCGGACAACAATGCCAATCTAGCAATCTACACTCAAGCCATGAAGCAAGTGTGCCAAGAAAAGAAGGTTGCCTTCGTGGACTTGTTCGGCCCTTCGCAGCGTCTCTATGCATCCGCGAAACAGCCGCTGACCATGAACGGTATTCACCTTCTTGATAATGGCGATCGGGCGATCTCGCAGATCATTGTCAAAAACTTGTTTCCAGGTCGAACATTGCCTTCTGACGAGACTCGCTTAGAAAACCTACGGCAAACCATCCTCTCTAAGAACTATGAATGGTTCAGCCGATACCGCGTGGTGGATGGCTACAACGTTTTTGGTGGCCGTTCCAAGTTAGCTTGGTTCGGACAATCGAACGCCGATGTCATGATGCGAGAAATGGAAATTTTCGATGTGAAAACAGCGAACCGGGACAAAGCTGTTTGGGCTACTGCACGCGGCGAAACGTACGTGGTCAAGGACGATAACTTGCCGCCGGAACTCGAGGTAAAAACCAACATCCCTGGAAAGCTGGCAGATGGTCGCCATGAATATCTTGGAGGCAAAGAAGCGATCAGCAAGATGAAAGTGGCCAAGGGGATGCAGGTCAATCTCTTTGCCTCAGAAGAAATGTTTCCGGACTTGATCAACCCCGTCCAAATGGCGGTCGACACCGATGGCCGCTTGTTCGTAGCAACGTGGCCATCTTATCCTCACTGGAATCCGGTCGAGCCGCGGCGGGACAAGATCATTTGCCTTCCCGACGATGACGGGGATGGAGTCGCGGACCGTTGCGTCACATTCGCAGATGAACTCAATAGCGTAACCGGCTTCGAGTTTTGGAACGGTGGAATGCTTGTTGCCGCTCTGCCTGAAATTTGGTTCTTAAAAGATACCGATGGTGATGATAAAGCGGACTTAAAAATTCGTATGCTTCAAGGTGTTTGCAGCGCGGATTCGCATCACTCTGCCAACGCTATGTTAATCGGGCCGGATGGTTGGCTGTATTGGTCTCGAGGAATCTTCAATGTGTCGGCTATCGAAACGCCTACCAAAACGGTTCGTTCGGAGGCGAGCGGTGTGCATCGATTCAACCCAAGAACCTTTGAGATGGAGTTTCACTTCCCCATTGGTCCGAACCCACACGGAGATGTTTTCGACCAGTGGGGCTATCAGTTTGCGAATGACGGTACGGGCGGTACCGGGTCTTATGTCAATATTGGCAAAGGCATTGGGAACAAACAGTGGTTTAAGATGCGGGTTCGACCTGTCTCTTCCAATGGCATCCTATCCAGCAGCCATTTCCCCCAGGAAAACCAGGGCAACTTCTTGATATGCAATTGCATCGGAGTGCTGGGAGTGTTGCAACATGAAGTGACGTACAACGGGGCTGACATCAAGGCGACCGAAATTGAACCGATTTTGGTTTCGAGCGATCCGAATTTCCGCCCGAGCGATCTTGAAGTGGGGGGCGATGGGGCTCTTTATGTTGCGGACTGGAGCAATGCAATTATCGGTCACATGCAGCACAACATGCGAGATCCCAATCGAGACAACGAACATGGTCGTGTGTATCGCGTGACCGCCGAAGGACGCAAGCCGCTCCAACCGACAAAGCTCAAGGGCAAGCCTGTCGAAGAGGTCTTCAAGGCCTTCTACTCGAAAGAAAACGGGACTCGGTATCGAGCTCGTTTGGAATTAAGCGGCCGAGAATCCGCAGTGGTCGACACCGCCTTGCATCAATGGGCAAAAGGACTGGATCCAGCCAAGCCAGATGATGCACAGGCTCTCTTGGAAGGTCTGTGGGTTCTCGAAGAACATCGGCGTCCTGACATGGCATGGATCAAGAAAACGTTTCAAGCTCGCGAAGGACGCGTTCGAGCAGCAGCCATTCGAACGTTGGGTCATTGGGCGAAGCTTGTCAAAGATTGGGACTCTTTGCTGCTGAGCGCCGCGAGGGACGAATCCGCGCTGGTTCGGGCAGAGGCCATTAAGACGGCTGTGGAACTGCAAGGGCCGACGGCCGTGGAAGCGTTCTTCGAAGTCGCAAACCGCCCCCTTGATCCGGAACTAGAAACGGTGCTCCTGTACGCCAAGCCAAGACTAAACGTGGACGATCAATTGAAACGGTCCATCGACAGCAACGTGAAGCTATCGGAAGCCGCCCTTCAATATGCATTTCAAAATGCGAGCGTAGAAAGCATTTTGAAGCTTCCCAAATCAGAGAAGGCCTATCAAGCGATTTTGGCTCGTCCGGTCGTTTCGATCGAGAATTTGCGTACATCATTGAAGGGTCTATCGGAACTGAGGAAGGAAAGCTCTTTGCCCGTCATATTAGCCTTAGTTCAAGAGCGTGACCAAAACACGAAGGCCGATGGGTTGAAGAGCCTCCAAGATCTATTGTTGGAACAGCCTGCTGCCGAATTGAGAAAGTCGCGAGGTACTTTGCAAACTCTGGCTACCAACGGGAAACAGCCTGCAACGCGGCAATTGGGCTTTGCGGCTTGGATCGCAGCCGAAGGGACGGGGGACGCAGCCTTTGCATTAGCTGCCTCCAGTCACCAGCGACTTAAGGATCTTTTGTTGGCAGTCGAGAGTCTTCGGGACCCCAGTTTGAAGCAAAAACTGCTTCCCTCGGTTCGAGGCTTGATGTTCGAACTGCCAGCATCCCTCCAGGCGGAACCGCAAGGTGGGGCACTTCAAGAGCCGGGAATCCAGGTCGACTACTTCTTCCCTGCTCCAGACAATGTTGCGCTAGAAACATTGGCTGCCCTGCAACCTACAGGTAGCGGAGTTGTTCCAGGAGTCATCATGGAAGTACCACAGCGTACGGAGCCGGATGATTTCGCGTTGCGGTTTACAGGGAACCTGACTGTTCCCCAATCAGGCAACTACACATTCTCGATTGCCTCCGATGACGGCTCCCGCGTGTATCTCGACGACAAACTACTGATCGACAACGATGGATTGCATGGCATGGTCGAAAAGAGTGCTTCGGCCGATTTGACGGCGGGGTTGCATCGTATTGTGGTGACCTACTTCGATAACGGTGGGGGTGATGGTCTGAGGCTAGCATGGAGTGGCCCTGAGTTGAAAAAGCAAAAAATTGCACCTGAGTTTCTGAGCGTCGGTAGTGCGGGTGAAACGGTCCAAGATCTTGCGGTTCGTACACTCGCTACACTTCCTGGCTTTGAAAGCGAAAAGTTCTTGGATTGGACACGGTTGATTAAGGCCGATCGGCAACGTGCGGCGGCCGTGACAGCGATGAAGACATTGCCTCCGGCCGCGTGGGATGCGAAGGAACTGCCCAGCCTGGTCGACAACCTTGTGGGTTATCTGAGCAGCATCCCGGCCAAGAGTAGAACGTCTGGCAATGCGGTGGAAACCGTCGAGCTGATCAAAGCGTTTGCTGAGAAGCTTCCGAGCGAACAAGCGAAGCGAATCGCCGATCGATTGCAGAATCTGGATGTGAGAACCATCGCTATCGGGACGGTCGTAGAGCGGATGAACTACGATAAAGAAAGAATTGCCGTGGCTGCAGGAAAGCCTGTCGAGTTTCGTTTTTCGAATACCGATAATATGCCGCACAATTTAGTGTTCATTATGCCCGGTTCTTTGGAAGAGATTGGACTGAAAGCAGAGGCGAGTGCATTGGAACCCGATGCTCGCGAACGCAACTTTGTGCCCGTCTCGGAAAAGGTCTTGCTGGCTAGCAAATTGCTATCGCCGGGCGAATCGCAGACGATGACTATGGACGTTCCAAAGCAACCGGGTATGTATCCGTTCGTTTGCACTTACCCTGGACACTGGAGACGCATGTTTGGGGTGTTGGTGGTGGTTAGCGATTTAGAGGCTTACCAAGTCGATCCAGACGCGTACCTGGCCGCCAACCCACTTCCCATGCAAGATGAATTGCTCGCATCCATTGGCCGCAACACTGCATGGAAATACGAAGACTTAGTTGCCGACGTTCAGCATGGTGTGCATGGTCGATCGTTCGAAGTGGGCAAGAGTCTGTTCCGAGCTGCGAACTGCGTTGGCTGTCACAAGCTGGGCGGGGAGGGGAAGGAGTTCGGACCCGATCTAAGCAAACTGGACGAGAAAAAGCGAGCCCCAGCGAACTTGCTGAAATCCATTCTTGAGCCATCCGCCGAGATCGAAGAAAAGTACCGTTCGCGAATTTTCCAAATGAGCTCCGAAGCGATCATCTCCGGAATGGTTGTCGAGGAAACCAAGGACCAGATCAAAATCATGGTCGATCCATTGGCCAAGGGGGAACCAACCATCCTGGAAAAAGCGGACATCGAAGCGGAGAAAAAATCCGAGGTATCCACGATGCCTCAAGGGTTGCTCAGCAAGTTAACTCGAGAAGAGATTCTGGACTTGATGGCCTACGTAATCGCGGGTGGCAATAAAGACCACGAGGCCTTCGCGGCTCATGATCATGGTCACGGTGCTCCTGATCATGGACACGATCACGAATGAGTTGCATTCGCGGGCGTTTGCCGGTTCAAGACTGATGCGATATGCCCTGCTAGGGGCCGCGAATGGCCCTGACAGGGACAGAGTACTAACCAAGATGCCCCACTACACCCATTACACGCCTGCAACATGTCAAACATAAGCCCAGACCAACACTCCACAGCCGTGAAATGGCCAAGCTTGGTATTGCGAGTGGCTGCTGTTTACAACCTGTTTTGGGGTGCATGGGTAATTCTGTTCCCAAATCATCTATTTGACTGGACGGGAATAGCCCGCCCCAATTATCCCGGAATATGGCAGTGCGTAGGGATGATCGTGGGGGTTTACGGCATCGGCTATTGGTTCGCAGCTAGGGACTTTGTCCGGCATTGGCCGATTGTTTTGGTGGGCTTCTTGGGAAAGATACTTGGGCCGATAGGCTTTGTGCAAAGCGCTGCCACAGGAGTTTTGCCTTGGTCCTGGGGCGTAACCATTCTGACGAACGATTTGGTTTGGTGGGTTCCCTTCGGGGCCATGCTGTATTTGGCCATGAAGGCCCATTCGGATCCACGGTATCGAACTTCGCTTGAGAAGCAAGACCAGCCACCCTCTGCGGCCGTCGAGCCCACGTTTGAGCAAGCGAACCGCAACGCGATCGGTTCCGATAAGCAGAGCCTTTGGGATGCCATCCAACAAGAGAAGATATTCCTGCTTTTCGTAAGGCACGCGGGTTGTACTTTCTGCCGAGAGAACTTGGCGGAGCTCAAAACCAAGCTCCCGGAACTTCGAGCCAAGAATATGCGGCCGATTGTGGTCCACATGAGCTCTTGGGCGGACGGGCAGGCCATGATGAATTCGATTGGCATCCCCGAGGTTGTTCATGTTTCTGATCCGACATCTAGCTTGTACCGGGCCTATGGGCTGGAGCGCGGCAAGCTTTCCCAATTGTTTGGCCCGACAGTCTGGTGGCGTGGGTTTCAAGCTGCAATCCTGAAGCGAAATGGGCTTGGAACTTTGGATGGTGATGGGTTTCAATTAGGAGGTACGTTCGTGCTTCAAAATGGTAAGATCTTGGAGTCCTATCCGGCCAAAAGTGCCGCCGATCCTGTACCGTTTCAATGCGTGCTTCACTAACACACCCGAGTCAAGCTGAATCCATGTCCCAAACTGCCGCTGCCGCCCCGTTGAGTCTGAATCAAGTTCGTTCTCTATTACAAGGACAAGGCTTATCCGCCGGCAGCCGATGCGGGCTGGACGACAAACGACTTGTTCAGGCAGCACTGGGGCTTGCGACCTTGCTACAGGAACGCGCCGGGCAGTTGCAAACTCCGCAAGAACGGCGACAGCAAGCAGAGCTCGATCGGATGTTGCAGCATCCCGAAGACAAATCGACTCTAACGCAGATTACCGATCAGAGCTTCCGGAGCGAATCCGCAGGTCGTGTAGTGGATCAGATGGTTCACATTTTGGATGTGCAAGGGGTTCCGCGGTTCTTTAGCGTCTTTGACCAAGCCTTGCTGAAGGGCTTTCAGTCGTTTGGCGAATATTTGCCGGGCGTCGCGGTCCCGATGGTGAAAGAAAAGATGCGTAAGGAAACGGCCAATGTGATCTTGCCTGCGGAGCACGACAAGTTGGCAGGCCACTTGAAGGAACGATCGCAAGAAGGGCTTCGCATGAATGTGAACTTTCTTGGCGAAGCGATCTTGGGAGAACAAGAATCGCGTCGACGTTTAGATCGTTATCTCGCAGCGTTGCAGTTGCCCGAAATCGAATGTGTTTCGATCAAGATATCGACTCTCTATTCTCAGATTTCTCCGATCGCTCGCAAGCAGTCCATTCGAACAGTAGCGGATCGATTAGAGCTGTTGTATCGCGCGGCGGCTAAAGAGACGTTTCTTCGGTCGGATGGTCGTAGGATTCCCAAGTTCGTGTACTTGGACATGGAAGAGTATCGCGATTTGAATCTCACCGCGGACATTTTTATGCATACTCTCTCACGCAAGGGCATGGAAAATGTTCGAGCCGGGATTGCCTTGCAGGCATACATTCCAGATTCGTCGCTGGCACAGGAATCCATCACTCAGTGGGCGATCGACCGTTACCGTAAGGGAGGCTCCCCGATCACGATTCGCATCGTGAAAGGTGCGAACATGGAATTGGAACGAGTGGAAGCGTCCGTCCGCGGATGGCCGCAAGCGCCTTACCGCACCAAGATTGAAACCGATGCGAACTACAAGCGCATGGTTCGATATGGACTGCGATCGGAGAACATTGAAGCAGCACATCTCGGCATCGCGTCTCATAATTTGTTCGACTTGGCTTATGCCATGGTGCTGGCGAGTTCTCAAGAAGTGTTGGAGAAAGTCCAATTTGAGATGCTGGAAGGGATGGCCAATCATCAACGTCGCGCCATGTTTGAACTCTCCAAAAGCGTTTTGCTATACGCGCCGGCTTGCCAACGCGAGGAGTTTATCAATGCGATCGGGTATTTGATCCGTCGATTGGATGAGAATACGGGCCCGGATAACTTCTTGCGTCACGCCTTCAAGATTTCGGTAGGCGGGGCCACTTGGCAGCGACTAGAAAACGGATTTTTGGAAGCGGTAGAGAGAATTGATTCTGTGTCCGTTCAAGCACGACGGCAACAAGATCGACGCAAGTTCCCAGAACAACCAGCCAAGCCCGTGCGCTGGCAAGCTTTGGTCAACGAACCCGATACGGATTTCTCCTTGGTTGCTAATTCGATTTGGGCTCAGTCCATCATCGATCAATGGCAACCACGATGCGACGCACAGGCAACCAAGATTCCTTTATCGATCGGCGGTGACGAACAAGAAGGTACAGGAACCTTGGTGGAATCGATCGATCCATCTCGCCCTGGCGTTATTGCGGCTCGGTACCATCAAGCGAACGAGTCTCAGATTCGAAGTTCGGTGGATTGCGCCAGTCAAGATCCATCCGGCTGGAGATCGTTAGCGCCGCAGGACCGCTACACGATTCTCCGCAAAGTTGCTCAGGAGCTTCGGATCGCGAGGGCCGATCTGATTGGAGCCGCCATTGCCGACGCGGGCAAAACCATTTTGGAGAGCGATCCCGAAGTAAGTGAAGCGATTGACTTCGTCGAGTTCTATGCCTTGTGTGCCTTGGAGCTCCAAGAGTCCGAACAAATGAAGGCCCAGCCTGTGGGTGTTGTCGTGGTGGTGAGTCCGTGGAACTTTCCGATCGCCATTCCATGTGGTGGCGTTGCCGCTGCTTTAGCCGCCGGAAATACCGTGATCATGAAGCCAGCTTCCGACACCGTGTTGCCCGCTTACTTGATGTGCCAGTGCTTCTGGAGAGCGGGGGTTCCGCGTGAAGCACTGCAGTTCGTTCCATGCAGTGGTGCCATGGCGGGATTGCACATGCTTCAAAGGCCAGAGATCGCCCGCGTGATACTGACGGGTGGAACCGAAACGGCCTTAAGCATTCTGGACGCGAATCCTCGATTGAAGCTGCTCGCTGAAACCGGGGGCAAGAATGCGACCATTGTGAGCGGACTGAGCGATCGCGATTTAGCCATCAAGAACGTGTTGCACAGTTCTTTTTCACATGCCGGTCAAAAATGCAGTGCCACATCCCTGTTGCTTTTGGAAGAAGAGGTTTTCCAAAACCGCGAATTCAAAGAGCAGTTCGTCGATGCTATTGTCAGCTTACGCGTTGGGTCGGCTTGGGACTTGTCGACCAAAATGGGACCGCTGATTCGTCCACCCGCGGGTGACCTGCTACGAGGCCTCAAGGAGCTCGAGCATGGCGAAAGCTGGGCGGTGATGCCAACTCAGCAGGGTGATAATCCGTGCTCGTACTCGCCGGGAGTAAAGTGGAATACCACGGCGGGTAGCTTCACGCACAAGACCGAATTGTTTGGACCGGTGCTGGGGGTCATGAGCTTCAAGAATTTGCCTGAAGCGGTTCGCATGGTGAATGCAACCGGCTTTGGATTGACGAGCGGATTGGAGTCTTTGGACGATCGGGAGCAAAAGATTTGGCGAGAGTCGATCAAGGCAGGCAACTTGTACATCAATCGACCCACTACGGGCGCTATCGTATTGAGGCAGCCTTTCGGTGGGATGGGGAAAAGTGCGTTTGGTCCAGGGGCAAAAGCTGGCGGACCAAACTATGTAGCCACCTTGATGACCTTCACACCTGCGTCGTCGGAGGCATCGGTTGCGGATGCATCGCGTTTGCCGGAATTAACATCGCTACGGACGTTTTGGGAGCGACTCGATCGATCAAGCCGACTGTTGTTAGACCTGCCAGCTGATTCGGATGGCCAGAGCACCACAGCGTCCCACATCGCACAACTACGATCCGCGATGCTGTCGTTCGACACGTTCGCGAGGGAAGAATTGCATCTGGAGCAAGACCATCTCAAGTTGATCGGTCAGGACAACGTGACTCGGTATTTGCCAGCCACCCCGCTGCGAATCCGTGTGTCGGCCAAAGATCACCCCGTCGATATCTGCCTTCGAGCGTTGGCGGCAAGTGCGGCTAAATGCAGAGCCATCGTCAGTTACCCCGACGGAGTTCACGAAGCAACGATTGCGGTCCTGGAAAAGCTCACTTCCGAGTGGGCAGGACGCATCGAATTCTTGGAAGAAACCGACGAAGAATTGATCCAGGCGATCCAAACAGGGCAGGTGGCACGGCTTCGATTTTCCAACTCAGAATGTGTACCGGAAGAAGTATTGCGTTCCGCCAATAGTCATCAAGTCTACGTTGCCGATCAACCGGTATCGTTGGTCGGGCGGATTGAGCTGCTTCGGTACGTGATGGAGCAAAGTATCTCCTTTGACTACCATCGCTATGGCAATTTGGGTCCCCGATCCATTGAGAAGCGAGCGGACGTTCTGTAGTTCTTCAACTACGGGTAGGGAACGCATAGCCAATTGCACTGTGTTGAACTAGGATATCGCTTTTCCATGCAGAATTTCACAGCACAGACCCCTTTGGATAGCAATGACCAATTTGGATCCATCCCCGGCGGATCGCACATCGGGAACAGACGATCAACGTATTGACCAGATTGTTCCTTTGCCACCGCCGGAACACCTGATTCGCTTTTTCCCAATCGCCAATTCGCCCATCGAAAAACTGGTCCAGGAAACTCGACGCAGCATTATTCGGATGTTGTCGGGTGATAGCGACCGTCTACTTGTCGTCATCGGTCCCTGTTCGATCCATGACCCCAAGGCCGCGTTAGAATATGCGTCACGATTGATGGAACAACGCAGCAAACATGCTGCGGATTTAGAAATCGTCATGCGAGTCTACTTTGAAAAGCCACGCACCACCGTTGGATGGAAAGGGCTGATCAATGACCCATATCTGGACGAGAGCTATCGTATCGATGAAGGGATTCGAATCGCTCGAGATCTTCTGGTGCAACTCAATCGGCTTGGGATGCCATGCGCCTCGGAATTTTTAGATGTGATTTCGCCGCAGTATATTGGTGACTTGATTAGTTGGGGAGCCATTGGCGCTAGGACAACCGAATCTCAGGTGCATCGCGAACTTGCATCGGGATTGTCCGCTCCGGTCGGTTTCAAGAATGGAACGGATGGAAACGTCAAAATTGCGATCGATGCCATCCAAGCTGCTTCGCAGTCTCATCACTTTCTTTCGATTCATAAGAACGGCCAGGTTGCGACCGTTCAAACGCGTGGGAATCAAGACTGCCATCTGATTCTGAGAGGTGGGAAAACACCGAATTACGATGCTATGCACGTAGCAGAAGCGGTCAAAGAGCTTTCGAATGCGAAAGCCACTACCAAGGTCATGGTCGATTGCTCCCATGCCAATAGCGATAAAATCCACGAACGCCAAAAGGATGTGTGCCATAGTATTGCGTCCCAACTTTCTGCGGGAAGCACATCGATATTTGGTGTGATGATTGAGAGCCACCTGAAGGCTGGCAATCAAAAGCTTGTTCAAAAACCCGAGCAGATCGCTGCATTGGAATATGGAAAAAGCGTTACCGATGCTTGCCTTGGGTGGGAAGATAGCGTCGCTTTACTGGAAGAACTCGCCTCCGCAGTTCGCGAACGCCGCTCGGCTTGAAACTCGTTTTGACAAGTGACAGGTGCTACATTGACGGCGAATAACCCCAAACGACTGCTTCTTATGAGGCATGCAAAGAGCGATTGGTCGGATGGATCGGTCTCGGATCACGATCGACCGCTGAATGCGAGAGGTCAAGACGCAGCACCGCGCATGGCATCGTGGTTAGCTAGCGAAGGTTTGATCCCGGAGGTCATTTTGTGCAGTACCGCTGTCCGCACGTCGCAAACACTTGCCTTGATGTTAGACGTATGGCGAAACAATGCAGTCGTTTCTGATTCGCAGCCCGAGGTTCATTACAAGCGAGAGTTGTATTTGGCTCCCGCGTCGGTGCTTGTTTCGCATGCTAGCCAATTTGATACACGAGAAAGTGTATTGGTTTTGGCACACAACCCAGGAATGGAGGAAGCGGTTAGCTTTTTAAGCAGCATTTATTCAGAGATGCCAACGGCTGCCCTTGCCGTTTTTGAAGCGGCGGAAAAAAACTGGCCAACACAGTGGTTCGATGTTGCGGCTTGGAAGCTGCGCAGGCTGGTAAAGCCGCGAGAACTGGGCAGTTAATCGATCTTAGAAATAGCTGCCGTCTTTTAGTCGAGTTGCGCAAAGTGAATCGATTAATCGGACGATACTGTACCTAGTGTTTGCGCGATGTCGTTGAGCAAAACGTTGTAGGGACCAGGAGTCGACCGAATGAACCAGTTAAGCAAGGCAAGTATTTCTCGAATGATCAGGGCTAGTATTCGTGTGGCATCGGCCACCACCATTCTCGGTACCGTTTGCATCGCTTCTAGCTTCGCTGCCGAGCGAGACGCACAAGTCGTAAAAGCACTCAGCTACGCCCCCCGTCAAAGCTCCATCGCATTCGATAAAGTAACCGACAAAGAAATCGATAGCTGCACTGGCAAGTATGAAACTCGCAATGGTTTCGAAGGTCTAGTCATTTACAGCAGCAGCGGACAGCCGCTGCGTCGATTTGCTGATAGCAATGGCGATAGGCAGGTGGATCAATGGTGCTACTACAAAGATGGTATCGAAGTTTATCGCGATATCGACAGCGATTTCAACGGCGCGGCCGACCAGTATCGCTGGCTAGGCACGGCCGGCACTCGCTGGGGAATCGATAGCAATGAAGATGGCAAAATTGACCAGTGGAAATCGATTTCTGCCGAAGAAGTCACTATTGAAGTCGTGGAAGCTATTAAGACGCGGGACGATGAACGATTCCGTAAGCTACTGGTCACCGATGCGGAGCTGAAGGAGCTCGGACTGGGCGAAGACAAAGGAGATCAGCTAACGTCACGACTGGCGAGTGCCAAGAAGGGCTTTGCCGAATTTGCCCGTTCACAAAAGCTCATCGGAACGAACACCAAGTGGGCGCATTTCGCGGCGGACAAGCCAGGGGTTGTTCCCGCAGGCACCGAAGGCTCATCGCGCGATATCATTGCGTACGAGAATGCGATCGCGATCGTCGAGAATGACAGTACAAGCCAGCAGTTGATGATTGGAACCTTGGTGCAAATCGATGGCGCGTGGCGCCTTGCAGATCTACCCAAGGCCATCACGGAAGGGGTTACCCTGGCTGATAGCGGACTATTCTTCCCTGCGGCAGCCAGCAATCGGATCGGCGGTTCAGCCTCCCCAGATGGCGGACTGACCCAAGATGTGCAGAACATGTTGGCTGAACTTGAGCGTTTGGAGACGGCATTCAAAGACCCCGCGAATGATCGCAGCAAATTGCAAGAAGATAAGGCTACCTTGCTTCAAAAGCTGGTGATTGCCAACAAGGACACTGGCGAACTTGAACTATGGGTCAAGCAATTCGCGGATTCGACCAGCTCCGCAGCCCAAACGGGCGAGTACGTGGAAGGGGTCGAAAAGATGCGGGAAATGATCAAAATTCTTTCGAACATCCCCAAGGGTAAAGACCTGATCGCTTACGTTGCGTATCGATTGATCAGCACCGACTACACCGTCAGAAGTTCTGGCAACGACGTCGACTTTGCAAAGCTGCAAATCGAGTACATGGAGCAGCTGGAAGAGTTCGCCGGCAGCTACCCAGATAGCGTAGATGCTGCAGACGCCATGATCCAAATCGGTCTCAACCATGAACTCAGTGGAAAAGAAAAGGATGCAGAAACTTGGTATCGTAAAGTCTCCACCCAATTCCCAAAGACGGTTCAAGGGGACAAGGCCTCGGGTGCATTGGCTCGTTTAACTTTGGAAGGTCGCCAAATCGGTCTGGTAGGCAAGACTCTTGATGGCAAGAGCATCGATAGCAAGTCGATGGCGAAGATGCCAATCTTGGTTCACTATTGGGCATCCTGGTGCGAACCTTGCAAAGCAGACATGGCTGAAATTCGTAAAGTTCAAGCCAAGTATGCAAGACAGAACTTGCAAATCATTGGTGTGAATCTGGATACCGATGCAAATGTCGCCAAGGAATTCTTGAACAGCAACAAGTCTTTCCCGTGGCCTCATATCCATGAGCAAGGTGGTTTCGAAAGCTCGTTGGCCATTCGGCTTGGTGTTCTCAGTGTCCCAATTACGTTCCTGATCGATGGGGATGGACGGGTTGTCAAACGAACGTCGCATTTCAGCAAAGAAATGCAGGATGCATTGGAAGAACTGCTTACAAGCGGTGACGCTCAACTAGCCCCCAAGCAACCCGTTGCTGCCCAGATAGATAAGCGCTTGCCTGCATCACCACCGGATGCCCGAAAAGCGCAGAATCCCAACCCAACCAACGGCAAAGGCCAACCGCGAAAGTAACTGGACTCTACTTGGTTAGAATCAACTTACCCTGTTTAGTTTTTCGAAGTCGATAAATTTGCCTATCATGTTCGATCCAAATCTCATCCCCACACCGACAAAGTTCGGCGAAGGGGATGATTTTGGGTAGGTTGATGGATCGAATACTGTTCGCAGCTTGGGCCGTAGGCACCATGGCTGCGGAGACGGAGGTTGGCAACGCAGGAACTAGCCTATTTGCAGCCTGCTCGGAGCTCAAGTCAGCTAGCTTGCCCATCGCGACAGAGCGTGGTTCGTTTGGGTCGGCCGTCATCATGGCAATGGATTCCGTTAGGAAACTTTCGTGTTTGGCTTTCAATGGGTCGTACAACCCATTGCGTGGATTCGACCATGCACCTGATCCCTTTGTACTGCGTTCTTTTCGGAGGCATCGCCTTCACCACAAAACCAAGGTTGAGTGGGGCGCTGAGGCTCGCTGAACGCAGAATCGGTTGCAATTGCACCGCTAGGATCTTGGCTGGCTGAGGAAATTTACAGGGAAAACCCACACCAATCGCTTGCTGAGACTTAGTCTCAATAGATGATTGTCGATGAGGAGGCTGAAGTCAATAGGGCAAATGATGATGGCCTAGCAATTGGATTGGCCCGGGTGTCCAGTTGCCAAGAGTTTCCGGAAAGGATTTTGTTAAGGCAGAAAGAGAAAAAGAAAAACCATCGATTTTGCAACTTGCAAAAGCGACCGCCATGACGAATCCTTAAACTATTGAAATTCATGTTTTATCGTTTGAGGTTTCATCATGCTCGGAATTGGATATCTAAAATCAGCCCCTACCATCTACTCGATTCTTTATAGGAACGGGAAGGCGGTTCGCAAAGGGCCTGGATTGTCGATGTTTTTCTTTGCACCAACATCGACCATCGTCCAGGTTTCGATGGCAAGCATCGATGTCCCATTTGTATTCGAAGATTCGACGCAGGACTTCCAAGACGTAACGATTCAGGGTCAGTTGACGTACCGTGTTTCGGAACCGGAGAAGGTCGCGAGCCTGATGAATTTCGCCGTCAACCGGCAGGGACAGTACATCAGCGATGATCCTGAAAAGCTACAAGAGCGGTTAGTTCAAATTGCTCAAGTCCGCGCTCATGCGTTCGGCCAAAGAAGTACCTTGGCGAAAATGCTGAACTCCGCAGCGGAGCTGAGCGATGATTTGCAGACAGGCGTTCGCGAGTCCGAAGTTACGAAGATGCTGGGGCTGGAATTGATCTCGCTGATCGTTTTGTCTGTCAAAGCGAGTCCTGAGATGGCAAAAGCCATGCAAGCTGACGCTCGCGAAAAACTTTTATTGAAAGCCGATGAAGCTGTCTTCGCGCGACGCAATACGGCCATTGAGCTGGAGCGACAGATCAAGGAGAACGAACTCAACACGGAACGTGTGGTTGCGGAAAAGCAAAGGCAAGTCCGTGAAGCCAATATGCAAGCCGATATTGCGATTGAAACGAAAAAGGCCGAGCTCGTCGACCAACAAGCCAGCAATCAACGGAAGCTAGCAGCCGTGCAGGCAGAGGCGATCAAAGGCACTCTGGATGCTATGCAAGGCTCCGATTGGAAAACCATTATGGCTACGTTTGGGAATGGCGATGCAAAACAAGTGATGGCCATGGCCTTCCAGCAGATTGCTGAAAAGGCAAACCAAGTGGGTCAACTGAATATCACTCCTGATTTGCTGAAGGTTCTTATGGAAGGTGCACCGACAGGCAAACGATCATGATGCGAGCGTCGATAGCGTTGGTGACTACACCCACGCGTCTGCAAGGATTGATGACCCGTTGGGGAACCAAAGGCGCTGCCAAGTTCCGATTGGCGCAATCTGATCAGCACTTCCAAGAGCAATTGCAACATGGCCAAGCAACTGCAACCGGTCCCCAAAAGCGGACTAATAGCCCAGCAACGCGTAAGCCGACGATCAATTCGACCTTTTCCGATTACGAATCGGAAGACAAACTCTACCAGGAAACCCTGGAAGTCCTTCGCCGAAAGATAGATATCGGTTTCCCAATCCACGTCATCGAGAAACGCTATCTTGCGAATTTTGATTTTCGGAACGTGGTGATGGTGGTGGTTGTGGGGCACGACGGCTTGGTTGCAAACACCGCCAAGTACGCTCAGGGATTACCCATCATCGGAGTGAATCCGGATCCTAGCCGAAACTCAGGAGTGCTTACCCCGTTTTCCTTGCAGCAAGTGCAATCTGAACTTTCCCGAACATTGGCTGGTCGGTCCATCACGCGCGAAGTCACTCTTGCCGAGGCCAACTTAAACGATGGTCAAACGATGTTAGCGTTCAACGACTTTTTTATCGGCAAGCGATCTCACACGTCCGCTCGTTACAGGCTCCATTATCGCGGGGGATCGGAACCTCAATCGTCGAGTGGAGTCATTGTGTCCACGGGCGCGGGATCCACGGGATGGCTTTCCAGTGTCTTTAATATGACTCAAGGCATGGTCCGATGGACGGGTGGCAGTTCGGGAGATCCGTTGGAGCTTCAATGGGAAGATCGCAAACTGGCGTGGGTCGTGAGGGAACCATTTGTAAGCCGAAGCTCGAGCGCCCAATTTGTCGCTGGCACCATTGATGAAAGCGAAGAGCTTATTCTCGAAAGCCAAATGCCCGACTCCGGCGTAATCTTTTCGGACGGAATTGAGGAGGATTACTTGGAGTTCAATAGCGGTTCAACCCTCCGACTCCAGGTTTCGTCGATGCGAGCCAAGTTGGTGGTCCCTGGCTAGAAACTTTAGAGCAGTGAACTTCCTAAACTACGATTTTGGCGAAAAGCTATTGCCTCTGATGGGCTAAGAATTCGCGATGTCGATTGGAAACCTGGGCCGGGATGAAGGACTTCGAAAGCCAATTCTCCGTCATTCGTTTCCCACATGGTCCAAGAATAGGGTTCTCCTGCGATTATCCACCAGCGTCTCGAATCTTTAAGCCCCGCCGGATGCGTAAGCCTTGGGGCATCGTCCGCCATAACCTTAACGATTGCCTCTGTGTCGTGTTCGTTGAACTTCCTGATTCGCAACAGGCTCTTGACTCGATCGACCGCATCCAAAGGCCAAGGGCGTAGGGCAGTTGCGACGGCAATACGTCCCCAGTGGTTAGGCAACGCGGCAATCACTTGAGCGTCTTGATAATCAAGCATTCGATGTGCGTGGTAAACTACGAGCGACGAATAGTTTGGAGCCAAAAAAGAAAGTAGCGATGAACGAAGTAGAGGCTCGGCTGTGCGAAGCAAAAAGTCTTCAAGACAGCGATGACTGATTCCAGTGCAGTATTTGCAAACTCGTGAGAAGTACTCTTGCAGAATAGTCTTAAACGTTGTTGCACCCATTCGAAGGGGTTGCCGGTACAGTCTAGCATCGTTTTCCAATAGCATGAAAGCCGCCGCTTCCGAATCGAAGTATTCCGAAACGAAGTCCAACGACAGAACAGCTACAGTAGCAATCTCCAAGTTGTCGTCGATGATAAGTCGATGCAGATCGCTAAAAGCTGCTTTCCGATCAGACTCTTCGAGCCCATTGATCCATAGCTTGACATTATCGAGTTGGTCGGTTGCCTCGCGAATGTCGGCATACGGTCCTTGCAGACCAAGCAATCTTCTTCGCAATACGTCCATGTTTCGCCATTACCTCGAATCGTTGCGTTCCGAAGCCGCTTCCGAAAGCGGTGGCAAGCTAATCTTCAAGTCGCTGATGGTGTTCGAGACATCTTGCCGAAGCTTGATTTCGGCAGCGCGTGAATTTACCCTCTGCCGTTGAGAAATCGCTCTGTATGCTCCAACAAGCCCGATCAAAAGAACCAATAGGACCGCGGTTGGAAGGGAACTAAGTAATTTCTTCATGATCTCGAATCTGCATTGTTGAAAAATCATTAAAACCAGAAATACCAACAACGAGAATCACAAACTTCGCGAGGTTTCTTCGACGTTTTGGTCATTTGGGGCTAAGCTTCCCGTAAATCGACGAACTTGTTTTTACACAAAACCATAGAATGCGAAGATCACCCGTGAATCGACAATTTGCGTACTGCCTGAAAAGTTTCACGCTCCTAATGGTAATTCTGACTTCGCTTAGGGGAAACGCAAATGCTCAGAATTTGGAAGCTGAACTTACCGAGCTCAATCGAATCGGGAAAGTCTACAACCATGCTTGGGATAAGGCAGACCAATCTCCTGACGAATTCGTAGCAATCGTCCGAAGCTACTCAGTAGACGTTAAGCGAATGCAATCCATCTATCAGAAGTACAAGAAAGAGATTGACGAGAAGTCCGATCTCGGGAAACGAGTTCAAAGTGCCTCCAAGACTGCCACGCTTGGCATCGGAACATTCATTGATGGGGCAAAAGACTTTGCGTCCTCATTCCAGAATCGCTACCAGGATTGCCTCAAGAAGATAAAAGAGAATGCGCAGGACGCTGAGAAAGAGAAGACTCCAGGCTACTATAAGATAGCCATGCATGAAGTCGAACAGGCGGAATGGATGATCACGATCCTAGTCGCGTTCAATGGTGACAAAGATGCGAATGCAATCAAAATCTCACAAGAGGTCACGGAAATCAAAGCTGACTTAGCTGAAAAAGAGCAGGCACTTCGCGCCGCAGTCAAGCCCGTTCCCAAGGTTCCAGTCGAGACCTATTCCGGATCGGATTTGGAATCGTTGCGGACGCGAGTTGCGAAGGCCTGGAAAACTTCCCATCCCAAAGACAAGGTTCTAAAGATAGTTTTCGACCACGATGCTTGGAAAACCAACCGATTTTCGCGTTGGAACAATGCAACGGAAGCATGGCAGCATGTTGACAAGAAAGCTTTAGAACTTTGTGTCATCGTAGAGAAAGACAGTGCTACAACAAATGCGTATGCTGCGTTTGTTAACTTAGACAACACATCCAATGCTATCACCATCGGCGTGGACACGAAAGGATCTGGATTCGTTGCTGATGAGTTTAGTAAAAAAGAACTGGGCTTATAAACACCTCGTAAATTATGGTTAACGACAGGGCCAACGGGGTAAGGACTTTGCCGTCTGTTCCGATCATGCTACCGCATAGCTGCTTTGCTCGATTCAGAGTTGAATTGTGCCGAAAAGTCTAAGAATGCCGGCTTTTCACTACCGGCAATCATTTGCCAGCAGCGCAGGGAGGCGTCGGTATGGACAGGTGCGGAATTCGCAAACTCACGATTTTGCTAGGAAGCATAGCAGCGTTCTGCGGCTCTGCCATGAGCGTCTTTGGACAATCCCCCTGGGAAAGCTACCGGGTCGAATCGACGCCATCGATGAGCAATCATGCATCTTTGGACTCCGCCTTGCCAGAAAGGTTAGCGCCCGTCTGGGGATTTGACGTCGGTGGAATTTGGCTTCGTCGCTCTAGGCCCGATTCGCAGGTTCTAGCGGTCGATCAAACCGTGAATGTGCTTTCCGATGCGGATCAGTTGCAAGGATCCATGGGCAAGGGGCTCGACTTGACCGTAAATTTCTTTAATGTTCCCAGCCAAACGCCACTTGACTTCCAAATGCGCTTTTTCCAGGCAAGTGACATGAATGCGGAACAAACCTTGACGGCATCGCCGGTCCGGCCAATTTTCTTTCAGGGGACGTTAGTCGATCCAGGTCCGTCTTATGGCCTTTTTCATATTTCGCAAGTTCGCAGCTTCGAGGCGAACATGATCTATCGAACGCCGATGCGTGTCCGCTTAATAGGGGGGTTTCGGTACTTCGAAGTCGATGAGATATACGACATCATCGACCCTGCCTCCACTCCTACCACCAAAATTGGGCTCTTTTCATGGTACGAGAATGCGATGGCTGGTGGGCAACTTGGGGTCGAAGGGGTCTTGGTCTCGAATGGCTATGGCCGTATTTTTGGTTCCTGCAAGTGGGCGGTGTTAGCAAACAACACAGGTGGTTTCGCTAGAGCGACCGAACCATCCACCGGCGCCAGTCTCTTTTCAACTGCAGATGACAACTTTACGTCGCAATTGTTGGACTTGCAGCTTGGCGGGTCCCTTGGGTTAACCAAATCCATTTCCATTTACTCAGGCTATCAAGGGTTGGTCGCATCCGATCTTGCAATGGTACTAGAGCAAAGTCGTAACACGTCTATTAACGGAGGTCCGAATCCGGTTTTCCGTTCTGACACTCAGTGGCATGGATTCCGATTAGTTGCTTCGTTCGTTTGGTAATAACAACTGCATCGCATTTTTTAATCCATGGTTGGTGATTGCTTGCACCGCGGAAGTTCAAGACGACATTACTTCACAAGTTCAGGCAAGTACTTCACAGGAATAGTCCCGTTGAGTAAGACTTCTTCATGGTAGGGGCCCAACTGGAACGCGGAACCCCGCGAACGTTGGACGTTTTGTCGTAAACGATAAAAAGCAGTTCGACCGACGAAGTAGGTCGACAATTGGCAAGAGCTTTGTTTGGCTCTTTGGATTTTTCCGATGGCTTCACCAGACGTTTGAAATCCGCGATCGACCAACAACGCCAATGCTTGCTCGTCCGACATCTCCGAACAATGCATGCGATAATCCAAGATCGCGTTTAACACAGCTCGCATGTAGAACTTCAACTGATGAAGCCGCAGGGCCAAGTCGCCTTCTCCATAACCTTCATCCAGCATCATCTGCTCGGTGTACACCGCCCATCCCTCTGCGAAAACGCCAGAGGCAAGCACCTTGCGCACCAGCGAATCGGCTCGATTGCTGTAGTCGAGTTGCACGTAGTGACCAGGGTACGCTTCATGGATCGTCAACACTTGCAACATAAAGCGATTGTATTCTTGGAAGAATGCTTGCTGCCGATCCTCTGGCCAATCCGAGGGTGGCGGTGCGATCGCGTAGAGACTCTTGGCTTTTGGATCGAGCGGTGGAGCTTGGTTCAAATAGGCTGCTGAAAATCCACGCTGGAATTCAGGCATCTCGATGATGGCGCATTGGTCTGGCTCAGGCAAAGTCAGAATGTTCTTTTTGCGAATGAAATCCTTGATGTCAGC
The DNA here is from genome assembly GCA_027487485.1 of Planctomycetaceae bacterium. GTDB lineage: Bacteria > Planctomycetota > Planctomycetia > Pirellulales > Pirellulaceae > JBKCUI01. Next base: position 159,073 of record JAIYDN010000048.1, on the reverse strand, counting down.
CACGGTATTGCGAGTGTCAGCGAGAAGCGTCTTGGACGTTCCATGATCTTTGCTGAGCTTAGCCAATACGGTGCGAATCGTTTCACGACGTCCCATAGCATCTTCTGCGGGCAAAGACTGGTTTCCGATCACGGAATGCCACAACTGTTTCGCCACGTAATACATCTCAAGCTCAACGCGATTCGCCTCTGATTCCGCTGTATCGATCACCTCTTGAGCGGTCAGTCCCGCATCAAGTTCCATTGCAAGTTTCTGGCCAAACTTGGCTTCTCCGATTCGCCACTCGCCGTTGGACCGAGGCAACACGTCCGTCTCCAAGAATCGTTTGTAATCCTTCAGCGACTCCACCGCTTGGCGACATGGTGTTGCGAGAGAGCTGATTTGAGGCGATTGATCGGCGAGGATAAAGATGTCTTTTTCATAAAAGGAGATAGCTCCTTCGGTTCGCTTGATTGCAACCTCCGTCAAAATCTTGGGTGGATTTTTGATCGATTCTTTAGCGGCCGCGATCACTTTAGGAATCTGAGAAATTCGGCCAACAGCGTTTTCGATGTTTCGAGGCATAGGCAGTGTCGATTGCGTGAAGAGCCCAAAGACACTATCCGAACAATAAACCAGATAGATCCGTGGATCGTTGGCAAAATCATCGCTGTTCTTGTACTGCCAAGCTCGATAGCGGATGTAGCTCTCCCAGATTTCTAAATCGATCTGAGTGTCTCGAGACAATTTCGAACGATCGAATTTTTGAGAAAGCTCAAGGAGCAAATCCTGATCTCTTTTGGCATCTTCCGCACGAGCTTCTGGAGACAAGTCATCGAGCTGCGAGTCGAATTCTCGGTTGCCTTGTTGAGTTGCAAACATCGGGTGCCGTTTGCATTCTTCGTCCAACCAAGCCCGAAACGATTCGGCAACCTGCTTGTCCGAACTTTCCCCAGCATTCTCTGCCCCCAACAAGCAATGATTTGCGAAGAATAGAATTGCTACAAACGCCAAACGGGTGAATTTCATAAACTGGCTCAGTGGTTACAAGGATCGTGACTTCACCCAGTATAACACCGACCATTCAGGATGCTACGAGCTCCATTTCCAATCGCGAATTTCGATCGGATCGTCGCCGTAGACCAGAATATGCTCACGATGTTGCTTTCGCAATTCTAGCATTTTGGCTCGGACGTTGAATGCCGCTGGGCCGCAGTCTGGGCATCGGTCGATAACATCCATCACAAGCTTGTAGCGATCAATATCATTCAAGACACACATATCAAAGGGGGTCGTTGTGGTTCCCTCTTCTTTGTAGCCTCGAACATGGATATTGTTGTGACCGCGTCGGCGATACGTCAACTGATGGATCAACGATGGATAACCATGAAATGCAAAAATGACCGGCTTGTCTTGTGTAAAAATTGCATCGAATGCATCGTCGGGTAGACCATGCGGGTGTTCCGAGTCGGGTTGCAAACGCATCAAATCCACCACGTTGACCAATCGCACTCGTAGGTCTGGTAAGTGTTGACGCAACAGATGTGCGGCCGCCAGTATCTCGGTTGTCGGCACATCCCCGCAGCAAGCGAGCACAACATCTGGATACTCGCCACCGTCGGTGCTTGCCCAAGGAATGACGCTCAGGCCCTTCCGGCAATGTTCATAGGCACTTGGCAAGTCAAACCATTGCAGGGCTGGGTGCTTACCCGCCACGATCACATTGACATAGTTCCTGGACTTGAGGCAATGTTCGGTCACACAAAGAAGTGTGTTCGCGTCCGGTGGCAAATAGATTCGTATGATTTCCGACTTTTTATTGGCGACATGGTCGATAAAACCGGGGTCTTGGTGCGAGAAGCCGTTGTGGTCTTGCCGCCAGACGTGCGATGTCAACAAATAGTTCAACGAAGCAATCGGTTTGCGCCAAGGAATATCGCGGCATACCTTGAGCCATTTCGCATGCTGATTGAACATGCTGTCGATGATATGAATGAACGCTTCATAGCAGTTGAAAAATCCATGACGCCCTGTCAGCAAGTACGCTTCTAGCCAGCCTTGGCATTGATGTTCGCTCAGCACTTCAAGGACTCGACCGTCTGGCGCAACGTCGTCCGCGTTAGCAGGAACCGGGTCGATCAAGCAGCGTTTGGTCACTTTGAAAAGTGCGCCCCATCGGTTGGACGCATTTTCATCAGGACTAAAAACGCGGAAGTTTTCGGTAGCCATGTTTTCGGCCATGACCGACGCGATGTACTTTCCTTGCACGGCCGTCGATTCAGCTTCCTGCGAGCCGGGTGATTGGATCGGAAACTCAAACTGCTTCAGTTCCGGCAACTTCAGTTCACGCAGCAAAAGTCCGCCATTGGTATGAGGGTTCATGCCCATGCGTTTGGGTCCGGTGGGTGCCAACGCTTCTAGGTCGCGGTTCAGGCGACCTGATTCATCAAACAGTTCTTCAGGGCGATAGCTTCGGAGCCAGTTCTCGAGCACGATGACATGTTCTGGTTTCCGAGCGTCGCTCATGGGCACCTGGTGCGAGCGCCAAGATCCCTCCGCCGGTTTCCCATCGATCTCTTTGGGACAGGTCCAGCCTTTGGGAGTCCTCATTACAATCATGGGCCAAATCGGACGCGACATGGGTGCGCCGTTTCGATACGTGCCCCATATGTCGTGAATGGTCTCGATGCAGCGATCCACCGCGTTGGCCATGGCCCGGTGAACGAGCGCTGGGTCGGATCCCGTTACAAAGATAGGATCGTAACCGAAACCGACTAGCATCGATTTCAGTTCATGTTCTGGGATGATTGAAAGCAAGGTTGGATTCGCAATCTTATAGCCGTTCAAGTGCAATATCGGCAAAACAGCCCCATCGCGAATTGGGTTCAGGAACTTGTTTCCGTGCCAACCCGTCGCAAGTGGTCCGGTTTCGGCTTCTCCGTCCCCAACGATCGCGGCCACGATCAGATCTGGGTTATCGAATGCGGCTCCAAATGCATGCGATAGAGCGTAACCCAGTTCGCCCCCTTCATGGATGGAACCAGGAGTTTCGGGAGCGACATGGGATGGGATCCCGCCCGGAAAACTGAACTGCTTGAACAGCTTTTGCATGCCAGAAGCGTCTTGAGTGATGTTCGGGTAGAACTCGGTATAGGTTCCCTCCAGGTAAACGTTGGCGACGATGCCAGGTCCCCCGTGCCCCGGACCACAGATCAACAACATATTCAAGTCGCGATGTCGGATAACGCGATTCAAGTGAGCGTAAATGAAATTCAGGCCAGGTGTGGTTCCCCAGTGACCCAGCAGCCTAGGTTTAATGTGCTCCCGCTGAAGTGGCTCTTTCAAGAGCGGATTATCGAGAAGATAAATTTGGCCCACCGACAGGTAGTTGGCCGCTCGCCAATAGGCATCGATTCTGGCCAGCTCCTGATTGAAGGAATCGTTCATTTCTTCGGTCTTGGTTTCGTGGGTCGCTTTATTATTCATCGGTATGTTTCGTTACAAGTGACTTAACGTGGTTCCAAATGGTTCTTGCGTGTTCGGCGATGATCGATTGTTCGTCGGTCGCGACACGTAGGATCTCGAATGAGCTCGATGACGTATGGAGCTGCGTCGCGTTGGCTTGATTTTTAGCTTCGTCCAACTCGCCGCCGATCCAAGCGAGCTTCTTCACAACTTGGCTTCGGACCCATTCGCAGTTCTCTCCGATGCCGGCTGTGAAAACAAGAGCGTCCAGTCCGCCGATGAATGTGGCAGCGGAAGCGATCTCCCGCGCAACGCTGTTGCAAAACATGGTTATCGCCTGACGCGATTCAAAGTGCTCAGGTGATCGTCGCATCAGTTCGCGCATGTCGCTGCTTACCGAAGAAATTCCAAGCAAACCGGACTGCTTGGTAAGGATCTGCTGAATATCTTGGGCGCTGTAGTTGTTTTGTAAGAGATGCAGGATCACACCCGAATCTAAGCGTCCGGCACGCGTCCCCATGATCAATCCATCTTGAGGTGTAAAGCTCATGGTGGTCGTCTTGCTTTGGCTGCCAACCATGCCGCATAGGCTGGCGCCATTACCAAGGTGGCAGACCACGGTTCGTCCCTGGGCAGCCCGAACCGATAACGTCGGTAGCTGGCGAACAATCGATTCATACGACAGTCCATGGAATCCAAATCGCCGAATCCCCAGATCGTACATCTCTCGCGGAAGAGCAAAACGCTTTTCCTCCGCTGGCATGGTCGCATGAAAAGCCGTATCGAAGCAGGCTGCATGAAACGCCGTTGGTGCGACGGTCATGGCTGTTTCCATGGCTTCGATGGCTGGCTTTTGATGGAGCGGCGCTAGGTGGATGGTCGATTTCAGTTTTTCGACCACCCCAGATGTAACTTCTATCGGCGATATCAAGTCGGCACCACCGTGCACCACGCGGTACGCAATGATATCGACTGGAAGGAGAGTCTTGCGAACGCACAAGGAGTGTACGGCTTTTTGAATCGTTGTCGTTCCGACCATTTCCAGCGTCGCGGACTCGACAAGGCGTGATTCTTCGAAAATCGCATACTTTAGCGTGGATGAGCCCGCGTTGAGCACCAGTACCCTTGCTGATCGTGGTGTCGCGCTGTTCATGTGTTCTCCCAAGGACTCATTCGTTTTCGACGGCTTTCACCCCAGCATGGTACGTTGTATACACGTAAACGGGAATGCTGAGATCGCCAAGGTGCTGTTCGATCAGTGGCTTCACGTCTGCCCATGCAAGCCCACCAACGCCGGTTGCTAAGGCGGGCAACGCCACGCTTGTGATCTTCTCCGATTCGAGCTGATGGCGCAGGCGACGCAAGCAATGGTTTACGTTGGCGAGTGAGGCTTTACCAGGCCTGGAGCCGTGATTGTGGTCTCCCTCTTGAGTCATCAGATTGAAAATTCTGGCTCCTCCTGTCCCGCCCCACATCCAAATTTCACCGGACTTGGGATGTGACTGGTGAGCGAAGTGGCGAAAGTCCTTGGCCATGGATGGCCACTTCTCACGAAGAGCCAGCGCTAGTCCAGAATCAAAGTGGTCGTTCGGAGCAACACCGTGTGCAATTGCTTGTGCATTGGAAAGTAGGATATCACCGCTGACTTCATGAATCATTCGTTTGCCTCAATACAATAATGGGAGAGTTGCACGCACCTTCGCGTGGTTCCATGCAAGGCGGTCGATCGTTCGAGTCGTTTCTCACGCATCCACTTGAGCCTTGGCAAGATACGCCATAGAGCGAAACGCATGCCAAGCTGCCATGAAGTTGCAATATCCAGTCTTTAGCATGAGAATGCGGTAAGAAATAAGAAATGCACTTCCGTTGCCGCACGTAGACAAGTGTGTCTAATAGTCGCGCTATGTGTCTATGAGTGTTGGCCACAGGGAGTCTCCCACGCGAAACATGTGTCGTGGCGCAGTGCAAGATGCACCAATGAAATGCAAGGAGTATCGTTCCAAGGTGTATGCATAAGTCTAAAACGTCATGAAAAATGGATGGTACAATAGTGAGCACACAAATTTCCGCTCTCCTCTTTTCAAGTGCAGCATAATGTCTTCATTCCAAGGTCAATTGTTTTTCCTTTTTGTTCTTACCGTTGGTTGTCTGTTCGGGCTCGATGCAACAGACGTGTCGGGGGATGAACGTGACAGTTCTCTTTCGAAAGCCGAGGGTAATGGCTCATCGGTAATCGGTCCTGAGTACATGATCGATCCGGACCTGAAGGATCAAGGCAATCCAAAAGGGAAGTATTTTGAATTCGCGATGCGTTTGTCGGACAGCAAGATATTCCGAGGCGACGATTCGACTTTGGAGCCCAGGAAATCCATTCGCAAAGAACGCAAGATCTTTGTGTATATCCCGGCAGCCTATCGCGACGGCACCAAGGCCCCTATCCTTGTGATGCATGATGGGCCAAGCAATTTGGCTCTGGTCCGAAATGCGCTGGATAATCTAACGACGGACAAGCCTGGAAAACGCAAGCTGCCTGCGTTTATCGCCATCGCGGTTGAAAACGGAGGGGACGATAGCAAGGGAAGCCAGCGTGGGCTCGAGTACGACACGATGTCCGATCGTCTTGCTCGTTTTATCGATGAAGAAGTTTTGCCGGCCGTTCTAGCCAACGCGGAGATCAAAAAGTCTTTCCCAAACATCGCGTTTACCAAAGACCCTTGGGGCAAAGGAGCGATGGGGTGCAGTTCGGGTGGTGCCGCAGCGTTGACAATGGGCTGGTTTCGTCCAGATCTGTTTCGACGATTGATAACGTACTCTGGGACTTTTGTGGATCAACAGGATGATGATGCACCTGAAGAAGCGGTCTATCCCCTGGGCGCTTGGGAATATCACTCGAGCATGAAGCTGATCGAGAACAGTGAAAAGAAGCCCCTTCGTATCTTCACCCATGTGTCAGAATACGACAACGGCTTTAAAGACCAGGAGGGAACATTCCATAACTGGGTGATGGCAAACGAACGCACGGCAGCTGCACTGCAAGCCAAAGGCTATGATTACCGGTACTTGTTTAGCAAGGCCACAAGGCACTGCGATTCCAAAGTGTTTGAGCACACGCTTGCGGATACACTTGTTTGGATGTGGCAAGACTACGAGCCAGATAACTCGTAGGACTAAGCGTTGACGGATCCCGAAATTGCCATTTGCAATTGGCGGTAATGCGACTTCATCATGGCAACCGCCATCGTGTGCATCGACTGGTTTTTCGAAATCTGCGTAACGTGCATTTCCAAATTGTCGTCGCTTCCGTCATGGTAAACGATTTGCTTCATGGAATCGCGAACGTTTTCCATCGCAATGTTTTTCGCTTCTTCAATGGATGGTTGCGATGGTTGTTCCACCGCCCCGAACATTCCCAAGCGAAGTCCAGGACTCATTTCTTGCGATTGCCGTTCCGCTTGGATTGCATCTCGCAAGTTGTCTTGAAAGTTATTCAACGACAAATCGCGTTGTTGATATCCTGGCGTGTCCATGTTGGCTACGTTGCTCGCCAAGATAGAATGGCGACGCTCGGTAAAAGCAACCGTTTGCTCAAGGCTTTTCAGCGAAGGACTTGAAAACATCGAGTTGAACATGGTGACTATCCTTCCAGCGAAAGAAAACTTTCCAGCGAAGTCTCGTCCGAGTCCGACGTTTGATAAGCGTGCTGGACGGTTGATGCGTCGATATTCTGCTGCAATTGAGCTGCAACAATTTCTCGTTGTACTGTCATGTTATCGAGCGAGCGATTTTCCATCACAATCAAATGCTGAAGCAGCTCATCGCATTTTGCTATCATTTCTTGACACGATCGACGGCGATCGGGTGTAGACCATTCCCGGGATTCTGGATCTTGTGCTTGGAAGGGCACTAAGCCCTCTTGGACCTGGCGAAGCGAGTCCATTAAGCTCTGCTTCCTCGAAAGCAAGGTCATCAAGCCTGTCATGTCATGCTGAGCCACCAGATCGGTCTGGGTGATCGACATCTGTTTCATTTCTGTCAGTAAATGAAGCTTCGACTCAATTAAGGTCGAAAGCGATTCGGTCCCGAGATCCGCAGCCAGGAAGCTTCCCGGATGCGATTGTTCAGTCATTAGGTTTGTCGAAATGGAGTTTTGGTTCATAGTTCGGGCTCACAAAAGGCCTCCAAGTTGCCAAAGACGCAACTTGCTATTGTTGGGAATAGCAAAAAAGTGCATGAAAGCCAAGACGGAAGTCCGGGAAACAAGGTTAGACCTGCCAGCAAACGAATGGCTTGGTTACAATCTGGGGCTCGGAACAGTTGGAACCATTCGGAACAAGAGATCCGAATTTTCATTACCAAGTATAAGTGATATGGATAGCATTGGCTCATGAGCAATTCTCCCCAACAGGAACGAACCGAAGGCCCGTCAGCCCAACCCGCTCGCCGTGGGCAAGGTTTTTGGATGATCGGCTTGATTTTGCTAGCCGTTTTTTTGATGCTTTTCTTCCTTCCCGGGATGTCGAGTTCGCGAATCGACTACAGCTTTTTCCTGGAGCAGCTGGACAAGGAAAACATCCAAAGGTTGACGGTTTACGAATCCAACATCTCAGGGTCCTTCAAGATCCCACCAGAGATGCCGATCACCTACGATTACTACGGGAAAGTCAAGAAGCCGAAAGAAGGTCTCGACGGTTCCCGAGAGAAGTACAAGAAGGACTTCGAAGTTTTCATCCCCAGCGGAACGGAGGCCCAATCGGCGCTTTTCGCCAAACTAAACGCATTGCGTGAAAAGTCGAAGCAAGCCTTCGTTAACCCAGATGATCCAGAATCGGTTGCTTCCGCGAGTGAAGAGCCCTTTGAGTACAGTGTCGTACCAGGCGGCACGCTCAGCACTATCATGATGCTGATCTTTTTGTCGATGCTGATCGTTACGATCGTTGGCTTGTATTTGTTTTTCCGACGCAGCCGCGATTCGATGATGGGTGGTGGGTTTCTAAACAGTTTCACACGCTCCACTGCCAAGCGATTTGAGCCTTCCGACCAAAATACAACCTTTGACGATGTTGCTGGCCTGGAAGGGGTTAAGGCTGACTTGCAGGAAATCGTCGAATTTCTGAAAGCGCCGGAGAAGTTTCAGAAATTGGGCGGGCGTGTTCCCAAGGGAGTCCTCTTGAACGGACCTCCTGGCACCGGAAAGACCTTGCTGGCCCGAGCTGTTGCTGGAGAAGCGGGTGTGTCGTTCTTTTCGGTGAATGGTAGCGAATTCATTCAAATGTTTGTTGGGGTCGGGGCGTCCCGCGTGCGCGACCTTTTTGCAACTGCCAAAGAGCAATCGCCAGCAATCGTCTTTATCGACGAGATCGACGCCGTTGGCCGACAACGAGGGGCAGGATTAGGGGGCGGGCACGACGAACGAGAACAAACGCTGAACCAAATCCTCGGCGAGATGGATGGTTTCTCACCAACCGATTCCGTCATCATCATGGCTGCAACCAACCGTCCCGACGTCCTGGACCCGGCTTTGCTTCGCCCAGGTCGGTTCGATCGTTTGATTACTGTTGGTAGGCCAACTCTGAAAGGCCGCGAAGCCATTCTGAAAGTGCACGTCCGCGAAGTGCCTCTAGATAATGATGTCGACCTGCACATCATGGCGGAAGCGACCGTAGGTCTAACGGGTGCTGACCTGCGAAACATCGTGAACGAAGCTGCTCTTTGGGCCGCTCGGCATGATAAAACCCGCGTCAGCATGTCGGACTTCGATTATGCTCGCGATAAGGTGCTGATGGGTGCAAAACGTGAAGAGGTAATGCAGCCCAGCGAGAAAGAGAAAACCGCTTATCACGAAGCAGGTCATACTTTGGCCGCTTGGTTCTTGCCCGGAGCACAGCGCGTTCATAAAGTGACCGTCGTTCCTCGTGGGCAATCGCTAGGAAGCACTCAAATCCTTCCCAACGAAGATCGAATGAATATGAGCGAAAGCGAAATTCGCGATCAATTGGTCGTTCTATTGGCCGGCCGAGCTGCTGAGAAGATCATCTACGACGAAACATCCGTCGGGGCTGAAAACGATTTGGAACGCGCTACCAACCTCGGCCGCCGAATGGTTTCCCATTGGGGCATGAGCTTGAAGCTGGGCCCGGTTTCGTACAAGCTGTCCGACAGCGACCCCTTCTTGGGGCGTGAGATTCACCAGCAAAGACAATTCAGCGAACGAACTCAAGAGACGATCGATGCAGAAGTGGGCGATACGTTGCGAGCCGCTGACCGTCGAGCGACCGATATGCTGCATGTTCGTCGTGAAGAACTGGAACGTCTCAAAGATGCATTGATGGAACGGGAAGAGCTGGATGAAAAGGAAATCACCGAACTGATAGGCCCGAGCATTCACGTCAAAAGCGACCCCGCTGGCAACCGGAATCCTGTCGTTGCCAACTGAGGCACATTGATGTCATTTTTTCATGAACGCTAACTATCTGGCATACCAGACCACAAGGCGTTCAAGTTCACCATCGGCAGCCATCATTCTCAGCCGCGAACGATGCAGCTTTCCAGTAAGGGCCGCAAACCCTTGGCCTCGATCCAGCGCAACCACAATCTGAAGCATATCATCGACCGTTGGCTCGCGGCCTTGCGAAGCCCATCTCAGCAACCATAGCCCCACAGGGAAAGTCGCCACCAGCCCGCGAATGCTTTCCAAGATCGTCCAGCCTCTTCGGTCGGCTAAAGCATAAAGGTTCGACTCCGAAGAAGCCTCGATCAAGCGAGCCAGGGGATAGTCAATCTCTGGTGCAAGCTGCCCCAGTGGATGCTCGAGATCCTCGAGCCTAGCTTTAGGGAATGCGGGTGACACGTCTGGCAGGGGGCCTCGTCCGCGCACGAGCCGAAATGTGGCTTTGGCCAATTGCAAACGATGGCTCCAAGTTGGCAATGCCCGAAACTTGGGGTGCAATCGAGCATACTCAATACCAACCGAATGAAAAACTAAGCGAGCGTAAAGACTGGGCGGCCTGCGTTCTGAAAAGAACTGCTTCGATTCTTCGGGAACCACTTCAGCCAAGGTTGTTATCAGTTCCGCAAGCTTTCGCTCTTCCATGCCGCGTGTTTTTGCCTTTTCCAGCAGGCTTGTGAACTGAAGTGCATGAACAATCCTACGGACCGGAGGGTATCGAAGGTCTCGCAACAAGCTGGACAGCGTCTTGAAGACCAAGGAGACTGTTTTCCAGTCACGAGTCTCGCCGACTTTAAAAGGCGGAGGATCGATGCTGTCCGCCGATAACTTGCCTTCGCGAACGAATTCCTTGATGAAGGGCAAATGCTCCTTGACCAAGCGCCCTTTGTCCGCAGCCGACGATGGGCAAGCGCGACGAATGGTTAATGCAACATCTGACCCACGTGGTATCAACTGCAGCGGAAAGATGCGGCAAATAGTTGGCTTTGCCTCATAGCCAAGTTCTGCATGAATTCGGCAGAGCCCATCGGCTTGTAAGAAGACGCAACTTCCATCTTTGCGCTGGGCAAGTCGATAGCGATTCTTGGTTGACGGATTGGGCACCATAATCTTCGTCCCAACGTAGTCCGCGTGATCGGCCCATTTCTGTTCGTTTAACCGAGCCACATCCTCGTTGCTGAGAGGCACCAAACTACCTCGGCAACAAATTCCGCATTGATGGCAATCCCATTTTTCGGCAGTCGGCAATATGACGATTGGAAGCGACATGTTTTCGAGATTCTGAAACTCAAGGCAGCAACAAAAGACGTTGCCGGCAAGTGGACAATTCTAGGATATCCATGGAGCTGAAGCGACCGGCAGGTTGTTAGGAACGGTTTCCTCAAGCGAGCATGTCAGGCAGATCCAACATTCGTCGAATGGCTGCAACGAGCTCGTCGGGTTGGTCGCGCCAGGTGACTTGAGTACTGACCTTGGTCGCTAGGTTTTTGATTTGCACTTGGCCAGCATCCAGCTCTTGCGAACCAGCGATCAGAGCGATACGAAAACCGCGTTGGTCCGCATACTTCAACTGCTGCCCAAGCTTTTTGGCATCGGGATAAATTTCGGCCGACATGCCAGAGCTGCGAACGATCGACGCCATGGCGAAGTAATCGTTAATCCGATCCGCATCGAACAGTGGAATGAAGATATCCGCAGATGGCGTGGTTTTGGGAATTCGCCCCAGCTGCTCCAAGGCGGCGAGAAGTCGGTCTAAACCCAACGATGCACCGATGCCTGGAAGATGTTGTTTGGTGTACAAGCCCGCTAGGTTATCATAACGCCCGCCGCTGCACACGCTACCGATGCTTGGCAAGTCACCAAGCGTTGTTTCAAAAACAACACCGGTGTAGTAATCCAGTCCGCGAGCAATCGACACATCCAGTCGATAAAATTCATCTGCCACTCCAGCGGCCTTCATCGCACCACAGATGGTACGAAGCCGTTCAATTCCTTCTTGGCCTTGCTCCGACCCTTGCAGCAAATCATCCAGCTGAGAAAGAACTTGGCTTGTGCTGCCTTGGATCTTCGACAGGGTAATGACTTGTTGCGTTTGCTGATCCGAAAGTCCAGCTTGGGCCAGTTCCTTCGATACTTGCTCCACGCCGACCTTGTCCAGTTTGTCCAACGCTCGTAGCACTGCGGTGCTGGAGCCTTGTAATTCCAGTTTTTCCAGGAAGCCAGACAAGACTTTTCGATTGTTGATACGAATTTGAAAACGCGAGACGCCAACCTCATGCATCAGTTCGTGAATGACCAGCGCCGTTTCGATATCGGATACAACGCCGGTCGTTCCAATCGTATCAAAATCGCACTGAACGAATTCTCGGAATCGGCCAGCTTGCGGGGTTTCGCCACGCCATACGGGTGCAATGTGATAGCGTTTGAACGGCGTGCCTAGGGTTCCGATATGCTGGGCTGCAAATCGGGCCAATGGGACGGTCAAGTCAAATCGCATTCCGACGGCTCGACCACCGTTGTCGATGAAGTGATACATTTGCCGGTCCGTCTCATCCGACCCTTTGCCGGTAAGTACTTCCAGCAATTCTAAGGCAGGGGTATCGATGGGCACAAAGCCGTAGCGGCGATACACGGTTCGCGCGACCTCCATCAGCCTTTCGCGAGGAATCATCGCGGCAGGCAAGAAGTCTCGAAAGCCCTTGAGCGTTCTCGGTTCAATCAAAGTCATCAGAGAGGATCGTTTTCCTAGAGTATCGGAAGCAAGGCAGGTTCTTCGCTTCGAATGGAACGCAGATCCGTGGATTGGAATCGTGCTTCCATGTATTCCGCAACTTGCTCCGATGTTTCGAAGTACATTTCATAGACGGCATCTTCATCGAATTCGCAATTGTCCGTCGCGTAATCGCGACAAATCTGCGGCCGCGTGTGGTAAATCCCACACCGGTGATCGGCTTGCAAGTGCTTGCAGTCGGTATGCACCAGCAGGTACCAAGTACCATCTTCAATGAAAACCGTCGCGCGATCGTGAAGCAAATACCAACGAATAAAATCGAGATCTTGCTTCGACGTGGGGGCATCGATGGGAAGGGCAAAATAACGACAGCATTTTGCCGTGCAATAAGAACAGAGTACTTCCCCCTTTGGAACCTGCTCCCGAGTCGGCTTTTTGCCGTCAATCGTTTTTGCAGGTAAGAGCTGTATAGGCTTGGAAAGGGTCGAGGTGCTCATCAGTTAAATCACTTACTTGAATTGGGAACAAGGAGGTCCAATAGTCTGAACCAAGCATGGCAATTCAGCAAGTAGGTAAAATGCGAGCCGAAGGTAGGAAATCGGTTCTAATTTTGTTTCCAAGCATGGGCGAATTCAGCCGTCTGCGAAGGAAAAAAAATTTCCGATCGAGGCTCAGTTTTCGCGAAATCGGTATCCGATGCCTCGCACGGTTTCGATCGCTTCTGACTTTTCGCCGATTTTTTTCCGCAAAGCACGGATGTGAACGTCAATGGTCCGCTCTAGAACCAATGTGTCTTCACCCAATGCGGAATCGATTAGTTCCGATCGGTCGAACGCTCGGCCTGGTTGCCGAATCAAAGTATCCAACAGTCGAAATTCGCTCTTGGTTAAATCGACGATATCCTCGTCGACGGTAACGCGATACCGTCGACGGTCGAGCGTGATTCCCAAGCGTGTGACCACATCCGTTTCGTCTTCGGTGATCTTGGATTTCCGACGCAGCAACGCCTTGATTCGTTCCAACAGGACTCGGACGCTAAAAGGTTTGGTAACGTAGTCGTCTGCACCGACGGAGAAGCCGATCAACTGATCCGACTCTTCCGCTTTGGCTGTCAACATGATGATGGTGGCGGTTGCTGTTTCAGGTTGCGCTCTCAACCTGCGACAAACCTCCGTCCCGTCCATGACCGGGAGCATCACATCCAGCAAGATCAGATCGGGTAATCGCAATTGCGCTTGATTGAGTCCATCGCGACCGTCCGAGGACTTGAATACGTCGAAGCCAGCTTTCTCAAGGTTGTAAACCAAGATTTCCGAGATTGCTTGATCATCTTCAACAACGAGAACTTTGGTTTTTGGCATAGGACATTCGTACGCGTAATGAGTTTAGCGATTCACATCGCCAGGTTTAAGTTGCGGCGACTGCGGGCCACGTTGATTGCGTTCCAGGATTTGATGGTGACGGACAATGACGCCGTCCACCATGTAAATGATGTCTTCGGAAATACTGACGGCATGATCTGCGATCTGTTCGAGATGTCTCGAAGCTGAGAAGCAATGCATGGCGGCTCCAATTTGAGTGGAATCGCGAGACATCAGCGAATTCAGGATTTCAATCACTTCGACGTTCTTGGCATCGACCAAGTCGTCCTCTTTAATCACTTGGTGCGCAGCCTCCGTGTTGCGTTGAACAAAAGCGTCAAGACTTCGACGAACCATCGAGGTCGTCATCAAGGCCATCTGCTTAATCCCTGGCGGGATCGGAAATTCGGGGTGCGAACATAAACTGTCTGCCCGCTGTGCAATGTTGCACGCCAAGTCCGCAATGCGTTCCAGGTCGTTGTTGATCTTCATCATGGTGGTGATTCGCCGAAGATCCGCGGCCACCGGTTGGTGCAATGCGAGCATCTTCAAGCAATCGTCTTCAATTCGAACCTCGCTGCGATCGATCGCCGTATCGCGATCAATCACTTCCGCTGCCAAGGCTCCGCGACGCTCCATCAGGGACTGGACTGCAGCCCCAATCATCTCCTCAACACTTCCTGAAAGCTTGAGTAGTGAATTGTGCGCATCGTTCAAATCCTGGCTCAAATGGAGCGACATATCGTTGGTTTCCTGCAGATACGGTATCCGGAGATTGTGAAGAAAAAATGAATATAACGTGAAGACCGTATTGTTGTAGCTAAGAGTCCGCAACCGCCCCAAAGTAATTGTGCACGAAATCGCGAGGGTCAGCCGCCTTGGCGTATTCAACCAAAGCGTACAGCTTCTTCTGGTCTCTCAGCAGCTTTGCACTGCGATCATTTTGATTTGCTAGCGAATCCGGGAGGGGGCCGGCGATCTCGAGATTGCCCAGATCCAACTCGTCCTGGATCACTCCGTACCGCTGTAGCATGGACAGCACGGTTTCCAGCCTGCGATCCCGTTTGTTGCGAGCACACAGCTTTTCCCGAAGCCATTCCATTCCGAACGATCGAACGGAATCTGAATCATGGACCAGCAGATCGTAGGTGCGTTGATAGAAATCCGCGTCCGGATTGCTCCAGCCGAGAAATTCCACTTGCGTGTTGAGGTCGCGTTGGTCGTACATGAGGATGCATTCCGACGGCAGACCGTCCCGTCCCGCCCGTCCAATCTCTTGGTAGTACGACTCCATGGAGCCGGGGACCTCCGCATGCAAAACGTATCGAATATCCTCCTTATCGATCCCCATACCGAACGCGTTGGTGGCTAGCACCAGGGGGGACCGATTCCGCATGAAGTCGTCTTGGATGCGCTTGCGATCTTGTCGCGAAAGATCGCCGTGGTAACAAACATGGGGAATGTTGAGAGCCCGGAGCCTGCCGCTCATTTCTTCCAGATATCGAATCAAGGTAAAGTACACGACACCGCTTTGGTTGGGCCAACGCTGAACCACTTGTTCAATCAAGGCCGTTTTCTCGTCCGTCCCCCAAACCTCCTCGATCGACAATGCCAGATTGGGTCGTTGGATGCCTTCATGGTAAAGTTTGCACTGATCCGCTCCGTTGCCAAACTCGGCGATACCAAGCTGTCGAATGATATCCAGCTGAACATCGCGAGTTGCCGTGGCGGTCAATGCGATGGTGGTTGGCATCCCCAGCGATTGACGAAACTCCCCAACGCGCGTGTAATCGGGGCGGAAGTCATGCCCCCATTCGCTGATGCAGTGAGCTTCGTCTACAGCCAACAAGACGATCTCACGCTGGTCGATGACCGATACGAATTCCTCTTTGCGAAAGCGTTCGGGTGTCACATACAGCAAGCAGAACTCACCAGAGGCGATCTGTTTGTAACGTCGATTCCGTTCTTGTCGATCCAAAGAAGAGTTGACGAAGGTGGCTTCGATTCCTTTCCTTTGGAGCGTGTCGACTTGATCTTTCATCAAAGCGACCAGCGGCGACAGCACCAAGGTCAGTGGCACTTTGGTGTTGTGACGCATTGCCGTCTTTGCTGTCGCAGAGTAACGTTGTGCATGAACCAATGCGGGGATTTGGAAGCAGAGCGATTTTCCACCTCCGGTAGGCATGATGACAAGACTGTCGCGACCTTCCATGGTCCTTTCGATAATCTTCTGTTGAGAACCTCGGAATTCGGAATAACCGAAACGTCTCTTCAGGACCTCGAACGCTTCGTCGAGAGAACAACTGGACAAGTTCGCTACGCCTCAATCTTAGAGCCAAGGAGCTTTGCAAATTTGGCAATCCAAGCTGGGTGGGCTGGCCATGCGGGTGCTGTGACCAAATTTCCGTCGACGTGTGCCGAATCCATACCCGCAGCAGGTTCAACGTACTTGCCGCCCGTTCCTGTGACTTCAAATCGGACTGCTGGATAACAACTGCAATGCCTTCCAACCAACACCCCCGCCGCAGCGAGAATTTGCGGCCCATGGCAGATGGCTGCGATCGGTTTGTTCGATTCCGCGAAGGACCGCACCAATTCCAGAACTCGATCGTTCAATCGCAGATATTCGGGAGCTCGCCCGCCAGGCAGGACCAGTGCGTCATAGTCCGATGCATTCGTGGTCGCGAAATCAGCGTTGATGGCGAAGCGGTGCCCTGGTTTTTCGCTGTAGGTTTGGTGCCCTTCAAAATCATGGATGGCGGTCAGGATCGAGTCCCCTTTTTTCTTATCCGGGCATACCGCATGGCATTCATGGCCAATCATCAACAGCATTTGAAAGGGGACCATGATTTCATAGTCTTCGACAAAATCCCCAACGATAAACAAAATCTTCTTCGCCATAAAACCACGTGTAACCTTGAAAAAATAAGGGTAGGCATTGCAGACGGTGCCTAGAACCGATTGATGCGGACCGCGAATCCCAAGCGAATCAATTGGAAACAGGCAGTATAACCGTGTTTGCACGTTTGTTGAGGGACAACCAGCGGCTCCACTCGATTCTATCCAAGGAAGCAAGTACGATAGGAATTCTTGATTTTTAGCCCTTTTGATGCCGGTTTCGCACGCTGTCCCCTATGAATCCATGATTTCAATTGTCATCCCGCTCTTGAACGAGCAAGACTCGTTGGCCGAACTGGTGCGGCGTATCGAAACGTCGGTCGCATCGGCAAATTTGGGTCCCTTTGAAATCCTGTTGGTTGACGACGGCTCTACGGACGGATCTTGGAAGGCCATTCAGCAGATCTGCTCCACCCATGCTTTTGCCAAGGGAGTTCGCTTTCGTCGCAACTTTGGGAAAGCAGCAGCGCTAGCTGCCGGCTTCTCCATGGCGAAAGGATCGATCGTGATCACCATGGACGCGGACCTGCAAGACGATCCGAACGAATTGAAGCCACTGATCGATAAACTACACAGCGGTTTTGATGTCGTCAGCGGATGGAAGCAAACTAGGCATGACCCTCGGCATAAACGTTGGCCGTCGCTTGTGTTCAACGGCATATTGCGTCGATTCACCCGAATGGATCTGCATGATTTCAATTGTGGACTGAAAGCCTATCGCGCCGAAGTGCTCCGCGAAGTCACGTTGTATGGCGAGATGCATCGTTTCATTCCCGTTCTAGCGGCAGCTCGAGGTTTTCGCGTCGCGGAAATTGCCGTCAAGCATCACGCCCGCCAGCATGGTGTTTCCAAGTACGGGGCATCGCGAATCCTGAAGGGCTTCCTGGATCTTGGCACGGTGGTGTTCCTGACTCGATTTCGTTACCGACCTCAGCATCTGCTAGGAGGGCTTGGTATCGTCGCGTGCGGACTTGGTAGTCTTCTTTTGTTCGTTTTGTTGTCTGCGTGGGTCATTACGCGATGCATTCCGGGCATAGACCCAATCCACTTGCACGAACGAGCACTTTTTTACATGGCCATCTTTTTGTTTCTGGCCGGCTTACAGTTCCTGGGCACGGGCCTACTGGCCGAGCTAGTGGTCGCTAACTCCGGTTGCAAAACTTCCAATTTCTCCATCTCCGAACAGACCGATGATCATGAACAGCGAGCGTGATTCGAATAACGCCTGGACCACTCGAGAGATTGGCTGGTTATTGATCGCCATTGCAACCGCGATTCAAATTGCACGCGTCGTTGGAATGACGGCAGCCCATGGCGAGCTCCCGTTCTTAAGTGCCAATGATCGATCGCGCTGGTCCGCCATGGCTGCTCTTACCGAAGAAGGTAGCTGGGAAATCGATCGGGTGATCGAGATTCTTGATAGCAAAGGCAAATCCAAGATTTGGAACACCATCGATATGGTTCGCCATACCGGAGCGGATGGACGCGAACATTTTTACTCGAGCAAGCCGCCACTGCTAACTGCCGTGTACGCGGTGGTCGCAAAATCGGTTTCGTTCGTGACAGGCAAGAAGCTAACCGAAGAACCATTCTTGATTGGCCGAACCGTGCTGTTGATTGTGAATGTTCTGCCGTTATTCATTTGGTGGCTATGGTACCATCGATGGCTAGAGAACCACGTTGCAGACGCATGGTCGCGTTTCATGATGCTGAACATGGGTTTGTGGGGAACCTTCTTAACGACCTTTGCGGCTACGCTCAATAACCATTTGCATGCGGCTTTATTGTTTGCATGGAGCTTGGCCATTCTTTGGGGAATCATTCACAAGGCTCAAGCGGGGCAAAGTCAGTCGTGGTGGACTTGGATTGGCTGCGGCATGTTGACCGGACTGACCGTCGCATGCGAATTGCCGGCTTTGTCCTGGGCGGCCGTTGCGGGGGCGATTCTCTTGTTGATCGATTGGAAGAAATTTCTTATCGGATATGGCTTCGGAACCGCCAGCATCGCGGTAGCGTTCTTGGGGACAAACTATTGGGCCCATCAAGATTGGAGACCTCCCTACTCGCATCGTGGGGTGGGTCAGCCGATCGCTTCTATCGCCAGGGCAGGTGACGAAACGCAACCTGCAATCGCGAGCGTTCTCGAACAGGCCAACCAAAAGGGTTATTCGATGTCCGGAGCGAGCCAGATCATCCCAGCTCGGTTGACCGATGTGCTTCAGTGTATCGACCAAGAAAACGGGCAACGGGTCGCGATCCAGCTTGGCTCGGATTCAAAAACATGGACGATTTATCGCTGGGATGACTGGTATGATTTTCCGAAATCGTATTGGTTGCCAGGAAACAAGAAAGGGGTGGATTTGGGTGAAAAAGATCGAGTTGCCTACTTGGTCCACTTTTTGATCGGGCACCACGGGATTTATTCCATAACACCCTTTTGGTTATTGAGTATCTTCGGCGCAATTCTTTGTTTCAAGCAAAAGCAGGGCGACTCGCCATTCACTGGCATTCGCAAGTTTGCGTTATCGGACCACGGCATGACGACCGCGTTTCTTCTAATGACTTTGTCTTGTTTTGTTTTCTATGTATCGCGGTCGGTGGAAGATCGGAACTACGGTGGCGTTTGCAGCGGATTCCGCTGGTCGTTCTGGTTGATTCCTGCTTGGCTTTGGCTATGCGTGCCTGCCGTTCAGCTAGCCGCGAGATCGCTTCGAGCCAGATGGATCGTTGGCGGGCTTTTGGTCGTGAGTGTTTTTTCGAGCACAATCCCATGGCCCAATCCGTGGACTCATCCGTGGCCGTATCGTGTTGGACTTTGGATGGACCCTGTGATTGAGCCAGCCAATGCCAACAGTGTCCCCGTCACCAAGTAATCCGAGGAGCTAACTTTCCGCCGCGTTGGGTTTCTGTTGACGAGAACCTAAAAAAGCGAATGATCAACGGGTTAGAATCAAGTCAGTCTGACGTGAAGGAATAAGGATCATGGATAAATCGATACGAGTGTTTGAGAGTTTTGAACAAGCTGAACTTGCCGAGCGAGCCGACGATGAGCAGCTAAGCTATCAAGATCGATTTAGAAACTTCATGCAACTAATGGCACCCTACTATGCAGCTTCCCCAGGATTTCAGAGAGTTTATCGAGTTGATGATCTCTACGAACGTTCGGTTTGTGATGATTGGGGGCTACGCATACAACCTCTATCGGAACCCACGAGCGACAGGTGACATCGATTTTTTCGTCGCAATCTCTGACGCCAATGAGCAACTTCTTAGGACGTCGCTAACCGATTTTGGATTTGGTGCTTCACTACCCGACGCAACGACTCCGCTTCTGGTGATGGGGAAGATTTTGATGCTGGGGCGCCCCCCCTTACGAATCGACATACTAACTAAAATTGACGGCGTCACCTTCGAGGAAGTCGAGAAGACCTGTTTGTTCGTCGAACTGGATGGATTGCGTATTCCCGTCATTTCGCCACAAATGTTGTTGCGAAACAAGGAATCAACTGGGCGACCGAAAGATACCGTGGACGCGACGGAATTGCGTCGCATGCTTGAAGCACGCTAATGGAACAAAGGTCAAGTCATTCCCGATTTTGGATCGGTCCGCATATCATAACGTGGCACGTTTTTCTTCTCTCAATTGATGTGCTAACTCCAGAACAAAAGTAAACGGTCCCATAAGGTGTTTGATTTCGGAATAAAGCAGAACGGATACGGTCGAAAAATGAGGGTCGAAAAATAGCCAGCGAAAGCAAGGTTCGAAGATTTTTCGCCCTCCATTTTTCGACAGACTCTTTTCGGGGCAAGAACAAACGTATCAGCTTGGTTTCTTAGCTTGGGCATGAAGTTATTCGACTTTGGCTGGTCCTTGTGGTTATTCCAGCCAACACCCATAGTGTTCCCGCCACCAAACAACTTGAGGAGTCATTTTTGAGCCGTGCTGGATTTCTACTGACGCGCCCCAACAAAGCGAACGATCAACGGGTTACAATCAGCGATTCTGATGTGAAGTGATAGGAATCATTGATAAATCGATACGCACTTTTAAGTTTTTTGAACAAGCAGAACTCCGCAATGCACCAACATCCTTGGTTAACAGTAGCACTCGCAACGGTCGGCTCGCTCTTGACCGTGTTGCCTTCGCGTACCCTCGCAAAGCAATCCGACGATTTACGCGCGATTGACGGCGAGTGGATATTTGTCGAGGACCGCACCGAAGGTCGGAGCCTTGAGCAACTCAGCCCCCCCATGGCCTCCAAGTTTTCGATGCAAGTTGAGGAGGGGGCTGTTGTGTTGAATGGGCATGGCTCGGGGCACCGCGATGTACGAATCGCGATGGACAGTTCGGTTACTGAAATCAATGAACCAAAAACGATCTCTCGTTATCTCGGCGCATGGAAGGACGGCGTGTTCGAATACGAGGTTACGTTCGAACGTTTATCGGGCGCGGCCGAAGGGATCAGAAAGATCCGAAGGACGTTCCGTAAAGTGAAGGACGGGCTTCTCGTAAGCGTTTTGGTCGAACCATCAGGGAACGAATCGGTCGGCCTCTACCGCCATGCAGAAGACATAGAGATGCCTGCGTTGGCAAAGGCTACGATCGGCGACCTATCCTGGATGGCCGGCGCATGGATTGGAAAGAGAAGTACTGGATCATTGATCGAAGAACGATGGAGTCCGCCGTTGGGGGGCGCTATGCTGGCGACTTCGCGATCCGTCAATACCAGTGGAAAGATGTTTGCGTTCGAATTCTTGCGCATCGTTGAACGGGACGAAGGGCTCGTATATGTGGCACAGCCCGGCGGTAAATTGCCGACCGAGTTCCTGCTCACAGAGGTTAGCCCATCGCGGGCGGTATTCGAAAACCCTCGCCACGATTACCCGAAGCGAATCGTATACGAACTTTCGACCGAGGGTGAATTGAAAGCCACGATCGGCTTTGCCAAAGGTGGCACCCCCATGCGTTACGAGTTTAAACGCGAGAGCAATTAAGAATGCAAGAAGAAAACTATGGTGTCAGGAATCGATGATACTTAATTCATCGAAAATCCGTTGATCGTGCCATTCGTGACTTGCACCATTTTCTGCCTTCAAAACTGGAACGCCCCTAAGGGTGTTTGATTTCGGGATAAAGAAGAACGGACACGGTCGAAAAATGAGGATCGAAAGATAGTTAGTGAACGTAGGGTTCGGAAATTTTTTGCCCCCCATTTTTCGACAAACGCTTTTTGTACTTTCGTTCGTACTAAGAGACATCAAAGGGGGTACAGCATTTGTTCGGGTGGGTAGCCCCACTTGATTCGTACTTAGCTGTTTGCCTTCAGACGTACGGTCATCTCTTGAATCTTCTTGGTCGCGATGCCGATGGGCCTGTCTAGCGGGATGCCCGCGCACGCAAGGATCGTGGTGAGAAGGTCCCCTTGATTGCCTTTGGTATCCGGCAGGAAGCGTCCCGAGTTGATCGTACCGCCTCCTTTGCCTGCGATGATAAAAGGGAGGTTTTCGCGGGAGTGCTTGTCTCCGTCTTCGAGTCCGGATCCCCACATCATGATACAGTTGTCGAGCAGGCTGCCGTCGCCTTCGCGGAGGTTGGCCATCTTCTTCACCATGTATGCGAACTGAGCGATATTGAACGCGGTGATCGCGGCGACCTTCGCAACCGGTTCGGGTTTGTTTTCGTGATGGGTTTGGGAGTGATGCTCGTCATTGAAACCGAGCTCGGGATAAGAAACGCCATTCGGCGTGGAGCCGATATAGGTGCTGACACGAGTCGTGTCGGATTGGAAGGCAAGCACGTTGAGATCGCACATGACCTGCATGTATTCGCTGCGTTTGTCACCCAACGGAATCTTGATTTCAATCCGCGGCGAATCGGAAGCGTTGCGTTTGCTCGAAGCAACCCCGGCCTTCTCCATCGCAGCCTCTTTTTGGCGATACTCGATGGCGGCGATGCGACGCTCCACGGCGCGCACACTGTCGAGGTATTCATCCAGTTTGTGCTGGTCGTCCCTCGATAGTTTCCGACGCAGGTCTTTGGCTCCATCGAGCACTAGGTCGAGCATCTGTCGATCGAGCGGGTCCACTTCGGCAAGCTGTCCAGGTTGGTCCGTTTTTCCGAAAAGCCTGTTGAGTACACTGCGAGGATTCGTCTCGGCGGGGACGGGCTGCGTCGGCGACCGGAAGCTGCAATGCGTGTAATATCCTTCGTTCAACCCCTCCTGATTCTCCTTATGCGTCTGTGGCATCGTGGCCAGCTCCAATGAGGGCAACGAAGTGAAGCCGCCCACATAATTGGCCGCGATCTGGTCCGCGGAAATTGCAATGTTGATCTGGCTCCGCGTGTCTGCATCCGGGAGTTGTGCCGTGAGCCAGGTCGAAAGTTCCAACGCGTGCGGCGCTCCATCGAAAGGCACGATCGGAACACCCGAAATCCCCTTCATGAGCAGGCATTGGTCGAGCACGGATGTCAGCGATTCCAAAGCGGGCGGAGGCGACGTCAAAAAGCTCTCTGCATTCGCGGGCCAAAACTGATCTGGAATGACGCCGTGCGGCATATACATGAAGCCAAGTCGCACCGGTGGTGCGGTCGTCTTGCCTATTCCTGCGTCGGCCCAGCCCATGGTTTCTAAAAGTGGAAGCGCGAGGGTAGCGCCGAGTCCCTTCAAACAGGTACGACGATCGATACGGAGTTTATTGACCATTGGACGTCAGAGCCTCGGGTTCATGGATGCTGCGATTAACGAACGGGTAACTGGTGACGATCTCGGAAATGAGCGTCTGCATGCGGTAGCCATCCTTCGCAATGGCTTCCATCAATTGATCGACCACGATCTCGTCGTAGCCTTCGAGCTGGCGGCACAAGGCATAAGCCAGTAGCTTCCGCGTGAAGTTCCGAGCCAATTCGTCCTTCCGCGCTGCGATGATCGCTTTCAGTTCGCGAGGAGTGGAGAATCGCTTTTCGCCTGGCAACTCGCCCGCAGCGTCGATTGGTCCACCGGAATCGTCCTGATCTCGCCAACGCCCTATGGCGTCGAAGTTCTCCAAACCAAAGCCGATCGGATCGAGAATCTTGTGGCAGTTCGCGCAAACAACGTTCGTACGATGCAACTCAGTGCGTTGTCGCAGCGTCAAGTTTTCCACTGCTTGCTTGTCCTGCTTGTCCAAAGGCGGAACGTTCGGCGGCGCTGGCGGAACGCGTTCGCCGAGGATCTGTTCAAGCACCCATACGCCGCGTTTCACGGGGCTGGTGCGATTCGGGAACGAAGTCGTCGCAAGAATACCGGGCATGCCCAGTATGCCTCCGCGATTCGCATCTTCCATCTTGACCTTGCGCATCTCCGGTCCAGTGACCGTTTTCTCCAACCCATACAGTATGGCGAGAGTGCCGTTGAGAAAGGTGTAATCACTGTCCACGAAGCCGATCACGCTGCGGTTTTCGCGGATCATGCTGTCGAAGAACAACCGTGCCTCGTCAAACATCGCAGCGCGCATCTCGGTGGTCATTTGCGGAAACATTGCGGAGTCGAAGGTCTTGTTCTCAAGTCCCATTAACCCGAGCCACTGCGCGCCGAAGCCATCGAACAACGCCCGCGAACGCGGATCGGCGAGCAGCCGCTTCACCTGCGATTGGAGCATTGCCGGCTCGTGAAGGGTGCCGTTGTCCGCGAGCGCGGATAGTTCTGCATCGGGCGTTGTCGCCCAGAGCAGATACGACAAACGCGAGGCGAGTTGATAGTCATCGAGCGGTGCGATTGTCTGTCCCGCTGCAACTTCTGCTGCGGGCGTGATGAACAAGAACTGAGGGGATACAAGGACCGCCTTGAGCATCAAGCGAAGCGACGCTCGGTAGTCGAGTTCGTTAGCCTGAGCCAGATCGAAGACTCCGAGCAGCACGTCCAGTTCCGCTTCGGATGCGGGGCGGCGAAAAGCTTGCCGAGTCATCGAACGCGCAGCTGTTTTCGCGGCAGTACGGAGGTCCACGCCGGGTGCTGGAGTCTCACCGAAGAGTCGATTTTGTATCTCATTGGGCGGCGCATCTTTCGATGGCAAAATCCGATTCAACACTTCATTGGCGATGCCCAGATACTTTTCGGATTGAAGTGGCGACAGTGTATTCAAATACCCTTCGCCGAATACCTCGTCTGGCAAATCCGCAGCGATCGACGGATCCACTCCAAAGAGATCCCACAGCGTGTTACCATACTCCATCTTCGTAAGCCGACGGATCACAAAAGCCCCCGGGTCCTTCGGGCTGAGATATTTAATCGTCTCCATCCAGTCTACGAACACCTGCCGCTCTTCCTCGGTCGGCTGCTTTTCTGCATCGTTAGGGGGCATGGCGTGAGCTTTAATATTGGCCAGCGCTTGTTTCCATGCCTTGGCCGAAGAGGCGACTCCGGGAGCCACCAGCGTTGGGGCAAAGTTGATGCCACCCTCCATTCTGTAAATCCCGTGGCAATCCGTGCAGTAAGTCTTGAAGAAGGGCGCAACACGATCCTCGAAGACCTTCTTCGTCTCCGCCTGCCGCTCCGCGAGACTTTTCTCTTCCGCTGGCGAAGTCGCCGCTACTGGCAGGGCCAACGCAAAACCTACTAGCACCAGGACCAATAGACCACGGCGAAAGAGCTGGGCGGCACGGATATTGAATGGCTTATTGGAAGCTGCGATACCGCTGCTAATGCCAGTGAGGAAGTTGTGTCGAGAGATACGGCAGAACGGGTTCAAGGATTGCGACCTTGGTTGGTTAGCGGAGTGCTTATTCTTGGAAGGGGCGACGGTTCATGGGATTCCGGCGGCAGGGGGGGTAGGATTCTTCTATGATAGCAACTCGGCTTGCCTTAGTCTTCTTTTGACTGTCAGATTCCGGGCCAAGTCACTTTTCCAATGTGCTGCACAGTTTGTTGTGAAATTCTCATTCAAATCGAATCGTGGGCGTTTTTCATTCGCTATGCTGACAACTCTTTTGCGGTTTCGCTTCCTCCCTCCCTACCTTCGATGCTGTTTTCCATGCGACATCTGCGAACCATCCATCTTGTCTTGGGACTGTTGATTGCCGTTTTGATCGCGAAGGACGTGCGATCCGATGCGTTCTCTAAACTTCAACTAAAGAAGCTCGAAGCAGTGCATCGTGCCGTGGAAGCTTTGCGAACCGAATGGAGAGCGGTGCCACGAACGGGACCATTTCAAGAGCATCGCGCGAATCTCCATGTGCATTCCCATTGGTCCCATGATAGCCGAGGAAGCATCGAAGAAATCATTGCCGCAGCCAAAGCAACTGGTACAAGCGTGCTCATGTTTAACGAACACCCAGCCGACCATTACGATTTCTTTACCCAAGGGCATCAAGGAGTTCAGGACGGCGTCCTGCTTGTTCCAGGTGCGGAGTCACAAGGCTTTCTTGCATTTCCTACAATGAGTCTTCACGGACTGAAAAATGGGACACCTCAAGAGTTCTCGGATTTGGTTCGGAGTCGAGGTGGGCTGATGTTTGTCTCGCACCTCGAGGAAAGAATGGACTGGAACATTCAAGGTTTAACTGGGGTGGAGATCTATAACACTCATGCTGATTTTAAGGACGAGAAAAAAATGGCCGAATCGATTCGAAGTCCGCTTTGGATTTTGAAAGCGGCTGAAATGGTTCGTAAGTATCCTCAAGAGTCGTACTCAGCACTGCAAGACTACCCCAATGACTACTTGAAGCGTTGGGATGAACTATGCGCAATCGCTCCACACACTGGAGTCGCTGCAAATGATGCTCACCAAAATATTGGAATACGTGTGCGTTGGGCCGAAGGGGATAAAGCAAGAATTGAGGACCCATTAGGAAAGTTATTGATCGAATTGCCACTGGCCGCAATTCCCAACAGCGTCTTGAATCGTGAAGGCAAAGTACTTGGTGATGAACTGTTTCGCCTGCAGCTTGATCCTTACGAAAACAGCTTGAGGCACGTAGGCACGCATTTACTACTCAGCGAGTTGACCGACAAAGCGGTTCGTGAGTCGCTCGAAGCTGGCCGAGCTTTTGTGGCATTTGATTGGCTCGCGGATTCAAAAGGTTTCGACTTTTCAGCAAGCGATAGCCAAAAACGGTTTGAGATGGGAAGCCAAGTGGAGTTTGCGACGAATATTGTTCTGAACGCGCAAGCTCCATTGCCAGTACATTGGCGATTACTAAAAAACGGAAACGTTATTGCAGAATCCTCGGGGCGGACGCTCGAATTTCCTATAACTCAAGCAAGCAACTACCGCGTGGAAGCTTGGTTAGACATTGCCGGTGAACGTATGCTTTGGATACTTTCGAACCCGATTTATATTGCTCTATGAAGAACACCATGGCCAACATGACAATGTTACGTTCTTTCCTTTGTTCGGTTCCACTTTTTTGCTTTTTAGCGATTCAATGCGCTGCGGATGAACAGGTCCTTAAGGCTGGGGCAGCCAAACGGGACATCACTCCTCAGGAACCGGTGCCCATGTGGGGCTATGGCGAGCGGCATGCGGAACTCAGCCGAGGGACTCTTGATCCACTCGAATCCGCAGCAGTCGTTCTTCAAGTTGGAAAGAGCAAACTTGCCATCGTGGGTCTTGATCTGGGGCGGTCACCATCGGAATCGTCTCTTCAACGCATCCGCGAGCGAATCAAATCCGAGGCTGGAATCGAGCAGTCGTTTATCGCTGGCTCGCATACCCATCATGGCCCTGTTGTCGAACTCATTGACAAAAAGGGTAAAGGAAAAGGACGATTCGATGCGGCGATTCGATATTGCCAGCTGATGGAAGATCGCATCGTGGAATCCATTTTAGAAGCAGACAAAGCGCTCGTTCCGGTAAAGCTTGCGTCCGGCATGCGAGAACTCGAGGGGTTCAATCGCAACCGACATACCAAACTGCAACCTCCGCCCGTCGATCGAACGCTCGCTGTTTTGCGTTTCGATGATGCGACAACCGGAGCGCCGGTTGCTGTCATTGTGAATTTTGCGGGGCACCCCACCAGTGTATCCGCGATGACGCTTGAATTCTCAGCCGATTACGTCGGCGCAATGAAACGTGCAGTAGAGAAGGAATTTGGGGGCACGTCCGTTTTCATGCAAGGAGCATCCGGCGACATTTCAATCAACAAAGGGGATCGAGGCGACCACATCGCGTTCGGTGCGGCACTAGGTCGAGAAGTAGTAAAGCTCGCTTCATCGCTCTCGCCCGTCTTACCCAACAGGCCTTCGCTTGTTTTCAAAGAAGAGCGATTTCGATTTGTTTCGCGAACGGACTTGAGCAATCCGCTGGTTCGAGTCGCATACTCGGTTGCGTTCTTTCCTGAATTGGTTGCAAATTTTGTCGACGAGTACGCCGATGGGATTCGCCCACGCCTGACCGTTGCGCTGCTCAACGGTGACATTGCGATGGTCGGAGCCTCGGGCGAATTTTTTTGTGAACATGCGATGCGATTGCGCATGAGAGCTCGTAAGGAAAGTTTGCTTTTCTTTGGCTTATGCAACGGCTATCACCAATACTTCCCAACAATCGAAGCCGCAGCCGAAGGAGGGTACGGGGCAGATACCCAAGTGGCGCCGGCTGAAGTCGGGGCCGGTGAACATCTAATGAACTCCGCCCTTACTTGGCTTTTTCAAATGCAAGGAAAGCTCAGGTAACATAGCATCCGTGAATCCGTGTACGCCGATGAATCCGACATTGATGATATCGATCACTTCCATCAGATCAAAAAAGGAAAAGGGGTCCGCCTCTTTAAAGCGATTAACATGCATTTGCACCGGTGTCGTTGATCTATGGATACATGAAAGTGCGCCCTCAATAGACGCCAGAAAGGTATCGGTTCTACATTACCAATTAGCGCAGCGCGTTGTTATGGTTGTCCTTGGGGAATCTGCATCCTGGAAGGATAAAAGCCTATAGCCGGTGGTTGAGCGTCAGCGACACCACCGGTACGGTGCACCAAGCGGTACGAGCATCCTGGAGGGATGCAAGCAACATCGCGAGCAGTTTTGAAGGCGAAAAGATGGCCGAAACCGATTGTTGTGACGATTCAGCATCTAAAGTGGAGTGTCCCCCCAAAGATTGTTCGGAATCAAGAACAATGCTTGCGGTCGAAAAATGTGGGTCGAAAGATTGTTAGCGAAAGCAAGGTTCGGAGATTTTTCGCCCCACATTTTTCGACAGACTCTTTCCGTAACTGCGTCCAAAGCGATTTGTTACGGCCTACTACAGCATTTGAATTGAGTTCCATCTTAAACAAACACCTTCCGGCTGGTGCGGCAGAAAACCAGAGTCCGTCCCAAGAAGATTAGAGTTTTTGTATAACATGGGCTGTTTACTTGTTCGCATTCACCAACCCAACCATATCACCTGTTTTTAAAAAGAGACCTCATGAATTGGAACCAATCGCGAGAACTGCTTCGGGGCAGACTTTTCGCCAAGTACGACGCGAAAGAAGCGAAAGATTACGATACCTTTGTCGGCACCTTAACGACCGAAGATGAAAACGCGTACCTGACCGACATCCTAGAAGCCGTATCTATTTTGCCAGGGAACGACGTCCTCGATGTAGGTGCAGGTTCCGGAGCTCTTACGAAGATTCTTAGCCGAGTCGATGGCGTCTCCCTCCATGCCCTTGAGCCCTCGGTTGCCATGTGCGAACTGTTGAAGGCCAAACCTGCGCTTGCAGGAGTGAAAATGGTTCTCGGAGGGTGCGATCGAAAATCGGACAGAGACCATTTCGCTGTCTCAAGTTTCGATGCGATTGTTTCCAGGCAGGTTGTAAACAGTCTTTTTGATCCGCTGGTTGCGTTTCAAAACTGGTTCGAATGGCTCAAGCCAGGTGGCAAAGCCGTCGTGATCGACGGAATCTATGGGCGTGATGGCTGGACTGGAATCTGGGCAGAAGAAGTCGATGCGATTCCACTTTCTGCATGCCAATCGTTGGCAACCATTCCTTACTTGATGGAATCGATCGGCTTTCAAGTGGATTCCGTCAGATGGATGAATCGCGCGAATCAGTTAACTTCAACTCGGACCAAGCGATACATGGTTGTCGCAACGAAACCACTTCCAACTTAAGGCAACCGAACTCCGTTGCACTTCACATAACTTCGTAGCATTACGAATCACTGCGGAGCAGAGGATTTCGAGTGTAATGCGAAGGGATGGATACCATCGGCTCCTCCAACATGACATTAGGTCGACGACGAGCGACCACGCGGTTGTACGTAAGATAACGCCCGCCATCGGCTTCAAGCGCTTGAAGCTCCATTTGATTGTCGGGCGCGATGGTCCTGAGCCATTCGAGCCATAGACCGCAACCGTCGGGCATACTGTCGGCGACTTGGACATCTACAAGCCCAGATTTCTCCCAATGCCATCGCCACCATGCAGAAGAATGCATACTGCGCAGCAGGGGTTCCGTTTCTATCCACTTTTTAAGATGCTCGGGAACAGCACTTTCAACCTCCTCCACAAAACCAGCTGCAGCCATCGCGATGATTCCTTCGGGCTTTGCGAACCGGGCCAAGTTATTCAAATAGTGGTCGTCCGTGCCAAAATAGGGGAAAGCATCGATAGAGATGATTGCGTCGAAGAAGTCTGCTGCGAACGGTAACGAACGAGCGTCGGAATGGATGGGGAAGACATTTTGCTCAACGCCAGCATCTCGAATTCGCTGCAGATTCTCCGATGGACTAAACCAAAGATCGGTAGCCCATACCTTCACGGAGTATTCACGGGCTAGAAAAATGGACGAGGATGCTCGGCCGCATCCCAAATCTAAAACATGCATTCCGGGTTTCAAATCCAGAACCGATGCCAACCATTCTGCAAGCCAAACGGAATTAGCGCCTCCACTGGCGTTTCCCAGTATCCAATCGGGATGATAAGCATTGGATCGAGGGAATTGGGACGAGATGAATCGTTGTTGAGATGTCATTTTTTCGCTGAATAAAACGGATGGAAGAGGAAAATATGCTTCTTTGTGCCAACCAAAGATACCGAATCTTCGCTCGATGTTCACGAAAATTACACTTTTTCCACACAGAGTGCTGCCATGATAGGACTCCCATGGTGAAGGAACATTTAACAATTGTATCACTCATGGGAAACCATTTTGAACTGCACTTGGACCGACGCAAGAAGTGTCTTCCTCAGTGACCTGCATTTGGGTTGGAAGTTCTCCAATTCTTTTCATGTGGCAGGACTCCTACGGCAATGCTCGCCCAAGTTTCTTTACTTGGTGGGTGATACTTTCGAATGGTTATACCGCCCCACTTCGTCGCTCGACGAACAGACTAGGTTTTTCCTAGCAACTTTATCGTATCTTCAGAACAACGGCACGAACATCTATTTCCTGCCCGGGAATCATGATGAGGTTTTGGCAGAGGAATCCTGCCATCAAGCTTGGTCAGTCGTTTCACATATTATTCATCAATGCATCTCTGGATCAAGGTTCTTGATCGTTCATGGTGACATCTTTGATTTGCATCGTGGTCGCGAATCCTGTTCTTGGAAGAAACTAGGACGATGGGTTTATCCCAAACTGGTTCAATGGGGAAACATTCTGTCTCGCATAGGATTCTCGCCCAACAACAAGGAACTGCACTGGTGTACCCATTGGAAGATGTCGAGCGAACGAGCCAAGAACCATATGGACGAGTTTCAGTCGTATATGATGGAGCTAGCTGAAGTCCATGATTGCGATGGCGTCGTTTGCGGGCACATTCATTTGCCCAAGGCTGCCCAATCGAACAAGCACTTTTATTTCAATTGCGGTGATTGGATTGAGCACCGTTCTTTTGTATTCGAATGCCAACATGGCAATCTGTTCTTGGTTCCCGACGCGTTGAATCCAACCTCGAATTCAAACGCCCGATGTGAAGCTGATCCAATCGAATTTACACACTTCAAGATAGCGGTATGAGATTTCGTTTTTTCCAACAAGGAGCTTGGACATTATGGCAACGATAGTCTACAGCATGTGCGGCGAAGGCCGTGGGCACGCAACTCGGGTACAAACGATTGTCGAAGCGATGCTACCCAAGCACCGCTTTATCCTTCTGGCGGCACGAGATGCTTACCACCAACTATACGATCGTTATCAAGACAATCCACTTGTGAGTGTGCGTCGATTACCAGGCTTGTTCTTTTCTTACCGAGGGCAGAAAGTAGATTATGGCAAGTCTATTGTGGCCTCCGTCCCTTACCTTTGGAAACTTCGCGCGCTAACCCGTTACGTCTCCAGAATGATGGAGCGGGATCGTCCAGCTTTAGCGATCACCGATTTTGAACCGATCCTACCTCGTGCGGCTCGCAAACTAGGGATTCCATGGATTTCGCTCGACCACCAGCACTTTTTATCGGTGAGTGACTTTAGCGATCTGCCCTGGCGATTTCGATGGCGAGGTCTCTTCCTTCGAGGCTCCATTCCCTTGTTCTACAGCGGGCAAGCGGGTGAAGCGGTAAGCTCGTTCTACCATTTGCCAAGCCGCCCAGGTACCGAAACGACTCTTCGGATCGGCGTACTTTTGCGACAAAACATTCTCGACTTTGCCGCCAATCCGCCAGCTCCGGCTGGGCACATTTTGGTTTACATTCGACGTCATGCACCAGCGAATCTTTGGGAAACTTTGGAACGATCCGGGCGACCTTCGATTGTATACGGACTAGGCGAAAGACTATCCACTGGTTCGATTCAATTCAAGAAAATCGCAGAGCATGAGTTTGTCCGGGATTTAGCCTCGGCCGAATGTCTTGTTAGCACCGCTGGTAATCAGCTTGTAGGAGAAGCATTCCATTTGAATAAACCCGTGCTGGCCATCCCGGAAGACGGGAACTTTGAACAAGAACTGAATGCTTGGCTTGTCAAGAAATCGGGTGGCGGCTGGAGCACTTCGTTTCAGGAGCTAACTCCCCATTACCTTCAACAGTTTCTTCTTGCTGTCCCATCGCTTAGGAGGCGACTTGAGCATCTGTCGGTATGCGGCAATAAAGAAGCGATCGAGTTCATCAGTCGCTTTTTGCCAGAACCAAGCGCCGTTACGGAACATCCATTTCTTTCGCCCAATGTATGGGAACCAGAATCGGCAACACTATGAACATCCAAACTTTAAAAAAACTTCCCGCAACCATTGGTCGTATCCCAGGATTGATTCGCGACATCCATCGAAATCGCAACTCAGGCTCGACACAGCCACGGCTTCTGACCTATACCGTCACCTTTCGATGCAATGCTCGCTGCATCATGTGCGATTCATGGAAAATGTCCGGTGACGGCGATATGAGCCTGGACGAAATCAAGCATGCGTTCCGACAGATCGGACAACTGGATGCTGTTCGACTGACCGGAGGCGAACCCTTCGTCCGGACCGACCTGTCGGAAATTCTGGACTTGGCCATTCGCTACCTGAATCCCCTTGGTGTTCATATCACGACGAACGGCTTTTTAACGGATCGAATTGTTCAGCTTTGTGAGCAGCGAAACAAAAAAATCCCATTGCAGTTAATGGTTAGCTTGGACGGAATTGAGAAAGAGCATAACCGTATCCGAGGCAGCAGCATTGCATGGAAAACGGCAATCGCCACGCTTGAACAACTGTGCGATCGCCAACAGGAACTGAATCTCGATCTGGCTGTCAACCAGACTATTGTTGACCCAACGGGAATGGAGCAATATCGACTACTTCGCGAAAAGCTTCGTCCTATGGGTGTTCGGCACCAAGCGGTTATGGCTTACGATACCAGTGCAACGTACAACTTAGAACGAGAGCTTGATGTTGCACCTCGACAAATCGGTGAATTCGCATCTCGAGGCACGTTCACACCGGCTCAGTTGGAAGCATTTTTCAACGAAGTAGAATCCGATCTCAAGCAGCTCCCATGGTGGGCAAGAGCCGCCAAGAGCTATTATCTCAATGGTATTCGGCAGCGTCTGCTCCCTTCGTCCGATCAAGACGAATGGACCAATCCAAAATGCGTTGCACTTCATTCTCATTTGCGCATCTTCCCCAACGGAGATGTACCGACTTGCCAATTCAACTCAAAAACTGTCGGCAATTTAAAGCGTCAGTCGTTCCAGGAAGTATGGAACAGCCAACAGGCTGTCAACCAACGCAAATGGGTGCGAGGCTGCGTAGGGTGCTGGGCAGAATGCGAAGTTGTACCTAGCGCGATTTACACCCTGGACATGCTGAAGCCCATTTCGACTCCCAAGTCGAATCAAAAGAACTTCGTCGCGGCCGAACCGCAAATCGTCACGATTCGGAAGATGGCTGAGCCCAGCCAAGTTTGACAATGTGATTCAGTAGAGCAAGCAGGCCTATTCTGCATACAAGACTGCAGAATGATGCAAAGCACATGTTCCTATCGAATTCGCAAACCGGGTGACACGAATCGTTTCTCCAGATGTGAAAATCCAAATTGCACGATCAGAGCCAAAACAGCAGCAGGAACGGCCCCCTGCAAAATCAATGGGATGCTCGATAGTCGAATACCGGTCAAGATCGGTGCACCATATCCACCTGCACCGATGAAAGCTCCAATCGTTGCTGTGCCAACATTGATCACCGCCGCCGTTTTAATTCCTGCCAAAATGGATGGCAGAGCAAGCGGTAACTCCACCAGACGCAGCCTAGCGGCAGCATCAAGCCCCAGGACCTCCGCCGATTCAATCGTTACCTTGGGAATCTGAGTCAAACCAGCATACGTGTTTCGAACAATCGGCAACAAGCTGTAGAAAAACAAAGCCGCAATCGCAGGGACGGCCCCAAGCCCAAACAACGGAATCATAAACACCAACAATGCCATCGACGGCAACGTCTGGATCACCCCAACAATTCCCAAAATCGTTTGCCCCGCAGTATCATTGCGAGCAGAAAGAATACCCAACGGGATGGCGGTTGCGATGGCTAGGGATAATGAAATTGCTACCAAAAACATGTGCTCAAGAGTCGTTCTTCCCAACCTCGAAAAGAACCGCTTCCATTCTGCTCCTGCCCCCACGGATTGCAGTGGCAAACTCATGCCCAATTTTTTGTTAAGGAATTCAGCTGCAACGTTCGACTCCAGCTGGCGGTCCAATCGAACACCTGCGGTCATCGACGACATTTCTTCGGAATTGATGGAGTTTTCCAGCTTGAGAATTGCTTCGGCGACTTTGGGAAGTCGCTTGGGCAAATCGTCTCGCATCAGCACCATTGCGTAATACGTTGGAAAAAAGCCTTGATCATCCTCCAATGTCCGAAGCCGATAAAATTCGATTTCCGCATCGGTTGTATACAAGTCGGTGATTTGGATCGAATTATGTTCCAAGCCTCGATAGGCAAGGTTATGGTCCATCGTTCGGATATCCGTTTGGGGCAACCGGTATTTTGCGGCTAGCTGACGCCATCCATCTTTGCGTTCCATGAACTCGTCGCTGATACCCAGTTTCAAATCGGGGTGGTTTCGAAGATCGCTGATCTTGGTAATCTTTAAAGGTTCAGCAACCGATTCTCGCATACCCAATGCATACGTATTGTTAAAGCCAATTCGGTCGGACATCACGACCTTCAATTTGGCCATGGCTTCACGCATATCGCTTTCGGAATGTATTTCGGCCCCTTGCTTGATCGACTCGGCAAGAAGCTCTTCGCGAATGGTTCCGGTATAGTCGACGTACGCATCGATATCTCCTTGGACCAAGGCTTTCCAAAGCACTTGGGTTCCTCCAAGCTCGGATCGATGTTCGACTTGAGCGCCGGCATCGCGCGCCAAATGCGACAACAGATCGCCAAGGATGACCGACTCCGTAAAACTCTTGGAGCCGATTCGAACAATGGGCTTTTCCTCTGCGATCAAATCAAGATGCGGAAGGGCCAAAAACAAAAGGAAGCCAAATACACGAAACGCGTTGTGGAGGGCAATTCGAATCACGATTGAGGTATCCGTTGAGCATTGATGAATCGAGCGACATACTCGTTGGCGGGATTTTGAATCAGATCTTCAAGCCGTCCTTCTTGGACCACTTCTCCTTCGCCCAGCATGAGCACTCGGTCGCCGAAGAACGAAGCCTCGCCCATGTCATGTGTCACCATGATCGAAGTCTTCTTGAGCGTGCGAAAGATTTTTAGCAAGTCTTCTTGAAGATCGAAGCGAACCAAGGGGTCCAACGCTCCCATGGGTTCATCCAATAAGATCACTGCGGGATCCAACATCAGGGCTCGCATGATCCCAACTCGTTGTCGTTGCCCACCAGAAATTTGAGAGGGATATCGATCAAGAGCAACTCGGGGTAATCGCGTTAAATCTGCTAGCTCTTCAACACGTTTTCGAACTCGTTCGGCATCCCACCCCAATCGCGTTGCCAGCAGGCCTACATTCTGACGCGAAGTCAGGTGCGGAAACAGGCCACCATCCTGGATCACATACCCCATACGTTGCCGCGATTGCTGGAGATTCTTTGGTGTAATCGGTACGCCATCGAACAGGACCGTCCCCGTATCGGCCCCGACCAAGCCAACCAGAACCCGCAACAGCGTGCTTTTACCACACCCGCTTGGCCCAATCAAAACCGTCGACTCACCGGTCCGAAACTCCATGGTGGTTGGCTTGAGCACTTGGAGCGAGCCAAAGGATTTGGATACATTTTCGAGTGCAAACATAGTTACCTAGACAGGCTCTTGCGTTGAGAGTTCATTTCATGGAGCATCGATTGGACTCGACTTTCAATTTGATCGGTAAGCTCAGCCGGGGAAACTCGCTTGTCCTTGCCGGGCATCAAGGTAATCGGCTCATCGAATCGAACAAGCACTTCCCGTTCTGCATGGACGGTCGGGTAGGGCGCATCCAAAGCGTCTTCTTCCAGCTTGTCCAACGTTTCCGCAACTCGTTCGATCGATGGGTTCTCGATCAGATAATTGCCAGGGTAGCTGTACAGTTGAGTCACCAAAAACATATTGTCCATGTCAGAAGCCCATTGCCTTTGCACTTCTGCGGAAGCAGATCCTTGATCCCCGTCTCGCAGTTCGATAATCTTGCGCCGTACTTCTTTCACTCGTTCTGGAACCATATCAGAACGCACAGCGAGCCCATAACGCGCCTCGCTTTGACTCAAAAGACTGGATGATAGTCGGTTGACGCGTTCGCTGAGTGTACCAGATTGGTTCTCGCGAAAGTGCTCCAGTTCCTTCAAAGCCAAAAGACCGGACGCCACATGCAGCACACGATCCTTCAGCGGCAAATCCACTTGAGGTCGCCAATACAATCGACGTTCCAGCTTTTCGATAACCTTCAGCAAGCTGGGCGTAGGATCTTGGCTGTACCAGCGTTTGATGGCAACCGGAAGGACGGCGACAGGCCGAGTTGACTTTCGGGCCGCCAAAACAGCGATGGAAGCGGCTCCATCCCGAAACGGTGTCACACGATCGTTCATGTGATAAACGTCTCCCTCCGGAAAGATCACCAACGGGTGTTTGCGATTCTGGAGCACATCCACGGCCGTCTTCAAAGCTTGAACGTCAGTTCCTTCACGATCGACGCTGAAACAACCGCAGCGTTGCATGGATTCGCATTCGAAGCGTTTGCTCATCGCGAACACTTGCCATGCGGTCATGATGTAAAACGGCGTTTGCAAAGGTTCCGTCGCAGCGATCAAACAATAGGAATCCCAATGGAAGGAATGATTGGGGGTCAGTAGCACTCCATGTTGCGCGGCCAATGACGAACGCAAATGCTCCAAACCTTCCACATTGATCTTATCGATCTTCTGCTTACGCAGCGCTTTCCGCCGCAATCCTTGAGTCCAACGAAACCACCAAGGGGTCATTTTCGGAGGCCATTGGCCTTCGGGGGTACCGTAGGGCTGAATATTCAAAGTCAGACGTTCTTGTCAATATCTTGGTAACGTAAATTAAAATATCGAAATCCGAATTGGTTCGGTAGCAACCTACTTCAACCCTTCAGCCGCGACTACAGACTTTCCAACATTCTCTTGAAACTTCGCGTTCAATACATAGGGTGGAATGGAAACGTTTTTGAAGAAATCGGGATTGGGTTGGCAGATTCGATTCACGGTTTGCTGAGTCGTCTCCCCTTTTTCTTCTTGCAGCACTTGAGGTGCTGTGGCAGTCATCGTTGTGTTGAACACTTTTTTTCCTTCATTCAGGATGACTAGGTTGTGTGTCCATGAAGTGAAAGTAACCTTGTCCGATGGACCCGATGGTCGAGGCCCGAAACCAGGTGGAGCGAAGAAAGGCCCGAAACCTTGTCGAGTATAGTACTCGGCAGTATCGCTTTGCCCTTGAGTGATTGCGACTCGAATCACGTTATCCGAACCTGGCTCTTCCACCCATTCCAGCTTTTTGATTTTACCAGTAACGGCTTCTCGAATTTTGGCCTGGGCATCTTGAGGCGTTGGACCGAAATCATACTCGACAGAAACTTTGCTTCCTGGTTTCAATGCGTAAGAAGTGTCTGGATCGATTTCGCTCGAATTGACAGCTGCATCATGGGGCAAGCGATACAAGCCAACCGAAGTTCCTTCGTCGCCTCCGAACCCCGCAAGGAGATAGCTTCCTAGAGACGCCTTTGCAGCATTCATTTCGTAGTTCCAAATCGGAAGGCCGGTCGTCGTATCATACAGCGTTGCGCCCACCATCAAATTCTTTCCAAACCAGTGCAGACTTGTATTGGGCTGCTCTTGGCTGACAGGCAACGTTCTGATTTCTTTTCCATCCTTGGTGCTGTAAAGCGCAACCTGGAATGGTCGAAAGGCAGCCAGCATGGTTGCGTCCGACGAAAACGCGAGACTGCTGCAAGGGGATTCTTGCTTGATGGCCCCCACCAGCTTTCCTTCGT
Organism: Planctomycetaceae bacterium; assembly: GCA_027487485.1. GTDB lineage: Bacteria > Planctomycetota > Planctomycetia > Pirellulales > Pirellulaceae > JBKCUI01. Next base: position 120,363 of record JAIYDN010000048.1, on the reverse strand, counting down.
TCGTCTCCACGACGGCGATCGAGTTTCCAGAAACAAACGCCATGAGTTCGCCTGCGGGTGTCATCGACGCGCTCAGAGTATTCCCGGTCGAGCCTTGCTTTAATGCCTTTGGTCCAATCTTGTTTTCGAGATCCCAGATCGTGAAGTTATGCTTTTGGCTGATGGTGGCAAAACGGTTGTTAGGAAGGAAGGCCATCCAATGAAGCTCATCCCACGCTCCACCGCCCCCTGTGAATTGAAACTCGGGGACAATTTGCCCGTCGGCAATTCGGAAAATCGCCACATCATTTCCTTTGTCAAATCCCTCGACTCGAACTGCCGCAAAGCGTGAGCCGTCCGGACTGATTGCCATCAGCTTCCAAGGGTCCGGGTATTCGGCAACCGAAGTCACCTCCGAACTCGTCGCCGAACATACTGCAAATTTGCCATAGCTTTCTCCGCGTTTGCCTTCTTGGTAGACGTTCAGCACCAAGGTTCCAGCTTTACCGGCACCCATCACTTGTAGTTTTGCAAAGAAGGGTTTCTTGAGAGTGCACGGAATGATCGCATCGTCAAAAACAATCTCGGGAAACGCAGCGGGTTCCTTCGCCGACCAAAAAGGCTTTGCGGGCACAATGGACATCGGTTTAAACCCAGTGTTCTTGGCTTTGCGTTTCGGTATATCACCATCGGCTACGGATTCCGAGACATCGTCATCAGGATCTTCTTCCTTCTTGGATTTATCTGCCCTAGAAGTGCGACCGGCTCGTTGGGTTTCCGATTTAGGCAAGTCCTTCGAAGAACTGCTCTGCGAATCGGGTTGCTCCGTGCCGCCAGCAAAGGGATTGTCGGGGTCTTCTTCCGGCATACCCGCATCCGCCAGAACTTTTTCAGCCGACAAGAAAGCTTTTACAAACTGAGCATCAGCAGGGCTGAGCTTGTCGAATGGTACGGTGACTACCTTTCCATCAGGCTTAAGGATCTGAGCCGCTTTGGCATCTGCAAACTTGAGCTTCCCTTCGATCTTGAACTTACCAGACTTGTCGGAAAAAGTGCGTTTCTCCCCAAACGAAGCAAGAGGGCCTTTTGGTTCACCTGCCAAACAAAGGCTGGGCCATTGCGACCACAGCAAAGCGTTCATCGATAGAAACGCACATAGCAAAACTTTGCGAGTCGGAATCAGACAATACGTAGCGAGATAATGAGAGTATCGCAGAGGGAGCATTGCAATCGACCTACCATACAAAAGAGCCAAAATTCGAAATCAGGAGAAATCTCGAACGCTCTATCGTAACGGTTCAAAACGCGTCCCGCCACTATCCCCTAAGGATTAGCCAGAGCACGACTGCGCTTTACAAGGCGTTCGTGCAAATCGATGATCGAGCCGTACAATTCGTCCAGCTCTTTCGTTTTCGTTTGGACATCGTTTTCCAGACTAGTTGCGACTTCGGAAATTACAGCAAACTCCTTGTCGTATTGACTCTTATCCATCTTGAGTCTGGTGTTCTCTTCCGATCGCTTTAATTCTTGCTCCAAAGCAACCGTGTTCGTTCGACTGACTTCGTCCAGCTCACGGCTGATCAACAGCAGATCCTGTCTGGCACGTGTGGTTAGACGTCTTGTATCCCGAAATGCAAATTCGTAATCGTTCAGTGGCCGAATGAAAATACGTTCCCCAAGAGTCACTACGCCCAGCTTATCGAGCTCTTTGGCTGCGGCTGCATCGAACACATAGGTGTCTCCCGTCTTGAACATGACAGCTTCTTCGACATCTCGCTTCAAACGAGCGTCCACGCTGCGTCCACTTAAGTCGTAATAGCCACCTTCCATGGCGTTGCGTTGTTCTTGCGAATCGACTTCAATCGAATGATCTTTCGTGAAAGTAACACGGTATCCCAAGGAGCTATCCAATGTTTTCTCAGGAGCGCGACCACCATCATTCACATACGATTGAAGGAGCTTGGCTTTTGCGACATCTTTAGGACTCAATTGCAAAAGATCAGCGTCTGCCAATGCTGGGTCAACGCCGAGCAATTCGGCGATCTTGGTTTTGTCCATCCGACCAAAGATGGCATCTTCTTCTGATTTCGATCCTTCCGCAGCGAAAGCAACGTGGGAATCGATGGGCACCACTTCGTAAATAGCCCAGGTTTCATTTGCGTTGATGGACGCTTGCTGCACTTGCGAAAGAGGAGCTGTAGGCCGCATGGTAGCTAGACCGTTGGTGTTTGCTACCACAACATACTCGCCCAAATAAACGGTCGGCAGCAACCCCACAGGGGAAATCGCTTCTCCAAACGCATACACAACGCTTTCGGGCGTCAATGCGGAATCCATGGCTGGAACAGCGGGTGCGGCGGCACCTCCGGCATTGGCAGCATCGGCAGGTGGTGCAACGGGTAGATTGCTAATCATCGGTGGGAGCTGAACGGCATACAACGTTGGCTCACCTTGCTTTGCAGGCGGAGCAGCTTGACGCCTTGCGCCTCGCCACACTCTGCCTCGTTCTAACGCCAAGCGGTTCACTTCATTTGACAACGGAACAAACTTCTCAAGATTGAGGCTTGGATCCAGACGGTCTCCCAACATTTCCAAGTCCACTTGCTTGGTCAGCTTGGCTACTTTTTCCATCAAAGTGTCGTGGGACTTTGTCAACGCAACACGTTGATGGGTGACACTTCCCGCAAAAAACATAAAGGTCCAGGACTCGATGAACAGGATTGTCAGAAGAATGGTGTGGGCTGTTCCCCAAGCCTTAAAGCCTTTGACCAACAAAATGATAAAGACCACCAGAGAAATGAACACAACCAACCAGACAAGCATGCCGAAAATGTCCATGTAATTCTGCCTGGGGTTGAAAGTCGCGATGGTGTGGGGAAGACTGTCGAAACGCACGAGTACGCTGGAAACGAGCCAACGCACGCTACAGCATAGTTGGAAAAAATGAGTTTTCCTAACATTTCCTCCGTCAAATCGATGTTAAGTTGACTAGATTTCACTGTCAAGCAAGACATAACGCTTTGCCTGAGCCGACTTGTCCTTATGCCCCGATTTTGAGGGTTTTACCGATCGGGCTGGAACGTCGGCCGGTTACGACAAACCCGTCCCCGACTCCCTTCCTACTCCCTTACCTTCCAGGTTGACTCCAGAAACTATGCCAGAACCGATTATCAGCATCAGCGGCCTCCGAGGAATCGTGGGTTCCGAACTCTCTCCGACAGTCGCGAGTCTTTTCGCCGCTGCATTTTGCACCCAAGCGCCGCCGGGCCCCATCGCGATCGCACGCGACGGCCGTCTGAGCGGGCCCATGCTGGCGGATTCCATCGCCGCGACCATCACAGGACATGGACGCGATTGCCTGGATCTGGGGGTTGCAAGCACGCCCACCGTCGGGGCTTTCGTTCGTCACGCCAAAGCGGCGGGAGCGATCCAAATTTCGGCCAGCCACAACCCACCTGCCTACAACGGGATGAAGCTTTTCAGTCCCGAAGGTCGAGTTCTACCATCCGAACCGGGAACTCGCGTTCTCAACGCCTATCGACAAGGGCTTACGAACTGGCAACCGGCAAACTCGCTGGGCACAAGACGCCCTACCGAGGAAAGCCATGAAATCCATCTGCAGCTAGTGCTGGCGACCGTCGATGTCCCGTCGATTCGAAAATGCCAATTCCGAGTTCTTCTCGATAGCAACCATGGCGCGGGCTCCATTCTCGGCAAACGGCTTCTTGATGCCCTAGGTTGCGAAACCGTGATTTTGGGCGGACAGCCTGACGGTCAGTTCGCACACCCTCCGGAACCCCTAGCAGAAAACCTAGTCACTGTTTCACCTCGAGTAGCCCAAGAAGGCTTCCACGTCGGATTTTGCCAGGACCCGGACGCCGACCGGCTCGCGATTATTGATGAAAAGGGGCATTTTATCGGGGAGGAATATACGGCCGTCTTGTGCATGATGCGATCGCTCACACAAAACCGCGGCCCCTTGGTCACCAACTGCGCATCGAGCAGCATGACAGAATGGTTGGCCCAAAAGTACAACGTTCCTTTCTATCGAAGCAATGTGGGGGAAGCGAATGTCGTCGACATGATGTTGGCTCATAGTGCCCTTTACGGAGGCGAAGGAAGCGGCGGCCCCATCGACCCTCGAGTTGGATTCATTCGCGACAGCTTTGTTGGTATCGCGCAAGTTCTTGACCTGATGGCCCACTCCCAGTCGACGGTCTCCGAACTAACGGCCCAGCTTCCAAGACTGGCCATGATCAAAGACAAAATGACCCTAAGCAAAGAGAAACTCAATGCATCGATCGCGAAACTAGCTTCTCGCTTGAATGCGGATCGTGTGAGCAACCTGGATGGTGTTCGATTGGATTGGTCGGATCGATGGCTCTTGTTGCGAGGTAGCAACACGGAACCCATCGTTCGCTTGATTGCGGAATCACCCAACGAATCTGATTCTCTCGGCCTCATCAACCAAGCAAAGACCATCATGGCAGAAGATTAATTCGTCGGAAACCATACTGATTTCGAAACTTCCCCGCGGATCACTACCATCCAAGATCCTGAGGTTCTATCAACTTCACCCTCCCCAAACCCCGTTTGGGGAGGGGCAGCCCGCGATAGCGTGGCTGGGGAGGGGCGTCCGCATCGTCTACAGGTCAACAGACCGCGACCTACCCTCCCCGGCAATCTCGCTGAAGGCTCGATCGTCGACCCTCCCTGCCGAAGCGGCTGGGAGGGTGAAGCTAGATGTGGTAATGATCAACGAGAAGTGTCATGACTAACTTTCATTTTCACTTAAAGACTCTTCCCAACTCGCTTCATTATTGCCCAGCAGGGGGCTGCCAAAGTTCTACCTTGTTTCCTTCCGGATCGATGACCCAGGCAAACTTCCCGTACTCGGATTCATCGATCTTCTCCAGCAAGTTGCAACCTTCCTCTCGCAGAACTTTGATAAGCGAATGAAGATCTTCAACCCGATAGTTGATCATGAAAGGCGCTTCACTGGGGGCAAAGTGATCGCTTTCCGAGGGACCAATCGACCAGATGGTAGTTCCCGCCATGGGTTTCCCATCGCCATCGGTCCAAGTGAAGGCTGTACCACCCCAGGCCTGAACGTCGATACCTAAATGCCGCTTGTACCAAGCTTGCAATGCTGGGGCATCCTTTGCTTTAAAGAAGATGCCGCCTATGCCAGTGACTCGTTTCATCGGACCTCCAAAAATGGGTTGGTGTAAGGAAATTGCATCTCGTCGGACAGTCAACGTAACGAAGTTCTTCGCCTCCGTCCAATACGGACCTCTGGGCCTCGTTGCCTCGTCCACTACGAACTTTTGGGCCTCGTCGCCTCGTCCACTACGAACTTTTGGGCCTCGTCGCCTCGTCCACTACGAAAGTTTGAGCCTCGTTGCTTCGTCCGCTACGTGATGAATCTTTTCAGAATTCGGTTTGTTTTGTTGTTACAATAGAAGGTCGTCTTGGATCACCTCACGAAATAAGAGCTTTGGTTTGATGTTTAGAACTGGTTGCTTCAATCACCCACCCCTTGCTTGGGGGGCTTTCGCGCTTTCTGTTTCAATGGCTCTTTGGACGCCGATCGACCTTGTAGCTCAAGAAAAAGAAAACTCGCTGGATCAAGACCTATCGCAACGCTGGACGAATGCCATCCAGCCACTCTTGAAGGAGCACTGTGGAAGCTGCCACATGGATTCCGCCAACGAAGGTGGCGTTGACTTGGACGACTACCAAGATCTTGCAAAAATTCGGTTGCACACCAGCACATGGGAACAAGTTCGAGGAGTCATTCGGGCGGAAGCCATGCCGCCTCCGGCAGAAAGCCGCATCAGCCCCGAGCAACGCGTGCAACTGGCCACTTGGATCGAACAGGCGTTGCATGAAGTGGATTGCTCCTGCGCGGAACCTCCGCCGGCAGTCACTTTGCGAAGACTAAATCAGATCGAATACGACAACACGGTTCGCGATCTGCTTTTGGTCGACTTGAAAGCGTCTCGTAAAATAGGCTTTGTTTCCGATGACGTGGGGAACGGATTCGACAATCAAGGTGAAGTGCTGACCTTGCCGCCCATCGTGCTGGAGAAATACCTGCAAGCCGCCGAGTTCGTTGCGAACAACACCATCGAGACCGATCGCGAACAGTTTCGCAAGCAAACATTCGAAGGTGAGGCTCTGTTTCATCTGGGATCTCAAGCCGTTCCGATATATACAGCGGAGGGAGACTATCAAATCAATGTCCGAATGCGTTTTGGCGAAAAGCCAAACTTTAACTGCCAAGTGGCCATCGCCGTCGATGGCAAACCAGTTGCCCAGCACGACGTCCAGTCCAAAGAAGAAACTTACAAACACGATGTAACATTGACCGCAGGCGAGCATGAAGTGACTGTGCAATACCTGCAGGATAACAACCCAGACGATCGCAATGATCCCAATAGTCGTTTGTTCATTGACACCGTTCGGCTTTCCGGGCCATCTAAAGGCAAGCCTTCTTTTCCCCGGCACCATGACTTATTGGTTATCGCTCGACCCGACCAACGCGACACTCCCGATTCCGAGCCTATTGGCCTGCCGGAAGCGTCCCGACGTGTTTTCGCAAAACTGCTGCCGCGTGCATACCGTCGTCCAATCCAAGCGGAAGAAGTGAACGCCGTGGTGGCCGTATGCGAGAAAGCTGCCGCAGCGGGCTTCACCTACGAAGAGTCCCTTCGATTTGGCTTGCAAGCGGTCTTGGTTTCACCCAACTTCTTGTTTCGGAACGAATCGTTGGACACGAGCTCGCGAATCGATGATTACAGCCTAGCAGTCCGACTTTCGTACTTTCTGTGGTCCTCGATGCCGGACGAAACGCTCTTTGAATTGGCTCGAACCGGTTCCTTGCGCGATCCTGAAATTCTCAAGCAGCAAGTCGATCGCATGCTGGAGAGCCCTAAGTCGGACGCGATGGTAAGTGGCTTCTTTGGTCAATGGCTCGGATTGAGAAACCTAGCCAAGATCGATATCGACCGCGAAAAATATGTGGGCTGGAACGACCGATTGCGAAATGCACTGGTCAAAGAGACAGAAATGTTTTGCGGTCATCTTTTGAGACAGGGATCGCTAGACGAGATTGTCAGCGCGAACTACACATTCATCAATCCAAGACTAGCGGAGTTCTATGGGATCCCTTTCGAAGGGAAGGATCCCAGCAAGATGTATCGCCGGAACCCAAACCGAAAAGGGGGCTACGAACGTCGCCAAGGATTGTATGAGAACGAGGATAAATGGGTACGTTCTGAACAGGGCTTGAACCGACGAGGCCTTCTGACGCATGCTTCGGTTCTAGCACTCACTTCCAATCCAACTCGAACGTCCCCCGTCAAAAGAGGGAAATGGATCTTGGAAAATGTTCTAGGGGATCCGCCACCGTCTGCTCCACCCAACGTCCCATCCCTCGAATCGGCCGAACACAAGCCGAACGCTTCGCTGCGGGAACGACTGGAAATCCACCGAAGCAACCCAAGCTGCGCAGGTTGCCACAAATTGATGGACCCGATTGGACTTGGGCTTGAGAATTTCGACGCAATTGGACGATGGCGTGATAAGGACGGTGATATCGCGATCGATTCCAAAGGGGAATTGGCAGACGGGCGAGTTTTTCAAAGCCCCGCCGAATTGATCGCGTTCATGTCGTCCGCCCAACCCCAGGTTGAAAAAAACGTTGCTCAACGCATGCTAACGTATGCTTTGGGACGAGGTTTACAACGTCAGGATAAGTGTGACGTTGACTTGGTTTTACAGTACACTACAGAAAACTCAGGCTCGTTTCGGGCGATGGTTAAGGCTATTGTCTTAAGCAACGCGTTTCACGAGTCCCCCGCCTTCCTCGCTAAAGGAAATCCCACCCATGCAAACTGAAAATCCAAACGTTCATTCCAGCGTGGCTGACGCTTCCCATATTTTGGACCGATCCGTGGCTTGCTCCAGGATCAATCGCCGCACTTTGCTGCGAGGCCTAGGAGTTTCGCTTGCATTGCCCAGCTTAAATCTAATGCAAACGCCCTTGGCGCGAGCCGCTGAACAAGGGGCCGCAGCGTCGCCCGTTCGACTTGCTTGGGTGTTTTTTCCCAATGGAACGAATGCAGAACGTTGGCTACCCAAAGGCAAAGGCTTGGACTGGCAACTTTCGCCCAGCTTGGAACCACTGGCCGACTGCAAATCCGACTTCAATGTCCTGCGTGGCTTAGCGCAAGTGAATGCCCAGTCGCTTGGGGACGGACCTGGAGATCACGCTCGTTCGGCGGCAGCGTTTCTGACGGGTGCACATCCTTACAAGACGGCGGGTTCGAAAATTAAAGCTGGCCGAAGCGTCGATCAGATTGCTGCCGATTCGTATGGCCGATCGACGCGATTGGCATCCATCGAACTAGGCACGGAAGAAGGTCGCGATGCAGGCTCCTGCGATTCGGGCTACGCGTGCGCCTATTCGAATAATATCTCTTGGAGATCTGACTCCCTTCCTACTGCCAAAGAAGTGAACCCGCTTCGAGCGTTTCAGCGACTTTTCGGCACCGGCGGCCAGGATTCGCGATTGCGCCAAATGCAGTCGCATATCCTTGATTTTGTTGCCGACCAGCGATCCCACTTGGAACGCATTGCCGGCTCGGAAGACAAACAAAAATTAGAAGAGTACTTCAATAGCGTTCGGGAAGTCGAACAACGCATCAATCGCTTCACCAAGGAGATTACTCTGCCAGAAGGTACAAAAGAGCCTTCGGAAAAACCAAATGACCCGACAGAACATATTCGACTGATGTACGACATGATGGTTCTGGCATTCCAAACGGACACCACACGGCTTGCTACGTTCATGCTCGCCAACGAAGGAAGCAACCGAGCCTTCCCAATGATTGAAGTAAAAGACGGCCACCATCAGCTATCGCACCACGAGAACAAGCAAGAGAACGTGGACAAGATCGCGAAAATCGACAAGTACTACTCCGAGCAATTTTGCTACTTCCTCAAAAAGATGAAGGAAACAAAGGATGCCAACGGATCCTTGCTCGATCAGTCGCTGATCGTCTACGGTGGTTGTATCTCCGACGGAAATCGACATGACCATCATGATCTACCCATCATTCTCGCGGGCAAAGGTGGCAATCGAGTTGAAACGGGGCGGCTGCTCGAATTCCCGATCAACACCCCTTTGAACAATCTGTTCTCCACCATGTTAGAACATGTCGGGATCGAAGGCGTAACATTTGGCGACGGAACTGGACGCGTCAGTCTTGGCTAAGGCCAAACCGCCTTGGCTAAAACCAAACCGAGTAGATCAGCAAAACCATCATCACCGTTCCGCAAATGGTTTTGAGCAAGGTGCCCAGCAGCTTGCCCCATAGGGCTCCCCACCCGATTCGGATGCTGAGATCCCAATCTTTTCCAGCCCATCGCTCGCCCGCAATGGCTCCGCCAAAAGCTCCAAGCCCTCCAAAAAATACCGCCGCGATCAAGCTTCCAATAAACGGCACGGGGATCCCTACAAACATCCCAACGATCGCCCCCACGAGCGAACCCACGACCGCTAAAACGGTCCCTCGACGTGAACCACCAAGCTGGTTGACGCCTGCTGCCCCAGCCAAAAATTCGATGATCTCACCCGCGATTGCAAGCACCAACAGCGTGATCATTGCTGGGAAGTCAACGTCCTGATGCGTCTCAACCGTGTTGAAGTAGGCGACCGCTGCGCCAAGCAACAGCAACCCCCAGTTACCGGGCAACCCCAGCAAAGTGCACACCCACAAAATGGGGGCAACCAAGGTAACGACGCTAGCAATAAGGTAGTTCAAGTTTTGTAACTCGCGAAATTGTGAAGATCTCTTCGGACTGTTGGCGACCGCGCCCAAAATGGGTTATGCTGATGGGCACGGTATGCCTTCAGTGTTCTGGATTTTGTTCAATCACCCACCGGGAGGAGTCAGCATGAGCGAAAGCTCCGCATTGGATTGTAGTGTATTGGTGCTGAATCGTTTCTACATGGCCGTTCGCGTGGTCGACGTTCGACGTGCGATGACGCTGCTATATCGTGGGTGTGCCGAAGTGATTGTGATCGAAGAAGATCAGTACGCCAATTACGACTTTGAAAGTTGGTGCGAATTGTCGGAACTGCATGCGATGGAAAAGCAGAACGACGAAGATTACCTTCGAACCCCGACAAGAGAACTGCAAGTCCCTCGCATTGTTCGCTTAGTGCTTTACGATCGAATTCCTAAATCAACCGTTCGATTCAATCGCAAAACCTTGTTCGCGCGCGATGGCTATCGATGCCAATACTGCGGTCAAACAAGACCGATGAGCCAGTTAAGTCTGGACCACGTTGTCCCGCGTTCTCAAGGTGGAAAGACGACCTGGGAAAATGTGGTTTGTTCTTGCATGGGTTGCAATGGCAAAAAGGGTGGACGCACCCCGGTTCAGGCCTCCATGAAGCTATTGACCACCCCTGTCCGGCCTCATGCAAATCCAGGTATCGCGGTCACGTTGCAAGATCCAAGGTATCATTCCTGGAAAACGTTTCTGACGAACGTTGCAAGCTAACAGCGTTGCAAGCTAACAGGGGACAATCAAGCGAATCGCCCGGAACATGGGCGATCGCGTGAGATTCACAGAAACGGATTTCAGTGAACGTGCAGTTGGCGAAGCCTTGATAAGCCATCCAGCAGCGAACGCGTCTTTCCATTGGGACCAATCAAACCGGCATTCTGATAAACATGCTCATCGCAATCAGAAAATTGATTCCATATGATCCCATGAATATTGCTTTTGGCTAAAAGCATTTGCATGATCTCCAGGCCGTTGACTGGCATTCGGTCGCGTTTGTTGGCCTCCGCGTCGGCTGCTCCCAAATGGCTTACAGGTTGCGAGAATGTGCCGTTGGGCAGATCAATCGAGCCCGAATCTGACATCTTGGACGTTTTCCAACCCGCCATGTTGGGATACTCCCAATTCGATACGATTCCTGATTTCGATAATGCCTGTGCGTCGTTCAGCAAATTGCATGGACCAGAGACTTGTGCCAACAGCGGAAGCCCAAGAATATTCCAGTGATCAATCAGATCCGAAACATCGACCAAGTCGCGGGGCATTGAACCACCGGGCCAGTAATTCATATTCAATTCCAAGCCTAAGCCAGAGAGTCCCAAGTCGGCGCGAATCAACGCATCCGCAAAATGCAATGGGCTGATTCCATCGGCCTTTTGCCCCAGATACTCGGCCCACGGTGCATCGATGGTCAACACCACCGGTGTCTTGGGATCGGATCGGCGAATCGCTTGGATCACGCCTACCGCCAGATGCAGCACTTGTTCGTCCGAGATTCCCAGTGTGTTCGGGCAATTCAAACCTGTGGCTGCGGACCACAAGTGAACTTGCCCCCGATACCGTTCGACCACTTGTACCGCATGCTTGCAAGCCGCTTCGTACAAAGACTCAAAATCGCTGAAAAGGTACAACCACTTTGGGACGGCATGCGATTGCAAATTCAGAAGCGGACCACCGAAAACCCTCATGGAATTCTTGCGAGCCCAATTCAACTGGGAATCAATAATTGCGAACGTAGCATTCTTCGACTCCGATTCAATTTGCCCCATCTCCATCGATATCTGAATCGTATTGATGGCCGGCACCGCCTGCGCGATTTCTCTCTCCCAATGCTCCTTGGGTACTACTTTGACACCCAGAAGGGTTCCTAACTGCTTCTCCGTCTGATGCCTGGCCTGAAGTGATTGCGAAATGAAGGCGCGCGCCAACGGCTTCGAAGCACTGATCGCTAGGTCGATTGCGTTCTGGGCATGAACCAAACATACCTCCGGTGTATCCGTCGTCAGCAGGGATTGAACAAAAGACGTTACGGCCTGTTCCATCAACGACGTGTACGATTCGGGTACCTTGAGCCCCAACCGTAGCCAATCTAGGCCCCTGCCACGAATCCGGTGAATGGTCCCTCGAGCAAGCTCAACATGTAGCCAATAGGGTTCGTCTTGGCACCGAAGTGAGGCGGTCGAAAGCTGAATGGGCCCGTATTCTTCCGTAGGCCAAACAATGGAGAGCTTTCCAGATTCGTTGACGGCTCGCTCGATGACCAAGCAGTCTTTTTCAATTCGATTCTTGCTGGCCCATGGGATCCCTTCGATGCCCGATACAAACGCAGTGCTCCAAATCTGAGGATCATACTCATGGGCGCTCGGCACTCGGAATCGCAGTTGACCCATGCATTTCTCGACAAAGCTACAGCAATTGGAAGGGAAATAGACCTCGGTAGGGTACGGCAGTGTACTCGATTCGCTGCCAATCAGCAATTTGGTACAATTTTCTCTACATGTTTCCGAGTGTTTCCCAGAAGTCTTTGTTTCCCCAACTACACCATGCAACGACGAGTACTTCGTTTTTCAACCCTCGACGACGTTAAGTCCGATCTGCTTGCGCTTCATTCCAGAGGATACCGCCAGTTCGGAAAATGGAATCTATCGCAGAATGCCAACCATTTAGCGGACTGGATGAGTTTCCCGATGGACGGATTTCCCAAGTCTCCTTGGTTCATTCGTGCTGTGTTGGGCATCATGCGTGTTACGCAGGGAAGAGCGCTTTTCAAAAAGTTTGCAAAAGAACAACGAATGGCCCTAGGGCAGCCCACCATACCATCCACCGTCTACCCATCCACCACCAACCAGGCTCCGGGTGTACCAAGCATAGAATATCAAGCGGCTGCGGTGGATCGATTGTTAGGTTGCATCGACCGCCTGAGCGCCTACCGAGGCCCACTGCATCCTTCGCCACTGTTTGGACCACTAAGCTACGACGAAGCGGTCGCCTTACAACTGGCTCACTGCGCTCATCACTTAAGCTTTCTTGAACCAAAATAGTTTCTTGGTCCCATGCATCCCTCATGAGACCGAAAGCTTCGCGCCCCATCGAGGCATCGTCTGCAGCCGGGTCATTTCGAGTAAGACGCAAGTTCGGCAAGTTCATTGGCCGTTAATGCTCGATCGAATACCGCAACGCCACCGATCCAACCTGTAAAGCCAACTCCGCGTGAACTGTGAATGACGCGACCGATGGTAAAAGGGCCACCGCTTTGCGCATCCTTTGGCACATACAGATCATGTGAATACCACCAGGGATTCAATCGCAAGGCGACAAGATCGCGAGCCACTTCGACCCCATCCTTCAGAGTAACTTCAATCTTGGTGTAAGGATGCTCATGTAGCTCTACCCGTCCTTCCGCCGATTCGCGAAGCACACTCACACGCAACGGCTCACCTTCCGGCGGATTGTAGTACTGGTCTTTAGGGAAAGAACTGTCTTCCCCATCCTGCTTCCCTGGAACCTTAGCGAAATGCCCTTGCATGTATGCATTGTGTGCCGACACGATTAAATTGTCTTTCTTCGGATTATCGAGCCAACGATCACCAGAGACGCCATTGAGCCAGCAGGTGAGTTCGTCTTTCTCATGGTCGAAAGTCATTGCGAAACACTGCCATGATGTGTCGAGCACATCATCGGGTGAGTCAAAAGGAATTTCTGGGGACGTTGCGACGGAATTGCTCTTGTGCAGAGCGTACTTGTTCAAGAAGGAACTCGCTCCATTTTCCGACACATGGCCGCAAGCGCTGCCTTGTTTATTCAGGCCAGCAAACAGCGCATACTGGCGTTGTCCACGTTCTACTTTTGCGATGCTGGATGTCTCATTCTGTTTCAAATCGGTACCTTCATGCCAGATGCCTGCGAGCGCATGATTGCCACTTTCACGGATCGCCCACACCACGACCGAGACCGACTTTCCGCCCCCCTTGATATCCAAAGGCGTATCGTGCAGCCGCGCTCGAGGAACAAACAGAAAGGGACGAAAGTCAGGATCGGTTTCTTTGACGATACGAATGGCATTGCCAAAGGGACCGCGACCGAGCTGGGGAAAATCGGCATACGTCGCCTCGCGACCGGTCCCCCAGTAGTCTCGAATGTAATTCCCAGCATCAAGCGGGTAGTCGGTTACGGAACCAGCGGGCACATGAGCCGTGAATCGCTGCGCCCCGCCATTTTCCTTCTTCACAAAGTCCCAGAAAGCGACAAGGCCTGGAATCTTTGTCAACTCAGCGACCCGTTGCTGTTGCACACGCAAGTCGTCGACAGCCCCTCTAACTTCGGTTAGCAGTTCATTGCATTCCGTCTCATCCAAATCGCAGCCGCACGTAGCATGCGACAACGACGAATGCGAGCCTTCCTTTTCGACTAGCCCTCCCAGCTTGCAAGTGTCTTCAGCATAGGTCACAACAACGAAAAACGACATAAGCAGCAGTTGGATGCAGTAGGATTGGTATCTCATTCGGTTTAGTGATCCATTGATAATGAACATATTAGGCTGGCATCTCTAATGCCCCCTTCATTTTAGGCAGCCGTTTTCTCAATGACTGCCGTTTTTCAATGGATTAAGACAAGAATGTCCTATGAAGCAGAAGATACACGGTGGACGGATCACTGTTGGTGCCGAACATGGTTGGTGGCACCATCGCAATGATTTCGCATCAGGTCTTCACCCTCCCAACCGCTTCGGCTGGGAGGGTCGGCAATCGAGTAATTAGTAAGATTGCCGGGGAGGGTTCGTCGCGGTCGGTCTCCCTCCAGCAACAAAGAAGCCCCTCCAGCCACGCTGGCACAGGCTCGATATCGAGGGATCCTGACAAGACATGCTTGCCGCAATCGATTTGTATTCCAGGCCCGAATGAGCCGATACATCCTTTGCCGGTGGCCCGCGGCCACCGGTCCCGAACCCCTTGATCCTCGAAAGCCCCGAATGGGGCGACACAGATCGCGCCGCCTCGTCCGAAGCCCATTCAACTTCAAATTCTACCGTTGGTAGCTTTCAGTTGTACGCTCCGCCGAGATAAACTCGACGGAAGCGAGAGATGGCCCAGTTCCGGTAGCACGCCAAACCTGTTGCGGTCGTCGGGCTCGAGGCCCTGGACCGCGATCGCAAGCTTGTGCTCGCTGGGTTTAGCGCACCAAACCTATTGCGAAATCTGGGCTCAAGGCCCTGTTTCGCTTTTTGTGTGAGCGGGGACTCGCTGCTTCTTCAAGTTCAAGTTCAAGTTCAAGTTCAAGTTCAAGTTCAAGTTCAAGTTCAAGTTCAAGTTCAAGTTCAAGTTCAAGTTCAACCAGAACCAGAACCAGAACCAGAACCAGAACAGCCGGGCCTCGTAGCCTCGGCCACTACGAAGACAAGGACTCGTTGCCTCATCCACTACGAAGACAAGGACTCGTTGCCTCGTCCACTACGAAGACAAGGAATCGTTGCCTCGGCCACCACGAAGACAAGGCCTCGTGGCCTCGGCCACTACCTAAGACAGGGCCTCCTTGCCTCGGCCACTACGAAGATTACAGCCTTGCTAAGGTTTCTGCGAAGTAGCGAAAGAATTTTTGCACACTGCTAACCTGAACGCGTTCGTCGGGCGAATGAGCACCCAAAATGTTAGGGCCGAAGCTGATCATCTCCATCCCAGCATACTTACTGCCGATAATCCCGCACTCCAAGCCTGCATGGCATGCCGCGACATGCGCCTTGTCCTGAAACAGCTCTTCGTAAATCGAACTCATCAATTGCACAATCTTGCTTGTTGGAACTGGCTGCCAGCCCGGATACTCCCCCTCCACTGTAACTCGCCCACCTAATTGCGACAGAATAGAGGCAAGAGATTCGGATAGCGCATCGCGTTCCGTGTCGACGGAGCTACGTGCGAGGCACATGACGGATATCTCGCCATCGCGTGCGACCACGCGGGCAAGATTGTTGCTGGTTTGCACCAAACCCGGAATCGATGGACTCATTCGGTAGATTCCACTGACCACACCAAAAACTACTGCAATCAGAGTCTTCTGAACAGAATCGGGAAGCACTGGTACCGGTGATGCATCATGCGATTCGCATGTAATGCGCAACAGCGGGTCGGTCACTGCATTTTCTGCTTGGATCACTGCACTAAGCAGAGCCAACCAAGCCGTAAAGTCTTCAAGCTGCTGCTTGGGAAGATACACAATCGCTGTCGACTCGCGAGGAATCGCATTCCGCAAGCTTCCCCCCTCTAACGATGCGAGCCGCAATCCAAATCGGTGACTTGCCCCATCGAGTATGCGATTCATAATCTTATTCGCATTTCCAAACCCAAGATGTATTTCCATCCCGGAATGCCCCCCCTTGAGCCCTCGCACGAGAATCTTCTTACCTACATACGAATCATCCAGCGACTGCGCTTGATAGCTCGATACCGACGTCACATCCGCACCACCAGCGCAACCTATTGTTAATTCGTTGTCCTGTTCGGTGTCCAGATTCAGCAGAACACGTCCCTTCAGCCAAGAAGGATCCAAGGACTTCGCCCCCGTCATACCCGTCTCTTCATCCACCGTGAAGATGCACTCCAACGCCGGATGGGTCAGCGAGCTGGATTCGAGCACAGCAAAAATCGACGCAACACCGATACCGTTATCCGCACCGAGCGTTGTTCCAACGGCTCGGACCCAGTCGCCATCCAACCGCATTTCAATCCCCTGCGAGTTAAAATCAAACGTGGAATCGGAATTCTTTTGCCAGACCATGTCGATGTGAGACTGAAGCACCACGGTCGGGTGATCTTCATATCCTTTCGACGCAGGTTTGCGAATCAGAACGTTGCCCATCGAATCGACTTCGGTCTCCAGCCCCATCTTCCGCCCACGCTCAGCAACAAATCGTGTGACAGCGGCCTCTTTCTTGGACCCTCGAGGGACCGCATTCAGGTCGGCAAAAGCGTTCCATAGCAAAGTAGGTTCAAGCTCGCGAATGGCCTGATGATGTGACATGAAAGGTAACTTTCGTTGTTGATGAAGTGAGATTGGCTTGGCAAAAATTGATTCGCACGCGGCATACAGAACGATGCCTGCTGGGCGGTTATCTTCGCTTGCTATTGTCTGCCACTCGATCGATTTCGCAACTACCAAGAAGCGGAAAAGCAAATACTACGATCACCAATCAACGGTTGGTTTTATTGGTGTGTTGCAAGTTGGTTTGTTTCCAAAATTCGAAGGCTAGCATTTTGTTGAGGATTGGAGCGGGGACGGTGCGGTGCTATACTGGCCCCATGGGTACGGATGGTTCGCGGGATTCAACTTGAGATGCGTGCGATGGCAGCGGCATCTATTTCTCACAAGTCACCGTTGACGCGGCTAACGCCCGCGGCTCATTAAAAGTAGTCGGACCAAGCAAGTGATGGATCGCTTTGCACGCAAAAAAACAGGGTATGGAAGCTTATGAACAGCCATTTCAATCTTTTGGCACGTCTTTCTCGCGATTCGCTTTTTGCGATACTGCCAATACTTGTGTTCTTCTTAGGTTTGGTTTGTCAAAGCGGCGCATCGCAGCCTCAGGAAGAAATGCCGCTGGAAGAAACGACGAATTCTAGCTTCGATGTGATGGTCGAGCCCGCGACGGCATCCGATGCGCAGCGCATTGCCGAGCTTCAGGAATCATTGGAGCAGGACAAGCAACAACTTCTTGAGCTGGACAATGAACTGGACAGCCCCAACAGCGAGTACGCGATCGCGGAGCATGAGTTCCGCGACCTTTTGACGGAGCTGGAAAAGACGCAGGAGTCACTGGAGGTGGCCAAGCAAGCGCAGAACTCACCTGAGATTTTGCGACTCGAGCAAGAGATCGCGTCGTTGGAGCGTCAGAAGAAGTTAGCTCAAGATCGATTCGACCTTGCCATCGAGGATCGCAAAACAAATCGAGATCAGCGGGCCATCCTACGCAGCAAGATCGAAAAGGACCAAGCCGCATTGGACTCGCTTTCTGGGGCTCTCGATGAACCAGACACGTCCGAAGAATCACCTGTCAAACTCGATCCGGAAGGATCCAAGCCATTAGCTGCCGACAGCGAAGGCAAGCGGGAGCAAGCCAATTCTGCCCCCTTGGATTCCAACGAGAAGGAGCAGGAGAGCACCGTTTCGGACGAACTGACTTCGGAAGAGCAGGAAGACGAAGAGCTTGCCCAAGCGGCTGCCGAAGCAGACCATAAAGAAGAAGAGGCGGCAGAGGCGCAAGAAGAAACAAAGTCGATTGCAGCCCGTCTTGCGGATATTCAAAAGCTGGTCGCCCAAGAGCAGAAAGAATTGGATCTTGCGAGGAAGAAGGTGGACCTTGCCACTGCCGCGCAGCTGGGGCTGTCGCAGGAGCTAGCGACGCGACAGTCGGAAAACGCGGACGCGCAGGACCTGAATGACTTGCGTTCCGCGATCAGCCAAGCCAGCCAACGCTTGATTCAAGCTCGAACGGAAGTGAGTGAAATCAGCGAACGCCTGAACGATCGTCGGGCCGAACAAAGCAGTTTGCAATCCGAACACATCGTTGCCCTTCACGAGATGGAACGCAAGCGTCAAGAAGCGATTGCAGCCGATGAACATGTCGATTCGCTTCGCAATCCATTCTCGTTGAAGAATATCCTTCAATGGATCATAGAACATGGTCCTCGTCTGCTGATGATCGCCGTGGGCATGTTTCTTCTTAATCGTATGGCGTCGTTTTTTGCGTACCGATCGGTCAGGCTGGTAACGTCCAGTTCAGGTCGAGGTTCCAAAGTAGAACGGGAGAATCGCGCGAAAACTCTTGTGGGAGTCTTTCAAAACGCAGCCACTGTTGCCATCTTTATCAGCGGAACGTTGATGATGCTTGAAGAGGCTGGGGCGAACATTACCGTTCTGATGGGCGGGGTTGCTGTGATTGGTTTGGCGGTTGCCTTCGGTGCTCAAAACTTGATCAAGGACTATTTTTACGGCTTCGTGATGCTGTTGGAGAATCAATACATGCTTAACGATTCCGTGCGAATCGGAGGGGTGAGCGGCCAAGTGGAACGAATCACCCTGAGAATGACGGTTCTGCGCGACGCGAACGGTGTTGTGCATTTTATACCCAACGGAACGATCAACAGCGTCAGTAATGAAACGCATGGTTGGTCCCGGGCCGTCTGCGACATCACCGTCAATCGCCGCGAAGACTTAGAAAGTATCATGCAGACTCTTCGTCAGGTTTCCCGTGAATTGAAAGCAGCGCCGGAGTTCGGTACGCTGATGATCGACGATCCGTCCGAACCGGCGATTGAGACCTTGAATGAGTCGACCGTTCTGATCAAGATGTCCGTAAAGACGCTTCCGAATCGCCATGGAGCTATCAAGCAAGAATGGCTTCGAAGAATCAAGAACAAACTGGACGAACAGAGCATGGAAGAATCGAGCCAGCTTCGGATGGCCCATCCCAAGAAACTTGCCGGTTAGTGACGCGACTTTCGGTGTTTGGGCATAAGTAACTTCAAGCGAGCCCGATTTGGGTTTTCGCAAAAAAGCATAAAGGCACTTTTCGCAATGTCCCAAATCTATTACACGCAGCTGGAGAGCCCCATTGGCTCCTTGCTTTTGACTCTTGAGGACGAACATCTGACGAACATATGCATGTTCAACCAAAAGCGCAAAGTAGAGGTTCAACCGGATTGGGTTGCAAACGATCGGCACTTTCGATCGATTGCACGGCAGCTCCAGGAATACTTTCGGGGCAAGCGTCGGCAATTTGACATTCCAATGAGGCTCCAAGGTACCGACTTTCAATTGTCGGTTTGGCAGCAGCTTTCCAAAATTCCTTATGGCGAGACAGCCACGTATGGTGACATTGCGAAACGCATCGACAACCCTAAGGCCGTTCGTGCAGTTGGGTTAGCCAACGGCAGAAACCCAATACCCATTGTCGTTCCTTGTCATCGTGTCATCGGGACGAACGGTAAGCTAACTGGGTTTGGTGGTGGGCTGGAAAACAAAGCCATCTTGCTGAAGATCGAGCAGACTTGAGGCATGTTTTCTTTTTGCAGTTCTTCATCGAGGAGTCCGTGTAATCAATAATCCAGGGACCAAGAACAACCTGCTCAGCTCAATAGCCACCTACGGCAACGGGTGCTGGAAGAGCATGATCGTTACCGATCTGGCATACAAGCTTCTCACGATGGCTGTTTTAACACCTTTGCTGACGATCTTGCTGCAGGGGTTATTGATGGTGCGTGGCAATCCGGTTTTATCTGACGTGGATATTGCTTGGTTCTTCATCGGTCCACTTGGTTGGCTTTGTGCGATTGTGATTGGCGCCGTGTGGTTAGGCATTCTTGCTTTGGAGCAAGCTTCTTTACTAGCGATCCTTGCGGCACACTCCCAGGGAAAGCAACTGAGTGCGTTGGGTGCGCTGCAATATGCGTTGAACTATACGGTGCCCGTCGTTCGCGTGGCGGGCCGACTGACTGCGGCATCCTTGTTGGTCGCTGCGCCGTTTCTGTTGACGGCCGGTTCGGTCTACCTTTTTGCTCTTAGCGAGTACGACATCAATTACTATCTCGACGAGCGGCCATTGATTTTTCGCATTGCTGTAGTCTTAGGGGTTATTCTTGCAACGGGACTGCTGACCATTTTGCTGCGACTGTATTCGGGTTGGTTTCTCGCACTGCCCTTGGTGTTGTTTGATCGCGTCCCGACTTCGGTGGCTTTGCCGAAGAGTCGACAGATGATTGCAGGGAAGCGTCTTCTTGTCTTGCGATGGATGGTCGCTTGGTTGACGGTTGGTATCATTGCCAACGCCCTTGCAACCTTCTTCCTGGGAATGGCAGGGCGTTGGCTTATCCCGAGCACTCTTGGATCGCTAGCCTTATTGGCAGGGCGAGTTGGACTGATGCTTGTTGCGCTTTCCGTCGTCAGCTTGATTCTCAATTTGATTGGATCGCTAGGCTTTGCGCTGCTGTTGTTTCATGCGTATCAGAAACTGAATCCAGACGCCAAAAAATCGCTTGCGAGTGCTCCGCTACTGAACCATCGTCTCCACTTTCCGAAGCCGACTTTAAATCGTTACAGGGCGATAGCGATTTGCCTGATCGGATTACTTGTGGCTGCTTGGATTGGTGCCAGCGCAATTAGCCGCTTGCAATGGAAAGAGGACGTGATGATCATGGCGCATCGCGGGGCGTCTAAAGCAGCACCCGAAAACAGTTTGGCTGCCGTTCGCGTCGCCATGGAGACCGGCAGCGACTGGGTCGAGATTGACGTGCAGGAGACTGCCGATGGCGAGGTGGTTGTCATCCACGACAGCGACTTCATGAAGTTGGCACGCAACAAAACCAAAGTTTGGGACGCTCGATTATCTGATCTTCAGAGTATTGATATCGGCGGTTCCTTTGGTCCCCCGTTCCAAAACGAACGTGTTCCAACTCTTTCGGAAGTACTGCAGCTGTGCCAAGGCAAGACCGGGGTTCTGATCGAGCTGAAGTACTACGGCCACGATCAACAACTGGAACAAAGGGTGGTGGACATTGTGGAAAAACACGGGATGTCGAATGAAATCATGGTGATGTCGCTGAAACCAGACGGAGTACGGAAAATGAAACGTCTGCGCCCGAGTTGGAAATGCGGTGTGCTTCTCTCAGTCTCCGTGGGGAACATTCAAAAGATTGAGGCCGACTTTTTGGCCGTCAACGCTCGGTTTGCAACGCGAAGCTTGATCAACAAGATGCACCAAGCAGGCAAGGAGATTTATGTTTGGACAGTAGACGACCCGGTAAGCATGTCGTCGCTCATGAATCGCGGGGTCGATGGTGTGATCACCAATCGCCCGGAGGTTGCAAAAGATGTGCTGAAGCAACGCTCCAACATGAGCAGCACCGATCGATTACTGACAGAAATTGCTGGCTTGCTTGGAAAGCCGCCGAAGTATGAGGAGCAGTAGGAGGACTGATCGCGGTTGATCGAACTGTCAACGATGCGGACGCCCCTCCCCAGCCTCGCTGTCGCGGGCTGACCCTCCCCAAACAGGGTTTGGGGAGGGTGAAGTTGGGTGGTACCACAGGCTCAGGGTTGATGGCGTTGCAGATGCTGTTTCTTATTAGCATGAAGTTGTTTTGCTTTAGCATTAAGTCTTCACCCTCCCGGCCGATTAGGCTGGGAGGGTCGGCAATCGAGCTTTTAGCGAGACTGCCGGGGAGGGTTCGTCGCGGCTGATCGAACTGTCAGCGATGCAGACGCCCCTCCCCAGCCTCGCTGTCGCGGGCTGACCCTCCCCAAACAGGGTTTGGGGAGGGTGAAGTTGGGTGGCGATTAACTAGAAGGCTCAGAAAAGCGGCTATCCCTTTTCGTCCTTTTCAAACAGAATTGCGACCCCTCTTTTGTAGATGCTTACTCGCTTACGATTACAATGAACCATCTTTCAAGCAACTTTGTTTTATTGCATCCAGCGTCTTTCGGATTTTGCGAAGGATTGACAACACCCCGTTGAGATGGATTAAGAGCAGTGCCTTCCGAATCCTTCTATCCTCAGCCACATGCATCGCGAGACACCGACCAAGCGTTCCTTGATTTTCTTGACGGAACGATCGTACTAAATGGGTGGTCTCAAAAAGCGATCCAATCCATTTTTGGTGATAACATTTGGTCTTGGGACTCGCGAATGCGTTGCTGTCTCGGTACAACGTTGCTCAAACGCAAGTGATTTTGTACGATGCAGTTCGATTGGAGGTCCGAGCGACTCGCGATTTCAAAGGCATTTTACGATATGCAAAGCTTGCCCGATTGATGTACCGGTTGGTCAAAACGAATCGCGGTTATGACTTTGAATTTGGCGGAGCGACATCGGTCCTACATACCACGCATCGCTATGGAACCGCAATGGCTCGATTTCTTCCAGGGTTACTTTCATACCAGGGCTGGTCCATGATTGCCACACTTCGCGCCCGTGGATTCCGGCCGCCCATCCAATTTCGGTTAGACGATCCGTGCGGCCTCACGAGCGGCATCCTGTGCAACCAGGAGTTTGACTCTAGCTTAGAGAAAAAATTCTTCGAAGAATGGGGGGGCGAGATCCGGGAAGGGTGGCGACTTGAACGAGAAACAGAGATTCTTCATTGCGGGCAGACTGCATTCTTTCCAGACTTTGCTTTGGTGCATGAAAACGGATCACGAGTCATGCTGGAGATTGTGGGTTTTTGGACTCCTGAATATCTCCAGGAGAAAGCAAGGGTGCTCCAACAGTTCCGTCACCAACCCATTCTCTTGGCGATCGCGAAACCGCTGAAGGATAGATTGAAGGTCCCGCCGGAATTGCCGGTGGTCTACTTCAAAAACCGTTTAGATCCCGCCGACGTTTTGAAATCGACTTCTCTTCTCGGACCGGATAATCGGTACGGAATATAGAAATGCTACGGTCGATACAAAGCGTCGGCGAATGGTTCGCGTAGCCTTTCGATCCAATGTCAAATCAGGAAAATTGACTTCGATTCTCCAGATTGCTCGAAATTGCTCCGATAACTTTTTCTGTTACGCCCCTGAGTGACGATCGCAACCATGGGTTCGATCGAGCCCGGATTATTCAGACTGAGCTGCTGGCGGTTGCTAGGTTCGGGATTTCGGGAAAAAACGTATGTCGCGGCTAGCGCCTGCGGCTCAAGTTGATCCTAGGAACAATCCGCGCTAGCAAGCGCATCCAAATGCAGAAGGTAAGCATGTCCGAAATAGGCTCAAAGAATCTCAAAAGCCTGACGGTGGGAAATCATGGGAATTTCCATCAAGACCTAACAAGGCTATTTCATAATCCGATCGCCAAGATCCAACCCGACACTTTAAGGGAAGTCGAGTTCGATTCAGCGTGCGACCTGCGCGATGCCGTTTCGATGGTGCGATTGGCTAACCAGAATCAGATTCCCTATCGAATCTGTTTTATTGACGGGTCTTCATTCCATGACAAAGGGACCCAAATTCTAGGTTGGGAAGCAACGGAATTACTAACGCGATTATGGGCTGCGGATCCGGACCTTCAAGTTGTCTTTTGCTCGGAACCGAACGACTCTTGGTGGAGTAGGCTACAAAGCCTTTTGAACTTCTCTGAAAAATTGATTCTGGTTATTAAGCCTTTATCAGCCCCCCAAGTTCAACAAATTTCTCTCTCGTTGATTCACAAACGCAATCTGATCGATCAGACCATGCGGCAAAAGATCGAGGTGGATGAACTTTTAGAACAACAAAGTGCGTCTATGGGTGATGCAGCACGCGCTCTGTTTAACTCCAAACAGTCCTTGGAAAAGCAGACTCGAGAATTAGTTGCAGCCAGAGAGAAAGCAGACTCGGCCAATCGATTGAAATCTCAGTTTCTTGCCAACATGAGCCATGAGCTTCGGACGCCACTGACCGCGATCCTTGGCTACACCGGCTTGCTTGCAGACGAACGTTCACTCGACCATGAGAAAAGGCTGGACTTCATACAAACCATCCAACGAAATGGAAACCATTTACTGGAGCTGATCAACGACATCCTTGATTTGTCCAAGATCGAAGCGGATCGAGTTGTCGTTGAGAACATACGCTACTCGACCATTCGAATCCTGGAAGACGTTATTGAACTGATGCGGGTTCGAGCGGAATCCAAAGGCATCTCCTTGATTTTGGATGATACGACAGTCGTTCCGGAATTTATTCTGACGGACCCAACACGTGTTCGCCAAACGTTATTGAATCTCCTTGGGAATGCTATTAAGTTTACGGAATTTGGCTCCGTCACTCTGCGGGTCGAATTGGACCCTGCGATAGCGAATGTTCTGCGATTTGATGTTTTGGATACAGGTCTAGGAATGACACCAAGGCAGATTGCAAATCTCTTTAAGCCCTTCACTCAAGCGGACGAATCCACCACGCGAAAATTCGGTGGAACTGGCCTAGGATTAACCATCAGTCGACGATTAGCAGTGATGCTTGGGGGAGACGTGGTGGTGATTCGTTCGGAGCCCGGAAACGGAACGCACTTTCGTTTTACGCTGGCAGCAGGTGATCTGGAAGGCGTGCATCTTGTACCGCTCAAAAAAGTGGACCGATCGCCACTGAAGATAGCTTCGTTAGCCCAGGGCAACCCTCCATCACCCAACAATGGTCTTGAAATTCAAGGTATGCGAGTGCTTCTTGCCGAAGACGGGCAAGACAACCAGCGACTCATTACATTCCATTTGAAAAAAGCGGGGGCGATCGTCGATGTTGTAGAAAACGGTCGTCTTGCTGTCGAGGCAATCGAAAGCCGTCACGATCAGTTTGACGTCGTCTTGATGGATATGCAAATGCCGGAATTAGACGGTTACTCGGCCACACAATACTTAAGGCAACAAGGTTACCTTTTGCCCATCATTGCGTTGACCGCTCATGCGATGGAAGGTGATCGTGAAAAATGTATAGCGGCAGGCTGCACCGACTACACCACCAAACCCATCAACAAGTCAGAGCTACTTGGATTGATTCGCCTTTACGGAAATGCGGCGAAAGGGCCGGTCGTTCCATTGTCGGTCCAATCAGGAACGTCGTCCAGCGTTTCGTTTAGTGTTCCTTAAATTCGAAGTAAAAAGAATCCCGTCGAGAGACTCTCGCTGATCACCCACCCATTTCACCCTCCCCAAACTGCGTTTGGGGAGGATCAGCCCGCGATAGCGTGGCTGGGGAGGGGGCGTCCGCATCGCTAAGTCAATCGACCGCGTCCTGCCCTCCACGTCAATCTCGCTGAGGGCTCGATTGCCGACCCTCCCGGCCGAAGCGGCTGGGAGGGTAAGAACGCATGCGGTGGTGCGCTAAGTAGTACATTGTTCTGGACGTATGGATTGCAACGACAAGTACGATTAGGATGAAAAATACTGAATGTTGGTTAAGGGCCTATAAGGGTTGTTGCCAGTTTGCGTTGTTTGTTTTTCCTGAACTCTTTGTAGTACATGACGATGAAAATCATTTCACAGTTGGCCGGCAACGAAGATTTCACCCCCCTTTTGCAGCAGTTTATTTCGGAGATTCCCGAACGGATTTCCCATATCGATTTAGCCTTGGCCGCTGACGACGTCGAATTGCTAAAGCGGATTGTGCATCAGCTCAAGGGAGCTTGCGGTGGTTATGGTTTTCCTTCCTTGACGGAGGAGGCGTTCGCGTTGGAAAAAGTGATGGATAACAAAACGTCCG
Source organism: Planctomycetaceae bacterium (assembly GCA_027487485.1). GTDB lineage: Bacteria > Planctomycetota > Planctomycetia > Pirellulales > Pirellulaceae > JBKCUI01. The sequence goes on along the minus strand of JAIYDN010000048.1, from coordinate 94,326 downwards.
TGAAAAATTTCGAATCGGAAATGGCTCATTTTGTCGCGAATTTGCGACTTATGACGGCAGATCCCGAGTAAGCCCCTACATTATCGTTAAACGTAGAAGCGGTAGCCCGCAAATCGCATAAGGCAATTCCTGGGTTTCTGCACAGAACCCCAAATAACATTGTATTTTTTCCGGTCGAGTTCAATGTCACGCAGAAAGAGCACCTTAGACTTAGCTAAGAGGCTCATCAATCACTTTAATGGAATGGATGGGTACGATGCTCTTTGATGAAAACCAAGCCTTGAAAGCACGCACACGTTTGCGAGTTCTTCATGTCGACGATGACCCAAGCATCCTACGACTGGTTGCCAAACGTTTGGGGGACAAAGGGTTTGAAGTTGTATCCGTCGAAGATCCCCGTGAAGTTGTACCTTTGGTTACGAACGACGGCATTCGCGTTGTCATTCTCGACGTGGACTTGCCCTACATTGATGGTGTCTCGCTTCTAAAGACCATTAAGGCTGCCGATGCGGGTGTTCAGGTGATTCTTTGCACGGGCATGGTGTCATTAACCACTATCACATCAGCCATTGCCGCCGGCGCCGAAGGTTGTGTCTTCAAACCGCTTACCGACATTAACCCGCTGGTGACGGCCGTCAATCATGCCTTTGCCAAGATTGACCGATGGTGGGACGTCCTCAGCGAATGGACTGAAATCAAGACACGCAACCGAAGCGAGGGTCGAATTGCAGATGCGTTTGACAGCACCACAGGCTTGCCATTCGTCCCAAGCAATCGAGCCATCGGTGAGCAAATGACACCATCGAATGTCGCCAGATAGAGCGATTCGTCTCAAGTCATTTAGGCCATCGCCGAATTGAACCTGCCAACAAGAATTCAATCGGCTGCACCAACATCTTTTGGGAAGAGTTGTTAAAATCCAAACGCGTGGCTAGTTGCTTGCATTTGGAGTTTTCCCTTACGAGTTCACAAAGTTGGTAAATGGTAGGCGACCTAAACTGGAATTCTCGACATCTGACGCAAGGCTGGCAAAGAGGGGTCAATGCGTTCTTTTGGGGATTGGGGCTTACGGAAGATGATCTGCAGAAGCCTCAAGTTGGCATCGGTACGCCCTTGCTGGAAGGGAATCTTTGCAACGTACATGCCTACGAACTTGCTAAGCACATTCAGGCCGGTTGCAAATCCGCTGGTTTAATCGGATTCCCATTTGGTGTGCCTGCCGTCAGCGATAATTTGGTTCAAGGGGGACAGCACGGCGGGGCGTCCCTTGCTTCGCGAAATCAAATAGCGAACGCGACCGACATGGTTTGCAACGCACATCGTTACGACGCCATTGTTGGCCTACATCATTGCGACAAGAATGGTCCAGGGTTTGCCATGGCTTTGGCGAGGCTCAACTTTCCTGGCCTGATTGTCAATGGTGGTTCCATTATGCCGGGTTGCCATCAAGGAAACCCGACCACCATCTTTGACGTTTACGACGCTCAAACGAAATTGAAAGCGGGATTGATGGCACCGCAAGAAGCGGAATCGATCCTGCGCACAGCTTGCCCTGGTCCGGGTGGATGCGGGATTGCAGCATCGTTCAATACTTGGGGAATCGCAATGGAAGCGATTGGCTTGAGTTTGCCCGACACCTCTTCTATCCCTGCAATCGATGCCAGCAAAAAACAGGACTGTCTACGAGTCGGAGCTGCGATTCGCAACTTGCTCGAAAGAAACATTCGCCCAAGAGACATCCTGACCAAAAATGCTTTCGTGAACACCATGACGACGATCGCTTCGATCGGGGGATCCACGAACGGCGTCTTGCATCTGCTTGCACTGGCCAAGGAAGCCGAGATCGACTTCTCTTTACGCGATGTTCAGAACATATGTCGAAAAGTACCGGTATACTGCGATTTTGCCCCCAGAGGTAAAGGGACGATGGTGGATCTCCATCGCATCGGTGGAACGACCATGCTTTTAAAGCATCTGCTGAAAGTTGGATTGCTGGACGGAAGCTGCTTGACCGTGACCGGAAAGACTCTGGAAGAAAACCTGATGGATGCAGCGGCTTTCCCAGTTGGAAACAATCTGGTTGCTGAACAGGGGAAACCTTGGAAGGAGTACGCGGATTTGCAAGTGTGCTATGGCAACGTTGCATCCGACGGAATCGTATTTAAAGTTTCGTCGATTGAGAACGCAGTGTTCGAGGGTCGGGCCATTTGTTTTGAGAGTGGCAGGGCGGTTTCGGAGGCGGCCGTATCAGGAAAAATCAAGCCTGGACATATGGTTGTTCTCCGCGGTCTAGGCCCCGTCGGGGCGGGGATGCCTGAAGTGCATGTTGCAACATCTGCCTTATCCGTTCCTGAGTTAAAAGGGCGAGTCGCATTGATTTCGGACACTCGTGTTTCCGGAGTTTCAAGCGGTGCAATCGGAGTGCATTGTGCGCCCGAAGCTGCCGTAGGTGGCCCTATCGGCAAATTGATCGACGGAGACATTATTCGCTTCGACCTACGCCAAGGATACATCCACGCAGATGTTTGCTTTGAAGAACGAAAGCCGTTCCAGAGCCCGACAAATCACCCTCGAGGCTATCTCGCTGATTTTGCCAGATTGGTAAGCCAAGCTCATGAAGGATGTGTGTCTTTCCAATAGACAGCAGGACTTTCATTACAATACAGGCATACCGCATTCCTACACGACGATAGACGCTCCGAAGAAACAATTCAAAATGCCAAGACAACATTCCCTTCAGCCAATCCTATTTCTGCTTCTATTTCTCCTTGGGGTGCTTGGATGCGATTCTCCAAAGTCCACTTCGGATTCGGCTCAAAACTCTTCCACCACCAAGCCCAAACAACCGGGCATTTCCAGCTCTTCCTCTGCGACTGTTGCAGACTCGGCAAAACCTAGTACCACCGGACCGAAAGGCCCGGCGCCTGAAGGGATGGTCTGGATTCCTGGAGGGGTGTTTTGGATGGGTGCACCCAAGCGCAAAGGGGAAAGCGAGATAGCCAATGACATGCGAGACATGTCGGATTCAAGGCCTTTGCATCAAGTCGAGCTGGAAGGTTTTTGGATGGACGAAACGGAAGTCACCAACGAGCAGTTTCAAAAGTTTGTCGATGAGACGGGTTATGTCACGATTGCAGAAATCGCACCTAAAGCCGAGGACTATCCCGGCGCACCTCCAGAAAACTTAGTTGCTGGCTCCGTCGTTTTCTCGCCCCCTGCTGGGGCTGTGGATCTTCGTGGCAGTTCCTACCAATGGTGGGCTTATGTTCCAGGAGCCAACTGGAAACACCCTGAGGGCCCAGACAGCACGATCGAAGGAAAAGAAAAGCATCCCGTGGTTCATGTTGGCTGGTTCGACGCGGTTAAATATGCGACTTGGGCCAAAAAGCGACTTCCAACCGAAGCGGAGTGGGAGCTTGCAGCGCGAGGAGGTCTTGATCGAAAAGGCTATGTATGGGGCGATGAATTTCGGCCGAGCAACAAGATCATGGCCAACACGTTCCAAGGAACGTTTCCCACCAAGAACTCGCTGGAAGACGGATTCGCAACGACTTCGCCTGTGAAGACATTTCCTCCGAATGGATATGGTTTGTACGATGTGGCCGGCAATGTCTGGGAATGGGCATCCGATTGGTATCGACCAGAATACTTCGAAACACTTGCTCGCAACGAAATTACCAAGAACCCATTGGGGCCTTCCAGTAGCTTTGACCCAGCAGAGCCTGGACAAATAAAACGTGTTATGAAAGGTGGATCGTTTCTTTGCACCGACCAATACTGTTCACGATACATGCCAGGGGGCCGCGGCAAAGGAGACCCTGTTACGGGCACCAATCATCTTGGATTTCGCACGGTGAAATCCCCTGAGTAAAGCAGTCACCCAAGGCGCATTCAGGTCTAGCGAAATGAAGAACTAGAATGCCTAGATCATTCATATCGAAGTGCATCGATTGGGTCTAGCTTGGAGGCTCGCCACGCAGGATAGAATCCAAAGCCGATTCCGATGATCAAAGAAACTCCCACGGACGCCAGGATTGCATAAGGCGAAGCCGCAACGGGCCATCCAGCCAACTTCGAAACGGCGATCGAAATCCCTCGCCCCAGCACAATCCCAATTGCCGCCCCGAACAGGCACAGCAAAACTGCCTCGACGAGGAATTGAGCTAAAATGTCGCGTCCCTTTGCCCCAACAGCCATCCGCAAACCGATCTCGCGTGTTCGTTCTGTTACAGACACGAGCATAATGTTCATGATTCCCACACCGCCGACAAGCAGTGCAATCATAGCAATCGCCAGCAGCAGGTTCGTCATCAGCGTTGTCGTCGAGCCAAACATCTTGGTCAACTCGGTCATGTTTCGCAAATTGAAGTCATCTACTTGACCATCACGGATATTGTGACTTCGCGAAAGCGCTTGCTGTATCTCATCAACTGCGGTTTCAATTCTCTCCATGCTTACGGCCGATGCGAAAATCTGATCGACGTTGGTGAGTCGTTGCGGGCGGGGCGTATTCATCATCTGTGTTGCAGTCGGAGTCGTATAAAGTTCGATGAATGATCGAGGATAAGCATCTCCAAATGAATTCACTCCATTGGCGCTCGATGTCAAGACACTCTGATTGACCGACCCAAGCGTTGATGCACTGACTCGATTCTTCATGGTTGTCCACGGAGTTAACAAAACATCGTCTTGATCCATCCCCATGACGTTCGCTCCCTTGCGCCCCAACACGCCGATTACGCGAATCGGAACATTGTTGATCCGCACCGATTTGCCAATAGGGGACTGGCCATCGAATAGTTCTTTCACGATAGTGAGACCAACAACGCAGACCTTATTCGCATTGCGAACGTCCTGTTCCGTAAAGTTCTCTCCTTCGTCAAGCGAATTCCAACCTCGAATCGCTAAGTAAGACGGGGTGGTACCAAGCATGGTGGCCGGCACCCAGTTCTTCGATCCATGAACCACTTGCATCCTGGCTTGCACAGAAGGCGCAGCGGCAAGCACGGAGGGACATTCGGTTAGAATCGCGTTCACGTCATCGGGAGTCAGTGTAGGCATCGTGCCCGCCCCCATCTCGATGCCCCCCGCCGAAGCAGCGCCTGGCATCACAATGATTAAATTGGAACCCATGCTCTGGATACTCTCTCCGAGAGTTGCGGAAGCCCCTTGCCCGATTTCCATAATTGCGATCACCGACATGATTCCGATAACGATCCCCAAGGTTGTCAGAAGCGAACGCAGCACGTTGCGTCGCAGCGCATGGGTTGCAGTTACGCATAAACGCAAGAAAGGCCGCCATCGAAAGACAAAGCGACGAAACGTATGTTTTGGAGAACTTACATCACTGGCCCAACGCAGGGAAGAAGATTGTGGCATTGTTTCATCCCGAGTGGTCAACAATTTAGTCATGCTTGTCCTTCGATCTACGAACTACTCCCTGCTATCAAACCATCTCGAACATGAATCGTTCGTTTCGCGTGTGATGCGACTTCGGCATCGTGAGTCACTAGAATCATGGTCAAGCCCACGTCCTGATGTAATTGCTCGAAAAGCTCGAGTATCTCGTGAGAAGTTTTCGAATCGAGAGCTCCGGTTGGTTCGTCTGCGAGCAGCAATCGAGGGCGGTTGATCAAAGCTCGAGCGATTGCAACGCGTTGTTGTTGACCACCCGACAATTGCGACGGTTGGTGGTCCATACGATCGGCGAGTCCAACCAATTCGAGCAATTCTGAAGCTCGATCGACCATTTCCTTACGACTCAAAATGGGTTCGCGATAATCTAGCGGCAACATTGCATTATCCAAAGCAGACATACGGGGCTGCAAATGGAAGTTCTGAAAGCAAAAGCCGAGTTTCGAGTTTCGAAGACTTGCGAGCTCGTCTTTGGAGAAACGAGTGACGTCGACTGCGTCCAGCCAATAGGTCCCTGCGGAAAGACGATCGATGCATCCAAGAATATTGAGGAGCGTACTTTTCCCTGAACCGGAGGCTCCCATCAAAGCGACCATTTCACCATGAGCGACTTCCATGGAAACGCCCTTGAGCACGGGTATTGCAACATCCCCGCGCTGGTAGGTTTTCACGACGTTGTTCAACTCGATGATGTTATGGCTTTGCATCGCGTTTGTTGCTCCTCATTCGCGGTACAAACGGATTGGAGGCTTGCGAGCTTGTTGGAATTGGATAACCAATGGCCACCATGAATCCTTCTTGCAATATGTCTGACTGAATCTCCACCATGCTTCCGTTCGACACCCCGGTTTCCACAGGAACTTTACGGAGTCTTCCCGACTCGACAACCCAAACCCTGGGCTGTTCGCTTCCGGCTCCTAATTCCGATTCTGGAATGTCCTTCTCGCTCGGGTTGAATTTCAACGAGGCAGCTGGAACGCACAGGACATCGGAACGCTCGCTCACGATGAACTCCACGTTGGCGGTCAGATAGGGAAGCAGAAGATTAGATTCGTTCTGTACCGAAACAACGACCGTATACGTGACCACGTTCTGACTCATCGAAGCGTTCAATCGAACCTGTTTGACCGAGCCTAGGAATACTTGTTCAGGAAGAGAATCTACCGTGAAGCGAACAGGCATTCCGTTCTTGATTTGGCCGATATCCGCTTCATTGACGGAGACCCAAATCTCTAATTGTTGAAGGTCGGTCGCAAGAAGAAAAAGGCTTGGCGTACTCAGGCTTGCAACTACGGTCTGGCCCTGATTGACACGACGATCAATGATGATTCCGTCAATGGGAGAAACAATCGTGCAATACTCTAGCGTTCTGCGTGCCCGTTTCAGAACGGCTTTCATGTTTTCGGTTTCGGCCTCTGCTGCCGCGATGACCGAACGTTGGGAATCGCCCCTGCATTTAGATTGTTCGATGGCCGCTGAAGCGACCGCGACAGCGGCTTGGAGCGATTCGTAATCCGTGCGAATGGTGTCGATCTCGGAAGCACTTATCGAGTTCGACTTGGAAAGCCCTTGTGCGCGAATCCATTCCCGTTCCGAACGTTCCAGTCTCGATTGCTGCTGGGCCAGTTCCGCTTCGTTCCTTCGAATCGTCGCATCGGCTTCGTTGAGCTGGGCGATCGCTTGACTAAGCTGAGCATTCGATCGCTTCGCTTGCGCTTCTGCAATCGCAACTTCGATCTCGTAGACCGCCGGATCGATCCGCGCGAGCACCATCTGTTTCGTCACTCGAGATCCATAATCAAGTTGTTTGCCAGTATCCAAATCGGTTCCGAACTCCACGACGCGTCCTGCAACTTGAGCTCCCACATCAATGATGTCGCACGGCTCTAAAGTTCCAGTCGCACTAATCGTGTTTGACAGAGTCAGCCGTTGCACCACAGCCATGCGATAGGCATCCTCGTTAGGTCTTGCACCCGACATGGTGTACCTGACAAGGGCAAGAACCGAGGAAGCAACCACCAAGAGAACAATAGCAACTTTGACCAAGATTTGACTCCGGAAAATTCTCGCCATAACTTCGAACTAACGCACTCCCAAGCAAACATGCACCTAGGCCCCTTTACTTTTGGGTGGAGCGAGTGGCATCCCATTTCCCTTTGAAATCGACCGGGCCCCCTTGCACGGTGATTGCGCCCGCAATCTTGGTTCCCTTCAACTCTCCCTCATGCGTCAGCGTCATTACTCGCCCACCTTTTTCTTTGCGAACAGTGAACTGAACTCGCCCCTCTTTGTGATCGAAGTCTTCGGATTGAATTTTATCCCCATCCGGCGTGACAACCATTGCAATCAATTTGCCTTCCTTCTCGATGACTTCCATAGAAATCTTCTGTTTCATCGGCCCTATTGCCATGGTCCATTCCCAGTTACCGATGATGGATTGCTCCTTGCGTTCTTGTTCCAAGGGGTAACGATCTTGAGTGAATCCACGGCTGCAAACCAGCGTCAGTAAAGCGATAGCAAAATTGAAATTCCAGGATCTCATTTTTCTTCTTTCCATAGGTAAAGGCGGATTGAACTTTAGGCGAGCTCAAAATGGGCTAGCCAGATGTCATCGTCTAAGGAAAGGGTCGCAACACCCGAACGAAAACCGCCGAAAAATCCAAGATACTTCCGCGAGGCGAAATCGGCTCCGTTTCCAGGGATTTACGGTTCCGTCTCCCACGAAGTACAATTGGGGCTCAGGTGGAAACGATAGAATCCCGGCACTTTTTACAATCACAGCCAGATTTCGCGGCGGTGTAGTTCAATCCGAAGCGACATGAAAATATAGAGGTAGGTTCTTTCTTCCAATACATGAGGTTAGCCAACATGAACTCGGTTTCATCCCAGGGTGGATTGGACAGAGAGGAGTTCGTCATCAAATGGGGATGCACCGAGTCTTGATGTGCAGCCAAAGCGAACTGATCGGGCAAGCAAAACAGGGAGACGAGCATGCTCTTGGGGAGTTGTTGTCATCTTATGAAGCTTACTTGCGCATGTTGGCGGAGGTTCAAATCGGTCGTTCATTGCGAGGCAAGGTTGACGCCTGCGACATTGTTCAAGAGACATTCCTTGAAGCCCATCAGGCAATTGGTCGTTTTCAAGGAACAGAAGCCGCTCAGTTTGTAGCATGGCTCAAGGCAATTCTTTCAACACGTTTAGCGAATACGATGCGGCACTATTTTGGAACGCAATCTCGAGACTTGCGAATCGAACAACGAATCCAAGAGGAGCTCGACCATTCGTCCGCTTCGTTCGGAGGCATGCTGGTCGATCCGAATAGTTCACCGAGCCAACATGTTCAAGGCCAGGAGCAGTCGCGATTGGTGGCAGAGGCTGTTTCGCGGTTGCCGGACGATTATCGCCAGACCATCCTACTTCGGCATATCGATGGCCTTACGTTTCCTCAAATCGCAGAAGCGATGGGAAGAAGCTTAGACAGCGTTGAGAAGCTTTGGCTTCGCGGGATGACTCAGTTGAAGAGAGAGTTTTCGAAAGGCGTGCGGACGTGATGCTAGATCCTTTTGCTCAGACCGAAGTTGGCCTGGAGGCAGGCGACGATGACGAAGTGAGGCTGGTGACGATCTCGCGCGAGTATCTGCGAAAGTTAGAAGCAGGCGAGCGGCCGGACCGCAACTTGATCTTGGCCCAGATGCCTGACTTGCGAGAGCGAGCCTCCGAAGCCTTAGATGGAGTCGAGTTAGCATTTTCTATGCAAAAGAGGCCTCGAAGCATTTGCGAAAATTCGCAACGTGTTGACGCGCTGTCTTCAGAGCCGCTAGGAGATTTTCGAATTTTGCGTGAGCTCGGTCGAGGTGGCATGGGTGTGGTTTACGAAGCCGTGCAATTATCCCTCGCGAGAAACGTCGCCCTAAAGGTTCTCCCATTTGCGGCTGCCCTAGACGATCGACATCGCAAGCGGTTTCTACTGGAAGCGCAGTATGCGGCTCAACTGCATCACCCAAACATTGTTCCCGTGTATGCCGTTGGATGCGAACGAGGCACCCATTTTTACGCGATGCAGCTCATCAATGGACGTTCGATCTCGGCTTCGATGTTTGATGATCTTTCGCCTTCCATGAATTTCCCTGCGAATGGATCCTCAAGCACCATCATTGCACGAAAAGGAGAGCCGACGGCACGAGAGCATCTCACCAACGGAAGCGCACGAGCACGATCGCGCGATCGATATCGACGGATTGCCACCTTAATGGCCCAAGCTGCGGACGCTTTGGAATACGCACATTCATGCGGAATCGTCCACCGCGATATCAAGCCAGCCAATCTTCTGTTGGACATCGACGGTAAAATTTGGATTGCTGATTTTGGACTAGCTCAGATCGCTACGGGCGAACACATGACTCAAACGGGGGACCTTCTAGGAACGCTAAGATACATGAGTCCCGAACAAGCCGCTGGGAATCGGGGCGTCATCGACCACCGGGCCGATGTCTATTCGTTAGGAGCTACTTTGTATGAAATGCTCACTCGCAAACCTGTGTTCGATGGACTAAGTCGTCAAGAACTGCTTCATCAGATCTTTAATGACGAGCCATGTCCTCCAAGACGATTGGATCGCACGATTCCAGAAGAACTGGAGATCATTACCCTTAAGGCACTACGCCAATCCGCAGGGGATCGGTACGAATCGGCGCAAGCCTTTGGCGATGATTTACGAAGATTTCTAAACGAAAAGCCGATACTTGCTCGACGCCCATCCCTTACAGACAAAACAAGAAAATGGATGAGACGCCATCCGTCGACAGTCCTCAGCGTTCTCTTTGCTTTAGTAGCTTCCGTCATTTCGTTAGGGATTGTGACCTACACCGTAACTCTGCAAAAATCGCTTACCGACGCGTCGTTCCAAAGGGAACAATCACGAGCGATTCAAGCCGAACGACGATTGGCTGTTGCACAAGCTGCTGCGGATGAAATGATTCACATGGCAGAAAGCGAATTGAGTATTAGTCCAATCGAAGGAGTGCTTCGTCAGCGTTTGCTAACTTCAGCCATCAAGTATTATCAATCGCTTATCGACCAGACCACGGACGACGCCGGAACAAAAAACAATCTTCTGGCGACACGAGATCATGCGCGTGAGATCCTGAGTCAATTAACGATCGACCAAACGGCCTACGAACTTCGGCTTTTGCAAGACCCTTCGGTAAAGCGCGACATCGGACTATCGAAGCAGCAAATGGATTTACTACAATCCAAAAACACCAGCCCGGCATCGGCAATGAACATCGAAGCTGTCAAGGAACGAGAACAAGTTGCACGGCAAGTTTTATCGGACAAGCAATGGCAGCGGCTTCACCAGATATCTGTTCAACTGAAGGGACCGCCAGGGCTTCGGGACTTAGTACTGTCTGGTGAATTTGATCTATCTCCAGAGCAAACGAAAGATATCCAACTGGATATCATGCGATTCATCAAGAAGAATCTTTCCAAGCAAGGGGCCCAGTTTTTATTGGCAGATCTTACCTCATTCGAAAGCACCGATTTTGGCGAGCTTTCAAGTTTGGCGGCCGAATCTGAGCCAATCGCGTCCGACGCTCTTGTCAGCTCCCAGGCCAAACTAGAACTTATGAAAATCCTTCTAAAACGCTTGACCCCAGAGCAGCTAGCTCGGTGGCATGAAATCACGGGGAAGCAATTCGAAGCGGAATAACACGGCGAACTTACGTAGCCGCCTCCCTGCATGAACGGCTCTGACAACGCTATGATAGGGAACATAGCCTTCATCGACGTTTGCGAGAAGGAACCCCTCGCCGTTCTCTGACCTTGCTTTGAATTCAATTCCATTATGACCAATCAGCCGCTGCCCCTTGCTCAATTACCGTCTTGGAAATCGCTCGAATCTCATGTGACGAAACTGAAGAGCCTTCATCTGCGCGAACTTTTCGCAGACGACCCAGTGCGTGGCAAGGAAATGACGCTGGAAACACTCGGGATTTACTTAGACTATTCGAAAAATCGAATCCAACGTGAAACGCTTGCACTGCTTTTCGATCTTGCCCGCCAGTGCGACTTGCCGAACAAGATCGCAGCCATGTTTCGAGGCGATCGGATTAATATCACCGAAGATCGACCTGTTTTGCATACTGCTTTACGCGCTAAAAGAGAACAGTCGATCCTGGTTGAAGGGGCGAACGTTGTACCTGACGTTCATGCCGTCCTAGAGAAAATGAGAAGCTTCTGCGAGAAAATCCGCAGCGGAGAATGGAAGGGTCAAACGGGGAAACGCATTCGCAACATCGTCAATATTGGAATCGGCGGTTCCGATCTGGGGCCCGTGATGGCTTACGAGGCACTGCGTAAGTATACCGACCGCAGTCTCAACTTCCGTTTTGTTTCGAATGTCGATGGCACGGACTTTAGTGAATGTGTCCATGATCTCGACCCATCCGAAACACTGTTCATTGTCGCGTCGAAAACGTTTACGACCTTAGAAACCATGACGAACGCCCAATCGGCTCGATCTTGGCTCGTGGAGGGACTGGGCGGCCAAGAATCGGCAGTAGCCAAACACTTTGTGGCGGTCTCCACCAATGCTTCCAAAGTATCCGCGTTTGGAATCGATACGGACAATATGTTTGGATTTTGGGATTGGGTCGGCGGTCGCTACTCCATGATTTCCGCAATCGGACTCTCCACGATGCTCGCAATAGGGCCAACGGAATTTGAATCCCTCTTGGATGGGTTTCATGAAATGGACGAGCACTTCCGAACTTCCGAACTGGAACAAAACATGCCAGTTCTAATGGGGCTGATATCGATTTTGTACGTCAACTTTTTCGACGTCCAATCCATTGCAGTGCTACCCTACGAGCAATACTTGAAACGGTTCCCCGCCTATTTGCAGCAGTTGACCATGGAAAGCAATGGCAAGAGCACGACGCTCGAAGGGCAACGGGTGGACTACAAAACCAGTCCGGTATACTGGGGCGAACCTGGCACCAATGGTCAGCATTCGTTCTACCAATTGATCCACCAAGGGACGGCCTTGATCCCATGTGACTTTATCGCGTTTGTTGAACCTGGAAATCCACTAGGACGCCATCACGATATTCTGATCGCCAATGCAATCGCACAAGCAGAAGCGCTTGCATTTGGAAAGACCGCGGAACAGGTTCAAAGCGAAGGGACAGCGCCATGGCTTGTGCCGCATCGGGTGTTCGATGGGAACAGGCCGTCGAATACTCTGTTCATGCAGAAACTCGATCCATGCACACTTGGAAAACTGATCGCACTTTACGAGCATATCGTCTTCGTTCAAGGCGCGATCTGGAACATTGATTCGTTCGATCAATGGGGAGTTGAGTTAGGAAAGGTACTCGCTCAGAAGATCGTTGGAGAGATCGAAAGCGTCTCTGAGCCGCTACTTGGCCACGACAGCTCAACGAATACGTTGGTGGATCGCTATCGCAAACGAAAAAAGTGAACACGCGTTCGGCTGGCGATACAACCAAACCAAAGCACGGAAATTCGAACCAATCGCTACCAACGATAGAATCGTCATGCTTCACGATTGCTTCAGGAAAAGAAATGCAACCGAACTGGCGATTCTCGACCAATCCCAAATTAAAAAGCCAGACTGAAATGATCTCAGACGCATTCCGCCCCAGAAAGTGCTCTCGGGAATCACGGTTCTTACAAATTTGGCCATTGCTTACTTTGGATGCGAGTTTCAAAAACCTCATTCAAGCGGCATGATGAATTGTAGGATTTTGATCCATTCCGCGCTTGAACAGGTAGTTTCTAGAATGTCCACGTTAGTCGCTTCCCCAGTAATCATCAGTAAGTTTCTTCCTCCCTTCATTTCGAGCACCAAGGCCGTGTTCCAAACGATGGTTGGAATGGAGATCGAGATTGAGTCGGCTTCGAAGTGCACCGCATTTCAACCTGGACACGATGTCACAGGAATTATTGGCTTTGCAGGCGGTCTGAAAGGTACCATCGTCGTCAGTATCGATAAAGAAGTTGCCTTCGCAGCTGCAGAGGCGTTTATTGGTGAACGCCCCACCACTGTTGATAACGATGTTCTTGACTTGGTTGGCGAATTGGCCAACATGATTGGCGGTGGCGCTAAAGATCGGTTTGGAATCCCAGACATCGTCCTTGGACTACCAACCAGTATCACTGGAAGCGATTATCGCGTTTGTTTCAACCACGAAGTCGAAGTGGAAACAGTACGATTTCAATCTCCATCGGGACCAGTTACTGTCCAAATTGCAATGCGGCAGTAGATTGCAACGATTCAAAGCGTTCGCTCTAGAACTTTGAATTCCCAGACGAATCACTCGAGGCCCAACCTGATTTGGCATCGGCCTATGCAACTTGCTATTGAGTTCTGCATCGCCGTCTTAAAACCCTTCTCACCAACTTTCTAAGCCATTTCCCATTCGGTTGCAAATCCCGACCGATGGGTTCCAAATGGCGTTAACGCCACTTGCGTCTCGCCATTGAAACGGCTTATCAGGGCTACTTTTAGTGCCTTGTTTGACTTCTCTTTCGTGTGCCAAACTTCGAAAATCTCGGTACACTTCCTAAGTCTGGTTATTCACAATGATCAACTTGGACACAGGGAGCCAACCGTTTGGTTCCCCGGGTAAGATTTCTGGGAACTGCGAATGAGCGAAGTCGTTTCAACTACCAAAGCACTACAAGATTCGCTATCGGCTGCCGAGCCATCTGCATTTTTGGTCGAGGCACGCGTGATCCGCCGTATCATTCGTGAGCGTCATGGCGTTACCAACCTCGCTTTGGCGTTGCCCCATACGCAGTGTCAAGTCGTCCACCGAGTGGACGTGCTAAAGCTTGCTCACCCCGATGAATTGGGGCTAAAATCTTTCCAGACTTTGCCGGAAGAGTGTTTGCTGATCTGCCAACCGGAAGGAGGTGAGCTGGATCATTGGCCGCTTCCGGAATTGAAGCAACAAGTTTGGCGTCGTTTGTTCCACGCCATTTTGGATCGCGAACTTCAACGAGCTAATTTACAGTCCTACCCCCAAGAACTGCGTCGCCGCATTGCGGAATTCGGGCAAGTGGAATTTGATGAAGCCCATTATGTACTTCGTAGCGAACTGCGGCTGATGTCTCCTAAGTCTCGCGACGAGGCATGGCGAGAGCTGGCCGCAGTTTATTTTGAACTGCGGTATTTTGAACCCGACCTTTTGCCAATCTGGTTCCCAGCTTTGTCCGAACCCCACAGCGTTGAAGCTCTTCTGTCGCACGACTTAGACATCCCAAAGATCTTCGAGCGATCTCGATTGGAAGGCGCTCCGTCCCCCGCACTGATCTCGCACACGGATAGCGATGAGGATCGCCTTCTTACGACACGTCGAAATTGGTCATTGGCATCCAACGCCACCAAATCGGAACGAGGATATCTTCGGCAACTTCGAAAACGCGATCGAGCCATCGAACGGGGGAACACCGTTTTTTCGATTGCATGCGCCATCCGAGCGGTGCATCATGCCAACTCGGAAAGAAAAAAAAGCTCGGCGAAAAGCAAAGCTCGGGAAGATGTCGCGCGCCTTGTCAGTCGCCTGCGCAATGCTATCGACTTTCCAGATCGTGATACTCAAGCTTGGCAAACAGCCTTATGGGAGTTAGCCGAGAATTCGATTCATGGATTTTGGAATGCAGAAAAACGATTGCTTTATGATCTCCAAAAGGTATGCCTTGATCACGAACGTCTGACGTACAAAGTAGACCTCGTTAAATGGCTTGTTAGCCGAGGTAAACGGCCAGTTCGAAGACCTCTTACAAATCTTCGCGAGGTCGCCATGGCAAAGCATCTTGCAAGTGCAGCATCGCGGCTAACCTATGTTCGACTGAGCGGAAACGATCGAAACCGTTTAACGGAACTGATACAAAATGCAGCTTCGCTTTCGGAATCACAGATGCGAGACCGCATGCGTCCCGTACTGTACCAAACGCTTTTGTCTGTCGACTTGGTCCCAAAAAGCATCCCCGAACAGGTTGCCATGGACAAGCTGGTTGACGAAGCCCTGGATTGCATTGCAGACCGTGGCTATTTGACCATGGGATATTTGCGGGATGCAATCAGTCGCAACGACCTGAAACTTCCTGACATCCAAGAGGCACGCGAAGTCTGGCATGGCGATTCCCTGCTGCGAGCGGACGACCGACTTGATCTGTCCCTGGATGGGGTCTACAGGCGGGGCGAGTTTTATCTGCGTTGGCTTCAAGTGGTTAGCTCCTTCTTCTTTGGAACTCGATTCGGACGCTTCGCAACCCTGTATCTTATTATCCCATTTGGCGGAGCGGTGGTGATCGTTGAAGGGGCGCTTCATGTGCTTCACATGTTTGGAAGTCATCATCACGAATCGGGAAGCGAATCGACGGTGGAGCACGATGCAGAAGCCAGCCCTTCTGCCATCCTACCCGTGGCTGAACCGCAGATACCAAATCCTGTAGCGGACTCCTCGGATCGATCGATCCAAGAGAAACAAGGGAAAACCGGTACAACAGCCCCCTCACCCGAGTCATTGCCTGAATCAGCATCCGCATCATTGTCGGAAACGTCTTTGGACCAAACCGAGTCTATCGTTTCGGTTGCACCCAAGACCACTGATGAAGCGGTGGGTGAGATTTTATCTCAGCGGACAGAAACCTTTTCGTGGGTTCTAATTTTGGGTTTACTTTTGTTGGCTCTGATTCATGTGCCTTCGTTTCGAAAACAGTTGCTGACGGGACTTACAAGATCTTGGCGATTCCTACGGGCGGTGATTGTCGAGACCCCACTGTTCTTGCTGAAGCTTCCCGTACTAACACGATTATGGACGTCCAAACCATTCGTCCGACTGCGTCGATACATGGTGGTTCCATGCATTCTAGCTCTCTTAGTGGGACGAACGTTTCCTTGGTTGGCGGGATGGAATCCTATGGAATGGTGGGGTATAGCAACCATTGCCTTGCTGACCAGCACCATTTTGAACACACGCATGGGCCGGGACACCCAAGAAGTCACCCGCGACTGGATCGAGAACGCCTTGCATCAATTGCAAGCTCGGTTCGTCTTTGCGTTCATTGGTTGGATTGTGGACTTCTTTCGTCTGCTTTTGGGCACACTCGAACGAGTTTTGTACGCCGTTGATGAATGGCTACGTTTTCACAGCGACGAAAATTGGCTGTCTATTCTGGCAAAAGCAATCTTGGGAGTTGCTTGGTCCTTTGTCTCGTTCTTGATTCGTATTTACGTTAATCTTTTGATTGAGCCAACGTTCCATCCCGTAAAGCATTTCCCCGTTGTCACTGTGGCTCATAAGATTTTGTTGCCCGCTCTGATCATGCTGGAAGGGAACATGGTTCACTTCTTAGGCCAATATGTAGGAACCCCAATCGCACGCTCGATCACTTGGTTCAATATTTTCTTCCTACCGGGGTTCTTTGGTTTTGCTGTTTGGGAATTGAAAGAGAACTGGAAGCTTTACCTGTCCAATCGAGTCAACCGCATTGGCCCCGTTCCAGTCGGAAGCCATGGTGAAACGCTGACGCGTCTACTTCGACCAGGATTTCACTCTGGCACGTTACCTAAGATCTTTCGAAAGCTTCGCAAATTAGAGCACAGGGATTCTTCTCTTGGCCGATTTACGAGCCGTCGCTCCGCGCAAGAGCAACTTCACCATGTCGAGAAGGCGATTCGTTTTTTTGTCGATCGGGAACTCATTGCGTTGCTTCACAAATCCCCAGCGTTGGGAGACTTGAAGGTGGCATGCACAACGATTCAAACCGCATCGAACAGTTTTTCTGTTGAACTAGTATGTTCATCGCACCCCAATGAACCTGCTCAGTTTCGATTTCAGGAACAGAGCGGTTGGTTGATAGCCACTGTCGCTCAAACGGGTTGGCTTGAGCTTATCCCCTCCGAGCAACGCAACTCGGTCCTGCATGCACTCGAAGGATTCTATCGCAAGGGCGGAATCGATTTGGTGCGTGAGCAACTGGAGAACAACTTGACTCGCGAGCACCCGTATGACATCGACTCGGAAGGTCTGCGCATTTGGCCGTCGCAGCAATTTGAGGTGGAACTGATTGCGAATCTGCGGGACGAGAAAATGATTGCTCCGCTTCCAGCCTTTCCAGCAAGCCAGGCGGGTTTGAAGCCGACCGAGCGAGAAAAGATCGTCTTTTCCGCAACGGAAACCGAGTGGACTCAGTGGGAGAAAACTTGGTTATCAAAAGAATCTTCCAGCGACGCGAGCAGTAAGATTCAACTGGAAACAAAGCGCTGATAGGCCACTTGACCTTATCAAGAACCGAAGACTCATTTCGGTTCTTGATGGAATGTTGCCTTTGGGATTCGTCACAGCTGTTCGTTCCCGGTTCGCATGGTCGGTTTGCACCCTAGAGGAGTTCCAAGCAATCCGGACTGTCACTTCGTAGCGATACCCCTGAAACGTTTTCACCCATTGGGTTAGAACCGAAGAATCAGATCGGCAGTGATTCGATTTTCAAGAATCCCACGACGCTCTGTCAAAGGAAACTCAAATGCGACACCTGATTCAATGTTTCGGTTTGGCTTGAGTTTGACTCCCCAAGCATTCGTTACCATGTTGTTTCCAGCAATATCGATGGAACCGAGATTGAAAAGATCGCCACCTTCGATTGGGGCGGCTAGGCCGGTGCCACTCTTCATGAAGTTGTACCAATTGAGTTCGGTGAACCCATAGAGCATGCTTCCGAAACGTCGGTCCACGTGATGGGACCAGTAGAACATTTGGTTTTCAGCTTGGCTATCGACTGGAAGTATAAAGCCCGTTGACGTCAGGTAGTGAGCCGAAGAGCCTAATCGTGTTCCACCTGACAGGAAGAAGTCAAACACGCCGTCTCCGTTAGCTTGCAGCGATGATCGCGTTCCCGCAGTTGTTTCGAAACGAGCGCCAACCGACAACAACTGCCCCTGTTCTGGATCACGGTATAACGAGTACTTCAATCCGGCACCGATGTCTGCCCAGCCATTGGTAATGAGTGGACTTGAGCTGTCGATATAGCCATCCTTGACAGCGATGAGCGACAAATTCTCGGTCAATCGAAGCCTTACCTGAAGTGCATACAAGCGAAGCTCGTCTTTCGGTAAGCCTAGAAGACTAGGAATGTTGTGATGGATGAAGATCCCTCGCACTTCAGTCAACTGACGAGGATCTTCAAAATAGACGGGGTTGGTCATCGGACTGATAAAATCGTCGTAACAACCTTCGCTCTGCTTGATAATACCCAGTCCGAAAAGACTCTTATTCCCAACATTGAAGCTATCGCAGCTCGCAGAGGAATCGCAACACGCGCTACCGCACCCACCGAATTGCATTGGAACACTCAGGTCACACGCGTCGCTCGAAGCGACGGCATCCCCCTCACAAGAAGCCTGAGTGACATCCCAGTCAATAGGTGAAGCTTGTTTCGTGGGCCCCTGAATGCCGCTGCCGATTCTCTGCGTGGTTGCAGCAAGCCCTCTTCCACCCAAGGAAGCAGCAATAGCGATCATCATCGCATATTTGATTTTTTGCATGATTCTACCGTTCGAATTAATAGGATTCCATTCCATCGATCAACTACGGGGGAGCGATCTTCCATCCACAATCCATTGCTGTCGCTTCGTCGATTCCTTTTGGAAACAGACGGATCGGCTGCAAATTTCCCCATATCATCAGATCGAGTACCGAAAGTGACCTTCGACTTGGTCACACGTGTGCACCTAAGGCAAAGTAGGTTTAAAACATGTTCAGCCGACGAGTGTGCTAGTG
Organism: Planctomycetaceae bacterium; assembly: GCA_027487485.1. Classification (GTDB taxonomy): domain Bacteria; phylum Planctomycetota; class Planctomycetia; order Pirellulales; family Pirellulaceae; genus JBKCUI01. The sequence continues at coordinate 75,100 of JAIYDN010000048.1, read as the reverse complement.
CTCAGCAGAACATCCCCTAGGGATTAACAATATTGCACCCAACGAGATTCGCTCTTCACACTGAAATGAGCCACAGGCGCTAGCCGCGACATAGTCCTTTTGATGGCGAGCCAGTATCGCGGCTAGCGCCTTTTGATATTGCGCATGTTAGGCCCGGCTTCGTATGTTAGGCCCGGAGGGCCGACATATCCAATGCCGGTGGCGCGAGCCACCGGATCACAAATCTTAACAAACAAAGGCCTGGAGGGCCGACACACTGGCGTCTATGTCGGCCCTTCAGGCCTGTAATAATGTTTTATGCCACGTTCCGGTGGCTTGCGCCACCGGCAATGGATGTGTCGGGCTTCCAGCCCTTACAAAAATGCGCAACATAAAAACTAGCCCCTGCGGCCTAAGGGGAGCACCGCGGGGTTGGCACGGTTTCTTGCACTTACGACCATTCTTGATCGAATCGGTCTAAGTTTTGCTCTTGTGTCAGCCAGCCACGATGATTCGAGCCGAACCGACTGCGATCTTCCAGGCTTAAGTTGATTCAAGAAACATCCAATGCAAAGGAGCACCTATGTTCGATTGGTTCAAACGCATCCCCCCGGCCCAAGCTTTAGGCTGGGGAGCCATTGGTTTGTTAGCAATCTTGATCGTCCTGATTTTCGTGCGACGCCTGGCTGGGTTTGCCGGGTAGAATCCACACGCGGCTAGATCCCCATGTCGGCAAGTCGCTCGGCAATGATCGCCAAGTTGGTGGTCAGTTGCGGATGCTGGACTTCAAAATCTTGGATAAGCTTATCGACTCGCTGTTGAAAGGTCTCCTCATCGGGGACCTTCGTTTCCAAGTGAAGGGCGTCCGCCGGTCGGGGGCTCGCTAAGGCTGTTTGGATTTCGCCGATGAGAGTCTTTAGTTTTTCTCTTGTCGCCGCATCGATAGAAGGTGCCTCGACCAAGCATTGGTGAAAGGCTTCCAGTTCTGTAGCTAGCTTGTCTTGCGTCATGTTTACGGGCCCTTCCTATTCTAGGCCTTCGCGCAGCATGGTGTGACATGCGACACAACTGGTGGTCAGTTGGTTAAATGCGAGCGTTGCCCCCTCGACATTCTTTCGTTTGGAATGGCGGATTAGTTCTTGGTTTGCCAATCGAAAGCTCTGCATCTGGGTCTGATAGTCCTTATTGCGACGCACCAACCCCTCCATCCGTCCGAGCCTTTGCATTTGCTCTGCATCTTTTGCCATCGTTTCAAAATCTCCGGTCGTCAATGATTCCAAGATAGCCTTAGACAGCTCAAGTTTCTTGGCCATCCAGAAGCTCATTGTCTTCTCGCTCGTGACCTTGGGAACATCGTCGTCCGTCGAGGTATTGGCCGGGGCCGGTGTCACAGTTTGTTCGGGCGGCTGCTGGCAGAAAGCGGCCCACGAGATGATAGCAGAACCGATAAACAACATTACTATCCGCATGGGAATCGAGCCTTTCAGGAGTTAATTAGAAGTTGATCGCGACCAGTGCGTCCGACGATCTACGTCAACCAATCTAGGTTCACCAATTTGCTTTTCAGTATGCAACTTGCATTCCAGAATCATCGCAAGCCAGTGTCAAACCCTAATGAAACGAAAAAGGCGATGTTTAGCGTCGATAGATCGGCATACCAGAACGCTCATATTCGTCGCCCACCACTGGAATCTGGATCACGCGATTTGGCACTTCGGCGATTCGAAGAATATCGCGACAATGAGTGTGGCAGTTGATGCAGGTTGAAATGGTTTGGATGTAGCTGAACCCCGCTCCTTCCAAGTTTTGTTGATCCGCAAGATCGGACAAACTGGAAGCTTGACGGCGTAGTTCTGTTTTGTAATGTCCGTAAACAGGGTCGGGATGCGATTCCCATTGCGATGCGTCACAAATGCTCATCATGTCCTTCGCACCACGTTTGATCTCTCCGAAATCCTTGGAGACAAGCCCCGTAACCACCCTTTGTGTGCTGGCTAATTTTGCCAACATCAACCCGGGCATATTCTGTTCTTGCGATGGCTGTTGGTTGTTCGCCCAAGCTGCAGACAAAACACTGACGCCTGTTCCAATAGCAAGAAAGGTCCCTACCCAAACCCAAGTTCGTTTCGATTTCATGATGGTCTCCGTTCCACTCTAAAACTGCATTCACTCAATTCTGTTATCGGATCCTTTTTGAGCCTTTCTTCAAAACTTGTCCAGGTCGAACACAACATGCACGAAATCGGTGATCATTCTTTCTTCACCTTTTAAGAACCCAACTTCTCCATTCGCCATTGCACACCTCAAAAGACACACCTACCTGCACAACTGTGCCAAAGTGACTCATGCGACTAAACACGACCGGAGCTTTTTTGAATGTTGAACACCGTTTGAGAAATTTCGAATAACGAAGTGAGGCGTACTCGACCAGCGTGTTTCTAGTACGAGTACCATTTCATTGATTACGAGTACCAGTGAGAGCTAGTTGCGTTAGCGGGACAGGCTGGTCGTTTCGCGGTTAGAGTTCCAATCCCATGGATGCTCTGTGAAAACGGACTGTTGGTATGTTTTTTGCTTCATGAAAGCGAAACTCTCCAGCCATCGCCAACACGAAAAGAGAATAATTATGAAAGTGCTACTAACCACTGATGGTTCCAAATCCGCAGAACAAACCATACGATGGTTCTCACGCTTTCCTTTAAAACACAGCACATCCTACGAGATAATGACGGTTTCGAATTATCACGTTTATGGTGTCACTCCGGCGGCGGTTTTTGACGAAACGATTCGCCAGGAGAGCAACCACGCAGATGAATCCTTTCAGCGAGCTTCGGCCATCTTAAAGGAAGTTGGAATCGAGGGGTTGCATGTTGCACGCCTCGGGAACGCGGCTGACGAGATCACGTATTACGCTCAAGAAACGAATGTCGACTTGATCGTCGTTGGCGCGCAAGGTAGGGGACTGTTAGAACGTATGCTTATCGGAAGCACTAGCGAATCAGTAGCCCAGAACGCAACCTGCTCGGTTCTTGTGGTTCGGCCGAAGGCCGTACAAACAGAACAAGTTGGTGAACCGCTGAACCTGATCATTGCGTCCGATGGGTCCGAGACGGATCGCGAACTAGCGTCCCAAATCAAAGCATTGCATCTTTCTGAGAGTACAAAAGTCCAATTGATTTCTGTTATCGAACATCCCTACTTGCTGGAACCAGGCTACGAGTACGATCCACAACTCTCTCAAGAAGCAACTACAGCTTTGAATCGATTAGCCAATGAACTATCACCTAGCTTCAAACACATCGATAAGCATGTCTTGGAACAGCCTCATGTTGCGGATGCGATTTTGGATTATCTTGGTGATCAAAAGGCGGACATGCTTGTTCTGGGTGACAAGGGACGCTCTGCCATGAGCCGATTTTTCGTGGGGAGCGTTTCTCGCGGTTTGCTTCGCCATGCACCTTGCTCAGTTTTGCTGATAAGAAAGCGATGAATATCCCATCTCTCGTCTACTAGAAACGCCTCAAGGTATTCGGACTTACCGAGGTCCACTTTCTCGTTTGCTCAATCAAGGGCTGGCTTGGTTGTTTCGAAAAGGGCCCGTATATGATGCTCTTCACCATACACCGTCACCACATCGCCGATACTCAAGGTCGTATCAGCGCTTGGGATGCCCGGAAGATCTTTGCCACTTGACTTGATGGACAAAACAATGACTCCTTGATCCCAAGGACGTGAACGCCGTAGCGACTGATTCGCGATCGGTGAGTCGCCCATGATTTCGACCTGCGAGATCACATAGCCATGCTGGATTCGAAGCAACAATTCGTAATCCATAACACGAACCAAGCCAGTCTGCTCAAGAGTCCGCTGAATCATCTTATCGATAGCGCGCTGAACCCAACTGACTCGGGTTAGATACAAAAGCAGACAAAGCCCGCAAACGAGCCCGCAAACAATCAGCAAGGGTCGGAAACCACTCGAGTTCTGCACCAAGGTTGCGATCAAGGTTGCCGCCGCAGAGGTAACGCCGATGTTTCCTGCAAGAATCAAGTCGCGAATGATCCGACGGCGCACGGGATGATTCACTACCATTTCTGCTTCGCGAGTCGTAAATCCAACACCGAAGAACGCGGAATAACTCTGAAAACTCGCAGTATCCCAGCTTAGCCCCGTCATCATCAGAGCCGTCGTGCCTGCACGAACGGCTAAAAGCGAGACCATCGCAATCACGATGAGGGATACGATCGCTGCCATACTTGTTTACCCTGCAGTCATTCGAGGAATTGGTTTACGATCGCAGCATCTGGAGCTTAGCCACGTGATTTTTCGAGAAGCACCATCATGATCATGGACAACAATGCTCGGAGCTCGTCATCCTCATCCAGTTCCGCTAGCTTTTCGATCACAAAATAGCGTTCAAAGATCGAAGGTTTCTTGAGCGCACGCAGAGCGGGAGTACCGTCTGCCATGGAGATCAGGTAGGTAGGGTTAAGCAAATAGATTGCCAAGAATCCCACAAAGGGAATCTCACCCAACAAAGACTCCAGAATTTTTTTCCAAGGATCCTCTTCTTGCAGATTCATGTCGACGACACCGTTTTCGATGATCTCATAATGAGCTGACCACAACGATCGCATACCGCGACGCCGAACGGCCCCCCAATCCGAACCGTCGGCTGAAGTGAAGTGGTAGTTGGCGGAGAAATCGATAATGCGATCGGCGTTGATTTCAAACAGCTTCTTCTGCATCGAATCATCCGAAAACACCTCGATCTTTTCTTTGAACCGAAACATCTTTTGTTTCACAAATAAAATCGACTTACCATCCGCATCGCGCACGGTAATCTGTTGCGAAAGAGAAAAAATCGTGAAACGCAGATCCAATGGATACTTCATACCAAGCTCCGATACACTGGCTATAAAAGTGGCGTTGGGAATCAAAATCAACTGCTGCGATTGTACTCGATTTAAAATCGAACTGGATTCCAACAACATGCTTTCGAAACGCGGCGGAGAAAAACCGAAACATCCGGTCGATTCTTGGCTGGAACCTTACTTGGAAACGCAACCATGGTTAACATATCGATGATTCCCTGGGGTGCTATGGAGTGTTTAAAATGAGCGTTTCCAAAGCATTTCGTGTCACGCTGATCGAGTTTGCAGCCCATTCATACCGCGAGGATCATCATGCTCATACTTCCTTTTCGCAACGGCCTGTTGCCTTTGGCTATATTCTTGTGCGCGACATGCTGGACTTCTTCTTTGCCTGCCAAAGATACCAAGCTCGATAACCAACCAAACATTGTTATGGTGGTTGCTGATGATTTAGGTATCTCGGATCTTCATTGCTACGGTCGCAAAGATCACAACACACCCAATCTTGATCTGCTTGCAAGTCAAGGCATTCGCTACACCAACAGCTACTGCGGCTTGTCCATTTGTTCTGCTTCCCGAGCCGCATTATTGACTGGCAAGTCATCAGCTCGATTGCATCTGACGAATTATCTTCCTGGCCGACCCGATGCCGAATCCCAGTTACTACTCAGTCCCAGAATTCAGCCGAATCTACCGCTTGAGGAAACCACTTTGGCGGAAGCTCTGCAAGCCGCAGGTTACCGAACGGGATTGTTTGGAAAATGGCATCTTGGCGGAGGAGCCTTTGGACCTACGTACCAAGGTTTCGAAGTCGCAAAAGAGTTCCCCGAGAAGGGAGCGTTAGACGAGAAAGAAGGGGGCAAGAACGAATTTGCAATTGTCGATGCAGCTATCCAATTTTTGAAATCAAGCACCGACAAGCCAACCTTTTGTTACATCCCACAACACTCGCCCCACATCAATCTCGCTGCTCAAGAAGCACTCATCCAAAAAAATGCTTCAGCCTTCAATCCGTTGTATGCAGCCACCATCGAATCGCTCGATCAATCGATCGGAAAGCTGATCACCGCGATCGACTCTTTAACACGCCCCACAATCGTGATCTTTACCAGCGATAACGGAGGCCTACACGTACCCGAAGGTAACGGACAACCTGCAACTCACAACGAACCGTTCCGTGCTGGCAAAGGGTATTTGTATGAAGGTGGAATTCGAGTCCCCTTGGTCGTGCGATGGATGGGAACTATTGAAAAAGAACAGATCGTCGATGCCCCTGTATCGCTTTTAGATCTAATGCCAACCTTGATGGAAGTGGCTGGCGTCGAGCCCGCGAAGGCCATTGGACCACTCGACGGTATCAGTCTCAAATCCAGCTGGTTGCAAGGTGGGCGTGGGTCGCTGGCGATGGACCGATCGATGTACTGGCACTTTCCTCATTACACCAACCAAGGCAGCCGTCCCGCCGCGGCCATGTTGCAAGGAAAATGGAAGCTTGTGGAAACGCTCGATGATGGAAGCATCGAATTGTTTGACCTGGAGAAAGATGTTGGGGAAAAAACGAATGTGGCCGTTCAGTTCGCTGAACAAGCGGACCAAATGAAAAATGCCCTGCATCGGTGGCAAAAGAGTGTTGGAGCTCAGTTCGGAAAAGCCAATCCATTGGCCAAAGCGGAACTCCATCGAGCCATCTACTTGGACCAAGACCCGAGCCGACTTGACTCCAGCCGCGGTGCGAACGAGGTAGCAAAAGCATGGCAAAACTGGCGTAAAGAAATGAATCGAGTTGTTGCGGGCAAAAAGCCAGCCCTGAAAGTGGTGGATGGGGAAATCCGACTAACCCCTTCTGCTTCAGTAACTCATGGGAAAAAAATCATCTATGAACCTCAACCTAACAAGAACGTGGTTGGGTACTGGACCGAGGTGGAGGACTGGGTCGACTGGGAACTAAAAGTTCCCAAGGATGGTAGCTATGAGATTGAAGTTCATTGCGGATGTGCCGGCGGTGGTTCCTTGGTAGCCCTTCAGGTGGGAGATTCTTCTTACGAATGGACGGTTCGAGACACAGGGCATTTTCAAAACATCATTATCGAGAATGTAGGGAAGACATGGCTTCCTGCAGGCACCAACCGGTTGGCTGTTCGCCCAAAGTCCAAAGCTGGCGTTGCCATCATGGATATTCGTCAAATCGTCCTTCGACCATCGCAGGACGATGTCATTGCTATTTCAGATCGAGCTAAAGAGATTCACGAACGAAGCTACGTATGGGACGGGCATAACGATTTGCCTTGGGCTTTGCGAGAGAGGAACGATCTGAACGTCAAAAAAACGAACTTAAACCATGAGCCATCGTTACATACGGACATCCCTCGATTGCGAGCTGGAAATGTAGGAGCACAGTTTTGGTCTGTCTTCGTTCCCGCGAATACCGTTAAGACCGAAAACTCGTTTCAAATGACCCTAGAACAGATCGCTTGCGTGCGAGCGATCCTGGCGAAGCACCCAAACGTTTTCGAATTTGCATCCAGCGCATCGGATGTCGAGCGAATTCGCAAGGCAGGCAAAATTGCGTCGCTGATGGGGGTCGAAGGAGGTCATTCGATTGAAAACTCGATCGCCAAGTTGCGAGAACTTTACTCCCAAGGTGTTCGATACATGACGTTAACGCATGGCGACACTCTGGATTGGGCCGACGCGGCCACGGATCAAGCGAAAAGCGACGGCCTATCCCCATTTGGGGAAGAAGTCGTTCGCGAGATGAATCGGCTTGGAATGCTGGTGGACCTATCGCACGTATCGCCTGCGACCATGAACGATGCATTGGACATCACCACCGCGCCAGTCATCTTTTCCCACTCTTCCGCCAAAGCAGTTGCGGATCACCCTCGCAATGTTCCGGACGATGTGCTGCTTCGCTTGAAGACAAACGGTGGGCTCGTGATGATTAACTTTTTCAGTGGATTTGTGGTACCTGAATCCGCCAAGAACATGAAGGACATGTTCGACGTTCGTCGAAAGTTAGAGAAAGAGCTAGGACCGAATAACGAATCCGATGAATTCAAAAAGGCGATGGCCACTTGGCGAGCCACTCACCCGATCATTCCAGGTGATGCGAACATTGTCGTCGATCATATCGATCACATCGCCAAGGTCGCAGGCGTAGATCATGTTGGAATTGGAAGCGATTTCGATGGCATTTCCACGTTGCCCGATGGCTTAGAAGACGTTTCCAAGTACCCCATCCTGACGGAGTTGTTGCTTCGAAAGGGCTACTCAGAAACCGACATTCAGAAGATCCTTTCGGGCAACATGATGCGAGTCATGAAAGCGATGGAATCAGCCAAAGGTAAGTGACGCAAAGTAGGGCCTCGTGCTCTTCGTCGCAATAGGTTTGGTGCGCTAACACGAGGCTACGGATTTGAGTTTACCGACACGCCCGACAAAAGTGAGCCTGAGACGCTAGCCGAGTTTTGCAATACGAAAAAACTCGGCTAGCGTCTCAGGCTCATTGTGATAATCGGCTAGCGCCTCAGGCTCAAAGAAAGGAAAAACGACTTTTGTCGGGCGCGTCTTTACCGACTCTTGCACGGCATTACCCACCCCAAACGGGGTGCTACCACATCCAATCTTACCCTCCCAGAAGCTGGGAGGATCGGCAATTGAGCCTTCAGCGAGATTGCCGGGGAGGGCAGGCGTGTGTCAACGATGCGGACGCCCCTCCCCAGCCACGCTATCGCGGGCTGACCCTCCCCAAACGCTGTTTGGGGAGGGTGAAATGGGTGGCGATCAGCGAGAAGTCTTCTTACTGCTTTATGTCTTTATTTCTGTGTGTTCCGTGTATTCCGTGGTTCCAAAATCGGTTCTTGAATGGATAGCTGGTTTTGGGTTTGCCCCCCAAACGGCACGACCTTCCTCAAATGAGGTGCCCACCTCAATTGGGAACCGATGCACGCCTTGCATCTACCAACGGGGAACAATCACGAATCTATGACGCAACACCACCGGTGCAGATCGGTGTTTTGATTACTTAAGACACTGCACCAATTGCTCTCACCAAATAGGAGCAAGCAAAAAAAGAGAGCCCATCGTAGACGCTCCCACAAACACACCATGAAAGGTGCAGAAGACAACAAATTGCCCGAACAAGAAAAAGTACCGCTGGTGGGACTCGAACCCACACGCCCCTTTACGGGACCTTGGATTTTAAATCCAATGCGTCTGCCATTTCGCCACAGCGGCCTTTAGAAGCGTGAGTATATCCTGGCGCCAGCCAACTGGGTAGTAGCGGCATTCGGATCCTTGGCTCGCAAAACCAATCGGATTTCATCCTTCCGGATCGGTTGGAGAAACGGGTGGACGCACTCTGTTTGGCCGAATTTTTAATAAAAACCGTTCTCTTTCGCTAGAACACACTCGCAATGGTCGGATCCAACGCATGAACTTTGAAAATGCACTACTGACGGTTGGCCAAACGGGCCAAGCGGACCAACTCGCAATCGCATCGGGAACACCTGCCGTCGAGCTGATGCGGAACGCCGGTCAATCTGTCGTGGACGCCATCGAGTCGCGCTGGTCAATTCGCCCAACCGTCGTACTTTGTGGCTCAGGTAATAATGGCGGTGACGGCTTTGTCATCGCAAAGCAGCTTGCTGCGCGCGGTTGGCCCGTACGCTTGGCGCTGGAAGGCTCGCGGAACCGCATGTCTCCAGAAGCTCTTTATCATGCTAATCAATGGACTGGCCTGGTGGAGCCCATGTCCTCGGAGTGCCTAGAGCGTGCCGAATTGGTCGTGGATGCCGTGTTTGGCGCCGGATTCCAACCAGAACGCCCGAATCCTGTTTTGCCCTTGCTGGCAGACATAGCAAGTCGCAAGCTGATAGTCATCGCCGTAGACGTTCCATCAGGCGTCGTAGGGGACACCGGGCAAGTTTTTACGCCGGTGATGGCAGCCCTAACCGTCACCTTCTTTCGTAAAAAACCATGCCATCTTCTCCTGCCTAGTAAAACCCATTGCGGTGAAGTTATCGTGACCGATATCGGCATCCCTTCTTCGGTCTTAGACACAATCCAACCGGACGTTTTTGAAAACAATCCATCGCTTTGGCATTCCCATTTGCGCCAACCTACATCGGGCTCGAACAAATTCGACCGCGGTCATGCAGTGGTTTACGGTGGCTATCCTATGACCGGTGCAGCTCGCTTGTCAGCTTTTGCTGCCGCTCGGATCGGAGCTGGATTGACGACGGTGATTGTTCCCGAGGTTGCATTTCCCATTTATGCCGCTTCCATGACTAGCATCATGGTAAAGCCATTAAGCTCCCGAGACACCCTTCGAACAATCCTTCAAGACAAACGCATCACGGCATTTTTGATAGGTCCTGGCGCCGGGGTTTCTGAAACAACGCGCCGGGACACTTTGCTGTTGCTAAAAGCAAAGCGCGCAACCGTCATCGATGCGGACGCGATCACCGCGTTTCAAGAACAACCTACCGAACTGGATCAAGCCATTGCAGGCCCGTGTGTGTTGACCCCTCATGACGGCGAATTTGCACGTGTTTTCGACTCAGCAGGTGACAAGCTGACTCGATGCCGACGGGCGGCGAAACGATCTGGGGCAGTCGTCGTCCTGAAAGGAGCAGACACGGTGATCGCATGTCCCAACGGAAGATGTGTGATCAATAACAATGCTCCGCCAACTTTAGCGACTGCAGGCGCTGGTGACGTTCTGAGCGGCATCATCACCGGCCTATTGGCTCAAGGGCTCGATCCTTTTGAAGCCGCATGCGCTGGCGTTTGGATTCATGGCGAAGCGGCGCGTTTGTTTGGTCCAGGACTGATCGCAGATGACTTGCCGGGAATGATCCCGAGCGTCCTGCGTTCACTGTAACGGCTCTCAACGCGACAAGCGATTAATCTCATTGATGATTTCCAGAACGTCCAGTGGATCACTCGCCCCGTTGCCGTTCACATCCACAAACGGATGTGCGAGTGGGAAAGCCGGATCCAATACGGGTAACGCACTTGCCGAATTCGTTCCAGAGGATCGATTGATATAATTCATCACCGCCAACACGTCCAAAGGCGAAAGATTGCCGTCACCGTCCGCATCGAAACGATTCACGGGATTTTGCCATGAAGTGGGTGAAGTGATTCGAATGGTTGCCCCGCTCTGACGGAATACATTCACGATCCCAACTGACTCATTCAGACGCGTGCTTAAAACCCATGCACCCGTTGTCTGCACGGTGTCTTGCGAACCAAGCGTGATTTGCAACGTTTTCTCTGCATTGAAGCTGGCGATGTTGGCTGCATTGAACATCAATGTTTGTGCTGACAAGGCTGTAAAATCCAGGACTTCTACCCCCTGCAGTGAACCATTCGGAATTCGCGTCAAGTCTACGTTTGGAATGGCCGGCACCATCGTGACACTCTGCCCAGATTCACGGTATTGCAGCGTGCCAAACAAGTGACTGGACGGAGCTTGGATTTCGTAAATCGCTGAACCCGTGGAGGCAGCCAATTGAACTCGGTCTAAACGACCTGCGGGCGTACTGAACAACGTCTTGCCGAACGCACTCACCACGAGCTGGCCATCCGATAACAACACATCATGATCCCCAAACTCGGCCGCATCGAGTGTTACCGTATGGTTCGTTTGGCCGTCTAAAATCGAAATGGCATAATCTTCCACTTCTCCATCTTCGGCCAACCCTGTTGGAGACAAACCACCCGCAGAACTCAAACGAAATCGACCGTATGTTGTTCCCGACTTCGCCCCCGCAGGAATCGTGAAGCTAAGAAATTGAGCCCCCGCAAGTACGTTCGCGCCGGACAAGATCTGTTCACCGCTGTCGTTCCAATCCCCGTCTTGATTAAAGTCCAACCACGCATCCAACTTGGAATTGCCAGAGCCCGTGACGACGACACTCGAAATGGTTGGAACATTGGACGATGCTATGGCTGAGACAGGAAAAACAACCCCATCTTCATCGTCAATTGCGAGATCGTCTCCTAACGCGTTTGTCGATGCATTCCCGTCCAGTTCCGGGTCGACAAAGGAGCCCAAAAACAAATTGCTAATCACATGCCTTGCACCGTTATCCTTGATCTGAGTTGGATAGCTTGCAACAAACGCAGATTGAACGGACGAGGGAGCGTCGCCAAAATCGATTTCGCCATCGGCAAGATCAGTTACCGTGATTTGAAAAGTCTGAATCGCAGACCGATCATTCCCACCCGCATCGGTCCCACCATTGTCTCGCACTTGAACGCTGATGGTGGCAATCCCTTGATTGGTTAGCGAGGTTTGGAAACGAAGATTGCCGTCGTTATCAATACTAGGCTGAACCAGGAACAAGTCCGTCCGATTGTTATTGACGATGATCTCAGCCATAGCCTGAGCCTGTTCATCACTTCCTCCACCCGTTTCGAATCCCGTTGCAAAGCGTGCGATCGTTCTTAGATTGCTACCCATCGTCGCCAGTTGGTTACCTCGCAACTGAATCGCGGGTCGATCGTTGACGGGCTTCACGATGACCGAGACCGATTGTTGGGCAGTTCCATCGTCACTGGTATCGAACACCCCGTCGGCCCCTGCATCTCGAACAACAACTTGCAACACGGCGGTGCCATTTGCATCCGGAGTGGGCGAAAACTGAATCCGCCCCTCCGTCGCACCTGGTGTATAGTCGATTGTCGGCGAAGGAATGAGCAGTAGATTAGAACTAGAAACGGTAATGCGAAGCGGTGGTCCGCTGGTCCTGCCCCGTGCAATGCCCGTCAGCGCAATCGATGCCCCAATGCTATCTTCGAACAATTCGACCGGTCCTGCGATAGAATTCAATCGGGGAGGAAGGATTTGCGACTTGGTACCAAAGTTCTGATTGCGAGTCGTGCCAACGCCGTTGAGTTGGACGCGATTCGCCCCGCCAATAAGCTCATTGCTCAGTATTTGAATTGTATTGGTTTCGCTGTTGACCAAGGCCAGATCGATTGTTCCGGAACGGTCGATATCTGCTGCATCAAAGACAAGCCTAGGACCAATCGACAATTCTGCGACACCAAAACTCTCGGATGGTTCAAAGACTAATCCGTTGGGGTTATCGACTTGATCTTGGCTCGATCGATTGCGCAGGATCGATAACGATTTGGAACGAAGGTTAGAAACAAGGATGTCTTTATCTCGATCACCATCGATATCTAACAATGCAATTTGCACAGGGCCTTGGCCGACAGACAATGGATCACGTAAAACAGTGAATGCGCCGTTATTGCTACCCCTCAGGACTGAAGCCGTGTTCACCGAAAAATTGGCTGTCACCAAATCTTGAAAACCGTCACCATTGAGATCCCCCACATCGAGACTCAGCGGCGATGATCCCACTAAGTACGCGACAGGCGATTCGAAGGCACCATTCGCCCGACCGAAAAGTACTGCCACGTTCCCGTTGTCATTGGCTCGTCCAAAATCACCTTGGTTGGCGACCGCAATATCCAGTTTTTGATCAAGATTGAAATCGCCGGTCACAATGGAAGCAGGGCGTTTGCCACCGGAAGAAAGTGAATTCCCGACCGAAAAAACTCCTGCGCCGTTGTTCAGCAGAATTCGAATCTGCCCAGTCTGATTCCCGTTTTGCGTCGCAACAAGGATATCCAAGTCGCCATCCGAATCGATATCGGCTAGCTTGATGTCCGAAGGGATCGCCCCAAGAGCAACACTCGTCGACTGAGCAAATCCAGAAACGTTAAAGTCAAAAAGCACCGACACGGTACCGCTGAGCGAATTCGCGACCACAAGATCCTTAGAGCCCGACCCGTTTAGCTGCCCACTGGCGATCGCGATTGGGCCCAAACCGTTTGGCGCCAAGCTGATCGGGGTGGGATTAGGCTGCAACCTGCCCGTCCCATCATTTAGCTGAACCAAGATCGCATTACCAGAATACAAAGCAACCACGGAGTCCGGACCGTTCTTTCCGTCGAAATCGTCCAGCAAGATATCTTGAGGTTTGGAAAGAAGAGTCGAATTGGTGGAAAGGGTTTGGTTCGTCGTATTGAACTTGTTTCCAAGCGGAGACGTCAGACGCGTCCCTTCAGGCAACGATGTGCGAACGGTATAGCTTCGACTGCCTAGATTGCCAAAGAAATAGTTCCCCTGCGAATCGGTAACATTTCTTGGTTCATCAAAGTCGCGGCGCTCGTTCCCATTCAGGTCCAGATAAACTTCGATACCACTCGATCCCAATTCGTTAGACTGGGCAATGCCATCACCATTGGTGTCGTTAAACACTCGGCCTTCAATCCTCGCGTTCTCGAACTGACCCGTGGTTGATTGAGGTCGAAAACCAAAATCTCGCTGTTCGATGATCCCTCCAGCAGGAAGAAACAAAGCGTTGGAACTGGGGTTCTCCGTCAACGTTGTCGATTCCCACCCGGAGGGCATCTCAGTTCCAATGGCGTAGGAACGGAACGAAGGAACTTCTGAAAAGCGGTAGGAACCGTCCAATTGACTGGTTGAGATTGGTTCGCCGACATCACGTCGACCATTGAAATCCAGATCCAAATAGACAACCCAGCCGAAAAGTCCTGTTTCGCCATCGTCCAGAAGACCGTTCGCATTGAGATCATCGTAGATGGTGCCGCGAATGTCTCCTGGATTCGGGACGAGACCTATATTCAATGGGTTCCATTCTTGTCCTACTTGCAAAGCCAATGTTCTCGAAGCAGTTTCGAATGGGTTTGGCGAAATGAAAATATCACTTCGCTCATTGCTATCGCTAGCCACCAGATTGCTTGACCTTGATTCAAACACAATCGAACGACCGTCCGCGCTTAGTGAAGCTCGCTGGCTATCCCCATTATTCGCAACCCCCACAAGTGGCTTGCTCACCAAACGAATGGGTGAAGAAGCACTGCCTGTTTCGTCAAGTCCAAATCCAGCGGGATCAACATATCGATCGTAAACAAACACGTTTTTCGTCGTGGAATTATCAGCGGGGTTGACGACCGAGTTTCGACTTTCAAAAGCAACGTATTGCCCATCGGAGCTAATGCTCGGAAGAACGTTGGATGCTTGAGTTCCCAAGGGAAACGATATGTTTAGCTTTTCCAGCGATTGCTGCACACGATCAAATACAAACAAGTCACTTCTAGCGTTCGTATCGCCAGGCACCAGATTCGATGCTAACGATTGAAAAACGACGTGCCTTCCGTTGCCGCTGATGGCTGGGGCAAAGGTAAAGCCATTGCTTTCGGCACCTGCGGAAGAAGCGTTGACTCGCTGGATGGTCCGCTGGATACGATCGTACACAAAGACATCCCCCAGCCCGTTCCGATCATCTGAGACTAGATTGTTTGCATCCGAAACGAAGGCTACGAATCGACCGTCATCGCTGATATGAGGTTCCTCGCTATCGTTGTTCCCTTGAACTCCGTTGGCTGCGACGCTGATGCTTTCTACTGTTTTCGTGGTGCGATTAAAAAGAAAGATATCCGCAAAGTTATCGTTATCATTCGCTACGAGATTGTTCGCGAAAGAGGAAAAAGCGATCCATTGGCCGTCGCTGCTTGCGGACGCCGAATCGCTGCGAGCGTCGCCCAACTCACCTGAGTTGGTAACACTGATCGGTTCTAAAACAAGCGTGTTACGATCGTACAAGTAGACGGCAAGATCATTACGAAGCAGAACATACTGTTCCTCTCCTCCAACGATTCCTAAAACTTGAAGGTTGGCGCCATCGATGGGCACTTTTACGATACGTTGGCGATCGCGTTCAAAGACAAACACACTGGGATTAGCGTCGTCACCAGCGACAAGATTGGTTGCGGTGGAGACAAATGCAACGACTCGACCACTGGGGCTGACTGTCGCGAGCGAGCTGTTACCATTCCCTTGGATCGAGCCAACTCCGACTCGCTGCAAGGGATCCGCGGACGCTTGCCAGTTA
Organism: Planctomycetaceae bacterium; assembly: GCA_027487485.1. Classification (GTDB taxonomy): domain Bacteria; phylum Planctomycetota; class Planctomycetia; order Pirellulales; family Pirellulaceae; genus JBKCUI01. Next base: position 59,307 of record JAIYDN010000048.1, on the reverse strand, counting down.
TTGGGTACAGCAACTCGAATGTTGTGTTGGCTGGGCGCAAGATTTTGGAACTCAAACGCCCCCGCTTCGATCGGATTGCCGGCATTTGCAGAAGCTAGCGAGGTTGTAGTCGATCGTTCATCCGCTTGCAAAACACCATCTCCATTGGCATCCAAGAAAACGACCAGCTCCGGTAGGCCTTGTTCGTTAGCTTCCTTGGCTAGGTTCGCGTTCAAATCGGCAAAAACCGATCCCTTGACGGAGGCCGACACGGCTTCCAACGCGCCGATATCCGATTGTACGCGAAGCTGATTCCACTGATCGAACGTTCCTGAGCTGGACGTTGAACCGGCATCGATGGCTGGATTGCCCAATAGCAAAGGATAACCTGGGGGTAATTGGCCCTGACTCGAGAAGGAACCCAATTGGAGAGACGAGACCCGCTCCACGATATCGTTGCTTTGAAGCAAACTTGTATTGATTGCCGAGGCTACGACGTTGTTACCGGAGGAATACGCTTTTGCTCCTAGATCAAAACCGACCAGATTCCCTGCGTACAGGCTGTCGATCGTGGAAACATTTCCGGACAAAGTCGCTTCGCCCGTGTTGAAAACAACCGTTGAGCTAGAGACTTGCACGGTGGATTTCTGATTGAATTCGGAAATCGACTTTACCGTGCGATTCAAGCGATCGAACACATAGACTTGACGATGGGATGGTCCAGGAGGCGTCCGGTGAATGGCCGGGCTTGCATCCAAATTGTTCGCTTCCGATTCGAAAGCGATGTACCGACCGTCGCCACTGATGGATGGCGAGTAACTAGCGCCATTCGATTCCGTTGAGTCACTTACCAGACTCACCCGCTCCACGTCACCCGTTAAGCGATCGACGACAAACACATCCGACACGGAATTGGTATCACCGGGCACTAAGTTGCTTGCCAACGATTCAAAAGCAACGTATCGACCGTCACCGCTCACAGACGCGTTGGAACTGGCCTGATTGGCCTGCACACCCGACTTCGCTTGGCTTACCCGCGTGACCGATCCCAAGAGCACATCATAGATAAAGACATCGGACGTTTGGTTCGTGTCCCCGACGACGATCCCTGAATCATCCGAGGTGAATGCCATGAACCGACCGCTTACGTCCAAGGAAGGATCATAGTTGGAACCATTTGCGGGCGCACCAAGAGTTCTAAGATTCGGCCTGACCAGTGTCTTTTCAATTCGGTCAAAGACGAAGACATCATGATAGTTTTCGTCTGCAGTACCGGACACGCCAGATGCAATCGAAACGAATCGACCGTCGCCACTGATCTCATTGGCGTTTAAATAAGCGATACTGACACCGTTGCCATTGATCGCTAACGGGATTCGTTCGCGCGTTCCGGTTAACTGATCCGCGATGAAAACACCCCAAGAATTGCTGACATCATCGGCCACAAATTGTTGATAAACCAAGATGCTGCCATCATCGCTGATAGCTGCAAGACCTCGCGAGTCGCGATTCGCATTGAATGAAGTACTTTCCAAATTGGTCGTTCGACCTGTGAGATCCCTTGTAAAAACATCTTTGGAAAACAGGGTATCGCCCCCAACCAAATTGTTAGATGACGAAAGGAAGGCGACCTTGCTTCCATCGCCACTGATTGCAGGCGATTCGCTTGCCTGGTTCGCTTGTTGCAGCGATGTCGAAACGCTTGCACGATCGACACTTCCTGATTGCATGTCATAGACGAACACATCTACAACAGCGTTGGTATCACCGGCAATCAGATTGGTAGCGTTGGAAAGGTACGCGACACGTTGGCCATCGCGACTGATGGCAGGGGAGTAGCTGATCCCTGTACCACCGGCGAAGTCACGAGCACGACTTGCAATCGCTCCGCCAAAGTTGGACGCAACCGTGGTGTTTCGGAGGATGGAGTTGCTCGTGGAGTAGGAAACAAAACCACCACCGCGATTGTTATCGAGGGTGCTTCGATCGATGACCGAAATCGAGTTGCCACACAGAAAGACTCCACCACCAAAGTCTCCTTGATTTTCTGTGATTTGCGACTCAACGATATCAAGCGTACCTGCCCAGGCAGCAACCCCTCCACCTCGGCCAACAGAGCCTTGCGAACCCAAGGCTCGATTGTCTTGCACTCGCACTTGATCCAGCCGCAGTTGCCCAACCGACAAGATGCCGCCGCCCCCTTGTCCGGCAGGAGAGACACCACCGGTTACTGCGAGTCGCTTTAACGTGAGCGACGCTCCCGGATGAACTTTGAAGACGCGATCTGAACTGTTCCCCTCGATAGTACTCGAGTCCTTGGAATCACCTACGATCGTCAAATCCCCGAGAATATCCAAGTCTCCTGAACTAGAATCCGACCATGCACTGGACAACGGAGACGAGGTGCAAAAATTCTGTGATGACGGAGTAAAAAATCCAGCTGAGGTATTGGATTGGTGAGTTAACTCCAACGTGTATCTTTCCGCTTGGAGAATGATCGTCCGAGGCGACAATGGATTTGCATTCGAAATCTCAATCGCATTGCGCAGCGACATACCAGCGTCTGAGTCCCTCAGGGTGTCGACATAAATAACAGATGGATCGATGATCTTCACGGCGAACTCACCAATCACCTGAGAGCGGATTGCATTGCCGGCGCGCTCCGAAAGAACAGCGCCAGCAGTCGTTACAATCGAATAGGCACCGTAGTCCAGTGGATCCCACACGCCTCCGGGCGGACTCATGATGTAGGTTGCGAGTATCGACTTGCGATCGGCGGATACTTGAACTGACCCCTGCTTGAGCGAGACCGAGAACTGATCGCGAGCGCCCCATTGATGCTGGATTCGAAAATCGTTATCCCCGATGGTCGTTGCATCCAATCCATTGCGATCGGAGTATTGAATGACGATTTCCTGAGAGGCCGCTCCGCTAGATACGACATCTTTTACGTCGACAACGGCAGCAACCGGAGCAAAGATCGGAGCCTCCACCGAGCGAAATGCGTTCAATCGACCGCCTGAAGCGACAACCTCAGAGAAGTCCGTCCTGTCGTCGGCTGTATCAAGAATCGCCTTTCGCACTTCTGCAACGGTCGCTTGAGGCAGTTGAGCCCAAATCAGAGCAGCCGCACCAGAGACAAACGGTGCGGCCATACTGGTTCCGTTCGCTTCGCCATAACGTCCGCCTGGCAAAGTGCTGCGAATGCCCACCCCTGGAGCCGCAATATCTACTGACTTGAGTCCGTAGTTGGAAAAGGACGCCAAACGGTCCGAGCTGTCACTGGCCGCGACAGCAACAATGTTATCAAGGTCATAACTGGCAGGATAAAACGGGGTTCGATCATTATCGACCCCTTGCCCCAGAACATTCCCGTTACCCGAAGCAGCCACAAACAAAATCCCCGCGTCGCCAGCGGCTTCGATGGAGTTGCGAAGCACACTATTGGGACTTCCCGATTGCCCCCAACTGCTGTTTAAGATTCGAACATTCGTAGCGTATCGAGAACGCATCAGAGTGGCATAGTGCACTGCGGCAATTGCTGAGGCCGTATCCCCTTGATTGTTTTGATCCAGGAACTTCAAAGACATCAAGGAAGTGCGCCAGTTGACCCCCGTTACTCCGATCGAGTTGTCGCCAGTGGCTCCGATCGTGCCAGCAACGTGAGTTCCATGGCCGAGGCTATCCGATGGATTGTTCGGGGCGTACGGCTCATTGGTCCCCGTCCTAAAGTTCCAACCGAAGAAATCATCGATGAACCCATTGCGATCGGAATCGAGTCCATCCGACCACAGAGGGTCTTCTAAGAGATCGATGGCATCGATGTAGCCATTCAAGTTCAAGTCACGGACCAAGCTTGCATTGAGGGTCGAATTTAAGTCATAAAAAGTGAAGAGACCGTCGCCATCGATGTCGACCAATGCTGTTTTCGTTTCTGCTCGGATCTCACCTTGATTCAACCAAACATTGAGATAGAGGTCAGGATGAGAAACATCCATTCCCGAATCGATAACCCCCACCACGACCGACGAACTACCTGTCGTTTGATCCCAAGCATCAACCGCATCAATGTCAGCATCTGCCACCCCACCGAATTGCCCTACATTATGAAGCCCTACTAGGTTGCCAAAGTCCGAATCATTCGGAAACCTCTTCCCGGATATTAGAGCGTTGGGTTCGAACGAGGCTACGTTTCGGTTGCTATTCAGAGCCGATTCGGCGGCATCCTCGGTTGCAGCAAAAGCTCGTACTTGAACAAGGCCTGGCAGGCCTAGTCCTCGGATTGTCTCGAAGTGCACTCCGTTGGAGCTAAGAAGATGGTCGAGCTGTTCGAAACCGACATCGATCATGGACGACTCGTTCAAACGCACGATCCAATCCGATGGATGGCTGAATCTTGGTCCCACGAACGGTGTGCGTTGGGTCCCCGATGAAAGCTCAGATGAAAGCCCCGACGAAAGCCCTCTGGCGTTCTCTGAAGCAAACGCAATGGATGCAGGGGCCTCGAAACTTGCGAACCAATTCGGGTCGGGGACATTCGCAAGAGCATCCACGGAACTCGCTAGAGCAAATCGCCCCTCGAGGGGCTCGATACGCAACCGTCGGCGTTTCGCGCGATTACCACGAATCCCACTTCGCTTCTTCATGGTGCGTTACAACTTTCTTGAACGGGCTGCCTAAAGCCGCGTGCGAAACAAGTGCACGCGCGTAGAGTCCTATGGGCGGACACCGGAACACCATGCAGAATTAGCGCGCGTTGCATGGCTTGCCCCGAGCTTCATGGTACGCCATTGTATTTCCCAAGAGAGAAACATTCCATTCTCAAAAAACGATGCAAGTCATCGGCGAAGATGCATAAAATGGCCTCCCACGAGGCAAAGAAATTCAGTCGGTGTTCTAATCGAGTAAGCCTGTTTGGGGTATAACCAAGCAAGGCACGCCAGATCTACCTAGTTTTAAATTGATTGGACCTAGCGAAAATCGCCATGATCCTCCTCCTCCAACCCGTAGGGAAATGATCCGATGCGAAACGTTTTTCTCGCATTCTTCGCGATGTTTTTGGCGGTATCAGGATACGGCCAGTCGCCAGACGGGTTCCTACCGAATGGCGTCGAGTTTCAGCCGTTATTTAATGGGAAGGATCTATCCGGCTGGGACGGCGACCCGCGGTTGTGGTCTGTGCAAGATGGCGTAATACGTGGGGAAACCACCACCGAGAAAGTTGCCAAAGGTAACACTTTTCTTGTTTGGAAAGGGGAGCCGATACGAGATTTCGCAATCCGACTAACTTTTCGCTGCAATGCAAGCAACAACTCCGGCATACAATACCGATCCAAGCATATCACTTCCCAGGACGCACCCAACCCCTGGGTAGTACGTGGATATCAGCATGAACTGCGAAATGAAGTCACCCTTCCCAACGTAAGTGGGTTCATTTACGACGAAGGAGGAAAGCGAGGCCGGTTGTGCTTAGCCGGGGAAAAGGCGATCTGGACTGCGGAGGGCAAAAAAGTGCTCGCCAACCTGTTCAAGCCCACCGAATTTCAACAGCTGTTCCGCCTAGACGATTGGAACGATGTCATGATTTTTGCCAAGGGAAACAACTTCCAACACTACCTGAACAACCAGCTTGTTCTGGACTTTTCCGACAACGACCCTAAATTAACGCTTGCTGAAGGAATCATTGCGCTGCAATTGCATGCGGGAAAACCGATGTGGGTCGAATTCAAGAACATCGAACTTGCAACTTGGGCCAACAAATAGCAGGGGATCCGCAGTTTTCGCAGCGGAAACGCGCGCTTCCCCTAGCAGATTCCCTGCAAACACGGATAACCAGCCCAAAATTCGGCAAGCTAGGTAAGCAATAAGGATTCATCAAGGCCAGCCGAGGCAAACACGGCGAATACCGCCAGATTCATAACAGACTTGGAAAAATACGGTCGATACAGCAAAACCCTGGTAAAAAGCAATGCGAACTGCGGCTGGAAAAGGCTATTTCGCAAAGAAAACCAGCGGGAACAAGCAAAAACGAAGATTTGGCGTTGACGACAAATACTCTCCTCCATATCTTTTCCCCTCCCACGTTCGTCGTAGGGCTTGATTTTGCAGATCCTCTTTAAAAAAGAGGCCAGTTTTCGACTCAACCAAGGCAGATAATCACCGTGTCCGGATCGCATGAAGTCATCAGAATTCGTATGGAAGCTTATGATCATGCTGTATTGGACCAAAGCGCATTGGAAATAGTGGAAACCGCCAAGCGGACCCACTCCGAAGTGCACGGACCGATTCCATTGCCAACTCGGATTGAGCGTTACACGGTACTTTCGGGACCGAATATCGACAAGAAGGCTCGTCAGCAATTTGAAATTCGAACGCACAAGCGTTTGATTGACATCAAGCAAGCAACTGCACGAACGATTGAAGCTCTAAACAAATTGAGCTTGCCAGCCGGTGTTGACATTAAGATCAAGGCAACATCGCGGTAGGAAATTAACGCTTAAACGGCATCCATCAGGTTTTCCCCATATGAAACGGAAACCCTGAAGGTAACCATCGACTTAGACCTGTAAGCTGCGTGAATCGCTATCTTTACAGGTTTCCCTAGCGGGGTTGTTTGATGAGTCCTTCACGGTCACGATTTACGGAATAAAACGAATGAGCAAAGGTATTCTCGGCCGCAAGGTCGGTATGACGCAAGTGTATGAACAGGACGGAAGAGCAGTCCCTGTTACAGTCATTCAGGCTGGACCTTGCCATGTTCTTCAGGTGAAAACCGTCGATCGTGATGGATATGAAGCAGTTCAATTAGGCTTTTTGGATAAGCCTAGACGCTTGGCCTCTCGTGCAGAGCGTGGTCAAGTCGCGTCAATTCCGAGCAAGCGATCTAACAAACTGAAAGACGCTGGCGTCGCCGCGGTTGAAAAGCCAGAGTGCGAGCCAAAGCGATTTGTTCGCGAGTTTCGCGGACCAGTTTCTGACGCTGTCGGTGCAGAAATCAAAGTGACCGTGCTAGAAGGCATGAAGTCGGTTGATGTTACTGGCATCTCTAAGGGGTGCGGTTTCTCTGGTTGGATGAAACGACACAACTATGCCGGTCAGCGAGCAACGCACGGTGTAAAGAAGGTTCACCGCCATCCCGGTGGTACCAGTGCTGGTACTTACCCTGGACGAGTTCGCAAGGGGAAAAAGGGTGCGGGTCAGTACGGTAATGACCAAATCACAATGCGAAATCTCAAGGTTGTTCGCATAGACAGCGAAAACAATCTTCTTTTGGTTCGGGGTGCGATACCTGGTCCGAACGGCGGATACGTGATGATTCGCGAAACGAACAAAGTCGGCTAAGGCATTACTGAAACAAGTTATCTGTCGCAGGCTTCACCTGCGGGGGCAAAAACTAGGCGTAACTGAAGATGACAACACTACCAATTTATGACATGTCCGGAGCAAAAGTGGGCGATTACGAAATCGACCCAGCTGTTCTGGCCCCACGAGTGAGCAAGCAATTGCTTCACGACGTCGTGGTGATGTATTTGGCAAATGCCCGTCAGGGAAGCAATAAGACCAAGTCCCGTGGCGAAGTGTCGGGTTCGACCAAAAAGATGTACAAGCAAAAGGGCACTGGTAACGCCCGTATGGGTGCCAAGCGAACTCCGGTTCGTCGAGGCGGTGGCCATGCGAACGCTCGTCAGCCAAGATCCTATTACTACCGTTTGCCACGCAAGGCCGTTCAAGCTGCCACGCGAATGGCGATTGCTGCGAAGATTTCTTCGGGCTCGGTTATGATCGTCGATCAGTACACGATGGACGCTCCGAAGACAAAGACATTGGCGTCAGCGTTCAAGGCTATTGGCTTGGAAGGTCAGACCAAGACTCTTGTGACCAACGGTTTGGATAAGAACATTTATCTGAGCGGCCGCAACATCCAGGGTTTGACAGTAAGTCCTGTTACAGATTTGAATGCGTTGATTATCTTGCGACCTCGGAAAGTGGTTGTAACGAAGGACGCAATGGACTGGCTGAAGTCGCGAACAAGTGCGTAAGGTCAGTCGAAAGTAGCTCAAGACAACAACGATTAAGTTGGTAATGAAAATGGCAAAGCAACCACCCAAAAGCAAAATTGTTCTGACACCGCATCAAGTAGTGCTTCGCACGCTTGTAACGGAAAAGGGCGTACACAAAGCAACTCGACACAATCGATATGCCTTCGAGGTGAATCCGCTAGCGGATAAGACCGATATCAAGGCTGCGATTGAAGAGCTGTTCAATGTAAAGGTTGTTGCGGTTGCAACACAAAATCGACAAGGTAAGTCTCGGCGATACAAGCAAAAGCTTGGTGTCACCAAATCGTGGAAGAAGGCAATTGTGAAGCTCAGTGATGAGCACAAGATCGACTTCTTCTAGGATCAGCCTTCGTAAAAGACTAAATTAGGACACAAGCATGGGAATTCGAGTATACAAGCCGACATCAGCCGGAAGAAGAAATTCTTCGGTCAGCGACTTTGCTGAGTTGACGCCTGGCGCTAAGCCAGAAAAGAGTCTGCTCAAGCGATTGAAGCGACACGGTGGGCGAAACAATCAAGGTTTCATTACCGCGCGACATCGTGGTGGTGGACACAAGCAGATGTATCGCATCATCGACTTTAAGCGAATGAAAGATGGTGTTTCGGCCAAAGTGGATTCGATTCAATACGACCCGAATCGATCGGCTCGGATTGCATTGTTGCACTATGCGGACGGTACCAAAACCTACATTTTGGCACCAGACGGGTTGAAGGCTGGAGCAACGTTGGTGAATGGCCCTGAGGCAGCACCAGTGTTGGGGAACTGCCTTCCGATGCGGAATATTCCACCTGGAACTGAAGTATGTTGCGTTGAGATGACGCCAGGCCGTGGAGCTGCTCTTTGCCGTTCCGCTGGTTCCTCGGCAGTCTTGATGGCACGTGAATCGGGGTGGGCTCAGTTGCAGTTGCCGAGCGGCGAAGTGCGACGAGTACCGATTCAATGTCGTGCGACCATTGGCAAGATGAGCAATCCTGACCATGACGCGATCCGAATCGGTAAAGCCGGTCGAAATCGTTGGAAGGGCTGGAGACCTCACGTTCGCGGAACAGCAATGAATCCGGTTGATCACCCGCACGGTGGTGGTGAAGGACGAACGAAGGGTGGACGTCACCCAGTGAGTCCTACTGGCAAGTTGGCGAAGGGTGGTTTCACTCGGCGTCCTCGAAAGCCAAGCAATACAGCAATTATTCGTCGACGCAAGTCGGTTCGTTACGGTCAATTGAAACTGAGATAGTTTGCAAGGGAAGAGCTCTGACGTATGGGACGTTCGACAAAAAAGGGTCCGTTTGTAGACCCCAAGTTGTTTGCCAAGCTGCTTAAGGCACGCGAGAAGAACGACAGCCAGCCAATTACTACATGGGCGCGTCGTTGCACGATCGTTCCTGAGTTTGTTGGCGCTACTTTCATGGTACATAACGGCAAGGCTCACCTTCGAGTCTTCGTTACCGAAGATATGGTCGGCCACAAGCTCGGGGAATTCGCGCCAACGCGTACTTTCCGCGGGCACGGTGGCAAGGGCGGCAAGAAGTAATCGTTTTTAGTTCATAGGAAACAATCATGGCTTACCGAGCCGTTCATCGTTACGCACGCATCAGTGCTAGAAAGGTCAGACCCCTGGCCGATTTAGTGCGAGGAAAGTTTGCGGACGAAGCACTGGAGATGCTTCGCTACCAACCCAACCGAGGAGCTCGGATGTTGGAGAAGGTCATCAAGAGTGCTGTTGGAAGTGCACAAGATATCGATCAGAATAGTGGTCGGTCGTATGGAGCCGAAGAGCTTGTCGTGGTGGATGCTCGCATTGATGGCGGGCCGATCATGAAGCGTTTTCGTCCGATGTCGCGGGGGCAGGCGTTTACGATCCTCAAGCGATCCAGTCACATTTCCGTAGAACTCAAGAGACTCGAAGAGCTGTAGGAAACGCTGCATTATGGGACAAAAGGTAAATCCAATCGGTTTCCGTACCGGCATCGTCATGGGCTGGAAGAGTCGATGGTATGCGAGCAAGAAAGAATTTGCTGAGTTGTTGGTCGAAGACCAAAAGATTCGCAAGTTCATTAAGTTTCATCCAACAAAGTCAGCTTATCGAGAAGCAGGCATTGATCGGATTGAAATTGAACGAACACGAGATGAAGTTCGATTGATGGTTTTCGTTGCCAAGCCGGGTTTGATCATCGGCAAGAAGGGTACGGAGATCGAAGTTTTGCAGGAAGAACTGCAGAACTTGATCGGACGAAGAGTCAATCTGAAGGTTGAGGAAGTTTATCGTCCTGAGATTCAGGCTCAGTTGATCGCGGAAGACATCGCTAAGCAGCTTGCAAAGCGGTCTAGCTTCCGACGAACGATGAAGCGTTCGATTGAAACGGCTATGGATGCTGGTGCTAAGGGCATCAAGATCCAGATGTCGGGTCGGTTAGGCGGAGCGGAAATGGCACGTTGCGAAAAAGGCAACGCCGGATCTTTGCCGTTGAGCACGATCCAAGCGAAAATTAGCTATGGACTTGCAGAAGCCGCTACTCCACAGGGGAATATCGGGGTGCAGGTCTGGGTAAATCAAGGTTCTTACGCGGGAGACGCTAACGATGGCGCTGATGCCCAAACGGGTCAAGCACCGAAAAAGCCAAAGAGGACGTATAAAAGGTAACGCGACCCGCGGCAATAAGGTTGTTTTTGGTGATTTCGGACTCCAGGCTCTGCAAGGCGGCTGGATACGAGCAACAACAATCGAAGCGGGCCGGATCGCTGCCAATCAATACGTTCGTGGTGAAGGTCGACTTTACATACGAATTTTTCCAGATAAGCCAGTATCTTCGAAGCCTTTGGAGACCCGGATGGGTAAAGGTAAAGGGGAGCCTGAGTACTGGGTCGCGGTCGTAAGACCGGGTACCGTTTTGTACGAGCTTGCTGGTGTAACAGAACAACAAGCCAAGGTATGTTTCGCGCGACTTGCTGCGAAGATGCCGATCCCTGTCAGGTTGGTCCGACGCCGTCCTGCATAGTTTGTCCATTAACGAGTGAACGAATCGAAAATGAAAGCCGCTGAACTTCGAGAGATGAGTGATGAGCAACTGGAACTGACAGCCCAAGAGGCTGCCGAGACCATGTTTCGCTTGAGACTTCAATCTCAAACCGATCGAGTGGATGTTCCAAGCCAAATGAAGCTGAATCGCCGCTTGATCGCACGCGTTCGCACTCTTCAAACACAGCGTTTGAAGAAAGCTTAGTTTCGTAGTCCAATTAATTTAGCCAGTACGGTTCAAAGTTTATTATGCCACGTCGAATCCTAGTCGGTGTCGTCACCAGCGACAAAGCTGCAAAGACACGTCGAGTTGAAATCGAGCGGTTGGTTCGCCACCCGCGTTACTCGAAGATCATCCGTAAAAAGACGGTTTGTCACGTTCATGATGAGAACAATGAATCGCACGTAGGAGACAAGGTTGAGATTGAAGAATCCCGACCTTTGTCGAAGCTCAAGCGATGGCGGTTAATCCGCGTGGTTGAAAAGAGCCGCGAGATTGACTTGGCAAGCTTGAGAGCGGATCAACAAGCTGCAACTTAATAGCATCACGAACCGAACGTGTGTTACGGTTCAGGTGTCGAAATTCACATTTTGTTTTTTGAAACTTAGTCCATCATGATTCAGCAAGAAAGTCGACTTCAAGTCGCTGACAACACCGGTGCACGGGAAGTCATGTGCATCAAAGTTCTTGGCGGAACACGTCGTCGCTATGCAAGTCTGGGAGACGTTATCATTTGCTCAGTGAAGAGCGTGATTCCCGGAAGTGAAGTTAAGAAAAAGGCAGTGGTACGAGCGGTGATCGTTCGCGTTTCGCAATCAGTGCGAAGGGTAGACGGTAGCTATGTCCGGTTTGATTCGAACGCGGTTGTGTTGGTCGACAAAGACGACAATCCTCGCGGAACTCGGATTTTCGGTGCAGTTGCTCGGGAACTGAGAGAGAAGAGTTTTACCAAGATCGTATCGTTGGCTAGTGAGGTAGTTTAAATGTTGATCAAAACAGACGATATGGTGGAAGTGATTTCCGGCAAAGACAAAGGTCAGCGTGGGAAAGTTTTGAAAGTCGATCGCGTCAAGGGATTGGTTGTCGTTGAGGGCCTGAATCGTGTCTACAAGCACGTGAAGCGTTCCCAACGAAATCCACAAGGCGGACGATTGTCCAAAGAGGCCTTCATCAATGTATCCAAGGTCATGTTGGTTTGCCCAAGCATGAACGTTCCAACTCGAATTGGGGTTCGGTACTTGCCTGATGGATCGAAAGAGCGATACAGCAAAAAGAGTGGTCTGACGATTAGTGTTGTTGCACCAGCCCGAGCAGCACACGCGGCCAAGAGTTAATCAATTAGGTAATCAAGAAGCATTTCAAAATGGCTCCAAGACTTCAAACACACTATAACGAAACCATTCTACCAGCACTTCGTGAAGAGCTAGGTATCAAGAATGTCTTCGCAATTCCAAAGATTGAAAAGATCTCCATCAACATGGGTGTTGGAGAAGCGATGCAAGACAAGAAGTATCTGGAGCTTGCTGCTGAAGCAATGGCGGATATTTCTGGCCAGAAGCCTGTGCTAACGCTCGCTCGGAACTCGATCGCTGGTTTTAAGCTCCGTGAGGGAGTTGCCATCGGTTGCAAAGTGACTTTGCGACGCGAGAGAATGTACGAGTTTTTGGACCGAGTCATCAGTATTGTTCTGCCGCGGGTGCGTGACTTTCGCGGTGTGAATCGAAACGCATTTGACGGACATGGTAATTACTCCATGGGTCTTTCGGAATGGTTGGTGTTCCCTGAACTCAATCCAGATAAGTTCGCTCGTCCCCAAGGGATGAACATCGCGATTGTTACGACCGCGACACAGAACGATCACGCTCGAAGATTGCTTGAAATGTTCGGAATGCCATTCCGCGCACCTAAAGTTAAAAAGACAGCTTAATTTTTTTGACAGTTCAATTCGGACTGTCTTCAACATAGTTACTCACCCGTATCACCTTGAACTAATCGGAAACGACCTGTGGCCAGCAAAAGCAAAATTGCAAAAGCCAATCGCGAGCCAAAATTTTCAACTCGCCGAGAGAACCGTTGTAAATTGTGTGGTCGCCCACGTGCGGTGTATCGCAAGTTTGGCATCTGTCGAATTTGTTTTCGACAGTTGGCAGACAAAGGGCTGATTCCCGGTGTTCGTAAGGCTAGTTGGTAGAGTTTCTGGGGTATCCACATTATGATTCATGACCCAATTTCTGATATGATAACACGCATTCGCAACGCCGTTCGAATTGAACGACCGTTCGTGGATGTGCCTCTTTCGCGGTTGCGAGTGGGGGTAGCTGATGTTCTGAAGCGAGAAGGTTACATCTGGGACTTTTCTGAAGTCGAAGCTGTTCCTGTCAAGATGCTTCGTATTGAACTAAAGTATGGACCAAATGGTGAGAAGGTAATTCAAACCGTTCGCCGTGTCAGCAAGCCAGGCCGTCGAGTGTACGCAAAGTGCGCTGAGTTGAAGCCTGTTTTGAATGGCCTAGGTATTTCGATCGTTAGCACCTCCAAGGGTGTTGTGAGCGATCGAGAAGCACGCCAGCAGAAGCTGGGTGGCGAAGTCCTTTGCGAGATTTGCTAGTAGAGTAAGTACCAGGAAGACTGCAAGCGATTTGCTTGTCCAATACATTCCGTTAAAGAAAAGATTGATCCATGTCCCGAGTAGGTAAAGCCCCGATTCCGGTTGTTGATGGTGTGAAGGTTTCGATCGAAAATCGAACTGTTCATGTCGAAGGCCCGAAGGGCAAGTTGTCGTTCACGCATCGCGAAGAAGTTTCGCTTGCCTTAAGCGAAGATGGCAAGACCATCGTAGTTTCCCGTGAAAATGACGAGCGTGACTCGCGTGCCTATCATGGATTGACACGTGCCCTAGTCAACAACATGATCTTGGGTGTAAAGAACGGGTACGAAAAGAAGCTTGAAATCATTGGTGTGGGCTACTTGGCGGCTATCAAAGGCAAAGTTCTTCAACTGCGTGTTGGTTTTGCCAACGAGTTGCATTTGGATATTCCTGAAGGTTTGGATGTGGTTTGCCCAGATCAAACGCACGTGAATATCAAGGGTTGCGACAAGCAAGCGGTAGGTCAGTTCGCTGCCTACATTCGATCGCTTAGGAAGCCTGAGCCTTACAAGGGCAAGGGTGTTCGGTATCTTGGCGAGAAGATCAAGCTCAAGCCAGGCAAGAGCGCTACTTAGTTTTCGGACTTGCTTCGATCGTGGATCTGGCAAGAATACATACATTGGATTTGGTTTTTGTTGGACGCAGATTTTGCGTCAAGATGACAGAGGTTTGTTGTGGATATTCGAAGAGTTGTCGATGGTCAACGCGAGCGTCGTGCGTTTCGAGTAAGGAAGCGTGTCCGTGGTACTACGGAACGTCCTCGCTTGTGCGTTTATCGTTCGCTTCAGAACTTTGGTTGCCAAGTCATCGATGATTCGACTGGGCGAACAATCGTTTCCGTCACGTCGAGAGATAAAGACCTTCGCAGTGAAGTCGGTTACGGCGGAAACTGTGAAGCGGCCAAGAAGCTAGGCAAGATTCTTGCAGAGCGAGCTATCAAGGCCGGAGTTAAACAAGTTGCTATGGACCGCGGTTCATGCAAGTATCATGGTCGTGTTGCCGCTTTCGCTGATGCGGCTCGCGAAGCCGGACTGGAATTCTAATTGGGATCGAATGATAGAATGTCAAATCAAAACAATGTTGACCAAAACGGCTTGATCGACCGAGTACTGAAGATCAAACGTTGTGCTGCTGTGGTGAAGGGCGGACGCCGTTTCAGCTTCGCAGCGCTCGTGGTAGTTGGCGATGGTAAAGGCAGCGTGGGCTATGGATATGGCAAGGCGAACGAAGTTCCGCCTAGCGTTGCAAAGGCTCAAAAGGGTGCTAATCGAGCCATGATCAAGATTCCCTTGGTCAATGGTACCATTCCACATGCGGTTTCTGGTCGTTTCGGTGCTGCTCACGTGCTTCTGATGCCTGCAAGTCCAGGTACCGGTATCATCGCGGGACAAGCTGTCCGATCGGTTTGCGAAGCCGTCGGAATTCAAGATATTTTGACCAAGAGCTTCCGCTCCAACAATCCAACTGTATTAATCAAGGCGACATTTGACGCACTGTCTCAATTGAGAACGCGCGAAGATGTCGAACGACTCCGAGGCGTAAAACTGTCATGAATCTAGAAGAAGTCAACACAGACATTGTTACCAACAAAGCTCGCAAGCGCGTTGGACGTGGTATCGGTAGCAAGACAGGCAAAACATCGGGTCGAGGCCACAATGGTGCTAAGTCCCGAAGCGGATACTCGCGTCACCCCATTTTCAATGGTGGGGATTTGCCGATGGTTCGCCGGATTCCAAAGCGTGGTTTCCATAACAGATTTGCTGTGACGGTTTTCGGTGTCAACATCGGTGTCATCGATGCTGCTTTTGCAGCAGGCGAAGAAGTGACAGCGACTACGATCCGCGAAAAGGGATTGGTTAAGGTTCGCTGCGACGAGATCAAGATTCTCGGAGATGGCGAAGTTACCAAAAGCTTGAAGTTCGTGGTCACCCGAATGAGCGAATCCGCGAAGGCAAAAGTTGAAGCGGCCGGTGGTTCGGTTGAGATCATTGCTGCAAAGCGTACACCGAAGGAACGAGTCGCAGCGTTGAAGAGCGAAGCTTAATTCGTTTCTTTTCTGCTACCCTTCCGGCCTGTTTTGCGAACTGCGGTCGCTGTTCCAAGAATTAGCCTAGCAGTAATCCAGAATATTCGAAACAATGGTGGCCGGCGTTGGATTCAACGTCGGCCACATGCTTTAAGTGAGGACAAGTCCTCAATCACTTTCAGGAACATGACGACATGCTGGAAAAATTAAGGATTGTTTTCTCGATCCCGGAATTGCGACAGAAGATCTTTCTGACACTGTTTCTTCTCGCAGTTTACCGAATCGGCTATCACGTCCGCTTGCCCATCCTTACGGATGGGAATCTTGCGTATTCGGGCGAGATGGCTTCGTTCCTAGACAAGGTGGCAGTCTTCTCTGCAACCGATTTAAGATCGCTAACGATCTTCGGTTTGGGAATTGCACCGTACATTTCGGCCTCGATCATTTTCCAGTTGTTGGGAACCGTTTGGGCTCCTATTGAACAACTGCGAAAAGAGGGTGCGGTTGGTCGAAAGAAAATCAACGAGTACACTCGGTATTTGACTCTGTTTATTTGCGTCATTCAAAGCTGGGCATACTTGCAATTCAGCGTGATTCAAGACCCGAATGCTCCGCTTTCCAAGGAGTTTTACGCTTCTGGTGGCAGCTCCCTTGCTTGGGGCTGGATTTTCACCACCGTCGCGATCATGACTGCAGGATCGATGTTCCTGATGTGGTTGGGTGAGCAGATCGATGAGTATGGTATCGGGAACGGCGTTTCGCTTTTGATCATGGCTGGTATTTTGGCTCAGATGCCAAAAGCCTTGTGGGATCTCCGACAAAACATGTCGGGCTCGCTCACCGGAATGTCCAACAACGCGATTGGACCAGACGTGTTGATCGTACTAGCGTTCTTATTTGTTGGGGTTGTCTTTGCTGTTGTGTTCATCACCATGGCTCAGCGCCGCATTCAGATGCAAAGTGCAAAGCATGTCCGTGGTCGTCGAGTATTTGGTGGTACCAAGCAGTTCTTGCCTTTGAAGATCAATCAATCAGGCGTTATGCCGATCATTTTCGCAAGCAGCATGTTGATGATTCCAGGATTGTTGTTTGGCATGCTGGCAGGTGCCTTTGCCGGTGATGCGGAATGGACTCAGAATGTTGCAAGCGCCTTTAGTTCACTTTCATCGATGTTCACGACCGGATCTTCGTTCACTTATAACGTGCTTTACATCGCTTTCATCTTCTTCTTCTGCTTTTTCTGGACATCGATCATGTTCAATCCAAAGGAAATGTCGCAGAATTTGCAAGACTCTGGCGCGTTCATTCCTGGATACCGTCCTGGCAAGCGAACTGCGGACTACTTGGAAAAGGTGATGATTCGGATTACTTACGTCGGAGCGGCATTCTTGGCGTTGGTTGCGATTGTTCCTACCATCATCACGTCACAGTTTGGCGTATCGCAAAGTGTTGCCGGGTTCTACGGTGGCACCGGCCTGTTGATTGCCGTGAGCGTGGCTTTCGATTTGATTCAAAAGATCGATAGTCATCTGCTGATGCGCAACTACAAGGGGCTCTTGGAGCAATAGTTTACGGTTTGAGGTTTACTTGTTTTCGACCACGGTGAGTTTAGAAGGCCGCTGAAATGCGATTGGTATTCATCGGTCCGCCGGGCGCGGGAAAAGGAACGCAGTGCAAAAAGCTGCTGGAGCTGCTTCAAATCCCCCATCTTTCCACGGGGGAAATGCTTCGCACCGTGAAGAAGCAAGACTCCGCATTATCGCGTTGGATTGCTTCTTACATCGACGCCGGGAAGCTAGCCCCGGATCACTTGGTGATGCGGATTGTGGCTCAACGATTGCAGGCCGATGATTGCAAGAACGGTGCACTGTTCGACGGCTTTCCACGCACCATCATCCAAGCTCAATTGCTGGATGATTATCTTGCGGAACAGAACTTAAAGCTCGATATGGCGTTGGAGCTTCAAGTGGTGGAAGAGGAATTGATTCAGCGATTGCTCAAGCGGGCCCAGATTGATGGCAGAGTCGATGACAACTACGAGACCATTCGTGAGCGTCTGCATGTATTTAAGACGCAAACGGCACCGCTGACGGAATATTATGCGGCACAAGGCAAGCTAGAGACCGTCGACGGAATGCAGTCGGCAGAGCAGGTATTTGATGCAATACGCGTTTGTGTCGAGAAGCATCTAGAATAGCATAGTCTAGTTCTGCTGACCCACGCTGCTGAGCAAGCAGCTGAGTAAGCAATCGGGGGAATGTTCCTAGGAACCTGACTTTCTGAAAGCAAATAAGAGAGAACTGACATGAAGCTAAAGATCTTGGTGATGTCTCTGTTCCTGGCAATCCCGTATGACACAAATGGTTGGAGCCAAGATTCGGCTCGGGTGACACCCTCCGTCAAAGTGATCCAACAGATTCAGGCAGGTGTTGTGCCTATCTTCACGGCAACAAACAGTGCGGGGACCGGTGCAGTGTTCCATGAGTCGGGTTACATTTTGACGGCCGATCATGTGACCACCAATGCGAAGGGGCTCGCCCTTTTTGGTTTGCACCGAGCTGATTACGAGATTGTGGGCAGAGTTCCCGAACGGGACTTGGCTGTCTTAAAAGTCAGCGACCTATCGGCGCTCAAGACTGCAATCCGTATCGGTCGCAGTAACGATCTTCAGCTCGGTGAACCGATCATTGTGGGCGGCAATCCTGGGGGGCGAGGAATTGTGTACTCGCAAGGCATTATCAACGCTGCCTCCATTGAGCCATCGTGGCCCAACATTTTGGTCAAATCATTTTGGCGGAATGAAACAGACGACCTACTTGGAAAGCGGGAACGCAGCACAGGTGGGCGACCGGACTTCATTCAATTTGATGCCACCACCAACAAAGGAAACTCGGGCGGTCCCGTCGTGAATTTTGACGGAGCACTGATTGGCTTAGCAGTTTCCAAAAGCACGAATGAAGAGGGAACGAATTGGGGCATTCCAGTGGACCGGATTCGTATGCTGATGCCTTATTTGATACCAGCGGAAGAGATCGGTGGTTTTGAAGTGGGGTTGCAAGTTGACATGCTAGGCGACCAAGCGGTTGTTTTGCAAGTGCTTGAAGGTTCGTCCGCTTGGGAGGCGGGAATCCGTAGCGGTGACGTCATTCAGCAAGTCGATCAACAACTTATCCGACAGGGGCACGAGTGGTTGATAGGGCTCTGGGGCCGAAAGGCTGGGGATGCTGTTCCCGTAATATTCTCTCGCGGTACGAAATCCGAAAACGTTCAGCTTGAATTACGAGCGGCTTCGGGGGAGTCGCTTGTTCAAAAAGAAGACAAAGTCCCTGGCGTCCATTATGAACTGTATGACGGTTTGTTCCCTTCTATTCCGGACTATGAGACGCTCGAGTCGGTAGATCAAGGAATTGTTGAGAAAGTGGAGCTGAACCTTGTAGACACATCGGATAAGCGAAGTTATTCCATTGTGTATTCAGGCTATATCGATTTTCCGGAGGCGAGTTTGCTGCGAATCGGGATTGGTTCTGACGATGGCAGTAAGCTCTACATCAATGGCAATTTAGTCATTGATAACGATTTGGCTCACGGCTTTCAGACGTTAACACGATGGGTCCGTGTTCCCAAAGGTCTAGTACCGTTTCGAGTCGAGTACATCGAAGTCGGTGGCGACCGGGGACTTGCCCTAACCGCAGCCTATGACATGGAAGGCAAGCGTCCAGTCGACTTGAGATTTTTTGCTGAGAAACCGGACTAGCAACGGGTTTGCGAACGTTAGCCGACACGAGAAAGACCCGTTGCGCGGCGAAAACAGGGGCCATGTCGCTTGGCCCCGTCTAGCATCAGGAAAGCATTATTTCGTTGCGGGTGCAGCCACTTGCTGTTCCGAAGGCGCGTTAAGTCCCGTGAACTTGCTGAGCCTTGGCACTGGTGTCGAGTTATCGATCGCTCTTGTGACGCGAGTTTGGTATGCTCCCGATGAGGTCGTTGGCTCGATGCTTGTCACAAGAATCTGTGGCAGTGGCCCCGTTGGGATCAATTGGGAGACAGCCAGCTGTACGCTTTCCACTCGAGCGGCCGTCTCTTCCGACGACCGACCCGATTTTACGTAGACGATGCGCTGATTCAATGGAGCCTGTGTTACGATCCATTCGACCTTCAAATGGCCCGCATCGTTCAAGCCATTGCTGGAAAACAGGGCACTACCAACGGTGTTGTGCTCGCGCCAACCATTGTTTCGCATGATTTCAAAGGGTGCAACCACCGAGTTCGCGTCCATACCTCGGAAAGGCTGAGGCCAGCAATTGTTGCGTGCATAGTCCCGCCCCATCGAATGTCTCACCTCTGGCCAACCAGCCAAGCATGGATTGACCAAGGAGACCAAAAGCCCAAGGCTTGCTAATGAACCGATTGTTCGACGCATCTCGTAAATCCTTTTACGGCGGATCGATAGACCCTAATAGAACAGCAGGAAGAGCACATTCCATGTGCATCCTCTATCTCACGACATCGGCAATCGAGTGGACTATCCATTGCAATTGACCAAGAACCCTGACTAATCGTCGGAACCGTCAAAGTCGCAAACCGCATGCTAGCATTGAGCTTCGATTGGAATTCCGGCGACTTTGCATTCGCTTGCCTTCAGCTGGCCACGCGACCAAAGCGTTCGCTCCACGAGCACTCGCAGAATCCGCTCCAGCTGGCTCTGCAGCGATTCGGATTCCAGGATCCCAAGGGCGCGAGCAATGGCTTCCAGAGTACATAGATTTTCGTCGGTAGCCTGCGCTCGAAGCAGGTATTCCGACGGCGGGCCCGGTGGCAGCTTAACATGTTGGATACCGGCGAGCCCATGAGTGCGACGTACGAATCGTGTTGTTTGTCTCCAGCTGGCATCGGGCACAATCAACTGGATTGGTTTGTCGATGGTGCTAACCCAATCTGCGTCGAGCACGATTGCTTTGGCGCTTGGAAACAAGAGAAGCGAGGTGCTATCAGGACTTACCAACCCGTCGAAACTCATTGGCGTATGTTCTCTGCCATGAATTCGAAGCTCGCTGTTCGTCAGAGACTTCGCTGCTAGCTTGGCAGTGTTGGACGTAAGTACCTCTTCGCACGTATGCATCAGAATCAGGACACGAGTTTTCGTTTCCAGTTTTGGGATTAGGTCGCAGAAGCAAAGAGCCTTGCGAATCTCGCATCCTGGACAACGCTTGGGTGAAAGAAAAGGTCGCATGGCGTTTCGAATTGGATAGAGATCAATACTGATCCCCGGCTCCGCTCAGTTGCTGCTCGACTTGGTCTGCTTGCCATGCAACCGCTGAGATAATCTTGGCCATCTCCCCTGGATCGGTCAGATCGGCCAATACGTTGGAACGCAACACCAGCACTTCGCCATCGGTAGTTCGACGAATCGCGAACGCGCCGTGCACCACAGAGTCATTGTTGCGAAGAACGGTCATGGCGGCTGCTGGATTGATGGTGCCGCATGTACTCCAGATTCCTAGAACGCGGTTTCCATCATTATCCTTTCGATCAAGCTCCAGATAGACTTTTTGGCGACGGGCCGAAGCCAATTGAACGGTAATCGCTAAGCTGTTTTGGTCTAATTCTTCCATAGGCCAGCCAAATTGCTGAGCCATCGTCTTCATTTGCCCGTGCAAATCTTCTGGGGTGGTGGGCTTTACACCGGAAAAATCCAATGGAGATAGTAAATTGCCTGCCGCTTTGTTCGCTGGCGCGTTGGGTGAAAACGAAGGAGCTGCCATGGCAGGGGCGTTGGCTTGCTGCTGTAAAATTTGGGGAATCGCCATTCCGAGCCCGAAGCCAAGCGGATTGCCACCGCTTGCATTGCCTGCTGCTTGAATCGCGTTGGCGGTTGCGTACATCGAATACGATTTCAGGTCGCCAAGAACAGCCATACTGGATCGGGCGTCGATTGCTTTTTGAACTTCATCTGGCGGCGAAATGTTGCTGATGAAGAACTCCGTCAGCTCCAGCCCATACTTGGAGAACTGATCCCCCAGCTTTACGCGAGCCGCGGCGCTGATGTCGTCCATGCGGGCAGGCATATCCAACAGACCGATCCCTGCTGTCCCCAACAAGTCCGTCAGCCCCGCAACGATAATGTCACGCAGGTAGTTTACGATCTCTTCCGTTGTGAACTTGCCCTGGGTTCCAACAATCGTGTTTAGCAAAAGAGCCCCATCCGCAACGCGATAAGCGAATTTGCCATACCCACGCAGCCGAACAACTCCGAATTGAGGATCGCGAACAGTGATAGGGTTGCGAGTTCCCCAACGCTGGTCGATAAAAGTTTGCTTGCCGATAAAGTAAACACAGGCCTGGAACGGCGAACGCTCAAAAGGAGCCGTCAAGATGCCGCCAATGATGGGCAGATTCGCGGTTGTTAGCGTGTATCTACCGGGGCCGAAACTGTCCATAGCACGACCATCGCGAAAGAAGATCGCTTCTTGCGACTGCTGGACAATCAGCTGTGCTCCGAATTGAATCGCGGCCGTACCAGCTTCGGGAACTCTTGCTACCAGCGACTGATTGCTTTGGTCGATGTAGTCAATGACTTCTAGACGAAACACGATAGACTCTCCCTGTAGAAGGATACGGTAAGTGGATGATGAGGACGAATACTGCCGTCGGATAAAAACGGACCAGGAACAAACCAACGCGAGAACGCCAACCGGACAAACCGGCTTGAGGCTCCGATTGCGTATTGTACCCAAGCAACTGGAATTGGAGAGCTCGATTCGAACGACTTGAGCTGATTTTGGGGTAGGGTTCCTATTGGCTTTTCTGGTTTTCCGCGATAATGTTGGAAGGCTAGCAACGCTCGCCATATCCCGGACGGAGCTTCGTGCCGAATGCATATTACCGAACCAAGGACGAACAGCAAGTGAACGAAAAAAGCGAATCGAGCGAATCAGCCAGCCACAAGAACTTTATCGAAGTCGAAATCGAAAAGGACATGGCAACCAAGACCGAGCTGATTGGTAAGCACGTGGCCACACGCTTTCCACCGGAGCCCAACGGCTACCTGCACATCGGACACGCCAAAAGCATCTGCTTGAACTTTGGCTTGGCAAAAACCTACGGGGGTACGTGCAACCTTCGTTTCGATGACACGAATCCAACCAAAGAAAGCGAAGAGTACGTCAACTCCATCAAGACGGACGTGCAATGGCTTGGTTTTCAATGGGACAAATTGCTTTATGCCTCGGACTACTTTGGCCAGTTGTACGATTGGTCGGTCCAACTGATTCGCGAAGGCCATGCGTTCGTCTGCGATCTGAACGCAGAGCAAATGCGGGAGTACCGAGGAACGCTTACGGAACCAGGCAAGAACAGCCCTTATCGAGATCGTTCCGTCGAAGAAAACCTGGATCTGTTTACCAGAATGAAACAAGGGGAATTCCCCGACGGTGCTCGAACGCTTCGAGCTAAGATCGACATGAGCTCGCCCAATCTGAATTTGCGAGACCCCGTCATGGTCCGAATCATGCATGCACATCATCATCGCACAGGGGACCAGTGGTGCATTTACCCCATGTACGATTGGGCTCACGGACAAAGCGATTCGATCGAGGGCATTACCCATTCGATATGTACTCTCGAATTCGAGAACCATCGCCCTCTTTACGATTGGTTCTGCAAGACCCTGAAAATCCATCATCCTCGTCAGATGGAGTTTGCCAGAATGAACCTGTCGTACACGGTGATGAGCAAGCGAAAGCTGTTGCAACTTGTTACTGAAAAACACGTGTCGGGCTGGGACGATCCACGCATGCCCACCATCAGTGGCTTGCGCCGACGAGGCTACACGCCAGAAAGTCTTCGTTTGTTCTGTGAAAAAATCGGGGTCGCTCGATTCAGCAGCTTGATCGATGTGATCGTTTTGGAGAACAGCATTCGGGAGCATCTGAATCCGATTGCCCCTCGTTACATGGCGGTGCTAGACCCGATTAAGATCGTTTTGACAAACTACCCTGAAGGCAAGGAAGAACTGCTCGAAGCAGTCAACAACCCGGAAGACCCAAATGGCGGCTCCCGTCAAATCCCATTCTCAAGAGAACTGTTTATTGAACGGGATGACTTCATGGAAACACCTCCGTCGAAGTTCTTTCGGCTGAAGCCAGGCGGAGAGGTTCGATTGCGCTACGGCTACATTATCAAGTGCAACGAAGTGGTGAAGGACTCCGATGGCAACATCACCCATTTGAACTGCACCTACGACGAACAAACCAAGAGCGGTTCGCCCACGGCCATCGATCGCAAGGTCAAAGGAACCATCCATTGGGTTAACGCTCGGCAGGCATCGCATGTCGAGGTCCGGTTGTACGATCGGCTGTTTTTAAGCGAGACTCCCGAAGACGCACCGGAAGGAAAAACCTTCTTAGACAACATCAATCCCGACAGCGTTCGAACGGTGACAGCCGTCGTGGAGCACGAGCTCGCGAAACAAGAACCTGGAGCTCGAGTTCAATTCGAACGCAACGGGTATTTCTGCGTCGACGTGAAAGACTCCCAATCCAACGCTCCGATCTTCAATCGCATCGTTACGCTGAAAGACACCTGGGCCAAGATCGCCAACAAAGCCTAGGGCCAAATGGCCGCTTCCGTCGAGTTCATCTCGGCGGAACGCACAACTGCAAGCTACCAAGCCCATCAGCACCGCCCGGAATTCCGCTTCCGTCGAGTTCATCTCGGCGGACCGCACAACTGCAAGCTACCAAGCCCACCAGCACCACTCGGAATTTCGCTTCCGTCGAGTTTATCTCGGCGGAGCGCACAACTGCAAGCTACAAGCAGTGCTCGCCTAGCCAATCAGGCTAGCGATGATCGGTGGCTACTCGAGTAGCCACCGTTGTTTTTGTCGAACCAGCCCAAGGCAGCGCTTGGCTGAGAAAGCGACCTAGTTGGTCGTTTTGGACCAGCGTCCCTTCGGCGTTGGTACCGTAGCTGGACTGGAGCCATGCAGCCACTGTTTTCAAGTCAACTCGCAAACCGTTGCCGGTAGCGTTATCGATTGGACCAGCGATATGCTTGCCATCCACGATCATCGCGATTCTTGGCCAATCTTCACGCGGTGGAGCACGCTTGCCTTCGATCAACAAGCCTCGGTCGTCGAGCTCGAATGACATTCCGAAATATTGAAGCGGAGCTCGTTTGTCGGTGACTTCTTTGATGCGTTTTTCTGCGACCATCAACCCGCTTTCGTACGTCCGGTTGACCCACTGGCCATCGACGGACTCATGGCCCGTCATTTCGACATCCATACTGCCTTGAGCAAACTGCAGCTTCGAGTCGATGATCTCAGCGTGGTGGATTGCTAGCTGACCCTTGCCACGTAGAGGAGCCCCCAGGGGCAGCGACAGCACCGCCATATCCACGGAGCTGAAAATGCCATTAACGTTCGCTATCCAATTCACATCGTTTTGGATCCAAGCCATTTTGCCCTTGAAGGAGGCGTCCTGGCCCAAGGATTTCAAGATAGGGAAACGCGACGCGATGGCATTGCAGGGAATGGAGATATCCTGGGACTTCAACGTCCAAGTTGTTGTCGGGTTCTCGAGTGCATGATTTCGTTCGACGACGAGAATTCCGGGCTCCGCGAATTTTTGGCCTTCCACCGAGAACTTCACATAGACGGTCGAAAGCGATTCGGTCGGTTTGAGTCCGACATCAATGTTTTGAAAAGTGGTGGTAGCGACTCCATCAAAGACTGCTAATTCAGGAACGCTAAGCCTCAACAAGCTTGCGGATTTCTGTGGACGGCACAAAAACCAATCATGCATGATCTGCATGGCGTTCTGAATTTCTTGGCCATTCAATTCGGGTTTGCTCAGCGTGACGCTCCATCCCGATCGGTCCATGGCAGCATCCACATGCGCCACCTTCAGAATTTCTTTACCGGTCTCAGGATGCAAGCAAACGAAGTTGTTCGCTCGGAAGCGATCGGGGCTTGGAAACGTGATGGAGCTGAAGCGACAATGCACGCCCAAGTTATCGCTAATGCGTTGTTGCCACAGATTCAGCTGGTAGGCCTGGTACCATGGAGTTGATCGCAAGGCGGTATAGCCCAACACGAACAAGCATGGCAGCAACGCAATCAACAAAAACACAACTCGACACAGTTCACGCTGCATCGTTTCGTGTAGTCGAATTTTTTTGCTCCAAGCCTTGGATGCCATCCGAACGAGCCAGCCCATTGCGAGAGAAACCTAGTTTTACAATGTTCTGAATAGCAAAACGGCCGTTTCCAAACAAGGGAAACCTGAAAACAGAACGCAATGTGGCGATCAAGACTTTGCGAAGTTGGTAAACTCAACGGCCCCCTATTGAGGCAGGCGATGGATCGGCGGGCCAAATTTGGAAAAATGGCCGCGAGTTCAGCTTTCTCGGGCTAGCCCCGTCTTGGAATTGAGACTTGAATTGTTTGATATCAAACCTTGCGAACGAGAAGTGGTCGAAGGAAGCGATTATGGGCTGGGGTATGTTGCAGTATTCTTTCCGTGCGCCATACTACGCCCTCCCTATTTGATAAAAATTTATTTCGGGATGCACCGATGCAACAACCGACCGAGCCGCCCAATTCGAGTTCTGTAAACAGTACTGAAACTTCTGAAAACGGAGTAAATCTAGCTCGACCGAGCTTCTTCCGTTCCCAGACGCCGCTACCAATCCGGATCGGACTGTTTTCGGCGGTGGTCGTTTTGACTTTGCTTGCTTATGTTCTTGCGCCGCAAACAGGCCCTCGCGGGCAAGCGATATTCGGGATCTTTGCCTTTCTTTCACTTGCGGCTGCAATGAGCACCGATCTTCGAAAAGTCAGTCGCAAGACAATCGGATGGGGGATTGCAATTCAGCTACTCTTGGCGGTGATGGTTACGAAGTTTGAGTGGGTTCAATCGATCTTCGAAGGGATAGGAAGCGGTATTCGCGTTCTGATCGACTGTTCCGATAAGGGTGGCGAATTTGTGTTTGGCTCTCTTGCGAAAGTCGACGGACCTTCTGGATTTATCTTTGCCTTCAAGGCATTACCACCGATCATCTTTATTTCCTCCTTTTTCAGCGTACTGTATTACTTTGGAGTTCTTCAAGTTGTCGTCAAAGCCTTTGCGTGGGTTATGAAGTATTTGATGGGCACATCCGGCGCCGAAACGCTTTCGGTTTCCGCCAACGTGTTTATGGGCCAAACCGAAGCCCCTCTGATCGTGAAGCCATTCGTTCCTAAAATGACCCAGTCCGAGCTATTGACCTTGATGGCCAGCGGCATGGCTCATATTTCCGGTGGCATGATGGCGGTTTACATTAGCTACGGCGCGGACCCGGTGGCCATTCTTTGCACTTGCGTTATGGCATGCCCATGCAGCTTATACCTTGCCAAGCTGGTCATGCCGGAAACCGAAACTCCAGTCACGTCGGGCGACACGGAGATTGTAGTCCCACGAATGCATGAAAACCCGATTGATGCGGCAGCATCCGGAGTCAAAGATGGATTGATGCTCGCCATGAACGTGGCAGCCATGCTGATCGGCTTCTTGGCCTTTATCGCACTGTTCGATGCCTTGATTGGTGGCGTGAAACCGATGCTTCTCGCATTCAGGATATCTGCGGAATCAGTCGCCTGGATTCCAGATAACTTGACACTATCGCAAATTCTTGGCGGGATTTTTCAACCTGTTGCCATGTTGCTCGGCGTGCCCATGTCAGAAACCTCCCAGGTGGGAAGCTTGCTCGGAATCAAACTAGCGGCGAACGAACACGTTGCCTACATAACGCTGACCAAGGACCCAGAATATGCCATGCTATCCGAACGCGCCAAGATTCTTGCCGTGTATGCCTTAACTGGTTTTGCGAATTTCTCATCCATCGGAATCCAGCTGGGCGGAATCGGTGCTTTGGCTCCAGAGCGACGCGGGGACCTGGCTCGCCTGGGTTTAACTGCCCTTTTCGTCGGCTTCCTAGCGACGCTTCTCAACGCTGCCATCGCTGGATTGCTGCTGCCCTAGATGAACGCCCATGCATCACTCACCAACGAAATGCAATCGTGGAAGAAGCACAGTTTGATCAATACGCCTCCGACTATGAATCGGCTCTCCAGCAAGGACTCTCCGTCTCGGGCGAGTCATCCGATTACTTTGCAATCCACCGAGTTCGATGGTTGAAGCGAAGACTCGCGTCGCGTGAGCCAACTCGACAGCGTTTCTCGCAAGTTCTTGACTTTGGCTGCGGCACAGGGAACAGCGTCGTACATTTACTAAACGAACTACCTGCCGAGCATGTAACCGGCGTCGACACATCGGCTCAATCGCTTGTTCAAGCCAGACTTCGGTACCGTCCAGAACAAGCCACCTTTTACCTTTCTTCGGACCAGACGAAAGACACGGTGATGGAGCTTGCATACTGTAACGGAGTGTTCCACCACATCCCAATCGATCAACGCGCAGAAGCGATCAGGTACATACATCAGCGATTGATCCCGGGGGGCTGGTTTGCATTCTGGGAGAACAATCCTTGGAATCCAGGAACTCAGTACGTCATGAGCCGCATTCCCTTTGATCGCGATGCAATCAAGATCTCGATTCCCAACGCGAAACGTCTTTTGAGCCAAAACGGGTTTGAAGTCGTTTCGGTCGACAGTTGCTTTTATTTTCCCAAGTTCCTGAGCTGGCTTCGATCAACGGAACCCATGCTAGCCAAGCTTCCTCTGGGGGCTCAGTATATGATTCTGGCCCGCAAGCTTTGACGAGCTCCTTGCTCCGCCCACTGAGCATTCCTGAGCGTTCCATTTGGCCTGCCCGGCGTATTCGCGCTGAGCCATTTGCGCCGACCAAGTTGCGAATTCCCTGTAAAAAACGCAAATCGCTGCTAAGGCATATGGCTCAGATTGAAAGCCCTGAAAAATCTAGGGGATCGACCGAGGCCCAATGGGAACAGCCTGGGTGAAGATCCAGGGAAGTGACCTGCCCCGATTACTGGCCCGAATCGACCATCTGGCGGAGTCGGTCGTTTGACACTGGCCAGGGCCGCAATAGAATAGAGGTGGCTTTTGGATTGGTTCTAATCGATCGACCTCCCCCTCCCACCCGCTACTGGAATTGCTCTATGTTCGGCATCGGCCAAACCGAAATTCTCATATTCTTGGTGATTGCAATGGTGCTCTTTGGCAGCGCGAGACTCCCAACGCTCATGCGAAACCTTGGGCGAAGTGCCACCGAGTTCAAAAAAGGGATGCGAGAAGAAGATTCTGACGTTCCCACTGATTCAACAAGCACCGACAAAAAGAGCTAATACATCCTATGTTTGGCGGTATCGGCACGACCGAAATGATTCTGTTTGGCATGTTGGCCTTGATGCTATTTGGCTCAAAGCTGCCCGAGGTGGCTCGTAATCTGGGCGGAACTTACCGGGGGCTTAAAAAGAGTGTAGACGAATTCAAACGGGAATTCCAAGCTGTAGAAACCTACGAGCCTCGAATCGCCGCCCCGAAGCAAGTCGACGAGACCGAGTCGGTAGAAACCAGCGCTCCGCGGTTCTCGCCTCCGCCAGCTTCTCCCCCAACTGAAGAAAAGTAGCCTAAAAATAAGCGTGACACGAATTGAAGGGTGTCGCACTTTTGCCGATTCCTGGCTAGAATCTGGAGTATTGAATGGGTCGAAGGCCCGTTCATTCAAGAAATTGGTCGCTTGGTGAAATTGGCAGACACGCCAGACTTAGGATCTGGTGCCGAGAGGCGTCGGGGTTCAACTCCCCGAGCGACCACTAATTTTGAGGATGACAGCGAACGACTTGGTGCGACAGACTTTGTCAAATCCTTGGTTTTTTCTTGGCAGATCGTTGAGCTTCGATCTTCATCCGTGCCATCCGTTGTCGAGCGGAGACTCGCCGCGCCACCCGGAGTGCAGCGCTCGTGCAGCGCACCCTGATTGGTTGGCAAATTTGCTAATGCCTTGGCTTGGTCGACAATACCAATATGCGTATATCGCAATGTCATCTTGATTTCACTGTGCCTGGCTAGTTCCTTCGCCTCCGGCAGCGAGGCCCCTGATCGAATAAGTTGGGTGATGTAGGTGTGCCGACCAGCAGCATGGAAATCTGCAATGCCTTCATCGGTTTTGTAGGGAATTCCAGCTCTTTTGAGATCCGATTGAATTACCTCGGCCATCCTCTTTTTTGAAAGATTGGGGAACAGGTAATCGCTTCCAATCATTGGCAACCATTCTCGAAGCATCGCAACAAGATCAGGGTGAAGCGGTAACGTATCGTTTTTCCGATGCTTTGAGCTTATAGCTTGCAGTAGCAGCCTTGGCGGATTCTCATCGAGCTGGAAGTTCTTGGCACGAAGGCTAGCGATCTCGCTCTTTCGTAACCCCGTCAAATAAGCAAGCAAGTAGAGCTTTGCTCTCAAGTCAGGGGACATCTCCTGCTGAAACTTACCGCAATTCTTCGCGGCCGAAATCAACCGCTGCATTTCATCCGGTGTTAATGCCCGCCGCTGATGTCGGATATCCACCTCTGTGTTTAGCCGTTCCAATCCTTTGAGCGGGTTTGAGAGCATTCGGCCTGTACGCACGCACCAGTTTAAAAACGTATCCATCGCTTGAAGGTAATGGTTGTACGTCTTGTGTCCTAGGTTCTCATTGGTACGCAAACCCCTCAAAAAATCACGGGTTTTCTCTGGGGCTATGCTTCGCAAATCACTAAAGTCACATCCGTCAATGATTCGACGCACTCGAAACATTAGTTGTTCGATGTAATACGCGGAGTTATCTGCGATACTGCTTTCGAACTCCGATAGTTGCTCAACTATGGGACGCGCTTTTTCGACATTGAGCCGATCCAACTCCGGATCCACCAATCCCGTTTTCCGCAACCTCGCCTCGGATTCAAGTTTTGCAGCCAGCTGTTCGGAAAGCCCCTTGTCGGTAAAACCTTGTACTGTCTTCCGGTTTCCAAGATGGTCAACGTATTGAATTGTATAGGGAACATTTTTCCCTTTGCGACGCTTAAAAATCGATGCCATGGCCTTGGTACTCCTTGATAACCCATTGTCGCGTTAGTGATTGGGAAGACAACTGTTTTAGATCTAGATTTGGAGGCGAATCAGCCCAAAGGTAATGCCTTCGCTTTGCCGATCTAACATGGATTTCTCGTGGATACCAAGCGCATCGCAGAAAAGAGTTTCTCTAAGATTTCCTGCGTACATTAGAAGCGATCGTCGCAACTACATCGATCAAAATACTAGCAACCAAACGGTTCAAGAGCTTCGCAAGATCGTTGTCACCATTGTTTGGGCTTGGGGCAGAGGTTGCAATCATTGCGGAGCTCTTCCTGCTTCATTTTTTGATTGTGCTTATGCTGGTTTGGATGAATTCGTACGAACGGAATACTCGTTGACTTATGAATTCGATAATGGGCATCCATTGGTTATCCAGGTACTGATAGCGTCCAAATTCCAACGAACCGCATTGCCTAATCGAATTGGCGCTGGAAGATGTCCAGCACTTCGAAGTCGCCATAGGGTGCGAGTCGATATTTGTAGCATCTTTGCAACTTCAGTCGCGGTAACGAGAATTGGCCCAATGGAGTTTGTTTCTCGTCGCATTTCAGAACTCATTACATCTGTCCGTTCGTTACTGTAGATTTGATTTCATGGCGGAAAACGCAAAGATTCATCGATCAAGGCCTCGCTCCTTAACCTGTTTCACGTCTTTACTCTTTTCGGCAGCTTGTTGCATCTTTTCCTGCAACACGGACGGTCCCTCCTCTTCCGGGGCTCGTACGTCCTCTCGACGAGCTTCCGCTATCTCGCCAGGAGTTTGCGTCCCAAATACACCAAGCTCCGTCACGTTCGAAATGTTTGAGCTAGGATAAATGGTATTCCTTAGCTCTCTAAGTCCTTGCCGTGCCATTGCCTCAACATGTCCATCACCAATTTTGGCCATCTTCTCGCTCCTTAGTATTGAATTGCGTCATTGTTATGATGCCGAAAACGCTGAACCAGCTGCTCTTGTTCAATAATCGAATCACCCAGATCCAATGATCGTTGCTCCATCGCAAACTCGGTGACTAGAACCTTGATACAAAGCGATGCAGCTCCACCGAATAGAAAAAACCCTAATGGAGGGTTGAATCCAGTAGCGAACATAGCGACCAAAGCAACCAAAAACGGCTCGTGGAGCTGCTTGAATTTAACTTCGTAGCGAGCGTATTTTTTCAAAAGCAAGCGAGGCCAGCCAGAGTAAAACGTATGGTGTCGCATCGGTCTTCGCCATAAAAATGACCACCTCGATATGGCGCACATAAAGATGTACGCGAACCAAAAGCACAGAAGCGGCCATGCGTCATAGCCCTCCCAGAATATCAAGAAAAATGGAATCAGCAAAAAGGCAGCTAAAGCGTTGGGACCTAGATAACGACTGCCAAAATCCTTATGAAGGAACACCTCAAGCGATGTGGACCAAACCGTGACAACCCAAAAGATAAAGTTGAGTTGACCTCGCGATGCGCCCATCCAGTTAGTCTGTTCGTCGACTTGACCATTCATTCTAGAAATCCTTTTTCACTTGATTCTTGTTAAACACTTTGCTTAAACGACACTGGCACCCATGATTTGCCACTTGGCCCAAACTTCCGTCCTCCCTGATAGAGAATCGCATCGACTATCCAATGGGGCGGTCCGCCTTTACGAAGCATGGCAAAATCATTTGGATGAACTTCGAACTCGTAACACTCGCTCACCCCTCCAGTCGATTGACCCTGCCGTTGACCGAATAGAGAAGCAAAATAGTCGGTGTCCGATTTCGAGCTACTTGCATTGATTAGGTACTGCCGCGAGCGGCCAATAAGTTCGGCTGCATATTGATTGGTTTTGATATCCGATTGCTGATGGAAGAACTTTGACTGAAGGTTCCCTAGCAGCGAATGGACTTCGGCTTCAGAATCACTACCAAAAGTTGCCAAGTAGTTACTGATCGATTGTGTCGCGTAAACTACCGCAGTCCGGGTGCTTCGTGCAGTGGTTTGAAAGACTTGGTCTTGCTTCACTACGGTCAAATGACTCTCGTCGCTCACAATGAATACTGGACGCGGATTCTGTTGAACATCGCGTCGCTCTTGGGCTCTCTGCATGCAATACTTCCAAAGAACCTGAGTGAAAACCCCTACCTCCCCGAACAACATCGTGGGCAAATCAACAATGATGATCTTGCCATCTTGAGCCATCTCTGGGGATATGTTTGTCTCCCCTGACATCAGGTCTCGTATCAACCCGCGATTTAACACATCGAGCATGCTCGTAAAGGTGCTTAGCACGACCGAACGTGTGCGATCTGATAGGCAGGGCCATTCCAAGCAGAAGTAATCTGCAACTAGCTTAAAATCGAGCTTTCGAGATGCGCCTTTGGCCACCTTGTCTGCGTCCATCAAGCATTGATAACAAAAGGAGCTTGCCTTCCAACTATCCAATTGAAGTTGTTCAAGCGAAGTCGGAGCCGAGATTGCGATACGATAGAGATCTGGTACCGAGATACGATCCATTGCCATGACGCTCAGATCAACACAGTTTAGGCATAACTGTCGATTCGCCCGCTTCCAATAACCGTCACTGTCGCCCCCGCCATTTGCTTGATTGCGTTCACTTACTTCCAACAATGCACTAAGCATTGCAACCACGTTGTGCGTAAGCCCTGCACCCGCGTCCCGTCGTTTTAGTTCCGAATCAAATGGATTGAATCGATACGTGCCGTTGGGACGAAACAGCATCACATCGGAACTGCGTCCGGCTTTTTCGCACAGCCGGAGATACGTGCTCGCATCGTCTGGCTTGGCTGTAAGAAACAGCCCACCAAATCCCGCCAGCAAGAACGACTCAGCGATTGCGGCAACGCTGCCTGTCGTTTTACCTGATCCAGTCGAACCGAAGCACTGAGTTCCTTGGCATGCATCTTGGATGGTCCACAGTTCACCATCGTTAAACTTCAGCAGAACCGTTGAAAGGCTCCAAGGGGTGATCGCGGATGCTTGGTTCCAAAACAAGCGACGCCTAAGAGAAACCAGTTTTTGACTAATCTGCGCTTTCATTGATCGAGCCATGTTCATTGCTCAGCCACCTTCTGTGATTGATCGAGAAGCATCTTTACGAACGTTTCCAACTCGATTCCTCTTTTTCGTTCTTGTTTCGCTCGTTTCAAGAGTGCTTCCAAGCACGAAATCATTGCGGTAAGGTTGAGCCCTGGAGCTGCAATCGTAACGGATCGACCGCCATCCATGACAATTGTTGATTTCCTAATTGTCTTCGTCGTTTTAACCGGATTCGACGACTTCATCGCTTGGATGATTCGTTGCAAGCCGTCTCGCGTTAGTTTCTTCTCGACTATCTGACTTGCGAGCTCCGCTTGTTTGGCCGGGTCCTCCACTTGGCTCAAAAGGTAACCACTACTCGGAGGTATCTTTCCTTCATCAATCAACGCCAACTGCTCGGCAGGCAGTCGCATCATGCGAGTGAGTTTCCCCGCATTTGTAGACAGGCCAACTAGGGCTGCCGCTTCGCGAGCAGGGCATTTAGCACTTTCCATCAACTCAAAAATCCCTTTGGCTACGACCGTTGGCGGCAAGGCCTCGCGTTGCGTGTTGGCAATGATTTGCCGCTGAACTGCATGCGAATCCGATTCCAATTCATCAACGAACAGAACAGGGACTTGTGTCCAGCCAGCTAGTTTTGCGGCCAGAAGTCTTCGCGCCCCATCTTCAACCTGCATATCACATTTTCTTGCCAAGATGGCATGTATCATGCCAACCTTCGGCAGGCTTTCCGCAATATCTTGAACGGAGGCTGGGGTAACTTCGCCTCTCAGATTTTCCGATACTCTAAGCAGGTGAATGTCCACTAACTCGATTTTCTGATTCTTCATGTTCATGAGGATCCCACCCTTTCCTTATATGGCATTAAAGCTTGGCCAGAATCCCAATTTTGGGAACGGGAAACAAAATGAGCCATCCAGTAATGGCCACACGCTGTTGGGTTCGGGATGATTGATATAGGGGCCGAATAAGGGCCATCGTCTCAAGGGGGTCCGATGGCCGAATCGTAGCCTCGCGACAAACGACGGAATGATGATTGCGTCCCAAATGGCGCACCTGGTCTTTAGCGGTTTCATTTCTTAGCTCCACATTAAACAGACACAAAATGGTTTGAATTGGATCAAACCGATTGAACGGCTTGATACTTACGCTTGGCAGAGGTGATCTCGCTCAAGGTCGTTTCGATGGCTCGCTTGGTCGAAGCCCTATTGAATCCGTTCATCGGGACAACGCAGCAGAACCGGCAAGTCACGTTTCCATCCTCAGCCACCAGATGCCACGCGCCGTTTTTCAATTCACTGTTGCGAATAAGCAACCATGCGAGCAGCTTCCAAGGGAAAGCCTTTGGGCAAAATGCAATACCTGGAAGGCCAATGAAATGAACGCATGAATCTTGGTTATGGATTCGAATCAGGTAACCACGGTCAATGGCAACCCGAACCGTGAATTGACCTATGCCATTTCTTTTACAATCGAGCCCAAGGGCCCGAACAAAGCGGCTTGACTTCCAATCAAACCGCTTTTGCTTGTTAAATAGCCAATACATGGCTTTTCTCCTTCATCGCAATCGGTACTTGAGACTACTTCTTTTTAAACAACGAAGCACCCCAAAGACCGAGTGCAAGTAACGATAAGCCGTTTGCATTTTTAGTATGGCCGCTTTTGCGCTCGTGCTCAGCGACGTGACCAATTACGTGCAAAACAGTGTGAAGCCACCCGTGCGACATAATGAATTCCTCTTAAAACAAGCTTTCCAAACCAATTTTGGCGTCCACGTTGGCCGCCAAGGTAAAAACATCGCGAGCGGACTTGAGTGATATGATCTACAATTACTTCAGTACCACTCTGCAGCCCGACTTGCGTTATCCCATTGTTCCTATCCGAAGCCCGTTGCCTAGTTTTTCAAAACTTGAAATACCTATCTCTTCCCACTCGCTGCGGTGCCTGTCGAACTACCGGTAGCCAAAACCGTCCTGAAGGACTCCAACGCTTCCGCGAATTGATCTTCACTTACAATTCTCAGTTGAACCATGATATTTTGAATTCGGCTGCACCATTTACTGCCTGTCAGCGAAGGTACTCGCTGGCGTCCAACACCTTTGCTAACAAAAAGCGACTCGTGAGCACTGCATAGGTTTGCCTCCTGCAACAACACTTCCACGCCGTGTATTGCTCGACAGACAGTCGCTGGACTGAACCTCTGACTACTTGAAATGGATTCCATTGAAATAGACTCAAAAACGCTGGCAACTGCGTTTTGGGATCGGGCACCCGCTTCGTAGCAAAGCACTATGTCAACGAAGGTTCGAAACAATTTCAGGTTGGTGGCCACAACTGTAACAAGGCCTTCAAGGGCCAACTCTTCAACGTCCTCTTTAATCATTAATTGGTCTCCCCGCTTCACGAACAGCGTTCCAACGACAAATGCACTGCTTCAAGTAACAAAAAGTGGCCTGACGAACGGTCAAAGCTCTTCTGTGCGACTGTGGGGAAAATATCTAAATGACCAAGTACATGTCAAAAAAAACTTTTTTTGTGCGCAGGGGAATTTGCAAAAGACCTCATCGTTTACGTCCGGCAACTTCGCTTGCCTTCCCTTTTGCTGCTTTCTCAAAATCTCGTACCAACTGTCCGGTCTGGTTCAGACCAGAGGAAATGCCGAAAAACACGTACTCCTCGTTTAGCTGGGCTATCGCATCCGGACGACTGACGATCGGGAAAGGACTGGCAATTCCAAGTTCCTGGTAATATGCTCCGAAAGCTAGGTGGTCTTCTAACATGACCATTGCAACATAGTGCCCGCTCAGCAGAGCTTGTTGATTGGAACGAGTCGTATTTATGCCGCGATGCTGAGGATGTTCGCCTAAGTTGCGGTCAAAGATCTGATCGCGTTGGATTTTGGCGCTTGGAACATCGATTCCGATTCGATTTGAACTCATTCATGCCTCCGAACTAAGATGACTTAAATCGGATAGCAGTTGTAAAGGCAATTGTCAAATTGATATGAAATGCGGATCGATCTCCGAACCGAGTCCGTTCCGAATTCGCTGATAGAGTGCTTTGCCGAAACTTGTAAGCCCTTCCTTGCGACGACTCTCCCGATCAATCAATCGAATTGGATTTGCGCTCTTCGTGTTGATTGTTAGCTCCTTCTCTAGCTTCTCGATTAGTTGACGTATCTTCGATTCGCTTGAGGGTAACTTCGAGTTAACCTTTCCCTCGATTTTCAAATTTTTAAGTCTCGCGGAGATATCTCTATTCGAAAGTTTGCTGTTGCTGATCAGCAAACGGGCAATCCAATAAAAGAGCTCTAGCTCTTTCCTGTTTGTGATGCCATGTATATCTCTGCTTCGGCTAGCAAGTCTAGTGAACCGTTCCTCCACTCGATCGAGCAGTCTTTCCGCCCGCTCCAATCCGATAGAGGCCATCGGCAAGTAATCCAACAGGGGCTCGATGCAAAAGGAACCCATGTTTTCCAAAACATGTTCTGCCAGTCTTTGCACCGGGACATCCTTATGATCGAGCAGTCTGCACAACTCTGGAGCAGCGTCCTTTGCGTAAGGCCCCATGTAAGTACATGCGTTTAGTGCGTCCTCAATGCTTTCGGAGTTGATGTCAGCAAGTATTATCTTGATGACCGGAATTGCCTCTTGTGCTTTTGCGCCCAAGGAATGCAATACCGCCGACGCCGCATTCCGTACAATAGGATTGGGTGATTCAAAACAAGTCTTGACTACTTCTTCGATACATTTTTCGCCAACGCGAAACAGTATCGTTTGTATCAGTGGAATATTGCGGGCGTCACAGGCCTCAAGCGCAGACACCGCTCTATGCACAATCGATGCCCCTAAAGCTGCGACCGCATCAATTAGTCGTATCAGAGTTTCCTGATCCGGTTCTAAAAACAGTTGCTCCCATAATGCGGAAACCGCATTCTCATGCCGTCTTCCTAAATCACCTATCAAGCTGGCTGCAACTTGTCTCATGACTCGATTGTGGTGATGGAGAAACTGGATGATTGTTACCCAGCCTTCTTCCGGAATTGACTTGTGCCGATCAAAAAGCCGGATGGCCGATTGCCATATCAGGTCTGCATCTTCTGATGCTAGAACCTGCAAGAGCACACCGTCAACCCAACTGCCGGAACTGTTGAGTTGATGAATTGCGTGGAGGGCCATCGTCCTAAAAGATACAGGATGGCCGTTCGACAGGGCCGCTTCCGATAGAGTTTTACGAACTCGTGAAGAATCAACCTCAAATTTTCCAATTTGCCCAAGTATCGTTGCTTTTGCGTCTAAAGGTTCGTGCGCATCATAGAGATCGAGAAGTGTTTGCAAAGCTTTTCGTTGGTCACGTAGCTTCCCGTGCTTAATGAAAGCACGCCCCGCGACTATTGCAGATGTGATGTCTCCGTGAAGCAAACATGCATGAAGAATCCTAAATGCTGCTGTTACGACGAAGGCGTGCTCGCCTTGCCCATCGTTTGCATCAAGAACACATGCCGCTGCCCAACTTCGGAGAGAATCAGGTTTCTCAATTGGTACGTCGACAGAAAGCAATGGCCCCAAATAAGGAATCGACGCTGGACCCGAACAACCGATGTTAAACATCCAGACTAGGCAGAAGTTTCTTCGCGCTTCAACCTCGCTCATTAGACCTTCGTTCAGATTTTCGATTGCTCGATGTGCTTTGGGCGAATCTCGATTGCAAAGCAACAGGAATACGCTCCCAAGAATTCTCGTTCGCTGATCGCAGTCTTCCGTCAGATTTTCGAGAGTTTGAAAACAACTCTCTGCGCCATATACGGTGTTCATCTCACGGAATTCCGAAAGTAGCTGATCTACATCCTGGGTAGAGTTTCCATCCAAAAGTTCCAATAAAGAAAGCATCTTCGATCGAATTTGCCCATCTTCAACCCATTCGTCCATATTCGTTTTCCTTGATGTTCAAGCACCGATCGTAAGGCAGGATTACACGGATATCCGCTCAACGATGTTTCTCGTGACTTCCCTCTGACGTCGATCGTAAAGTTTTGTGATACGACTGTCGGAGTGCCCAAGCAAATATTGTACATCCTCAAGTGGGGTCCCATGTAGTAGTAGACTGGTTGCGGTACACGACCGAAAACTATGAGGCGAAATCTGCGGCGGCAATTTTGCCAGCCGAAGGCGACGTTTAACCAATCGACAAATGTCGACGCCACTCAAACCGCTCTCGGAGTAATAGCCTTTGCGGCTCATGCTCCTAAACAGCGGGGAATCTTTTGACTCCCCTCCCCCGAGCAAATCCAAATATTCGAACAACATTAATTGCAGATCGTGCCGAACTGGAATGGCTCGTTGTTTGCCTCCCTTTTCACTGAAACGAAGTGAATACTGGTTGCCTTCATTGACCAAATCCAGCACTCGTAATTTGGCGATTGCTCCCGCTCGCACAGCCGTAAAGATGAGCGTTGCGATGATCGCTTTGTCGCGAATTCCGCTCGGCGAAGCAGTGTCGATGGACTCGAGCAATTGGCGTGCTTGCTGCGGTGTAATCTCTGGGGTCTTTCCCTCACTAACAGAGTATCGCTCGGTCCGTACTGACAAAGCTGGATTGAGCATGCAGATATGGCGTAACACGAGGACATCGAAAAAACCTCGAATCGCCGACATGTGCAGTTTCTTTGATGGAATCGAGATCTGCAATTGATCGAAATAACGACCAACCATCCCGGGCGTGATCCTTGCCAATTGCGGCTCCTGCGGTTCAATCCAGGTTAGAAATGCCTTCACCGCGTGAAGGTAAGCCGACCGCGTATGCTTGTTTCGGATCTGGGCGGCGAAAAATTCTTCCCATGCAAATTGTCCCTGTGCTCCCAACTGCAAAATGGCATTTGGCAATACTTCGATCTTCGCAACTGGCAACGCCGCGTTGCCGATGACTTCAAGTTCCTGCATAGACAATCTCCCTCCTTACCAATTGTCGGCGGAATTGCCCTGCTCGCCGCGTGTTCTGTGCGGGAAGTTCCTAAACAAGGGTTCGTTTTCGAATCAACTTCACCTTCACATCGAGTTGAGTTTCACCCATACGCTGCTCAGCAGTGTAGACCTTATATTGCAGCTTCATTCCAAGGCTCAGACACGCTCGATCAGCAAACGACAATCCAAAGGGTGATGTTTGCGGCAGTATCGACGCGGCAAGGACTGCTTGCGAAGCGTCGAATGGAACAATACTGATCGATTGTCGATCGAGAAAGTACCGTGCTTGCTGAAGGCTTCCTCGCTTCTCAACCGCTTTCTTCAAAACCTCGCTATAATTCACAGCAGACATGCTGGCTCCAAACAGGACGGGCTCGACTGCTTGCTTGCCTTCTTCCAAGAAGAATACGGCAAGCACTGCCGAAGCGTCGAGCACAACCTTATTCACGTGCCGCCTCTTCACGACGCTCGCGAAGCAATTCGTCCACCACGCTTACACCAGGTTCAACAAGCTTTGAGAAATAAGCTTGCGCTTCACGAAGCGACTGCTCCGGTGTTTCAAGACGCACCCCTTCGGCATCATCGATTAGCAATACGCCATCGCCGAACTTCAATGACATGCGCTCACGGACTTCCCGTGGCAAAACGATGCGGCCTGACGAATCCAGCTTGGAACGGAAGACGCGCTCGCTTTCCCCTTCTAATAGATGCATGACTTGACCTCCCTGATGTGGCATTAAGTTCACGATGCCATAACAAATCATCTGCGTCAAGCAGTTTCTTCATCCCGTGCTCGTGGGCATTCTGGGAGGCATCCCACGGACGCTAAATAACCACTTTTATTTATCCCAGTTGTACTTCGATGCGACTATCGTCGATTAGGGAACTCTTAACTGGACGTCTAAGTTGCTTTGGACTTGCCTAACATCCTCTCAAAGTTACTTCCATATAGCAAAAAATTTGTAAATGACGTACGAAGCGGAAAGAAAAACGCAAACAACAATTGCTAGTTGAATCGAGTGAGCGAGCGTTAAGAAAAACGTCATTCCCTGCGTTGCTAACTCTTTACTCTCTTTATAAACTGTTTCCCCGAATCCACTCGCTATTCCTACTACAACTGGGAAAACCACCGTCAAACAAATAAAGTCGAGAATCCTCTTGCTTTGGTCCCACTTTACCAGCCGCTTGAATTCGTTGGCCCCTTCCTTAAAACATTCAATGTTTGACTGGAGAATTGACTTGACGACAAGGTTGCTTTCCCCAAATGATTTGTAGTCTAGGACACCGCTAAACTCTCTAAACACCCTGCTGGGGTTCTCCAGTAAGGCCAAGTCGGACGTCACTAGGATCGAAAGAAACATCTGCATTGTGGAAGACTCTCGAATGGTACTTCCTATCCGCTTGGCAACTTCCTCATGAGAACATACGCCAAGTTGCTGTTGAAGCTCTAGGGGCAAATGCAAAGGCAAGAAGACAATAACAAAGCGATCGAACTCTTGGCTGTTTTGCAGGAATGATTTCGCAAACCGCTTTGGAAGATCTATAAGCCACCAAACAGACGGCTTTGCGCCAAAAAAACCTTCAAGTTTTGATTTCGCATTTGCAAACGCTTCGTTACCAAGCGGAATATCAAGCTGATGTTCAATAAACGCAAAACTGCTAATGCAAGATATTGCATTAGTGTCTTTCAAGTCTCCAATGATAATACATTTCATAATTTACAACTAGGCCTAAACTTAAGTGACATCTTTGCTTGGATCTGACACTACCAACTCGAACAATTCCTTTACACAGAATTTCTGTGATTTGGCCCAGAACTCGAGTACCATTACAAGCCTTCGTTGATCGGCGTCCGCAGAATGTTGCTGACTACTGTGTGCTTTCACGGCTGCATCCCAAGTATCCACAAAAATCTCGTGTAACCTCGTGATGTATTTCTCATCTGTTTCATTGCGACGAGAGTTGCTGCTCGTATTTGTTGCGGAAAAGGACTTATTGACTCTCTCAAACAGAACGCTTGCAAGACAGTAAAACCTATCTCGACCAGGCAGGTCGTCGAATAGGCAAAAATCTTGAAAATTATCTATTACTGCGTCGAAATCCTTATTGAGAGTTTTGAAATTCTCGCTGATAGCGGGATCCGTGTCGTTCGAATAAATTGGACTTACGCGACACATGCTATTCAATAGCTGTTCACGAAAACCTTTCCTCCACTCATCGAATGGTAATTCAAATGATACGCCTCGATGAAGCGTAGCCCATCTCGCAATTATTGTCCCAATTACTTTAGGGATTCTTGCTTCTTCTGGAAGCCAAGCCATCGCTCCTTCCAAAAGACAATAAAAAGCGTAGTTAATGTCTTCCTGCATTGAAAATGATGCTGGAACAGTCCCTGGACGCTCGAGTTTCAACTTCCTTAGCATAAGTATCATACCAAAGTCAGCTGCTATTTCCCGGATAAGGACGTCATACTCCTCAATACGACGTCGGAATTCCCTTATCCCAAAACCTGGACCTGGTCTATCTGACTGACGAATAACATTCGATATCAGCTTCCTTGCTGCAAAAAATCTATGGTTCATGAGTGGGCTTCTGCATAGTTTTTCCCATCGATCCTCACTAGCAAGTTCCAGCCACCTCGATAGCACAAAGGAACTCACTCTTAGGGGATCCTTCAAGCTCAATTGTGCCATAAGCAGTGAATCAACGTCCTCCCAATTTCGTGGATTTGATGTTGTGCCGTCTACAGGCAAATCAACAACCGACAACCTTAACAGACACTTTACGTCAAATGCAAACTGATCATCGAGTTGATCAATACCGGGCGTAGCCTGAACCAAGCTAAAGAAAAGACTTTCAATGCATCGATACGAATGCCATGAGAATCCAGCCTTTATGCCGTTGTTATCTGTAGCAAGCCAGTTAGAAAATTCAGCCATCTCGTGTAGGCAATGTGCGAAAGCTGCTTCCGGGCGAAACAGAATTGGGCCCGATATATTTAGAAGCAAAAGCGGCGAAACTTCTTTGTCTGTCGAACCGCCTTTTGACAATCTAACTCTCTCGCAATGATTGCGAAATTCTCGAAACAGTTCTTTTCCTTCGACTCGTCCTGCACTGCCCGTGCAAACGCAGACACCAAACGTCCTTGCGTCGCAATCAGTCGACCGGTCTATTCGCTCTTGAAGAAGCAAATCCGAACACAACCAAGCCGCTACTGTGTAGGCGTTCAGCAGCTTGACCGCGACATTTTCAGATGAGGCGGGAAGTAGTGGGTCTGTGTGTTCGCAGTGCGATTCAATTCTGTTTCTAATCGCTCGCCAGAGATGATTTGTTAAGTAGGAAAGATCAACAGAAGTTAGCTCTCGTGAATAGTCTGTAGACGCTAGATACTCACCCCATTCAGAGTCTCCTAACACATCCGAAAGCTGAAGAAAGAAAGGGGTGAGATCACGCATCGCGCTTAGTCGATCTGTTCTTGCAAGTGCCTGATAGTATGTCGTTAGTACCTTCACAAGCTCTGTACCTTGTGTAGGACCAATCTGCGAGTCTGCAAATGCCTTCAACCCGTTGTCGATCGCCCGTTGTGATGCTGAAAATGACTCGCTCGTCACCAACTTTGCTTCCGCCACGCTTTTTGAATGAACTTGAGTCGCAGTTTGGCGCACATTATTCATGTCGAGAGTATTAGCATTATCGGGGTGTAACAAGATTTCAGTAAAGCTGCTGCCGAAATCCTCTATCCGACACCCGCCCTCGCTCCAGCAATGTGTCTTGAACCATTTAACAAAGGCGCTGACGGAATGGAAGTCCCTGTGAATCCATTTTGGCTCAAGTCCCAGAAGGGGAGTATTGCTCCCTGCAAGCAATTTTTCGAAACCTTTCTTTGCTTTGAATCGCGTTCGGACAACGAGATCCCCCTCTGAGCCTGTAGACGTAAATTCTTTCGTCAAATTGCAGGCAAGGCTCGCAGTGACTGTAGTGAAAACAAACTCGTCCTTAAGCTCATTCTCAATACCTTTTCTCCTTTCAGCCAAAAGCTCATATTCGAATCTTGATCCATTGGACTCAGAACCGAAGACATCTCCATACTTAAGCGTCCGTAGTAAATTCACAAACTGATGGCAAAGCTGAACGTCATTCTCTCTATTGGACGTACGAAGCAATGCTAAATCAA
Organism: Planctomycetaceae bacterium; assembly: GCA_027487485.1. Classification (GTDB taxonomy): domain Bacteria; phylum Planctomycetota; class Planctomycetia; order Pirellulales; family Pirellulaceae; genus JBKCUI01. The sequence goes on along the minus strand of JAIYDN010000048.1, from coordinate 15,350 downwards.
AACTGCCAAGAGACCAAAGAACGGTAAAGCCAAATTTCTTGCCATATGTCTCTCTAACATACGTTTCGATTCGAATGAGTTGTTTTCTCACCATCTCAAAGTCGGTTGAGAAGTCTAGCCAGGTCGGGGACGCTGTTAGCTGGATCCAAAACAAAAAACTATCGTCATTGGTACAAAGAGATTTGGCGTCCGCAATAGCGGATTCGTTGGGTTCAAAAGGATTATGAACTAGGTTGATATGCTTCTCACAGCCTAGTCGCTCTCGTACCCATTCAAATACCGGGGAGTCTTCATGCGAACCATTTAAAGTAGGCTCGCGTCTCGCCGGCTGGAAGAAGTCGGAAAATGATTCGATGTTCCTAAGTTCAAGATAATCAGGGTCACCCAAAACAAGCCACGTAGGCAATCGAATCGAGTGTTGTGCAACACCGAAGTGCGGGTTAAACGCATACGTTAGATTTAGCTGAACACCGATCGTCATCGCGAGCTTTCTTGGATTGTCGAATGGCCTGCGGATGCAGGTTCAAACACGGATTGTGAGGTTGATTTTCGCCACGTCAACCCGTTTTGAGTTCGCAAATGTGTTTGAAATCGCATTGGAGAAGGCTCGGCAATTCGGGATAACCAGCATCTTTGGCGCGATTTCACGTTAAATCGTACGCGTTCCTCACAAGTTGGCCCCCATTTTGATTCCCCAGAAGTATTTTTACTTGATCGTTAAGTTGCTTCTGTTAGACATAGACGTCAACTGCAATCGGAGGAGCCCAATGACCGACAATAAAAACCCATCATGGGGAGCAATCGTAAGAGCAAACGAGGTACAGAAGGAAATTGAGTTAAGAACTGCGATCACCGCATGTGTTGCTCGTGCTCGTCACCAGCGTGGCGTTCCGCTCACTCTAGAAGAAGTTCGAGCAATTGAGAAGGATAACCTCCTCGAAAGTGGACGGGTGAGCCATGGGCATAAAAACGACTATTCAATGGAGCTGGAGTTGTTCAAGGAGCGTGAGCGATAACAATCGCAACCAGAATTCCGATGTTTTTTGACCGTGGGGATAAGTCATTATTCGAATCCCTGAGTACTAAACCAACGGCATGCCTGAGTTTTGTAGCAAATTAGCTAGGCGAACAAAACAATAAACTCTCCTGGCATTCACCCAGATCCGCACCCGTGAGCTTGGCGATTTTCAGCTATTGCGTACAGGCTCACGGTCGCATCTGTGATGGACTTATCAAACCCTATCGAGCACAGGAGACACAGATTCTTTGTTTTGGGATTGACCCACGCTCATATCCTTGTGCGACACTCTGAGACACGCGGCCTCAGCTGTTTTAGGGCGATTCTCCTCGGGAGTTGGACACGAAAATCCTGACGCAATAGAGATAACCGCAACCGTCGATTTAGTAAACAATAAGTCTTTTTCCAAAGTCATTTTCGAACTTCTAAGCAGGAGAACCTTCCGGAACCTTAGACCAAAACTCCAATGCATCGGTCCAAATCAAAGGCCTGTCGCTTCACCATGGTATCCTATGGTAACTCGACCTAATAAGTCAATAGGCTAGAGCTGAAGTCACAAATTGCAAGTAAAAAGTTCGCATTTCGTGCCTTTTGTCAAAATGAAGCGGTCCAGCAAAATACGTGGGATCCGCGAGTCCGTTCACGGAAACCACATTCATTCTCGCTGTTTTTGCTTGCAATCGACCTTGATGAATCCACATGCCAAAACCAATTTCAACAATGAACGATCCCCAGATACAGGTTTGTAGTTTCCAGCACCACCTCCCGACCGCGTGATCCTGGGCTTCCCTCGGTGACTTAGATCACGTCACCCTGCTCCTGCTGGTACTGCAACCTTTGATCCATCATCGACCTAACACCGGTTACTTTGCGGTTCTTAGCAACATCAACGTCCGTTGCAACTCTCCGCTGGACCCGCCTATTTCCCTTTGTGGCGTAACACTTGCGGAGTGAGACGCATTCGCGATCACACCTTAAGTTCGCCGTTTAGTCGTTCCCAATTGAGATGCCTCGTTGGGCGCGGAAGGCACTTTCTTTTTCAAAATCAGGGGAGACCCCAGGGCCGTCAAGGCTCGGAGCCACGCGAGCCAATGCGGCTGCCTCCCCATCTTCCGCGCTTCGTACCTTCGCTTGTGCAGACGGGTCCCCTCCTCATTTGCTCGGCCTTGACTGCCCTTCCCCCTAGGCCTTTGGCATTCGCCCCCCGGCTGTTTGAAAAACAGCGGGGCTGCTTCTCAGCAAGCAGACCAAAACCGCGTTCATGTCATTCACTTTAGGGGAGAACCTTTCTATGTCGTCGACCGTTTCTACTTCCGAAACTACTAGTGCCACCGCCGAAACCAAACTCACTCGAATCGATGTTTACGAGCGAGTGACCAACCGTATCGTCGAACAGCTTGAACAGGGTGTAAGGCCTTGGATGAAGCCATGGAACGCCGAGCATGCCGCCGGTCGTATCACAAGACCGCTTCGCTTCAATGGCTTGCCCTACTCTGGCATCAATATCTTGATGCTATGGGCCGAAGCCGAGGACAAAGGGTATTCCTGCCCATTGTGGCTGACCTTCAACCAATCCAAAGAGCTTGGCGGATTCGTCAAGAAGGGAGAAAACGGTTCCACCGTTGTTTACGCTTCGACCTTCAAGAAGTCGGAAGCGGACGAAAAAGGGGATGAAGTCGAGCGAGAAATCCCGTTCTTGAAACAATACACCGTATTCAATGCCGAGCAATGTGAAGGCTTGCCCGAACAGTACTACGCCACCAAGGGGAAACCCAACTCGACAATCGAACGGGTCGAACAAGCGGACCGGTTCTTTAAGAACCTAAACGCCGACATCCGCGAAGGAGGCGACAAGGCCTATTACACCATCACCCATGATTATGTTCGCATGCCGTTTTTGGAAACGTTTCGCGATTCCGAAACCCATGCCGCTACCATGGCCCACGAGCTTTGCCACTGGACACGCCACCCAAAACGGCTTGATCGCGATTTAGGCCGCAAACGCTTCGGCGATGAAGGTTATGCCATGGAAGAGCTAGTGGCCGAACTTGGATCCGCATTTCTATGTGCAGATTTGAGCATCACACCCGAGCTTCGAGCAGACCACGCCGAGTATCTGGCAACCTGGCTACAAGTCTTGAAAAACGATAAGCGAGCCATCTTTACAGCCGCTTCCTACGCATCCAAGGCTGTGGAATTCATGCACGGCTTGCAGCCGCGTTCTGACGAATCATCCACAAACGAATTCATGGCATAGACAGGAAAGGAACAACAATCATGGACCCTACAATTTGCTATATCACCATCTTGGATTCAATTCGCGACCACGACTATGCACTTGCTCGTGAACATGACATGTTCCTTAAGGGCTGGCTCGATTCGGGAGGATTCCGCCCAACCGGTTTCGAGGGAAACGATGTCCAAATCGTGCTTGCTCGCGTATTGAGACCAGTATACCTTCCGGCCTCTTTGAGCTTTCCCTTCCGCAGTATCCAATGTAGCTATTGCGATGCGGGGGACATCATTACAGGTCTCAAACAAGCAATCGAGGAGGGATGAGTCGGAATTGACTTTGCCGCCGATTATTCGCAGGCTTCCCACCTAGGCGCCTGCTCGAATTGCAGACGATTTGAAGACGAAGATTTATAGATGTACCGATCGAAGACAGAACAACCGCCTATCCTCTTGCGGGATGGGCGGTTGGGTTGAACAGAAGCAAAATTTTCGGCGCTGCCGCGCCGGTCTTATCATCTTTGACAGTGTTTAGTCCGACATCCAGTCGGACTAAGTGAAAAGACATTTGCTATTTGACCAAAAACGGGATAGGGATTGCAACAACATTCGAGGTAGTTGTGCTCCCACTGTACGAATTGATCGACGCTATTGAACGAAAAAGCGTAACCGATGCAAAATCGGCATTGGAGAAGCATGCTGATCCCAATGGGCGGACCTTTTATAAAATGTCCATGTTGCAATTGACCGAAAAGTATCATGCAAATGAGGTTGTACCTCTCCTTCTTGAGTACGGAGCAAATTTTCATGAACTCATTGGCAACAAGGGCGATTACTTGTTGCACCGTGCCGCTCGGAACGAAAACGTCGGATTCGTGTGTGTTCTTCTCGAAGCAGGCATGTCGCCAAACCTTCAAAACGCAAAGGGGGAAACTCCATTGCACATCGCTGCTCGCACGGGTCAAGCCTACTTGGCAAAGTATCTACTTAAACATGGTGCCAATGCCGTCATTCAAGATTCGGCAGGGCGAACGCCACTTGACCTAGCAATAGCTGCAGATCGATCGGAGCTTGTTCGATTGCTCGAACCATTGGATACTCGAAGGACGGCACAAAGCGGCCTTTACGAAACTCTGGACCTACACAGGAACGAACCTTCCAAGATGAACGCCGCTTCTTCCGATACGCTTAGTCCTGTTAGGGAAAGCAGCAACGGCAAAGTAGAAGCTAACTCATTCTCGAAACGAGTGCAATCCACTCGTGTTTCCTTTGTGCCCCTGGGTGGCAATGGTCGCTAATGCTAACCGTCTGAAACATGATTCGGATATCTCATTAACGCCCCGAACGTGTGACGGGATCCCTCGATTTCTATTGACGCGGGAGGAGAAGCAAGCTGTCGAGCCCACCAAATGGCTCTGTCCTCTTCTTGAACTCGCGGGATGAGTCTTCCAACGGAGTACTCGGCGTGAGGATGTCAAATGGTATGATCGGTAAAGTAGCTTCTGGATTGGAGTCACTCGTCGATGTTGCATTCATCGTTTTTTCCACGCCAGTCATCGTCTTTATCATCTTGTCGTAGTCGTCTTTCGAAACGTTGTATTCGCCCTTGATCTCGTTACCGTTTGCTCCTTTAAATGTCTGTGTAACCTTGAACGGCTTGCTCGGCTGAAATGCGGTAAGATCAGCGGTCGCAATGTCTAAGAACGCAAGCGTAATGATGTTGAGCTCTCCGTAGTACTGCGGAGTCACCCAGACATAAGTCGAATCATGCCTTCCTACTTTCCTGCAATGTTTCGGAACATCAGACTTGCAGCCGTGATGGAACCAGCACTGAGGTAAACATGTCGGGTACTTTTCTTTAAAAAACGTTGTAAGTCGCTTTTCACAATCTTCGCATTCGCCGTAGGTTTTGCACGAAACATGCTTTAACAAGCATGACATAAGGTTTAGCTTGTCTGGATTGTTGATGGGTTCCAGCGTCCAATTTTCCGACAACGTCCCAGATGCATTGAGTCCAAGGGTTTCCGATACGATCGTTCGTGGATTCCAGACAAGGGACAGAGTCGATCCGCCGGTCCCCGTTACCTGAGTACTACCTGCTTTCGGTATCGCAAAGTAAGGAACGGAATTCGGTTCAGCAATCGACTTCGCTATATTGCTTAGAACTTGCTGCTCATGAAGGTCCGAAAGTGATTGTGCTTGTTTTAACGTGTTCTTGCGGAGCGGAACATGAACACAGCCCACGAACAACGAAATCAACATGAAAGCAAATAGACGCATCATCAGTCCCTTGATTGAATGCCAGTTTAACGAACACAAAATGCATCGACAAAATCCGAACGTTGCCAAAGTCAACGCGAGGGTTTTTGGGAAGTATTCAAGTACCCGGGCCACACAATAGGCCCATTCATCACATCCAAATGACAGCAAAGTCCTGCTTGCCACGACTGGTTCTCTCTTGACGTGCGGCCCCCTCTTTGACACAAGCTAGGTTGTTTCCATCAACGCCCTTTGCAACGGATCGACCCAGCGAACCAGCATGCGAATCCTGATCAAAAAACGAGATCATTCGCTATCAAAACCATCTCGCTTGGCGTCGTGGGCAAAAATTCTATACTGCCTATGCCTCCTACTCACCCCAGGCTGCCAACTGGTCGAGTGGGATGCGTTCAGTGATATGTCCACGGTTGACGCTCGCCAGACATCTCCGAAGGCCCTGTACCACAATAATCGTGGACTCAAGTACTTGGCTCACGGCAAAACAGGCAAAGCGGAAACACATTTTCTTAAAGCTGTTGAGTACGATCCAGGTTTTGCAGCTGCACACAACAATCTAGGAAACATGTACCTATCGCGCCGCGACCTTTACCAAGCCGCTTGGGAGTTTCAACGCGCCTCTCAAATTGCCCCAAACAGTGTCGAGCCACTACTCAATCTGGGCATGCTTCACGATGAAGCAGACAGGTTGGAAGAGGCAGCAGACTTTTACCTGCAAGCACTCGAAATCGATCCTCGCAACACAATCGCAATCGGGAATCTGGCCCGAGTACGCATCAAACAAGAATACGATCCGACGGAAATTCAAGGCTTACTTCGAGAACTTGTCTTTTTGGAAACACGTCCTGATTGGCTCGACTGGGCTCAAGAACTTTTAGCAACCCGATACCGCGACGATTATGGCGTCAAACCATCAGTTCCTGGGCCACAAATGCCTCTCGGCCAGAATGCGGTTCAATGGATGGAACAAGGAACTCTTCAATTTCCAGTACCTCCATCGCAACAAGAACCGATTCAGACGCAACTGCCGATCGAGGATCTCCCTCAACCTGTTCAAAGTGCTCCACGCTCACTCCCTACCTTGATGGACATCCCGAGTATCCCAAACGGTATTGCTCCCTTTGTGGTTAAACCTAGCCAACCATGATCCCTTTGTATTCGCATCGTTTGAGGGTTCTTCTGTTCGCTTTTGTACTGGGGAATGGTATATTGCTTATGTCGGTCGCACATGCTCAACCCCAGCCCCTTCGGCCTGTCGCAACTCAGGCCCCCACCGATCCAAAAACATCGACGATTCGAATCAATCTCCGAGGCGAGACGCCAATGGTCACGCTAGTAGAATACATTAGTCAGCGTCTGAACATCCGCTTCCTGTATGATGAAACACTGAACCAAAAGAAAATCAATCTCCAGGTACCAGACGAATTACCTGTCGACAGTTTGTTCAATTTGCTGCAAAGCGCACTACAGTTCAACGGCTTTGCTGTCGCCCAAACAGAAACCCCAAACTGGTACAAGATCGTTCCTTTGGCAAGTATGCCGCAGGTTTCCCTACCAACCCCGACCAACGCGGAACTAGATCGCCTCGGACCTGCCATTCCAGTGACACAAGTCTTCTCGCTAAAACGAGGAGACCCAAACCAAATCAAAACGCTCATCGGTCCCTTCCTCACTGGCGCAGGAGCCAACACGATCGCTGTACCTGCAAACCGAACGCTGATCGTCACTGACACCACCAACAACCTCAAACGTATCCAACGGCTCATCGATATTCTAGACGCCGAGCAAAACACATCGTCCATCCGATTTGTCCGGGCCGAGCACGTTACCGTCGACGAATTGGCCCAGCGGCTGCAATCGATCCTGGCCGCCCGAGCCCGAGCGGATGGTCAGCCTGCCGCGGGCGGAAACGGCGGCCCAAACTCCAACGACTCCAATTCAATTCGATCAGCACCTGGAATCGAAATTGCCGTCGAACCCCGCACAAGCCAGCTGATCCTGATCGGTCTTCCCTCACAGATCCAAGCAGCCATCGAGCTCTTGAAGTCTCTTGACGTTCCACTCGCGACATCAACTCAAAGCTATCGGCCACAATTCATTAGTCCGAAGCAACTCGAAGAAATTCTCCAGCAATGGGTCGATTCCCAATCCCCGAAGCCAAATTACGACTCTCGGGTTGAAGGGGCACAATTGGTTGTTTCAACGACAGAATTGGTACAACAGCAAATCGCAAAACTCATTCCACAATTCGATTCCCGCGAAACGAGTGCTCGGCAAAGCCCGATCCGCTTCTACGAGATCAAAAACGTCCCTGTCCAAGACATTCTCGAAACACTAAACAGCCTTCAGGGTGGATTCGGGCAGAACCCGTTTCAAAACAATCGTAACAGTGGTCAGCAGCAACGTGGCCGAACGACAAACGACCGAGCCGTCACGGGCCCCAATAATCCCTTCGTTGTCGGGGCCAACACCGCACAGCCAGGCCTTGTCGCGCCGTTCCCTCTCGCCACTCAACGAAACGGGTTAGTCGACGTTAACACAAACAATCCCAATTTCAACAACAATCAAAACGGCCAATTTACTTTTGGGGCTGGCTTTAACGGTTTTGGCCTCAACCCTCAACTCTCACCCCTCAACTCTCAACTCCCTCTAAACCCTCAGTTTTATGAACGAGGCATCCAATCCCCATTGGGTAACGCTCAAGTCACCGCCGATCTAGGTAGCAACACACTGATCATCATTGCCGAACCGGAAGTTCAGCAAGCCTACCAACAACTGATTGAGTTCCTGGACAAGCGACGCCCGCAAGTCATGATCGAGGCTCGTATCGTGATCATCGACACTACCGACGACTATACACTCGGGGTAGAAGTATCCGGAGGGGATCGAACTGGTGCTCGAAGATTATTCTCATTCAGCAGTTATGGGCTCAGCACCGTCACACCTACCAACGGGTCCTTAGCGATTACGCCTGGTACTGGCTTTAACGCTGCCTTGGTAGATCCACAAACAGCCGACATTGTCGTCCGCGCACTCGCAGCCCATCGAAGATCGCGAGTTCTGAGCTCACCTAAGATCCTCGTAGACGACAATGCTGAAGGGACATTGGAAAGCGTTAATGAAGTCCCCTTTACGAGCGTCAATGCCTCGCAAACAGTAGCAACCACCAGTTTTGCAGGATTTGCCAAAGCGGGTACGTCCATTACCGTCACTCCTACCATCAGCGAGGGTAAGCACGTTAATCTCGACTACAACGTAACATTGAACTCTTTTACAGGTTCTGGATCCGCCGGAGTACCACCACCTCGCCAAACCAACGAGATCAGCTCCCGTGTTACTGTCCCCGATGGTTACACAATCATCGTAGGCGGACTCACCCAGAAAAACGTTTCGTCAAGTCTGAACGGGATTCCATATTTGGAGCGTATCCCCATCATTCGCGACATAACAAGTCTAACCACCAACAGCAATCGCGATAATTCGCTCTTCGTATTTTTGCGGCCGATCATTCTAGAGGAAGACAAGTTTCGCGACTTGAAATTCTTGTCAAAGCGATCCTCGAATCACGCCGACGACGGTCACAACTTCCCCGCCAGCTCACCGGTGATGATGAAGTAGGTTAGGGTTGAGGGTTTAGAGTTGAGGGTTGAGGCGGCAAAATCTTAAAAGCGCTATGGGTTTTCTTTCAAGCTAGACCGAAGGCGGCTCAGCATCTTGGCGATAGATTCAGCCTGAGTAAAAAGTTGATTGAGCGAACTCTCGTCAATGTACTTCAATCGAGCAGCGATGTGGAGTTGCGAAACACTCTCCATCAAGGAACCATATGCAATACTCACGAATCGTCCGAAGTCGCTCGGTGAATTACGGCCGCTCCCTTCGGCAATATTGGACGAGATCGATACCGACGCTCGCCTCAGTTGATTGCTGAGTCCAAACTTTTCGTGGTCTGGGAACTTGCTTGTATGCTCATAAATACTAGTGGCAAAATCTACAGACATCCGCCAAACGTCAAGCTTCTCAAATCCGAACATATCCAAGTCTCCCAACTCGCCTAATAACTCATATCCCTAAACCCTCAACCAAGTGTTGGCTGTTCACCCTCAACCCTAAACCAACCTACATTTTCGCCCTCATCGTCACCCTTTCCACTTCTTCACGCGACGTCACCCCTTCTGCAACTTTGATCTCCCCGGAAGTCTTCAGCAACTGCATCCCCTGTTTAACCGCTTCATCACGGATAGCTGACGAATGTGCCCGCCGAGTTATCAAACCTCGAATCTCTTCGTCCACGATCAGCAGTTCATAAATCCCCAACCGCCCCTTATACCCCGTCCCCCGACAAGCCAAACACCCCACCACCTTCCCACCCTCAATCGTCTGCTCTCCCTCCACTCTCAACCCTAAACCCTCAACTCTCAACCCACACGAACAAACCCTCCTCACCAACCGTTGAGCCAAAACCGAAACCAAACTACTAGCCAACAGATAGGGCTCAATCCCCAAATCCATCATCCGCGTCACCGCGCTTGCTGCATCATTAGTATGCAACGTACTAAACACCAAGTGCCCAGTCAGAGCTGCTTGAACCGCCATCATGGCCGTTTCTGCATCTCGTATCTCCCCCACCATGATGATGTCCGGGTCTTGCCGGAGCACGCTCCGCAGTCCGCTTGCAAACGTCATCCCCTTCTTAAGATTGATCTGAGTCTGCGAAACACCCACTAGCTGGTACTCAATCGGATCTTCGAGCGTCACCGCATTGCGTTCGGTCGTATCCAGTTCCTGAAGGGCCGAATAGAGAGTCGTACTTTTACCACTGCCGGTTGGGCCGGTCACTAGAATCAATCCATGCTCGACGGAGATCGCGTTGCGAAACCGCTCGAGCGACAGCGGGTCCATCCCAAGCTCTTTAAGCTGATACAGCCTTGCACTCTTATCGAGCAATCGAACAACGATACGTTCCCCATGACTAGATGGCATCGACGCAATCCGCAAATCGATCACACGCGAGCCCACACGGACCGTTGCCCGGCCGTCTTGAGGTAATCGCTTTTCAGCGATGTCCATCCGTCCAGCTACTTTGATCCGAGTGAGTACTTCTTCCTGCAAGCTTTTGGGAACATCCCGTACGTCAAACAGTACACCGTCCATTCGCATTCTTACCGTCAGTGATTGCTCATTTGGTTGAAAGTGAATATCCGATGCTTGCTGCTGGACAGCCTCGAACAAGATCCGATTCACGACATCGATGACAGGAGATTCCGATTGATCCTGAAGCAAGTCCATCGAATCGTCATTGGCTGTTAATACGACTCGTTCTGCGGCTGTATCCAAGATTGTTTCCGATTGGTTGGCCGATCCCCCCGTCGCGCGAAATACCTCGAATGCTTTGTCAATCTTTTCTCGCAAAGTACGCTCATCAACGCAAACCGTAGGTAACGACGTCCTCAATTGCCTTCGAACGGAATCTGCTGTAAACGACGGAGTCAGGTCGCAAACCAACAAACGAAGTGATTCATCATGCTCGGTATCAAGGCAGAGCAAATGCTTGCGGCAAAGTTCGATAGGTACAGTTGAAAAGAATTCCTGAGCTATACGATGTTTTTGATTCGCGTTGGAAACTGGATCAAGCATTTACCGCAACGTTTCTAAGGAGTGCACTGACAATCAAACCTCAGTCTATATCGGATGAAATCGATCCGCGACACTGCAATCATCCAACGAGGGATTCTCGAACAGCCCGGTCGACCTTCCTCCAAAATCATTCGAGCCGATCCTGTTGGTTCACAAGCGGTCTCATCCCTAAATTCATGACCGTGCGGTCAGTCAAATCTCAAGGCCAGACTTCGTTTTCTAGACGGCACTAACTAGATTGCGCAATCGGCGTGAACCGATTGGAATCTCTGAGTCAGAAGGGCCTATCAAATTCCCCCTCAAGCAACCACTACCGACCGATATTTTTTTTTTTTTTTTTTCGAAAAAAGTGAATTATAAATTATTGAGAAATTCCAGTTGTAAACCCTTGCTTTACTTTTTCGCACCGCTAACCTTGGTTGACGAATTCACAAGTTGCATTGCTGCTCTGCTTGGAGCCAATGCTAAACGAACTGACCTTTCTCGCCACGGAGTTGAACGATCTTGGGTCTATTCAATGATGGTGTGTTTCGCTTGCGACGGACTAGATGGTCTCGCTTGAGTTGCGACCGGTACGCCGCGATTGATTCACGAGTGCTGGTGGGGCTCTCCGTGTTGGCCTTGATTGGTGCGGGGCTATGGCTAATGCAACCGGATGCTACGCCAGTGCGTGATGTTGTCGTTGCTAAACAAGAAAATGCTGTCGCTCAGGAAACGCCCTCGGTGCCTGAAGGTTGGGTAACCCAAGGTGGTGTTGCAAGGCCAGGCACCGACGTTGTCTCCGTTAAGGACGAGTCGCGTGAACCATCGTTGATTGAAAATCCGCCCAAAGTTCCGCATGGTTTTTCACCTGCCGTGGAGCCAGATTCCAATGCCAACACAAAAGCCGTCTTTGCAGCATTGAAGGACAGGTCTAAACCAAGTCGATTTAGTTCGTTTGTGCCTTCTGAGCCATTTGATGCGAAGGCGTACGCGGAGAATCCTCAAGCCTATCTCGATACGGTTGAACCAGCGCGTGTCTTCGCACCTGCAGAACCTGCTGAGGGAGTTAATCCCATTCGAGCGGCCGACAAGCGTTACTTTCGTGTTGTTCAAGGGGAAAGTGTTCGATTGTCGGTGGTCGCCGATGCTGGAGCCCCAGTAACATTTACCAGTCAGGCTCTTGGATTCTTTGACAATCTACTGACTAGCCAAACTGTCTTGGCTGACGATAAGGGAATCGCAACAGCGAATTTTACTGCAGGGGAAGGCACGATCGACTTGGTACAGATTCTGGCGGCCGGACCAATCAACTCCGGCCAAATAGCGTTCAGTGTCAATGTAGCATTGCCAGCAAGATAATCATTTGAATCCCAAGATGGTTTCCTATCTTTTTACTCAATCAACAATACTCGACTCAATCAACCTTTATCCATCAAAGGCCTCATCATGACACGATTAATACCCTTGGTCAGGCTTGCCGAAAGCAGCGCTTCGAGTGGAAGTTGCGTGATTGGCCACCAAGTTATTGGTTTATTCCAGCGGATTGTGCAGTTTTGCCTCGTTGCCTTGCCTGTGTTGATGTTTGCAAGTAGCCCGGCTGCTCAAGGTCAAGTTGTAGGAGGTGGTAATGGTGGTCCCGGCGAAGGTGGCGCCGGAGGGGGTGCTGGAGGAGGTGCGGTTGGAAGTTCACCGATACGTTCGTCAAGTCCGGGAGTTGGTTCAGGGACTGGAAGCACGTCCGATCAATGCAAATACGGAGCTACTTGTTATACCTTCCACGAAGAGGGTGGAACTTCTGTTGGAGATCTTTATGGTGGAGGATGTGGAACGTCCTGTGGCAGTATTTGCACATCACCTGCAGGTGGTTCAACAGACATGGGAAATAACTCCGGCGGACGCGGAGGGATGCCGCCTTGCAACACTTGCGGCGGCGGAGCGGGAAACAGTGGTGGAGGGGGAGCCGGAAGGGGGGTGGGCCCAATGGGATCCATGCGAGCCAATTTCATAAGTCGCGTTTGGTTGCCAAATAATCGCGCCAACAATTCCAATTTGTCCCCTGGTTACTACACCCAGTTCGATAGCCAACTGCATGTGTTTCCAGAAGCAAGCGGAAATGCTATCTCATTCTTCGATGTCTACTCGGGCGCTGTCTACCAAGCTTTTGATGGTTTGGAAGGCGATTCTTTGGACGGAGTCTACTACAATGTCAAAAACAAGCACTTCAAAGACCTGAGACTCTACACGTCGACCGGTGCAAGCACCACCAATCCCCTTTCGGCAGCAACCGGCGAAGTTACCCATTGGAGTGGCGGCAAAGAAGTATTTGAGTTCGTCGACTTGGATGCGACATCAGCAACCTTACTTGTTGGACGGTTCAAAAAACGAGTTGACCTCGACGGCAATGAACTGACGGTGAACTACAAAACCTGGACCCCGGCTCAATTGGCAGCTGCCCCCGATCGGCAATGGCAAATCGATAACGTCACCGATTCATTCGGTAGCACACTTACTTTCACATACAACTCGGCTCAACAAAGCGGTCGATGGTCGGTAAGTCGAATCGATCGAAACGATGGCCAGTTCATTACCTATGGTTACGGCAGCGGAATGCTTTCCAACGTTACCTACAAGAACGGTGATCAATCGACCTTCGTCTACGGCCAAGATCCCGTAGCACAAACTGCAACGGTTACCGTCCGTGATACGGTAAACGATAATCGTGAAATGAAGTATCATCTCACCAACGACTACATGACATTAACCATTTCGAATCAGGCACTCGTAATCAATCAACCTCTTGGTGTTCGGCGCATGGTCGAACATCCTAATACAGATGTTGAATGGATGTTGATTCCTGCTTCCAACCCTTCAGTCGATTTGCGATTCATCTACACAAGCGGCAATCGCGCGATCGTTCTTGCAGGTAATCTTCAGCAACAAGTTTACGATCAATGGCAAATGGTAACCGTGGGAGGTTCTGGAGGTGGCCCCTTTGCCGAACAACAATCGTTTCCGGGAATCGAAGGGACTCTCAATCCGCAAATTGTTGGCCCTCCCTCGTCCATCACCCAATCGCAGCTATACACCAGCACATCGCCAAGCTACACAAATTCAAGGGGGAACCTTTACAATCTACAATACGATTCTGCTGGCCGAGCAACTCGAATCACGTACGCTGCCGACGGTTCTTACGCAGATTATGCCTACAACACGATTGGACTCACGACTCGCGAACGCGATCGGGCTGGCAACGTCATCAAATACACTTATGACGCACAAGGGCACATGCTCACCAAACAAGTTGGCCTGATCGAGCAGAATGGAAATGATGTCCAGACCGCCGCGTTTGCCCAATCATCCTTTGAATACTATCCGTCCACACACGCGAACAAAGGACTACTCAAAACGGAGTTCAACTCGCTTTACAGCGCCTCCACTCCCACTGTTTTCCGAAAGGATTACGAGTACAACTCAGCTGGCTTCGTGACTAAAGTGACCGACTCAGCCGATACCTCTGGTGGAACCCGACCCGTCACGCTAATCGCGTACGACGCAAGCAATCGAAAGACGCAGACGACCGACCCTGAAGGACGGATCACAAACTTCGAGTACGACAACAACGATCGACTTGTAAAAACGACCTACCCAGACGGAACAACTGAGCAGACTCTGTATGGTGCGTCCGGCACCGCAAACGTCGGCAAAGTTCTTAAGACCAAAGACCGATTGAACGTCGTAAGTAGTTCCACCTACGATAGTGTTGGCAGGCTCATTCAGAAAATCACTCCGTCCGCAATCGACGCTAATATACTTGACGGCCAAGCCGACGACATCCCAATTACTGACCCGAACCTTCGAACAGTCGCGGACTATATCTACCTGGAAGGGAGCACGACAATCGTGACCAAAACGAAGATCAATGGGGCAGCAACCGACATTACTTACGACGCCAGCAACCGTCCTTTGACGACTAGTGTTTCCCCACGAGTTGGAAAAACGCTGGTTAGCCAAAAGGCTTACTTGAGCAACCAGCTTTTCTACGACCAAGATCCGTACGGACGAAGAAAGTATTATGGTTATCGAGCCAGCGACGGGACTCTTATTCGAACCATTACCTGCACGGTTCCAGAACAAACGTTCGCGGACTTTACCGCAGTTTGGAATCAAGTCCGGGATGCGAGCGCCAATGCCAAGTTTGTGATCCATG
>JAIYDN010000040.1 GCA_027487485.1 Planctomycetaceae bacterium | reverse complement strand
GGCAACGAGTCCCGGCTGCTCCGTAGTGGACGAGGCAACGAGTCCCGGCTGCTCCGTAGTGGACGAGGCGAGGAGTCCCGGCTTTTAGGCAATGGACGAGGCAACGAGTCCCCTCCACACAAACAAAAACCATTCGCCAGCCCGATCTTGAATCAGCTAGCGACCGAACCGAGTAAAAAACCAGCATTTTCGAAGGCATAGTCCGAAGGGCACGGCTCCGCCCGTCACCCACAGGAACGAAGTCCGCTCTTTAGTTAGTTGGTTATGTAGGGCCACACGACAAAGTTTTTGAATATCGGTTTGAATCGACAAGTCGATTATCTAGTTGCTTTGCTAACTAATCTTTGAAGTGAGTACCGCATCAACGTTTTTTTGGTCGCGAGGTTGGATAGCGTCGGTAGCTGCGTAATGTGTCGGAAAAACGTAGACCGAAAGAACGTTTTGACAATGGCAACCTTGTTGCCAATTTGATGATGGATTACTTTCCAATGAATTGTTTCCAAACACAATTGCACGAGATTAATTTAGTTGCGTTTTGACACATCCAAGATCGTTCATTTTCATCGCAGACCGTTTGATGGAGCTCACAGCATCGAGGGGCTGTTTCAAACGATTCGGGAGCAAATGCAAACCCAAGGATGTGTACCGGAGGTTAAAGTATCTCCATGGTATAGCAAGGGAATTGTTTCACGGGCTCGAATGATTCGGTGGGCGGCCAATAACGCAGGGGATGTAAATCACATCACGGGAGATGTGCATTTTCTTGCGTTGGGACTCGATCCGGCCACTACTGTTTTGACTATCCATGACCTCGAAATTCTCTCGCGACTTCGCGGAGCATCGAAGTTCTTGCTGAAGTGGTTTTGGTTCACTTTACCAGTGAAACGTTCACGGGTCGTTACTGTGATCTCAGAGTGTACCAAACAGGATTTACTGAAGAATATTTCTTGCGATCCTAACAAGGTGTTCGTGGTTCCGGATGCTGTAGATCAACAATTTCAGCCTCGGCCGAAGCCATTTCCCACTGATAAATCTCCAACGATTCTGCAAATTGGAACGCGTCACAACAAAAATCTGAAACGAGTTTCCGAAGCCCTAGCTGGACTTAATGTTCAATTGCACGTTGTTGGACGTTTGGAGCCCCAGCAAGTCGAGCTACTGAAGGCAAATAAAATTACGTTTAGAAACTCCTGGAATCTGTCTAGGGAAGATCTGCTAGAAGCGTACCAGTCCTCAGACTTGCTCAGTTTCGTCTCAACAAGCGAAGGCTTTGGGATGCCTATTCTCGAGGCTCAATGGATTGAACGCCCTGTCTTGACGAGCAATGTGTCTTCGATGCCTGAAGTTGCCGGTGATGGGGCTCTTCTCGTGGATCCGTTCGACGTCGAGTCAATCCGTAATGGCTTTAAGCGACTTTTAAGTGACTCGACACTACGGTGCGACTTGATTGAACGTGGGAGAAGTAATAGGCGGCGATTCGGTCTGGAGCATGTGTCGGCACAGTATCTGCAAATCTACGAGAAAATCATCGGTCGAGACCTCAGATAGATCAATCTCGAATCAGTTGAACAAGAGTACATTTCGGCAAACTAGATCGGTTAGTTGGACATTTCTGTTTGGTATTCATGAATTCGGTTTGCGAAACCTGTTCCAAGAACTAAGCTTCGCCAAATAGTCGGGTTCATTGGTTTTATGGACGCAGACTAACAAGATTCAGCAAAAGGGGCGGCTTTCGCTGGCACCCACGGGCACGAAGTGCAGACTGAAACCGCCTTTTCGAATTTTCGCACCACTTTCCGGAATGTTTTGTGACCAAAACGAGTAAATCACAAATGATTGCAGTAATCGGACTTGGATACGTGGGGCTCCCGCTTGGCCTTCAATTCGCAAGAAATGGTGTTTCCGTCGTTGGGCTGGATGTCGACGCCGTTAAAGTTGATTCAATCAATAACTGCACATCGTACATTCATCACATCAGCTCAGAGTCCATAGCGGAGCAAGTCAATGCAAAACGTCTTTCCGCAAGTACCGATTTCGCGATGGCCAGGCAGTGCAACGCAATCATCATTTGCGTTCCCACGCCACTGAATAAAAACCGTGAACCCGATATCAGCTACATCCTCAAGACCGGCGAATCCATCGCCCCGAATTTGAGTCGTGGATGCCTAGTCGTATTGGAGTCAACGACTTACCCGGGGACCACCGATGAAGATTTGCGAGCCGTCTTGGAAAAGGGGTCCGGTCTATTAGCCGGAAAAGATTTCCATCTAGCGTTTTCGCCTGAACGGGAAGATCCAGGAAACCCAAATAGCAAGGTGGCCACCATCCCGAAGGTCGTAGGCGGCTTGACACCTCAATGTCTTGAAAGAGCCAAGGAATTGTATCAGCAAGCGGTGGAACGAGTCGTCACTGTTAGCAGTTGCCGAGCTGCTGAAGCGACGAAGTTACTCGAAAATATATTTCGAAGCGTCAATATCGCGCTGGTCAATGAACTGAAAGTAGTTTACGGAGCGATGGGGATCGACATTTGGGAAGTGATTGAAGCAGCCAAAACCAAACCCTTTGGATTCATGCCGTTCTATCCAGGACCTGGTCTTGGAGGGCACTGCATACCAATAGATCCGTTCTATCTTACATGGAAAGCACGCGAGTACGGTCAGTCCACTCGTTTTATTGAATTGGCAGGTGAGATCAACACTTCGATGCCACAGTATGTGATTCGCAAGCTAACAGAAGCACTCAATGGCGCCCGTAAGCCTTTGAATGGGAGCAAGATTTTGTTGGTTGGTTTGGCCTATAAAGCCAATGTCGATGACGACCGCGAATCGCCTGGTTACATTTTGATGGACTTGTTGAAGGAAGCTGGCTCAGAAGTTAGCTACTTCGATCCATATGTGCCAGTAATCCGAATGACACGCGAGCATCCTCATTGGGCGGGAACAAAATCAATTCAATGGTCGAAAGAATGTGTCTCGGAATTCGATGCGATTCTGCTTGCAACTGCGCACGCAAATGTCAACTACGTAGAGCTAGTAGAATGGGCCAAATTGGTAATCGACACTAGAAACGCAACTAGCCAATGCTTAGATTTGTCGAAAGTTGTGAAGGCATAAAGATGTAGTTTTCTATGGCTTTCTATCATTCTAAAATAATCATTTACAAAAGTCGCCTCTCGCGTTAACTGAGCAAGTTGGCAACGGAATTTCAGTGGAGGTCTGTATTGACCTCGCGCAGCACTTGGGTAGTGTCAGGTCAAGCACTTACTATCCTTTTCGGATTAGTAATGATCCGGTGCTTGACTGAACTCGTTCCGCCCAGCGAGTTTGGCAGATCCAACTTGGTCTTAGGTGCAATCGCACTTATAAATGGAGTTGTTTGCGGGCCGCTCATGCAAGCAATTTTGCGATTGCTTCCTGAGTATTCTGCCAAGAACACGTCGCGATCTTTTCTCGAATACTTGAATGGATTGCTTGTTAAGACCAGTTCGCTTGTTTGCCTCGTCTTCTTCGTTTCCGCATAT
This sequence comes from Planctomycetaceae bacterium, assembly GCA_027487485.1. Taxonomy (GTDB): domain Bacteria; phylum Planctomycetota; class Planctomycetia; order Pirellulales; family Pirellulaceae; genus JBKCUI01. The sequence goes on along the minus strand of JAIYDN010000040.1, from coordinate 28,554 downwards.
GTTTTTTCATTTGTCAGCTTTCCTGAAGGCATTTTCATTGCGTCGTTGTATTTACTCGATACAGTTCGAACACTTTGGCTGACGACTTTTTCAGCCAACAACGAACAAAAGTCCTATGCAATATTGAGTTCAATTGATGCATTTCTGAGGCCTTTAGGAGCTTTAGTCGCGTCCGCTGCTTTCGGTGGCGTGATGATCAATGTTCTTTGTGGCATGTTGTTAGGGGGCGGACTGGCTTTATTTATTGTGTTTTTTCTTTGCAAAAGACAATTTTCGAATGTTGAGTCCGCAGTCCTGGATGAGTCCAGAGTTCTCAACGAACTGGTTCGCTTTTGTTTACCATTGATTCCACTCAATTTTATTGGTTGGGTTACGTCTTCATCTGACCGATACATAGCCGCCGAATTTTTTGGCCCAACCGCGGCTGGTTTGTATATTGCCATATATGGCTTGACCAGCAAGCCCTGCATTGCCTGTAGTGGGGCGCTCGAATTGGTTATGAGACCAAATCTGTATAGGGAAGTCGCGGAGAATAGAATCGCGAACGCGGATAGAGTTGTTTTGATTTGGATTGTCATAAGCACCATGATCGGTCTTTCGTCAATTTTTGCGTTCTATTTTCTTCAGAATGTGGTAGCAAGTTTATTATTGGCTCCCGCCTATCGGAGTTCTTCATATTTGATGCCGTGGATCGCGGCGGGCTTTTGCTTTTTCAGCATAGGTACTATTTTCGAAATTCGAATCCGAGCATTCAAACGGAACGGCCTTTTGCTGATCGTTCATGGTTTAACAGCACTTGCGTCACTCGTCTTTGTTGTCATACTTGGCAAATGGTTTGGAATGCTTGGGATAGCCATGGCGGCACCTTGTTACTATGGCGTCTTTGCCGCTTTAAGCGCGTTCTTTTCGCAATTCGCGAAGAAAATGTTAGACGAACCGAAGAATGTGTCCTGTAAGGCGTATGTTCCAGTTTGAGCAGAAAAGTCAGTTTAGAATAACAATCCATTCTTTGGATAAAGAATCGCACTGCGAAAGTAACCGTTCAGGAACTTTACCCATGACTTCATTGAGCATGGGAAGAACCTATGCCCGGTAATCGCTTTGAACGGCTTTAGATTTAATTGAAATTGATGATAAAAGTGAAGAAACTTGTCAATCGACTTTTAAAACCCTTTGGCGTAAGAATGGTCAATGCGAATTGGGGGCCTCGAGGTTTTGCGAAGGTATTCCGCGAGATCGCTTCGAGTGGAATCGCAATCGACCAAATCGTAGACGTTGGAGCTTCCAATGGACAGTGGACGGATGAATGTCGTGAGGTCTGGCCAAATGCAAAATATTTTTTGATTGATCCCTTGGCTGAAAACGAACCCGCTTTGCAAAGGATGCGGTCAAGAGTTCCTGGTATGGACTATTTTCTGGGTGCACTCAGTTCAAAACCAGGGAGTATGGTATTGAATCATCATGGTGATCAGTCGAGTTTCCACGCGAGTGAGTTTGTTCTGAATTCAGGAGGTCAAAGGACTGTACAAGTTGAGACACTTGATAGCTTGTTGAGCCAGGCCCGTTTGCACCCCCCAGATTTAATAAAAATTGACGTCCAAGGTCATGAAATCGATGTTATTCATGGCGCGTTGAAGTCGTTAGAAACCGCTAAAATTTTGCTTGTTGAGTGCAACGTTCAGCAGTCGTACGAAGATATTCCATTCCTTCATGAAGTCGTGAGCCTTCTTGGTGAGCACGATTTTCGTGTTTTTGATTTCTGTACATATGCTCAAAGACCTTACGATCTAAAGCTAACGCAAACTGATGTCGTATTTGCGAAGGCCTTACCGGAATTGTACAGCGTCCGTTGGAATTAAGCAGGCCTTATCCATCGTTTGTCATGCGTCGAACATTAAAGCGAATTATCAAGAAGTCTTCGTTGCTTCAATACCTTCATGCGAGTATCCGAGGACGGATGCAAGACCGAAAGGCAAGCAAGAGTCTTTCGCAATATCAATCGCTCATCAGAAAACGCTCAGGCAAAACCTCTGGGGCGGCTCTTCAAGATGCACTCCGAGCTCGACTGCAAGAGCGACGCCCCGACAGTGGGCCAAAAAAACTAGGGGAAATGCATGTCTTCCTAGCCTATCAAGTTTTGGATTGGGAGGCTGTTTTGCCAGTCGCACTTCAGCCATTTGGTAGGGTTACTTCTTACGATTTTCGTAAGGATGGATTTGACGAAAACCGATCGGATTGGCCTGAGAGACAGCCGATTATGAATCGTAGATTGCTTGAGCGTTTCAAGAATGCCAATGCAATTCAGCCGATCGACGCTGTAGTATGCTACCTATCTGGACACAACACACACCCAGACATTTTGAAGGAAATGGGTGCGAGCGGTGCGGCCCTATTCAATTTTTGCTGGGACGACAAGCTGAATTTTCCCGGACAAATCCGCGATGGCGTGTACCAAACTACCGCTGGTATTGCGAACGTGATCGATCTTAATCTGACGAATGCACCCGAATCGATAATTAAGTACGAAGTCCATGGTGGGCTCGGCATGTTTTGGCCGGAGGCTGGACATCCGGACATACATAAACCTGTTCCGGTTCCCTTTGAATACGATGTTAGCTTTGTTGGTGCGAGATATGGCTGGCGTCCTAGATTGATTGAACAGCTTGAAAGACTTGGTGTCCCGGTTACTTGCTTCGGAAGAGGTTGGCCAATGGGACCTCTTCCTGCGGACGAAATGATTTCTATCTTTTCAAAAAGCCGCATCAATCTTGGGTTCTCTACAATCGGTTACTCGCAAAAGCTGATGTGTCTCAAGGGACGGGATTTCGAGATTCCAATGGCTGGGGCACTATATTTGACACAGCACAATCCGGAACTCGAACTGGTTTACGACATAGGGAAAGAGATTTTAACCTATAGAAGTGCAGAGGACTGTGAACGTCAAATACGGCACTATCTAAACCATCCGCAGGAAGCAGAGCAAATACGCATCGCAGCCCGAGAGCGATGCTTGAAGGAGCACACCTATTTTTCAAGATGGGCACGAGTTTTTCGACTTGCAGGAATTCTCGAATAGATTTCTCGATTGCTTGATTCCAATAAAGTGACTCAACCCGTTCGGATTTTATACGTCGGAGCCCTGTATCATGGGGGCAACTGTCTGCAACGGCTTCAGGCCCTCAGGAAGATTGGGCATATCGTGACAGGTCTGGATGACCACTCCAATGTGGGCTATCTTAAGAAACAGGCATCCAGGCTTTCTAACCGTTTTTTCCAAATGGGCTTGTCGTTTGCAGGCCCGTTCGATTTGTGCGGGATAAACAAGCAGGTTGCTCAGGCGTTGCGCACCTCAACCTATGACGTACTTTGGCTGGACAAAGTATTGACATTACGTTCGGACATCTTTCGGGGTTTTAAGGCGCGTTTTCCAAACGGTAAAATCATCGGGTATGCCCCAGATGACATGTGTGGTAGGCACAATCAATCAGCGAGATTTTTAAGGTCGCTGAAGTACTACGATTGTTTTATTACGACTAAATCACACAACCTACTTCCGCTTCAGGAACTCGGTTGTGAGAATGTGGTTTTCATTGACAACTCTTTTGATCCGGAGACACATCGCCCCATCCATCTCACCGACCAGGAAAAATCCTCGATTGGGGGGAAGGTCGGATTTATAGGATCTTACGAGGAGGAACGTGCGCAGACTATACGTTATCTCGCGAACAATGGGATCCCCGTGAAGGTGTATTGTGAATTTTGGCCACCCAATCCTGTCGACGAGGCAAATATTGAAATTTGTCGAAAATCACTGTACGGCGATGACTATGCCAAGGGGATTTGTGCGTTTGATATTGCTCTTTGTTTTCTCAGAAAGCTCAACCGAGATCGCCAAACGGTTCGTTCGATTGAAATACCTGCATGCGGAACACTCATGCTTGCGGAACGAACGAAGGAGCATATGAGACTCTTTGAAGAGGGTAAGGAGGCGGATTTTTTCGATTCGGATGAGGAACTACTTCAAAAGGTGCGTTTCTACCTCGAAAATCCTGCTCAAAGAATTGCGATTGCGGCGGCAGGTCGGGAACGCTGCCTACGCGACGACTACTCTTGCGAAGGGCGATTGTCGAAGATTCTCGACTCGGTATTGACGTGAAAAACATGGGGACTTTCATCTCAACTGAACACTTTTCGAACCAATCTGCTAGAAGCAGTTACGCTGGGCAATTTCCAACTGCTCAACAAGGCATAAGTGCTGATCAGGAAGGTCGTATTGACAGTACGCTTTATTGTTTAATTATTTATTGTTCAATACTATGCTGTGTTCAGACGATTGCGTTTTTGTCCGGTGATTCGGAATTTACAACAAACGTAAACGCCGTCGGTCCGATTGCCTTAGCTGCTGGTTGCGTTACAGCGGTATATTTCTTAGTTCGCATTTCGCGACGATCTATATTGAGTCCTGTTACTTGGTCACTAGTAGCTACTTCATTTTATTTTGGTCAAGGTCCTCTTACCTACTTTATTGGGAATGAAGCGTCGATTGGCTATTCCCAATTACACTTCTTCGTAACGCCTGAGATACTTGCGAGTACAAATCTACTCAATACTTCCTTTCTTTGCCTTACTGTATTAGCCGTTTTTCTTTGCCGAAAACTTAAGGTTGCTCCGCCAAAGGGATATCAACTGAACGGATTTGCAAATGAGATCGTCGCAGCACGTTGGCTTGCAATCGTATGTTTAGTTCTGGGTCTTTCGGTTCGTGCAGGTATTCCCGCCTTGATTGCGGGAGAGAATGTCATTGGAATGATTGGTTCTCTGGATGCATTGGTTGAAGTTTCCATTGCCCCGCTCGCCTTCCTATGGACAAAAGGGAATCGTCGAGACCAAATTGCTTTTCTGCTTGCGCTTACTTTTTGCGTTTGCTCAAGTTTCATCATGTTTCAAAAAACGGCCATGATGAAAGCCTATGTTTTGGCGATTATTGGTTTGATCTTAGCTGGGGCAAGTGGACGGAACATTTTTGCGATCATCGTGATTGCGTGTATGTCGTTTGCTTTCACTTCCACCGCCGTTGGAAATCTGCGAGATTCTTTCAACAAAGAGTTTAGGAATCAGGAACACACTGTATCAAGACATCTGAAGTGCATTAGTGATTTATGGGAAAACGGTGAGCTTTTCGTGAGTACAACGGAGACGCAGGGTTGGTTATTGAGAACCAACTATGTGCCCACGCAAGCATTCGCGATGGATCAGTATGACCGCGGCTATCCTGGCGATTCCTATAGGAACGCGTTTTGGGTACTTGTACCGCGAATTATTTATCCCGACAAACCGAACATGACAGGCGTTGGATCTGAATTCAGTGTCTTGTTCAATGGCAATGATGCGAGTAGCGTATCAATCGGGCTTTCTGGCGAAGCATACCACAATGGTGGAGCCATTTTCGTGATCATTGTTGGGCTGATCGTTGGTTTATTCTATCATGGTGCCGACGTTTTACTTAAATCGCTTGAGGGTTCACTATGGACTTTTTTCCCTTGTGTTGTGATGATGCTTTCTATGGGATTACGAGTAGATGGGCACTTTGTACCCGATTTTCTTGGTACTTCGGTCATTATCGTTGGCTACATTGCTGTCATCTACATTTTGATCATGGCGTTCCCCAGTCTTGGTAAAAAGGGGACGGTATGAAACTTGCCGTTTTGGCCACACATCCCGTGCAATACAATGCACCATGGTTTCATCTTTTGACGAAATCTACAAAGCTTCAAAGCAAAGTCTTTTATTCATGGCATGGCGGAGAACGCGTTGTGGTTGACCGTGGGTTTGGGCGAGAGATTCAATGGAACATTCCCTTGACTGAAGGTTACGAGTACGAAGTGGTACCGCCATCCGTACCGAACACCAAACCGGGTTTCATGGCATGCGATTCTCCCAAAATCGTCTCTCGATTAGCCGACTGGAACCCTGATTCCATCTTGGTGATCGGTTGGAACTTTCGAAGTCACCTTCGCGTTATGCGAAAGTACTCCCGAACCAAGAATATCTTGTTTCGAGGTGATTCGACTTTATTGACCGTTTCTTCATCCGCACGTGCCTGGGTGCGCAAGGCTCTGCTCACTTATGTTTATAAAATGGTGGACAGGGCATTGGTCGTCGGCACGAACAATCGAGAGTACTTTCTTGCGCATGGATTGAAGGAACCTCAACTCATTTCGGCACCACATGCAATCGATAACGTACGTTTTGGTGAGGCTTTTCACGACGCCCGCGCTTTGGAAATCCGAAAATCGATAGGTTTGAGTGACACCGATGTGACCATTCTTTTTGCGGGGAAATTAGAGCCGGTGAAAGCCCCTCTTGATCTTGTCGCGGCCTTCGCAAAGGCCAAATTGGATCGACCTGAATTGAAGCTGGTCATTGTTGGGAACGGCGTACTCGAAGAGAGTGTTCGGGAAGCAATCCGAAATGTTCCTGGCGTAACAATGCTCCCGTTTCAAAATCAGGCTGAGATGCCCTCGGTCTACCGCGTCGGTGACGTAATCTGCTTGTGCTCCAGGCTTGAGACTTGGGGGCTATGTATTAACGAAGCGATGGCGAGTGGTAGATGCGTGATTTCGAGCGATTGCGTTGGATCGCAACGCGATCTAGTAAAGGATGGCATCACCGGCTGGCACTTTCCAGCTGGCGATATCAACTCATTCAGTTCTACGCTCAAACAACTTCCGTCACGTAGTCGGCTTCTGGAGATGGGGGCTGAGTGCCGAAAGTTCATTGCAAATTGGTCGTTTCAAGGGATCGTGACTGCGATTGAGCACTGTGCCGAAATTGGCAAATATCCACAAGCCTAGTTTATTAGAAAAATTTCTGAAGTTGCGAGCCGATTAGAAATGCGATTTTTTGCCAGATGCCTGTTTTGGATCATGTCGTTCCTGGGGAGACGTTTCGGTGGGATTCGACCGCGACGAATTACCAACAATCTTGCGGGCTTCGGATTCGCGAACACATGTCCAACGAAATCAACTTATAGATGGTATAGAGACGTCTGGGGCAATGAACTATTTTTACACCCTTATTACGTAATCGATCGCGCCATCATTGCGAATGGAGACTACGAGCCAGATCTTAAAAAGTGGATAAACAATAACATTTCTAAGGGATCGGTTTGTTTTGATGTAGGGGCCAATATTGGGGTTGTATCGACACAACTTGCTCGAAAAGTGGGAGCCGATGGAAGGGTTTATTGTTTTGAACCGGTCCCTCGAATCAACAACCTGCTCAGAAACAACTTGCAGCGGAATGGTTTTTTGTCTCAAGCAAGCATTGTTGCCAAGGCGCTTTCCGATCACGTTGGCGAAGCAACCTTTCATATTGCTGAAGATTCGGCGCCGAACCAAGGGATGGGTTCGTTGGTGACTGGAAATACTGGCGAACTTAAGGTACAGTTGGACACGTTGGATCACTTTTGCGAGAATGAAGGCGTGAAACGAATTGATTTCATAAAGCTTGACATTCAGGGTGCCGAACCGCTTTTTCTCCAAGGTGCAATGAGATCGATTTCTCAATTTAGGCCGATCGTTGCATTTGAAATTTCTCCTGAAGACCTTGTTAATAGCGGTCATACGATAGCCGATCTAACGTCGGATTTTCTGAAATTAGGATACACATTAAGGAGTCTAAACTCTGATGGTAGTTTAGGCAAAACGTACGAAGCTAAAGACTTTGAAACGCCATTTTACGCTTCTAATGTGTTGGCTATTCCAGCTTCTGGGACGCGGTAATTTTTTACCCCAGTAGAAAATTGAATGTCCTTTGATTAGGTTAACATAACCTAATTTTCAGAGCGTTCCATGACCAAGACAAGCTTTTGAACCCGACGAAATCCGAAGCTGTTTCTTCATCCAGAGAACACAAAGCAACCTTGCCCATTCGTTGTATCCACGTCAATCCAGGAATCGCCCATGAGGCATCTGGTCCTTCGTATTCAGTTCCCAGATTATGTGAAGAACTGGGGGCAATCGGAGTTAACATTGAGCTTTGGGTAAGTGATAGGCAGCCGACTAAATCATATCGTATTCCAGTGCGTTGGTTTCCAGCCGTCGGCCCTTATGCTAGCCGACTGGGGCGCTCGCCGGAGCTAAAAAAGGCGCTTATGGGGTCTGTTTTCGGAACACAGATTCTCCATAACCATAGTCTTTGGATGATGGCGAACGTCTATCCCGGTATGGTAATCAAGAACACCAGTTGCAAGCTAATCACGAGTCCGCGTGGTACTCTATCAGCTTGGGCTCTTCAGAGAAGGAGCTTTCGAAAGAAACTCCTGTTGTTATTGGGACAAAGGCACGCCCTTCATAGAGCTACATGCTTGCACGCAACGAGCGAGGCAGAGTATCTGGATATACGAGCATTTGGACTTAAACAACCTGTTGCTGTGATACCAAATGGGTTCGACTTGCCACAGATCGAACACCTTCCAACAAAAGCAACAACGAAGAAACGCCTTTTGTTTTTAGGTCGTGTGCATCCAGTAAAAGGACTCGACCAACTAGTGGAAGCATGGAGAGCGATTGGATCACATTTGCAAGACTGGGAACTTCATATTGTCGGTCCAGGGGAACCAGAGCACCTACGACAACTTCAGCAACAGATTGCCGGAATAAAATCAATTCGGACTAGGAATGCAGTCTATGGAGAAGAAAAATCGAATGAATACCTTCAGGCAAGTGCATATGTGCTCCCGAGCCACTCGGAGAATTTCGCAATGACTGTAGCGGAGGCACTTGCGCATAAATTGCCTTGTATCGTCTCGCAGGGAGCACCATGGTCGATGTTAGGAGTAAAGCGATGCGGATGGTGGATCAAAAACGACGTGGCAACACTTGCCAGAACAATAATCCAGCTAACGCGAACATCATCGGATGAATTGGAGTCCATGGGGGAGCGAGGAAGGACTTGGATCGAACAAGATTTTGGTTGGAAGTCCATTGCCGTAAAAATGGAAAAGATTTACGACTGGATGCTCAATCCAGAACAGATAAATGATGTATTGCGCTTTCACTAAGTCGAAATCGATCGTAACAACCGGACGGATGTTCATCTAGAATGCAACAGCCTCGCATCCGCGACGAGAAAAAGTCTTACGAAATTGGCATTGGTAAAACCATCGTTGAGATGTTTAAGTGTCTTTGTCGCAAGGTCATTCGAATTGAGTCTTAACGCTGCCCTTTTAGCTTTCATTCCAGAAACGAGAAAAAGTATCTCAGATGTTGTTTTCTAAGGCGTCAACCGAAGAAAATGCTGACGCATTAGGTCGATCTCGGTCGACGATTTCTCGGGAAAGAACTTTAAACGCTTACAATCAAGAACACATTGATGCTAACTCCAGTGAACAAACAAATCAGGTCCGTTTTACATAAATGATTACTGATGATTACCAGACGAAAATTTCTAAACGCGAAATGGTCAAAACAAGGCTAGTTGAAATCGATGCGTTGAGAGCTTTAGCCTGCTTGGCGGTTTATGTCTTTCATGTTGGGGCCATGGCTGGTTTTGACAAAAGAGTGTTACCCACATTTTCGATTGGAGGCTTTTCATTCCGTGAGTTTCCAAACTTTCTTTCTCTTGGGGCTTCGGGCGTAAGTCTCTTTTTCGTATTGAGTGGTTTCATACTGTTCCTTCGATACAAGCATTTTAATCCACCTCCAGTATCAATATATTATTGGAATCGATTTTTCAGAATCGTCCCAGCTTACTGGGCAGCGATTGTTTTCAGCTTGGTTTCAAATGTTTTAAGAGGAGCAGATGCTCCGGTTCTCGCTGATCCTTTGTCGCATTTGTTTTTCTTGCATGGTTTTTTCGTTGACTACTTCCTGTCTTTAAATGGTGCTTTCTGGTCTATGGCGACCGAAGCTCAATTTTACTTGATTTTCCCAGCCCTACTTTTTACTTTGAAGTTCGTTAGTGTTCGCGTAATGGTTATTTCGCTAGTCACATTCAGTGTTCTATTAAGATTTGCAATTGAACATGGTGACTTCATATCCGTGCAAAAAGAATTGCAGCCCCTTTTTATATATCAACTTCCAGGCCGAATTTCTGATTTCGTACTTGGAATGCTCCTTGCTGATTTATTCCGAGCTAAAACTATGCCGCGAACGTCGGTTCTAATGTGCATTTCAGTTGCTAGTTTTCTCCTTGCCTTATGGTGTAGGCTTCGAAGGGTTGATTTCATTGTTGACGTACTGATGGGTGTCGTAAGTTTTGGAGGTATCGGGGCGTTATTGAACCTCCAAATTCAGTGGAAGCGAACCACTTCCCTAATCCTACAGTTTTTCGGCAAAGTTTCATATTGTTTCTTCTTGACGCACTTGCCAACTTGTTATTTGTTCCTCTTCTATTTTCCAGTTGACATGGACTATTCACCTTGGATGAACTTTGCTTGGATAGTTTTTTCAACATTTCCACTATGTCTTGCAATTGGGGCATTGCTTTGTTTTTGTCTTGAAGAACCTCTGTACAATAGAACACGAAGAGTTTATGACCAATAAATGTGTGTCGCCAAGATGTGTCGTATTTATTGGATCGCGGTCAATTTTCACTAGGGAGTTTTCGGTTTTCAGAATCGAGAATAGTGAGAATGTTTTGCAAAAGCGAGTTTGTTATGCTTTCGGAAATGGTATTTTGTAATATTGAAACCAAATGTTGATCACCTACATTCTTGCGAAGAACGAATCAGAGAACATCGGAAAATGTTTAGATCGAATGACGGCACTTGGCATAAAAACTATCGTGCTCGATTCGGGGTCTACTGACGACACTGTAGCTATCGTTCGCAGTAAATCCAGTGCTATCCTGGAACCGTACCGCTATACCAACCACGCAGATGCTTATAACTGGATCCTTGGCACCCGAACGCTGGCTGGTGAGTGGGCGATGATTCTGGATAGCGATATGGAAGTTACACAAGAATTGTGGTCTGAACTCAAATCACTCATTCAGCAGGACACCTTTGACGCAATTCGAACTCCAATTCTTATGTACAGCGAAGGTTTTCCATTACCTTATGGATCACTTTGCCCGCCCAAAGCGATACTCTTTCGAGGTGGCAAGCCGATCTTTGAAGGCTGTGGGCACGGTGAACGACTGCTTGCGTCCGTTAGGGTTGTCACTTCGAAAAAAATGCTTATTCACAACGACAAGAAACCTTATTCGCAGTATCTGCTAACGCAACTTCGTTATGCCAATAATTTGTGTGCTCGCGCATCGGATGGAAAGCAGACATGGCGAGACCGAATTCGAACTCGAGTACCGCTGTTGGCATTTGCGGTTCCTGCGTATTCCTATTTTTTTAAGTTCGGGTTTCGCTCTGGTAGGGCTGGAATAGTCTACGCATTGGATCGGATGATCGCTGAGCTTCTTCAATATCGTCAGGCGATTATTTCTCGAATGGATACTCCTGTGAATCGAGAGAAAAGGTAACCAAATGCAGCGCACGACAGACCGTCCTTCTTCATCAGCTGATGCGATTGGTTTTCATGATCAATTGGCTATTTCGTGGAGCGACAACTACAAGAAGCCAAGTTTTGTCCGCCGGTACAATGCGTTCGCAGAACTTTTACCAAGCCAAGATCTTACAGGGGAGCGATGGTTGGACGCGGGATGTGGGACTGGCAATTTATCTCGGCTCTTGCTTGATCGGCATGCCCAGGTTCTTGGTGTTGACGGTTCCGCTCAGATGATTGAACAGTCTAAGCAACTAAATTGCAATCGAGCTAATGCCTCTTTTCAACAAATTACATCTTTGACAGATTGGAAATGGCAAGGAGAGCTTTTTCAAGGTGTGCTTTGCTCAAGCGTGCTTGAGTACCTTGATTCACCTTCTGGTTTGGTCGAACAGTTTTCGAAAATGATCGTACCAAATGGGACTCTGCTGATCTCGGTTCCGAATCGATTTTCGGCGATTCGAGTGTCGCAGAAAATTACACATTGGATGTCTTCCAAGTTTTGTAAGAGATCATTTCCGTCCTACTTAGACCATTCACGAACGGACTTTTCGGTGGCTCGTATTACGAATCTTTTGAAAAGCAATTCATTCCGTATCGAACTCATTAAAAATTTTGGAATTCCTGCTGCAAGGTACATTCCAGAGTCAAGTTGGCTTTCTCCGCTGTTACTGATCCGCGCACGTTATTGCAGCAAGTAAATTTCTATCCTTGCGAATGCTAACGTTTCATCGTTGCGTCTCGATTATTTGGCTAAAGTCTTAGTTTGAAACAAATACTTCAAAACCTTGGATCCGGGGAAACTCTTTTGGCGGATGTGCCTTGTCCCAAACGAGGAAGAGGGACGATCCTGGTGCAATCAAGTCGCTCGCTTGTTTCCTTAGGAACGGAGAAGATGCTTATTGATTTCGGCAAAGCCGGAATCATCGCAAAGGCGAGACAGCAACCCGACAAGGTGAAGCAGGTTCTGCAGAAGATTCGCACCGATGGGCTATGGACCACGCTTGACGCTGTGCGAGCAAAGCTGGATCAACCCATTCCTCTAGGCTACTGCAATGCGGGAACCGTGATTGAATCTGAACCCGGTTCATGGTACCAAGTTGGTGATCGAGTCGTTAGCAATGGACATCATGCTGAAATTGTCTGTGTGCCAAACCAACTTGCCGCCAAGATTCCAGAGAATGTTACGGACGAGCAGGCTGCATTCACCGTTATAGGTGCAATTGGCCTACAGGGGATTCGACTACTTCAACCGACATTAGGGGAACGAATCGTCGTAAGTGGGCTTGGCTTGATCGGATTGTTGGCAGTTCAAATGCTCCGCGCCAATGGTTGCGAAGTACTTGGTATCGACTTTGACTCCAAGAAAGTGGAATTAGCGAAACGCTTCGGCGCAACGACCGTCGATCTATCACTGGGGCAAGATCCAGTCGCAATTGCAAACGAATGGACCCGAGGTATAGGTGTCGATGGTGTCCTAATCACAGCCTCTACAAAAAGCGATGAGCTCATTCATCAGTCTGCTCAAATGTGTCGCAAACGCGGCCGCATCGTTTTGGTGGGGGTGATTGGATTGAATCTGCAGCGATCCGATTTCTACGAAAAGGAACTCAGTTTCCAAGTCTCTTGCTCCTATGGCCCAGGACGTTACGACCCTGTCTATGAGCGGACTGGCTTGGACTATCCGATTGGTTTCGTGCGATGGACGGAACAGAGAAATTTCGAGGCGGTTCTAGGTTTGCTCGCAGATGGTCGGATCGATGTTTCGGCGCTCATCACCCATCGATTCGATTTTGATGACGCATTGAAGGCTTATGAAGCCGTTGCAGAACGTGCTACTCTTGGGATCGTTTTGGACTACAAAGCGAATTCGGATCGTCTTCAAAGCCTTACCAACGAAACGGTGAATTTGAATGTTCATCAGGTTCCTAATGGTAAACCGTCGGTTGCTTTCATAGGTGCGGGCGGATTTTCAACTCGGACCCTTTTACCGCTACTCTCTAAGTTGGGGGTTCGAAAATCGGTTATCGTCTCAAAAAACGGCGTTTCAGCAACGCATGCCGCCCGAAAGTTTGGCTTTGAAATGGCTTCGTCGGACCTAGAGTCAGTCCTAGCGAATTCGAACGTTGATACGTTAATGATAGCGACTCCTCACAACTCCCATTCTAAAATGGTGTGTGATGGACTGGACTCTGGAAAACACGTGTTTGTAGAAAAGCCGCTTGCACTTTCCTTGGAGGAGCTTTCGAACGTCGAGCATAGTTTGCAACGAAATCCAAACAAGTGTTTAATGGTTGGCTTTAACCGACGATTTTCACCGCACGCATTGAAAATGAAGGAATGGTTAAGAGGAAGTTTGGGATGTAAAGCCGTATCGATCACTGTGAATGCTGGATTGATCCCGCGTGATCACTGGACGCAAGATCTTGATGTAGGCGGTGGAAGAATTGCCGGCGAGGCATGTCATTTTATCGATTTAGCGAGATTCTTGGTCGGATATCCTATTCAGAAATCGTCCATTAATTATCTAGGTGGATCCGACGATAAACCAAAAGACTGCGCTACAATTCAACTAAGTCATAGCGATGGTTCCATTTCTACGATACAATATCTGTCGAACGGGCACAAAGCCTTTCCGAAAGAGCGAATTGAAGTCTTCGCAGATGGAGACATTGTCTCATGCGATAACTTTCGTATAAGTCAAAGTCTGAGACTTGGAAAACGCTTCCGAACACGAACGCAGGACAAGGGGCATCAAAAGGAGATGGAGTCTTTCGTTAACGCGATTTCCCTCGGAAGTTCATGGCCTATTACATGTGAAGAGTTGCTGGAAGTCTCCCGAATAACAATTGAATTGGCAGCTCAAAGCTAAAATATGTGCGGTATAGCCGGAATCATACAATTGGAATCCCAGGTTAATCCCGGATCTCTTCAAAGAATGAATGAGATGATGGTCCATCGTGGTCCGGACGCATCGGGAGAGTGTTTTGATTCGATTGGCAGAATGAGCATTGGGCTTGCTCAACGGCGGTTGGCCATTTTGGACCTTTCGCCGCTTGGCCAACAGCCCATGTCCACCAAGGACCAGCAGCATCGCCTGGTTTTCAACGGAGAGATATACAATTTTCTCGAGCTTCGGCAGGAACTTGAAGCCGAAGGCGATCAATTTGTCAGCAACAGTGATACAGAGGTTCTCTTAGCCGGCTTGAGCCGATATGGTATCGAGTTTGTTCGGCGGTTACATGGAATGTACGCGTTTGCTTTTTTTGATCGAAGTCGTGGTTCGATTTATCTTGCGCGAGACCCTGTTGGTATTAAACCACTTTTCTATTACCACGGAAATAATTCGCTTGCTTTTGCGAGCGAACTGCGATCGTTGGTTGCTTCTGAACTATTTGAACCGGTCGTATCGCAAGCTTCCGTAGCGAATTATTTTGCATATGGATCGGTAGCTCAGCCCTACACGATCCTATCCGACGCCTCCATGTTAGACAGTGGCAGCTGGACTGAATACGCGGTAAAAGACGACCAGGTCCGTGAAGTAGAACGAAATCGCTGGTGGAACCCATGCAAACCTACACTGAGAAATGTAAACTATGCAGTAGAAACAAGGCGGCTTGTAACCAAAGCAGTTCATTCCCACTTGATGGCAGACGTGCCAGTAGGCGTTTTTCTGTCGGCTGGCATCGATAGTACAATCATTGCAACAGTGGCGCACGAAAGGAATCCAAACACTCGCGCCTTTACTGTTTCGTTTGAAAGTGATGTCGCCATTGACGAATCAGAGATCGCAATGGATACCGCTCAAAAAATTGGAATGGAACATGTGTTGGTAAAAATATCCGATGAAGAGGCCTTATCAAGTATTCAAGATTGGTTTAATCAGATCGATAAGCCGTCGATCGACGGATTGAATACCTTCGTCATTTCTAAAGCCGTTCGAGACCAAGGGATCAAGGTAGCGTTGAGTGGGGTAGGGGCAGATGAACTATTTGGTGGTTATCCTAGCTTCCAAGAAGTTCCCCAGCTTTATTACTGGTCAAGGCGTGCGGCGATCGTTCCTCCTTTTTTACGACGAATGCTCGCGCGAGGCTTGACGTTTTACAAGCCAATACAAGTGTCGAAAAAACTTGAGGATATGTTTTCGATCCAATCCCAATTGAGTTGGCTAGCCGCGATGCGGCGCAGATTGATGAATCAAGACGAATTGAAGCAGCTAGGTGTCCGATTCGACGAACTAGGTTTGTCGCCAATTGGCTTACCTCCGCAAACGATGACACTGCTTCCGACGACAAGTGACGACGTAGGCTGGGCAATATCCGTTGTTGAATCGGCTTTGTATCAAGGCAATACACTGTTGCGTGATGCTGATGCAAACTCGATGGCGCATTCACTGGAGTTACGAGTTCCATTCTTAGATCAAGAATTGATCGACTTTGCTCATTCCATTCCCGGTGAAATCCGCTTTCCAAAAGACGGGCCCAGGAAATTTTTGCTGAGAGAAGCTTTTGGCGATGTGATTTCCGATGTGATTCATAAACGTCCCAAGACGGGTTTTAGTTTGCCGATTGCTCGCTGGATGCTGAAGCAACTTCGTCCATTATGCGAAGAGGGCGTAAGCTATTTAGCTACGTCAGGACTAGTCGACAAAGACGGAGTCAAGGTGTTGTGGTATAGCTTTCTTGCGGACCCTAACGAACGATCTTGGACGAGAGCATTTTCAATAGTAGTGCTAGGTCATTACTTGAAAAATCTAGACACCCGCAAGAAGCTCGCATTAGCTAACGACGCCAAAGTTTGTTGAAAAAGGATGGGTTGGATGTAGTGGATCTTGCTAAAGATCCTTTTACTGCAGGACCTTTAGCAAGGTCCACTACCCCAGAATCTAATCTGGACAAAGCAGTAGATACTTTCGGTCCCGTGAAGTTAAGGAAAAGAAATAATGTTTGATGTTTGTGTTTTGGGACTTGGATATATTGGCTTGCCAACCGCATCGATTTTTGCAACCAAGGGGAAGCAGGTATTGGGCGTTGACGTTGTTCAAAGTGTTGTCGACACAATCAATGCTGGAAAAATCCATATTGAAGAGCCAGATCTGGATATCTTAGTGCGCGCTGCCGTTCAAAGTGGGAACCTTACCGCTGCAACGAAACCCAGTCCTGCCAACACCTTCATCGTAGCCGTTCCAACACCCTTTCATCATGACAGTGAGGATCACGCACCGGATCTAAGTTATGTTGAAGCGGCGACGCGATCGCTTGCGGCTGTCGTCAAGCCTGGCGATTTGATTATCTTGGAATCAACCAGTCCGGTCGGAACCACTGAGCGGATGCGAGATTGGCTTTTCGACGAGCTGGGCCCGGGCCATAATGCTTCCGATTACTTCTTTGCGCATTGTCCCGAACGGATTCTCCCGGGGCAAATGCTTAAGGAACTTGTCTCCAACGATCGCATCGCTGGCGGATTGACCGAAGAAGCAGCAGAACGAGCCAAAGCACTTTACGAAACTTTTTGCAGCGGCGAAATTCTCTTGACGGACGCTAGAACAGCCGAGCTGGCGAAACTAACCGAGAATTCGTTTCGAGATGTGAACATTGCTTTTGCGAATGAGCTGTCCATGATCTGCGACAACCTCAACATTGATGTTTGGGAACTCATCGATCTATCAAATCGCCATCCTCGGGTTAATATACTTCGCCCAGGTCCGGGCGTTGGTGGCCACTGCATTGCCGTCGACCCTTGGTTCATCGTTTCCGCAGCTCCGTCTCAATCTCGACTCATTCGTACAGCTCGAGAAGTGAACGATTCGAAGCCTCAACATGTGATCAACATGATTCGTGAAAAAGCGAATCGATTCCGTGAGCCGGTAATTGCATGCCTTGGTTTAACGTTCAAGGCAGACGTTGACGACATCCGCGAGAGTCCTGCCTTGCATATCGTGGAACAAGTTGTCTTGCAGAATCTTGGACGCGTACTTGTGGTTGAACCGCACACTCGGGAGTTACCAAAATCGTTGCAGGGAAAGGCAACTTTAATTCAAGCGGACGAAGCGATACGGTCTGCAGACATTGTGGTTCTGCTTGTAGATCACAAGCCGTTTAAACGCGTATCACGCCGCTTACTAGAGCAGCGCATCGTGATCGATACTCGCGGCTGCTGGGCATAGTGTTCCCGAAAATTGGGCGACTGTTTCGAACCGTTCGCCATCTCAAGTTTTCTCAAGTCGTTTGGCAAGTTCGTAGACGATTTGAAAAACGACTCTTTCCCATTAGTCGTTTTTGCCAGAAGCAGATTCCGAAAGATTGGCAAATCTCGGATTCGGTTTTTTGGCACAGCGACGCTTCTGCAAGAATCCCATCGCCTGTTCCCCCGCAGTCTACTGCGAATATCCAGCGTGGCGTCTTTCGCTTTCTCAATCAAACGGCGGAGCCAGAACCAGCTTCCAGGTGGGAATGCAAGCAACTGCCGCGTCTTTGGCAATACAATCTTCACTATTTCGACTGGCTCTGGTCTCTTACGGATTCGGAATCAGGATTCGAAATCGCCAAGAATAATGTAGTTGACTGGATTCAAAATCATCGATTGAGTGGTGCATCGACAGGATGGGAGCCTTACCCTACCTCCCTACGACTCATAAATTGGATGCTGTTGTTTTTTGGTCCTTGGAAAGAGAGGACTCAAAAAGACAGAACTTTTACGCGCGTTCTCGTTGAAAGTCTTTATTTGCAGAGTTATTGTTTGTCGAAACAATTGGAGTTTCATATACTAGCGAATCACCTTTTGGAGAACGCCGCGGCATTGGCACTCACGGGCTTTTTTTTCAAAGGTGCTGACGCGACGAAATGGGGACGAGTTGGTAACAGCATTTCAAGGACTCAGTTAGACGAACAAATCCTTTCGGATGGGCTTCATTTCGAACGATCCCCCATGTATCACGCTCGAATCCTGTGGCTGACAAAGCTTCTATCCGTTTACGGCGATGATTCGACGAAGGGTATGGCTGGAAGCTTACTCCCAAAAATGGACTATGCTTTGTCGAGAATGCGTCACCCAGATAGTTCGCTTGCCTTGTTTAATGACGCTGCAAACGAAATCTACTCCCTTCCGATTCATGTAAACTCCGAACCGGAAGTATGGGCCTTGAAGCAGGCCGGATACTATGGTGCAACCCTGGAAAACGGGAATTACTTCGTTTGCGATTGTGGAAATGTAGGGCCAGATTATCAGCCTGGGCATGCTCATGCGGATACCTTCTCCTTTGAATGGACGATAGACCATAAGCCGTTCATTACCGATACTGGTACCTTCGAATACGGAAACACTCATGAGCGTTCAATCGACAGATCAAGTAAGGCACACAACACGCTTACGATCGGCGGCAGAAGTTCCAGTGAAGTATGGTCGAGTTTTCGAGTCGGACAACGTTGTTACCCGAGAGTTACAAAATGGTGCCCCTCTAAAGATTCATTTTTTCTAGAGGCAGAGCATAGTGGGTACTCTCCGTGGGTTTGTCGGAGGTCTTTTGCTTACGACAAAAACCATCTCGAAGTATGTGACTTCATTCAAGGAAGAGGAACGCAGATATTCGAGAGCAATCTGCATTTTGCCCCCGGTGTTCAGTTATCCCTCAACGGGGACACATGCATTGCATCTGTCGGCGATATTAAAGTTCAAATTGTGGTGAGTACGAAAGAGGAATCTAAACTGAACCGATTTTCCAGTCGCTATAGCCCCGAGTTTGGACTGGCCATCGCCAGAGAATCGCTTTCAATTCAGGGAAGATGCACCGAGTCTGCTAAAATCAAGATAATGATGACGGTACAACGATGAGAATTTTCTACTTTTCTCATTACTACACTCCCGAGGGTAATGCGCCGGCTACCCGTGTGTCGTCTTTATCTAAACGATGGGCCAAATCCAGTCATGAAGTGGCTGTAGTTACATGTACACCAAATGTCCCGCATGGAAAGATTTATGAGGGATACAAGAATACATGGTGGCCTCAAAAGCAAGACTTAGACGGTGTCAAGGTTATTCGAGTTTGGACATGGATAGCACCCAATAAAGGCACCGTGCGCAGAATAGCAAACTACGTTTCTTATATGATTTCGGCAACGCTATTCGCTGTAACACAGACTCGACCTGATGTTATCATCGCAACTTCACCACAGTTTTTTTGTGGTTGGGCTGGAGTTCTTTATTCCATTTGGTTGAAGATGACAGGACTATTCACAAGACGCAAAACGGTGTTTGTACTTGAAATCCGAGACATTTGGCCAGAGTCGATTGGTGCGGTCGACGCAATCAAGAACCCCTGGATTTTGTGGCTTCTACAACTGCTTGAAGCATTGATGTATCGAATGTCCGATCACATCGTAACCGTCGGAAAGGGATATCGAGCAAGGCTCATTGAACGCGGCGTTGCAAACGACAAGATATCGGTAGTGATGAATGGATTCGACTCGGATCTCATGTCTACAGATTCAGACGGTGATATCGCACTGCGTGAACATTGGAAATTGGACGGTAAATTTGTTTGTGGATACATTGGTACAATAGGATTGGCTTGCGGTCTGGACATTTACGTTCGTGCTGCCAAATTGCTTAAGCAACTTGGGCATAATGACATCGTCCTTGTCGCGGTCGGGGATGGTGCGGTACGTGAAGAACTGCAAATGCAATGTCAAGCGGAGCAACTCGACAATGTCCTATTTGTCGGACTTCAACCAAAAGATTCAATGCAAAGCTGGTTAAAATTGACGGATGTCTCATTTGTCCATCTTCGAAAGACACCATTGTTCGAAACCGTGATTCCCTCCAAGATTTTTGAAAGTGCAGGTATGAAACGCCCCGTCATTATTGGCGTCAAGGGCGAAGCGAGCGAACTTGTCAAGGCGAGTGGTGGCGGAGTATCGATCGAACCGGAAGATGAAAACGACTTTGTTGCCAATCTCGTAAAAATGAAAGAGTCTCCAGCTACTAGAATTACCATGGGGGAAAGTGGCTGCCGCTATGTATTAACGCACTTTGATCGAATTGCGCTCGCGAACGAATACATCGAGATTCTCAAGCATCTCTCCGCTAAGTTGCCTTTGCCAGCAACACATTTGTAAATAATGAAAGCACCAACCGCTAGTATTACGACTGCTTCCAAACATGGTCTTCTTCGAGCGTTGTCGAGTTGGGACATTGTCGTTCTGGTAGTTCCCGTTCTTGCGATCTCCGCCCTTTTGATGACGCAGGCAAAGTTTCTTTGGTCGAAGCAGCATATGCAGTTTTTCCCTTTGGCATATGCTGCGGCAGTTTGGTTCATTTACAAAGAGGGAAAGCACGATTCGTTTGCTACTGGCTACCGATCAGTGGTCTCTATTCTTGCAAGCGTTTCTGGTATTGCCTGTGCTTATGCCGCGATCTTGATTCAGAGCTCATGGCTCGGGAATTTTGCGTTCGACGTTTTGCTTTTTGCATGGTGTCTTGGGCGATTTGCAAACATGTCTGTCTTGCGTGTGGTAGGCATTTGCAGTTTGCTGCTAGTTGCTTTGCCCCCGCCCTTTGACCTTGACCTAAGCATGATTCAATGGCTTCAAGGAGTATCTACTTGGGTCTCAACGAGACTTTTGGATGTTTTGAGCATAAATCATGTTCATAATGGCAATGTTATTGCGATTCAGGCAAAATCGCTTTTCGTTGAAGAAGCTTGCAGTGGCGTCGATAGTCAATACGCATTGATGGCCGTAGCTGGAGTTTTGCTGCTCGTGTCCAACGCCGGACTTTTTGTTAGCCTCGCTACTATTATCACGGTCCCCATTTGGGCAATTTTGGGAAACCTCCTTCGAATCAATCTCATCGTTTTGGGGATTGAATTCTTTGAGATCGACCTCTCGTCAGGCAATCCACACACTCTTTTGGGAATGACAACGTTCGCACTCGCTGCTTGGGCACACTGGAGTTCCGTGCAATTTCTAAATTGGCTTCAGAGCTATAGCGTAGTTCCGAAAAAAATGCCCGACAGTACTTTTGGGAAAGCAACCGCCGATTCGCCCGTGGTAGATAGTCCTCGTTCTAGCCTGACTCTAGTGTGGTGGTTAGCCTATTTCTTTACGCTTCTGTTGATACCTATAGGCCTTGTTTTTGGCCTCGCCATTCCACGTGCAAAAGAGCCTGAGATCACACAAAAAGTCCGGGATATGCTCCCAAATCAGGATGATTTGCCGAAGCAAGTTCTGGGATTTTCCTTTCGAGACTTCCAGCTTACTGATCGTGAAGTCAACTCTATCTTCGGTTCCCATTCACGTACTTGGACCTATGCGTCTAATCACGGTAACCATGTCTTTTCATTAGATTTGCCATTTATAGGTTGGCATGCGCTATGGGGATGTTACGAGCGAACAGGCTGGCAAAAAATGTCGCGAGTTTTGATTCAATCGGATGACCTTGGAGCAAAACTCGATTCTCCCTATTACGAGGTTCGATTTCAAAACGATGACGGCAGCTATGCCATCCTGCACTTCTCTCTCTATGATGAATTGGGGCATCCAATTTTAGAGGGTGATGTCAATTTGAAAAGATCGCTTTACGATCGAGCGGAACGAGTCTTGAAAGAGGGGTTATTACGCCTTGGAAACGAATCGCAAAGCCGGTTCGACAAAGCAAGCTTTCAAATTCAACTATTAAGTAGAAGTCTCTCCCCGCCAAACGATCAAATGACCAAGGCATGCCGAGAAATGTTTCTTCGGTCAAGAAACTTAGTGGTGGAGGAATCTTTACCTGCATTTAAAGAGATGCTGAAGTAAGCGTCGGTACGAATTTAGAAATTGGAAAGAGTTGGTGATAATTTGAAAAGAACAGTTGCGGTCGTTGCCGGCACTCGGCCGGAGGCCGTTAAAATGGCGCCGGTTTATTTCGCTCTGCGTGAATCGAAGGCATTTCATACCGTTTTTCTTGCGACAGCTCAGCATAGGCAGATGCTTGACCAAACGCTCGGGGTGTTTGGTATCGTGCCAGAACATGATCTGGATCTCATGCAACCCGGTCAAACTTTGCCTGATCTTACCGGCCGAGTGCTCACTGCCGTGTCTAATTGGTGCCTTCAGCATAAGCCTGCTGCGATCCTAGTCCAAGGGGATACGACCACCGTCTTGGCCTCTGCGATGGCTGCCTTCTATTCGAAAATCCCGGTCGGGCACGTCGAGGCCGGTCTTCGGACTGGCAATATGATGTCCCCCTTTCCGGAAGAAATGAATCGACGTCTCACTTCGCCTATCACTCGATGGCATTTTTGCCCAACCGATGTCAGTAAAGCGAACCTGCAACGTGAAGGAATCTCCACAGGTTTACATGTCACGGGTAATACGGTTGTTGACGCTCTGCTATGGGTTCGAAATCGGCTGCGTACCAACCAAGTTTCAGCCTTGGACGTTGCAGCCCGAGTGAACATCCCTGATAACTTTCGACGCGAGTTCTTGGAAGGCTCCAGACGCTGGATTTTAGTCACCGGCCATCGACGTGAATCATTTGGTGACGGGTTCGAAAGGATTTGCCATTCGATCGCGAAGTTAACGGCAGCCTTTCCTGATGTCGGAGTTCTTTACCCTGTGCACCTAAACCCGCAAGTGCGCGAACCGGTGCAACGTCTGCTTGGGTCGAACGATCGCGTGGCATTAGTGGAACCTGCTGGCTACGAGGACTTTGTCTGGTTGATGGACCATAGTACGTTTCTCCTGAGCGATTCAGGGGGCGTGCAAGAGGAGGCGCCGTCGCTCGGGAAGCCTGTTCTTGTCATGCGTGATACAACAGAGAGACCCGAAGGGGTTGACGCTGGCACGTGCCGATTGGTCGGAACCGATGTGGATACGATCCTACGCGAAGCATCGTTGCTGCTGAACGATCAGGCTGAATACGCGAAGCGTTCGGCGTTGAAGAATCCTTATGGCGACGGATTGGCAGCACCAAGGATCCGTGCGATTCTGGAAGAAGAACTGGGTTAGTGGAAATATGGTAGTGGATCTGGCTACAGATCCCCACAACGGACGAACAGATCGCGAAGTTTCGTTCGCTGTTTCTGGAATCGCGGGAGAGAATCCGCGAAAAATCGATTCTCGATTTTCAACGGCTCATGGATGGTAGTCGATGACGGGACCAATGTCGAACAGTTGTCCTCAACTGTTTAGGCCCGAAAAATCATCTCAAGCATGGCCAGGAAACGTTTGAATGCAATTTGCTTGTCACCGGGTAGTCAAGATTTCGACGCTTGCGTAAAGTGCCTACGAGCGTGATGGATATTGGGGAGTTGCTGCAAGCTTCTTGAACAGTTGAGGACAACTGTCAGATATTGGTTTTAAGATCGGATCTGTGGCCAGATCCGCTACGGGGAATGTGAAGGGCACCATGGGCTGACGCCCAATGGCTACCTCCTTCCGCCACTGCCGTGGCTTTTCTTTGCCGATGGCATTCGGCTGCCGGCCTGCTCTGTTAGCACGCCAAACCTGTTGCGGCCGTCGGGCTCGAGGCCTTGGCCGCTTGAGCGCGATCGCTCGCGGGTTCTAGCGCACCAAACCTGCTACGAAACTTTGACCTTGATGCCTTCAGCTTGAGCCGCGGGCGCTAGCCGCGAATTGCCCTTTTTGCCAGGGAAACGTAACGCGGCTAGCGCCTGCGGCTCATGGTTTTCTTTTGCGCAACAAACCTGCTTCGAAACTTGGGCTTAAGGCCCTGATTCTCTTTTCGCGGAACGCCAATGTCGAACAGTTGTCCTCAACTGTTCAGGACCGCCAAACCACCTTCGGCTTGGCTAGGAAACGCTAGAATGCAATTTGCCTGTCATCGGTTATTCAAGAATTCGACGCTAGCGTGAAGTGCCAGCAAGCTTGATTGCTGTTGGGGAGTTGCTGAAAGCTTCATGAACAGTTGAGGACAACTGTTCGACATTGGTTTGGAGAACGGATCTGTGGTCAGATCCGCTACCAAAGAGGAAGCAGGACACTGATCAGCAACCATTACTCGAGGGGTCGCTTGAGCCGTTTTGTTCGCCTGCGGCTTTTGATTACGACTCTCGCTTGGCGGGCGATGCCGACTTGTGTGGCTCGAAGGTGGTTCGCGCCGCGTGCTCCGCTTTCTTTAGCGACGAGATCGCTGTCTCGCACAGAAACTTCTGTGCTCGAAACTTGGGCTGGCTCGACTCCGGAACCGACCGTGAGTATCTGCCATCCGGCCCCAGTGTCCACGAGTTTTGATTGTCTCGGAAATATGTGTCTAATATTTCCATAACCCGTCGCTTCGATGCCGTATCCTCAATCGGAACTAGCAACTCCACCCGTCGATCAAACGACCTTGGCATCCAATCCGCACTGCTGATGAAGACACTGTCCTCGCCGCCATGATAAAAGTACAAGATGCGAGCGTGCTCCAGGAATCGATCCACAATGCTGACCACCGTGATGTTCTCGCTCAGGCCCGGAACTCCTGGTCGCAAACAGCACACTCCTCGTACGTTCAACCGAACCACTACCCCTGCTTGGCTTGCTTCATATAGCGCCTTGATCACATCTGGATCGACCAGCGAATTGACTTTCGCCGCGATATAAGCCTTCTGCCCATTGCGCTTGTTCTGAATTTCTAATTGAATCAGCGCAAGCAACTTCTTGCGCAAGCCTAACGGGGCTGACTCCAATTTGTCGTACGGTTGGGGCTGGCTGTAACCCGTGATTGCATTGATAAATGCGCTGGCGTCTCGGCCTAGCGATTCGTCGCAGGTCATGTAACTGACGTCGCTGTACATGCGCGCCGTCGCCTCGTTGTAATTGCCCGTCCCAAAGTGAACGTAGCGGACAATCCCGGACGGTTCGCGGCGAACGACAATGCAGATCTTTGCGTGTGTCTTCAAACCACGCACTCCGTAAATGACCTGAACGCCCGACCGCTCCAATTCGCGCGCCCATTCGATGTTCCTTGCCTCGTCGAATCTCGCCTTCAATTCCACGATCGCGGTCACATACTTGCCACGTTCTGCGGCCTTTTTTAACGCGGCAACAATCGGGCTCTTGCGG
Source organism: Planctomycetaceae bacterium (assembly GCA_027487485.1). Classification (GTDB taxonomy): domain Bacteria; phylum Planctomycetota; class Planctomycetia; order Pirellulales; family Pirellulaceae; genus JBKCUI01. The sequence goes on along the minus strand of JAIYDN010000040.1, from coordinate 3,008 downwards.
CTTGTTCGATACAAAACCTGCTTGATGGCAAGCACGTCAGGATCTTCGGCAGCCTCTTCGACAAAGCGTACCACGGGCTCAAAGCTCTCATACGGATGGCACAACAGCAAGTCTTTTTCCGCAATGCTATTGAGTATCCCAATGGTCGGGTCAAGCATGGCTGGTCGTTGAGGGATCCACGCGGAATCGCGCAATGCAGGGAAGCCCTCAATCTCGGTCAAGTACATGGTACTGGCTAAATCCAAAGGACCAGGAATTTTGAAGATGTCGCGTTCCTTGAGCCTCAACTTCTCCTGCAAGAACTGAAGCGTTGCCTCGGAGGCGCTGTCGGCGATCTCCAAGCGTACGAACCCTGCAGATCGCCGGGAGTCCAAGACCTCTTCCATCCCCATCATCAAATCGCCGGCACTGTCCTCGCGCACCGACACGTCGGCGTTTCGCGTTACTCGGAAGGCGATACACTCTTCGATCCTCTTGCCTGGGTAGTATTCATCTACCATGGCCGTTGTCACGTCTTCTAACAGAGCGTAGCTGTACCCACGATCACTCGGAAGCGTGATGAATCGGGAGAGTGCTTTGCCCAACGGAATAAAAGTGAAGCGGTGCGGTTTCTCCGAATCGCCGCTTGCCATGCGAACGCACAAGTGAATTCCAAGATTGGTCAGAATCGGAAAATGCCCATCAGGATCGATATCCATGGGGGATAGGATGGGATAAATTTCTTCGCTAAAGAAGCGTCTCATGGCTTCGGTGTGTCTTGCCGACGCGTTCTTGGCCGAGATTCGTTCCAGGCCTTCTGAGGTTAGAATCGGTTCGACTGCGTTCAAGAAGCAATCGTATTGATCGCGAATGATCGAGTTCACTCGTTCAAAAATCTGTTCCAATTGCTCGGATACACTGAGGCCACTGGGATCAGGGGTCTCCACCCCCTGCGATTGCTGTAGCTGCAGGCCGCCGACTCGCACCATAAAGAACTCGTCCATGTTGCTGGCGGTGATGGCCAAAAACTTGAGCCGATCCAAAACGGGAACTTTGGAGTACAAAGCCTGATCAAGAACCCGCTGATTGAACTCGAGCCAACTTAGCTCGCGATTGATGAAAGAACGATCTCGATGAGGCATTTTGACGCCAAGGTTGGTGATTTTGGACTTGATAGCTAGGCCAGGGTGCCAAGATAAAGTAACAGTGTAGTTTACTTCACACCACGACCGACCAAATGGAGAACGGATTAGGGATCAATAGCTGCTTGGGGCTGGTGCGCTCGCGATAGGAGAAATTGCGGGCAGGCCGAGCCGATTTCGGACTTCCCCAAGCATTTCTACTGTTCGGGAAGAACCGACACGTGTGATGCCCATTTCCCAAACCTTCAGCAACGAATCGCAATCGCGAATTCCCCCTGCGGCCTTCACTTGAACGGGAGCGGTCACGTTGTCTAGCATCAATTGAAGGTCTTCCATGGTGGCCCCACCGGTACCATACCCGGTGCTCGTTTTCACCCAATCCGCTCCGGCATCACAGCAGATCTTGCACAAGCGAATTTTTTGTTCCGTATTCAAGTAACAGTTCTCGAAGATCACTTTCACGCGACGCTTTGCATCGTGAGCGATTCGTACGATGGCCGCGATTTCAGATTCAACAAGTTTCCAGTTGCCGCTGAGCGTTGCACTGATGTTGGTCACCATATCCAGCTCCAAGCAGCCTTCTTCGATCAGCAATTCTGCTTCAAACAGTTTCGACTTCATGTGATGGCCACCATGCGGGAAGCCGACCGTGCTGCTTGGGGCAACGGTTGTACCCGCTAGCAATTCGACGCAACGCTTGTGGTAGTAGGGCAGAATGCAAACGCTGCCAACATCGTATGCAATCGCAAGTTGAATGCCCGCTTCAAGTTGTTCGACGGAAAAAGTCGGGTTCAGCAGCGAATGGTCGATCATTTTGGCAATGTCGAGATATTGATAGGTCGGCATCTTGGGGAACTTTCAGCTGAAAAAAGCGGGGCAGCAAGTCAACGATTTGTGGGTTCAGAGTTTACCCGTTATCCTTGGCATTTTCCAGCATAGATTTCCCTGACCGTCGGTCGGTTAGACACAGGTAGCTGCGCTACGTGTTCCGGTCAAATCGTGGATGTCGCGGCTGGGGCCCACGGCCTGCGATTCTAGCGCACCGAACCTGTTGCGAAACATGGGCGCAAGGCCCAATTTCGCTCTTTGCTTTATTGAGCCGCTGGCGCTAGCCGCGTTGAGTTTGATTCGCTAGATACGTGGTCGCGGCTAGCGCCTGCGGTTCAAGTTAGGACGAAATCATTGCCAGTTAACTGGCACCCTGATTGGCTTTCACCCTTCGTCCCATGCCGACAGAAATCCTTCGCTTTGCCTTGAAGAGCAAAGCTATTGCGATTGCGCATAGAATCACAGGCAGCAAGTGCATGGGGCTGGTCAGGTAATGACTTACGGAGTTGCCATCGTCGGTATTTCCATGCCCTGGATGCGAAAAACCTACGATCGGCATAGCGATCACGAAAACCATGCAGACGAAAGTGCGAAAAAAAGTGGTTGTCATGAAGCAATAGAATTTGGGTTAGGAACGATCGAATCGGCGTGTAGTCCGCCAAGCATACCCGAGATTTTAGCCGAATCGCTCTGTTCCAGGTACTAGGTTTCCAAGTTTTGCAGCGGCTAGCGCACTAAACCTGTTTCGAAACTTGGGCACAAGGCCCTTCGCGAAGCGACAATGTCGAACAGTTGTCCTCAACTGTTTAGGACCGCCAAGCCACCTCCGGCCAGGCTAGAAAACATTAGAATACAATTTGCCTGTCACCAATAATTCAAGATTTCGACGTTAGAGTAAAGTGCTCGCGAGCGTGATGGATGCTGGGGAGTTTTTGCAAGCTTCATGAACAGTTGAGGACAACTGTTCGACAATGGCTCAGGACCGCCAAGCCACCTCTGGCTTGGCCAAGAGACGCTAGAATGCAAATTGCCTGTTCCTGGTTATCCAAGAATTTGACG
>JAIYDN010000027.1 GCA_027487485.1 Planctomycetaceae bacterium | reverse complement strand
TTTGATCGTGGAGCAAAGCTCAAAACAATCAGAACAATGGCATGCACCGGAGGACTCGATCGACCGATTTTGGTCGGTGCCCTCGTTTTTTACTCGTCCCCGGTGATGCCGGTCGTTCGTCGAGAAATCCGGAACACGGCTGAACTTTACTTGGCAATTCGCAATCGCTGACTGACGACCTAATGAGAAATCGCTGGATTCGATCGCTACTATCGGTATTTTGCGTTGGAACTGTTGTGGTCGTTTTCGTACTGCCGCTGTTTGAATTTCACTACACGCGTTACATCAACAACGACCCGTTGATTTCACCATCCGTGGTGGTTACGATCCAGGGAAATATAATGCGATTGGAAGATGGGCGTAGCGTAATTCTCGATACACGCTCTGGTGTAGTGAACGATCTTGTCTCATCTCTGTCCAACCGCGTGGATCTTGAGATTGCCCAGAACGGAGAAGACGTAACCATATTTGTTGACGAACAATATGCATTCTGTGGCGATCCGTTCGTGATGGTACGCTGGCTGTTTCCTCCGTATCGGATACCCTTGTTTCCTGATGATCGTCCGCTGAACTATCGGAGAAGTGTTGGTACTGGTAAACTTGTCGAAGATGCTGACAGCACTGCCGATAACGCATGATGTACAAAAAACCGACGAACCAACGATTGCACCCAAGCGGCGGTCGGGTGCACTGACAAATCAAGGATTCATCCCGCCGCTGGGTGAATCGAAACGTTCGTCCTTTCGAGATCAAGCAATGCGCAAACGGAAATGGGTATGGCGCTTTTTTGGCGGACTCTCATTGATTCTTGCCTGCTTAACAACCTTGGTCCTGGTTGTTGACTACCGAAAGACAATGATCTTGAGAAACCAAATCAGAACGATATCGGTCGGAACATCCGAGAGCGAAATCATGAATCTAATCGGCTCGCCAGATTCCATTTGGACAGGTTCTCGCCCCGATGCGTTGACGGGCGAGATGGTGGACGGTTACACGGTTTGGAAGTATTGCTCCCGATTCGATTGGGATGGACAAAGATCTCGCTGGAATGATTCGTCTTTCCTGCCATACTGGATATCGCGAATAGACCCGAGAGTTGACGACGATCACGATGCGGTAATCGAGCTTTGGATTCGCAATGGCCGATTGCAAACGATAGAGAACTCCGTGATTGATAATTTGCTGGGGCGAAACCCCACACTTTCCCTGTGATTGGATAAAGCGGACGAACAATCCGATGGACACCAAGCGGCGGATCGGCCGCCTTGACTTTTAGAAACTTTACTTGCCGCCGCTGGGTCATCGGCGGCGTTACCCCTTTAAATGCTAATTCCAGTTCCATCGTCAATCGATCAATGCTGCTCCAAAAATCGTAGGCAACGAGTTACGTGAATCCGGATTTCGAGAACAACGCGAAGGTAACACTAGATTTCTGGCTAGAAGTTGCGAGTGAGATTTTCGGAAAAACGCGCTCACAGTTGCAACCCATTATCGATAGGAACTTGGCTGGCTTATACGGCAATGATGGGGGACGCTTTTACAGTGAAGATTCGCTGATTTATCTACTGCCCGATTTGATGCCGCAAGACGTAGGTTTCACAACGGAGATTCTGGGATTGTTTCAGATGGCGATTGCTGAACACTCAACGTTTGATGGCATTCGCAGGACTACGGATTGGCCTCGAGTGCGTCTTGGTCTCGCAAGAGAATATAAATGGATTCAATCAATGGGGTAACAATCGCATGCACCGGAGTCGCGGATCGGCCGTTTTTTCAAATCAGCATCCCCTGCCGCGACCGCGGTGATGCGTAACGTTATCGGAGTCAAGAATGTCATCCGAATCAGATGAGTTTGCCCTTGGAACGATAGGCGAGCTTCAAGATCGCAATGGCTGGACTGCTGACAACTGGGTTTCGCCCCACATTGAATCAGACAATGTACCATTTGATTTGCGTCAACTGATACCGTTGGCAATGCGTTGGGGAATCACATGCGACGCAACGAGAGCCGACGCTGCTAGCAAAGCGACAAAACCTGAATTGGATGAACTGTGCCAACTCTTGAGCACAACTCACAGCCTGTACGAGGACTGGTGCTTCGGGGCAATTGAATCCTTCGATCTGAATAGTACTGAATGCTCAATTTTTGGTGCAATGTACCGATTCGAATCGGAAGCCTGTGATGGGCGCGGCATTCGATCACGATTAGATTGGGCAATTAGCCGATTCGAGCATGCTCCCAACGAAGACAATCGCTTGCACCTCCAATCTGCGTTAGATTGGGTTGTTGCTAAGGGACGACGCTTTTGTAAATCCCGACAGAAGTCCATCGATGCGGCCCACCTGCTCCTAAATTACAACCATGTTCCCGAGAATCCGGAAAACTGAGTCCGATAACCAACCGTTGCACCCAAGCCCGCGATCGGGTGTTTTTGAAATGGAAGCCTTCATCGCGCGGGCTGGGTGAACGGAATCGTTCTGCCACAAAACCATGACATACTACCCAGATCTCGAACCGTGCGGGTACTTCGGCGGTGACTATGGACGGCGATTGCTTTGCGTGGGCTGGCTTGAACGCGGAGAAACTGTTCCATCAGGCGATGCCCCACCTGAATTCACATCAGCTCTCAAATGCCTTCTCGTTAACCCATGGCAGCCATTTGTCTTTATGGGGGCCCATAGTTGTTCGTTCTGCAAGTTGTCTGGTGGACCGTCAACTTTTACGGGAATTGGTGGTGATCAGATTGTTCTTGGGCAAAACAACCTGTTCATACCGGGTGACGGGCTTCTCTATGTTGCACCGTCTACCATCATTCATTACATCGATTCTCATGACTACTGTCCTCCGACCGAATTCGTTGACGCCGTATTGCGATGCCCTACAATGAGATCGATGGCCTACCTCAAAGCAATACAGAAGAATGCATTTCCCGGATTGCTCAAGCGATTCCCGACATCGGAGATGCAGACTCTTCCAATAAATGAATGATGGCAGAACAAAATGTTGGACCGAAGCCCCCGTCGGTCCGTTTCGATCTTTAGAGACCGTGTTGGCGGGGGCTCGGTCAACATGGTCGTTCGTCCATGGGAGGAGACAGTATCGCTGTAAACGTACCCGATGACTTCCGCGGGCGAGGTCGCGGTCCCGAACTCATGTCGTGGATTCACTCCCACGAACTACTCTTTCACGATTCGCACCACGGATTCTCGATGGATAATGGTGCGATTGTTGGTGCTCGTACGGAAAACGCTTGGGTTGTTTTCCACGGTCTCCAAGTTATCCAAATCGTTCCAGAAGAGGTGCATTCCTATTGGCACTTCGGCAATAACAACTGTGAATCATCAGACTCGTGTATCTTCCTGATCTCGAATTCCGAATGGCTTGCTTCATTCAATCCTCGCCATCTGCAAGGCCATTCCCATTTTGTGATCCACTTTTACGACGACGTCGTCGAATTGATCTGTAAAGAACTTTTGTTTTCCTCTGGTGCGTTCTCACTTGAACTCGCAATTGGCAATTTCCCGCAATTGGCATACGCTTACTTGCGGTCCTTCGGAAGGTGCCACCCACCTTCCGCTTGACTTTGACGCTAAAGATCTGTAGAATCGGCGCACTTAAGGAGATTGACTATGCCTAGGCCTTTGCGTTCTGAGATCTATAACCCATTGGAAGTTTCCATCTTGCACGTTTGCCAACGTTGTGTTCGGCGAGCGTACTTGGCTGGTGTTGATGACGCCTCCGGGAAGGACTACTCCTACCGAAAAGAGTGGATTCGGCAGCGGATTGAGAAGCTTGCATCGGTCTTTAGCGTGGATATTTTATCCTATGCGATTCTATCGAACCACCTACACATTGTTCTACGCAACCGGCCTGATGTCGTGAAAACTTGGTCGGATAAGCAAGTTGCCCTGCGGTGGCTTCAGATTTTCCCTGGGAAACGGATCGACGAGCAACTGGGCGATCCGACCACGAGCGATGTGGATGCACTTGCGAAAGATGCCGAAAGGCTGGCTTTGGTGCGGAAAAGACTTTCGGATATCTCTTGGTTTATGCGAGCGTTATCCGAGCCGATCGCTCGAATTGCGAATCGTGATGACAAGTGCACTGGGGCGTTTTGGGAAGGGCGATTTCGGGCTCAGAGAATCATCGACGAAGCGGCTTTACTGGCTTGTTGTATGTATGTCGATTTGAATCCGATTCGTGCCGCTATGGCTGAGTCGCTGGAGAAATCAGAGTTCACGTCGGTTTATGATCGGATTGCTGCCCAGTCTGGAAAGAAGATCGATTCTTCGGCAGCTCAGATGAAAACGATTCCGAAAGAGGAAGCGGCCAAGATGTTGCGTGACCTGTCGCCTGACGAGTTGAATGAGACGCGTAGGCAAGCTAAGAAACGCAAGGGGGCTAAAGTGCCGCGGGATGCTTGGTTGGCACCTTTGACGTTGGATCGTAAGTCGCACGGACCAATTGCGAGCAAGGATGGGCTAAGAGCCAGTGACAAAGGGTTCTTGGACATGAGTTTCGACGAATACCGTCGATTGCTGGAATGGACGGGGCGCCAGAAACGATCGGACAAGAAGGGCTCGATTCCAGAGGATTACGCTCCGGTACTGGAACGAGTAGGGATCGATGCAGGGATGTGGTGCGATTTGGTGTGGAATTTCAAGAAGTACTTTGGCAAGAGCCGCGGCGCGGGCTCGCCCGACCGCATGCGTGAGATGGCAGTATCTGGAGGCAAGATGTTTCAACCGGGCCAAAAGATGGCACGTAAGTGTTTTGCGTGATTGATCCAGGGATAGGTCAGCGATCTCTTGGCTGCCTACATTGGCTCATATTTGACAGTCGTGAATAGTCTTGGCTTGTTAATTGTGCTAGTCAGGATGGACAACTGCAACTGTTGTAGCTTTCAGTTGAACGCTCCGCCGAGACGAGCTCGACGGAAGCGGAATGCGGACAGATGCAAGGCGTTCGTTAAAGGGTTTGATCCTGGCAAGGAACTTAGTCAGCCATCCGCGTGGGTAGCAATCACGAACATGTCCTTGGTCTTGTTAGTTGTTCGTTGCGTTGATCAGATTTCGAATCAGGATCGTATTGTCCGGTAAGTTCAGAACGGTGGGTGGCACCGTTTGGACAGTGGCACCGTTTGGACACTACTAGTCAGGATGGACAACCACAACTGTTGTAGCTTTCAGTTGAACGCCCCGCCGAGACGAGCTCGACGGAAGCGGAATGCGGGCAGACGCAAAGCGTTCGTGAAGGGGTTTGATCCTGGCAAGGGTGGCACCGTTAGTGGGTGGCACCGTCCGGTTCATACCGAAAACAACTATCCATCATGGAACGGATCTTGGGACCACGGAATACACTGAACACACGGAATTGAGAACAAAAAAGTAACTAGGATCCTTTTCTGTGTATTCAGTGTGTTCTGTGGTTGGCACCAACTAATCCCAACTAATCCTGAAGCTTGCAACAGTCCTCCAGGATAGATCACGCTCGAACACGTCCATTCGTGGGGGCCATTCGCGGATGCACCTTTTTTGCTTTTCACATCCAACGATCTTTATGGGACCTAGCTGTTGTAGCTTTCAGTTCTACGCCCCGCCGAGACGAACTCGACGGAAGCGGAATGCGGACAGATACAGAGCGTTCGTTAGAAGGGTTTGATCCTGGCAAGGAACTTGGTCAGCCATCCGCGGGAGTAACCATCACGAACATGCCCTTGGTCTTGTTTGTTGATCGTTGCGTTGATCAGATTTCGACTCAGAATCGTGTTGTCCGGTAGGATGTCTTGACTACGGCACGTTCCTGTCAATGAAAACTGGAAAGTGTTATCGTTTTGAATAATCGTCTTTGTCCCGCTGAGTACGATTAAGCCGTTGGGCCGAATATCCACGATCTCCGCTGCGATATTCGTGGTCATCGATTCATTGGTGCGCAGGGTTGAATCACCTCGATACACTTCATTTTGAATCGCCTGCACGCGGGGGTCCCCATCCGACTGAGGGGCTGGTTTCATAGTGTCGATCCCAACCAATCGTATCCAATCACGCAGAACGGCATCGTACGAGGTGGATTTTCTCGAAGTCGCGTTGCCCAAGGCGAGCGATGTACTCGCCTCGTCAACTCGTATGGATACGATGTCGTGAAGCTTGAGCGTCCGAGTTGGCGTTGGCGGGATATAGGTGTATGAGGACTGCAGGCCCATCAAACTGGAAGGCCCGGCTAAAGGAACGGCATAGGGCATTCCTTGCGGAACCGATTGCCCTTGATTCAAGGGCGAGAATCCGGCCGAACTATCCATACCCTGCATGGTCGTTGGTGCCGACGAGTTGCTATTGGACAAGTTTGTTCCCGTCGCGGTGTTTCCGTATTCTCTGGTCGGGCTTGGCAACGCTTCCTGGCTCATGCTGGGAGCAGGTCGCGCTGATGTGTAGCTAATTGGACGCTGAAAGAGACTGCTGTTCTGGGCATGAGCTATGCCGCCCAAAGAGACAGCGACGCTTAAAAATCCAGCAACTTTTATTCTCAATTGCCTGCGAGCTTTCATCGTCTTAGAAGTGATTTTCATGCAGAACGTCCTTATCGAATGGTTTTATTTTGCGGAGCGTTAGAAGTTTTGGATTTTGAACCGGAAGCACGTCCGCTTGATGCGACTACCTCCACCGTTTTCTCGTTGGTAATGCGCGCCAGGACTCGATTGCGATTGGGTTCAATCTCCACTTGAATCAAGTCATCCATGCCACCGGACTCGATGGCCCTACCTTGAGTGCCTACGACAACGGCACCGCTGACGACTTCTACCTGAATGACGTCGCCAACTTGGATCAGGGTGGGCGGCCCCACTTCGTTCAAGCGAATGACCTGTTGTGTACTCATCGAGCGACGCAATTGTTGCCCGACTAATGACTCAACGTCTTTAAAGCAATCGTCTGCACCGAACTTCGCACCAGGCGGAAATGGAATCCAATCAAGGTCTTCTTCCTTGAGTACATAACCTTTTGCGAGTGGGCGATTTGCCGAAACAACCATCTCGGGCAACTGGATCACGGAACGAATCGAAATCGATTGTTCCCCATTCGGTCCTTTTACTAAAAACTGAAATTCTTGTTCACCTTCCCATGGAGGCTGCCCACCGGCGACGCCCAGGATTTTGGCACGTTGCGACAATAGCCCCGCATATTCGCTTGGAACGTTGACTTTGATGATCCAGCGACCGTTCGAGTTGGTTTTGGTTTGCAGGTAATTTGAAATTGCCTCACTTGCAAATCTTTCTGCAACCGAAAGGGTTACCGGTGTGGTAAAAGGGGCAGTAAACTTAGAACGGTCCACCGTAGGGACTTTGACGGAGCTTTCGCTTGCGCCCACTTGAGTGTATTGAGCTTGATGGATTATCGGCGATTCAACGGAACCGTCTTTCGCTCCCTTGGTTGCCTCCAGGTCGGATTTCTTCACGCGAACACCCTCGACCCGATGGACTTCGCATTCGTTCGAGCCCTTCCATCGAATGGCTTCGGATGCTAAACCTCGCAACTGAAGCATCTTTTCAATTGAAGCTCGAGACCATGTCTGCTTGTTACCCATATTCGGAGCTGGAGCCAGTGGCAAGTCCGCAATTTGATGGACAATTGCGTCGGAACCCTGAAGCTCAACCATGTCCGACAACAGCAATACGTTGGATGGGCATTCTGCTTTGGCCCGCAATGTTACCGTAACCGACGACGCTCGCAACACGGTTGGATTATCGGCCCAAACATATTGACCAAACGATAACAGGCTCCAAAAAGCGATCGCCAATACGAAGCTGTATTCTCTGAGTAGTTGCCAGATACTGGACTTCCGTGTTTCAATTGTGCATTGATTCTTCATATGCTTTTACGCCTAGCCACGTCGCAGATTGGAGATCTGCTGTAGAATTTGGTCGCCTGCTTGGATAGCTTGCGAGTTCAGTTCGAAGCCCCGTTGGGTTGTGATGAGGTCAATCATTTCTCGAACTGGTTCGACATTGGATTTTTCTAGAGATCCTTGCCGTAGAACGCCAAGTCCTTGAAGCCCTGGCTGCCCAGGCTGGACTTGGCCACTCGCGTCGGTCGCTTGATACAGATTCTCGCCCACTTTTAGCAATCCATCGGGATTGATAAACGATGCCATCTGGATCTCGCCTACTTGATTCAGCTGAGTCTGACCGACCTGGCGAACCATAACCTGGCCATTGGGATTGATGACGACATTCATTGCATCGGGCGGTATGGTAATTGCGGGCTCAAGCAGTCTACCGGTTTGGGCTGAACCGATGACCAGCTGACCGTTTGCGTTGATATCGAGATTACCGCTGCGGGTATACATGAACGAATTGGAAACAGGATCGTTCACTTGCAAGAACCCATTCCCCTCGATCGCAATATCCAAATTGCGTCCTGTTTGTTCGATCGTCCCTTGTTGGAAATCTTTCTGCGTACTTTGCACGCGGGTACCCAAGCCAACTTCGACACCGACGGGCGTTGGGTTCTGTTGAGAATCTTGAATGCCAGGGTAGACTTCGTGCTTGTACAGCAAGTCTTCGAAGTTGGCTCGGTCGCGCTTGAACGCAGTGGTATTCATGTTGGCCAAATTGTTGGCGATAACGTCCAACTTGGTTTGCATGGCGTCCATGCCGGTAGCTGCAGTGTAGAGAGTTTGTACGCTCATCTAATTTGTCCCTTCACAGATTGCTAATTCGGTAACGATTGGTTTCGCTTGTAAAAATGACTTCAAGGCTTACGAGTCTCGAAGCATTCGCCCTATCAGATTTCCTGACGCTTGGTCTTGATGTTGAATCAGCCGTAGATTGGATTCGTACGCTCGCGTTGCCTCAATCAGCTCCATCATGGCAGAGGTCGGATTCACGGCGGATTTTTCTAGCTGACCACTTGTGACGGAGCGTTCTCGCGGGGGTACCGGCTGGGGGGGTGTGAGTGGCTTAAAGAGATTGTCTCCAGCCCTTGCCAAGTCACCAAGTGATTCCGGCCTGGCCAGCATCAAAGAAAGGTTTGCACCATTCTGCTGAATTGTCCCATTTTGATTGACGTCATAGCGAGCCGAAGGGTCGATGGTGATCGGGTTACCATCCACTCCCAGAACGAAATCCCCGTTGGTATTGGTCAACTGGCCAGTTGCATTAAAGAGAAATCCGCCAGCTCGCGTGAGGAATTGTTCTTCGCCCCGCTGAACCACGAAGAAGCTCTTATCATCGGTGATGGCAAAATCGGTCTTGTTGCCAGTTGTTTCGATTGGGCCCATGTCGAACATGGTTTGCGTCGGTTGGATTTTGGCTCCACCGCCGATATCCGCAAGCGTCTTAGAACCGACTGATATATCGCCGTCCTCGATGGACTGACTGTGCCGAGCCTGAACGATAGCCAGAGAGGGTTTGAAGCCAGGGGTGTTGATATTAGCCAGGTTGTTGCTGAGCACTTCCAAACGATGGTTTTGAACGTGCGCTCCCGAAGCAGACAAATAGGAACCGTATGGCATGAGAAAATCTCCCGATAACGAACACCGAACACGGGGGACTCTAGCGGTTGCAAAACTTCGGCGAAATGTCAGTTTTTTGTGAAGAGTTTGGCTAATTCCCCCAGAGCGCCCAGCCAATTCAAAAAGCCCTTAGGAACCTTTGCGATGCGCCGCGTTTTGCTTATTGCACAGTCCCAAGTGGTTTCAATGAAGCCTGAGGTGGACTCGCGGCGCTTCGGATGAAGTCCAAAAAGCATCGATCGCGGCTAGCGGCTGCCGCTCAATGGATTCTCCAGAAAGAGCCGGGAACCAACGGTGCAAGCGGACGATCATTGTCAATTGCGACGGGCCCCATCCCCTTAACGCTTACTTAACGTAAGGCATATGAGCATTATTGCGTTCGCCGCTCAACAAGCATGCGATTTTGTTGAGATTGCGTAAAGATTTGGCAAGCGGACTTTCACAATACTAATGCAAGGCAACTCGCATTCTATTCGCATCTTTTTTGTTAATTTTCGCAAGGCTTTTCATTGAGTCGCGGCATTCCATCCCGACATCCGCCCTAGATTGGCCTGGCGTTTGCTAGCTGTCGCTCTTAGAACAACAGTGCGCAATCTCTCCGCACCTGTGTTCGGCCACCCAGAGCAAACTGATTGAGAGACAGAAACTTCAGGCGGAGTTACCTAATGATTCGAACGGCGTTTTATTCCTTTTTCTTATTGGCAATGTTGTGTTCGGGCTTAGTCGCCCAAGAAGCAGCACCTACAGCAACGCCAGAACCGGCGGCAGTGGAAGCACAAACTCCACCGGAAGCAGCACCTACTGAGGCACCAGCGGCAGCGGTAGCACCGCCCGTTGCGCCGGGCACCAATGGAGACCAAGCGTGGATGTTGACCTGCTGTGCCTTGGTTTTGTTGATGACTCCTGGTCTTGCATTTTTCTACGGCGGGCTAGTGGGTCGCAAAAACATTTTGAGCGTTCTTATGCAATGTTTCTTGTGCATGGGCGTGGTTAGCATTCTCTGGGTAGTGGTCGGCTTTAGTATGGCGTTTTCCGGTGACGACGTCGGCTTCGGCGGGTTCATGGGCAACCCCATGACGCACTTGATGTTGAAGGACATCAGCTTCACCGACGTTTGGCAACCAGTCCCTACTTACAACACTCAGATTAGCGAACAAACCTTTATGGCTTTCCAGATGATGTTCGCAATCATCACACCTGCTTTGATCATCGGTGCTTTTGCTGAAAGAATGAAGTTTGTAGCATTCATGGTCTTTTTGCCAGTGTGGTGCTTGTTGGTCTATTGCCCTGTTGCTCACTGGGTATGGTATGGCCCAACTGGATTCTTTAGTCTAGGGGAATTCAACAAGGATGCTGTATCCGTTGGAGCTCTTGACTTTGCTGGTGGTACCGTCGTTCACATCAATGCGGGTATTGCGGCTCTTGTTTGCTGTATCGTTGTCGGTCCTCGTCGTGGCTTTCCAAAGCAAGTGACTGCTCCGCACAACTTGCCTTTTGCAGTTCTTGGGGCTGGTTTGCTGTGGTTTGGTTGGTTCGGTTTCAACGGCGGTAGCGGTTTGTACGCTGGCGACCAAGCCGTGCGAGCATTTGTTACAACCCACATGGCAGCAGCGACAGCCGGTGTGACCTGGGCGTTGATCGAATTGATCCGAAACGGGCGACCAACAGCGTTGGGAATGATCACTGGAGCTGTGGCTGGTCTTGTTGGTATTACACCCGCCGCTGGTTTCGTTGATGTTGGCTCAGCCATGATTATTGGTGCTGGAGCGACCATCGTCAGCTACTTCTTCGTAGCGATCGTCAAACCAATGCTGAAGTACGACGATTCGCTCGACGTTTTCGGCGTTCACGGCATGGCAGGAATCTGGGGTGCGATTGCTACCGGGATTTTCGCTATCAAGGGATTCGGCTACCAAAACAATGGTGGATTGATTGAAGGAAATTCGTACCAAGTATTCCTACAAGCCAAAGCGGTCCTCTACACCGTGGTTTATTCCGGTGTCGTTTCGTTTGTCTTGCTCAAGCTGATCGACTTTACAATCGGTCTCCGAGTAAGCGAAGACGGCGAAAAGATGGGCTTGGATTTGACCGACCACGCTGAGACCGCTTACACGATCTCGTAGTCAGTCTCCGCTGTTTGCAGTGGACTAAAAATCAGAAGAGCTCGGCCATTCGCCGAGCTCTTTTTCGTTGGCAACCTTCCAGAATCATCAGTTTTGTCGGAGGCTCGATTCATTTTAGCACGTCGAGAAAGGGGAACATTGGCAGGAAACCGGTTGCGAACGCTGGTCCTGTCGAGCCGAAACTTGCAAATTCCAACCATTCATTTGTCGCCAAAAGAAAGCTTTTCAGCGAGGTTGCAAGCCTGGAATTACCGTAGGAGTTCATATAGAGTAGTACTGCGAATTCGCTACCACTCTAGAAAGGTGATTAGGATGCTTTGTCTCGGCCATGTGTTTTTGCTTCGAACCTCAGGTTTAGTAGCACTTTCATGCCTGTTTTTCAGCGCTTCGATGGGTTGGGCCCAGGATCTTTTCCCAGACAAAGGACTAGAAGCAGTCGTTCGGCGCGAGGTTTTTGAAAAGCGATACAACTCAGAGCCGTTGACTGCGGACGATGTGAAAAACATCTCCCAGGTGATAGGCAAAGGAAAAGGGATCAAGAGCATCGAAGGGCTCCAGCATTGCAAGGCCTTGATGAAGTTGGATCTGGAAAACAACGAGATCGTCGACTTGACTCCGATCAAGGACTTGAAACTATTGCAATCGATCGACTTGTCTTCCAACAAAATTGAATCTTTGGAAGCACTTGCTGGTCTGGTTCAGTCGCAGTATTTGCAAGTATCTAAGAACGGGATCGTTGATCTTGGTCCGCTGCGAGGCATGGCCAATTTAAGATCGCTTTACGCTGCGGAGAACAAAATCAAATCGATTGAACCGATCAGTGGGCTCCGAAAAATGTGGACTCTACATATCTCCGGAAATCCGATCGAAGACCTGACGTCCCTGAGTCAACTCGCTGGACTTGAATCTATCAGTCTTCGAGGCTGCGGGATCAAGAGCCTCGAGTTTGTAAGGGCGTTAAAGCCCAATCTCTTGGTGCTAACCGACAATCCCATCGGCGATTTTGGTCCGTTAGTGGAAACCGTAGAAGCTGACGCAAAAGCGGACAGTCGATTTGCCCCCTACTTAAGACTTTATCTGGATGAGAGCTTGCTGAAAGACCCAGCACATAGTGCTTCCGTGGAGCGGATGCGGACTGCCGGAGTTCGAATCAACCCAGAAAACAAATAACGAAGCAAGACACTATGAGTTCATCTTCACGACTCGAATCAAATGCGAATCGCACTCGCCATCAACGATTTCTGTCGATTCGAAAGCATCGGTTGCTTATGCATACCACAGTCGCATTGATAGTCGTCTGCATCACTTCGGTGCATTCATTTGCACAGACAGCCAATGATTCCCCTTTCAGGCCTAGAACGGATGTCAACGCGGCGAAAGATACCATCGAGCTGCGGGAGCGATTGAGTCGAATGAGCGATTCGCGGGGCCCGCTTGATCCGTTAGGTGCGTTTCTTCGTCAAGCGGAAGCGGATTCAGCATCGGTATCGAAATCGACCGGCAAGAGCGGCTTGGTCGAACCAGAACGAATGGCTGACCGAAAGTCACTTCGCGATCCCGAATCGGAGCGAAAACCTGGATTTGATTCGCCACCTCGAGACTATCGCTCCTATGAATCGCCCTCCGACTTGAAAGCAACAACTGGTTTACGATTGCTGCCGAGCCCCAGATACACGATCGTTCAAGACGCCACTTACGTTCCGTCCAATCTAATTGCAGCGGATAATTTTCGCCCCGTTCGAACAGTTTCGACGGTCGATGTGGAATCGACGACTCGCCCGACACTTCAAAGCCCCGTTTCCTTGGCTTCAAGCAACGGCGTGCCATACTACTACGACCCCAACAGTGTGATCGCTAGGTACCAAGGCCCAGAGCTTCCCGGCGGGAATGGGGGAATTCCTCCTGCGGGCCCCGTGAATGGCTTGCCTCCTGCCTTTGCGGGGCAGCCACCTTTGACCAATCAGCCCAATGGATTCGCTCCTCAGCCTGCTTTTACAGGCCCGCCTCCGGGGGGATTTGTCGCTCCGATAATCACCCCCGCGCAGCCAACCCCTTCGCTGCCCATTTATCCGACTCAACCGACAGCAAATGTTTTACCAACTAACAATTCGCCAGCAGTGGTTCCAAGCTATGTTCCGTCGGGTTCCGTAGCTCCGCCTATCGGCAGTCCTATCCCGAACGGACCAGTGAATTCGATGGTTCAACCTGGCCCGACGTATGTCGCTCCACCGACTTACTATCCAAACAACGTGAATCCGCAGACACAAGCTCCTACCGTGAGTCCCGGCGATGCTGGAATGCCACGCTACCCAAGACCGCCTAACATCGTAAACAATCAACCATTTGTTAGCGCACCACCAAATCAGTTCGATGCGTGCTATATGGTTTCGCCAAGCGTTTATCGGCAGGCGTACAACAATCCTTGTGACGCTCCCTATGCAGGAAATTCCTACACGGGTGGGCCAAATTCTGGACGAACTGGTTCCCCGTTCAGCTATGTGCCGCCAACCTACATGGCATCCAATTTGTATCGTTCGCCGCCGTATCCAATCTTGGTGGGTTTCGGGCAGGATCTCAATGGAGCCTATTTTAGCCGGGGGATCGTTGGCCAGCCCAAGGCCTATCTCGATGGGCAACCGATTCGCAACTTTCTTCGGTACTTAACCCCGTAGTGGACGAGGCCACGAGTCCCCAACCAACCCCGTAGTGGACGAGGCCACGAGTCCCAACCAACCCCGTAGTGGACGAGGCCACGAGTCCCCAACCAGCAGAGTCAATTTCATTGGAGAATCCAGTTCGCTTTTACCTTGATCATGCAGCGACGTCTTGGCCGAAACCGCCGGGGTCTTTAGAAGCGTGCATCGCGTACCAGAACAAGATTGGTTCAGCTTCGGGACGAGGCGTCTATCAATCGGCAGAGCGATCCAACGAATTAGTTAGGGCAGCTCGCACATCCATCGCGAAGCTAATTGGGGCAGAGGATCCGTTGAGCGTTGGGCTTGGAGCAAGCGGCACTCATGCACTCAATGCTGCCATTTTAGGTTTGTTGCAATCCCCGGAATACCGCGGATCGCATGTCGTGGCAACCGTCACGGAACATAACAGTGTCTTGCGACCGCTTGAACTGGCGAGAAAATCTTTTGGCTGCAATTGGGAAGCCGTTGGTTGTGATGAAAATGGAGTTTTGAATCTGTCGCAATTGGAATCGATGATTCGCAACGATACCCGATTGGTCATCATCAATCATGCATCGAACGTGACAGGTGCCATTCAATCGCTGGATGCGATCGGTCGTATTGTCAAAAAAAGAAAATGCACGTTGATGGTGGACGCGGCACAAACCCTTGGCTACGTGCCTATCCATGTCCAAGACATGGGCATCGACATTTTGGCCGCTCCTGGACACAAGGGGGCAGGCGGAATGCTGGGTACAGGAATCTTGTATGTCTCCAAAAATTTAGCATCTTCGTTGCTCCCGTTATGGATCGGTGGAACGGGCCTCAATAGCGATTCGATCGAGGGTCCATTTGATTGGCTGTCAGCATTTGAATCGGGGAACGCAAATCTTCCTGGTATTGCATCGCTGAGAGGAGGAGTAGATTGGGTCTTAAGCCAGCCCCCGAGTACGCGATTGAACGATTGGACTCAACGCCTTGTGGAAGCGGTTTGTTCCGAACCTTCGCTTCGATTGGTCGGACCTGCAACCTGCACAACAGAATCGCGAGTGCCTGTGGTAAGTCTTGTTTCCAGCAAGATGTCTTGCCATGAAATGGCTCTGTTACTTGATTCCGCTTTTGGCATCGAAGCGCGTTCCGGATTTCATTGTGCAGCCTTAGTTCACGAATCTATCGGAACAAAGACGACGGGGGGAACATTACGGCTAAGCCTGGGCCATACAAGCTGCGAGGACGATATCGTGGCCGCCGAAATGGGAATCCAAATGTTGGGCTCGATGACCTTATGAGTGCAATGGACACTTGATGTGAGGCGCCCGACGGGCTGTGGCGGGGCATCTGATGGGGGCGTACCACCGACACATTCGTTAAAGTTAAGCTAATTGGCAACAGAACCATCCAGGAATCCAGCCTCGTAGAAATCGTACCAAGACGCTTTAGGTATAGTGGATGAGAACACCACTTTGACTACAAGAACAGGAAAATGCTGTGGATTCGACTGAACAAGATCGAATGCGAGAATACTACTGGCGCAAGGGCATCCCATCGATCGTATTGGCGATTGTCACGCTTTTGCTTGCAGGTTACAGCTATTGGATTGTGCAGCCCAATATTCAGGATCGTTACAATCGAATTGTAGAAACGAATTTGAATGCGCTTGGGCTTGCTGCGGAAGGCACTGAGGGAAGTGCCAAATTGGAAGTCGTAAGTCTTGGTGGCGAAACGAACGAAGATCGGGAACGTCGCAGGCAAAAACTGGAAGAGACTCATCTTTGTTTGCGTCGGCAGATCATCTGGAACAATCAAGATGATCTTCCTAGGTATCGATCGGGTTTGGTGAGTGCCGCTTTAGCGCAATGGTATTTGGACGAGGCACGCGGTGTTGCCTTGGATCCGTCAGAGACGAAAGATGCTTCGATCAAGATTCGCGATTCCATTTCACGTTCGCGGGGAGAGCGTCAAAAGGGGACGGAGGCGATGCGTGCAGCCCTAAAGATCAACGGCCCGTTCTCAACACGGGCGTCGTTATGGATGATCCAAAATCAATTGTCCGAGAAGGCTGATTTATCGACCGACGAGATGAGCAGCCTGGAACAGACCGTTCGGGATTTGCTCGTGGTATCGGGGGCTCCGGAATCTTCAGTTCGGACACAAGACAAGCAGGAACTGGACGCGTTACTGGCACAGTTATTGGTTCGAAGTTCTTTAAGCCCCATGAATTCGTTGGATGGTGCCGCCCGAACAGTGAGGCTGAAAGAGGCTGTCGCATTATTGAGCTCGAGCGATCCCAAAGCGATGGGAAATGTCACGATGGTGCGTTGGTTGGCTCAAGCAAAGCTCGCGATGGAGTCTATGGAAGCCAAGCAACTCGCCTGGAACGGTACTCAGACATTTTGGGCTGAGCGAGTCGATACTCCATTGTCATTGGACACGATTGCAGCGGTCTTTGAATGTATGTTGATTGGCGGCAGTGTTAAGGAGGCCCAGGGCTTTCTTGCAGACCAACTGCCGGGGATTCCATCGTACGAGCAGGTCGAGCTTCGTTTTCGGACTGCGGCGGCATGCGTTCGAATGTTGACTGCGATTGCGATTCAAAGCGAGACGAACCAGAGTATTGATACCAACAAAGTGCAAGCGGTGCTCTCGATAGCTATGCAACTGCAGCCCGAATCGGCCGAGGTTCTTGCGTTGATCGAGTCCTTAGCAAATGATTCGTTTGGCAAGGGATTGTTCGAAAACCTATCCATCGCAGTGGAACAAGAAGGTGAACAGGGATTGAAAACGCTCCTGGCGGTCGTCAAGCTTGAACTACGAGGAAGCAATGATCAAGAAAATGTAACCTCGGCATTAAGCGTCGAACGATCGAACTCCATTTTCCAAGAGTTTGGGTCGGTATTAAAACGACAACCCCACTTAGGAATTGTGGTTTCAAAACTTGCCATTCGCCAAACCGCTAAGCGATTAGAGAATGCCAGTGGTTGGATCCAAGTGCTGAACGGTGTGACTGCTGCGGCACCTGAAATCTTAGTAGTTTGGTCCGACTTGGCCAATCTGTATCTGAGCCAATCCAACTACGAGCAGGCGATAAGGTGCCTGGAATATCTTCAGTCTAAGTTGCCTGACAATCAAGAAATCAAAGATGGCATCGAACGAGCCAAATCGATGATGATCAAAAAGGCTCAAGAATAAGGCAACTGAGATGCTTCGTAAGCCGTAGGAAGCGAGTCGTCCCTAGCCTTTCCAAACAAGAACTACTACCGCGAGAATTCCGGCTGGTGGTTGCCGCAGTTGACCGAGTTGCCGGTAAACTTCCAAAGAAATGGCTTTTCATTCATTTTGATGATGAAGGCATTTGGAACCATAGCGCCTCGACCTGGCTTATTGTAAAGGCCGAAGTTGAGGCGTGTTGTTTCGTGTCAGGAAGTTCGAAAAACCGAAAGGATTCGATATTACGCAGCAACCTGGGACGGCTTATCCGTTCTGACTTTGAAGGAATGGATCGAGTGCTTATTGGTGAAGTAAGCTTCACGCTCAGCGAGTTCCAAGTCGCTTTGGACCATCATTTTGGCAAGCTGCTGCACGTCTGTTTTGGGCTTCCATCCAAGTTTCCCGGTGGCTTTGGTGCAGTCACCTAAGAGAAGATCGACTTCAGCGGGGCGATAGAATTTCGGATCAATCACGACATAATCCGCAGGGTCCAGGCCGACTTCTTGGAAGGCCAAATTGACGAAATCACCAACCCTTACCGTCACGCCAGTACTGATCACAAAATCTTCTGGCTTATCTTGCTGAAGCATCATCCACATCGCTTCGACGTAATCACCAGCAAATCCCCAGTC
This sequence comes from Planctomycetaceae bacterium, assembly GCA_027487485.1. Lineage (GTDB taxonomy): Bacteria > Planctomycetota > Planctomycetia > Pirellulales > Pirellulaceae > JBKCUI01. The sequence continues at coordinate 81,209 of JAIYDN010000027.1, read as the reverse complement.
GCGTTGTGCGTCGAGGTTTCCTAAACGTAGTTCGTTTTGCAAGCCTAATTTGATTCGGGCTGCGGCCATCGTGATTTTGCGAGTCACAAATTCCAGCCCACGGCGTGGAGACTCATGATTGAAGAGAATTCCAGAGCATGCATACATGTCATAGCTTTCTCGATAGTTGATTGTCAGGTAGTGGCCATAAACCTTTGCAACTCCGTACGGGCTTCTAGGATGCAAAGGTGTCGTTTCTCGCTGAGGTGTTTCATGCACCAAGCCAAACATTTCGCTGCTGCTTGCTTGGTAAAAACGAATGGAGGAATCGACTGAACGAATTGCTTCCAAGACACGGGCCGTTCCGAGACCGGTAATGTCACCGGTCACGACCACTTGGCTCCAGCTGGTGCCGACGAAGCTCTGTGCCGCCAAGTTGTAAACCTCAGTAGGCCGAACTTGATTAATGAGATTCGACAAGGATGCTTGATCCGAAAGATCGCTTTGATGAAGCTCGATCGAATCCAAGATGTGTTCAATTCGACCAAACGAAGGACTACTGCTGCGACGGTATGTACCATGGACTTCATACCCCTTATCCAGCAAAAGCTCGGCTAGATAGGAACCGTCTTGGCCAGTTATGCCTGTGATTAACGCGCGTTTGGTCATTCTCGTTTTCTTCCTTGAAAATCGAATGTAGTGAGGAACCTAATTAAAAAGTGATTCTTCAAAAATACTCTGCAACACTAATTTGACAACTTAGGAAAGTTAACAAATAGGATCAAGGGCATTTTTTCGAAAAGTTCACTAAGCTGCCATTCTTCGCTCGGTCTGCAACCACTTGTCAACGGTTCCGCTATTTCGGAGCCATTGGACAGTCGATCTCAATCCGTGTCTCAGTGAGGTCGATGGTTCATATTGAAGCAACTCTCGAGCGCGTTCGATGGACATAACGCGCCGGTTGTAGCCTACAGGTTTATCTGAATCAAACTTGGGCGACATACGTTCGTGCACGGCCGCAGCCACTTCGTGCGCAACTTCACGGATAGAAGTCTCGATTCCAGACCCCAAGTTGTAGGTGGTGCCAGCGTGGTCGTCTTTCGAGATCACGACATTTGCAATTGCGTTTGCAACATCTTGAACGTAAACAAAATCCCGAGTCGCTGCACCATCACCCCATACGGAAAAGCTGGTTTGGCCTGCTTCAAAAGCCAAGATTGCCTTGCGTAGCAACGCAGCAACCACGTGCCCCTTATCGCTATCAAAGTTGTCGCGAGGACCATAAAGATTCGACGGAATGACCGTCGCCGTATCGACCCCGAAATCTTTGCAGAAGTTTTCTGAAACCAACGAACTTGCAAGTTTCGCGTATCCGTAGCTTCCTGTGTCACCGGAGGGAACACCTTGAGTCAATGCGTCTTCCTGAAGCGGTAACGCAACGTCACCAGAATAGGCACATGGAGTTCCCGCCATGACAAGTCGCTTCACACCCTGGCGACACGCAGCACGGACAACGTTGAGTCCCAATTGGAAATTGGAATGGAAGGCTCGACCGGCACATGACCGCAAGTAGCCAACACCACCGACATCGGCGGCCAAATGAACAACCGTACTGCAACCCATGATCAGCTTCTCTGCAACCATCGGATGCAAAAGGTCTCCGTCCTTCCGTCCAAGCGATACAACATCAATGGATTGCTTCTTTAAAGCTTCGCAAACCGCGGATCCCAAAAACCCATGTCCACCCGTAACGCATACCTTCATAATCCAAATCCCTTTTCCATCCTTGGAGAGACTGTTGGAGGAAACATCGTTCCTTCAAATGACCTGATTCAATTCCAATTGCTCGGCTTCATAAAATGCTGCCGATTTGATGTTCATTCGATCGAGGTTCGTAAGTTGCCTAGGACCGTTTGGTCATGCAGACAAGGAACTCAGCCGGAATGCTGCCCTGAAAACCAACTAACGGTTCTGAAATGTCCACATTGAGGATATTCATTTGACTTACCCGCTCGAAAACACTTACAAAACTGGTAGGTGTCCAAACACTGCAATGGACATCCAAGTAATGATTCTTTTCCTTAGTCATCTTTGCAAAATTGATGGCATCCAAGTCGCTGTAGAGCCGCTTGGCTTTGTCAAATGGCAACATTGGTTGATTAAAGTCAACCTCACCTAGATCGTAAAACGATTGCGCCAGAAAGTCGACGACCTGACCAGGGGTTGGAATACTAGGTTTATCCACATACCACCCCAACACGTCAGCAAAAGTTGTTTCGCGTCGGTAGTAATCCATCGTAAACCGTCGATCCGGCACAAGGAGAACGAGCTTGCCCCCTACCGCCAGACAATCGATGATTTCGCTAAGCCATCCGATTGGATTCGGCACATGTTCAAATACGTGGGAAGCGACTGCGTAATGAAACGTCTTTCCCTTGACACATTCTTTTAGCGGCTTCCCAGGGACCCAAACGCTATCAATCCGGGGGACATATTTGTCAACGCCTCCAGGGTTCTGCTTTGCCTTGGATTGAATCTCATCGTTGTCGATGCAATCGACATACCAAACGTCGTACAGCTCTTTGCTGATCATCGGGTTGAAATAAGGTGCAATCTCAATGCCCGGCTTGGATGTATCCACTAAGGATGCAACGAAGTCTTGCCTCGTGACTACTGGCGATTCAATTTCCATTTCTGCTAGCATAGTGGTTCTCGCAATAGGGGTGGTTGTTGATGCTTGTTCCTATTGAATAGGAAACTCACTTACTTCTCTTTGACATCGAGTCTGACAGAGTTCGATTGTAGATCTCTTGGTAAAGGCTTCCGATTCTCTTTTTGGAGAACCTTTCTTTAGCGGCCGATCTGTGTGTGCTTGTGTGATGCTGCGGATCGGCGTCGTCGAGCCCTTGAAGAATTGCCTCGGCGAATTTCTCTGGATGCGATACGTTCGTACTAACGCTACTGTACACGGTATCTTGGCTCATCCGATAAGCGAACATCGATCGTGCATTGGAAGTAATGACGGGTTTGTCATGTGCAAGTGAGTCGGCCAGAACAGCCGATCCCGATTGTCCTACCTCATCGTAAGGCAACAGAAACATGTCCCCTTGTTTCAGCAGCGCGGCCTGCTCCGCTCCAGTTGCAAGAAAACCAGTGAATATGACGCGATCCTTCAACCCTTCTCGTTCGATTTTGGTCAACAAGTCCATCCAATACCGAGTCGCAGATCGGTCCTTTGGGTGCCGGCCTCCGGCAATGACCAGCTTGTGATTGGAGGGAAGTTCGTTCAAAGCGTTAATCGCATGCTCATGCCCCTTGTATTTGCTAACAAAGCCTGGCAGGACTAGCCACTTATCGCCTACTTGTTTCTTGAGAGAAGGTTCGGTTGTTCCCGCGTCGACAGGATCAATCGGAATTTGAACGATGCTCAGCTTAGAACGGAGACGAGGGAATGCGGAGGCCACTAACGAATAAGTGTCATCGGAGTGAACTACGATCGATTCGCATCGACGAAGCGTGCGCACCAGAACTTTATTGCAGCTGCTAGGTCGAAACCAATCAAGGATTTTCTTCAGTCGAAACTTGGGAGACTGAGGACGATCCAGCCACGTGTGAAGGGTAACCACAATTGGCTTTTGAATCTTGAAAACAAACCGACTGAACTCTTGATTGGATTTGCCAATGCTTTTGCCGAAGAAACAAAATTCATGCTGAATATGAACAATGTCGGCGTCGGACTCTCGAATCTGCCCAAGAATTCTATCGAAGTGAGCGCGAATGTCTTTCCAAGATCGGAGCGACATGTCATCTGCGAAGTTCGTTAGATTGACCGGGACGATATCAGCGAATGAAGTAAGAGCGGAACAAAGACGCTCGGCGTATTCGGCATTCCCACATTCTTGCTTCCACGGGGTCACCATGCACAATCGGAGCTTCTTTACAGGATCCTGAAGCAATAGATTTGTGTCAAGCGATTCAATCGTTTGAATCAGCCGATTTTCCACTGCATGATCCGCAGTCTGAGCATCCTTTGTTTCAATCATCGTACAGATTTCCGTTTGTTTCGTTGCAATGCATCACGTTTTTCGTGCTTCACGTTTTCCGTTGCCGCGCCTGGCTAGCATAGGCGACGGTTTTATCAAAAGCCAACTTGCGCAATCAAGATCAGAATTATTGGTTCTTCACTAATTGTGTAGAGTTATTTTAAAGTCGCAGCGGAAGCGGCATTCTTACCAATCGATTCAAAACGCCGCTCCTCGTTTCAGAAGCACTCAAACTACCGATCTAATCCTGACCGTTTGAGGAAGGCTGGCCCCCGCCGATGTTTTCAGACTGTTGAACTGGAGAAGTACCTAAAAAGGCAAGTTCAAGTCCGACGGCGCGTCGATTTCTAGCCATCCGCCGCAAACAGGTACGGATTTACAACCGATTCCCGAATGGATTATCTCTCGCAAAAATGATGTCATATACATTTGGGAAAAGCACTTCCCATCATACAAAGCGTTCTGGTCGAGCTCGCGATACATCTTTCGCAATTGAGGCCAGAGCTCTTTTGATACTTTGATCAAACCCATGTATTGGCCTTGAACTTCGCTATACGACTGTGGTTTGCGTCCCAAATCCTGCACATAACCGTTTGGATCAAGCACCAATGTTTCCGCATCAGAAAGCGGATCATCCATACGCTGTTGCCAAAGCGACCGCCACTCGGTATCGATCGTAATGGCTAAAGGATCATTGCATTGCGTCAATGCTTGAATCACCTCGGGCTTGTAGATGATATCAGAGTAGCTAATCAGGACATCGCTACACATTTCGGCTTCAGCGCAAAAAAGGCTGTGAACCATATTAGTCGTACTGAAGTCGTCATTGACGATAAGTTTGCTAGCAAAGCGATTTTGAACATGTTGGGCAAGCACATCGGCGCGGTAGCCTGCCACAATAATCAGTGGCGAAATATCGCAATCATTCAGAGTCTGCATAATCCGATCGATCAGCGGAACACCCTGGTATTGAACCATGCATTTGGGGCGATCATCGGTAAGAGGACGCAAACGCGTTCCCTGTCCAGCAGCAAGGATGATTCCTTTCATTCGGCAGACTCTTTTGTTGGTGCGAAAAAATTCGTGTTAGTGTGAAGTGATCCCGAAGAACTTGCGAAAACGCTCTCGATCCGAATCGAGTATAGGATCACAGCGTTCGGGATGCCACATGATACCCTCAAGCGAACCTTCGATGTGTTCGATCGCTTCAACAACCCCATCACTTGCCTTGGCGGTTACGATCCAATCCGAATGAGTTGCTTTGGTTCCAAAGTGATGAAAGCTATTCACGGTTCGCCCACCAGATGCCTCTTCAATCCAATGGGGTGTAGAAACGTGACCTTCAACTTTTTCGAGCGGAACCCCCGTCGCATGCTGAAGCACTTGCATTCCGCGGCATACACCAATCAGCGGAATGCGATTATCTCTGGCAAACTGTAGCAACATTACCTCGGTTGAATCTCGTTCGGGAGCGTCGCCACCCAAAGATACGAGGCTGTTTCCTCCCGTCAGCAAAATTCCATTCAGTTTGATTGTGTTCAGAATCTGCCGGGCGATCTCGATGTGATTTGGGATGAGTATTGGTACAAGTCCACAGGAAAACAAGAACTCAGACCAGCGTTGGTCAAGGGCGTCTCGTCGTTCCCCGTACTCTTCGACGAATGTCACACGTTGGCTTACCCCAATCAAAACGGGCGTCATGATTTTTGGATTCCGTTCTTCACCTAAGCCGCCAACCGTTGTCGAACCATCGAATTGGCTCGCAGAACATGCACCTGCTTGGTCGCACAATCGAGATCCAAGATCTCTCCATTCCTCCATTGCTCAAACAGTTGGCTACCTGCGCCGATGACGGCCGGTATTCCGAGTTCGCTTGCGCGAATAGCCATGTGGGAATTGGTACCGCCATACATGGTTATGAGCCCACCGATCCGATGGGAAAATATCCAGTCGTAGCCTGGGTCTGCGCTTGGAATAAACAGAATACTGCCGGGTAGCAGTGACAAATCGTCATCCAAAGAACGAACGGGCGCTGTCACTCGTCCCTGAGTAATGAAGTTTGGATCCGATGCAGAAACGTGAAATCCATAGACGTCTTCAGGACTGCTAATGAGAGGAGGCAAAAGAATCTGCTGAGTCCGCGCGTAACGTTCTTTTCCATCCCCAACACTGCGGTTGAGCGTTTCTGCCACGTTAGCACCTGATGCATATAATTGACGTAGCACATTAATGTCCAAATAAGAACAGTCGTCAACCGAAAGTCCGTACTCTTCCCCTAGCTCGCGGACAAGCGACATCGCGAGACTTAGATTGCGAGTGAAAAGAAACTTTGCGTGCTCGCGTCCTTCGATGGCGCTCTTCAGAAACTGAAAAAGACTAAGAACATTGTGCTCGAGTCCATGATGCTGAAGAAGATTCTCCAGTTGTTTTAATTGCCGAAGTGTAAGAGCGAACTCTGGTTCTCGATTCCGGTGATCAGAAGGCCGCTGTGTGGACCAGTCAAAGTACTGATCTGGAGCTTCATCATATCTTGGCGACGTTATGTCGTACGTACCTGGCCGCAAGTGTCCATACTTCTCAAGGAAAGCCCCTTTTCTTAAGCGATTTCCGTCTTCCGAGATCTGCGAACTGACCGTGTCAAGTGTTCCCAAGAATGAGGCCATTTCCGTTCGATCTAAGACTCCGACAGTGACCATGGATCGCAAAAATTGAACCGCAATAAATGCAGCTCTTGCTAAGCCTGCAAAAGGAAGAGTTCCGTATCGCTTGCAATCCTCGAGCAACCAATAGATGCGAGAGATTCGATCCAAGGAACAGGACTTCATCGTTTCATACCGAAGCGTCAATTCGTTCAGACGTTCCGTGTCTTCTAGCCAAAGACCAGACTTTCCATGAATGATCCGGTTCGTTAATCGTCGCAAGCAATCGGAAAGTTTGCTTGTGTCCATTTCTGTGAATCCATGAGCACGCAGCTTATCAAGCCTTTCTGGTAGATCCAGTGTATAGCACGAGTGAACAATCTCGAACTCGACCTTGTCATGCCGGCTAGGATTAGCCGCTAGTAAGTCAAGGTAGTGATTGACCAATCGATCTGCGAGCTCGCCCTCCACATCAGCCGGAATGAATGAATTGAAGCTGATGCGAACATCAATGTAGGGTAGCCCATGAAAATCGATCATCAACGGAAAGCTACGCAAATTGCGATAGCCATAATTGTGACGTTGATATGCCCATATGCTGTCCGTCACCAGTTCTTTGTATAACGAAAGCGCGAGCGGGCGTGGACGAATCCCGATGATCTCGGCGGGGTTCCAGTCGGGCATGACACCATAAAGAGTTCGTTCCCCATGGAGATAAGGGTAGCGTTGTTGTCCATGGGAAACTTTGCTTGCAATCGTTGACAAGGTTTCGTCGTGCGACGAAAGGTCGTTGACGGCTTGGCCTTGGCTGCTTAATGGCCGAACTTGCAAAAGATAGAGTTGTCCATCGTCCGCGATGGCAAACTCGACATCGATTGCCTCGGATCCGAAAAGACTCATCAACTCCATCACCATCGATGCGACTCCCTTTAAGTGAGTCGGAACAACATCTAATCGGTTTCGGTAGCAATAGTAGGTTTCGAGTTCATTGGTTGAACCCGAGGTAACAGAATCGGTGGATCCACTCCGGTCGTAGTTAATCACCAGATAGGGCGCATTGCTGCTTGGATCGCAACTAAAAGCAACGCCACAAATTTGGACTCCCGTCAACAACGGCTGGATAAAGACTTGGTGCTCCTGTCCGCCGTCCGTGAAGGACGCGATCACGTCTTCAATTGCAGTTATCAGTTCCTCTCGCCCTTGAACTCCTGCAACGGAGCAATAGTGGCCAGCTAATGAACATCCATCGCCATCTTCGTCGGAAGCACTACTTCGTACGATGAGCGGTGCTTCCCCCCATGGAGTCTGAGCGATCTCATCCAAAATCGATTGTCTGGATCGACGCCACTCGAAAACGCTTTTGCGCACCAAAGGAAGGACCTTGCCTGTTTTCAAGACATCGCTAAGCCGCTCCAGCGTTTCTGCTTTAGTTCCGAATCGCATTCGCATCACTCGGATCCCACGGACAGTAGCTGAGCCATCCAAATTCGAGTCGTGAAAGGCACCATGACCGAAGGAGTATTGAGACCTAGCAAGTATTCTTCGATCGCTTCGATCACTTTGCCAAATTGGTCACCGGCTTGACGCTGAAGTGTTCCGTGCGAACGCCATGCAGCGATGCATTCATTAACGGGTTGACAATGGACAACATCTGCCTCAAGTCGGCAAACTGGTCCAAAAAGACCTGATTGATTAATCACTTCCGTTTGATCTTCGCGGCGACTTCCGTAATCATAGGATCCAAGATGGTCAACGATGATCTGCTCAATGGATGCTTGCACAGGATCCTGCAGATTGCGATGATTCCACATGCAAGCAAACCAGCCTTGCGGTTTAAGAATCCGAGAAACTTCCTTTAAGGCAGCAGGTCGATCACAGACATTAAACGACGACCCGAACGTGACCAATTCGAATGAAGAATCTTCTTGGTTCGTATTTTCCCCTGTTGCCTCAAACCATCGCACGTTATCGAATTCGCTTGTGCGGACAATACCTCGTTCTCTCATGGCGTCGTTTGGCTCTACCGCAAAGACATTCAAATCACGCGAGGCCAATGGAATCGTCAAGTGAGCCACGCCAGCTCCAACGTCGCAAACCGCGTCCCCAACCCCAACATCGGCGATCGATATCATGGCATCGATCGCTGCCGGAGCGTACTCAGGCCGTTGAGCATAGGTCTTGGCGAGCTCGGTATAGTCCCACTTTGTTTTAATCATGTCTAATCCTTTAAACGTTTACCTTAAGGGTACGAAGTGAAGTTCCTAACAAGAATAAGCAGATTCGAAATTCGCGATCGTCAATGCGATGCTATGAGGTGACTTACCTGAATCATTGTCCGCGACTATATCCGGGAGTTCGGGGGCGCTGAATGGTATATCCAGCCCAACAACATCGGATACCTCCCCACGTGACGACCGGCTGTACAATTGCTTTTGATCTCGTTGCTTGACCGTTTCATTCGATGTGCGTACATAGACTTCGACATATCCTGGCACATTCTCACGCAACCAGGTTCGAACTTCTGGAAACGGCGAAATGGTCGCACAGATCACATGAACCCCTTGGCTGGTTACAAGTCGACTCAGCCCTGCGTAACTCTTCGCTAGCCATTGTCGATCTTGCAACGAGTACTTTCCGGTCATTTGAAGCGCTTCCCTCACTTCATCGCCGTCAAAAAGCACGACTGGAACCCCACGCGATTGCAAGATTCGTTGCAGCTCCTTAGCAATCGTCGTTTTGCCGGCCCCCGCCAAGCCTGTAAGCCAATAGAGTTTTGCTGTCTCTTGCACGAATTCCTCTCTTTATGCTGCTTTCGATGCTTGAAGAGTAGGGACGTGATTCTCGCATTCGTCGGCCACAACTTGATTGGGAGTAAAGACAGGTTCGATGGTTCTCCAACCCGTCTGCTTGTTACTCAGCTCGATCATTTCCTTTCGAAAACTCAACTTGTCACTAACGAATTTCACCAATGAATTCGCGACCACGCGTGCTCGATTTAGAACTGATTTTTCCGTTAGTTGCTTTAGCTCTAGTCGCAAATCTTCCAAGTAGGAAAGACGATCCAGTTTGGAGGGTAGAAACAACAGGACGGAACGGCTTATTCGAAGCAACGACATCCGAAGGGTACGATTGGAAACCGCGGAATACCCCCAATTTTCAAAAGCATCTTCACAGAATGTCCTCAATCGTAGCCTATCGATCAATCCTAGGTATTTGAGTTCCATTTTGGATTCGTCGAATTTACGTGTGCCAGTTACTAAGGCTTCTACGGGGGCAACCTGCCCTTCCTCGAGCATACGAAGGCATCCACCTCTTACCCCCCAATACGGCTCACCATCAAAGGTGCTTTCCAGAAGGCAATCGTCCCATCGAATGTTCAGCCATTTAGCAATAGCTCGCATCGCATCTTCCGTACGGTTATGAATATCCTCAAACCGAATTGCACGGCAACGGGATGCAATGTCGAGCGGGACTTTAACAAACTCCATCATCTGACGAAACTTGACGGTGTGATAAAACCAAAAGGGTGGGACTCTTTGGTCAACAAACCCCCTCAGCTGCCATGCGTCGTATCCCTTGTATGGATTCCGAACCGCGCTCAATAGTCGAAGGTTAGGGAAACGTTCACGGAAGTAATCCGCTTGCCAAAAGTGTGTCTGCCAAATGATCGTTGGATTTTCAGATCGTAGCTCTTGGCCTTGTGCCATCGCGTATGCCACATGGATCGCTTGCAATACAAATGAGTGAAATGTATGCCCTTTCGGCAGGTGCGTGAACGGCGTTCCCTCCGGAAAGTAGGACAGATACTCTTCAAAACATGCTAGGAATCGCGCGCGGTCCGTGCCAAAACGAAGATCGCGATTTGGCCCGCGAAACATTTCCGGAAAGAAGGTAGGCCAATGCACAAACAAATACGGAAAAGCTTCGCACACGAAAGACAGAAGCTTTTTTGGGCAAGAACCATGGTCGCTTGCAACGAATTCGTCCATTTTCGAGCTATAAAGCCAAAAATAAGCGTTGCAGGAAAGTACGTCCGGATGGGAGTCTAAAAGCGAATGCAGTAGGATTGTGCCACTTCTGCCCCAATAAACGATTCCAACAATCTGAAGAGGTTGTAAGTAACTTGTTGGAATGGCCTTCAAAGTCACAATCGCTCTTCCAAATTCGTTTCGTATGTCGGTCTTGAACCCTTGTCTTGTGCACCTTACCTATTTTTCATTTTCTACGTCAAGCCCGACTGGACCAAAACAGGCCTGGTTACATCCAGTCGAGAACAACCTTGCCCGACAAACCCGACAGCATAGCTTGGAAGCCTTTTTCGAAATCGGTGTAGTGAAAGCGATGAGTAATTACCGGTGAAATATCCAGGCCGCTTTCTAAGAGTACCGTCATTTTGTACCACGTCTCGTACATCTCTCGACCGTAGATTCCACGGATTGTCAGCATGTTAAACACGACTAGATTCCAATCGATTGCAATCTGCTCCGAAGGAATACCTAGCATTGCGATTTTTCCACCATGACACATGCTTGCTAGCATTGTTCGCAATGCAGCAGGCGAGCCTGACATTTCCAAACCAACGTCGAAGCCTTCCCGCATATCCAACTCTTTCTGAACATCCGCCATCTCCCGTTCGCGAGGGTCGAATGCTAGCGAAGCCCCCATCTTCCGCGCCAGGTCCAATCGGAATGGATTGACGTCCGATACCACCACATGCCGCGCGCCAGCATGCTTTACTACCGCCGTGGCCATCAAGCCAATCGGGCCAGCCCCTGTAATGAGCACGTCCTCTCCCAAGCATTCAAACGCCAATGCTGTATGTACCGCGTTCCCCAAAGGATCAAAGATGCTTGCAATATCCCGATCGATATCGGGACGATGATGCCAGACGTTCGTCATCGGCAAAGCGATGTATTCCGCGAACGCTCCCGTTCGGTTCACCCCAACCCCTTGAGTGTCTTTGCATAAATGCCTACGCCCCGCCAGGCAGTTTCGGCATCGGCCACAAACCACATGGCCTTCCCCCGAAACGATCTCACCTGGGAAGAAGTCGGTTACATTGGACCCCACTTCGACGATCTCGCCAACAAATTCATGGCCAACGACCATGGGAACTGGAATCGTTTTTTGTGCCCACGCATCCCAATTGTAGATGTGCAAATCGGTACCACAGATTCCAGTCTTCTCAACGCGAATCAAACAATCATTGATTCCGATCGTTGGAAAAGGAACATCTTGTAGCTCCAGGCCAACATCACGTTTTGCTTTGACAAGCGCCTTCATCGGATTGCTTACTTTGCGATTGAGTGGAAAATTCGACTAAATCAAGAAGATGGTTTGTTCGCGGTCTGGTCCTACGGAAAGAACCCCCACTGGAACCGAGATCAATTCCTCAATTCGCTCAATGTATTTTCGAGCGTTCAATGGAAAGTCTTCCAATTTGCGAACTCCGGAAACATCCGTGTTCCAGCCGGGCATCGTCTCATAAATGGGCACGCAATCCCGAAGATCTTCCGCCAAGCAAGGAAAACGGGTGATACGCTCGCCGCGTAAATCGTAGGCAACGCACACTTGAATCGAATCAAAGTGGCTGAGTACATCCATCATCATCAACGAAAGATAATGTACGCCGCTTAGCCGCGCCGTATATCGAACCGCGACCGCATCGAACCAGCCGCACCGTCGAGGCCTGCCGGTTGTTGTCCCGTATTCGCGTCCTATATCACGAATTTTTTGACCGGTCTCGTCCGACAGTTCCGTCGGGAAAGGACCGCCGCCAACTCGCGTCGAGTAAGCCTTGGTGACGCCAATCACCCGATTAATCCAGCGTGCAGGAACACCCGAACCAGCGGAAACCCCAACACCTGACGCATTGCTGCTGGTCACGAAGGGATAGGTTCCGTGATCAATATCTAGCAACGAACCTTGCGCCCCTTCCATCAGCAGACTCTTACCTGCATCCAATTCATCCAATAAGTAATTGGTGGAATCAATGGACAATGAGCCGATCGATTTTGCCCACATTCTGCATTGATCATAGATCTTGTCCGCGTTCAAGGTTTCCAAATCAGCGGGATCGGCGATATGCTTGAGCACGTCCAGTTTCGCAGCTACTGTGTCTGAAACTTTCGCTTTCAGATTATCGCTCATCAGGTCCGCAATTCGAAACGCATGCGTCCTACCAATTTTGTCCCGGTAACATGGGCCGATACCTCGATTGGTTGTCCCGATACTTTCGCCAGCCACAACAGCCCGATTGGTCGCCTTATCTTCAATAAAGTGCCAAGGCATTACAATATGAGCTCGCTCACTGATCAACAGGTTCTTGCGAGGCTCGATTCCGCGGGCTTCCAGCCCTTCAATCTCCCGGATTAACATATTGGGTTCAATCACAACGCCGGGTGCAATGACGTTGGCAATCGATCCGGACAAGATCCCGGAGGGAATGTGGTGCAGTTTGTAAACTTCGGAACCGCTAACAACGGTGTGGCCAGCATTCGCACCGCCTTGATAACGGACAACGATATCGTGTCGCGGTGCAAGTAAATCTACGAGCTTACCCTTCGCCTCGTCCCCCCACTGAAGTCCAATTACACACGTCGCTGCCACAAAATACTCACGAATACCAAGGTAAACAGACCGGACGGACGGCAAATTGCGGGAACTGCCTGAAAGTCTCGTATAGCCTAAGAATGCAAACCCTAGAGTCTAGAAGCAAACGCCGTATTTGGTCAAGTGTCGATTCGTTTATCGCTGAGTATTGAACATTCGGTCTCCGGCATCTCCTAGTCCAGGCACGATAAACTTGTGCGAATTGAGTTCTGGATCGATACATGCGACAAAGACTTTGACATCTGGATACTCCTGGTGAAATTGCTCGATCCCGGGCCTCGCTGCAATCACGCTTAAAACGCGAATATCCTTCACCCCCCAACGCTGCAATGCAACGACCGCCGCTTTGATCGACCCGCCTGTCGCAAGCATGGGGTCCAAGACCAATCCCACATCCACCGCATTCTCATCCGGAAGCTTGGAATAATACTCGACGGGCTGAGCTGTCGCCTCATCGCGATACATTCCAACGTGCCAAACGGCCGCATCCGGAATCAGCTGCAGCACAGGCTCAACCAAGCCCAACCCGGCTCGCAAAATCGGAACGATTCCTATCCGCTGTGAAAGACAGTTTCCCGACATTTGCGTAATCGGGGTTACAACTGGAACGGGCCGGAGCTGCAAATCGTCCGTCGCTCGAACCGCCAGCAACATGGCCAGCAAGTGGATCTGAGTTCGAAACTGAGCAGGACTTGTGGATGTCGCGCGAAGAATCGAAAGATGATGCTGGGCGAGCGGATGCGTCAACTCAAAAACGTTTTTCATAGTATTTATGGGCATTGAAGGCAAAAAACAGGCCAAATCGCCAATTAGCTTCGCAAAATTCTCGCTGCGGTCGCAACAGCCAATATCGGCAATAGTGAGACGGCTTCCAAGCGAGCAAAAAATCTTTTCTCACCTGGGATTCGAAACGCTTTTCGATGTATGGTCAAGGTGAAATTCTGGGTAAACTGGTGCCCATGCATCGATTCCCTTATATCACCGAATACGTCAACGATGTCTTTGCTGACGAAAAAAAGCGACTGGACTTCATTCTCCTTAGGCCGTTGCTGCTGGTGTCGTATTTCTTTATTCGAACCATTAGCTTCCCGATCAAGTTCGTGCTTCATCGAAATCCATATGGATTCGAATTCTATTTGATCGATCTGTTCATGTCCCTTGGAATGAAATACTTGGCTCGTTACGACGCAGCAGAGCTGATGCTGCGGCATGTTCAGATTGAGCCGTTGCTGTATCGTTACATATTGATTCAAGAAGGCCAGCCTCATCCCAAGGATGAACGCAAGCTGAATGGCATTTTCGGCGACTTTGGAGTCGAAGACCTCCGAACGGTCACCAAAAACAATCTTACCGTTGGCCATGATTTGCTATCGTACGAGCTCATCGATCGATTCAATAAACAATCCTTTCTGAAGAATCTCGCCTATATACGTTCCCAGAAACCGGAAGACCATGAAGCGCTTAGCAAGCAAGCGTTGGAAGAGAATCGCAAACACTCTTGGCAAATCTTAGGCGCCACGAACATCGTCTTGCTGATCGTAACAACTATCACCATTTTTGGCGACCTCAAGACCACTATCAACGCATTAAACTCCTTCGGCTCCGATTCAGTGTTACTGTGGTGCCTTAAGCAGATTTACGCTGGGGATGTGGAAGTTCAAATCGACCTGGACTTTTTCATGCAAGAAGTCAGCAATCGAGGGCACTACAACAGCAGCGCATTCTTCTCAAACCCGAGCCAGTATCTGTATTACCATATTGTCTTCGACGAAGTGGCTTATGAACTGCTTCGCCATCGCCCCGCCAGGGTGGCGTGCAACTGAGAATACTATGCCGTGCTACATCACTAGAACCGGTTCGTTCCTTCCTGGCCCCCCAGTTCCCAACGAATCGATCGAGCAGTTTTTGGGCTCGTTGGAAGGTGAGGCAGAAGTCAAAAAGCAAATTCTTGGTATGAATGGAATCACATCAAGGCATTATGCCCAGCTGGGAAACCAGATCGCGACTCATTCGGTTTACGAATTGGGCGCTCTTGCAATCCAGGACTGCCTCCAGAACGTTCGCTCATCGTCTTCGATTGGGATGCTTGCCGCCGGGACCACCTTTGCCCCGCTCTCAGGACCAGGAATCGGATCTCTTTTGCACAGCCAAGCCCAATCGATGGGATTGTTGCCGCAACCTCTTGAAATAGCATCGCATTCGGGCATATGCACGTCAGCGGCCGCGGCGATTGTGGCAGGCTATCGCGCGTTGGAATTAGGGATTCATCACAGTTGTGTTTGCGTTGGAGCCGAACACGCTTCAGAAATCCTCAAGTCGTCCGTGATCCAACCCATCGACGATCGGACTCAGCATGCTCAACTTCGAAATAGCCAATGGTTCATGTCCGTTTTCTTGAGATTCATGCTATCGGATGGCGCTGGTGCAATGCTGCTCGAATCCAGTCCGCGCAGTGGTCAAGTATCTTGGAAAATCGATTGGACGCATTCGATGTCGTTCGCAAATGAGACACCTCTTTGCATGAAGCTGGACAATAGCAATCGGCTGCTGACTCAAGATGTCTCGATCCTGTCTCGGTTTCTATTTCCGAAAGGCCGCAAGTTTGTCGACGACGCGCTGGTTCGTCACAATGAAATGCTGGATTCCTATCAGTGCGTGCTGCCCCATCTTTCTTCCTTCTTCTTCCGCCGAAAGATGGAACGAATTTTGTCCGAGCTATCCGCGGATCCGGAGCATCCAGTCCCCTACTGGACCAACCTGGCAACTGCCGGCAACACCGGAGCTGCCAGCATCTTTATCATGCTCGATCATTACATAAAGTCCCATCGGAGTAACCACGGCGATCGCATTTTGCTTTTCATCCCCGAGTCGGGGCAATTCAACTTCGTACTCATTAGCCTTACCGCCGTCGTCGCGTAACGAAAGCAAATGATCGCATGACGCAAGCAAACAAAAAGCGAGTTGCCATCGTCGGGGGAGGCAGTAGTGGCTTGATAAGCCTAAGGCATATGGTCGAAATGCTGCCGGACTGGGACGTGACATGCTTTGAGCAATCAGGCACCATTCTTGGCTGTTGGGGAAGACCTTATTCGGGATTTGTATCGACCTCCACCAAGTATACAACTCAGTTCTCCACGTATGCGTCATTCGATGCATTTTGCCACGACGATGGCGGAGCGAGTCGATCCGAGTTCTTTCGGGAAGGAGAGTATGGCGAATACCTTCAATCCTTTGCTGACCATTTTGGTCTCCATTCTTACATTCGTCTTTTCACCCAAGTCAAGCAGATACGTCGCGACCAAACGAACCAAGGGTGGGAGTTGGATGTATTAGACGTTAGCAGCAATCACTCCCAGACGCAGACGCTGAATTTCGATGCCGTGATCATCGCAACGGGATTGGCGGCAGTTGCTAAAGAAGTACAGTCAGACATTCCTGTCGCTTCGCTGAAGGACATCAATCGAACGGACGGTGAGTTACCAATACGCGGAGAACGCATCGTGGTTCTTGGTGGCGGAGAGTCAGCAGTGGACTATGCAGTTCGGCTCGCCAAGCCACAGCTTCAAAACAAAGTCTTTCTTTCCCTTCAGAGCGGCATCCGCGTAAGCCCCAGATACCATCCTATACGAGGTGTACCTTCGGATTTTCTACGCAACCGATTGATGCTGTCCATTCATGAGGATATGCGCAATTGGATCGGCGAGCGTTTCGTTCGGTTTCGAATTCGATACCAAGAAAAGATGGAGCGGTGGTTTCCGCCGAGGCAGGTTGCTCAAACAAAGCACGACAAAACGCAACCAGCTCAAAACGCAGCCGTCAGAAAACATTGGGCGGGTCTGTTAACCAGAACGGCCAAAGACGACCTATTCAACATGTTCCATAACAAAAGCGACGATTTTTTACATTGGGTTGCAGACGGCAGCATTACCATCGTTGGACCGTCGACTGACTCTAGCTTCCGTGTTTGCAAATCCTTTGAAACGGATGAGAAAACAGAGGTCAACGCAACGCTTCTTGTGCCATCGATCGGCTACCGTTCTACGCTGGAGAATCTAACTCAAGGACAAATCGCACTAAAAGACTTTTATCTTGGCATGACTCATATCCATGCATCGAATCTCTTTTTGGTGGGCTTTGCAAGACCCATCATCGGTAATATTCCTTCGATCAGTGAATTGCAAGCACGATGCGTGGGCTCACTTCTGAGCGGTAGGATTGCTTTGCCTTCGGACATGGTTCCGCAACATGCGACCGACGAGCTTCAGAATCAAAAGCGATTCTCGAAACTCAACCGAAACGCAATTTATCCGGTTGAAATGTTTCCTTATTGCGACCGACTTGCACAGTGGCTGGGGCAATCTCCGACGTTACGTCGTGTTGGATCGATCCAAAAATGGTGGCGTATCCAACTGACCCCCGCAACCACCATGCACTATTGGTGTCACGACGAAACCGTGCGTTCCACGTACGAAAAGTCACCTGTTTATATGCCCAAACTACTAATCCTGCTTTTGCTCGGGCTAAAGCCGTTAGATTGGAGCTATCGTTGGGTGAGACGCTTGTCGAAAACGACAGGATGATGCTTTGCATTCGGATGTTTACTGGCGTCGCTGGGGGTGGCTTGGCGGTTCCGAGCAGTTGAGGACAAATGCGCTACAATGTTCAATTCCTTAAAGCACGCGGGCGACGATGCACTTCAGGTAGTCGGTTTCGGGGCATGACATGCAACTTGGATGATCTGGCGCGGCCCCGCGTTCTTCTAGAATTTGCACTTCGCGGTTTACACGCGTACTCACCCCACGAAGCATGTCACGAAAATCTTCTCGGGACACTCGTCCGGAACAGCTGCACGTAACAAGCGTGCCACCTGGATTCAACATACGCATCGCCAGGTAATTTAGTTTATGGTACGCGCCCAGAGCCCTTTGAATATGGTCGCGTGAGCCCGCCAATCGCGGAGGATCCAAGACGATGGTATCAAATCGCTCTTGCGCATCCAATTTTCGCGAAAGGGAATCAAAGAAATCAGCCTGCTCCCAAGTAATGCGACCTTCCAACTGGTTCAAACTGGCATGCCGTCTTGCAGAATCAAGAGCCCGCTCGCTACTGTCCACGGCGATGATTTCCGACGTCTTGCAATGCTTCGCGATCGTCAGCGAGAAGCCACCCACATAGCAACACACATCCAAAACTCGGGCATCAGGTTGCGTCCAACGTGCTGCGGCAAGGCGATTATCTCTTTGATCCAGATACGTGCCTGTCTTTTGTCCATCTTTCAGGTCAACATGCCATTGGAGTCCATTCTCTTCAATCAAAACCGGTTCTTCGGGCGGCTGACCAATCAGAAAACGACTTTCGGGTTGCATCCCTTCGCTCTTTGCGGTCCGCTCCTCTACCTGCAAGGAGATACTTAAAGGACGGTAATGATGAAACAACCGTTCGACAATACAATCCAAGAATGGCATCAAGGCCGCTGAGGTTAGCTGGATCACCAAATGTTCCGCGTACTTATCAACTACCAGCCCGCTCAACTGGTCCGCTTCGCTGAATACAATCCGCAACGCTTGCTGATGGGAGCCGTTGGCAAGCCGACTTCGCAGCTGGATCGCTCGGTCGAGCCGCCTTTGAATCAGCTCCTTCGTAATGAATTCACCGGAGTCCCAGGTGAACATACGAACGCGAATACGGCTGTTCGGGTTGTACAATCCTCGACCGATCCACTTGGTTTCGTAGTTCACCAGGTCCACTTGCTCCCCCACCGCCGGCGTCGAAGCGGGCTCAATGATGGAACTAGCCAAGATCCAGGGATGGTGACCTGAGAAGGAGCGTTTGTTTTGAGATTGAAGGATAATTTGACGAAGGACGGTCACAGGACGCTTTTCTGGTTCGATGGGTACAAGGAGTATTCGAGTTGTTAAGTATATTTCGCTTCCTTGAAGATGCATCCAAGGATTTACGCCAGAGCGATGCGAAAAAGCTCGAACAAGGGCTCGCCAATCCAAGCGGCGAAACTTACCGTAGCCGTCCAGGGATACCACTATTGAGGAATCGGACCAAGGGCCCTATACTGAGCCGCGATAGACCAACAAAATCCCAGAGAAAATCACATTTAGCCCAATTTGACGGCGCGACGATATGAAGAGCGAACGAAAACAAATTCAAGAATCGAACCTACTTGCCGACAAAATTGAAGCTCAGTTTGTCAAGGTAAAGAAAGCATTGCCAGCAATTCTTGCCGTTTCGGCGATTGTTTTGGTTAGCCTGCTCGGATACGGACTTTATTCTTCGATGCAAGAAACAGCGGCCGCGAAAGCTTGGACGGCCTTGTATTTTTCGGATACGGACCCGTCCGAATTGACCTCCATTTCCAGCGACTTTGCCGGCACATCGGCAGGCCAATGGGCAAAGCAAAAGGCAGGCGACGCGTACATGGCCAAGGCTTTGGAACGAGTCTACGTAGATCGAGAAGTCGCTGAGCAGTATTTCA
This sequence comes from Planctomycetaceae bacterium, assembly GCA_027487485.1. Classification (GTDB taxonomy): domain Bacteria; phylum Planctomycetota; class Planctomycetia; order Pirellulales; family Pirellulaceae; genus JBKCUI01. The sequence continues at coordinate 61,449 of JAIYDN010000027.1, read as the reverse complement.
AGCAAGCGATCGACGAGTATCAAGCCGTAACAAGCACCACAAGCGACGTTTTCCTCAAGGAACGTGCCTGGTTTGGTCAAGCACAAGCGGCCGAAGGATTGGGCGAATCCGAACAAGCGGTTTCCTGTTATCGCAAGGTAACGGCCACTCCTGGATTGAGTGCCGAACTGTTGGCAAGCATCAATCAACGAATCAATTGGATCGAAAGCAAGTCAGGGGAGGCCTTCTTCGCTTGGTACAAGCAACGCAAGTCCGCCGTTCCTGCTTTGCAACAAGCCGAACCAGTCAAGCTGCCATTGCCCGGCGCCCCAGATTTCCAATTCAAAGATTACCTTCCATCGGATAAGCCAGCCGAACCGGCAGGTTCAACAACCGAACCGGCCGTAACCGAACCCGCAGCCACAGAGCCTGCAGCTGCTGAGCCTACAGCTGCTGAGCCTGCAGCTGCAGCAACACCCGCCACCGAACCGGCCGCAGTGCCACCACCTGCTGCAGAACCGCCTGCTACACAAACACCTGCTGCAGACGCTCCGGTAGCCGCTGAAGCTCCGGCCACAGAGCCAAAGTAGACGCGTCTTTTTTTGTCTTTGCTGATTCTCTTCTATTGATTTGATACCCCATGTCCAGCGCTGATGTTCCGGAAGAGATCCCGTTGGATGAGTTTGAATTGCCGACGGAGTTACTCTCCGAAATGGGCGATCCAATTGCGCCGTCGCTAATTGACGCGGATCGCAATGTGGAATTCGTGGTCTCCGAAGAGCACTCGGGCAAACGAGTGGATTTGGTTCTCACCTTAATGTTGGATGGTTACAGCCGAGTTTTCCTGCGAAAGATAGTTGCAGAAAACAAGGTTTTCGTTGATGGCAAGCCGGTGAAGCCCGCCTTCAAAGTCTTTGCTGGTCATGTTGTTACCATCCAGCTGCTTCCGTTGCCTCCCTCCGATGGACCGATCGCAGAAAACATTCCTCTGGACATTCTGTTTGAAGACGAATGCATGGTGATCGTCAACAAACCACCCGGGATGGTTGTGCATCCCGCGAAAGGACATTGGTCTGGGACATTAACGGCCGCGCTTGCCTACCACTTTAAAGATCTCAGCGATGCCGGCGGACCGACTCGACCTGGCATCGTACACCGATTGGATCGCGACACCAGCGGAGTGATTGCAATTGCAAAAACAAATGAAGTCCATTTCAAGCTCTGCGCCCAATTCGAAGCGCGCGAAGTGAAAAAGACCTACATTGCAATTGTGTCTGGTTCCTTAGACCGCGACCGAGACCGCATTAGCCAACCTATCGGTCACCACCCGTTCCAACGGGACAAAATGGCTTGCCGCGCAGGCCATTCCTCCAGTCGCGATGCGGAGACTCATTTTGAGGTAATGCAACGCTTTCGAGGTTATATGCTGCTGAACGTCTTTCCTAAGACCGGACGAACTCATCAAATCCGACTGCATTTGGCCCATATCGGATGCCCTGTTCTTTGCGATCGTCTTTATGGTGGGCATGCATCGATAACGCGAGGGCAACTGCAACGACGCTACGTCCGAGGTCTTGCTCCTCAAGAGAGCGATGCAGAGATCGTGCTCGAACGACAAGCGCTTCATGCGCACCGTCTCGAATTCGTGCACCCAAAAACCGATGAACCTATGGCCTTCGAAGCCCCAATGCCCGCGGACATGCAATACGTGCTCGAAGTGCTCAAGACAAGCTAGCGCAAACTAACCTTCTAGCTTGTTCCGCAAAAACAAATCGGCTTTGGTCGTTGCTTGAAATTGCCGACCTAGTTTTTCCAGAGTGGTCATCGCGGCAATAAAATCCACTTCCAGTGTTTGCAATTGGCTGTCAGGAACAATGGCAACTTGACCAGCCCATGGATCAGGCGAACCTGGAAAGTAAATGGTTGCCCAATCGCCCGAAGTCCGTTCCACTTCGAGGCCCAGTCGGAAACAACCGTCATGCCCACGAACCAAAACGGTCTTTAATTCCGACTTAAAGTGCTCCCCACCAATGTTTCCGGATAATCGATCTTTCACAATCGTATAACGGGGAAACGCGATTTGAAGCTGTTTCTCGATCCGTTCGGTGAAACGTTTTGCAAAGGACCGTTGCGCGATCAGCCCTGCCAAAAAGCAACAAGCAACGACCGCGACAAGGCCTGCGGCAAACAGCAACACATGGCCCCCGATCGCTTGAATCGGAACAATCGCTTCGAGCGACTTTGCAGCCACGATGCAGAATTGTCCCAGCTTCACTAGAAAGCTTCCAATAATGATGAGCGGCAGTAGAAAGAAGATGCCACCGATGGCAGTGGCCTTCAGAAACTCCAATTTCCCCGATACGTTCTTATGCGTCTCCACGGTAGCTTTATGTTCTTTCTTTGGACTGGCTAAGTCGATCCATGTCATAATCCACCATGATTCGAACCAATTCATGCATCTTGGTTCTCGCGGTCCAGCCCAGAACGCGTTGAGCCTTCGAAGCATTTCCCAATAGCGATTCCGCATCGGCAGGTCGAATGAACCGTTGATCCTGTTCAATATACTTCTTCCAATCCAGTCCAACATGGCTGAAAGCTACTTCAGCAAACTCACGGACGGTATAGCTTGTACCCGTCGCCAGCACGTAGTCATCGGGTTGGTCATGCTGGAGAATCCGCCACATGGCTTCAGCATATTCCTTGGCATAGCCCCAATCTCGAGCGGAGTCCATAGAGCCAAGCATCAGCTTGGATTGCAATCCAAGCTTAATTCTTGCGACTGCAAGGGTAATCTTCCGCGTGACAAAGTTCTCGGCGCGGCGTGGACTTTCGTGGTTGTAGCAAATCGCATTGCAGAAGAACAACCCATGGGAATCCCTGTAAACCCTGACCATCTGTGTCGCAAAGGACTTCGCACATCCATAGGGCGAGTTCGGATTCTGAGGGGTGGATTCATCTTGAGGCGAGACAGCGGGGGTACCGAAAATTTCTCGACTGCTCGCGTGCAGAAATCGTGGATTATTAGGTTGGTCTCGCAAGATCTCCATAATGCGAAGAGTGCCCATGGCTGTGAGATCGCAAGTGCTTTCGGGAATCTCGAAGCTCAAGCCTACGTGCGACTGACCGGCCAAATGGTAGAACTCGATCGGCGCCGTCTGAGCGATGATGCGGCGAATCGAGGTTGGATCCGTCAGGTCGGCATAGTGCAAAAACAAACGCTTCCCGTAAATGTCGGGATCGTTGTAATGGCTCAGCAACCGCGGGCGGTCCAAAGAACTACTGCGTCGAACGATACCATGAACGATGTACCCTTTTTCCAGCAAGAGCTCGCACAAGTAAGAACCATCCTGGCCAGTGATGCCAGTGATGATTGCCGAGGGCGGAAGATTCATTCGGTACCTGGTGCGCGCTGAAGCAAAAACGGTTTAGGAAGCGGAGCCATCTTTGCCTATCTTTTTCTTTTTGGCTTTGACTTTCGGCTTTAGGATGGGCGTTAATTCATCAACGAACGCTTGCGCATCGCTGAAGCTTCGGTAAACACTAGCAAACCGAACGAATGCAACCTGATCTACTTCGCGCAAGTATTCCATGCACAGGTTCCCGACCTCTTCGCTCGTAACTTCTTTTTCGTAGTTATCAAGAATGTGCGACTCGATTTCAGCAGCCAGTTTCTCGACCGCCTCTGGCTCGAACGTGCGTTTCCAGCAAGCAGCTCGTAAGCCTCGCTCTATCTTGGCACGACTAAAATCCTGGCAGGTTCCATCCCGTTTCCGGACCTGCAAGAGCCCTTCCACCCGTTCGTATGTGGTGAATCTGCGCCGACATTGATTGCAAAAACGACGCCGGCGTATCGCCTTGCCGTCTTCCACGATTCTGGAGTCGCGGACACCATCGTTATCGCTGTAGCAGTAAGGGCATCGCATGAAGGATGATGACTTGTTGTAATGTGAGAGGTTTTACGAAGCGAAGCGACTTTTTCCCACACCGCTTACTGCTTTGCCAATATTCCAACATTGGTACCCCTGGGCTTCCACGATGGACTTAATGCTTGCAGCGTAATACGGGCTTACGATCAATACTAACCCAATCCCCATGTTGAAGACATGGTCCATTTCATTTTGTTCAATGCTGCCAAGACGAGCGATCCAATCAAAAACAGGCAAAACATTCCATGAGCCTCGCTCGAAAACCAGGTCCACATTGGGAGGCAAAATCCGCTCTGTGTTTTCCAGAAGTCCTCCACCAGTGATGTGCCCAATCCCATGAACAACGTTTTTGATCCGGTAGTGGCTCAGGACCGCGCGCGTCAAACGGCTGTAGATCAAGGTGGGGGTCATCAATGTCTTTCCGACCGTGCCACCAAGCTCTTCCACGTGCGTGTCCATGCTCAAGCCCGCCGCTTCAAAAACCACTTTGCGAACGAGACTGAAGCCGTTCGAGTGAATTCCGGACGAGTTCACGCCCAAGATCACGTCCCCCGGTGCAATCTCCTTGCCTGAAATCAGATTCTTTTTCTCGACGACCCCAACGCAGAAACCTGCGAGGTCGTAATCGTCCTGTTGGTAAAGGTCGGGCATGATGGCAGTCTCACCACCCAGCAGACTGCACTCCGCATCGATACAACCATCCGAAATCCCCTTAACGATTTCTTCCAGCAAAGGGGGATTGTCTTTGGACATAGCGACGTAGTCCAAGAAGAACAAAGGCTCCGCCCCCGTGCACAGAACATCGTTGACGCACATCGCGACAAGATCGATTCCGACCGTTCCGTGGTAACCCGCCTTGATAGCCACCTTCAGCTTGGTGCCGACGCCATCCGTCCCCGAAACCAAGATGGGTTCTTGGTAGTTCCTAGAAAAAATGGACTTTGCGAAATCCAATGCATACAAGCCCGCGAATCCACCGTCGTTGCGAACAACGCGCGGAGTGAAAGTGCGATGCATCAAGCGAGGCAAACGCTGCATGGCTTGTTCGTAAAGCTCGAGATCTACACCGCTGTCTTTGTACGTGATAGCCATTGGCTAGGAAAAAGCTTCGTTGGGGTTGGGTGACCAGAAAAAGGCATTATCCCGTTTTCTTCAGATAAATAAAGTATGTGATCGCATCCCCTTTCCAAAAGGGTCAACCATTTGCAAAAGTAGCGTAATTTCTGGGAAGAACCACCCGAAAGGTACTACCGCACCCCAATTGGCTCTTGAGCGTGATGTCGCCCCCCAACAGCCGGCACAACTCCCGGACAATCGACAGCCCTAGCCCGGTTCCCGAAAACTCTCGGGTGAGTCCATCGGCCCCCGCGATTCCATTCGCTTGACGGAACTTTTCAAAAATCACTTCATGGTCCGTTTCCGCGACGCCGACCCCGGTGTCCGAAACCGACATGAAGAAATCGCTCTCGTTTAACCATTCGCAACTGACCGTAACCAAGCCCCCTTCAGGCGTGAACTTGATGGCGTTGGACAGAAGGTTCGTCAAGATTTGCTGCAATTTACCTTGATCCTGTGTAATTCGCATTTCGGTTTGCGACGAATCCACTCTCAGGTCAATGTTCTTGTCTTCAGCCATCTTTCGAAGGATTTCGCATTGCGATTCCATGACGGAAAGCACGCAAAACTCGGTCGGCCGCACTTCCATTTTCCCGGCCTCAACCTTGGCCAAGTCTAAAATATCATTGATCATGTCCAGGAGAAGCCGGCCGCTGCTCTGAATGTTAGAAGCATAACGACGCTGTTTGTCGGTGAGTGTTTCAAAACCTTGCAACACTTCACTGAACCCCAAGATGCTGTTCAATGGTGTACGAAGCTCGTGGCTCATGTTAGCCATAAAGTCTCCTTTCAATCGATTGGCTTCGAATAATTGCAAATTGACTCGAGCAAGCTCATCGACCCGTAAATCCAACTGCTTATTGACTGACTGAAGCTGGTCCTGAGTCTCGGTCAAGTGACGGAGCATGCGATTGAATGATTCCGCCAACTCGAAAAACTCATCCTCTGTCTCTAATTGAAATCGAAGCTTCGTATCCCCCCGTGTGATCTCCTCCGACACCTGCTTCAGGTAACTAAGCGGGCGAATCACCAAGCTCTTCAGAACCCAATGGATGAAAAACAACGACGTTGCCAACGTGCATATGGCAATCGACGTCAAAATCGAATAGCTCCACATGCTCAGAACACGTGTATTGCTGTAGGGCATCTGAACTCGCATCACCCGAAAAGGAGACTTGTTTTGCGGGTTCGCATGACAAGTCAAGCAATTGGGATCAAACGCGATGGGATGATAGTAAAGATAGTATCCGTCGGACTGCACCAGTTCTTCGAAAACATACGCTCTGGGGCTCGTTACTGGAGGAACAAGCGACGCCGCGTCCTGTAGACTTGGCTTATCCTGCAAGACCAAGGTTTCGCTGGTTGGGTTGTTAGCCCGGTCACCACCTGGAGCCGCAGGGGTTTCGCCGTTGGAGTTTTTGGAAGGGACTGCGGACGTTTGGGGCAGTCCAGCATCGGTCTTTCCTGGATTATCAACAAGCTCCCGTTCCGCCAATCGCTCAAAGATCCGGTTGAGTTTCGGAAGATCGTCTCCAGTTGCAACCGGGGCGGAAAGCGACTCGTGTTCCAAATTGTCGTCGATGCGAAGAATCTGGTACCGAATACTGGATTCCAGCATAAACCCCTTCAGCAGCTCTAAAATTTTCGTTCGACGATTCTGAGCCTGGATGACTGCTGGGTCGAGAAGGCTAACCGAACCCGCCGGAACTTGGCCAAAAACGTTGATGTGCTTCCATCCAATCACCGAATTGGCATGGTCGCGGGCGGACTGCCGTGTCGTTTCCATCACCAGGCGGGAAGCCACAATCTGGACGGCAACAAAGGCGACCAAAAGCGATCCAAGCAACGCCAAACCTAGAAAAAGAAGGCACTTTCGCTCCAGCGACCAATTGCCTACTAGCGATTTGAAAAAGCGATTGGCCATTTTGACAGATGTTTCGGAGCGTGAAGAATAGCAGCTATAGACGTTACGTTCGGCGTTTCGTACATCGGATTTGTATGAATCTAAAGCATTTGGGAAATCAAGGACAGATTCCTCGACCAGTTCTTCCGAACTTCCATTTTGCGTAACTACTTCGTTTTTCCCATTCGATACAAATTCCTTGCGGCTCCCCCGCGATTGAATTACCATTGCATCGTTCGTCCGGTTGTGCCGGTTTTGCTGACTTTTTGCATTACATAGAGAATTTAGAAGAGGAGTTGGGTTCATGTCCAAGCCGTTCACATATTGGGTTCGACTCGCATTGGTCGCAACACTGTGCACGCTCATCACGTTCACGCCTGTTTCCGCCGGACGTTGGATGGACAGACTGCTTCATCGTGACGGTTGTAAACCAGCTGCCGACGCCTGCTCCGTGGTTGATTGCGAACCAACATGTATTGTTGTTCCTGCATGCGAAACACCTTCGCCATGTGTAGTTTCGGATCCTTGTGCTCCAGCAACAGTGAGTTCATGCGATTCAGCTCCTACCGAACTCGCTTGCCCAGCGGTGGTTTCACCCGTTCCAGCATCCGAAACGAAGACAGAAACCCCTTCGGCCTCGGACGTCCCTCCGGCACCCGCAAATACGGTTAAACCCCTGGAAGTAGCTCCTGCTCCTAAGACTCCAGCGGTTGCTCCACCTGCTGTCGATCCGATTCCTGCCGTGATTGAACCTGCAGTCGTTGAACCAGCTGTGATTGAACCGGCTGTCGTTGAGCCAGCTGCCGAAGCACCTTTGGTAGAACCAGAAATGGCACCCGTGGAACCCGAGCCCGCAATCGTCGAGCCTGAGCCAGCAGCTTTGGCTCCCGATGATGCAATGCCGCTCGAAGACGCAGCAGTTCCAGCTGAGGTTGCTGAGCCAGCTGACCTTGAGCCGATGATGGAAGAGCCCGCCGCAGTTGAACCGCCAGCAGCCGAACCAGATGCAGATGCGCCGATGGACGATTTGTTTGGCGAGCCCGCTGCAGAACCTGCAGTCGCTGATCCCTTGGCTGAACCAGAAATGGCACCCGAAGGCGAACCAGCCGTCGAACCAGCCGTCGAACCAGACATGCCTGCCGAACCAGCGGCCGACCTCGACGCACTTTTCGGCGACGAACCTGCAGCAGCCGCAGCGGATGAACCCGCAATGCCTGACGCTGACCCCGCAGCGGAACCAATGGCTGATAACGATCTGTTTGGTGAACCTGCCGCCGAGGCCGCCGCAGATGAACCTGCTGCCCCAGCCGAAAACGCAGACGCAGCTCTCGATGGCCTATTCAACGACGAAGTTAAGCCAGAGGCAGATCCTGTCGACGCGCCTGCCAAGGATCCAAACGAACCGGACCTTGAAGACATCTTCGGTAAGCCTGTCAAGACGGATTCAGCAAACCCAGCAGATCTTGATAACTCCACTCCGAAGACCAAGGTTTCCTCACCCAATGACGATGATGCTGCCCTAGATGCTTTGTTTGGTGTTGGTGCTGCTGCTCCAGCTCCGAAGTTTGAGGGTGCTGAATATCGTCAATGGGTTGATAACACAGGTGCCTATTCAGTGAACGCTCGACTTGCTGTGATTTTCACCGACAAAGTCAAGCTGATGAAAGAGAACGGAAGCTTCACCACCGTTCCACTCGCTCGACTGAGCGAAGCAGATTTCGGATATGTTCAATGGGTCGCTTCCAGCATGACCGGCGAAACCGCTTCCATGTTGGTCAAGAAAGATGCGTCCCCAAACAGTTCGGAAAGTACTCGGTAATCCGACGACTCGGAAGGGGCTACATGAGCCGCGGGCGCTAGCCGCAATATCAATTTTCTGCAGGGATCTGTATCGCGGCTAGCGCCCGCGGCTCAGGATGAACAATCTAGGAATGATTGGTATCTGTCGGATCTCCAGCGATTTCAAAACTCTTTTGCTACGGATGCAAAAGAGTCTCTAGGACGATGACAAGGATTGGTTCCTATGGCGTTCTTTCGAAGCAAACGAAAGCCGATCGAATCGAAGGCTTTACGACATGGGGATGACCTGTCTGCCCCAACCGTGCCCGCACATATCGCCATTATCATGGATGGGAACGGTCGTTGGGCACAATCCCGCGGTCTCCCTCGTGTAGAAGGCCACCGTCGTGGCGCTCAATCAGTTCGCAGGATTTCAGAAGCTTGCCGCGAATTGGGTGTTCGCTATCTCACCCTCTACTGCTTCTCCCACGAGAACTGGAAACGCCCTAAAGAAGAGCTTGATTTCTTGATGGGTTTGCTCAAAACATTCCTGATTCAAGAACGCCCAACCCTCATCAAAAACGACATCCGCCTAGCGATCATCGGCCGCCGCGATGGGATCCCACTGGACGTTCAAATAGAAATGGATCGTTCCCTGGAAGCAAGCAAAAACGGAAAGTCCCTGACGCTGTGCCTTGCCATCAATTATGGCTCGCGACAAGAAATCCTCGACTCCGTTCTCGCGATTGTGGCCAAGGTTCAGTCCAAGGAGCTAGCGAGCGAAGACATCCATGAATCGACCATTGCGGAACACCTTTACACGGCCGGCATGCCCGACCCTGACCTGCTGATCCGAACCAGCGGCGAAATGCGCATCAGCAACTATCTGCTATGGCAAATCAGCTACAGCGAAATCTGGATCACCAAAAAGGCATGGCCGGAATTTGATAAACCTGATCTGATTCAAGCAATCCAAGATTACCACCAGCGAGATCGACGATTCGGCGGCATCGCTTGACACCCCTTGAAAGGAAGATACCCCATGCAAACCAACCACGGCCCCAATCGACGTCAGATCCTTTTGCAAGGCGCAAGCGCTCTTGGAACACTCAGCCTAGCCCCCGTTTTTTTCCCGACAGCACACAGCGCTGAACTGGAGCGAAAACGCTTACTGTTTTTCACCAAGAGCTCCGGATTTCAGCACAGCGTGATCACTCGAGACGGTACGGAACTTGCCTACGCCGAGCGGATCGTGACGGAACTTGGAAAGAAAAACAACATCGATGTCTTTTGCTCCAAGGATGGACGGATTTTTGATAAGGACTACGATTTTTTTGACGGGTTCTTTTTCTTCACCTCGTTGGACCTGACCACTTCCGGTACAGACCAACAGCCCCCCATGACCATTCAAGGCAAAAAGAATTTGCTCGAATCGATTGCAGGTGGAAAAGGTTTTGCAGGCGCGCACGCGGCTTCCGACACGTTCCATTCGGAAGGCGATCGCTTCGAAGGCCAAGCGACACCAGATCCTTATATTCAAATGATTGGCGGCGAGTTCATTCGCCACGGCCGGCAACAAGAAGCGACCATGCGAATTGCATCCAGCACCTTCCCCGGCCTGCCCGCCGCAAATGACTCAGCCACCAACAAATCATTTCGGCTGAACGATGAATGGTACAGTCTTAAAAACTTCGCTCCGGACATGCACGTGATTCTGGTGCAAGAGACCGAAGGCATGGTCGATGCAGATTACAAACGCCCCGTTTACCCAGCAACTTGGGCCCGCAAACACGGGCAAGGACGCGTTTTTTACACGTCGATGGGACATCGTGAAGATGTGTGGCCCAATCCCATTTTTGAATCTTTGCTTTTGGGTGCATTCAATTGGACGCTTCGCCGAGTGGAAGCCGAAATCCCCTCGAACCTAGAAACTGTCTGCCCCAAAGCATCTACATTGCCAAACCTGAAATAGCAAAGCAATCGATTATGCGACTTCCATTAGGTGAATCAGCAATTCACTTGTGGCTTGACCGACACGCTGGCGCCGGTTTTGAAGTTGAGAATTTCTGAAAGGGCTGGAAGCCCGACATATCCTTTGCCGGTGGCGCGAGCCACCGGAACGTGCCAAAAACATGATTGCAGGCCTGAAGGGCCGACACAGGCGCCAGTGTGTCGGCCCTTCAGGCCTTTGTTGGTTCAGATTTGTGAACCGGTGGCTCGCGCCACCGGCAATGGGTATGTCGGCCCTCCGGGCCTAACATGCGCGACCGAGCCATATATGCGCAACATCAAAACTAGCGACCGCGATTCACGAATTCCCAATGAGTTCAAAGAGACATTCCCATTCTAGAAAGGCGATCCGTCCAACAGCCTCCTCATGATCCGAGCCAGGATGGGAACTGGAACTCAAATGCTCATGGGCCGAAACGAATTCTGTGGGTAAAAACACACCCTGTTGAATCACCTTCAGCATTGTCGCGACGTCCGACAGCCCTTCCTGTGCCACTCGATGAACAACGGCATTCGATAGCAATTGCATCCATCGTTTCTCCTTGGCATGTCGAAACCAATACTTTGCATTCCAATAGTCTCCTTCTAAACGATGAACGACTCCATGCAAGTAGCTGCCGCATTGCGTTGAATCGTCTTGCACGATTTCATGTGCCGGTTCGATAATTCCAACGCGAAGCCAAAGCAAAGCGGCGATCAATGAATCCGCCGACACTTCGGATGCTGCAATCAACCTCGCCAAGTCCGCTCCTTCTTGAGACGTCGAACCCGACGTCTTTGCTCGAAGGGGAACGACGCGTGGAAGGGACTGAAGCCAATCATGAATTTTATCGTTCATCGGAAATGCTTTCATTCGAATACCTTTTCAGTTTGTTGGGCAGGGCGACGAATCTCGTTTTCATCGAAAAGCGTTTTGCGGGACCTTTGGCCAGATATGCTACAGGGTTCTGTGGCCAGATCCGCTACATGCTAAAGGGATCTGTGGCCAGATCCACTACGTACTAAAGGGATCTGTGGCCAGATCCACTACGGAAAAATGCTCTTTACCCAGATTACGCCATTGTGCTAGGCTCCTTATTGACCCACGGCGCATCGAATGGATCGAGCGCTTCGAATAAGGAATCTGAAGAGGGAGGAACCCTAAATGCACATCAATCGATTGGACATCGACCGTAAAAACTCGGCCGAACATCTCCAAGTTGGACCGCTCGGCAATGGATTAAACGCAATCTATGCTCCCATACCTGGCGGCAGCGATACGCTCGCTCGATTTGTGCGAACTCTTCTTTTTCGCGGCAACGACGCCCTTGCAACGTACGACGAGGAATTTGACGACTCACTGGATGGTTCCATGCAATGGGTGGACGCCTCGGGCCACGTTCGCATGATGTCCACTTCCTCCGGGGCTTCTCAATCACCGAACCGATTTTTGCATTCCCCTCTCCATCCTTCAGAACGACCCATTCACGCTGACGACAGCCTACGACTTAGCGGTCTCGGCAACATTCTTACCGAAGGCGACGATCACGATCAGCGATGGGACGAGCTCCGAGGCGACATCCTGGGCATGGTTTTTTGTAGCCCTCTAGGAACCGTTTCTCCCGAAAAGCTTTGGTGGGCTGCGAGCCGGCTGGGTGTGCACGCTCATGCGAAATCCCAATTGGACGAAGGCTACCAACGCCTCAAAGCGGAGGAACAAGACCTTCTCGAACGGCTTCGTCATGTAGAAAACGTCGATCACGATCGCGCTTGGTGGTCGATCGAACGGGACCGCTTGGCTGCCGAAATCCAACACGTGCATAGCATGAATGCCACGGCTTCTACCCTGGCTTCCTCCACGCCATCTCCACGTCACCAAGATGTGGCCAATCAGCCTCTTCGCGAGCGCCTGGCATCGATTCAAATTGAAATCTCGAAGCTGCGTGCGCAAATTCAAGAGCTCGTCATCCAGGAAGCCAACCAGAAACTCGATTCGCATCGACGCGATGACCATCGCATGAACTTTGCGAACGTTTCCATGCATCCGTCGTCAAACTTGTCCTCGCCGCTTCATGGTCGTCCTGGCACCAACCGCTCTGAATTCGAACTGGAGCGCAACCGTCTTCAAACTCGTGTAGACCATCTACTTGCCGAACAAGCAAGCGTCGAGATGCTCATTCGCAATGCAATGAGCTCCGCAAGCACAGCCTCCCCCGTTTACCGACACTGGGATGATTCGCAACTCCGCGAACAACATGCCCACGCCGAAGAAATGATCCGTCGTTGGGATCGTCGAGTTCAAGCTCATCGCCGTCTAAGCGAAATTCAATCGCATCTGAAGACCAGATCCCCCTACCGACGTACCACCGATGGCTCCCTGATTCCGAAGGTCGAAAAGTATCTGCGCGACATGACTTCCGGCGCCGTGCGTCAATTGCCTGTTTGGGCGGTGGAAGCTTCCTACCTCCAAAATTCGGACAACTACTCGGAAGCATACCATGCCGTAAACCATCGCACTGCGACTGCACCCGGTCGCTCCGAGTTCTACGACAGAATGGTTCCTACCGAAAACACCCGCCATCGCAAGCTGGTCGACCTTGCGATCCGTCTTGCTATCGCAGACGCCGCCGTTGCAAGAATTGGCCGAATCCCAATGCTGCTCGACGATTCCATCAACGCCTTCCAAGGGGACGCGTTGGAGCAAGTCCTTCACGTCTTGGCGACTTTCTCACGCGATGGACGCCAACTGCTGATCTCTACCAACGACGAATACACTGCTCGTCGAATTGCGGCCCATGGTGGAACCGTTTCGCGGATGCAAGAAATTATGCGATTCGCCCGTCCAAACCTAGTACTCGATGGGGCGTACGAAGTAGGCCTTCACCCATCCCTTCGTCATGCTCCTGCCATGTTGCCGGTGACCGACGGAAGATCCTGGCGAGTGGTCGGCGGAGATTCCCCCAGCGGCGAGATCATCGAAATCAATCGCCAACTCACGGGTCTCGCGAACGAGCAATCGACCTATTCTTGGTGGCACCCCGAGCTCCAAGCCCGAACCAGCCATCCGGCCAAGTTCGTCGAAACAACGACCAACTCCAACGCTCGACGAACCTTTCTGCAGCCTGAAAGTCTCGTCTCCGAAGCACCCGGAGTGGACCGCGAATTCGCACGTCGCCTAAACTCCCAAGGCATCTACCGCGTTGGTGACTTGCTGCGAAGCAATGCCTCTTCGCTGGGAGCGACCATTCGTGTCGACGCCGACATGCTAGAACAAGTTCAGAATGTCGCTGACCTCATGTGCGGCACACCAATGCTACGCGCCTTCGATGCTCAAGTTCTTGTCGGGTGCGGAATCAATCGCCCTGGCTTGCTGCGGGACATAGGAGCCGGCGATCTGGTGGCTCGCGTTGAGTCTTTCTTAGAAAGTTACGCTGGCCAAGATTTGGTTCGCCGCGCAAGCTCGTTCGAAGTGTCGCGCATTCACGGCTGGTTGGCCGACATGAAACGAACCATCCATCAACGTCGAAATCCTAGAGACAACGAACGATCTGAACGCCAACCCTCGATGCAACGCTCTTCGGATCGCTCGAATGAAGCCTCGAAACGAACTCGATTTGACAATGCCCATGCGGAACCACAGATGCGCCCACGCGTGGTGCGATCTTCGCAATACGACGATTCAAGCGAGCAACCAGCGACTCGCCCCGCTCGGACCACGACAGCGACGCAAAGCGCGACGGCTTCTCAATGGAAGTTCTTTCTCGATATCGAAAGCCCCGTCGTGGACGCTCCCAGCATCGGCCCTCGCATGGCCGAAAAACTCGCTCCGCTCAGCGTAGTGTCTATCGGTGATTTGATTGCGTCCGATGCTGCTTCGCTCGCAGCACAACTCGCGGACAAGAGCGTTTCCGCCGAGATCGTCGCGCAGTGGCAGCACCAAGCCTTGCTCGTTTGCCGAATTCCGAACTTACGCGGGCACGACGCCCAACTCTTGGTCGGGTCGGGATACACCACCGCCGAACAGGTCGCGGCCGCAGATCCAGCTTCCCTGTTCGACAAAGTGACTCGATTCGCTAGCTCCAAGTCGGGTGTTCGAATCCTTCGAGGGTCGACCGCACCGGACTTGGCCGAAGTGACCGACTGGGTCCAATGGGCTCAAAATTGCCGAGCCATTCGAGCAGCCTAAAATAAATTCGATTTGTACTTAAATCGCCGTTGTCTCTTCCCACCCCAAAACAAGTTCACGTTTTGGTAACAACCTCGAAAGGAAAACACCATCATGCAAATCTCCGTTGACGAAATCACTCGGATGCAGGAAGAATGCGTCGCGCGTTGGCATCTGGAGCCAATTTCGAACGCCTATGCCGTAAACGGAAGCGTGGAAAGCCTTCTCGCGATCGCTTGCCAACAACACCAATTCAATTACCAACTTTGGCACGAAGAAGATATCGCGCGCAGCCCCGATGTATCTGATTCGCAAATCGCCACCGTCAAGCGAAACATCGATCGCTTCAATCAAGCCCGCAATGACTGGATTGAGCGCATTGACGACTGGATAACAGCGGATTTATCACAACTGTCAGTAACACCCCACGACGGTGCACGACTGAACACCGAAACACCTGGCAGCGCCATGGATCGATTGTCGATTATGTCGCTTCGAATTTACCATCTGGTGGAACAACTTTCTCGAGATGATGCCGATGACGCGCATTTTGAAAAAGTCAATCACAGGCTCGCAATTTGTCGCCTTCAAAGACAAGATCTAGCGCAGTCGCTCAAAGAACTTCTGGAAGATATCCACGCTGGCACCAAACGTCATCGAACCTATCGGCAAATGAAAATGTACAATGATCCGACTTTGAACCCCTATCTTTATCAACGCAAACAGCTGGCCTGAATCGTTCATGCAGAATCATCCCGAAACCTTCAACCCAATCCACGATTCTCTTGCTTCCTGGGTTGAACGCATGGCACAGCACTGCGGTGCTGATCAGGTCCAATGGTGCGACGGCTCCCAAGCCGAATGGGATCGATTGACAGACTTGCTCGTCCAATCCGGCACCTTCATTCGTCTCAATCCAACCTTACATCCCAATTCGTTTCTTGCGCGCAGCAATCCGTCCGATACGGCTCGGGTAGAAGACCGGACATTCGTTTGTTCCCTACGCGAAGTTGACGCAGGCCCCACCAACAACTGGCGCTCGCCCGACGCCATGCGAGAAACGCTGCACGAAAAATTTTCGGGCTGCATGCGTGGCCGAACTATGTACGTGGTCCCATTCTGCATGGGGCCGCTGGAAAGTCCGCTGGCTCTGGTCGGAGTTCAGTTGACGGACTCTCCCTACGTGGTGGTGAACATGCGTATCATGTCGCACATGGGTAGCGAAGTCCTGAAGAAACTAGGCAGCTCAGGGGACTACATCCCTTGCATGCACAGCATTGGCGCCCCGCTCGCACCCGGTCAAGCCGACGTTCCTTGGCCATGCAATGAAGAGAAGTACATTGTCCATTTTCCAGAATCCCGCGAGGTTTGGTCCTTCGGAAGCGGATACGGCGGGAATGCACTGCTAGGCAAAAAGTGCGTTGCTTTGCGTATCGCAAGCGCGATCGCTCGGGATGCCGGTTGGATGGCCGAGCATATGCTGATCATGGGCCTGGAAACCCCAGAGGGAACCAAAACCTATTTGACGGCCGCCTTCCCTAGCGCGTGCGGCAAAACCAACTTGGCCATGATTGTCCCCCCCGAAAGCTATCGTCAACTCGGTTGGAAAACGACCTTGGTAGGGGACGATATCGCATGGCTTTGGCCTGGCAAAACTGGAAAGCTACACGCCATCAACCCGGAAACGGGTTTCTTCGGGGTCGCCCCCGGAACATCCTGGCAATCCAACGCGGCTGCCATGCAATCGATGTCGCAAAACACGATCTTCACGAACGTTGCCCTTACCGATGATGGGGGCGTATGGTGGGAAGGGCATTCCGAGCCACCTGCTCATTTGATCGATTGGACTGGACTGGATTGGACATCCAATTGCGGGCGACTCGCCGCTCATCCTAATTCCCGTTTCACAGCCCCAGCCGGTCAATGCCCCAACATCGATTCGCATTGGCAAGATCCAGACGGAGTGCCGATCGACGCAATCGTATTCGGTGGCCGTCGCCCAACCACCATGCCTCTGGTCTTCCAAGCCTTTGATTGGACGCACGGTGTCTTCTTGGGTGCAACTCAAGGTTCAGAAACAACCGCAGCCGCAACCGGGAACGTGGGTACGGTGCGACGCGATCCGATGGCTATGCTTCCCTTCTGTGGATACAACATGGGCGACTATCTTGGCCATTGGCTGGAGATGCGCAAGAACATCAAACGCCTGCCACGCATTTTCCATGTGAATTGGTTCCGAAAGAATTCCAACGGTAAGTTCTTATGGCCCGGCTTTCGAGAGAACTTGCGAGTCCTGGAGTGGATTGTCTTGCGATGCCAAGGAAAGATCGCTGGTCACGAAACACCCATCGGCTGGATTCCCGACTGGAAGAGTTTCTCCACAGAAGGGTTGGAAGGCTACAATCGCGAACTCTTCGACGAAGCAATGAGCTTCCGAAATGAAGAATGGCTTGCGGAGATCACCAGCCAAAATGACTTCTTCCTGAAGCTCTATCATTCAATGCCCAAAGAGCTCATGTGCCAACGTGAATTGTTTATGGCACGCATGGCCTAACGAACAAGTTCACACGCTGACATCCACTTCGACAACAATGCCATTGTTCTTCAGCCGACCAGCTAGGTTACAACAGGAACAATTGATGAAAAGCGTTTCGTTGTATCGCACCTGGCCAAAATTCTGAACTGATTGCTCGTCGTGAATATGCCCAAACGCGTGGTAAAGCGGCTTGATGCGCTGCTCCACATGCCTGCGAAGCGACTTGGAACCAACATGAATCATATTCTCGGATTCCATGTCACGCGTCACATCCAAGATGCCCTTGGGTGGCCCGTGCGTCATCAAAATGTCGATGTCGTCCGGGATCGTCGCCCAAACCTCGTCCAACTCCGATCGCTCTATCATGTACGCCCAATTGAAAAACGTGGGGGTGTAGGGAGAGCCAAACAACTTCAGCCCAGACCACTCGAGCTGCTGATGGATCAAGAAATGAACGTCGGGATAATCCGTTGGTTTCACCAGCCCCTTTTCGATCGCGGTCGAGTGATTGCCTGGAACGAAAACTTTATTGGGAGTCGATAACGAACCGTACCAATCAAAAAACTCACGCGATTCAGGCTCATTGAACCATGCATTTCCATTGTTGGATTCGTCGCCACAATGAATCACCATGTCGACGTCGGGAACAGAAAGGGCTTCGTGCTCGCCATGCGTATCCGAAATGAACCAAATAGATCGCTTCAAAGAAAAGCTCTTTCGACGTTAAAGACGTGTTAAATCTGAGATTTCTCACTGCACAATGCCTTGCAAATCAATGCTTCCGCCTTCAAAACCCGGCAAGTCTTAGAATTATAGCAGGCACTGACTACAATAGGGGACCACGTCGGCATCGCCGAAACCGCCCTCCACTCCATCCCTTCCGACTCATGCGAGAATTCTCGACCACACGCCTGCTCTTTTGGTCCTCCCGCCAAACCTACCCGTCTAGGTCAATTCTCGCCACTTTGGCGATAGGCCTCGTGCTGGGCTTCGGGTGCACCCCCGAAAACGCCCCAAAGGAACAGAAGCCCGTTGAGATGGTCCAAGTCAACGGGCAAGCATTCGCGGTTCAACCAAAAGTCTGGCCAAAACTCTTCAAGTGCCAAGGCTCATTGGTCGCGGATGAAACAACCACCGTTGGCTCCAAAGTCGCCGGTCAAATCTCCAGCGTGCCTGTCGATCTTGGGGACGTGGTCGCCAAAGATGATGTCTTGGTGCAATTGGACTCTTCCGAGTATGTCCTGCAAGCCCGCCAAGCAGAAGCTCAGTTGCTGCAGGCGCGATCAGCAGTTGGCCTGAAACCGGACGATCCTCTCGAAAAGTTGGACACGGACAATGCCCCGCCCGTTCGTGAAGCACGAGCCATATGGGACGAAGCCAAAAAAGCCGTGGTTCGTCTTCGCGAACTAGCAAACCGCGACGCCATCTCCGACACCGACCTTGATATTGCAGAGTCGGCAGAACGAGTTGCTTCGGCTCGATTTTCGTCCGCTCAAAACGGAGTCCGCGAGAAGATCGCGTTGATCTCTGTCCAATCCGCTCTTCGCGATCTCGCTAACCAACGTTTACGTGAAACCACCATCCGGGCTCCGTTCGCTGGCGTTATTGAATCGCGAATCATTGCCACGGGAACCTACATTCAAGCGGGCCAAGCTTTGATGTCGATTGCTCGAACCAGCGTGCTTCGTTTTCGAGGAAGCGTACCAGAACGTTACGCTCAACAAATTCAGCTTGGGCAAAGCATCTCACTTGATTTCGATCTTAGCGACCAGCAACGCACAGTTTTTATCACTCGCATCAGTCCAAGCCTCGATCCCGCCAATCGGTCACTTGTATTTGAAGCCAACATCGACAACGCCGATGGCAAGCTACGAAGCGGACTGTTTGCCGAAGGTCTGATTGTTATTGAACCCGAAGCCACCGCCATCGTTATCCCCTTATCAGCTCTGGTTCGATTCGCGGGTGTCGACAAAGTGTGGAAGATTGTCAACGGAAAGCTTGCTGAGCAATACGTCACCCTTGGGCGGCAGGAAGACGATTGGATTGAAATCCAATCCGGAGTTAACGACGGGGATCAATTGTTGCTCAACGGCAAAGACGGTCGCCAGGGTGTCTTTGTAGAGAAATCTGATTCTTGATGCCCAAGGCGCAGGTGGGTCTTGTCCCCTCCTTCGCAACGGGCTGGGTGCCCTAACATGCGAACCGTTGGTTCTGCCCCCATTCTCTTCTTGGAAAGAGTCTGTCGAAAAATGTGGGGCGAAAAATTTCAGGCCCTCAGCCCAGCGGGCGGCATTTCCCTGCCGGTGGTGTGAACCACCGGTGCATTGAAGCGCAATGAACAAAGCCCAGAGGGCGACACACCGGTCAGTGAGTCATGAATCCCCTGTGCCGCCCTCTGGGCTTAGCAACTTGTCCCCCCCGAGTCCGGCGGCTCACGCCGCCGACAGGGAAATGTCGCCCTACCGGGCTATCGCACTCAATCAAAGGGAACCCGATCAAAGAAGCCTGACCCCTTTGATTTGGGCGCAACAGGTTCGGTGCCCTAACTTGCCCCCCACTCTCTCTTCTTGAAAAGCACCTGTCGAAAAATGTGGGGCGAAAAATTTCAGGCACTTAGCCCTGCGGGCGGCATTTCCCCTCCGGTGGTGTAAACCACCGGTGCATTGAAGCGCAATGAACCAAGCCCAGCGGGCGACACACCGGTCAGTCAGTCAAGAACCCCCTGTGCCGCCCTCCGGGCTGAGCAACTTGTTCCCCCCCGAGTCCGGCGGCTCACGCCGCCGGCAGGGAGATGTCGCCCTACCGGGCTATCGCACTCAATCAATGGGAACCCGATCAAAGAAGCCTGACCCCTTTGATTTGGGCAAAGAAGCCTGACCCCTTTGATTTGGGCTGGGCTGCCCCCTTTGATTTGGGCTCCGCCAACTATTTTTCGCCCCAATTTTTCGACCGTGATTCGCTTGGTGTAGAGCACCTTTCGGATACATGCAACGCGAAGGTGGGCCTCGTGCCCTCCTTCGCAACAGGTTTGGTGCGCTAACACGCTGCCCCTATATAAGACCGCGTTCGTGGGCCGAAGGCCCACGAACGCAAAATAGCTCGGTCGGTTAGCACGAACAATTAGCACGCCAAACCTGTAGCGACATTCGGGACAAGCCCGAACGTCGCTACAGCCAAAGCTCGACGCAAACTACGTGCGCCGTTGTTTCAGATCCGCTTTTCTAATTGACTAGAGTCGGGCAAAACCTATTTCAACACAAACAACAAGTCCCCTGTTTCGACTTGGCTGCCTGACTGAACAAGCAACTGAGTGATCTCGCCGTCGCGTTCTGCATTGATCACCGTCTCCATCTTCATCGCTTCCAACGACAGAAGCTTCTGTCCCTTTGTGACTTTGGCACCTTGCGTAACCGCAACACCAATCACCATGCCGGGCATCCCCGCAGCCACATGAGTTGGATCGCCCAAATCCGCTTTCACTCGGGTTGCTGCCTTCGACTCAATCGACTTATCGACAACTTCCACTTCTCGCGGCTGTCCATTGAGTTCAAAAAAGACCGTCCTGGTTCCATCGGGCCGTGGATCTCCGATCGTCAAACACTTGACGATCAGCCGCTTCCCAGGCTCAATATCCACCGAAAACTCCTCTCCGATGGCTGGCCCGTTGAAGAAGACGGACGATGGCAACAAGGACACATCGCCATAGTTTTTGACGTGCGATACGAACTCGTCAAAGACTTTGGGATACAACGCGCTTGTCACGATCTCGCGCATGTTCGCTTGTCGACCCATTTTCGTAGCTAGCTGGTCGCCGATCGCGTTAAAATCAACCGGAGGCAACGTCTCGCCCGGACGAGTCAATACTTCAGGATTGTTCTTGAGGATCGACTTCTTGGCCTGCGCAGGAAAGCCACCCGGCGGTTGCCCCATCATCCCACCCACCAAATCCAACACGGACCCTGGGTACGCAATCTCGCGTTTGCCTTCCACCACGTCGTCTGCCGACATACCATTCGCGACCATGAACAACGCGAGATCCCCCACTGCCTTGCTGGTGGGTGTCACCTTGACGATATCGCCTAACAACTGATTGGCCTCGGCATACCGCTTGCAAACGGTTGACCATTGATCCGCCAGCCCCAACGCTTTGGCTTGTTGATACAGGTTTGTGTATTGGCCTCCGGGCATTTCGTGTTGATACAAATCCCCACCTGCCACCAAAGATTCACTTTCAAACGGTGCATAAAACTGGCGAGCTGCCTTCCAGTATTCCGAGATCTCGGTCAACGCGTCGGTCTGTAGCGAGCTCTCTCGGTCCGAGTAGCGAAGCGACTCGACCAGCGTGTTCAAATTCACCTGCGAGGTGCCGCCCGACATGGACGCGAACGCACCGTCGGCAATCTCAAGCCCTTCCTGAGCCGCATTCAGGATCGAAGCCGCTTGAATGCCCGCGGTATCATGCGTGTGAAAATGGATCGGGATGCCGATCTCTTGCTTCAAGGTGGCAACCAATTTCTTGGCTGCCATCGGCTTGCACAAACCTGCCATGTCTTTGATGGCCAGGATATGCGCGCCCATTCGCTCCAGTTCTTTCGCAAGATCCACATAGTACTTCAAGGTGTACTTCTGCCGATTCGGATTCAAGATGTCGCCGGTATAGCAGATCGCGGCTTCGCAAATCATGCCGGAGTCCACCACGGCATCCATCGCGATGCGCATGTTGTCCGTCCAATTCAAAGCATCGAACACGCGGAAGATATCGACCCCTGCGCTGGCCGCCTCTTTGACAAATGCCACCACAACATTGTCTGGATAATTGGTGTAACCGACTGCATTGGACGCACGCAGCAACATCTGAAAAAGAAGATTCGGGATCCTGGAACGCATGTCGGCCAAACGTTGCCAAGGGCTCTCTCGCAAGAATCGCATGGACGTATCAAAGGTAGCGCCGCCCCACATTTCCAAGCTGAAAAACTGAGGCGTCAATCGAGCGTAGGCGTCCGCAATTTGCAACATGTCGAAAGTGCGCAAGCGAGTCGCCAACAACGATTGATGCGCGTCTCGCATGGTCGTATCGGTCAACAAAAGCTCTTTGCTTCCCCGCAACGAATCGCAAAATGGCTTGGCCCCAAGCTTCAAAAACCGACTTCGATAACTTTCGGGAATAGGTTGCGTTCGATCCACCACAGGAACCGCAGCAGGCTCGCGCCGCACCGTTGCCCCCTGGCCTTCGACGGCCTTGCTTCCGTTTACCAACGTCTCTGCCAAGAAACTCAACAATCGTGTCGCGCGGTCGCGACGGCGCGTCAGCTCAAAAAGCTCCGGCGTCTTGTCGATCATGCGCGTGGTCGCATCGCCCGTCAAAAACGTCTCGTGCGTGATCAACGAAATCAAGAATGGAATGTTCGTCTTGACCCCACGGATTCGAAACTCTTGCAAGCAACGTTCCATGCGCCCCGCAGCTTCACGAAGATTTCGACCTCGAGCGGAAACCTTGACCAAAAGCGAATCGTAGAACGGATTGACTACCGCACCACTAAATGCACTCCCGGCGTCCAAACGAATTCCCAAACCGCCAGCACTTCGGTAATGCGTAATGCGACCATAATCAGGTCGGAATTGATTGGTTGGATCTTCCGTGGTCACCCGGCATTGAATCGCAGACCCGACAACCTGAACATCACTCTGCGACTTCAGTCCAATGGACTCGTCCGACAATCGATCACCACAAGAGACCAATATCTGAGCGCGCACTAAATCGATCCCGGTAACTTCTTCGGTGACCGTATGTTCCACTTGAATGCGTGGATTCACTTCGATGAAATAGAACTTGTCGGATTCGGTATCTAGCAGAAACTCGACCGTCCCCGCGCAGTAGTAGCCGACCTCCTTCGCGATCGCAACTGCCGCTTCATGCAATTCGCTTGCGGTCTTCTTGCTCAAGTTCGGAGCTGGCGCGATTTCGACTACCTTTTGATGACGGCGTTGGACCGAGCAATCGCGTTCGTGCAAATGAAGGATGTTCCCATGTTGATCCCCAAGAATCTGCACCTCGATATGACGTGCCTTGCCCACCAGCTTTTCTAAGAATACTTCATCGCTTCCAAATGCATTCTTGGATTCCCGTTGAGCCTGCTCCAGATTCGACTCCAACGTATCCTGCGACTCGACGACTCGCATCCCTCGACCACCGCCCCCTTTGGATGCTTTCAGCATAATGGGATACCCCATCGCTTTCGCCGTCGCCATGGCTTCTTCGAGCGAGCGGACCGCATGCGCTGACCCCTCTAAGACTGGCACGCCAACCTTCTTCGCAATAGTCCTGGCCGCAACCTTATCTCCAAGCAACTCCAGCGCCTTGACGCTTGGCCCGACAAATGTGATCCCGGCGTTCAATAGCGCTTTTGCAAAATCGGCATTTTCCGAGAGAAATCCATACCCTGGATGCACCGCATCAATCTGATTCTCCAAACACAACCGAACAATGCCGTCGATGTCCAAGTACGACCGAATCGGCTCGCCAGCCTTTCCTATCTGATAGGCCTCATCCGCCTTAAAGCGATGCAAGGCAAATCGATCTTCATGAGAATAAATCGCAACGGTCCGAATCTTCAGCTCGTGCGCACTTCGAAAAATACGTGTCGCGATCTCGCTGCGGTTCGCGGCGAGCAACTTTCGAATCTTGGTCATGGATTTGGTGGGGAGAGAGGAGGGAAGTGTGAAGTGTGAAGGGAGAAGTGTGAAAGGAAGAGAAGGGAGAGTTGTTTTGCAAGCAGCTTACTTCTGCCTGCGATATGTACGAGCCTACGGCAACCTTAAGCTTACCGTGGCAATAACGAACGTGCACCTCGACTGATTTTTACTTCGGCTTAACAGGCGTGGGTTGCGCAAAATCGCCAGCCGTTGCAATCACAAAATTGTCCGGCGACACATACTCGCTGATGGCTTCGTTCACACCTTCGACGGTCAAGCTGGCAACTTCTGCTTCCAGCTTTTCGTAAAACTGCATGTCGCGTCCAGTAAACAAATTGGTTGCCAAAATCCCTGCAAGCGAGCTGTCACGGGCCCTTGATAACCGTTGATTCTGCAGGAATCCTTGCACATTGTCTGCAAGTTCTTTTTCGGTGATACCATCTTTCACGAACTTGCGTACCTCCTCGTCAATCACTTTCACCAGTTTGTCTCGGTTGATCGGATTGGTGATGGCTCGCACTGTCAACGACGCTTGTTCGTCGATTTGGCTGGCACGCAAGGAACTAGAAACGCCATACGAAAGGCCTTCGTCTTGCCGCACTCGATTGCCCAATCGTGAAGCGAGCGAACTGCCCCCCAAAACCGTGTTGCCAATCAGCAACGCAGGGTACTTGGGGTGATCGTCGCGCAGAGCATACTGCTGGCTAGCGAAGTATTCCGAATTCGCCTTATCAGGTGTTTCGATCGAAATCATCGGAACCTTGATATCGGTTGTGGCTGACATTGCAGCCCGCTGATAAGGGATGCGCGACTTCCAATTCGAAAGCATTGACGAGAGCTTGGACTGGACTTCCGATGGCTCAAAATCGCCAACAACAGCAACCTCGCCCTCATTTCCCGAGAGAAACTTGGCATGGATGTCTTTGATGTCCGCCAGCGTAAGAGCCTTGAAGTCTTCAATCTCCTCTTCGACGGTGGGTACATAGCGAATGTCGCCTCGCTTGTGCGGACTGAGGGCGCGACGAACGGCAAGTTCCGCCAAAGTGCTTGGTTCTCGCTTTTGGTTTTCAAGCTGAGTCAGAACACTATCTCTCAGTAGAGCGAACTCCTTCTCATCAAGCGCAGGGTTCCGAATCACATCGCGAATCAGCTCGATCACTTCCGCAAGCGTTTCTCGCTTTGTCTCTACAAAGATTCTCAAATTCTGAGGACTCGACGAGACAGACATCGATGCCTTCAGCTGATCTTTGCGATCGTTCAATTGCTGCAACGAAAGGGTCGTTGTTCCTCGGTCCATCAAGCTTCCCAACATTTCGCATGCAGCCGTCTTGCCCATCAGCGACTTCACATCTCCGAATCGCAAGTTGATGATCAAGTTCACCGTCCCACCACGCGTCTTCTTTTGCAGGAACGCAAATGGCACTCCACTATCTAATTCGCCACGAACCAACCTTTGCTCGATGTTGGCAGGGGTCGGATCAAATTGCTCTCCTTCGCTGATCGATTCACGTCCCGTGTAGCCGTCTACCAATGCTTTAAGATCCGGAGTGTCTGGGATCTGAATGCGTTCCGACTTTTCAGTTGGAAGAAACATCCCAACCGTCCGATTGTTCTGAACCAAGTACTTTTGAGCCGCCAATTGAACCTGCTCGACCGTCGCTTTTTCAATCGCATCTCGAAACAGGAAATAAAGTCGCCAATCCCCTTGAGCAGCCCAATCGCTGAGGCTAATCGCAATCGAATCCGATTTGGAAGCAGCCATCTCGCGATTGTTCAATGCCTGTCGCTTTGCTCGCTCCAGCTCCTCCGAAGTAATGGGGTTGGATGCAAGATTCTCCAACGTATCCAACATGGCCAACCGAGCCTCCTCGGCCGACTTGTCTTTCGGAACTTGGGCCATGAAGGTGATGACCCCCGGATCATGCAATGCGAACGACCCGCCGAAGACCTGAGTTGCCTTTTTGGTTTCAATCAAGGATTTATACAGACGACCACTTGGCTGGTCGGTCAGAATGCTGGCCAGAAGATCGACCGCCGCATATTCAGGATTGCCACCGGCCGGTACGTGGTACATCGCACCGACAACTTGGATATCCGCAACCCGACGCACCATAGTAATGCGATCGCCATCTTGCGGCGGCTCGATCGTATAGGTCTGACTGATCGGAGTCTTCGGTTTCGGCAAAGCACCAAAATACTTTTGAACCAGCTCCAGTGCCTTTGCCTCTTCGAAACTGCCAGCTATCACCACCATGGCGTTGTCAGGCCGATAATACTTGCGATAAAAAGCTTGAAGATTATCGATCGGCACACGTTCAATGTCGCTCCGATTTCCAATCGTCGAGTTGCCGTAATTGTGCCATTGATAGGCTGCCGAAAACATCCGCTGCTGAAGCACTCGAATCGGGTTGTTTTCCCCTCGCTCGAATTCGCTTCGCACTACCGTGAATTCTTTTTGCAGGTCCTCGTTCAGGATCTTGCTGTTCACCATGCGATCCGCTTCCAACCGAATCGCGAACTCGAGATTTTCGTCCGACGCTGGTAAGGTTTCGTAATAATTGGTGCGGTCCAACCAAGTCGTTCCGTTAAACACAGCACCGCGATCACGCAATGCAGCTGGAATCTCTGGATGCAGTTCGGTTCCCTTGAAAACCATGTGCTCCAACAAGTGAGCCATCCCGGTCTCGCCATACCCTTCATGTCGCGACCCTACGAAAATCGTACAGTTCACGGTGACTTTGGGCTGACTTTTGTCAGCGAAAAGCAACACCTTCATACCATTCTCGAGAACGTATTCGTTAATACCTTCGACGGAACCGACTTTGGTTGGCATCTTGTCTTCTGAAAACCCCTGAAGTGAATGGAACGTGAACACAAACACCAGCATTAAAGATCGCTGGATGCCCGTGCAGAAATAGTGAAACAAAGAAGACCCCCACATACAAAACTCCGTAGGCCGTCGTGAACCTAAGATTGAAAACAACATGGAACGCAAGGATTGTAATGCAATTCCAAGTAGTTCGTAGATTAGGTCCCACCGAACCCGACAGAAAAGTTGCAAGTCCCCTCGGTGATACCCCTCCTAAACCAACAACGGTCGTCTTGTACTTTTGCGTGGACCAAAGCGCCTTTGACGAGTAATCGGCCTGCAAACACTGCGTCACACTCAAATCGGAAGAAATTTGTTGACAACATTGGTTTGCAATCGCTAGAATACGCTTCAGCAATTCAATTGCATCTGTAAGGAACTTAGATCCAAGAGATGCTCTCTAAGAGAATTGTTTTCACCCCAAGTCCGAGAAAGACTTCCATGCAAACCATGCGATCTCGAAACGCCTTTACCCTGGTCGAATTGCTAGTCGTCATCGCGATCATTGGAATCTTGGTAGGCTTGCTTTTGCCTGCTGTCCAAGCGGCTCGGGAAGCTGCCAGACGAGCTCAATGCATGAACAATATGCGGCAAATTGGTCTCGCAACACTGAACTACGAATCAGCAACAAATCGCTTTCCAAGCGGCTGGGTCGACTGGAGACAAACCACCAAACCAGGTTGGAGCTACGCTCAAGCGATTCTTCCCTACATGGAACAATCCAACGTGTTTAACCAACTGGACACGATGAGCCCGATCACGGCTTCCTCGAACACTCCTTTTCTAGAAACGGTCATTCCATCGTTTATCTGCCCATCGGACCCCATGGCCTCAGTCTTCGAAATCGGCGAAAACGAAGGCGAGGGACATGACGACCACGACCATGATCACGACGAAGAACACCCTCACAATGTCGATGAAGGTCACAAGCTGTTTCGAATCGCCCGTTCCAACTATGTGGGCGTTTTTGGAACTCTTGAAATTGCTGACGCCCCCTACCGCGGCGACGGCACATTCTTCGGCAACTCCTTCGTTCGAATGCGCGATCTTTACGATGGCACCAGCAACACCATCATCTTCGGCGAACGATCCAGCAAACTTGGCGGCTCGATATGGCACGGCTATATCGAAGAAGCGTCCGCCGCGCCCGCTCGATTCTTAGGAACAACCGACCACACCCCAAACAGCCCAGCAGGGCACTTCGATGATTTCTCTAGCTACCATACTGGCGGAACGCACTTCATCATGGGGGATTGCTCAACCCGATTGATTTCCAACAACATCAATCTACAAACCTACCAAGCCCTGGCAACTCGCATGGGCGGCGAAGTCCCTGGCGATCTCGATTAGTCCTTATCGCACTCACGCGATCTCTCAAAAAGTCGTTGTAACGTGATGACGCCTACCGAAAATCGGCGGCGTCAATGCAACTGAAACTCGCAACCTGCTCGAGTCCTTCAACGACCTCACGCCCAATGGCCTCAAAAGCAAGTTGGGACTCATCGGTTTTCAACCGTCGCTCCACCTTTTCTCCCTGCCAGTACAGCCATTGCACAATGGTTATGTTGCAAAGCACATCGCCACAAACAGCCCGTACTAATCAGATTCAGATGCCAGTTGAATGGCAATGATTTCGTCCTAACTTGAGCCGCAGGCGCTAGCCGCGACCACGTACCTAAGGCAATCAAACTCAAAGCTGCTAACCACGGACTCCAAGTACCTGTTCGAACGAAAAACCTAGATACAAACGAAAAAACGAGCCATATCGGCTCGTTTTTAACTTGACACAAAAGCGTTCGATGTAAGGTACTGGCGACAGCCGGAACCTCACCGATACTACTTCTTCTTTTTCTTCTTGTCGTCTGCTTCGTCTTCCTTCTTGACCTTCTTCTTCTTCTTCAAGGAGATTTTAGGAACGCGAACTTTGGCCATGCCAAGCACGATACTGCTATCGGACCACTTGTCCAAATCTTGCAGGCGTTTGATTCGCTCTGCGCGAGTCATCACGTTTCGGCTCTTGATAGCCCCGGCTCGGACTTTCAAGCTCTTATCGAGTGTCATATCAACCAATGCTCCTAACGACGGAAAATAATCAATTCAACGGAAGGAGAGAGTTTAGCGACCTCGGAAAGAAGCGACAAGGCAAAAACAAGGGTTTCGGTCCTAAAGTTACCTTTTCCTGGCCTCAAAACCGATCACTTTCCCCCATTTCCAGCCACGCGGTACCGCTGATCGATCACCACAAATTCAAATCCGCCACCTTTTCCTTTTGGCCGACACTCAAAAACGGTCTTCGCAATGGTGGTTACCCGAAAGTCTTTGCTACGTTTATCAAGGAAGTAAGCCGCCTCCGCCTGAGCCAATTGCTCCTCCACATCGTTGGGCACAAACTTCAAAATCTGACGGCCTGCGTGCGGAATGCCCGCAGCCTGCAAAATCTGCTTTTCATATTGAAGCAAGACGCTCTCGCTGACGCTGATAAACTTCAAACGTTTCCGAGCCTTCTCGTCTTTAGGAGCCACCGAATTCTTGGATGGACCGTTCGCCACCGAGGTGACGTAATCCACCGTGGCAACTCCGCCACCGATTGCCCCGATATCAATCTTGAACGCTTCAAGCTGGATCGCATAACTACGGCGATCACGGGCAGTAAACTTCAGCTCCCATCGATCAAATCGAGGAATAATGTCGTCTCCCTCTCCTTCAGGCCCAGGTGGACGACTGTCCCCCTTTCCGTTGGAATCGTTTCCAACATTGGTATCCATTGCGTCCAAGGTAGAAGAAATGGAACTGATGGCCTCGGTCACCAATTGCAAGGTTTGCTCTATGGCGGGCTCGTTAAGCTGCTCGACTTCATCGGCGCTTGGCGGGTCAAAGTCCCGCTCCGTACCCTCGGCATTCTCCCCGCGCCCCGCTATCCGTTCGGGTTCCAAGATGATGACTTGCTGAGTTGAAGACATCGACCGAAGAAAGAAAAGCAGGCCAAGCATAAACACAGCCAAGCCAATCAAAAAGGCAAGACTCAGCAAAAGGCTAGATGCCTGATCGACCGAGTTGGTCTTCATCGACGTTTCGTCAATGTCCAAGACACTGTTGGATTCACCAACGGTTTTAGATGTTTCGGCCATAAAGTTTGCAATGATTCCTATTTACAGGAGCAAAATCAAATTCGAATCTTGTCTACGATCAATCAACAAAAACGTAATCAATCAACAAAAACGTAGTCGGGCCGAACGCTCAAATACCAACGTTTCCACTGCAACGATGCCTTCGCTTTGTCTTGGTCTGTCAACTTATCTCGCTTGGGTAAATGATAGGTATCCAGCTGACGCGAAATGATGCGCAGCGATTGCTCCGCAAAAACAGGGACACGTGGATCCGGGTCGGTGAGCGCATAAATCAATGCCGGCACCAAGTCCAGATCGTCACCTCGCCCCAACATTTTGGCGGCAATCTGACGCGCCTTGTAGTCTTTTGCATTCAACAATCGAACGAATCGATTCAGTTGTTCTTTGCGCTGCTTGGGATCGCTCGCCAACAACATCCTGTCGGGTGCGAGGCCATCCTCTCCGTCGACCTTGCTATCGTCCTCCAACATCTTCAACGCATCATCGATCGAATTGGTTGCGTTCTTGTTGACGATTTTGTTACCGCTGATCGTGATCGAACCCACGTCATCCGGAATCTCCCCGATCCCCTGATTCATGGCTTCGCTCAAGTCACCGATCGCCTTTTGAGTGCTTCGAATCAAAAACAGAACACAAAACGAGGTAGCAACATCAGGCGGGACGAAAGAGCTTGCGTCGTCTTTCTTGTTTCCCCAAGAGCCATCTGCACCTTGGGAAGCCTGCAGCATTTTTACCCCGTCGTTGTACCAATCGGGACTCTTGGACTGCTTCCCCTTGGTTATTTCAAGGAACGACTCGTAGCGTTCCTTACTATAGACGTAGTAGTAATGGAAATTGACATCGCGAGTGTACGGATTGGCCGCAAACCAAGCTTCACTCCGTTTGCTCGATCCTTCAATTTTCGTCTTATCGAAAGAAACTTTCTTTCGCTCTGCTTCCGCGATCACCCTCCGAAACGCCAATGGAACAATCCCTTCTTCTTCTTGGTTTTCAACCATTTTGCTCCGGTACATGCCCAGCAAATCACCACCGATTAACAGCGCGGACAAACCAGCAGCGGTCAAAGAATTGGTGACGCTTCCCTGAGTCGCCGAGCCGCCGTCGTGCATGTAGGGCCAACCGCCGGGCTGCTCCTGAGCTAGCAAAAGAAAGTTCAGTGTTCGGATCACCGCTTCGTTCGGGACCTCGATGCCTGTTTGGTTCATGGTCCAAAAAGCGAGCATCACATACTGAGTTTGAGAAATATCTCCGAATTTTTCGTTGCCGCCCGCCGTATAACCAAAACCGCCATTCGGCTTCTGAATGCGTAGCAGATAATCACGAATTTGCTTGGTGGGCTGTCCGTATGTATCCACATTGACAGAAGGAAGCAACATTCCTGCCACCGACATAATGTACGTGCTTTTCTCCTCGGGGCGAAACGAAGGCAATGAAACGGCATGAGCCAATTCAAGGGCCTGAGCAACGCCGGCTTTCACGAGCGGATGTTCTGGATCGCCTGTCACCTTGAAAGCACAATAGCCCACCACCAACGCTGGCCCCTCCCCGCCAAAGCCATTCCCGCGGCCACTACCACCGCCCGTTTGCAAAAATGCCATACCTTTGTTGACCATATCCTGAACGACGGGATGGTCTGGGTAATACTTTTGAGCAACTGCTTCGGAACCGGAAAAGCAGGGGATCGCGACCGCGGCAATCAGAATGCACAAAGAACTGCCACGATGAACCATAAACTTAAGCCAAGCCGAATATTGCGTCAAAATTCGAATCCTCGAAAACCAATGATTAGGGGTCGCGAAATACCAGCGACAAAAGGGACGACAATCGTATTTAGCAGGAAAAACAAAGCAAAAAAAAGGTTCGTCGTCGAGTGCATCGCGCGAAGAACTTGCTCAGGGCTTCAAGTTTAGACTATCTGCATGCAACCTGGAAGACAAATGCCGCTAGCTCGAATTGACAAAGTCGGAAACCGGAAATACATTAGCGGTCCTCCGATTGGGAGGTTAGGTAGCTCAGTTGGTAGAGCAACGGACTGAAAATCCGTGTGTCGCCGGTTCAAGCCCGGCCCTGACCACTTAAAAGCAGCAACGAATTTTCGAGATGCTGCTAATTTACCGCTAAGAAGTGGTAAGAACAGGCGTAATACTCCGGGAGTAACTCCCGGATACTTACCCCCCTTCTGGATACCGCGTGCGCAAAAAAACGCGTCGATGAATTTGGCTACGCCCGACCGGTGCCCCCCTTGGGAGAACCTACCACTATAGGGGGGGTGTATGGTTCAATGTTTTCATTCTGAACCATGCTGGCAGTCGATCACACCCGAAGCAGATAGATCACTGTGCCGAACGATGACAACGCTGAGACTTCATCTTCACTTCCACTTGGCCCCGAGCTTGGCACTGAATCATCTAGAAAAGGCGTTGTGTACTCGCCTGCTGTAGCGTCATACGAGACCGCTGATTCTTTGTACCATCGCGTTACACCCTCCAGAGATTGGCCTTGCTTAAGTTCTACTGGGAAGAAGCACCATTCAGGATCTGTGTTGTAATAGCCATTCGATGCGAATGCTTGTCCATCGACATCCGTCTTTACGTCATCCAGATAAGTGTCTGGCGTCGCTGGATCGCTGCTAGTTACTGCCACCGTTCCAACGTCCAGCACTGGAACGAAAGGATCGTAGAATCGCTTTCTTGATTCGACGTTGATTTGAGTTGAACCAACAGGAGCACCAGCAACCCATCGAAAGCTGTGCGTGTAAATCAGTGTAAAACTATTGAATGTTGAGGTTCTGCGTTCCCAATATGTCTGGCCTGCCCAGCGACGTCGATCGATATGTCGCGTTCGAAAGACAACTTCATCGGCTGGTATCGTACCTGTACTTGGATCGATCTCCGTACTGATTCGCGTGACTGTTAACTCGCGAGCATACACTTGGTCAGGGACGCTTGCGGCTGATACAAACGGCATCTTGGCAAAGCACAAGAACATTCCAACGCTATTGGAATCAACATAGCAATCGACGCCACCAGCGTTGAGCAAACCAATGATTGACGCATAACCAAGCATTTCAAAACCTCGCGATCACATAATCTGAAACAGTTGAGAAGCTTGGCGTGCTGTTGTCGGTCTGCAAATTCCAGTTGTGCATACGCTCTCGAATTTTTACAGTCGGATCGACTAACGTAATGTTTGTCGCTGCTGTGAAACCGAAGTTGCTGGTTCTCCCGATGTGTCTGAAGTAAAGCCAACCGCTAGGAGTGAACAACGATCCCCGGCTTGTATTGCTGTAACCTACGTCCGATAGCACGGTTCGCTGAGCGTTGAGTCGCAAGTTGACGAATCGCATGTTCCCCTTGACCAATGTCGGAACACTTGATGCAACGCTGAATACACAAGCTTGGCTCTGTGCGACTGGTGCCCTTAGTTTTCTCATGGAATTTGCTCCATAAAAAATTCGCATTCGAAACGCTTAACCGAAGAGTCTGGATTTTGAAATTGGAAATCGAACGAATAAGCCGAGGCGGCGCTCGTTATCGCAAAGTCGAAAGTGTGCTCAATAAAATTGTTTGCTGCTCCAGTGTTTGGAATCACGAGCGTTTCGGTCTCGATCGTTGTCAGAGATATTCCCGCTCCTGAGTTTTCGTATCGAAGAACCAGCACAACGTTGCCACCCGCAGGCGTTGAGTCTGTAGAGTCTCGAAATAGTCTGACGCGAGCTCGGTAGTTTAGCCCGTTTGTTGCTGTTGAAATCGTGATTCGGCTGTTGTGGAAAACACTCGCCGCGTTGAACCTAATTCGTCTTCGAAATGCTTCATAGACCGACGTCAACGTCGAAGCGACTACATCAGAAGCCGATTGAGTATGAGTTGCCGTACTGACAAAATTTGCCCGTCGATGCTCTTCGACTTGTTCAGGCATTCGCCACGCAACCAACGTCCATTCGCGATCGGCTTCACCTGTGACCGATAAGGCAAACTGTTCGTCTTGATCGAGATCCACTAAAACGCTGTGTGAAACGTGACCGAAAGGCATGATCGGCCGAGTTTGATTCACAACCGTCAGGACTGGATTTATCCAGCCAGTAGGGTACGCATACGAGCCGGACATCGGTTGCAGGAATGTTCCCTTTTGCCACTTTGCTTGATTTCTAGTAACCGCAAACGCGGCCGGAGCTGAGACTGATACTTCAATCGTTTCGTGCTTCGACTGCGAGCACCAGAGTACCATGTATTTGCCTTTTTCGGTTGCTCGGAACGTTGGGCCCGTTGTATCGAAATCAACGCAAGCCGCATCGAGCCGCCCGAGCTTCGTTAGCACATAACCAGGAGATCCACCAACAGTGCCAAGCTTGCGTTCGTAGATTGCGATAGGAAGCGGCGAGCCGATCACGTTAGCTTAACCTTGGCTGGAAGAAAAGCGGGTCCATTTCGCCGCGATTGGTAACGATCCGCATTGTCGGTTTACCTGGATTCTCAGCCGTTCCGATCGGAAAGGACATCGCGACTTCTGTGATCACACAATTGCACGTTGCTTCGTGTCCTTCAGTTGGATTCAGCTTCTTGATCAACTGACCAGGCCAAAGCTTCGCCGTACACCTACGCGAAGTCAGGCGAACGACGCTCCGCGATTGTGCAATCCACTTTTGCAGTTGTTTCGCGAGCTCAAGCAATTGATCGTAGTCGTTGCGAATCCACGTTCGATCGGCGATTCGCTGAAAAGCTCTGCCAGCGATGCCGACAATCGTATTCTTGGCGATTTCAATCTGCTGGTACTCTTCGCCGAAGTCAAACGTTTTGCGAAGCACTCCGTCGACTTCCGATGCGATCGAAGCAGGCCAGACCGCTTCCAAGTACCGATCTTCTTCGAATGCGAGCGTCACTTCGAGCGAATTAGTTGGCAAGACTGGAATATGGCTTGCTCCGCTGTTGTTGCCTAGAACACCTTGGAAAGCCCCGCTGACATCCAAGCTTACTCCCAATCCCAAATCAGCTTTCAACGGTTTTGCATAAAGTTCGTAATCTGGATCGTTGACGTCATAAAGAACATCACGCTTGGCTCGATTAGTCCAAATTGTTGGATCTCCGGCCATCGTTCCTGAGAAGTTCGCGCCGTGAGCTAACCCATAGACTTCGATCTCTCGAAACTGAGCGGTGCTATTTCGATGCAAAGTGATCGCGGTCGCGTCCAGATAGTTCACACCAGCCTTGAGCGGTAAATTCGGCAAGATTCGCAGGTTTGCCGGATATGGCAAGTATCGATCATTTGTCGCGTAGTATGCCGATGGATCTGGATTGTCGACTCGAAACAGATCGGCAGTTGCCGAGTCCTTCCAGGTGAATGCTGATGCGACGACGAAGTTTCGCCAAACTGCCTTATATCGACCTTGTTCAATAGCGTCCCGCGCCGCGTACTGTTCGCGAATCGACGATGAACTCAGCATCGAGCCAAATTCGGTATTGAAAGCAGTTTCTAGCGTTGAAGTCCAACCGTTGATCATATCGGTTCCGATCTTCAACGTAGCAATCAGGACACGTTTCGAACCACGAACCAACACTTGATTGGCGACTGCCGATTCAGTTTTTTGAACCGTAAACGAAGTCGCTGGATCGGTATCGCAAATAATATCCAACCATCGAGAATTTGCATTTAGATCCTTATCGACACCGACCGTCAACGTCGATTCGAGAGCGGTAAAAGCCTGAACCACGATTCGATTGGTAACATCGTCGACCCACACCCAATATCCCAAAGAATGCTTGAGCGAAAGAATCAAATCGAGCGACTCTTTGAGCGTCTTGCCTTCGCAGTCAAGATCCGGCCGGTCCCAATCTGGAATGTCGTTGTCAGGATCGTATACCCAAATCGGAAGCCGTTCGTTTGCTTCTCCGTCGCGAGGTCCACAATAGCAGACTAAATACTGAACCATCTTCTTTGATGTCCAATAGACTCCGGTCGGAGAAACCCCATACAAGTTTCGCCAAATCAGCAAATGAGCGTTCCGGTCAGCGTCTGGAAGAGTCGCAGGAAAGTCCGGAGCCGTTGCCGGCTCCCATTGAGTGACAGGAACCGCCACTTCCGCAGCCGAACAATTCTCGATCTGCCGAAGCTCTCCAGGCTCTTCCGCAAGCTTCGTCCGTGGATTGAAAGCCGGAGCCGATAAAGCGGCCCGCATCGCAGTATAGCCCGTTTGCTGATTCGTCGTGTTCGTTTGGAAGAACGAAGTCAGGATCGGCGATCGGTCCAGAGCCGCAACCATGCCGACACACGAAAGCGTTTGAACTCCGGTCGGATCTTGGATCGTGATTGGCAAATCATCTTCGTCCAACGCGGCCCGAGCGACGTAGCCGGCTGGAGCGTCTGCAACATCGTCAACAAATCCGTGCCATCGACGGTTGCCATCGGCACAAGTAACGATGATTCGAACATACCAGCCGCCTAGACTCGCTTTTGCCCGAACTCCGACAGTCCCGTCGCGCTCAAGAGTGTGTCCGTATCGATAGACCAGTTGAGCGGTCGGAATCGTCGGCGATGCTGCCCAGTTCACTTCCGTGCAAACAAGCTTGTCCTGCAACGTCCAAGCGTCGCCCCAGTTCTGCCGAACGTACACTTCAGCAACCGCATCAAAACCGATTCCTGAGCCGAACTCAAGCGAATTGTCAGTCGGCTGCGGGTTGTTGTCGTTGATCGCGACAGGTGGATCTTCTGGCTCTGGATCTGCTGTTGGCATTAGACATTCACCGCGATAAGAGTCCATTTGGCTCGAACGATAAACGCGGGAGTTACGACTCCGCGAGGGCCCTGCCAGGAGATTGCTGGCTCGATCGACGATTCAACACCGATCACAACGAATCGAATACTCGTCGCTGTAAAGTCCACCGTCGAGCGAACGATATTTCTCGGAGTCAACGAAGGTTCTGATTTGTAAGTGTTCGCAAGCGTCTGAGCGTTGACGTAGGACGATTCCGCGTAGATCGATTCAAGAATGAACTGAGCCCCGCGCGAACCGGTCGAGAACACCACAACACCGTCCTGGCCTGTTCGCGACTCAACGTCGAACATCGGACCAGGAATAACGATGTCACCTTTTAGATCGTCGAAGCTACGAGAACCGATTGAGTAAGCCATTATTCTGCCCTCGGTTGCTGAGCTTGTTGTCGGATCGCGTTAGCGTTTGAACCTCCCGAGTTGCCTTCAGTCGCGTTTGCAATCCTTTCAAGTGTCCTGTTCTGTTGATCCATACTGTCCTGAAGTTTTCTAGCATCTTCAGCGCGTTTGGCATTATCGATTCCAATTTGTCGCAACGCCTCGATGCTTCGCTGGATTGATTCGACTTTGATCTTGTCATTGCCAACATCTACTTTTTGACTTTCAAGTGTCAAAATCGCATTCTTGACAGCAGCATCAGGAGTTGAAGAAAAGGAACTAACGCTTCCAACATCAAACCCAAGCGTCGAAAATACGCTTGTAGAAGCATTTTGAAGTAATCCTTTTAGTCCACCGACTGTATTCTGTGCAAAGGATTCCTTCACGATCCTGTCGACTGCTCCATAAACTTGAGCGTCCGTATCTAGAAATCTAGCAACATTGTTTGCAACATCTGATTGCTCAATAGAACCAGCAAGCTTTTGCTGCGGAGTGATAGCCATCGTAGCCAGAGCGTCTTTGAACTTTGTCGCTTCGGTGGTGATCGATCCAAGTGATTCGGTCAGTCCTTGCATGTGAACCGAATTTGGATCAAAAAAGCCTTGAGCGATCGCTTTGAAAGCAGCTTCGCCTTTCAGGTTTGCTTCTGCCGTTCGAAGTAACTCAGGAGATTGCTGAATCGCTTGAAGTCGCCCAATCAAAGTTCCTGGATCGTTTGCCGATAGCCTTTGCTGATCTTGCAATCGAGATAACTCAGTGGATTCTTTATCAGTCAGTCCAGCAGCCTTCGTGGCGCGTACAACGGAAGCCTTTGCTTCTGCTAAATCAATACGCAAGTCTTCTGCCCGAAGACTCTTATCCGAAGGACTTAAATTTTTGGCGAGTGCTTCCTTTTGACGAACGGATAGCAAAGCTCGATCAATCGCTACTTGCTCTTCTGCTGTAACGGCCTGATCGCCTAGCAGCTCCTTGATCCTTTCATCACGCTTTGCACGTTCGTCGATGCTCGGATTGAACGTTGTTCGCAATAAATCAATGAATTGAATTGCTGCCGTTGCTGCCGATTCGCCTTGCTTGTCAACCTTAGAAAGAACAGCAAACAGCGAAGCAGCATCCTTCGCAGCTTCCGCTGGCAACTGACTCGGTGAAGCATTGACACCGGCATAAATAGCCTTGGATGCACCACCCGCAAGCTTAGTCAACTCTTCGGGTCTGGCGACTGCTCCGGAAGTTAATAGTAAGGCCATTGCCTCTTCGCCGCTTTTCAACTGAGCCGCTTTCATAACATCGGCCGTACTGGTAGCAGTTGACTGAAGATCCTCTTTCGTAAACTTAGTCAACTGAGCAGCAACTTCAACAGCACTTGGCGCAAGCTCTTCGCCAACAATCGAAGCTGAAGAACCAAGAGCGGTTGTCAGCTTCGAAAGATCCGAGAAACCTGTCTTGACTGCAATCGACGGAACAGTTTCCAAAAGAGCTTTAGAAATGTTTGCAGTAGTCTGACCAGCAAGATTCTTCGCAGCTTCCTGCTGAGCTGCTGCGAGTTCTTTCGCCAACTGCAAAGCTTTAGCCTGCTTTTCAATCATTACTTGCTGTGCTTTTGAGACAGCAGCAACACCAATCTCAACAGCCTTGTAAGCAACAGAAACCGAAGCGAGCGATTGAAGCTTCTTGTCTAAAGCCTTGTTGATTTCATCGACAGATGACTTCGCTTCGCGTCCTGTAGCCTTGAACGAGTCTTTGGATTTTGCATTCTGAGCAATGATCTTTTGCATCGAAGCAAGTAGCTTTGCTTCATCGCCAGTCAACTCAACAACAACGCCAGCCATTTATTGTCTCGTGTAGAAATTGAAGTCGGCGATTGTCGGAAGATAATTCGAGTCAAGCCCAGCGCTGACTTTGCGACTCCATACAAGATATTCCCAGTACCTTAAACCGTTTTTTTTTGCAATTCTTCGAAGCCTGGATCGTCAGCAACCAGCTTCATGATTTGATGATTGCTCGACACAAGAAAGACTTTCAAGAATGCGATTTCGTACTTGCTGACGCGATAGTTCGCACCAAACACGACATCGCAAATATCATCCAAACTCGGAAGCGGAACAGTGTACGTGTCTCCATGTGCTTTCTTGATAGCTTCCATCGAGTCGCAGAAATACTTGTTGGCAAGCTTCCAGAGCTTTTCATACTTGGAAACAACGCCACCATAGACCCAATCTCCAGATTGATCGATCGAAAGGAACCTTGGCAACGCACAATCAACAGTAAGACCTCCCATTCCGTCGACCCACCGTCGAGCGATCGGGATCTTCCAAGTGTTGCCGTTCCAGTCCTGCCAGGGATGTGAATCAACCGCACTTGATCGCAGCAAGCAAGCCGGATCGAATTTCGATTCCGTGTCCCGAGCGATTGCGAACGATCCGAAGTCCTGGATCTCTTGCCTGCCAGGGTAGTATCCGATTCGTGCTTCGTTGATCGTTTCCGTCGAGCCGATCGCCCAGTGGTAAGACTCGAACCCGCTTATGATTTGCCGCTTTACGAACTTGCTGGAGTCTTCGCAGATGTGAGCCAAACCAAGCGACGCGAGATCCTTGAACTCGATCGAATCACGAACGAAATACGAGAGCATCGGTTAATCTTCAACGTAAGTGGAGTAGCTGCCAACGATCGCAAAAACAGTGTCGACGTCGCCCTTTGCGTAGGCTTCGCAGATCTTTTGCCGGTCCTGTTCGGAGATCGGCTTAAGAACCATGTCGGCCTCAAGACCGCCGAAGCCCATGAGTCGACTAATCACCTGGCTGGCCGACACTTCGACCGCGATCGCAACCGAAGCAGCGGATTCTTCTTTTTTCTTTGCCATGTTTTTACGATAGGGTTGCAGTTGTGGAGAACACCAAAGGAACGTTCGTCCCGTCGAATCGCGAAGTGATGCGGTAACTGATGTCGCCGCGTTTGTTGCCGCTGGCTGCGAAAGCCTTATCGATCGAGAGCAAGCCCGCAGTCGTGATCGAGATATGCTCAGCAGTCGCATCTGCGACGAACGGACTGGCACCGGTCGCTCGCTTGCGAAGCTTGATAATCGTGTTCGCGTGTGTACCGACCAGACCGAACAACGGAACACCGCCCGAAGCAAGGAACTGACCAGGCCGGAGCGTGTTGATCGTGATCACTGGCTGGATCTTCGACAGAAGCAAGTGAGTATCCCAAACGTCCGAATCGCAACCGAACGAGTCGAGCGTGAGACCGAAGTCGATGTCAAGCGACTGGACGCAAGGAATCGAGACACCGCCAAACGACACCGAATGAAGTGTATATCGAGCCGGATCTGCGGGAGTGCCTGGCAAGGCAAGGTTCGAAGCGGAAGGGATAAACGGCAGGTTCGTGCCATCGTACAACGCAACCGCTTCCATATCGGCCTGAGCGTCGTCTTGATGCGAAACGGAGATCTTCCGAATCATCAAGCGGCCTTCCGGCATTCGGATCTTCTTATGAACCGATCCGGACTTGACGACTCCGTTTTCGATCAGTGCTTGCCAGACTTCGAGCCCTGGATTCGTGGAGCCTTTGATCGTCAGACCGACCAGACCGCAAGCGGTAATCGCTTTGACGATGTCGCGAGTCGAAACCATGATCTTCGGCTTGATCGCTCGAATCGTCGTATTTTGTGCGTATGGAGATCCGGCAGTTTCTTCGCTGTTGACTTCGGTTCCAACTTCCGCGTCGACCTGAGTCAGACCGCCGAGCAAAACAGAAGAACCCGCCGCATCGGGATGAATCAAAAGTGAATGACCGGTATAGATTGTCATAGCTTGGCCCAAGATCCTCGAACGAAATCGGATTGAAGAACCAAAAGACTAACGCACGGCAATCTATTTGTTTATTTTTGGCATCATGCGAAGTATTTGTCGACTTCCGGATCTCGAAAGTCAACGTGCCAGCGACTATCCATATAGGCATCGATGACTGATGCGATCTCTTCGGCTTCGTTCGGAAGGATCGTCCTGAACTCAAGATTCATATTGAGCGACGGATCGGAATAGCGATTCTTGAAGTTGAACACCCGAGCGCCGGGATAAGAAGCCTTACCGCCCTTCGATGTCGACGAAAGCGACACGTAGCTTCGAACTGCTTTTCGAGTCTCGCCTGTGAACTCTAAGGGGTTCTTGTGTCCGAACCGCTTAAACTTGATGCCAGTGTAAGACTTGAAGAAAGCTTTTGCACTTAACCCGCTCTGTTCTCCCTTTCGCGGAGCGTATCCCGCAGCTCTCGCGTGTTCTGGAGTGAATCGCTTGTCTCGAAATCGATCGTGGAAGTATCGCGCACTATCAAACCAAGCTTGCTTCAGAGCTTTGTTTACCGCGGACTTCATCTTTCGCTCGCTCGCGAATGCTGTGAAGTCCTTGATCGTGATCACACCGATCATTAGGTGCCCCAGTCGATTCGGATGCGAGCGAACTGGGCATCGCCAAAAGAAACTATTTCGTCAGGCTGCGAACGTGCAATCACTTCCAAGCTGATTGTCTTGATCGCGATCGAATCGGCGAGCCCCGTGAGATCCATCAACCCTGGCTGGGCATCATCCCCAGTGTAGAACATCGTTTCAAGCAGTTCGATAAAGTTGGCATCGACTTCCGCTTCGTCGTCTCCGACCGCGTTCTGCTCCAGCATAATCACCAGCGAACCGCTGAGATCGTAAGCCCCGCCGCCGCCGCCCATCGCGTCCCGCTTCATCACAACCGGATTCTGGCCAGAGACTCCGACAACGATGAACGGCCGAAGAGCGTTCAGTTCGGCAGGAGTGTGCACCGAACCATTTGCAGGATCTGGCATAACGTCCAGATAGATCCGATTCAACAATTGAGATTCCGAATACGTCGCCCCGTTCCATGTCTGTAGAGCGTTGCACTTCGAAAGCATTCGACGCAAGCAAGCCTGCGGATCTCTGAGAATTCCCATTTACTTGCCTCTTCGATTTCCGCGAGCGATTTCGCCGACGCTGATTCTTTTCAGTTCGCACTTCCAAAAGTCGGCTTTTTTGTGGAACTTGTGAACTTGGTACTTGATCGCTCCGACGCGAACTTCGGCATGGAGTAGAACGATCTCCCTGCCAGTGGTGTTATTCGACGGGAATGCAACATCACGCAGAACGTGCTCGTCGAATCCGTATTCCGTTTGAACCTTCTCGCGTCGTTCTTTGTGGATGATCGCATCGAAAGTAGTCGTCGAGCCATCGTCAGCGACGTAGATGATCGGCTTTCCTACGTGCCCGAGCTGCAGATGTAGAGCGTGGTCGATCGATCCTTCGGAAGTGTAAGAATCGTCAGACAAGCCACCGAAGAACTCGACGAATGTGGTCGCCATTAAGAAGCCCTCGTAACAGTCACCGCGAGCGACTCGGTTGGATTGGTCCAGGTCTGAGCTTCGCCATACTTCGGAACGTCTTCGATCGTGAAGTCAGCATAGGCGACGTAAGCGTCGAAGCTGGCCGGAGCAGATGCGCCTTCGAAGACAAACCAGCGGTTCCCATCCAGGGTAGTGTTCACTGTTCCTGAAAAGTATCCGTTCGAACCTGATAGCAGAACTCGCTTCGATGCCCAGTTCGTAAACGAAGGAGCTTGCGAAGCTGGAAAAGCGTAAAACGGTCCTGAGCTGGTCGATGTGTGTTCAATGAGTGCCATTTAGCCGCCTATGTTTCTTTTCATTTCCTGAATCTGTTTCAGCCCTTCAGACCATGTAATCGACACACAATTCGAAGTCCAGGTAACTGCCCCACTGATGACGATCACCACCAAAGGCCAGTACAACCAAGGTCCGATCAGTTCATAGAGGGTCATCATGTCACCTTCCTAGGTTATTTGACTTGCAGCAACGAAAGCCGCGTCCATTTGTTGAACTGTCAAACCGAGAGCGGCCCCCATCTGTTGCACAAGTGGATCTTCACGAAGAACAACAAGACCGTATTCCCAACGTACTTGAGCAATCTTTCGGGTTGTCTCGTCTGGAATCGCTTGGATCATTCCTGCGACAGTTTCCAAGTCGATACCGTTGCTCAATAGCCAAATTCTAATCTGTGCCGGTGTGACTGATTCTGGTTTCGGTGGCGGTGTGAGTTCAACAATCGTTGCTTCGAGTTCTGCGATCTTGGCATCTCGCGTGTCAACATCCATTACGAGTTCGTTGACTCGTTCCTGCAATTCCGCTTTATCGCTCGTCAAGCTTGCAACCTGCCCCTCCAGCGTCTTCTTGGCTTGCGTCACCGCTTCCAATTGCGTTGTTGCTGTTGCGAGTTCGGTTGTTAGCTTGGTTTTGTCAGATTCGAGTTTAGCAACTGCTTCGTCTCTTTTGGCTTTTTCCGCATCCACAAACACCCGATAAGCCGCAAGCACTTCAGCCCGTCTAGGTGAGTGATTGGAAACAACGTCAACAATGTTGCCCGCTGGAATTCCGTCGATTGTGATGCTGTCAATTGATGTGAAAACTACTGCCATTTTAGAACCTTATTACCGTTGCCCTGAATGTGCCTGACGCTGGGTCGCGCGCCGTGGTCGATGAATTGTTTGTTGCTCGAACTGTGACTGTATTGGAAGCACTTACCCAAGCGTCGTAGCTAACGTCTGTGATTGCACTGCCTGCGATTGGATTGGCTATAACGGTGTCACCACTAACTGCGCCTGTGACGGTTAGCGTGAGGTCTGCAAAGCTGTTTGCCGCGATTGAAGGGAAGTCTAGCGTTGCTGTTGCGGAAAGAATGGTTGCTACTACAGTGCCAGAAGCACCAATCTTTATT
This sequence comes from Planctomycetaceae bacterium, assembly GCA_027487485.1. Lineage (GTDB taxonomy): Bacteria > Planctomycetota > Planctomycetia > Pirellulales > Pirellulaceae > JBKCUI01. The sequence continues at coordinate 17,436 of JAIYDN010000027.1, read as the reverse complement.
GCACCCTGATTGGTAACACAAAATCTAGTTGTGCTAGAAACTTGGCAATCAAAAAAATTGTGACTGCCTGACCCCAATGCTGTTTCTGTGCGATTTATCAACAAGTTCGTGCTGCCTGCCGTTCCAGTCTGGTTGACCGTAGACGACAACGACAACTCTCCAGATATGCCGGAAGAGTTCGTTAACGATCCGCCTCCAATTGTCACCATGTGGAAGTTGGATGTAACTCCAGCATTGAACAACGCAATTGTTGCTACTCCGTTTCGGGTTATGTTATTGGTTCTGAGGCTTGTTTCTGCCGTTATGGTTGCAGCGAGAAAGTTCGTTGAAGTTGTGTTGGCGTTGTTTCTGGCTTCGATTTGCGTTGAATTGCTACGGAGCAACGGACCACCAGACCCGCCTAGCATTAAAGTCGTGACAGCAAGATTGCCAGCAACCACTTGACCACCTGCACTATCAATCAGTTCGACAGTCCCACGAGCCAACCGTGCATCGATCCGATCCGTCGTCGAGTCACGAAGTATCGACCCAACTGGTAACGCACTAGCTCCCGCTAGCGTGGCGATTTGTGTTGTTGTGAGCGACTTGAGCGACAGGCCGGGCGTGTCGGTTCCGGAAAATGATTGCAGGCCGGAAAATGTGTTTGCAGTTCGAAGTGCTAACTGAATTCCGGCGTAGTAAACGCCAAATTGATCGGCAGAGATTAGATAGTCTTCGTCGCCAATCGGGTCATAAATGACGACGCCACCAACGCGAATTGTATCTGTTCCATTGTCTAGCTTCGCCAAACCGGAAACAGTCGCAACCGAACCAGCAACAGTAAGCGTGCCGTTCGGCAGCACCAGCTCAGTCGCCGCAACGGTTGGCGATCCGTCTAGTTCGCGGACTGTTAGGCTCTGTGTTGGTCTTTTCGAAGCTAACACGATTCAATCACTCCAATAAAAAACCTTCGGCCCGATCGTTTCCGATTGAACCGAAGGCCCCGTTCCTTGTCAGTCTCCGACACACAACCCTAACAGTTGTTTCCTAAAACTAAGCAGCTTCGACAACGTAATCGACTAAGAAGTCGACGTGTGTAGCAGTAGCAACGTCCGATCCGGTCTTCGCTGCTGTGATCGCTGTGTTCACGTCGCATGGAGCGAAGGATGCACCGTCAGCAAGAACTGCCGAGTTAGCAGCTCCAGCAACCAAGACAGTCGATCGAGTCAAACCAGCAACCGCCGAAGCGACCAAGTTGACCGTCGAAGTAGATTGAACACCGCGAATGTCGACGGAAGTCGCAGTCGCAGCAGCACCGCCGACCGCGATCATGCGAGCGTTTTGCAATCGGTATCGATAACCAGGCAAGGCAGGAAGCAAAGTCGCCCCCGCGTTGATCTGAGCCACCGTCAACCGTGTTCGAATCGAGAAAGATTGAGTGTCAGGAATCGCTTTCAGTGGATTGAGTTCGATCAAAGCAGTCGTTGGACCGCTCGCCTTTGCGTTCACGAACTTGCCAACATAGATGATGTTAGCACCTGGAGCCAAAACAATCGTCTTGTTGACTTGGTCCCAGTAAGCATCTTGGTTCTTGGCTGCGACGATACCAGTCGCAACTGGGAAGGTGAACGATCCAGTATAGGTAACGTTGACTTGAACACCTGCACCAACGTCGCGAAGTCCATCATTGTAATGGACCGCCAAGTGCCCATCCAACCAAACGTCGCCAGGAGTCCACAACCGGCTCGACACAAGTGCCGGAGTCGTGACAACCCTGCGTCCAAATTCTTGAGTCTGTACTACGGCTGGCAGTGGCATCTTATTCAGTTCCTGTGATCAGTGATTTCAAACAAACAAAGGTCTTCGTGTTCAGTTCAGCAGGTTGTTATTCCTGCGGAGTGTTGTCCTGGTCGGACTTTACTTGCCAGTCGGCAAGCCCTGCTAAAATCTTCTTGGCTCTCGTCGGACCGATCTTCTTCAGATCGTTGAAGTCCTTTTCGGCTGCGACGAAGTCAATCAAGTCTTGCTTTGTGTTCAGATCGTTCAACTTCAAGGCTTCGACTAAAGCTTCGTCATCGAACAGCTCGTCAAGATCGCTTGCAACAGCAATGTTTTCGAGATCTTCGACCGAGTCCTTGATCAGTCCTTCCAGGTTGGTTTCCGATTCTGTCTCGTCGACTTCCTGAAGAAAATTGTTCAACGACTCTTCAGCATCCGCATTTGGATCGACCGAAACTTCCGGCCCAACTTCAACAATCGAAGCCTGACTAAACTGGATCATGCTTAGCAACGAAGTCGGCTCAATCGGTTCGTGCATCGTCATCACACCGACCAACGTGCCAGCCTTCACGATACCGTGACCAAACTGGCAATCGCATGTAAGTCGTACTTCGTGTCTTTTCATAATCGCAGCGTTGTAAAAGTTTCAATCCAAGTCTAAGCCGCCAGAGAATTAGGAACCTGCGCCGGTTCCCCGTTGCAAGCCTTCCCAACCAACTGCCTTCGTTCCAGCCTCAAGTTCGATCGTCGTTCCGACACCGATTCGGCCATCGCCAGGCATCCATTGTTCGATGATTGGACCGCCGCCGTTCGATCGCAAGAAAGCCTTCATCAAGCCCCAGCGACCTTGACGGTCAGCGATGTAGTAATCAAGAGCCCGAGCTGCGACAGCAGCGTCGGTATCTGGGTTGATCGTTCCGGTCTCGATACGTCGCTCGACAACCAGGTTGAACGAATTTTGCAGCGGGTTCGCGGTTCCGATGTCACCCGCAACCGTTGTTCCGTTTCGCACTTCAGTCGACTGAAGCATCTGACGAGCTGCGTACTCCAACGAAGGAGGAACGATCAGCGTCGAAGGATCTGCGGAGATCGGCCGACCGTTGTTCGTCTGGACCATCATCGCGACGCGTCGAGCGTAAAGGTTCGCAGCACTGAAAGCCGCGTTTACCGCCGAGTTGCCGTGAGCAGTCGAGAACAGAGCGTTTCCGTCAGCCATGTTCGCATTGATCATCAAAGTCGAGTACACCAAGTCTTGGATGATCTCCATCGCGGCCATACCGATATCGGCAGGAGCATCGTTGATCTTGCCGAAGCGATCCGCAAGCAGATCCTTGCGATCAACGAAGTATTGCTCGCTGTACGTTGCCACCGAGATAAATTCTTCGGTAGCTTCACGAGTCGCTGGAGTTGGCACCTGGCCAGACAACCTCTTTCGCAATCGCGAGATCATGCCACCCTTAGCAACAGGTTGCGGATTATCGTTCGGCAAATCAACCGATCGAACCCATCCAGTCGTGTCAGGCGAACCGACGAACCCGTCAAGGATCTGTGCCCCGAGTGCGTTCGTCAAGAAAGGCAGAATGCTTTGTGTGGTAACGGCCCGAGTGACGATCTCTTTTGCGTCGTATCGGTTGTAGGCGATGCCGAACATATCGCAGGCCATCGCACAAGCTTGAACCAGATGAATGTTTCGGTGCTTGTTCGCAAACTCAAGAGCTCGCTCGCTCTTTTCGTCCAGGTTGCCGCCACGCTCCAACGTGCGAGCGGTTCGGATCGCGAACGACATATCTTGCTCATGCCCTTCGTGTCGCTCAAAGGTCGCTTGGTGGCACTTGCTCTTGGCAAAATTGCCGCCTTCGATCTTGACGCCAGCTCGCATCAGGAACAACGCTTGCAAGTCTTCCTTGCGAACTTCATTGTCGTGAACGTGACCGGCAGGAGCCTTGTTCATTGAAACTGGCTCAGTCCGTTCGCTGGTCAGTGCCTTCAAGAATCGTTCATTCATGGTGGACTTGTCCCATCCTTCACTGATAGCCTTATCGACAAGTTCGTTTCGAACTCCTTGACCCAAGAAGCTTCGAGCATATTCAGATCGTTCGCGTTCATCGCGAGCGGCTTCGGCTCGGATGGTTGCTTCGTCCTTAACGGGTTGCAAGGTTGTTGCCACCTGTGCAATGAGTTGTTCAGTACGAACTTCGTTGGTTGTTTCAGTTGCAACTGCGGACATCATTGATTCCTGTCGATCGTTTTGATTGGACTCGCTTTCGCGTGTTTGCGATTGAGTAGAAATTTCGCTCTTACTTACTTCGTGTCCAAATTTAGTATCTGACAAAGATCGCATCTTCGCCAACTGGTCAGCTCCGATCGGAGTCGTCGACAATTCCTTGCCGATCCATTCCGTAACAACTCGCTTCTTCCGAGTCTCGGTTGCCTCGAAAGTGCGACCGTTCACGACTGCCTTTTCGCCCTTGCGGATCTCGACGAATGTTCGCTCGTACTGATAGCCGATCGAAACATCCTTCAAGTGCCCTTGTCGAACTCTTTGCCAAATCTTCTCGACATCTGCATCGTCTTCCATGAAGTAGGCGCGTCCGATCCACTTGTCGCCATCGCGTCGAATGTTACGAACTGACCCGATCACCGAATCGGAACTATAGCGATTGTGATTGTCGAGCAAAGGAAGCTGACTTGGCATCCTGGCCCCGTCTGCCGTGAGCACTTCGTCGAAGTATTCTTCGCGAGCCCAGTCAATCATCCGAACGGGATTCTCAGTGCACATAACGCACTCGATAGACCGACTTGCTTCGTCGAGCGTTCCAAACTCCATCGGAGCCGAACGAACGACAATCTCGCTATCGACTCGGCTCTCGTTAGTCAATGTCGTCATCGCCTTCATCCCCCTCTTTGTCTTCGTTCTTGTGTTCGTTCTCGTACTGCTTCAACGCGTTCGCTAGCGCCATCGGGTCGGCTGGAATCGGCCCGAGCATTTCAGGCAATCCGTTGGCTTTGAGGATCTCGTTCGCCTTCTTCCACTCCTGGCAAAGCGTTTCGAAATCGACGTTGTTCTGTAGGCAAGCTCGCTGCGGAGAAATCGTTTTGTTCTCCAGCTCCAGCCGCTGAGCCATCGCCTTCTTGACCGGATCAACTGCCGGAGGTTGCGGCCAGATCCAAGACCACGAACCTGACATCGATGAAGGATCGCGATACGGAAGAGCTCCCCTGAGCATCGCTTCGGTAAGGATCAGCGAAACGAACGGATCAACCGAACCAGTTGCCAAGAACACTTGGATCGACTCATTCGCCCGAGCGTACCCCTGGCCGTCATAGTGAGCCGCACTGTATGTATGCTTTGATGCGTCTCGCTGGATCGCCATCAGTGGCATTCCAATCGGTCGCCCGATATCGCGGATCTTGTCTGCTTTGAATTCCGCGTGTGTCGCTGTTGGCTGGTTTGCGTTCAGCGCGTACGGTTGCCAACCAGTCGGAACCTTCACGCCCGATTGCCGAGCAATCTCGAAGTTCGATGGATTTTCTTCGCTATCGACATCGTCGCGAGTGTTGTAAAACAAGACCGCCATCATCGCCGCGATCTTGGCCGCATCCAGAACGGCCGTATCGTATTCGTCAAGCTCTGCCAACGCTTGCAGCGAGCTTGCCAGCCACGGATAGCCCCGCCATTGTTGCGTCTCGTGCTTGTAAAAAACGTGCTGAATGTCGCGAGCCGGAATCTCCTTTGGCGTGATCTTGAAATTCATCGCGGAGATCTCGATACCAGATTCGACGATCCAGTAACGGGTTGCCCTGCCAAGGGTGTTTCGTGTAATGCCCAGCATCGTGTCTGTTTGGTTGCGAAGATGCGAGTACAAACTTTGTACCGGGATTGGATGCAATCGCTGCCGAACAACCGTCTCGCAATCTGGATCGACAACGTACTGATTGAGAATCGCCCCAGTTGTCCAAAGGGATCGAACCCCTTGCTTCAGATAGTCAGCAAGCGAGAGCTCGCCTGAACCGTCGATCGACTTGAATACATCCTTGCAGATCTTTTCCGCTTTCGTGTTCCATCGATCTGAATCAGTCTTGAACTGGATCTTTGGACCATCGGAGCCGATCACATCGTTCGCGTGGCTGTTGATCGTTCCGTCGACGATCGGATTGGCTCGCGATTCGTAAACAGCCCGATTGATAATCTTGTTCAGGTTCAGCGAAAGAACCGTGTTGATTGATTGCCCGTTGGCTTTTCCCCAGTGATTTAGCGAAGCATCGTTGTCGGTGCTTGCCTTCCAATCTCGTTGGAAATTGCCTCGCGACGGGATGGAATTTGGGTTGATGCGTCGCAATTGTGGACGCGTCGAAACCGTCTTTGTCTTCGGACCAAATAGCCAATCAAACATGGTTTCTCCCTAAGCGTTGCGAGTTCGGATAGGGATTGCAGAGAACCCACCGGCAGAGACAGAGCCGGACTGCTTGCGTTGCTCTTTGGCAAGCCGCTCGTAAGTGTCAAGCATCTTGACGAGATCGTCGTGAACGTATTCGGTCTCGTCTTCTTCGATCTTGATTCGAGGATGCCCCATCATCAGCGTGACCGCAGTACGCATCTTCTTCGCAGCCAATGCGAAATCATCGGCTTCGTTCGCGGCTGCAGCCGCTTTAACTGCTGTATCGATATCTTGTGCGAGTGACATAGCAACAAGATGCACCGAACAATTACACTGTCCGAATTAGCTCGCTTCGGGGTTCCATCCGAGTCGATCTAAGCAAGCTCGCGAGTTGTAGGCCGCGTCCAGCCAGTGGTTGACGCCCTTCTTCTCGAACTTGACCTTCTCGCCTTGGCCTGGCACGAACTCGACTTTTCGGTGTTCGTTTGTCAGGTGCTTTCCGAGTCGCTCGAACTCGCGTTCTGGTGCATAGTGAAGAGTGATCGAACCAGCTTGATCCTTCGGTTGCTTGAAGGAGTCCTGCAATCGATCTTTCCAGTGATCCGAATCAGCAAACACCTGGAAGGCTTTCCAACGCTTATTCCGAACAACGTGCCAATGATGCCCGATCTCGACGATCCCGCCGCCGCGTTTCGGTGGAGCCTGGTACATCCGTTGCATCTGGCCAGATCCCCGCCCGAGAGCAAGCTGGTATCGCGAGTTGCGTCTTGGTCTGCCACCGTGCGCGATGACTGCCTTGAAAAGTGCGTCTGGTTCGTAGCCTGTGTCGATCCAAGCTTGATCGACTTGCCGCGGTTCGGTCTGACCCTGCATCGCGAAGCCGATTTCGCATAGATCAAACAGTTCGTTCAACGCGTGCGAGATCGCGGATTCCCAATCTAGGAAAGCCGATGGAACGTCGATGATCCCGTAGGAAGGACAATGAAGCATCCCGTTCGAAAGTCCTGCCAAAACAAAGTAGTGCAAAGCATACTTGCCAACGTCGCAGCCGAGCGCCAAGTGCGTCGTCTTGGCTGGAAGCAATCCCTTTGGATAAGCTTCGGTTCGCCTGCGAATAACATCCTTCTTTTCAAGTGGCTGCGATTCCAGGTTATTCGACTTGTACGGAATCGCCCACTTGAACTGAGTCAGTTCCTTCTGAGCGTTCTCGTAGTCGCTGGTCTCTTTGTCGATCTGGTCAGCTCGCCATTCTTCTTTCGCAAGCGTCGCTGTCGTGACGAAAAGATTGTGCCAACCGGAGTACCGGAAGAACAATCGATTGGTTTGTGGCATCGGCCCGAGCACTTCGCCCCGCTTGCTGACAGTCTGGCCAACGTGAGCCAAAACGGAGTTCTTCACGCTTTCGCGTCGCTCTTCTTCGTTGATCGCCTCGCCGCACAGGTAGCAGAACCATCGAGCGAGTAAGCCAGCTTCGAAGACGTTGACCGCGTCGTTCCAGCCAAGAAGGTTTTCGCGTTCAGGTGCGATCCATTCGCCGCAGTGTGGACACTGAGACATTATCTTCGAATCGCTGGAATCGGCTTTCGCGGACCAAGGAAGATCCTCGTCGACCGTGACGGTACCTTCGACGTAGAGCATTCGCTGCGGTTCGTCGTATGCAGCCTGCCGAGCTCGCATCTGCCGCAATGGATCGGCTTCGCGTGAAGTGTCGGAGACTCGCGAGAACCGAGCCGCTTCGGTGATCCCAACAACCCTGGAAGTGAAACCAGCCCGAGCCTGGTCAGAGCCATTGGCACTCATAAACTTCAGAACCCCACCATTCCGAAAAGTGATCGTGTCGCGAACGATACCGCCCTGAGATCCAGGCCCTGCCAGTGGTAGTAACCGTTCCCATCGAAAGTTTGCTTTGATCGCTGGCAGAAGATCCATCTGCCATTTGTTGTTCGCCATCCGCATATCAGGAATGCCGAGAACGTAGGTCTCACCAAGCTCCAGCGTGTGATAGAGTGCCGGAGCCACGAACCCAATGAGAGTCTTGCCGGACTGCGACGGACCAGTGATAAACACTTCGTTCCACCGTCGAGAATCGATCTCCTGAATCAACAACTTGGTGATCGGTTGCGTCTCAAACTGGAACGGTAAGCCAAGATTTGGCCCGTCTGCAATAACGTAGTCTTGAATCCAGGCTTCCATACCGCGAACGGGATTTAGCCGAGCACGTTGCAAACATCGCTTGAGTTCGAAGACAAGACTATCGGAAACCATTACATCTGCTCTTCGATCTGCGAAAGCGAATGATTCAGAAGAATTTGAGCTTCGGAGCCGAACCGCTTGCCGAGCTGCTCCGATACCATGCGAAGCTTGTTCGCGAGCCATTCCATCCGGACCCGCAGAGTATTTCGGTCGATGAACTCATCTTGCTTGTTCTTGATGTCAAGCTCGATCGACTTTGACCGCCGCTCAAGCAGTTCGATTTCGCGTCGAAGTTTCTCGGTTCGGAGTGATCCTTCAGCCCCCTGAAGTTCGTTGATAGTCGGCCCCCATTCGGCCAGAATATCGTGGAACTTCTTCAATACCTGATACAGATCAATCTTCGCCCCGTCGATCGCGATCCCGTATCGAACTGCTTGCTCGTCGACTACTTTTTGTTGACGTCCCGAGAGCTTGCAATAAATCCCCTTTGGAAGATTCAAAAGGGCATCCTCTCGATTGGACTCGGCAACGATGTCGTCGTATTTCTTGACAAGTGCCGATTCAGATTTAGTTAGATCACCCCCCTTCGCTTGCTTGAGCTTCGCGGTTAGAGCTGCGACTGTATCAACTGTTTTTGGTTTGGCCATTGCGATGGACCAACAGCCTAATCCTTGCGTGAAGAGCAATAATCAAGTTTGGTTTTGATGTCTCTCACATCGGCGTGAAGAGTCGTCATTGTTTGAGTCAGTGCACTAGTTGCTTCGGCATTGCTTTTCATTGCCCGATTCGTTTCGTTCAAGTGATTGATCGCCGAATCTTTCAATGGAACAACAACATTGACACCGGCCCAACTGCAAACCCGCCAAACACCCAAACCGAAAGCGATCAACATTCCGACCGCAAGACCTTGGTTCGTAAACCATCCCCAATCAGCTTGAGCAAACATTTTTTCCCCGTCGTGAGCAATAGAGATTCAAGACATACAAGCCAAAAGGCCAACTGAATTAGCGACGCCAGAAGATACCACGACCCGTATAAAGCCTTGGCCTTGCCTGCGAACTGGTTGGACAAACGCCTCCAGGACATCCACCCGATTGAACTCTTGATCTTGTAACCGTTCTTGCGGTCCCCATTGTTCCCTGTGATTCGTGTAACGCATCGTGCAAGCTTAATTGTTGCTCGATCGACATTCCGTTCACAACTTGGCCATGACCAGATTGCAAGTGGCTTGTGATGTCGCCGGGATAGGTCCAGTGTGAACCACTTCGAACGATCGGCATAGCGACCGGAGTGCTTTGAACAACCACCGGCAAGCTTTCGACAACTTCGGCCTTCATCTTTGGAGGTTCAACCTTAACAGATTGATCGGCCCGAGTATTGCAATCGCAAAGCTTCGTCTGCAACGCTTCGATCTTCTCGCTAAGTTCTCGCTCGACCATCCGAAGATCTTCGACAACAGTGTCGATTCGCTCGTCGACGATACCCTTGATCAACCGAAGATCCGAATCGCTCAGATCGTGCGACAATGGATCTTGAGTATCCAAAACAATCGTCGATTTTGCATTCGTGAAGTTGTGAAACGCTGCCGTTCCAAGTACCAGAATCACCAAACATAACGCAAAGTTCTTCACTGGATCAGCCCTCAATCAATATGGGTTCTTCTTGCTCGTCAGATTCTTCGTTCGAAGACTTTCTGCGACGTTGTTGCCACCGGTATCTAAAGATATGTCGATCCTTTTCGCTGTCGTTTTTTTCTGGATCGCGGAACCTTTCGAAGCGATGCTGTCGGAAGTCCTGCCAGTGTTGTTGCCGCTTCTCTCGTCGGTCGTCGATCCTCTGTCGGAACCGCTCTCCGATCCCTTGGCAACCATGTTGCAAGATCACTAAGCAAAGCAAACAAAAAGCAATCGCGACAAGATACTTCATCATGCAAGCGGATTCGCTGACTTCTCTTGAGTGGCACCTACAAGAACCCAAAACATGTGATTCCTTCGGCAACGGAAGAACGATTCCATAGTGAACAACCCGAAGCCACCTTCACCCCAGCCGCCGCTCGTCGGCCCGTACATCGGATCGACTGAAGGGCCCCAACTGTTCTGATCGTCTGGATGAACCAAGTCTTCACCACCGACCCACTTTGCCGAGTGTGCGAGGTTCGCGTGATTGCCGACTCCGCGAGCGTTGTTGACGTAGCCGTTTGACAATCGCATACCGTTCGCGCCAACGTGCCAGGCGAATACGATCGGATAGTCGCGAGCGAGCGCCGAAGCGACTGCGATCTTGAAAGTCGCGTAATCATCTGGCAGGGTAAAAGCTTCGAATGTCTTGTATTCGAGTGCTGTCTTGTTTGCAACGTCGAGCCACTCGCGAGGAATCTGCCGCTTGAGATGTACGTTATCAGGGATCAGATAGGACTTGCCTGCGAACTCAATCCTTCGCGTCGAAACGCCAGCCTTCTTGAGTTCGTTGAACCCGTCGATCAGAATCGATCCGCTATCACTGCCGCGATTGATCTTCATGTAAAGATGACAATCCGAAAGCACCTTCGTCGGAAGCCCTGCCGATTCGCGGATCTGGTGAAGGCCAGCAACTGCGGCCGATGCGTTGCACTTGCCGAGCCGCCCTTGGTTGATCACGAACTTCGCTCTCTGCTTGCGAAGCTCTTTGTAACGATCGCCCTTGAGAAGCTTTTCAATGTCGGACTTATCGAGATAGTAATCCTCGCCAAACACTCGATAGTCAGACTTGCAAAGCAGAAGCTGCTCTTCGGTTGGCTCGATGTTGCCAGTACCGACAATCGTGCCGTCTGGAAGTGTAAATTGCTCGTTCATCTACCTCACCAACCTTTCTAACGCTTCGCGATCGCGAGGCCAGTCGAATACTCGAACAATCTTTCCGTTTCGGACCACTGCCAGGAAAGGACTCTTCAAGCCTGCTTTTTCAGCCGCCGCTTTGTAAGGCTTAGCGTCTTCGCTGTCCTGATCGAACTGACGGAACTTGCACTTCTTGATTTCCGACCAGGCTCGAAGATCCCGAACAAGCAGCTCTTGATCTGCGGTCTTGGTCTGGAACTCGTAAACGAACACGAACACCGAATCGGTCGCTTCGATCTTGTCGGCATTAGATTCCTTTCGATCGTTGTCTGGATCGACAATCGATTCTTGATCTCCTTGAAAGAAGTCGAACGACTGGAAGTTCACACCAACTAGGAAACCGATCAGCAGCCCGATCGCTCCGGATAGTAAAGCCACAAACCCATGATCGCTGAATTTGGGTTGCTCAGGCTGCTTGATCGGTCCCAGTGGTTCGGTTTTGATTTGCTCAGGCAAAGAAAGCTTGATCACGAATTCACCCCGCTGATCTTTGGCGTTCGCTTGCGAGCCACGCGAACCGGCTTCGGTGCTTCAACTTCTTGATTGACTTTGAACTCTAAAGCTTCGACGCGTGCGTCGAGTTCGTTGAGCGGAGTTTCGACCGCTTGAAAGATTTTTTGTGTTTGAGCGTCAAGGGATTCCTGCCAGGATTGTGCTGTTGGCTCCGCTGGTTTCTTCGAGCTTTCGACAAGCTTGCCAATCAGAGAAACACCCAGCGACCATATCCCGCTGAATACCGAAGTGACGAACACACCAACAAGATAAAGCCCGTCGGACGCGAGCTCGATCACGAACGACTGGACGGAAGAAAGCTTTTCAGAATCAGGCGAATCGAACAACGTCGACGCGAGAAGCGGAAGTGATCCAGTAACTTGCCACCAGGTAATCACCGCGACAACCGCGAGCCCGATCGCTATATTGCGAGGTCGTTTGTCGTCGGTCGTTATCATTATGTCAGCCATGCGAGTTGATCCTTAAAAAAACCGAAGCCACCCACTCCGGTTAAAAACAAGATCTACGATTGGCGTTTTGTGTCCGTCTTTCTACCTGATCCAAACAACCATGAATCAAGAACACTTTTTGAAGATGTGCATCGTCTCGGTCGTCCTGAATCTAATACTTGGCGTAGTGCTTTTGATTGGCTGGATCTTTGGCCTGATCCGATAGTTGCCGTTTGCGGTGCTTCTCAGCTTCGCAGATCACGCAAGGCCAAACCGAAACATCGCCGTGAACATCGCAGCGTTTCGGTTTGGTCAGAGTCTTGAATGTCGTTCCGGTCGATCCTTCTTCGCGAACGGATTCATTCTCTTGTTCGCGCTGCAACCGATCCCGCAAACAATAAATGCTGGACCGTGACCGCAAGCCCAGCCGCTTCGCGATCTCCAAGATCCCGAGATTGCTCTCAAGCAGAAGACGCTTCGCTTCAGCCATCTTCTCGGAAGGAATTCGCCGCCCCGATTTCGGAACCATCACGATATTGATTTTGCGCCACTTGCCGCCGCGTTTCGCTTTCGGTGCCGGGTCGCTTTTAATTTCGTTCACGATCTTGTAGATCGAGAAGTAATCGGTCCTAAGAAATTCCGCAACAGCTCGAACGGTCAGCCCGCCCGAGATCAGCCTGGACACGATCACTCGCGTATCGTCCTGGCTCTCGAAAATATCGACCACGATTCAACTCCATTCCACCCACGGAAGAGTCGCGTTTCATGGTAGCGAAATTTCCTTTCCGCAACAAACACAAGAAAAATTAATCTTGAGAACGGTTCCGGACTCTTGCCAGTAGTCGCAACCGCACTCGCAAACCGGAATTTCGGCTCTTAGTATGTAAGGCCCCCAGCTTTGCGCAGGATCGACTCTGAGCGGTTCAGTCTCCGTTGTCCCATCCAGGGTTGTGTCCTCGCTTCTGCGGCCATGTTTCGATTGCGCAACGAACCGCTCAGATCGTGGCGGGTTGCAGTCGCGACACTCCCAGCAATTCGATTTGATTGGCAAATAAAAATTTTCGCCGCCGCATTTTTCGCAGCAAGAAAAATTTTTTTCATTTGGAGAATCGGAAAAAAAATTTTCATTTTGAAATTTCGAAACAGAATTTAATATTTTCTGAAGCATTTTTGGCCCGTCTTGGTGAAATCCAATGTTTTCGTTGGCCGTCCTAGACGTCCTAGGAATTCCTATTAGGCTCCACTGCGTATATTGTTTTCCGTCCTGGTTTTCCCTTCTTCTTATTTATTACTTAGTACAAGTAATAATATAAAAAATACTAGGACGTCTAGGACGGTACTGGTTTTTTGTTGGTGGAGTCTGGGACGCTTTCCTAGGACGCTCCTAGGACGTTCCTAGGACGAAAGAAAAATTTTTTTATTTTTTGAGAATCAAAATCCATTTTCAAAAAAAATTCCTTGGTAAAACCATTTTCTATTTTCCGCTCCCTGTCTTTTTCTTTCGGCCGTAGGAAATTTCCTTCGGACCTCTTTTCCAAAATTTGATGACGATAAATTTTGATTTCCATTTCTTAGGCACCACTTTCGGTATTCTTCGTAGAGCTCCAAACACTCAACTTGCTGGTGAGCGTTTTCGGAAACGTGATCTGCAAAAAATTGAAGTGCTGAATTGCTTTCGATTTTGTATTCGTCCATAGCCGCCTTACTTGTTGGACTCTCGGTAAATTCGCCCTGCTGATTTAACCGGTGCATCCCCACAATCGCCCAGTTCAAAATCCCTGCCGCTTCTTCGGCCCAAAATTTCGGATCGTCCATTCCTCTGATCCGTTCGCTAGCCTGAACCAGTCGACTGAATTGCAAGATCAACATCCGTCGCCACATCCCTCGAGATCGATCCTTGATGCGTGGCCGGTTGTTCCAAGCTGCGATCAGCTTCGCGGTTGGACGAACGGAGATTGGCTCCCTGTTCTTGCGGTCGATCATGATCGTATCCCCGCCGACAAACTGCTTGATCGCACCTTCCGCAACCGAATCGATTTCGCCGAGATCCGCTGATATATTGAGCATCTTTCCGACAGTCGAAGCCAACGCGAAACGCTCGCCGAATAGGTCGATCGTGACATCGGAAACGTTCCGATCGCCCAGCATCGCCCGAAGGCCAGCGAGATAGACCGTCTTGCCGTTGTGCCCTTCGCCTTCAAGGATCAGCCATCGCTGGAATTGCGTGTGTGGCATCAGCAAATAACCTGCGAACTCTTGAAGATTCAGCCCGATCGTGTGATCGTGTTCAGAAACGAAGTCGATGTATTTTTGCCACTTAGGACAGGTCGCTTCCGGATCAACCTGGTAGTCGATCAGATTCATCGCAAACCATTCATGGGACAAAGGAAGTAAGCAGTCTTCTTCTTCGATGCGATCGAGATCCAGCAATCCGTTCTCGAAAGCTAGATAGTTCTTCCGCGATTCAGTCGGCAACCAACAAGGCATATCGACCGAAGAAGAAATGATGCACTTTTCTTCGAGAGCCGCGATCACGTTGGAGACGATGTTTCGCGTGACTTTGTGCTGGATCGGTGGTCGCTTCCGCTCGTCCTTCGAAAGCTCGTATTCAGCGAGCTCCTGTTTGTAGCAGATTTGAAACTCGCGATAGATAGCCCCGTTCACTTTGGCGCGGAGCTCGCCATCGTCGATGAACTTCCAGCTTCCTTCGCTGTACTTCAAGAATTGATTTCGCCAGAACACAAGCTTGCCGCCGTGATCTTGCCAGTATCGTTCCAAGTTGATCCTGGCTAGTCGATGCGGATCGTCGATCGCTTCCGATTTCAGTTCTCCGGCTTTTCGCTGCTCGTCCGGATCAGCCAACCGATACCCATCTGGATGGACAATCACTGGAGCCGCTGCCGAAAGCTTGACAAGCTCTTCAAAAGCTTCGGCCATCGTGTCGAGTTTGTCCAGCCGATCGTTGAAGAAGTCCCGAACGTCCTTTTCGTTTTCCCTTTTGCAATTCATTTCGAAAGGAAGATTGACGTTCCGCGATTCTTTCGCGACCAGCGAGATTGCAACAGCCCAGCCAGGTCGTTTGCGAACATCGGTTCCGGTCCACGTTGCGCCGTCCTGGCCTTGATCGTCTTGATCGTGGATCGTGTAAACAATCCGATCGCGAAAGACTTCGAGCATCCATTGCCTTTCTTTGTGGAGCGGATCTTGCCCAGCTCCGTTCGCGTTCGTGATCACCGAAGCTTCGGGATTGGCCGAAAGTATTGTCAGCATGTCACTGACCCCTTCAGTTTTGAAGATCGGATCTTCTGGACGATTCGGATTGATCCGACCGATCCAGCCACCGCCCTGGCATCCGATCAGCTTGATCTTCAGATCCTGAAAAGGTGCATCTTCGCTTGGCCGGTATTTAATCGGACCGCCGTTGATGTTGTACATCGCCCAGCCAGATGGTTTGCCATCGCGACCGACACACGGAAAGGCCATCACCGTATCGCCGTAGTGCTTCGCGACCGTACCACCCGCAAGCTTAACCGCTTCCATCGTGATCGGCTTCTTGTTCGCGAAGCACATTCCGAAGTGTTTGTCGTTCCATGGTCGAAGTGTGATCGGCAAATCCTTCGCGGGCTTCGATTCGTCGATCGCGTCCGGCTTCGTTGACACAACCCTGGCAGGGCTCTTTTTCCGCTTCTTCGCTTTCGCAGAATCTTCAACGCCAAGAAACTGACAGACCTTTTCGATCGCTTCGTTGAGCGAGCAATCGAGATACCACTGAGCGAGAGCGAATCCGTCAGCCGACTTGCCGCACTGGTTGCACATCGCCCCGCCTGTCTCCTCGAAGTCTTTGTAGACTCGCCAGCGATCAGTTCCGCACTTGCACTTGGGGCAGGGCCCTTGCTTCGTCGTGAGATAGTCGTCGGAGATCCCGATAACTCGGTTAGCGATTGTGCTCCAGTGCCCGCGAGCGGCCTCTTTTGCAACCTGAATATCGATCGACATCGGACATTCCTTTTCCGTTTTTTAGAGTTGAGGCGAAAAAATAAGCCGCGATGAATCACGGCTTGATCTTGAGATTGAGAAGGTTGATCTAAAGTATCAGTTCAACCGGCAAAGTTTCTTTGTGGCTTCGATTGTCCAACCGCACCCGCTCGAAGAACTAAAGCCAATGGACTCTTGGCTTCTGCCAGACCCGCCGGATCAACGTGCGTATAGATCATGGTAGTTCGGATGTCGTTGTGTCCGAGAAGCTTTTGAATCGTCCGAAGATCCGTTCCGCTGTGAAGATGCAATGTCGCGAACGTGTGCCGAAGTGTGTGAGCCGCAACTTTCTTTCGGATCTGAGCTTTGTTTGCTGCTGCTGATACTTGGCTGCTTATATGGTCAGGGTGTAAGTGCCATCGACCCATCCAGTTTTCGGTTGGATGCTTGCTAAGCTTCTCCGCGCAAAATAACCAGTACCATTCAAGCGAAGATGCGGCCCTTGGACTTTTACGATCAAATGCGTTCGGAAGCTCGACGCGAGCACAACCGTCAGCAACATCCCATGCGTGAATCTTGGCAGTGTTCGCGATCTGCTTCTCAAGGTAATCTCGGATCGCAGCCGGAATCGGAACGATCCGATCTTTGTTTCCTTTTGATTGTCGGATATGGATCATATCGTTGTCCAGATCGATATCCTTCACTCGCAAAGAGCAAGCTTCGGAGACTCTCATTCCACAACCGAGCATCAACTGAGCAAGCAGTAACTGCTCGCCTTTCAGATGTTCCAGCAGTCGCGAAGCTTCACCAGCGCTAAGCACTGTCGGAATGTACGTCGACTTCCTAGCTCGCAAAGCGTCGACGTTTTCAAGTGGTTGCTTGATCGTCTCTTTGTAAAACAACACAACTGCTGAGAAAGCTTGGTTCTGCGAACTTGCTGAAAGCTTCTTATCGATGGCCAAGTGGTTCAACCACCTCTCGAAGTCCTTAGTCCCGAGCTCCTTCGGATGAACCCAAGTCGTCCCTCGCTTCTGAAAACGAATGAACTCATTGACTCGCGAGACATAGACTTCGACTGTACTGCGAGCGTATTTTCGCCCCTTCAAAAAGTTCTCAAACTGTTCTAGTAACTTCATTTTTGTTTAATCCGTTTTAATCAGAGTTGTGTTGTTTTAATCAGAGTGACCGGAGAATAATTGTTCGTCGAAAGAGTCCAGGTTCGAATTATGAGCCCGCTACGTGTCGCGTACGAAAAGTATTTACACGATTGCAATGTTGCTCAATTCGCTAATGCAATTGAACAGCACGGGGGAATCG
>JAIYDN010000078.1 GCA_027487485.1 Planctomycetaceae bacterium | reverse complement strand
GCTTACCGTCTGACTGCTTACCGTCTGACTGCTTACCGTCTGACTGCTTACCGTCTGACTGCTTACCGTCTGACTGCTTACCGTCTGATTGCTTACCGTCTGATTGCTTGCCGTCTGACTGCTTACCGTCTGACTGCTTACCGTCTGACTGCTTACCGTCTGACTGCTTATCGTCTTGGGGCTCCTGCGAATCTTTATCGTTACCTTTGTTTCGCTGCATTTCATCCAGCAATCGTTCAAAGGCTTCGCCATCATGCTTAGGTGACTCGGGATCCTTATCTGGATCGGAGGATTCGCCGTTGTCCGTTGAGGGCTCTGCGTTGTTCGCGTTTTGTTTGCTACTGTTTTTCAAGCGGCTTTGTGTCCGACTCGTTTGGCTAGCGGAAGTTGAATCTTCCGATTCACCAGACTCGCTGTCAGCGCCTTCTGCACTCGACGCGTCGTTCGTGGACTGATTTCCCTTAGAAGAACTGGACTTGGAATTTTTCTTCGAGTTTCCGTTGTTCGATTGCGAGCCTGAACCTTTTGAATCCCCTTCTCCCTCGTCGGAACTTTCACCACCTGATCCACCTTCGTTGCCCTTCGAGGACTTCTTATTGTCTTTGCTTTTGTCTTGCTTGTCGGATTTGCCGTTAGACGATTGGCTATCCTTCTTTGATTGGCTATTCTTGTCTTGATCTTGCGAATTAGGCTCTTGCGGATCCGAATCCTGGTTTTCGGATTCGCCAGAATTGCCATTGGATTTTTGGTCGCTTGAATCTTCCTTAGTCTTCTGATCCTGCGGCTTATTGTCGGACGGTGAAGACTTTGAGTTGTTTTGATTCTTGCCTTTTTTGTCTTCGGATTTTGATTTTGAGTTGGCGCTCTGTTTCTTGTCGTCGCCGGAATCAGGCTTTTGCTGTTCCTTGTCCTCTTGAGAATTCTTCGTGTCTTTAGGGCCGTCCACAATGCGAATCAGAATGGGTGTTGAGCTCGATTGATTGGGTTCAGCCACATCGGTTCCTGGCTGGCACCGGTTGTCATGGCCGATCGCTCGAAACTCGATTCGATCCCCGACCTGCAAGTTGTGTTCTTTGGGAGTAAACGTGAAGACGCGGACGATTTGGCCAGTCGCTCCGTTCGCGGATTCAAACACGTTGGATTCAAAGACGGTTTTCTTTTCTTTGATGGTGTTATCGCTATCCAGTTTTGCGGTCGCAGCCAGCGAAACCAAACCATAGTCTGGATCACTTGCACGCATTTCAATTTCTAGTGAGTCATGAACAGAAAGCTCGATGACGGAAGGCAAGTCGCTTTGCAAACTCACTTTAGGAGGTAGATCTCCAATCACTTTCATTTTGTAGATAACGGGATCGCCGTTGGATTCGCCAAGTGAATTCGTTGCCTTGATGCGATAGGTGCTGATGGTGGGGTTTGATTTCTTTTTATCTAGATTCAGCAGCCACTTCCCCGTCAATTGTGTTTCGCTTGTTTGCAGTTCTAGAATTTCGCTCGCGCTGTGGAACACTCCGTTGTTGATGACTGGGTTGAACTCCAGTCTCGATTTCGCCATCGGCTGATTTGCGTGCGCGTGAAGACTGACCCGAGTCCCTTCAGGGGCTTCGATCAGTCCATCCTTCTGGATCGACTTGGGCTTTAGTTTGGTGTAGGCCGGGTATTCGAAATCGAGTCTATCGATTGCGACGATTGGCACCACTTGAACTCGCAAGTCAAAGGGGCCTTCGGTTGCATCCCCAGCTTCGATCCAATACTGAAGAGGCTGATGAATACCTCCAAAGCTCTTTCCAAAATCGAGTTTGTAGTTGATACCTTCCAGTTCCTCATTCAGCTTGAGACGTTGGCCGACACGTTGGCCATCCGAAAGATCGTATCGGACAAAGACGCTATCCCCTTTGTGCATTCCGCGAAGGGTGACTGCTAAAGGTAGGTTAGTACCTTGCGTTATGGTTGCATTACCGGGAGTGACGCTTACGATCCGAACACGGGCTGCGGGGGAAATGTTGGCCCAAGGCATGAGCATTCGCGTTAACGAGGTAACGCCGCTTTTGGGTGCAACAAAAAGATAAACCGAGCCTGTGAGCAAGAAACCGAACAATAAAGCTGCAAGGCGAATCAGGTTGGCCGAATCAACGATATTGGACGAGTCTTGTCCACCTAGATTGCGAACTGCGAAGCGGCCAATCACCGCAAGTACCCCTTTGGGTGCGGCATTTTCGGAGTTGGTCGACAGCTGAAGCCAGCTAATGAGACTTTCTTTGATCTCGGGGTATTGAGATTCAATTTTGCGAGCCGCGTGTTCCGGGTGAATTGGACGAAACACAAGCGGAAGGATTCGGCGCGGGACCCACCACAAGGTCCATGCTACGAGTGCCCCGAAAACGGCAAATCGAGAGAACGTGTTCAAAGGCCAAAGCCAATGATCGATGAGAATGGCAAGCAGAAGAACCACCACCACCACGCACAGCCAGCCAGCGATCCCAACCCCAAGTTCGACCCTTCGCATCGTTTTGGAAGCTTGGACCAAATAATTTAGCAGTGTTTCTCGGCTGATCGTGGCGTTTGCCGCCGGAGCTGCTTGAGAACTAGATGACTTGACGATGACTGGATTGGAAGCTTGAGACATCTTGCATTCTGTCGAAGAGAGCTGTTCTCGGCTGAGTCGTTAACCGGCCTCTCTATTATTGGCTGTTGGGTTGCCGGTGCCAATGCTTTCCGCCACAAGTTCAAGCTTAAAAGGCAATAGATCGCAGACTTTACTTATTGCATGGCTTTCACGCTTTGAAGGAAGTCCCAATTGGGGGCTTGCTACAGTCATCCTCACTCGCGATACTCGGGACGAAACTACAGACGGATGGGAGTTTCGCTGAGGGTATTTATTCGTTCTAGAGAGGCTTAGCTCAACCGATGGTTGGATCGCGATTTTGGGTTGTTCTAGCTGCTATGTCTGGATTTCTGTGCGTTGCGATCGGCGCAATGGGTTCCCATTCGTTGCCCGGTCGGCTGGCCAAACAGGGTTTTACCGAGAGCGAAATTACGAAGAAACTTGACCAGTGCGAAATTGGCGTTAAGTACCAGGCATACCATTCGCTAGCTATTTTGGCGTTGGGCATTTCATCCGCGATTCGGCAAAGAAAAGCCTGGAAAACGGCCTGCGGCATGTTTCTGGCGGGGATGCTTTTGTTTTCCGGTGGTCTCTACAGCATGGTCTTTCTGAACCAAATCGGGCACTGGAGTATTGTTCCGGCGGGTGGTTCGCTGTTGATGCTTGGCTGGTTGATCCTTGCAATCGGAACGATTTTTCCTGACAAATCGGTTGCAACGGCTGGCATTTTGGGCAGCTAGGTTCAATACTTAGATGATTGTGTGTCGCACGCACTCAACACTAGGTATGTCGATCATCTTCCACGTAGGGGAATTAGCGAAATGTTGAACCGTAGTTTTACAAAGTGGGCACTTGCTGCGATCGCTTCGGTTTCCTTCGGAGCTATAGCGGCCGAACCCGCCTCTGCTCATTTTCCCCGTCATGGATTCCGACACTGCTACGGTGGTTACTATTCGGGCTTCCACGGCTGGGGCGGTTACGGATATGTTTCGCGTTACCGAGTCGCACCTTGGTGTTTCGCACCTCGAGTTGTCACTTACAGCTATTGCCCGCCGGTTGTCGCTTGGCCTGTTAGAACTTACTATGTGGCCCCGACCTACTATGTCGCACCCACTTACTATGCGGCTCCGACGTATTATGTTGACCCATGTGTTCCAACTTGGGGCAGTGTCAGTTATGAGGTAGGTACACCTTTCGCCTCGACCCGCGGACCTTCGGATTTTCTTGCTAACAAGTCCTTTGCATCAACATCAAACTCAGGCGTATCGAACTCGGGTATATCGAAATCGGGCACGGTTCCCAATTGGGGTAATGGTCTTTCCCAAAAGAGTGCTTTCCGAGTTGCTTCCTCCAATCAAGCAGATGGAAAGCAGAATCTACGGTCCTCAGGTGCTCAATTTCAAGAAGAGATCGAAGATACCGATGCCGCCATGTACGTAGCCTCGAAGCCACGTGTTGTACAACCTTACTCACCGATTTGGACCAAGGCAGCCGTTGGAATCGTGGATGATATGATTGAAGCTGGCCGCTTTGACGATGCCCAAGCTTCTTGCAGCAGCATGGAAAAAATCGAGCAGCCGAAAGGGGCCGGCGTTTACCTGCGACAAGGATTGCTTAAGTACTTTGCATCCCAAGACCATTCCGCAGCCTCTACCGAGAGCGTTCTGAATCTTTTGGACCAAGCCTGTGCGTCAGGCAGTCGGCTTTCGGCGGAAGAACTGAATAGCGAATCGCTCCGCACCTACTTCGCCGCATGCGTTATCGATTTGGATGCGACCTTGGAACGTTTGTCGAAGTCGGTTCTAGACAATCCCGAAAGCTCGGAGCGTGAGCTTCTTTTGTTGACAGTTCTGCTGAAGCTAGAAGGCCAAGGTGAACGAGCGAGCGTATTTGCCAAGGAAGCGGAACAATTGGCGTCTCAATCCAGTTCCTTTCGGTGGAACAGTTTGCTCGTAGCGTGCCAAGAGTAGAAGCAACGAGCTAGCGAACTAACGACCATTCCCGGCAATCGCAGAAGCTCGCGTTGCTGGCTTTGACGGTGGTGTTGATCACTAAAACCCTGGTGCGATTACGGAACGTCGGGTTCGGAAACGTAGGGTTCGAGAGAACCTGAAGGAACGGGAAGTCGCCATACCTTGCGGTTCGGATAGCTCTTTACCAACTGCTGATTCAATTCCGGGCTTGCGAATCGTCCCCACACGATCTTTGCGTTGGGAATGTCTGCTTCGTTGTACACCCACTCTTCATTCACGTTATGGTCACTTTGGTACTCCACGAGAATCAAATGCGATTCATCGGATTCTCTAAGTCGGTCGACCAAGCGTTTCCGTTCATCAGCCCAATCCATCTGCCATCCAGGCTGGTTGGTCGCTCGAGCATAGCACGTGCAGGAAAGCGCGATCAATTGGAAACAGAACAAGAAACCCAGCGTCAAAAATTCTGCACGATGTCGCGAGTTCGGCAAGGTGGATTGGAATTGATATTGTGACGCAATCCATGTCGAAAACCTTTTCAAGATAAAAGAAAACAACAGGATAGCGATTGGAATCAGCGAGGCGACATAGGCTGGCATTACCCAGGGAACGCAGTTGATCGTCAAGATGGCGATAAGTGCAATGACTAGCAACGAACCCCATCGACGGCGCCCTGTCCGCCAAGTGAGTATTGCCATGGGCAGTATCGCGAAACAAAAACCCCAGTGCTGAATGATTTGCGAACCCCGATTCGCTAGTAGCGAGGTGTACCCCCCAAAAGATCGTGAATCGCTCCAGCTATTCAGAGAGTACTTCTGATGATATGTGGAAAGCTCGACAAAGCGGTGCCCAATCGTTGGCTCGTTGGGCGTTCCCCAGATGAATAGCGGAGCGACTCCGTATTGTTTTTCATGCAGTTGGTAGGGCAGTTGTTGCAGTTGTCCGGTTACCATTTTGTTGGTTGCAAGTTGTAGTCCTATTGCGATCAAGATTACACCAACAGCGGGCAAGGTCGATTGCAACAGAAGGATGCGAAAGTCCAATGAGGTTTGTGAGATGCTGCTCAACCATCGCATCGCACTGGGGGTTAACGAAGCCATAAGCATGAGACATACGATTCCGCCGTCGAAGGGCCTTGAGAACAAGACAAGGCTACAGCCGATGGCGATTCCTAGTAGCGAGAATCGATATGCCTGGGGATTCGTAGTTTCAAGACGGGTGGCAGTCATGCGGAGAATGCGATGCAGGCGCAATGTGCCACCAAGAACTAAGGCGACGCCGGCCAGGGGTAGCCAGCCATGGGTGAATTCTTGGGCCCAGCCATTTTGCCAGGAGGGGTGAACAGCGATGCATAGCCCCATGCCGCAAGCCCATCGATTTGAAAAACATGCAAGCAGCATCCAAGTGATGGATGCTGTCGCTAAACCGCAGCAAAGCCAGAGTCCGCATGCAAAGTCACCCATCACCAGCTTTCCAACCGCCAGAAAAAAAGCTGGGCCTAATGGGAACTTGGAGGCATAGGTAGGCGTCATCACAACATGAAACGTCTCCATCGACTCGAAGGCAGGTGGCGTTGGGTTGGCCAGCCTTCCATGAAGCAACGTATCGGCAGCGAGAAGGTTACTGAAGTCATCGTGCATTTGAGGCACAGGCCAACGTGTCAAGCTGATCAACATGGCGACAGTGAACGCGGTTAGCGTTGGGATCGCTATGGCAATCAGCTTTGTCGAGATCGCAGAGCTTTTCAAGATCTTCAAGTTCCTACAGACGAGCCATGCGTAGCACGCTCAACAGGAAGCTAGAGGCGGCGCATTGAACCGCAAGAGCGATCATGCCAACAGCCGGGATCGTCCATCGCATGGAGCTTGCATATTCCAGGGAACCGAAGCCGCCCCAAGCCCATTGGATCGATTGACCCAGAATCATCGTTGCACCGGTAGCGGCCAAGATCCCCGATCCGACCAAAAGGCGTTCCAGAGTCATCTTCTTGGTGATTGCCTCCAGCTTTGCATTCTTGGGCATGAGGCCTTCGGTGATCGCAAAGGTTTTGGCAAGGACTGCGCACCAAACCAATTGGGATGCTACCAAAACCGTCAGAACCCCAATCAACAGTGTATGCACATCGAGAGTGGCCCCGGCGAACTGAAAGCCTGTGATGGCTAGCGCACAGAGGACCAAGCCGATCATGGCTAGGGCAGCTCCAGGAACCAAGAAGGTCCAGCGTGGGCTTAGCAGCATGAAGAATCGAAGTGTTCGCCATCCATCGCGAAAGGTACGTAGATGCGATCGTTGGTTAACACGTCCGTCAGGATGAAGCGTGATAGGAACTTGGTCCATCGCACCACCAAACAGTGTGGACTTGATGATCATTTCGGTGGCAAATTCCATGCCGGTGCAGCGCTGATCTAGAGAGGCTTGCCATTGGCGGCTGAATCCTCGCATGCCGCAATACACGTCGTGAACGGGGGTTTGAAACATCAAGCGAACGAGGCTGGACAAAGCGGGATTTCCGAACCAGCGGTGCAAGAAGGGCATGGCACCAGGCAAAACGGTTCCGCCCCCACGCGGCAATCGGCACCCTTGGACTAGGTCGATTCCAGCTCGGAGTTTTTCATAAAAGTCTGGCAAGGCAGCAAAATCGTAGCTGTCGTCCGCATCCCCCATCACCACGTATTTTCCACGTGCTTCGCGAATCCCCCCCATCAAGGCGGCACCGTAACCACGTTCCGCGACTTGCACCACTCGAGCACCGGCAGAGCGAGCCAATTCTTGGGATCCATCGGTGCTGCCGTTATCGGCGACGATCACTTCGGACGGGATTCCCATGTTAGAGAGTGTCGAAACGGCTTTGGAAACGCAAGTCGCAACGGTGTCCGCTTCGTTCAAACAAGGCATGACGACAGTCAGTTCGATCTGGGAAAACGAGGCTTCTGCCTGAGAAAGGAGCCCCTCGGCGCTGGTCAGCGACCGTTCTACATCAAAAATCTCCGCTTCAAATCGATCGGGCGGGAGTGCTTTCGTAGGTGAATGAATCGGTGCATGACGGGTTGTTAGCATTGCGAAATTCCAGCTTTTTTATCACTCTATCCAGAAAGGTCAGCCCGAAAGGTTAGGTCGCAAAAACGGGACAGGCGCTCGGATCCGTGTAAAATCCTGTCGAACGCGCAAAACAATCTCGGTATATGCGTTCTGTGTTGGTTGTTCTGGCTCTTCCGCGTTTTGCCATGCCGATTTACTATTACCGTTTGCATAAAGTGAGCTTGCTTGATTGAGCTCAACGGTGAAAAGTGAATGCCTGGGGTAGCCGGTGGCGAACGAGAATCGAAATGAGCTGAAAGACGACGACTTAGTCCATGTGTTGGGCTATCTTAATTTTTCGTCTGGTAAGTCGGACCCCCGCTCCCTTGCAGCTTTGAACCGTTTGTACGGTTGGGCGGTCGCAGGTTCACCGCAAAAGTACAGTCCTTATGCAGGGTTACCCCCCTGGCTTACCATTCAACAATGGTTGCAAGACCGCCTTGGGAAACTTCGTGATGAAAAGGAGATTTTCCGCGAGAGCGACCAAGCCAACCAAGTGCTCCAGATTGTCTGGCTTTATCTGCTTCCTGATTATTTGGATTACCACAGCGATCTTCTGTTTCATCAAGAGCCAGAAGGGCTATTCAATGGTTTGTTTTTGGGACGAGCGATTGAGTGCGTTTTGCAACAAGGGCCGCCGTGGAATGAGATCGATCGAATTGTACCCAAAGCGATCGACGCGTTAAACGATTACGTCGGCTTTCGTCCGGTTGCGGTTCTCGAAGGACGCAGACTGGAACCGTACGCGCACGAATGGTTGCGACCTATTCCTCTCTACATTCGAGATGTCGGTGTAGCTTTTGGTCCCTACTTCCAATTGATTACAAAGACTTTGGACATTTTGCGTGCGACATCGCCGCATATTTTGCGAGACGCACAATTCGAACCGAAGAATTTAGATGAGCTCGCTTTGGATCCGCGAGCCTACGACTTTGATCACCCAGTGAACAAGCGCCCGAACTACTACTTCGGCCAGTGGGATCCAAATCTGATGGATAACAACACCAACTACAGGCGCTTCGTCCTGCAGCAGGTGACGGTCGACGCACTACTTGCCCGAGTCGCACAAGAAAAGGAGCTTCCGCAGCAAGAGACCTTAACAGAAGCTGCAGTAGTACTTGCTGGCACCATGTTGATGGCCTCGGGTATTTCAGGCGGTCGAGCGAATTCCATTCCTTCGACGACAACCTTAGTGCAATTGCTGTCGCAGATTGCATCCTACCGAGACTCGTTTTATGAAGAGTTTTTATCGGGGATTCACGGTCCTCATGCAGACCGGCTTCGAACGGAAGCGGCCATTCGCAGGCAACCCCTAGGTGGTGCGAGACAACAATTGAACACCAATTTAGCGAGACTTCGTGCCTCGCAAGTGGAGCATGTTCAACTGGCTCGTATCTTCGCTCGAATGGGAAGTGCCAATGCCGCGAAAGAAGAATCCGATGATGTGCAAGTTCCATCGGCGCGCATTTTATGTCGCATCGATTGTCTGCTAACCGTGGGCAATCAGTTGTTGCGCCGAAACGAGCTGGAAAAGGCGGGGGACATTCCCGGTCAAATCTTTGACTTGATTCAGCGCGGGATCGAGTGCGGAGCGTTGGTGGACCCCTGGAACATCTTGGGGTTCGCAGGAAATTTCCCGCGTTTTGTTGGTTCCGATTCAACCGTAACGGACGAGCGAGTGACGGAGCTTGTCCAAATCATGGAACAAACGCTTGGATTTCTGTCGCGTCTGTGGCGTGAAGCTGCTGCGACCAATCAAGAAGCCCTTTGCGCACGAACCGAAGAACGATTTCGATGGATTTCGGACTGGTGGCGGAAGTATGCCGCCCATCAAGTCAGCGACGTAGCAGCCACGGATCCGCAGGATTCTTTGGAGTCATCGCAACTGGTATCGCGGGCTTTGCGACTGTGGCATCAGGGGGGAGCCGCAGCAGGCGATCTGAAGTTCTGGGCCCCGCATGCGGATATGTTTGATTCACCAAAGGCATACGCACTGGTGATTGAAGCGTTGCTTGACCGTCGGGACTTTGTCGGCGGGATGGCTTTGCTGGTTCACTGGCTCAGTCAAGGCACTCGAGTTGGCTTGCAAAGTGGAAACACGTCCTACTCCGATCTTGCCAGAATGTGGCTGGAGCAACTGTTCGAGAACACCGATAAGCCCAATGACTTTATCTGGTCGATGGTCGAAAAATTCTTTGACTATCTTGAAGCCAACGGAGAAAGCTTTTGGATGGTTCCTGAGTTCGCTCTTGCGAAAGGCAAACCCGGAAAGAAACGTTCCGACCCCTCGCACGACCTTATGGCGGCGGGTGAATCCAATGATGCAGATGGCAACAATAACGATAGCGACGAAGAAGGCTCGCTTTTTGGTGCCGCTTATGAGGGCTTCACCTTTTTGGACAGTACGGACGACGGAGTGGACGGTCCCGTATACGAGCAAGACGAAGGCACCGCCGAAGAGATCGCGGCCGAATCGAAGCGATTAAGCGAACACCTTACCTTTCTTGCCGCTTTAGCACAAATGTGGAAGCTGGTTGCCCAGTCGACTCGGACGCTCGACGATCAACCAAGCTCAACCACCGGGGAGGTCGATGTCGATGCGGCTCGCAAAGCTCGAGTCGTCGCCGCGCTGAGGCGATGGAGCGAACAATGCCTATCGAATCGCAACGCGCTGGTGGGGCTTCTGGACCAAATCCAAGCCTACAAGATTCCCAAAGGGGGCACAGATACCGATTCGATGGCTCGCTATGATCGACAACGCGTGATCAAAGAGTCCTTGATGGAGCGTATTCTGGCAACAGCGGTCGAAACTGCTGATGCTGGGCGGATGCTAATTGGTGCCGTACTTGCCCATTCAGAAGATCGCTCAAGTTGCCAATCCTTGCTGGATGGCCTACCCAAAGATGAGCTGTTGACGGTGGAGTTGTTTGGCGATTTGATGGCAGCGCGTCGATCTCGAGTTGAAGAGTCATTCACCGACTTTTTATCAGTCCTTCGCGATCAGAAACTGCTCTATGTTTCATTAGCCCGCGGAGGACAGCCGCGCGACATTCTGAACGCCCGCGTGCGTCGTAGGGCATTGACTCATTTGTTAACTTGGCTGCCCCGGCAAGGCTTCTTCTATCAGTCGTGCCGGCTGGTCGATACCGCACGCCATATGGAGCATCACAATCCAGTTGGACATGGCGCCGTAACAGAGTTTGATGATCTCTTTCAAATCGCCTTCAAGTCGATGGTCCGATGCTTGGTCCGAAACGCCTATCAATGGCAAGCCGATAAACCACCTAACGAACGCCGCAAAGCCAAAAAGTCTGAATCCGCACTCAAGCCGGAATGGAAGTTATTAGAACTGGACACCTTGGTCGACTTGAATCCGCCGGAGCCAGAAAGCGAAACGCTGGTTCCGCTGTTGGAACAGCTTACCGAAGTCTTGCTAAGCAGCTGGTTGTCCCATTCGAGAACGCTTCGTTTGAGTATTCTCGAGACGATTGATGGGTCGGGTACCTGGAAGCAACTATCGCTATTCATTCAGAAGTATGGGAAAGGCATCTTTACTCAAGGCTTTCTCAAGTTATCGAATGTTCGAGCGATCTTGCATCAAGGGGTACCGAATTATCTTGAGCAGGCCATGAAGAACCAGGACACCGAAGAGGTCCGGCCGCTCCTGGAAGCCATTGAGAACGGCGAGATTTCAATCGAAGAAGCCCAACGTTGGCTCGCGGTCGTGTTCGAAGCTATTATCGATCACTTTGCGGAATACAAAGACTACAACAGCACTACGACTCAATCCGACCGTGGTGAGATGCTGTACATGCTGCTGGATTTCTTGAGATTACGAGTTCGTTACGATCGCGTTTGCTGGAACTTGAAGCCCGTGTTTTGGGCTCATGAAGTACTGGTCCACACCGGCTGCCAATCGTCTGCACAACAATGGAGACGCGCGTTGTCAGAACGGGTCTCGAAAGAATCGGATCAGTATCTTGAAAAGCTTACCAAACTACAAGAACAGTATGCGATGAAGATGCCAACGGTTGCAGATCGTTTGAACGAACGATTCGTCAAGCCGATGACTATCGATCGCATGCGGGCTCTGATACGACCAGCCATGCGTCAATTGAGAGCGAGCGACAATGAAGAAAGTCGAGCATTCGATTTGCTCGTACAAGAAGCGCATTTGATGATGCGAGAGCCCACCGGCGTTGGATTAGATATTCCGGCTTGGCTTTTGATGTTGGAAGAGGAAGTCGATCGAGTTCTTCACAACAACCGGAACGCGCCTCAATTGCAAAGGCTGGAATGTGCTGTTCCAGTCATTCCGGTATCCAGCAAGCAGTTGCAAGAGCAGTTCAACGCAGCTATGTCTCAGACCAAGTCCCTGAAGGGACCTGAGTAGTTTCGTTCGTCGTCGATCTGGGCGTCTCAGACTGTGGACGCCGTATCCAATTCGCTCCACCCGGCTAGGTGGAGCACACGCCAATCGTCAGACCTTTAGTAAGGGCTGGACGCACCAGTGTCTGGATCGCCAACCATATGGAAGTGGTTATGGTCGATGTAGATGACCTCAACCGCTTCTTTGTCTTCCAAGGTGTAAGGTACCGGCCATCCGTTGATCGTACGTTCTTCAAAGTACACAGTGCACTTGTAGTGAGCATGGTGCAACTGAGCGAAACCGATCAGAGGAATGAAGCGTGGATCGTCAATGTAGTCTGCAATCTTTTCTTTGACGATGCGAACTCGGTTCCGTTGCTTTTCGAACAACAGTGGATAACCGCCGCGAATTGGTCGTGCCTTTTCAAGGGCGTGAACCACTTCGTCATCGCTTGGCGGATCGATGGCCGCAACGGGACCACCTGCTGTCAAAGGACCCATGATGGGCACTCGAGCGTATCGCTCATGGATATGAAACTGGACTTCTTCATTATCTTGAAGGTACGGCGAAACCGGAATAGGAACTCCGAATGGCCCTAAACCCATGTTGGATAAGCCAATGCAGCCCGACTGCATGCCAACCACAGACAGGAGGAGTAGACTAAATAGTTTCTGGAAGTTCTTGCAGGACATCGGTTAAACCCTTCTCGTATCGGAGACGACGATTCGTCGGACAAGAGGAGTTTCGGCCAGTACGGTGTTAAAACTTGCGGATTTTTCCGTCTGCAACGAAAATTCCTGCAATATCCCTTGATAGCATTCACGCCAAAATGGGTTCCGCTTGTCAAAAGACACGGCTTCCAATAACTTTTACCGACGGATGCGACGTGCAAGCCAGCGTTTTCGTGCGGGCAACCGTCGATCGCAAATTGCCTAACCTCTCAACTTCCCTTTTTCAACAAAGCTTAGACACCCATGCCACAGCTGTCCCACATGGTTTATTTTACGCTCAGCGACGATTCTGAGCCAAAGATTCAGGAACTGTTGCAGGCATGCCAGCATTATCTGAGCGACCATCCAGGGGTGGTTTACTTTTCGGTGGGTAGACTCAACAAAGACTTGGCCAGGCCAGTCAACGACCATGGTTACCAAGTGACGATCAATGTCGTTTTCGATAGTCGTGAGTCCCACGATTTGTACCAAGTCGCTCCAAGGCACCTGCAGTTTATTGCAGAGCAAAAGTCCAATTGGAAGCAAGTTCGTATTTTCGATTCGGATTTGGTCTAAGCATGCAGACCGTACTAGACAGAATCGTTGCTAGCAAACGAGAAGAGATTGCATTCGCCAAGAAGCGTCGCGATCTTGAATCGCTTATCGAATCGGCGCACCAAGGTCCCGAGGTAAGGAGTTTTATAGACGCATTGCGAGGGCACGATTACGTCCGATTGATTGCCGAGGTGAAACGGGCGAGCCCATCCAAAGGGATGATTCGCCCTCAGTTTTATCCGGTGGATATTGCAAAAGCGTACCAGGCCGGCGGGGCTGCTGCGATCAGTGTGCTAACCGACGAGCCGTTCTTTCAAGGTAGACTCGACTACTTGACCGACATACGCCAGCGGGTCGATTTACCTCTTTTGCGAAAAGATTTTATTCTCGATCCCTATCAAGTGTACGAAGCTCGGGTCGCGGGTGCCGACGCGGTGCTTCTGATTGCAGAGTGCCTTGAGGGAGATAGCTTAGTCGAACTATTTAACTTGATCGAAGGGCTTGGTATGACCGCTTTGATCGAGCTTTACGATCCGAAGCACTTGGATCGAGTGCTTGCGACTGGAACCAAGCTGGTCGGGGTCAACAACCGTGACCTTCACACATTTTCGGTCGACTTGGATCACGTCATTCGATTGCGAACCCAGATTCCAGACGACGTAGTCGTTGTCGCTGAAAGCGGTATCTTTACGGCCGCGGATGTTCATAAGATTCATGCTGCCAATATCCAAGCCATGTTGGTCGGTGAGTCGCTGATGCGTCAGTCGGACATTAAGCAAGCGGTTATTAGTTTGCTCCAGCTTCCTTATGGCGAAGGAACACCCGACAACGATGGCGAAGCAGATCTAGCATAGCTTTGCTGTTGCCCTACATGGGGCCTGAAACTATCTCTAGAATTTTCCGGCCTTCCCTTGTAGCTCCATCGATATCTTCCTGAGACGAATTGCTATGGTGGCAATACAACCTAAGGAAATGACAACCAGGGCAAACTTGAGCGTTGTCTGATGCGAAAGGGAGCTCGGTAGAATGGGCAGAGCCATGATCGTTGCGGTAAGAAGGGCCATGCGATGCTGCTTTGCCATTGGGCCTGAAAAATATTGCTTCGCTCCGACCGAAGCACCCAGCACACGCGTGTACGCCGTCATTGCAGCCATCAAGGCTGCTGTTACTGCAAACACCAGCAACACGGAATCCAATCTGTCGCACAATGCCATTCCGACCAAGATGATCGTGTCGGCAACGCGATCTGGAAACTCGTTGTAGATGTCACCAAGAACACTCTTCTTCTGTCCCTCGATTGCAACCATACCGTCAAGTAAATTGCAAAGCAGTCGAAGCTGAATGCCCAGCAATGCAACGAAGGAAGCAGCCCAAGATCCGGCTTCTAAAGTAGCAAACGAAAACGGGACCAAAAGGGAGAATGCGACACTCAAAACCGAAATCTGATTGGGAGTTACGGACGATCTTGCCAGCCAGGAGGCCATCCGCTGAATGATGACCAAGGAGCGTGCTTTGATAGGGCGTCGATTGTCGATGGACATGTTTAGATAGCCGAAGCGTGAAGGTAGACATACAACAAACAATACAGCGTTGGAGCTGTAAAAACCATGCTGTCGAGCCGGTCGAGAACTCCGCCATGCCCTGGAATAAGCTGACTAAAATCCTTGATGCCAACGGTACGCTTTATCGAAGAGAACATCAAATCTCCCGACACTCCACTCAATGCAATACAAAAGCCAGTGAGCAACGATTGCCACAACTGCAAGTCCAGCATCAACGGAGCAAGTACCAAGGACAGTATCGAAGTCATAAGAAGCCCGCCAACGAAACCTGCGATGGTTTTGTTTGGGCTAATTTCGACAACTAATTTTTGGCGTCCGAATAGTTTTCCGGACGCGAATTGAAACACATCGTTCATTTCTGTTGTTATGAAAAGAAACAAGAAGGCGGCTACAGGGTCGATCGATCGAGAAACATTTGGATGTATATTCAAGAACAGCAAACCTGGAGCGAAACTCAAGCAATAGACACACAGCATGATTCCGCTTTGAGAAGCCCACAGATTATGGACGAGACCTTCAATCTTCCTTCGCGAGAGCATTAAGAAAGGTAGGAAAATATAGGTCACCACCGGAACAACGAACAAGAAAAAGTTCTTTACCCCTAAAAACAAAAACAGGTAATGAATCGCAACCAGAGTCAGCATTGCCGTCACTTCCGGCTTTCCAATGAACGACAGCTTCTGAACGACAATGAACTCTCGCAAAGCCAGCAGGCTTACCACGCAAAACAAAGCAATCAGCCCGTTCGAGCCAAACAAACAAGCCCCCCCGAGTAGTATGTTGATAATCCACCAACCACAGAGGATGCCCCAGATCTTAACCGCCAACTTGCTTTCCGGACGGATTGCCTTGAATACCGCCGTGCCAACGGTAACGCAGGTCAGAAACGCGAAACCACCCACGAGACTATAGAGAACGACTAAATTTTTCAGTTCAAACACAAAACGACCAATTCCATTTTTTCTCAGACGACATGATTCACTTCGGCTCGTGCGTTGTGCTTATTGTACCTGAGAAGCAAAGTGGACACTCCCACTTTTCTAAAGGGGAAATGTTTTCCTAAGCGGAACGGATGGGAGTTCGATGCTGCTTATCAGTATTCATTGCGCCCAATCATGCGGGCTGCTACAAGTGAGCTAGCGGGTGGCGATTTCTCATCCAACTCTTTCCATACTGCAGCTCATTGAATGTTCCTGAGTGCGACCCGAAAATTCTAACAACTGGGTGCTTCTAAAGGCGGACTGACTATTGGATCAAATCGTCGACAGCCTTTTCCAGTCTGGAGATATCGCGTTGGGCTTTAACGATTTGTTCTTCGGCTTCAGGGCGTCCAAGTTTCTTGGCGACCAGCCCCTGAACTAAAAGAGACTTTGCATATTCGTATTCGGACTTTGTTTCTTGAGCCTTGCGACAGCTTTTGTCCGCTAGCTTCCAAGCTTTCTTGAGTTGACCTCGAGATTCAAATACCAGAGCTAGCTCTCGAAGAGCGCGAGGGCGTTCTGGGGGGAGGACCAGGGAAACGTAGTTCGCCCACTGAGCGATTTGGTACCACCGCCGCCGAACGATTCCCTCCATTTTGGGGTCGCTTGACTTGAGTGCCTGCACGTGAATCCTCAACGCTTCTACATAGTCGGTTAGAACCCAACTGTTATAAGTGACAAGGTAGCTATTGGCCCAAGTCGTCTGCCAGGCCTTGTCAAACGCAGCCACCGCATCTTTGGTTCGACCATGATGAATGTGCCAATATCCTTCGGCCATAGAAACGCAGATGGTGGCAAGATTGTTTCCCGGGTAGACACCAAGGCAGCCAACCAGTTCGTCAAACGGAAAATTCCCGCGACTGGCTCGTGCCCAAAGACAAAATGCCATGGGGCCGAAAACATTGTCACTGTGACGAACACATGACTCAAAAATCCACTTCGATTTTTCTAAAGCCTTGTCCAATTGGCCGAGTCCAAAGTTGCTCATGCCGATACTGAAATGCGCAAAGTGAGTCTCCAGCAAATCTCCTAGCTTGCTGAATGCGATTGTGCCAGGGGTTGCTTTAACGATGGTGTCTTCGTAGCGTGCGGCTCCTAGGCTGCCTAAGGAACTGTGGTTCATCGCGTGTGCCGCGCCCCACTGGTCATTTAACTTCTTGCTCAAATCCATCGCTGATTGGTAAAACTGATTCGCCCGACTATGCCATCCTAAAACGGCCATGTCATTGGCTTGAACAACGTAATTGAATGCTAAAGAAGCCGAAGGTGGCAAACGCTCGGCGCGATTCAAACCTGCTAACGAAGCCCAAAGCAGATAGAGAACATTGTGACAATAGTAAGCATAGCAAAGTTTCCCCAGCAGCTTGTTTGCGAGATCGATCGAGCGGTTCGGTTTCTGCTTTTTAATCAACCCTGGAAAGCAGCTGTGCAGTGCTTGGATCGTAGATTCGAGAACCAAAGACCGCACCAAACCAAACGACGTTCTAGGTACTTTGATACCTACATGCTGGAGCGCATCGACAGAAAATTCTAGGCTTTGTCCAATCAATCCCAGTTTCAAGGCCAATTCGCTTTGCAGCCCTCTTGCGTCGGAAAGATCATAGGTTTGTTCGGCGAGCGAGAAAGCAGATTCCAGTTCGGTCTTGGCTTCTTCGTAACGCCCAAGTTGCATCAACGCTTCGCCGTTCCCTCGGGCGATGCGAAACCGGACCTCTTGCGGAGCATGGATTGCATTCCGTTTCGCGATGACATACTGTTGGGAAGCAACATCGATTGCAAATTGAGCTCGAGCTTGATTGGCCGCGACTTGGGAATAGGCAAGCGCGCGCCGATGCTCACCGCATGCATCGTAATGGAATGCCAAGTCGTACACGCGTGCCAGTGCAGGTCGATCGGGTGAGTTATCTTTTCCTAGGGTTAATGTGTCTATTTCGGCTTCGGTAAGACAATGGCCCATTTGCTCGACAACTTGAGCGAGTCGCTTGTGAATTGCCTTTTTTGAATCAGATCCAAGTCGATCAATGACGGCATACCGGATTCGGTCATGATAGGTATCGACTTTCTCCCCGACGACTCTCAAGAGCCGGACATTGCGCATGCGCGTTAGCGTCTGCTCTGGTGACTCGTTGATGTTTGCGGCGGCGACCACTTCGGCTAATTCGATCGCTTGCCCAGATACGGCGATCGCCTCCAGTAGAGGCTGGGCTTCCGCAGGGAGTTGCTCCAGTTTGGAGGCAAGCACTCCGTGAATATCCGTGGTGTGAAAGGCATCGGTATCGGGATTGAAGCAACCAGCAAGCTCCACCAGAAGAAAAGGATTCCCGCCCGCTTGAGCATGAAACTGAACCGCCCGTCGGCGAACGATCTCGTCATTTCGCCCTACCACATTGACAATCAATTGGGTGGCGTCGTCTAAGGAAAGCGGTCCGACGTTTACCATACGGTCACCGAATGAAATCCCATTCTGTTGCTGACGGGACGTCCACTCGTTAAGAAAAGGGCTGGTATCGGCCTCGTCCGACCGAAATCCCCCCACGAACAAAACGGGTGGTGCCTCGGGGGGTCTTAGGATTTCAAACATGGCGCCCGCGCTATCGACGTCCCCCCATTGAAGGTCATCGATAAACCAAACAAGAGGCGTGCGCTGCCCAATCCGATCCAACAAAAGTCGAAGCGCTGCAAAGGCTCGCTGGCGCACTTGCTGTTGATCCAAAGCATCCAATCTTCGTCGTGGAGCTTGAGCCACAACCTCACACCTTCGTAAAACTGGAAAGACTTCGGCCAGCAAGCCGATGTCGTCAGGCAACAACAATGCAGCCGAAGCCGCTGGCAAAGACTTCAAATGCGAAGTCAAAGCATCGATCAGCGTGTCGAGTGCCTTGAATGGAACGGATTCGCGGTCATAACAGCGTCCCGACATCACCACCATAGAAGGGTCGCCTCGCAAAGGTGCCAGGAAAGCCTCTGCCAAGCTTGACTTTCCCTCACCCGAGCGTCCTTGAATGAAGACGGTAACAGGCGTCGAAGCTCGTCGAAAAGTGAGCAGAGCATCTTCGAGCAACGCGAATTGAGTTTCCCGTCCTACCAAGCGATCCGCGTTCTGGGCATTGCTAGCCATTGCGGGAACTGCGGATGCAACGACTCCTGCGATTTGAAGTGGGTTGGGCCTCGCATTAGGATCGCGAGCCAAAAGCAAAATGCATAAATCGGCCAAGTCCGATTCAATGAAAGCATCCGCGATAAGTGGCGGGGCGTCCAGCAATTGCTTGTCGCGCACCATTTGAAAGGCATCGCCTGAAAAAGGTCGGCTTCCAGCGAGCGCTTCGTACAGCATAACACCAAATGCATACCAGTCCGCAAGCGGACCAACCTGATCCCCAGCTGCCTGTTCAGGAGCCATGTAGGCAGGCGTGCCTGCGATCATTCCACTGGCCATCGAAACACCAGAGCGATCCATCTCTGCAACCAACCCAAAGTCAAGAATGACCACTCTTCCTTGGCTGGTAACCATCACGTTTCCCGGCTTCAAATCGCGGTGCACAATGCCACGTGCATGCAGCGCCATGAGCCCAGCCGCTAGCTGTCCCAACGCAGAACGAAGACGACTACTGTTCAATTTTCCAGATGGACGCACGAAGCTAAGGAAGTCACAGCCATCCAATAAGTCAAGCGTTATGAACCACTGCCCACCATCATTTTCTAACGTTTGAAGCCCAACCAGATTCGGATGAGTGACGTCGGACAAGGCGCGAAACTCTCGTTTAAATCGATGAAGCGATTCCCCGCTCACTGCAGGCAAGGTCTTCAGTGCAACACGATGTCCGCGGACCAGGTGGACCGCTTCAAACACGGCGCCCATTCCGCCGCGTCCAAGTTCGCGAATCAGTCGATAGTCTCCAAGACGTGACGCAACCGGAGCAGCATGTAACTTTGTTTCGTCAACGTCATACTCCACCATGGACGCCAAGGAGGCACTGCTGGCATCCAAAAATACCCGGCGAATCAAACCTTCGAACTCGGGAAGCAGTTGAACGTATTCTTGTGCCGTCGGGAATTGCCCTACCTTCCGCCTGTTTCTGACTTCGTATTCGAGCAGATTTTTGAGCAACGTTGGCTGGTCATCTTTGGCGACTTGCACCAAATAATCGCGAAGCTCAGGCTTTCCTTTCTCGAGCTCAAAGCTGAAAGTTCTGCAAAGAGAATCGATTTTTTCAAAGGAACCTCGCGTTCCCTGAAACGTTTGATCGTTATTGGTCGAGATCGCTAGGGAATCCTGATCCTTGTTGGAAGTGAATCCCTCGTTTGCTTCCTGAGATTGGTTCATGATGATCAACGATACTGTTATTTTTTCTTCAACGCGAGATATTCGAAAGTTGCCGAATCGCACTCACGAAATCATAAACGAACAGGAACGATGAATACACTCTGCCAGCCGAAAGCGAACCGAAGAAGCTTGCGTTGCTGTTTACTGCTTCCATAGAGCGGATCTCTAGCCTCAACAGCTCGGGGCATAAAAAAACCCAACGCGATGCGTTGGGTTTTGATAGCTTTGAAAAAGATCCAATTAACGCTTGGAGAACTGGACGCCACGTCGAGCACCACGTAGACCGTACTTCTTGCGTTCCTTCATTCGTGAATCGCGGGTCAAGAATCCATCGCTTCGTAGTGGAAGGAAGTTTTCTTCGCTCAGGCTTACGAGAGCTCGGGCAAGTCCCATGCGGATGGCGCCAGCTTGGGCGATGGTTCCGCCGCCAGCAACTCGGACGAAAACGTCCACTTTGTCGCGATGACCGACATGGTCCAAAGTCTGGAGAACCAATACTCGCTCCGAATCGTTAACGAAGTATTGTTCGAATTCGCGGTCGTTCACCGTGATCTTGCCAGCACCAGCTTTGATTCGAACCCGAGCAACTGCGCTTTTGCGGCGGCCGGTACCTAGGCTCTCACCACTGATTTTGTCTTTTTTGCCTACAAGCATTTGGAAAGTTCTTTTGAATTGCTTTGAATAAGTCGTGAATCGACGAAAGTTACTTTGAGGGCAAGTTGTGACTAACTGGCCTTCTGACCCATTTCGGTTAACTTCGGTTGTTGTGCTTGGTGAGGATGCTCGCTGCCAGCGTACACCTTTAGTTTTGCAAGCATGTGCCTTCCGAGAGCATTCTTAGGAAGCATTCGCTTCACAGCCATTGTGACCAAATCGGTTGGCTTGCGTTCTAGGCGCTCAGCGTAGCTTTCCAATTTCTGGCGATGGTAGCCGTTGTACCAAGCGTAGTGTCGAACCTTGAGCTTGTTGCCGGTCATAACAACCTTTTCCGCATTGATAACGACAACGAATTCGCCGGTATCAACGTGGGCGGTGTATTCAGGGCGATGTTTTCCCATCAAAATCATTGCAATATCGCTAGCCAAACGACCCAAAATCAGGTCGGTCGCGTCGACTAAATACCACTTTTGTTCTACCAAGCCTGGCTTTGCTACAGTTGTTTTCGGTTGTGCTACCATTTAAATTCCTTCAATTTCCCAATATTTTCGTGGCTCGCAACCAGCAAAACGCGTTGCGAGAGGGCACGAAAACACATGAAAAATCTGTCCAGTCAAAGATTGTGAGGGGCAGAGTATATCGACCAGGTTTGTCAATCACAAGTGCTTTTATCCCCATTGTTCCTGCGATTTTGCAGGTTGTCGTACTTTTCGGTCTGGAAAGATGCGTGGGATGGTTAAGAAATAGGGTGTACCGAGTTTGCCGAATCGCAGGTATAAACAATGTCCGATAACCCATTGAACTGCCTGCAGTCAAATGACGTTGATATCACTGAGGGAAATATTTGTGTTGGACCTGACCCGTTTTCATGCCCCGTTCACACCACCGAAGTCAACTTTAGTGGATGTCTTGCGGTATTGGGCGAACACTCAGCCGAACAAGGTTGCATATTACTACACCGATGGTGAGACGGATGCCGACACGTCTATCACCTTCGCGGAATTGGATCACGTGGCCCGCGCCATCGCGGTCAAGATCCTGGAGACAAATAAACCTGGCTCTCGTGGCTTGCTGCTTTATCCGCCTGGCGCGGACGAGTTCGTTTCTGGATTTTTTGGTTGTTTGTATGCGGGGTGCATTTGTGTTCCCGCGTACCCACCGCGTCGAAGCCGTAAGGGAGCCCGGATTCAGGGTATCGCTCAAGATTGTCAAGCGGCATTCGCGCTCACGACAAGTGAAACAATTGCCCAAATTTCCAAGGACGAATCCACCAAGCAAGAAACCGGATCTTTGCAGTTGATCGCGACCAACGGCGTGGATCGATCGCAAGCGATTCAATTTTCGGAGATGCCGATTCCAACCTCCGACTTGGCTGTTCTTCAGTACACATCGGGTTCTACCGGCCAGCCCAAAGGTGTGATGCTCACCCA
This sequence comes from Planctomycetaceae bacterium, assembly GCA_027487485.1. Classification (GTDB taxonomy): domain Bacteria; phylum Planctomycetota; class Planctomycetia; order Pirellulales; family Pirellulaceae; genus JBKCUI01. The sequence continues at coordinate 140,753 of JAIYDN010000078.1, read as the reverse complement.
TTCGAATTTGATTCGCAATTGTGAGATGATCGCTGACCTGTTCGAAGAATCCAACCAAGCCATCGGCGTTAGCTGGTTGCCCATGTATCACGATATGGGCTTGGTGGGTGGCGTGCTGTCCCCCATGTACATGGGACTAAGCATGGTTTTGATGAGCCCCATGTCGTTCATGCAGCGACCTGTGCGGTGGCTCAAAGCAATCACAAAGTACCAAGCCTCGACCAGCGGTGGTCCCAACTTTGCCTACCAGTTGTGTGTCGACAAAGTAACGGAAGAGGAAATGCAAGGCCTGGACTTGAGTTCCTGGACGCTTGCTTTCAATGGTGCTGAACCTATTCGAGCCAGTACGCTGGAGCAGTTCACTCGGAAGTTCGAGCGAGTTGGCTTTTCGCACTCGTCTCATTTCCCTTGCTACGGTATGGCGGAAACGACTTTGATCGTTACGGGTGGACCGAGGCATTCGCCGCCAGTGATGAAGACCTTTGACAGCCGTTGCCTGGACGCTCGGATGGTGAAGCTGGTACGCGAGGATGCTGAAGAGTCCCGATGTTTGGTCGGCTGCGGTCGAGCTACCGATAATGAATCCGTACTGATCGTTGATACACAAACCCTGAAACCACTTGAAGATCAGGCAATCGGCGAGATTTGGATTCAAAGCCCCAGCGTTGGGAAAGGGTATTGGGAAAAAGAAGAACTATCGCAGGCCAATTTCCAAGCGGTTACGGCTGACGGCGAAGGCCCTTATCTTCGCACTGGCGATTTAGGTTTTTGGAGCGACGGTCAATTGTACGTAGCTGGCCGGGTGAAAGACCTGATCATCGTACGAGGCGTTAACCGTTACCCTCAAGACATTGAACAAACAGTCGAAGAGTGTCACGAATCCATTTCCTCTTCGGCCGCCGCAGCGTTCGCGGACGATTCTGGACCTCGTGAGAGATTGATCATCGCGGTCGAGGTTCATCGCTCTTTAGAATCGGACTGGGGACCTGTTGTTCAAGCCATTCGTAAAAGTGTGACTCAAGGTCACGAACTACCTCCTGACGCGGTCGTTCTGGTGCGCCACGGATCGTTGCCACGAACGTCTTCGGGCAAGATCCAGCGCCATGCCTGCTTGCGGGATTTCCGTGAAGGAAACCTGCGGATTGTTCATCAATGGTTGTCATGGGATGAAAGCCTGCCAGAGCAAGCGCCCATGATTGCTGCCGCGACCGTCGATGAAATCCGGTCCGACTTTGGCAAAAAGGACTCGTACACTTCGTCCGTACGTCAAAAGAAAAATCGGCCACCCAACAACGAAGTTGTGGAACTGGTTAAGCGCGCGGTGAAGAGTGTCGCGCAAGAACGTGCAAAGCTTCTGGACTTGGACACAAACATCGTCGTCGATTTAGGCCTGGACAGCTTGGAACGCCTACAGATCGCTCACGTGCTTGAAAGCTCGGTGGGAGGGCGATTCCCGGAAGATGTTCTTCAAGAGATCGAAACCGTACGCGAAATCGCAGAAGCTATCGAAGAGAACTTCGGCAAAGATCGCATTCGAGCTGGAGCGCTACAAGAAAGTAGCGATGAACCCGTTGAACGTGAAGTTGCGCCGGAGGACTATTGTTTCGAATTGATTCCCGAGTATCGACGCTTGCGTCAGACGATGGGACAATTTGAGATGACGGGGTTACCTAACCCCTACTTCTCCGTGCATGAAGGCTTAACTCGCGACACGACCACCGTTGATGGCCGCCAATTGATCAGCTTCGCAAGCTATAACTACCTGGGAATGAGCGGCGACGAGACAGTAACGCAAGCGGTCGTCGATGCCGTCAAGAAATACGGTACCAGTGTCTCTGCATCGCGGCTTGTCAGTGGTGAGAAAGACATTCACCGACAGCTGGAACGGGCGATCGCCGATTGGATTGGCGTCGAGGAGTCGATCGTACTTGTCGGAGGGCACTCGACCAATGAAACCGTCATTGGGCACATGGTTGGGCAACAAGATCTGATTTTGCATGATGCTCTTTCACACAACAGCATTGTGCAAGGTGCCATCCTGTCGGGTAGCCGTCGGCGGGCTTTTGCCCACAATGATTACAATGCTCTGGACGAAGCGCTGACTGAACTTCGCACTCGTTATCGACGAGTGCTGGTGATCGTGGAAGGCGTTTATAGCATGGACGGGGATTTCCCAAATCTGCCCAAATTCATCGAAGTATGCAAGAAGCACAAGTGTTGGCTGATGGTGGACGAGGCTCATTCCATCGGCACCATGGGTGCACATGGACGTGGCATCGGCGAGCACTTTGGGATCAATCCCAGCGATGTCGATATTTGGATGGGAACGCTGAGCAAGTCTTTCGGTTCGTGCGGTGGTTACATCGCTGGCAAAAAAGAATTGGTCGAATACCTGAAGTACACAGCGCCTGGATTCGTTTTTAGCGTTGGGCTATCACCAACCAACACTGCCGCCGCGATCGCTTCGTTGCAAGTTCTGAAGCGTGAACCGATGCGAGTGACTCGTCTGAAGGACGCTTCACGACTGTTCCTTACCGAAGCGAAAAAGCGAGGGCTGAATACGGGAAGCAGCGGCGAAACGGCGGTGATTCCTGTGATCACAGGGAACTCCTTGCATGCTCTTCAGTTGTCGCGGCGAATGATTGAATCAGGTGTTAACGTCCAGCCGATCCTTTACCCTGCTGTCGAAGAGTCAGCGACTAGGCTTCGGTTCTTCATCAACTCCACCCATACCAACCAACAGATTTTGTTCGCTGTTGACAAATGCGCGGAACATCTTCGAGCCATTGCGCCAGAGTATTTCCGGACACCTTCGGAACAGCAATGGCGAGACAATAGCAAGTCGGCGTAGTACGCAATGTCCTGGCATTCAAGTTTGCTACAACGGCGGCAGAAGAAAAATGGAACCCTTGGCTAACGAAAAGAGTCCCAATCAGACGAATCGTTCGCAGAATATCCCTGTCGCCACCGTGACGCGATTGGCCCTTTACCTTCGCGAGCTTCAGCAATTAAAGCGAGCGGGCTTACAACGAATTCAAAGCGGGGCCATCGCCAAGCGATTGGGACTGAATGATTCGCAAGTCAGGCGCGACCTGTCTTGTTTTGGACAGTTTGGACAACGCGGTGTTGGTTACAACATCGCGGGCTTAACGCAGGCCATCCAATCGATCATGGGGACAGATCGTTCGTGGAACGTAATTTTGGTTGGGGCGGGAAATCTTGGAAGAGCCTTGTCGGGTTACCGTGGCTTTGATCAACAAGGATTTCGTCTGGTTGCAGTCTTCGATTGTTCGGACGAAATCATCGGAACCAAAGTAGGGAAGTTGGTCGTCAAGTCGCTGGACTCGCTCGATGAAATCGTCTCCGCAAATCAGGTAGAATTAGCGATCGTCGCCGTGCCCGCCGAAGCTGCCTCCATCGTCTCGCAGCGATTGGAATCAGCAGGCATTACCGGCATCCTAAATTTTGCTCCTGTTACCGTTCGCCGGCCCAACAGCAGCCTTACGGTGGTGGACGTTGATCTAGCGGTGGAATTGCAACGTCTTGCCTTCGCGGTCGTGAACAGCAAGGGTTCTTGAGCCGTAAAAGATTGCTTATTGCGGGAACTGTAAGGACGCTAGGTCGACGTTCTCGCTCAATCGCGTCTCCCCTTTTACGTTGATGATCTTGAAGGAGATGGTCGGGCTCTTTGTGTCCCAATCGATATCGATCATCCCAAAGTGATTTTCAGGAACCGCGTTGGCAACTCGAAACTGATTAGGCTCGATCTTGGGCCAGGTTTCTGTGATGCCGCTGGCTGTGATATCGTAAATGGGATAGAGCCCTGGAAAATCGCGACGCGATAGTTCGCCCCAGTGAACGTCTCCGGAAAGCAGCACGACGCCCGACGCTTTGGTCCGGGTGATCGTGTCGATGAGCTTTTGTTGTTCGAGCGGCAGATTGGTCCAAGATTCGTAGCCATTGTATTCATGCCCAAATTGAATGGAGGATGCGATGATCCGAATATCGGCGGGGACTTTCAATTGCTCTTCTAGCCACATCCATTGCGTCGCGCCCAAGAGAGTCTTGGAGGGATCTGAATCGGGTTGATAATCATTTTTGAAGGAGGTGCCTTTCGCTTTGAAAAGTGGATTTCGTTTCAAAGGCGATCGGAAGCTTCGCGTGTCTAGCAATACAATTTGCAGTGTGTGCCCCTTGGAGCTGAAAACATGCGAACCGTAGATTCCTGCATGATTTCGTCGCGGGCTATCGGGTGGTACTTTCCAGAAGTCGAGAAAAATTTCGCGTGACTCCGACGCGAAGGGATAATCTTTGCCCGAATCGTTTTCGCCGTAATCATGGTCATCCCAGATCGACAAGACCGGAACTTTTTTTCGCAGCGATTGAAATTCCGGTTTGGCGGCTAGTTTCGCGTACTTTGCTCGCAGCACTTTCATATTGCGCGAGTCGCCATAGATATTGTCGCCCAGATATAGGAATACATCCGGGGATTGTTCCACCACCCGATTTAAAACTGGTTGTGGTTTGTTTTCATTAGCGCAAGAGCCGAACGCGATCCGTTTCGGCAAGTCTACGATTGCCGATGCTGGCAGCACTTCCGGTTCCTCGGTTTGCCCTGAACCGTAAGAGCACAGAACCATACCGATGAAAAAAGCGATCCCATACCGCATTCCGTTATTCCTTGCTTACGACCTTGATTCGTCCGAGCATGATTCGCTCCGAGTACTGTCGAGTTTATCCAAGCCTTTCGGCCGATCTGCCTAGCGAATGGGTATTTCGCTAGATTTCATCAAATCTAAACTCGGTGGTGCAGCGCATTCGGGATGCGGTTGGCAAGGATCACTCACTTCGCATCTTGAGGGTCAATTGCCACTTTAGCTTATTCCCATCTTGGATCGATAGGATTGCTTGGCCCTCTTTGAGCTCATACTGCATCGATTTCACCATGAGCGAATCCTGTGGTATGGGCAATCTCAAGTCTGCTAGCGTGCTGGGTAATTTGCCCTGATGAGTGCTGGCGTGGTCACGAATCGATTCAACGGTTTGCAATAAGACCAGTTTGTCAATAATGCGACGCTTCGCTTGAAACAAGTTGGTTCCTGAAGGCAGAAGAGCTACAGCAATCTCGCCCGCTTTCCCTAGCTTCGATGCGATCGAAGTCATATCTTTCTCGAGGTTTTGGAATTCGGCGGATGCGACCGCGTTTGCATAAGGAACGTAACGCCATTGGAAGGACTTGTCGCGAAGAACTTCATGCAGTCGTTTCATGGCGAGAAACACGGTCTGTGCCTTTGGATATGAATCGACTATTTTTGAATCGATGCCTATCTCTTCTACAAGATACAACTGGGATGCAGGATAAGAAGCCTCGATCATAGCTTCGATCATAGCTCGATCCATTTTTGGCTTGTCTACCGTTCCATCGTCCTTAAAGGACTCGAGAGTGACTGCTTGCCGTTCAAATTTTTCTATAAAGCTCTTCCAATAGCTTTCGTCGCGAGGTGTTTCATCGACTTCTCGCATCACCTTCAATTCCTCGAAGAAGAAGTGACGTTCGTAGTCCATCGCGTTTTCCATCGTGATCAAAGGAGTGGGCAGTGAAGCCACTGCCCAGTACAGGTTGGGGCAGTCAGGATGTTGAGTCAAATGGAGTGCATCTTCCCAAGCAATACTGGCAATCGCAGCCCCAACAAGGGAGGAAACGAAAAAACTGTCTTGGTCCAAGTGCCTCGCAAGCGAGAATTGCTGTCCGAGGATGGCAAAGGCATCGTCAACTCTTCCTTCGGCAATGGCAACGCGGCAACGCAGCCTTTGCGTTCTTGCAAGTTCTCGCATGACTTGAATTTCGGGTATCAGAGTCATGGATGGTTGATCAACCGAGCGAATGTTCCTTTCCATCGAGAAGAATTTTCTTTTGGCTGCTTCAGCGAGCTCGCGGGTCTGAAATTGTGTTAGATTCAAGTATTCCTTTACCTTGTCGAGCGGCAGTTCGGCAGGGGTTTGATCCAGCCAAACATGAGGTGGTAACGAGTCATAGGTTGTTCCTGTTTCTTCCACTGTTTTCCGCGTTTGTGCCCTTTCTTTCATCAGAAGCTCCAGCGCCGACGACTGCTCCAAAAAACCCATTGCCTTCAGGTAATAGATCGCACTGTTCTCCTCGAGAAGATCGAAACCATCGGCGATGAATCGATAACGCAATGCCGGACTGCTCTGTGCCTTGGGTGACAGAGTCATGTCCATGGTCATGGTCGTGCTGCCCGAAACGCTGTCCTTCACAATCATCCAATCGCCGTCGCGTTTCGGTTCGTCCGATTGAACTTGGGTTGGAAATGCTGCTGCGAGCGAAAGCAGAGCGAACGATAGAAGTTTCATTTTTGTCGCTTTCATACGGGTGTCCTTGAAGAGAGAGAGAGAAGAGTCGTAGTTCGTTAATGCAATTCACGACTATTCAGCAAATCCCGCAGGAGTTTCGCTGACGTCGAAGGAGATGTTTCGTGCATGGAGTTATTGGGAGTATGTGAGCCATCGGCAGCATCGGCCCAATCATGTTCATTCGGATTAGGGCTAATCACCTGCGAACGAATGGATGTTTTTTTACCTTTGGCAATGAGTAGATACTTGCCGGGCCAAAGGGGCGCATCAAGTTCTGAATCAAAGTCCTCACTGAGGTAACTGTCGAAATCCGAGCGACTAGGCGACCAGGTAGCCGTTTCTTTATCTTGCCCGAGTGGGCTCGTTGTCTCAGCGGCAACTCGGCTGCTTTCTAAATGGTCTGGTCGTGTCTTTGGGATCGTTGGGTTAGGTTGAGCAACACTGGCTTGATGTGTTTGCATACGATAAAACATCCCACCTGCACCGATCACAAGTCCCACTGCCAGTGACGCTGCCATCGATCCAAAAAACTGCCATGGGAGTGCTATTGGTGAAACCGGGGGTACGATCAGTGGCCTGGCTGATGACTCAAGCCCTTTGGAAATCATTGCCACATCGATCTGCGGTGGTTGGGGCCTCGCTTGTCTCAGGCGATTCTCGAGTTCTGAGAACTCGCTGAAGTCATCGTCTCGTTTCTCTGGCGAATGATTCATAAGATGGTTGTTCCGTAAAGTATTGCCGATTATTGGGTGGAGCGTTTGCCGCTGTTAGGCTTTGGTGTTCCATCAATCTGCTGACCGAGGAAGGTCAATGATTGGCGATAGTGTCGATACACGACGCTTAGTGGGCGATCTACAAGTTCAGCAATTTGTTCAAAGGTGAGTTCACCCCAAATCTTGGCCACGACGATCTCTCGATCGAGGGGGGCTAATTGTTGAAGGTAAATTTCTAGTTCTTCGCTTTGCATCCCAACGCTCGGATCGAGTTCAAACCAAGCTGACTTTTGTTCGGAAGCTTGTTGTTGATATTTTTGCCGCCGATTTTCCGAGCGTGACAAATTGATCGCTTTGCGACGCACGGTCGTGAAGAGCCAGGCTGCCGGATTGGCCGGCGCAGGGTCCAGACGTGCGAGATCGATCAGTGCTTCTTGAAGAGCATCTTCAGGAGCATTGCACCATTGCCGCGCGTACAGCATCAGCGCCGGACCATGTTGATCCAACGCGATTTTTATCAGTCGATGCCAGTCGATTGTTGCCTCCGCCGCTAAAGTCGATGCCTGAAATCCTTCATTACAAGGATGTCACCGCTCGGCACTCGATTTTCCACTGAAGGAAATATAATATCTCGGCAGGTCTACATTAGAAGTAAACTTGATGTTTGCGAGAAAGGTGGCGGCTGGTTTCCCAGTCTATTTGGGTGGCAGAGGAGCTTCTAGCGGTTGGCGAGACGCAGACTGGTAAGTTACTGTTCTAGGGGCAAAATCCGCTGCGTTTGGTTTCCAGTCAAAGTTCGCATCGACAAGCCAAAGCGGATCCTTGCTTGCTTTGGTCTCTGCGGTAACGAACAATCTAGGATCAATGACCATCAATAAGATCGGCGATGGGGATTTCAAGGCTGCTTCCGCGTCGGATGCGTTGCATACTGCTTGGCCCGATTCATCCATCCGCATGAGAACGAGGCTTGCGGAAGAGGAATCTGAAAGGCGGGAAACCGACCAAGGCGAAGATTCGCTTTCTGCTGATTCGATTTTCCAACCCTTGGATTCGAGCCATTGGGAGACTAGTTTTCGTTCTTTATTGGGCGATTCTTTTTGTGCCAGAATTCTGCTGCGTTCTTCGATGGAACTGCGAAGCACCAGGTCATGATCGAGCGACTTGACCCTTTCGAGATCCTGGCGCGCCAGATCGAATTTTTTCTTCTCGATATAAACGGTAACGCGATTCAATATCGCATTTGCGTTTTGGCTGTCTGCTTCGATGGACTTGGTAAATGCTGTTTCCGCTTCATCCCAGTTTGTTAAATCAAGATAGACATTTCCGAGCTGGAATAGAAAGCGGGAATCATTTCGAAGTGCGATCGCGCGTTGATAGCTAGTGATGGCGTCTTGGTTGAGCCCTTGGTCATGTTGAGCGAGCGCTAAGTTGGACCACGCAAGGGCATCGTCGGCGTTCAACGAGGTGGCTTGAAGAAGATCCTTGAGTGCAGCGTCTGAATCCCCTAACTTGGCATGGATAACGCCGCGGTTGTTGAGTGCATCTGAATTCGATGGTTCTATTTTTAAGCAATCATCGTAGGCAGCTTTAGCGAGTTCGAGCGATTGGCGTTTCTCGAGCGTCACACCGGTAAGATAAAAAGCGTTCGCATTCTTGGGTTCTCGAACGGTAACTTCTTTGAGAATTTGCAAAGATTCGTCGATGCGGTCACGATCGCTTAGAAGTCGTGCGCGTTCAATCTTCTCACCGATGCTCAGATCTTCTGCTCCGCAACCGGATAGCAAAGACGTTCCAAGAAGGCAGACCCAAACTCTTTTGCTCATGGTGAAAAACCTCTAGTGGATAGCTGAAACAAGACTTCGCTCATGGTCCAATTCGAAACCGTTCTCCGAATCAGCGTTGATTGGCTGAGCGAGATCGATGACTCGCATTTCAAGCCAATCGCAAGCGGGATCAAACTCCTCCAGTTGCAACTGTAGAACTACCGGGTTTCGCACTAATTTGGCGATGATCATGGCTTGTGGAAGGCTGTTTGCTGCCACAAACTCACGGTGGCTATTGGCAAGCATTGAAACGGCTCGCGCTAATGTCGAGCGAGTGTCGGAGATCAAAACAAATGTTTCCATAACGTCCTGTACCTTTCGAATAGAACGGTCGCGATATTCGAGACCTAGAATGGGGGAGCTCGATATCGCCGTCGATGTTGGCTTTGCTTGACTACCAAAACGGATCCAACGAAGCGAAGCTTGGATGGCGGCCGAAGGCACGAAGGCTACATAGGCAAAGATCATGATCAATCCGAAGGTCCACATGCCAAGGAATAGTCCAATTCCAAGATGCATACCAATACCTAAGGCGAGCACGATTTTGCGGGTCGCTTGTGGCCATACCAAAGCGGCGAACGAAAGTTCCCATGCAACCGTTGTGTGGGTCATAAACTCCATCAGTCGAGGGAAGCTCACCAGCCAGGTCATGTCCAGCGACTGGTATTCCTCATTGGCCAAGGCTAGCCACATGGCGTCTCCGTTCCACCACGCTTCGCCTTGAAGCTTGCTGAGCCCTGCCCATAGGTAAATGACACATAGATGAATTTGAATCAATCGCATCGAGACATTCGCGAGAACGGATTTCGAAATGGTGGTTTCGTTCCAACGCAATTTCCGTCGAATCAAGCTGTCTAGAGACCATTTCTGAGTGGAAGGTGCAATGGCCAAGTAAAGCATGAAGATGCACAGCATCTGATCTAAGCCAAAGTTAGCCAGCATCGAGCGATTGGCATAGGAAACGGAGATGACCCAAGCGAGTAATGCTGTAAATCGCCCTCCCAAGCCAAGGACGAACAAAACTAAGATTCCATTGCAGAGCCAATGAATACTGATCATCCATGGCTTAGGAACGTACCACCAAAAAGAAGGCGAAACCCCATCGGGTTGAAGCAAGGTTAGCAAAGCGCGATTATTCCAACCTTGGTCATCGAAAAATGCCTCTAGGGAAGTACCCCAAACAAGATGCGAGTAAAGGAGCATGCTCCCCACCAGGATTCGAATGATGGACATCGAAAGTGGATCGGTGGGGGTAAACCAAAAAGCATCCCATCGATTCCACACCGAAACGAGCGAATTTTTGATGGGGGCGATCACTTCTCGGACCATTTGAATGTCCCCAGTGGTTCGTACGTGAATGTCTCGGGAGCACTGAGGTCGCTTCCCAACTGAATTTCTTGACGACTGCTAGGCCGATGGCGAACCAATTTGAGTTCGACGGAGGAGAAACCATTTTGCTTCAGCAATTGCTGGGCGTACGCTTGCAAGACGGCTCGACGAGTCTCTCCAGATTCAGACGGGATGGAGCCCAAGAACTCCGTGAGCATGAAATGCCGATGGTATAGCAACCTTGGTTGCATGGTAGACTTGTCCGGAATTCGACCGAACGAGCGATTGCCCTCTTGATCGAGTCCAATGTATTCCAGCGTGGTGCTCGAACCAGGTTCGGGAGCAAAAAAGTGATACCCGTGATTGAGATTGGTCGCTCGAAGGTAGGAACTACAGAAGGTCCATACGTGACGTGTTAAACGCGATGCCGGATCGACAGACGCCGGAGCGCAGAATATCGCAACAACGTGAAACACAATCAAAATGCTAAGGAGCAATTTGGTCCAAGTACGCCGGAGTGTTTGCCCAGCGATGGAAGGACGCTCTGATTCTTTCGTCGTAAGCATGCGTTGTTCGATGATGATTGTCTCGATTTACGACAGAGATGCGTTGCCATGAACCCATGGGTTGCTGCAGTCGGCATGCAGGATAGCTAGGTCTCCTGCATGCCGGTCAGACGAACAACTCCATTTACTTCTGAAGAGCCACCAATACAGCAGGCTTCGCGTCGCTTGGCTGCGATACGAGATTGGCGACCAAGTTTCCGTTCTCTTCTTGGAATCGAACGACTGTGGAAACACCAGCCTTCACCATAGGCTTCAGCGAAACAGATTTTCCGCCGACTTCCACTTGCATTGGGTATTCAAACGACTTGCCTTGCTCCGCAACGGCTACGGTAAACCGTCGAACCGAACCGGTTTGTGGCATGGCCTGTCCGACGAGCGAAAGCGTTGCCGAGTCTGGCAATTCAACGATCAATAATGCTTTGCTGGCATCACCCGAAGCGATTGCTTGTACAGAATCTGTATGCTTCGTAGTCGAAAGAGGGCACTTGCCGTCGGGACAGTTCGAAGGTGTTGCTGTATGAACGGGTTGCACGATCACTGGCGAAGTGTGTTGAATCGCAGGAACCGTTACAACCACCGATGTGGTCACGGGAGTTGTGTAAACAACATGGCCCGAACCCGATGATCCATGGCTGGAGAACGTACCGCTTGATCCGCTAGAACCACTTGATCCACTGGAGCCACTCGAACCGCGCGATGCACGGAAAATTCGGCGTCCCGAGCTTCCGCCGCTCGATCCAGAGCTGCCAGAGCTTCCCGAACTGCCGGAGCTTGCGGAACTTCCTGAGCTCCCTGAGCTACCAGAACTTCCTGAGCTGCCAGAACTTCCTGAGCTGCCTTTGACGACAACGGTCCCCGAACTTCCTCCGCTCGATCCACTTGAACCGTGGCTTCCGTAGGAGCCGCTTGACCCGCTCGATCCACTGGAACCGCTAGAACCATGGGACGATGCGCGGCGGAATAGACCACCTGCTTCGCACTCGGTGTCAACACCCAAGGTGACCATCGATCCCATCAGTGCGGCGACAACGAATCGCATTCTAATGTTTTTTTTCACTGCCAAATCCTTTGAGACAAATACAAAAAACAAGATTCGGTTTCGAAAAACCGGCCATCCAACATTGCGGCTCCTCTGACCATTGTTGAAATGTCGCCGCCGAATGAAGCTGGGAGCTGTGAAGATCCATCTTCATGTTGAGAACGAGCATTCCTACTCCACGTCGAGTCAAAGCCACTGAATCGCGGCGAGTTTATATCTTGCCCAGACACCCTAAGCTACCTTGCCGGCTTTCGTTGCCGATTCGCTGCCGGTTCGTTCACAGATTATTCATAAGCGTCCGTATGGGCGTTAGAACGAAACCCCATTGAACTGTTCGATGGTGATAGCCAGATCGTCTTCAAAGCGGCAAAGGAAGGTAATCCAAGCGCTTCGTTTCGATCCTCCGTTATCGTTCATGACCCAGTCTGCTGCGAGGATGAAGTACAAGATGTCCCCCTCGGCTTCGACCCGTTCGATCCGTTCGTTCACGATGGAGATCTGTTGAGGTTCACTTGGGCAATGGTGTCCTTGAAGCCATTCCATGATGGCGGGGCGTCCATCTAAAGATCCATCGATTTTCATTTTCGGAGCCGAGTTACATCGCCAGTGGATCGCGGGATGAAGCAATGGAAACAGATCATCGTGATGATTGTCGTTCCGGGATGTAACATAGGCATATGAGAATTTTCGAGCCCATTTTTGGAGCCATTTGCTGCGTTGTTCTTCAAGGCGTTCAAGAACCATGTCCCCCAAAGGAACATCGAACAGCGCGGATAGGTAGCTCGCGATATGAACCTCGACCACCAACCCTTTTTCAGCATTTCGAACGGTACGCTCCGAGATTCCGGCGGCATCCGCCAGCATTTTTTGACTCATCCCGTTTTGAGTTCTTTGATGACGAATAAAGTTACCGTCCAGACGAACGCCCCGTAACATGGCTCAACCTTGCTGCAAACTTCTCGTGGTGGAGAATCGGACTCATGATGAAAAACTAGGAAGCACCCCACATTCTTAAAGGCGCAGAAGTTGAAAAAAGCGAACAGCAGCGAAGAAAATTTTCCCGCTGTATCCGAACGACTAACTTAAGTCTAAGATGGGTAAGTACTTCGAGATCCTGTTTTTGGATTTCCCCAACCCGCCGTCATTCGTTGGATAGGCTATGGCCTGTCTTTCCCCACCATGAATTTAGTTGAACTTACCTGGAAGCAAATCCAGGCCTTGGACCGGGATACTCCGGTTGTTTTTCCGATCGCCGCCATCGAACAGCACGGCCACCATTTGCCTGTTTGGACCGACAGCTTGTTGCTTGGAGAAATCGTCAAACGTGTTTCCGAACGATTGCCAACCCAAGTTCTTTTCGCTCCGTTAATGTGGTTGGGGAATTCCCATCACCATCTGGATTTCCAGGGAACTTTATCCGCTGCTCCGCGAAACTATCTCGATCTGTTGGTAGGTTTGGCCGACAACATGTTGCATCATGGCTTCCGAAGAATTGTATTTCTGAATGGGCACGGTGGTAACGATGTGCCCGGTCGGCAGGCCATTTTTGAATTGCGCCAAACCTATCGTCAACGTGAAGATCTCCTTCTGTTGATGGGGACCTACTGGAGCCTTGGGACGTCCGAATCGACTTCCTTGATTTCGTTTCAGCAAACAGAAATGGGGCATGCTTGTGAATGGGAAACATCGATGGTGATGCGAATCGCTCCGCATCTTGTTGGCGATTACCAGTCTGCAGATCCGATCCCGCACGGTCGCGGGTTCGAGCCAGGAAATCGCGGTTGGGTCACTCAAGACCGTTCGGACATTGGCCACATTGGATGGCCTCAGCAAGCCAGCGTCCAAAAAGGGGAAGCGCTCTTCGATCGTTTCTCGAACGATGTGACTCGTTGGCTTGAACGCGTTATCGACTGGGATGGTTCGTCATGGGATGGATAGGTTCGAAATCAGAAGACGATGAAGTCCAGACATTAGGCGATGGGGAAGGTCGTGCGACTTCGCTTGGCAGTAAGAGGTTCATTGCGATTGGTGCGCTTTTGCTTTTTGCATCGGCGATCAACTACATGGACCGGCAAACGTTAGCCAACGTAGGGACTCGGATCACCAAAGAATTTCAGCTTAGCGAGCAACAGTATGGCAACTTAGAAACTAGCTTTGGTTTGAGTTTTGCAGTCGGGTCTTTGATGTTCGGCTTTTTGGCCGATAAAGTTCCCCTTCGAATTCTCTATCCAACCGTACTTTTTCTTTGGTCGGCAACTGGATTTCTGACAGGATATGTTACGGATTACTATTCCTTGTTGTCGTGCCGTGGCTTGTTAGGATTCTTTGAGGCTGGTCATTGGCCGTGTGGCCTGAAGGCAGTCCAAATTCTTTTGGACCCGCGTCGACGGGCTATGGGGAATAGCGTGTTGCAAAGCGGAACTTCCATCGGTGCGTTCCTAACGCCCCAGCTTCTAGGCATCCTGCTAACAGAAAAAGAGGGGAGCTGGCGGCTTGGATTTCAAGTTGTGGGTGCGATTGGGGTGGTCTGGATTGTAGCCTGGTTCATGGTGGTTCGATCCACCGACTTTCAGAAGCGAACTGTTGGAACCTATCATCAGATCGGCGAACCAAGCGCAAATGCCCCCGCGAGTTTTGGGGCGACGTTTGAGGTTTGTCTGCGCGAAATGCTGACCGCTCGAATGCTGGCGGTGGTGATTGTTTTGACGTTGATCAATGCATGTTGGCAAACGTTGCGTGCTTGGCTGCCCAAGGTGATGCAGCAGGAATATCAGTACGAAGAGGCGTTTACCCTGAACTTCGTTTCTGTTTGGTATCTGGTTACCGATGTTGGATGTTTAGCTTCGGGTGGTTTGGCGGTCTGGTTGGCTCATCGAGGAATGTCGATCAAAAAATCGCGAAGCCTGACGTTCTTGGTTTGTGCTTTGCTGACGGGATCGTTGATGCTGGTTCCATGGTTGACGCAAGGTCCGTGGTTGCTGGCGGTCTTCTTGGTCGCGGGTGCAGGTACGTTGGGACTGTTTCCGATGTTCTACTCCTTTTCTCAGGATGTTTCGCGAGATCACCAAGGGAAGGTTACTGGGATTACGAGCGCCCTTGGTTGGACATTGTCCTCACCAACTCAAAGCATGTTCGGATACTTGAAAGATCAGACGCATTCGTATGCGACTGGCTTAGCGATCGCGGGAGCGTTGCCTTTGATCGCCTTGGTCTTCCTCGTTTGGCTATGGCCAACGGAGCAGGACGAGCGAAAGTAGGTTCGTTCCCGACCCGCTCAAATCATTGTACCTTTGCATTCATCCATTGGAGCTTCATCATGTCTCTTGGCCGACGTCACTTTCTTGCATCCTCTGCCATTGCCTTGTCCGCGCCGTCTCTTTTCGCGAACGCATTTGGGAGCTCGGAAGGACCTCGGAAACGGATTGCCTTTCTAGGTACCACCGTTTTCCAACATTCGCATTCCCAGCATTTTTTGGATCGGCATGCGATGGGTTACACCTGGGGCGGTCGATGGCAGATGCCGCGATTTGATGTGGCTTCGGTCTACATTGATCAAACGCCCGAGGCTGATCTCGCCAAGTCGCGAATCGAGAAGTACGGCCTGAAGGCGTTCCCCAGTATTGCGGAGGCGTTGACCTTAGGAACTTCCAAACTAGCGGTAGATGGTGTGGTTATCATCGCCGAGCACGGCAAATACCCAGTCAATGAAAAGGGGCAGACTCGGTACCCACGGTACGATTGGTTCAAGCAAGTAGTCAAGGTCTTTGAGAGTTCGGGAAGGTCTGTTCCTGTTTTTAACGACAAGCACCTGTCCACCAACTGGAATGAGTGCGTGGAAATGGTCGAAGACTCCAAACGATTGGGGTTTGGATTTCTAGCTGGTTCGTCGTTGCCAGTGACTTGGCGGTTGCCATCGATCGATCTGCCTTTTGGTACTCCGATGAGCGAAAGCGCATGCGTTTGTTATGGTGGTGTGGACAGCTACGACTTTCATGGGCTTGAAACGGCTCAGTGTATGTCGGAGCGTCGGGCGGGTGGCGAGGTAGGGATATCCAGCGTCCATGCATTGAAAGGAGAAAACCTATGGGAAGAGCTCGCGAAACCCGGGCGAGACATTTCGAGAAAGTTGGTGGTGGCAGCGTTAACACGAAGCCATAACTTGCCTGTTGATGCAGGCTACCCCACTGCCCCGGTCACGTTCGAGTGGGCTCGGAAGAATCTGCAAGGAACGATCGGATACTTGATTGAGCACCTGGATGGATATCGGACGACCATGTTGATGACCAACATTCGAGATTTCAACTACGCGGGCATGCGAAAGGATACTGGTGAAATCGTCTCGTGCCAAATGTATCTTCCGATGCCAGGAACCAGCGCTACCACCGCAGATTTCTTCAATCCACTCGCACGCCATGTGGAAACGCTGGTACTGGAAGGCAAGAGCCCCTACCCGGTAGAGCGAACGCTGCTAACGTCGGGCATGGTGATTGGAGGGGTGGAGTCGTTGTTCCAAGGGGAGAAACGAATCGATACACCCGAGATGAAGGTGGCCTACCAAGCAACTCGGGAATCCCATCACTGGCAAACCTAGCCAAAAACTTTTCGCTTAGGATGCCTAGTTGCAATTCGAAGAGCAATGTGTCAAACTTCAACCCGAGGTTGCGGTGCCTGATCCAAGTTTCGAACAAGTGGTTCCTGAGCGATGTCGGATGTAAAGGAGTTCAATGAGCAACTGCTGCTCGTTCTGCGAGCTGGAGTTCCATTGGCCGTTGGGGATTTATCGACGCGTGGGCAAGTGGAGAAACTGGTCGCCCAGGTTCAAGACCGAATTCCAGCCAACGGTTCCTTGTCAGCTGCAATCAACGAAGGAGTTGGGCAGGACGGTCAAATCCATTCGGACTACCGTGAAGCATTGATTGCAAGGCAAATGGGTGAGAGCACCGTGCAGTCCATGCAGATGTTTTTCGAGTGCGGTCAGTCCAGATCGGAATCACGATGGAGCATTACGAAGATCCTGCTCCCGCTCTTACTGGTAATGTGGTTGGTTGTGCAAGGAATGATGTTCCTGGTTGGGCAGCTCTACCCAGAAATGGTAGACATGTATCAAATCAGCCGTTTGGAACCATCGACGAGCCTTCAGTTTTTGGGGGCCCTGAATGAGTACTCGAAAGTTGGTTCCATGGGCGCCACGTTTTTGATGGGACTGATTCTTGTTTTGTGGTTGCGAGTACCAGATTGGCTCATTTCCATTTTTCCTATTCACCGTTTTACGATACGAACGTTGCGACACGCTCAACAGCTGGAGCGGCACGCGCGAAGGAATCGTCAGTTGCTAGCGAGCCATTCAACAGTTAGCCCGTCGAACCAAAGTATCGCTCACGCCGATGCTGAGATTCGATCTTTGGAAATTAGGGCTGCAGCATGTCGCGAGTCGTCTTCCTTAATGACTCGAAAGTGGTTGCGTTGGTTTCCGTTGTTGGCGGGTACCTTTCTGAGCGGTTTGTTGGTTTTCGGATATGTGTTTTGTTTGTTTTGGCCGCTGACGGATTTGCTTCATCAACTTTCCAAGCCCTGAGTCTTTTGATGCTTCGATTTGAGTACCGAGCGATTGCTCCCGATGGTTCTTCCGTGGACGGTATAGTCCATGCGACCGATTCGGATGCGGCTGCACAGGAGCTTCGTCGGAGGGGGGTGAATTTCCAGTCCATTGGGCCCGGAACGGTTTTGGATTGGACTCAGGCCATTGATGAGAGTTTGAGCCAACGCGAAATTATGATTCGCTGTTTTGAAGACTGTCGCGCGGAGTCTTCATGGTTGAGGTCCGATGCACAGCTTGGAACGTTGGTCCGTCGGCTGAGGGAGGGGGCTGGAGCGAATCAGTTCACTACTGAGGCTACGTTGTCCATGTTCCTGCCACTTGTGCTTCTGTTTGGTTCCAACAGCGATATGGCGCCGCAGTTCCGTGATTGGATTCAAGCGTACCTACGACAATCCAATCGGCGAAGATTCATTTGGAAATTGATCTCCTATCCCGTGATTCTTCCATTGATTTACTTGGCCATTTTGATTGTGCTCTCCTTCACGATCATTCCTCAGTTTCGAAAAATGTTTGATGAATTTGAGCTTAGGTTACCGCCGATCACCGCGCGGTTGCTTTGGATAAGCGAGCAGATCTCCGAGCATCCCGTTCGGGCCTTTTTCGGTTTGGTGGTAATAGCGGGGATTGCCGTTGGGGTGGTCGCAGCCATTCGGATGTTGTTGGAGCATACGCAAGACGTCCCTTTGTTAGGGGCTTTTTCACGCAGCAGCAAAAAGCAGCTTCTGGGAATGGCGAGACTGACGGCAACTTTAGCGGAATTGGTGCGAATCGGGACACCGTTGCCACAGGCGATACGCATCTCAGGGCTTGCGAGCGGTCATCGGTATTTTTGTGAGGAGGCTCATTCCGTTGCGAGCGCGTTGGAGTCTGCAGGTCCCGTTGGCGTTCGATCGATGGCGGGCTGTTTTCCTTCGACCCTGATATTGGCGTTGTACTCGGGCCCTCAGCAGCAACCCAATGTCGATTTGATACGCAAACTGTCGAAGATCTATATGGATCGACTAGAGCAACGAACCAATTTTGCGGAGAATTTAATCGCACCCGCTATGACGCTTGCGATGGCTTGGCTTATTGGCGGTATCGTTAGTGCCTTGGTGTTACCGCTTATCTCCCTGATTACTTCATTGAGCGGCGGTTGAGGTTGAAAGCACCCATGGTTTATCAAGAACAATCCTCTAGGCAGATGGTCCTGATTGAATCCGATTGGCGGCTGAGTCCCTTTTTGCCGATCGAACCGATGTCTGCGCGGCAATATTCTTTCTTGCAGATCTTAGCAACTGGACTGGAGCAGCAATTGCCTATTGCGCCCTTGACCTATGCGTTTGCATTAGAACATCGACGGCGATTTCGAGCCCGTTTGATCCGATTTGCGTCGATCATTCAAGTCGATCCATGCATCGCTTCGGCATTGGAAAAGACGCCTGAGCTTCTTCCTGACGAAACGGTCACTGCAATTCGGCTCGGTCAAGAATTAGGGGTCTTACCGGAGACGTTGGCACAGTTGATGGAAACAGAAGTTCCGTCTGCCGATGATGTCCAAGAGAAATGGAATTCTGTAATCAGTTACGTGATTGTTCTGATACCAACCTTAGGAACGATTGCTCTGGGATTTTGCTTTTTTATCATTCCGACCTTCAAAAAGATGTTCGATGAATTTGAATTGAGGTTGCCGACGGCAAGTATCCTGTATCTCAAGCTTCTTGGTCAAGTCGTCGTTTACATTGGTCCATGCTTTCTCGCTCTGCTTTCGTTTGCCGTTCTCTATCTATTCACGCCATTGGGGCTTACCTTGCGGAGATTGAATCGGCGCTACCTACCGGGTGCTTATGCATCTCGGTCGAGACGCAGTGTGCTACAGCTATTGGCGGTTTCGCTTCAAGGGAATGCGCCGATTCAAAAGACTGCGACTCTGCTGGCAAGGTTTCATCCAGCGCCATTGGTCCGACGTCGCTTTCGAATGGCAAGTCAAAAAATGGAATCCGGTTGCGAACCATGGAATAGTCTCGCTGAACAGAATCTGGTGACAGACACGCAATCGCAAAGTCTTTCCGCCATGAAAGAAAACGATTTGCGGATTTGGACGTTACTTCGACTGGCGGGTTGCAGACGAGCTGCCGAACGGCGACGAGCTTACACTTTGGTTTCTCTCGTGCAACCGATATCGATTTTGTTGATCGCGGTGATGGTACTTTGGACCTGCTTTATGTGTTTCGCGCCACTTGTCTCACTTATCACTGCGGTGTCTCAATAATGAAGCGAAGAACAAGTAAGGGCATTTCCAATCTCGAAGTTTTGGTTGCCGCCACATTGGTGCTTGCTGCAATCGGAGTGCTGGGTACGATCGCACCTCGATTGGGTAACCTGTGGAAAATGTCACGCAATCATCAGCTAGCAGCGCATGAGCTTGCGAATCAGTTGGAGCAGCTTACGCTGATGTCGGATGCTCAGAGAACGCAGGCGTTTGAAAAGCTACAGGTCTCCTCTGAGCTTTCGGCTTCGCTACCGAACGCGGTATTGCGACACCGATTGATTGACGATGAACATGGCAGGCGGATTGTTCTGTCTTTGGTTTGGGATCAAATCGCGGGTGCGAAACCAATCTCCTTGGTCGGGTGGCTTCCGGCTCAAGGGAGCCCTGATGGAAAAACCGAGACGGCCGATTTGGAGGTGGCTCCATGAAACGCAACGGAACATCGTTGATTGAAACCATGATTGCGGTTTCGGCAAGCAGCTTGTTGTTTTTGCTATCGATTGGAATCCTTCATCAAACTATGAGGCTATCGAGTCGAGCGAAAGAGCGAACTGACTTTCAGCAATCCAACAGGAGGCTTGCATTGCATTTTCGTGAAGATGTGCATCTTGCAACCAAAACAAGTTTAGCCGAAGACGGTTCGTTGATTTTGGTTTTAACGGATTCGGAATCGATCACCTATCGGACCATGGGTGGAGATCAATCGGCAGTGATTCGAGAAGTGAAGAAGTCGAACGACAGGATTCATCAGCAGGATGTGTTTCGAGTTTTGGATGCGGCGGAGTCCAAGTTTACGATCGACGACCAGCTTGATAGGGTTATCTTGGAAATCAAAACCAGCATTCCTGGAGAAGTGGATTTGAAGCGAATGGAAATACGAGTCTCTGCAACCGCCAACCGCTGGCAGCAATTACTCTCCAAACGAGTAGGTGCACCATGAAGCTTGCGAAGAGCAAAACACGCAGGGCCGCAATTCTGGTGGCTGTCCTTGTGACGATGCTGGTTGTAACATCGATCGTCGGCACGGCTATGATGTTGTCGATACGCGGTCATCGCGAGGGGCGCAGCGAACGGCAAATGATGCAAGTTCAATTCTTGTGCGAAGCGGGTGCTCTGCGCGCTACCGAAAAGCTAATGACGGATCCGACCTTTGCAGGAGATCGTTGGCGTCCCGAGCTTGGGGACGGCAGTGAGGCCATTGCCGAGATCGAAACGAAAGTTATTCGAGATTCGAACCAGAGCTTGATCATCGAGGTGATTGCAAGCCTCGAAGCTGGACCTTTTTTACATCGCGTGCAGCGAACCAAACAATTCCCATTCCGAGTCCCCACGAACTAGAGGATTACTATGCCGTTTTTTTATGGTCATGCTATTGCTAAGCCATCAAGGTATCGATATTCACACGCCTTCACGCTGGTCGAGTTGCTTGTCGTTATCGCGATCATTGGGATCTTGGTTGGTTTGCTGCTTCCTGCCGTACAGGCTGCACGCGAGGCTGCTCGTCGATGCATGTGCTCCAACAACATGGGGCAAGTGGGACTTGCTATGCATCATTTTGAATACAACCGAGAGCACTTGCCAACCGGCGTTGCCAACGACTCGGGCCCAATCCTGAATGAAGCGGTTGGCAACCACATTAGCTGGGTTGTCGGGGTCTTGCCTTATATGGAGCAGTTGACCATCTACCAAAACATCGATCAGAAACTTGGGGCTTACGCGGTCGAAAACAGCGAAGCTCGGGCCGTTCGAATTGCGTTTCTTCAATGCCCTTCCGATTCGCTTGGTTACGGCCTTGGGGATCCAGAGAAACTGTCGCAAGAGAGCAGTTATGCGGGCTGCTACCACAGCGTGGAAGCCCCGATTGATAGCAACAATGACGGGCTGTTATTCTTGAATAGCCAAATGCGATACAACCAAATCCTAGATGGATCATCGAATACGATCCTGCTTGGCGAAAAGATATCACTCGAGAATGATCTAGGTTGGATGTCAGGGACCCGCGCAACGCTCCGCAATACCAACGCATTCACCTTGCCAAAACGAACGAGACGAGGTGCCATGATTGTCGATGATTCGTCCGACCCTGCTATGGTTGGAGGCTTCGGCAGTTTTCATTCTGGAGGAGCCAATTTTGTCTTCGCAGATGGTTCGGTGCGATTCCTGTCGGGCGGTATTGATATTGAACTGTATCAAAATCT
Source organism: Planctomycetaceae bacterium (assembly GCA_027487485.1). Lineage (GTDB taxonomy): Bacteria > Planctomycetota > Planctomycetia > Pirellulales > Pirellulaceae > JBKCUI01. The sequence goes on along the minus strand of JAIYDN010000078.1, from coordinate 118,863 downwards.
TGGCAACCGAAACGATGGTGCCATGATTGGTGGATCGTTTGATTGAGATGCCTAGGTTACCAGGAATCTTGACCGCAACTTGCCGAATTTAATCTTGGGGGGGTGATTCGAGCGAGTTTTTAAGAATGGCTGGGCAGGCAGCTTCAAGCATGTCCAATACGTACTCGAAGCCATCCTCTTCGCCGTAATAAGGGTCTGGGACGTCGCGAGGCCACGATTGGTCTAGGAAATCGCTGAGCAGTTTGACGTTCGCCGTCTTGCCGTTGGACAGCCGTTGGATGTTCGCCAGGTTTTCCCGATCCATGGCGATAACCAGATCCCGTTGAGACAGATGGTCCGCAACCAGCTTCTTCGCGTGGCTTGTCATCGGTATTCCTCGCTTGGCCCCCGCAGCAATCATACGAGCATCTGGAAGTGAGCCGATGTGGTAGCCTGCCGTTCCCGACGAGTCGATTTGAAAGCGTTCTGACACCCCATGATCTTGGACAAGCTTCTGCATGACAGCTTGAGCCGCGGGGGATCGGCAGATGTTTCCGAGACATACAAACATGATTCGTGTTGGAGGGGTCGTTTCCATAGAGAGCTAGCAATTCCTAATTACAGGTTTCAAAATCGAAGAAATCGTTAAGTTTTTGTCTAAAAACTGGATGCGTAGTTAACCTGCTCTAGTCTCAGGACGCAACAGGGCAAACAATAGAGCGACTGGGTATTGCTTCCGGCCCCAGGACCAGTCAGATTGCATTCTCCCCAGCGATTTGACTCCTTTGATATATGGCTAGCCCCAGTTTTATTGATTTTTGGAGTTTCGTTACATGCTTGGATCTTTCAGTCCAAACGACTGGGTCGTCTATACTCGCGAAAAGCATAGCCTTTCGCCAGGCCCCCGAGCTAAAAACATAACTCCTTCACCCCATGGTGAGATGTATTCCTACGAAGTAGACAAGTACTGGATTGTCCGACAGGTCAAAGAGGACGAGCTGGTTCTCGAGACACGTCGTGGCAAGGTGCACACTCTTCCTACCAGTGACACGCGGCTTCGAAAAGCGAGTTTTTGGGAACGTACTTTTTTTTCGCATTTGTTTCCGCCTAAGAACAGTGCTCCTGAGAACTTGAACTCTGGCGCACCCAACATAAGCCATTGATTACGACTCGTCACTTTTCAATCGATCAATTAGAGGATGCTGCCGAATTGTTGCGCGAAGGTCAGTTGGTGGCCTTTCCAACGGAGACGGTTTTTGGCTTAGGCGCAAACGCTCTGGATGCTGCGGCGGTAGATAGGATTTTTTTGGCCAAGGGGCGGCCGTCGGACAACCCGCTGATTGTACACCTTGCATCGCGCGACGATCTTTCCAAGATTGTAAGCCACGTTCCAGAGGTCGCGCAAGCTCTGATGGATCGATTTTGGCCGGGGCCTTTGACGCTGGTTTTTGCAAAATCAGCGATCGTACCACGCTCGGTTACCGCCGGCTTGGACACTGTCGCGGTACGCGTACCTGCTCATCCTGTCGCAGCCGAGCTAATACGGTTATCGGGGGTTCCGATCGCAGCCCCGAGCGCCAACCGATCCGGCCGACCGAGTGCCACGACTTGGCAAGCCGTATCCGAAGATCTAGAGGGGCGTATTGCTGGCATCATCGAAGGGGCACCGACACAATTTGGACTGGAAAGCACGGTCGTCGATGTGTCCACTTCCCAAGTGACGTTGCTTCGCCCCGGTGGGGTATCCTTTGAATCGCTTCAGCAAGTCGTTCCAGGTATTCAAGTTTACGCCAAGCAATCCAACGCGACGCTTTCCAACCAGCAGCTAGGCCCCATGGAAAGGGCGAATGAAACGGTGAATTCCCCGGGCCTCAAGCACCGGCACTACCAACCAAAAGCAAGGATTGTGCTGGTAAAAGACTTGGTTTCGGAGCTGCGGACCGGATCGGAACCCGCGGCTTTCATCGGTGTTTCAGAACCTAACGATGCGCCGAAGTATACTCGCATTCTCGTATGCCATTCCGTCGAGGAATACGCGTCAAGTCTGTTCGATTTCTTTCGACAAGCGGATCAAGTTGGAGCAAAAAGTATCTACTGCGAGAGCGTCCTGGAAGTCGGAATCGGGGCAGCTTTGATGGACCGATTACGTCGCGCCAGCGAGTCCTGAGCAGACCGTTTTGCTAGCATTCGCCAATGATTTTATTGGTTTTCGACTTGACGGAGACCCCTGGTATGGGACACGTTGTTGATTAGTTGGATCGGTTTGGAACGCATCCCAGTTGCGAACCAAGGGATCCAATCTCGAATCAGGAAGATTCGATAGGAAGTCAAAGAATCGACGCAGCTTGCGTTCGCAAGCGGAAACCCAAAATGGCAAGGAGGCCACAAGCATGTCCCGTAATACTAGTCGTTCGTCTGTATCGCTTCGCCAAGTTTTCCCGTCGGCCCAGATTGTGGGTGCGGATGATATTCACTGCGTTCGATGTGCCAGTACGGTTGAGAGATGCGAAGGCGATTGGATCTATGCGGCTGGCGTGGATTGCCAATCCGATTTGGCACGCGATACCATCGATGCGATCAATATGGGCGCCAAAGCCATTCTGACAGAGCAGTTTCTTCCCTCCAGCGTCCCTCAGTGTATCGTGCCAGACGTTCGCGAGGCTTATGCTCAGCTATGCCAAGCCGTTGCAGGCAAGCCGACCGATCGGATGCTGACGATTGCAGTCGTTGGAACGCACGGCAAGACAACCGCTTCGCTGATGGTTGCCTCCATGATGAAGCGAATCGGGAAACGCGTTGCCTACTACACCAGCTTGGGCGCGAGCGATGGAAGTCAATCTGGCCTTGAGGCTTCCGACAATGCAGACCCCAATCAGCTTTCGCAGTGGCTGAAAGCCAGTGCTGACAACGAGAGCCCCGCCGCGGTTATCGAGCTGAGCGATGAAATGCTTCGCTCGCATTCAACTAGTGGCATGGAGTTCGACGTGGTGCTGTTTACGGGGCTTCGTAAATCGCAGCGGCTCGATACTCTGCAAGCACGAGGTGTCGAGAATGCCATGCATCGGATTGTTGGACAACTGAAGGGCCATGGGATCGTAGTCTACAATGCGGACGATGCTCGATTGAATCGGTGGATTGAACGTCATCAACCGCATGCCATCAGCTACGGCTTGGATGCGGTTGCAGATGTTCGGGGGCGACGGCTGTGTAGCTTGCCAGGTGAACAGTCCATGATGATCTCCGCCGGGACTTGCGTGATGCCAATCACCAGTTTGATCCTGGGTGACCATAACGCAAGGCACATGCTGGGTGCGGCAGCCGTCGGTTATGCTTTTGGTTTGGAGCTGTTTGAGATCGTTCAAGGGATCGAACGGCTGCAACGCATTCCGGGTCGGATGCAACGCGTTCAGGGTTCAGACCGGTGCACCGTCTATATCGACAACAGCGATCAAGCAGATCGTTTGGCAGTGGCCATGCACGCATTGTCCAAGCATGGGGCGCCGATCACATGCGTGGCGGAAATTCCTGATGCTGCGACAGCTGAACAGCTCGCTGCCTTCGGTCGAGTCTTAGAACGTTCCGCATCGCGGGTTATCCTAACTCAAAGTCGATACTCGACGCAGCTGGGACAAAAGCTGGCTTGGCAGGTGCTTGATGGTTGCGAGCATCCCGCTTCGATCCAAATCGTCCCAAACCGTGAGGCCGCCATTGAGCTTGCCATCCGAAGCTCCCGAGCGGGGGATCAAGTCCTGTTGGCGGGTTGGGGAGCAGAGCGTTGGACGAATTGCCAAACCAAGCTCGTGAAGCACGATGCTGAAATTGCATCAGCCATCTTGAGCACTCTGCCGGCGAAATCAGCAGAGATGGCCGAGATCATGGACTCGCCGAAACTACGAATCTTCGGTGCTCGTTAGGGATTCACGTCGCGAATAAGGTGCAATTCAAAGGGGGGCGGGCCCTTGAATGGAGGACCGTAGGCCGTAACAAGCGCTAGCGCAGTTACGGCAGCCCCGCTCGAAGCGACTTGCCTCCTCGAACGAGTCAATCCATAACTAGCACGCCTTGCCGTAACTGCGTCCAAAGCGACTTGTTACGGCCTACCGGATGCCAGTCATTGCTCTAAATCACCGAGCTGCTGTCGAAGCCGGCGAAGTATTCTGCTTCGAACCTGGCGCACGGTTGCTGGCTGCACGCGAAACTCAATATCTACCAAGTCTGTGGCAATTTGATCGATCATGATTCGCATCGCGATAGCCAATCGAACTCCTAGGAAAGTTCTGATCCATCATTCCGATCGAGGCGGTCAATATGCAGGCAAGAACTACCGCAGTGTGCTTCGTCGCGCGTGCATCAAGCAGAGTATGAGCCTCGCGAACAACTGCTATGACAACGCATCCATGGAATCTCGTTTTGGAACACTCACGAACGAGCTCGAAATCGACGAATATAAGACCATGCGATCAGCGACGAAGGACCTCTCGGAATATGTCGGCTACTACAGTGCCGAACGCAAAAATCGTCGATCAACAATCTAACGCCAAATCAGTTCGAAGCAAACCAGCTCTTTAAAAAACAAGAGACTGGCCAGTCCGAGGGTTCGGTACGGCCGCACTCGTCGCACCTGGAGCGTGGAACTGAAGCATGAATCGTCGTGGTGAATTGCATGGTACCCAAATGTCTCGAGGAGCGTTGCGGTGCAGAATCGGCCTGCGTACAATCGCATTTGCCAATAAGGTACTTGAGCTCAGTTCCGCAAAAACTGATATTGATATCAACGGCTTTTGGCTTCGGCAAAAACTCAACGTTTGTTACTTTTCAATTGGCGTCAAACCAATGTAGTGCGCGATAGTGTTCTGTGGTTAATTCGTTCATCCAAAAAGGATACCGAATTCAGAGCGTTTTAAAAATTGCCCACTAAAATCGGCGAAGAACCAAGAACGGATCCTACCAACTCCGACCAAAAGTTTGGTAGCCTGTCACTTTACGACCTGCACATGATAGGATCGAGAAATTTCTCGCCTCGCCCCGACGACAGGATTGAAAACTTACTGCAAAATCACGAGATGCAAGTCCTCCAAAAATGGAACTTGGCACGCCTATTCCTTCGATAGGCTTTACTTGTTTGTCTAGGATTCAAAGCGGTGGCATGTGGTCTAGGTTTTTGTGATTTTGCCTTCCATTCATTTCTTTCTTCTTCGACGAATAAGCCACCCCGCGGAACCGGCAGCAGCAATCAGCACAATCGTCGAGGGCTCTGGAACGGCAGTGATATTGAAGAGGACGACATCGTTTCCGGCACCAACAAAATTCGTGCTGTTGAAATCTCCGGTGTAGCTGATCGTTCCAACATAGTCGATTCCATTAAAGTTGGTGTTAAACAGTCCGCCTTGCGACAAACCCGCGAAAGTACCGCTGATCGCACCTACGCCCGTGTTACTTAAGATGTAGAAAAAGTCACTCGTGGTGGGATCATATCCAAGATCCAGCACGAGATTCGCCCCTCCTAAATCAATAGTTCCACTCACCGCAAGCTGATCATAGAAAGCGCCCGCCGTCGGACCGTCCAGCTCGACAACGAAATTTGAGCCTGCCGAAAAAGTTGCGTTGCCGTTAATCATAAGAATACCTGGACTGTTCCCGGGATTAACGGTTCCTCCCGCATTTACCGTTAAATTTCCCCCAACGCTTCCGGCACCTCCAAGAAACCCACCCGAATTCACCATGGTTGATGCGACAGCATTTCCGGTCGTATTGTTGACCAAAAGCATTCCTGTATTGATCATCGTAGTCCCGGTGAAGGTGTTTGCAGCAGTAAGGTTGAGTGCTCCGGATCCTTCCTTAATGATACCAGCCCCAGCCCCGCCACTGATTACTCCACCCATAGTTGTTACTGCGTTGTCAACCGCAATCGTTCGAGTTGCAGCACCAAGCCCAACAGTACCTGAAAGTGTCAAGGCGTTGCTGCCAACAATTCCGGAATTGCCGTTGAAGACTACAGCATTTCCTAGGGTTCGATCCGCTCCTTCTGCCCTTAGCATGGCACCATTGTTGACCTGAACAGCGCCTGTTCCGAGAGCGGTATTGCTACCAATTCCCAGTAACCCATTGTTGACCGTAGTACCTCCCGTGTAAGTATTGTTTCCTGAAAGAACCCACGTTCCTGATCCTTCCTTAACAACACCTAGACCAACATTGGCTCCATCGGCCAAAACTGGCGCTATCGTGTTTAGACCTGTATTGGATCCGGTCAGCGTAAGAGTTCGTGTTGCGGCAACCGAAGGCAATGTAAAGGTAAGATTCTGTGCCCCTAGGGCATTCGTACCGGTTGTGCTCAGTCGAACGTAGTTCGCACCAACTTCGGTTACGGTTGTGTTTGCTGGAATGCCAGTTCCACTTCCGGTCACCGTAGAACCAACCACTATTTGTGATGCGGCAGTTGTTGATAGAGCAATCACTCCGGCATTTGCAACCAAAGTGACTCCGTTGATCGTTTGGGTCCCTGCCCCCATTCCAATGGTTCCGGTTGTGTTACCAAATATGAGAGCTCCCGTCCCATTGGCACTAATCGTTCCGCCGGTTCCCTGAAGGGTTAAAAGGCGATCAGTAGTTTCACCGTTTCCTGTGTAATTCAGTATTCCTGTATTTCCGACTGCGTTTCCACTCAACACAAGGTAGTTTGAAGCGGCAGGAGCCTGACCAAGATTGCCGGCCGTGCCGCCGTTCCCAATTGAGGAAACGGACAACGTTCCTTCGCGGACAATTGTCTGCCCACTGTAGGTTTTGCTTCCTGTCAAAACTAACGTTCCAACGCCGTGTTTGATTAGCCCGCCTGCAGCAATGTTTCCGTTGATTGTTACGGGCGCCGCCAAGCTTTCAACTGAGATTACAGAATTGTTGGTCGCTCCCGAATTCAGCGTGATATTTCCGTTGAGATTGAGTGCTTGGGTTCCACCAAACCTAGCAAATCCATTTGTCAACATTACGTCATTGGCAAAAGTGTTTGTTCCATTTCCTGAGGACAGAATCAATCCTGTAGTCAAGACAGGTTGGGTTGTATTGGCCGAACCATGGATGAATATGGTACCGGTCCCAAAAGCGGTTGAGCTCCGGGCGTCCCAAGTTTCGGTTGTCACTTGAAGCGTGTTGTTTGTGGCCCCATTCGTAAGACTGGAGAGCCCAATCAGGGTACCTCCGGAATACGAATTGTTGCCAGCCAAAACCGTATAGGATCCAAAGGCAGCGCGCAATCCACCATTGCCGGAAACGTCTCCATTGAACGTGACCGATTCGGCAATATTGTCTCCCCCTTCGATAGTGACATATCTGGACAAGATGTCGGGACTATAGGCGTTCAACGAAACGTTCCCGTTGAAGGTCAACGATTCATTTGCAGAATTCCCAGCAGTACCAATTCCTGTGACCTGAGCTCCCCCCAGTTTGACATCGAAATTTCGATTGACCACCAAGTTTCCTGTCGTCCAAAGACGCGTTGGAACGCCCACCGTGTTGCTTGAGCTATGCATACGAATAGCCGATGTGTCTTGACCGAAGACGCTCGGTGCGCTACCGTCAGCCGTAACAACTCCGCCTGCAACCGTCGTGTTACCGTGTGTCAAAGTGGTTGTGCCGGTGTAGGTGTTGTTCGCTCCGAGTGTCAGACTACCGACACCCGCTTTGGTAATTCCATTCGTGCCAGAGATCGGGCCATTGATTGTCAATGCCCCAGAGCTAAAAACGACCCCTTCGTTTGCACCAAAATTTAGCGGGGCATTAATAACTGCTGTGTTTGTTGTGGAGAGTACTGCGCCACTTGTCACAGTCAATACATCACTGGCCCCTCCAGCTAGGGTAAACGCTCCCCCGAATCGAAGTGAATTTACGGTTTGCCCGCCGATATTCACGCTTGCATTCGCCCCGAGGCTGACGTTATCGTCGCTTGCTGCATTCCCCAAATTTGTTGCGTAGCCCGTTGTTGTATTCAGCGGTACAATTCGTTGAGTGGTGCCGTCCCAGGTCACAAACGAAATAGTGGTCCCGGATGTAACGGCTCCAGTCGCGGATCCAATTGCGAAGGGAAGAATTGAAGCGTTGGTGGCCGTCGTTCCACCACCACCAATTAACGTCCCTGGCGAATTGGTAAACCGAACGTTTGCGACATTGGCTGCCGGAGCAGATCCAAGCGAAGTCCCTCGGAAATAAGCAATGGAACGATCTTCGCGAGTCAAACCTGAAAAGGTAAGCGTAGCTGATTGATTAGTACCCGGTGTCACGGAAATGGTCGTCGTGCCGCTAGATAAGGTGAGGTTTCCCGCGGACTCCGTTGATGCGGCAGAAGCGTTTCCTGTGTAGGATACGTTTCCACCAAAGGACGCAATTCCACGACCGTTCAGCCGATTCGAAACATTTGTTGTCGCATTGCTGACGTTTAACGAACCACCAACGACAATGGAAGACGAGCCGCCGAGAGCAGATGTTCCGCTTAATGTTACGGTACTATTATCGACTCGAATTCCTCCCGTAAAGCCACTTACATTACCACCCAAAGTAAGAGTGCCAAGTTGATTGTTGAGCAGCCCACCACCTGTCAGGGTACCGTTCCAAGTCGAATTAGCGAAATTCCTTGTCGTCGCTCCTCCCGCATTGACAATAATTGAGCGGCTTGTGGTAAATGTCTGCCCGGTCACGCCAAGTGTTCCGCCATTGAATTCGATTGCGTTTGCCAAGTTGCCAAGAGCCGTATTTTGAGCTGCCGCCGAACTCGCCGATAGCCAAAGAGCCCCTTCGTTCAACCGGATAGTCCCAGTAAATGTATTGGTGCCGCTTAGCGCTACATTCCCCGTACCTATTTTAATGAGGTCGCCCGTGCCTGTAATCGGGGCGGAAATAGCGTTTACGCCATTGTAAAACGACGCTGGTGAGGAGGTTAATGAAGCGATACTGTTTAAGGTAAGGCCCGAACTGCCCATTACAATCGAGGCTCCACCAGACGCGGCAATACCCATCGAGAAACTTTGATTAAAGTTGATCTGGCTGAGGGTTCGCGACGTCGTGTCAACCGTTACCGTAGCATTCGTCAACTGGCCACGGAAGTTATCAAAGGTTGCCACTCCGTTCGAGTCAGGGATAGTACCTCCAAGCCAACTACCAGCCGTGCTCCAGTTCGAACTACCAGAAGCGCTGTAAGTTCCGTTTGACTGCGCAAATATGGGACTAGAACTCAACAGTAGAAACGAGAGAGCACCGCTTAAGCCCGCCTTTCGCGTGGCATTTAAAGTAGCCAGAAGAAGTTGCGCAAAGTTGTTACGAAGCCGAGCGCGAACCCTACGAATAGAAGGTGCTGACACAGTCATCTCCCGGAAAATCTAGAAGTACATCTTGGTAAGAATCACAAAATGCAGAGGGAGAGTTGCATGTTTGAGTCACGAAGATAATCGGTATAACCTGACTGTCAAGATTTAACGATACTTTCTCGAAAAATTCCTGGCTATTGTGGATAACCTCCGTTTTCAATGTCCGTCGGTGTGGAAGTTTTCAGAACAAAGGGGATTCGACCTTTATAGGGATAGCGTGGTGATTTTTGATTACAAGTTTCCTCAAAACGCTCCTCGGTCTTGCGGCAAGCTTGCTGTTCAAAAAGTTTGAAATTCCGATGTCCGTTTAGTTCAGTGCAATAGACCAAATACGGCGATCCCCTTTTGGATCAAGGATTTCACAACGTTTGTAACACGATGTTACTTGCTTTCCAAATCCTCTAGTACTGCTTTTTTTTGAACAAAACTACCGGGCTGCTTAACAATTGCCTCGAGAATCTTCTTTGCGTCATCGTCTTTCCCTTGTGACTTCAACAACTGAGCAATGTAGTAGCCCGTTTGCGATGAAATAGATACCTTGGAAGTCAGCTCCGAAAACATACGGTCTGCAATATCGGTGGATCCAAGTTTGAACTGAATCCATGCTGCGGAGGCGATAGTAACTTCTTGGTTTGGGAATCGCCTGATGTTAGCCTCGCTTATCTGTAACGCACGTGCCCGCTTCCCTTCATCTGCCGATTCGACCAAAACCAATGCGAGTTGGTCCGCTGCCTCGATATCATCAGGAAACTGCTGATGCAATTCGGCAAATCGCTTCTCGGCTAGGTCACATTACCCAAGTATCTCTCCACCAAAGCAGTTAAGAACCGTATCTCGCGTTTCTCTTGCATGTCCTTTGGAATCCGGTCGATCAATTTTCCAGCGTCCGTGGATCTTCCTTGCGAAACCAGCCATGCCATATAGCTTTGCCAATTTTCAGTTGTAGAGTCTTTGGACTTTAGTCCCTCTCGATACCACTCCTCACACCTACCGTTTTCGGACTTATTAGCCAGAAAATTGGCGATGAAAAGTTGAGGCTGAGGGAGCGTCGCATTCATTTTCCTTGCTCGAGAAAGTGCTCCTTTGGCACCTTCAAGATCGTCCTGCATCAGCTTAAGCCTGCCTTGAGCCCATATCGACGCGGCATCTTCAGGTCTGATCTTTTCCCATTCCAAGAATGATCTTTCTGCTGCCTCCCACTGATTACGGCTCAATGCAATTTCGCCCTGCAGAACGTTTAAAGCAATACGAAGTTCTTCTGATGGCTCTGCAGCAAGCAAACGAGATTTCTCGGAATTCAGCCACGCATCGGTTAAACGTCTTGTTTTTAATGCGATTTCTCCTAGAAGAATATACGTCAAAGGGTCTGAGGGAGAATCAACGGCATACTGGTCCAAAAGTAAAATCGCATCTGCGACCCCTCCCGCTTCAAAAATCAGTTGGGCCAGCACTAAATCCGGTGCTGGTAGTTCAGAGCTCAGGTTTTTTGCCTGGGCCAAAAGTCTCTTACATTCCATTAAGTCCTTCTTCTGGAACGCCTCTACCGCAAGCTTGACATCGGTCATTTCAATTGCTTTGACAAACAAGTACGAAGCACTTGTTACATTTGCTGAGTTAACTGGTCCTGCGGAATAGCCTTCGTGAATGATCACACAAAAAAACAGCCAACAGACGATCTTGCTTCGTAGTAACACTATTTTGCTTCCAAATTTTTAGACTGAACACATCGCAGCACTCTTTTCTGAAGAGGCCGTCAATAGATACAAAACCGAAACAACAACTCCAAAACTCTACAAAAAACGTCTCTCTCCCATCCGAGAACTTCGCTTCCCAGATTCGCCGAACGAACGTTGCACCTGAGATGCGCATCTCGGTTGAAGTTCAATTACCTCACGAAGGCTCACCCTAAGGTTACCTCGCAGTGCGTTTGATGACTGCCTTCTGAGTCTAGTTTAAGGTCTGCTTTTTCAAAACGAGACTTCTTCCAGGAATCGACATTTTTGGTTGAGCAACAGGATCTGAAGGCATCCATAGACCATTTTGCTTAAAGTGAAGTGTTTTTTCGTTGTGTCGCAGTGTTTTCAAGCAATCAATGACACAGCATTCAATTGGGTTGCCCGTTCACACCCATTTGGGTGTGGAACAGTGGACTAGAACTGCATCGCGGTCGCCAATACGTTCCATCGCCAGGCCAACGCACGAATTCAATGTTTCGAATTAGAAAATCAGTTGATTTAAGCAGTACCTAAAATTTAGCGACGCGAGCGTGCTTGGTTTTGAATGCCGTTCCGAATCCGGATTCGGTTAGACCCGACTGCAGTAGAATTTTTGAGATGTCTTGAGACTTCGCGTCTGGGCGATGCTCCCAGGCTTACCGACCACGTTTTTAAAACTTCGTCCGAAATACTTCACCATCTGCGACCATTCTGCACTGTCGATACTAAGTCGATCGAATATCTCAGGGGCATCAGCAAACGTCGAACCTCATTTGCCATTCGCTCGCGTTGCGATATGCTGACACAGCAATCGCATCCATCATGAAATGTCGCTCAATCTTCTGGGAATATCAGCCAACTTCACAGGATCATTTCGAATCGTGGCAAAATCAAATTCATTGGGTTAGGCGGGAATCCAAAGCTTTTGCTCATCCACTTCTCGCTGGACTTTTCGTTTCGAGCCATGCCCAAGCGGCGAATCTTCGCTGCTCACTGAGTCGTAAAGATTTTGTATTTGGCCAGTCACCGATAAACGGTGACGGGGTGATTGAAGCGAAGATGGGTGCAGGCTTAGCTTCTTGGCCGAAGCAGCTGCAGGATGGTGCTCTCCGATTCAGTGTCCGGCATGTTGTAGGCAGCGACTCGTCGCAGTTCGATATTCTTGAGAACGCCCTTGTGTCGAGCTTCGCCCCGTTCCTCGACCCATTTCGGTCCTTTGATGGCAAGAAGGCGGCGAAACTTGTGCCAGTCTTCTTGAAGCCAAGTGCACAGTCGAATGAGTGGACCGACGGCCCGGGCTGTTAACGAGTCGTAACGAAAGTCTTCAAGAACCTTTTGAACGCTCAGCGGGTACACGGGCACCTTGAGCTTTAGTTGGTCAACAACGCGTTGCATGACCACTGCTTTTTTGGCAACGCTATCGCACAACGTCACTTGAACGTCGGGTCTTAGGATAGCCACGAGAACTCCTGGGACTCCTCCACCTGTTCCGATATCCAGGATTTCTTCATTGGGTTCTAGCAGCTTTGCCAAGTGCCAAGAATCGAGCAAATCTCGCTTCACGAAAAGCTCTGGCGTTGTGTGCCGTGTGAGATTGATGCTTTGGTTCCAGGACCAAATCTGAATGCAATATTCAGCGATTTTGGTCCAGGTCTCGTCCTGAATGTCGGTGATAGCTAAAGGAGCGGCCACTTCTTTCAGTTGAGTCACAAGGTCGCTTGCATCCCCTACAAACGTCGCATTGCGTCGCAGTTCTGCCCCTTCTGGTCGTTTCAGGCCTGCTCGCGAGGCGGGGGTCGGTTCGTCTGGTTCTTGCAAGTTCTTGATTCCTAGATCTTAGTTATTCCCGTTATTCCAATCTCACCGAGTCTACACACCGGCAGGGAGTCGCACAAACGGGATTTTGGTTACAAAAGGCATAGTTTTGAGCTACAATCGAGGCGAATCCGGTTGTAAGACTATTATTTAAAAGCAATCACTTATGTTGCAAACTCGAAATCCTCTGGCCCGTCGGGCATTCACTTTGGTGGAGCTTCTGGTCGTCATTGCGATCATTGGGATTCTTGTAGGGCTGTTGCTTCCAGCAGTCCAGGCTGCACGTGAAGCCGCTCGCACGATGCAGTGCAAGAACAACCTGCATCAAATCAGCTTGGCTCTCGAGCTGTTTCATTCTGCTAACCGCGCCTATCCACCAGCGCGTTACGAGCCTCGGCCTGGAGACGCACCGGATCGATCCTGCGGCGGAAAAGAAACGACATGGCTCGTACGGATTATGCCCTACTTAGAAGCTTCCGCCATGGAACAACGGTGGGACTACAAGGCACCCTATGTCGGACATTCAGAGCCAGTGCGGACTCAGTCATTGCCGGTGTATTGCTGCCCAACTCGGCGGTCCATGAGCACTTCCGTAGGTATCGGGCAAGTTGTTGGTGCAGGAACGCGTTGGGTGACACTTCCTTGCGGTTGCCGAATTCCGGTGGCGGGAAGCGCGGAAGTATCTGGGGCTGTTGGCGATTATGGCGGAAACCACGGCGACCTTTCACCTGGCTCGGTCGGACTTCCAACGGATTTCAACTATGGCGGTAATGGAACAGGATTACTGATATCCAGCCGGGCGAAATGCGATTCCAGCACTCCTGTGGATTGGCTCGACAGGATCTCGCATCGTGACGCAATGGATGGACTAAGCAACACGATCCTAACGGGCGAGATGCATGTTCCGATGGGGAAGCTGGGCCAATCGCCTCAAGATGCTTTTATCTTTAATGGAGACAATGTTTACAACTTTGCTCGCCTCGGTGGACCAACAACACCCATTGCGACGGACATGCGCGGCGAGGGCAGCGACTTGGTTCGATGGGGAAGCTGGCACTCGGGAATTTGTCAGTTCGCTTTGGCAGATGGCAGCGTTCGTGCTATCAGTAATAGGATCGACACCGATACCCTGGGCCGTTTGTGCAACCGAGCGGATTCGCAACCTGTGAATCTGGAGGATTAGTGCAATGGCTAATCCCGAAGCGACATCGCGGTCCACAACGAGGGCGACAACGTGGTCGACGGTACTCAAGTCCACCGTTTTGTTTTTATTGCTGGCCTGTGCCCTTGGCTGCGGGGAAAGTCAACTCAAGACCTATCCGGTCCAGGGTAAAGTTCTCTTTGCCGACGGCTCCCCTGTAAAGCTCGGTACGATTGAATGTCTGTCAGAAACGCATGGCATTCAGGCAACCGGCACCATCAATCGCGATGGAACCTTTCGGCTCAAGACGTACCGCGATGACGACGGCGCGGTCGAAGGTCTCCACAAGTGTGTGATCGTTCAGTTTATTCAAGCCGATGGCATTCCAAACTTCAAGCCTTCAACCTTGGGCGTCATCAATAAACGGCACGCGTCTTACGCAACTTCCGGCTTGTCCATCCGCGTTGAACCGGACACGTCGAAGAATCAGGACATCGTTCTTCAGGTGGAAGGCGTCGATGGAAGAGATGGGTCAAGCAATCACAGCAAAAAGGACGAGCATCGCTTCGAGCATAAAAAAGAAGGCGAAGACGATGAAAGCAAGAAGTCTGAACCTGGCCAGCCTGTCGGATCCTGAAAGATTCTAACAAGCGAACTCTTCCAAACGCATCTGCCGCTCTAAAACGCATTTCCGCCTGCGATAACGCGACTGTCAACGCGTCTTTGCTCTTGCCTTGTTTGCATCTTTTCCCGTAAGTACTCCAGTTGTACAGGGATCTTGCAAATTCGAAGGATGGTAGCTGGCTATGTGTTCAGTCCAAAGTCAACAAATAGTAAGGCATCGAAGCACCGCTGCAGTTCGTTGCGCCCTTTTGTTCGCAATGATAGCATTCTTTCTTGCCAAACATGGCGAATCCCATGCGCAAGAGAAGTCTTCTTCCAATCGCAATTCCAAGGTTTCGGTACCTCCGTCGCCAACCGCGAAGACGGAGCGTGAGTGGATATGGCACTCTGAATCCATGGAGGAGGTAAAGCAAGGTGATGCGTACTTCCGACGCGTGATGGATTTGCCAGAAACGGAACAAGGGGTGATCGAGTTTGAAGCGGACGATCAGTGCGAAGTGTTCGTGAATGGTCGTCGGGTTGGTACGACGAAAACAAGTCGGACTATGGAACGTGTGGATGTATCTTCAGCTATCAGGCCCGGTAAAAACATTGTTGCGATTCGAGCTACCAATCGAACTGGCAAAGAGCATGGTTTGAAGGTCGGGTTCATGTTCAAACCCAAGAACGCCAAGTGGCGAATTGTCGTCAGCGATGATGAATGGAAAGCAAGTAAGTTAACATCTCAGAATTGGCAACTTTTGCGATTCGATGATAGTCAATGGTCCAATGCATTGTCCTTGGATGCAGCAAGCGCTGAGTCTCAGGAGAATGCTTCCGAGACGGCGGAGACGCCTATTGGCCCTAGTGTTGTTCCGGAAACCGCAGCCAGCAAGTCTGCGGTTGTTGTTTCATTGAAGGACTTCGATTCCAAGAAATCGGCTCCACCATCAGACCGATTCAA
This sequence comes from Planctomycetaceae bacterium, assembly GCA_027487485.1. Classification (GTDB taxonomy): domain Bacteria; phylum Planctomycetota; class Planctomycetia; order Pirellulales; family Pirellulaceae; genus JBKCUI01. The sequence continues at coordinate 103,296 of JAIYDN010000078.1, read as the reverse complement.
GACCAAGCCGGGCTTTATCGTCGATGAGGTATTGGATCACAGTTCCGTTGGCTCGGTGATTGCAATGGCGTTCAATGAATTCGGGCATATTATCGCCTCACAGGAAGGTGGTCCTCTTGTACTGATTTATGATGCAGACAAAGACGGAACGCCTGAGAAGACTCGCGAATACTGCACTCTGGTTCAAAACGTTCAAGGCATATTACCACTCAACGGAGACGTTTACGTTACGGGTGACGGTCCAGAGGGTGCTGGGCTCTATCGGCTGATTGACGAAGATCGGAACGGCGAACTGGAGAAGGCAGAGATCTTGGTTCAGTTCCAAGGCAGCGCGGGCGAACATGGTGCACACCAAATCACCTTTGGGCCCGACGGATGTATTTATGCCGTGATCGGAAATCATACCCAACTCGCCGCATCCCCAGATGCGAGCAGCACTTTTCGAGATCCATACGAGGGCGATCTTGTGCAGCCTAGGTTTCAGGATCCAGGTGGACACGCAGACGGAATCAAGGCACCTGGTGGAACCGTGATTCGTTATGAGCTAACAACCAAACGCGTACAAACTGTGGCTGGTGGTTTGCGGAATGCATACGATTTGACGTTCCATCCGTCAGGAAGTCTGTATCTTCATGACAGCGATATGGAAGCGGATATCGGCGCTGTGTGGCACCGGGCAACCAGTGTCTTCCGAATTGGTGAAGGTTCTGAATTCGGATGGCGCAGTGGTTGGGCCAATTGGCCGGAGTACTATCTGGATCGTCAACCTGCAATCGCAAGTTCCGGCCGTGGATCCCCCACTGGAATAACGACCTACTCGCACATCAAGTTTCCCGCAAAGTACCATCGGACTCTCTTTTCGGCTGATTGGTCGGAAGGAAGAATTCTTTGCATGAACGTAGAATCCGCAGATAAATCCAAGCCAAAGGTCGAAGAGTTCGTCAGTGGGACCCCCATGAATGTGACCGACCTGGAAGTAGGGCCTGATGGGTGGTTGTATTTCTGCACAGGTGGCCGTGGTACCGACGGTGGTATTTACCGAGTTCGATGGGTGGGTGATATACCGGCTCAGGTTTTGGATTTAGGGGAAGGGGTTACGAAAGCAATCCGGCTGCCTCAACTGTTCTCTGCTTTCGGACGACAAGCCGCAGCCGTTCTGAAAAAGGAACTAGGCAACGATTGGGCCGAACAAGTGGCTGGTGTCGCTTACAGCAATGAGAACCCGGCTCGTTATCGTATGCAAGCTTTGGATCTCATGCAGTTGCTTGGGCCCATTCCAACGACGGAAATGTTGGTCGAGCTAAGCAATAGCACCAGCGAACAAGTGCAAGTCAAATGCGCTCGTCTGCTAGCGCTCCATACCGATGATGAGGAAGCAGAGATACAACTGCGGAAGTTACTTCGTGACAATAGTCCCAACGTTCGCATCGCAGCCTGCGAGTCCATTCTTCGGCAGGGCATTGTATGCACGCCTGCGGAACTGAAGAGCATGCTGACAAGCAATACTCGCGAGGAACGCTTCGCGGCCCGTCGCGCGTTATCGCTGGTTCCATCGGCTGAGTGGAAGGATGAATTTGTCGATGGTAAGTCGAGCCGTCTGGCCATTCAAGCGGGCTTGGTATTAATGACCAACGAACCAACTCAACAAAATGCTAATCTGGTTGTCGACGCCATGATGCGACAAACGCAAGGGTTTGTCAGTGACGCAGACTTCGTTGATTTATTGCGAGTTCTTCAAGTGACATTGCATTTAAATTCCATCGATCGAGGCGGGCTTTCGGATCTCAAGGCTCTTGTCGAAAAAGAGTTTCCTGCAGGCAACGCTGCGATCAATAGCGAACTGATTCGATTGGCTACCTATCTTCAGAGCGACGTGGTTCCATCTGCTATCCAATATTTGCAATCGGATGCACCGATGCCAGAGCGAATGTTGATATCGATGCACTTGCCCATGATCCAGCACCCCTGGACCTCGACGGAACGAATGGCAGTATTACAATTTTTGGAAACCGCTCAGCAAGCCAAGGGGGGAAGTTCCTACCAGCTTTATGTGATGAAGACATCGCAGCAAATGGCCGAGCACCTGACCGAATCGGAAGCGATCCGCATTTTAGAACTTGGGGAACAGTACCCGAATGCCGCTTTGACGGCATTGTTCAAAGTTCCTTCGCAATTAACGCCAGAACAAATTGAAACACTGATCCGCTTGGATACCTCGATTGATAAAAGTGGTTTGGAAGAAGACGTTTTCAAACGTTTGAAGACGGGCATTACTGCGATCCTTTCGGCTCAAGCGGACGAATCTGCTGCGGAGCATTTGCGGCAACGCTGGCGCAAGAGCCCAGACCGACGTGCCACTATCGCATTGGCGTTGGCTCAAAGGCCTGACGAGAAAAACTGGGACTATCTAGTTCGATCGATTGGTTTGTTGGACTCGTTCGGTGTGGCGGATGTGTGCGATGCTCTTCGCAAAATGGAAGTCGCGACAGAAGACCCCGAAGCGCTTCGCCAAACCATTCTGCAAGGTTGCAAACTTTTTGAAGCAGGGAACGATCCGACACCTACCGTTCGATTGCTCGAGTATTGGACTGGCGAGAAGTTCTCAACGGATGGCGACAGTAAACAATCTCCGATGGTGGCTTGGCAAAAATGGTACGAGAAGCGCTTTCCTGATCTTCCGGCCGCAATTCCACCAACGGAAACAGAGCAACCGCGATGGTCGCTTGGCTTCTTGGAGCAATTCCTTGCTGGAGAACAAGGGCGATATGGAATCCGAGAAGAAGGTGCTAAGGTCTTCGCAAAGGCTCAATGCTCTTCATGCCACAAAATGAATACGGTTGGCAATGGATTTGGTCCAGACCTCAGTAGCGTCACTCGACGATTCACTCGTTCGGAGTTTTTGGAGTCCACTCTGTTCCCATCCCATGTGATCAGCGATCAGTATGCGTCCAAGAAAATCCTAACTCTGACCGGTAAAGTTCACACGGGTATCTTGGTGCGTAATCCTGATGGAATTTCTATCAGGACCAAAGAGAACCAGGAAGTGAAAATCGCCGAAGAAGAGATTGAAGAGATTCTTCCGAGCAAAGTTTCGGCGATGCCATCAGGTTTGTTGGATTCGCTAACACCCTCGGAGATCCGGGACCTTCTTTGTTTCATTGGATACTTGCCCGCAGAACAAGTTGCCGAAGAAAAGCCAGCTACATTGCGTCGATAAGACGGCGCGTGGCTCAAGGCTCCGAGTTATGTGGCTCACCCTACGCTTCTGTTCTGTTCCGCTTTCGGCGGAGCCAGCGATTGAGATCGTAGAAAAGGGAGTAGGATACCGGCGTTGCGATCAACGATAGCAGCAACGAAAGTGCTTGTCCGCCGATAATCACTTTTGCCATGCTTGCTCGAGCGCTGGCTCCCGGTCCATTCCCAAGCGCGATGGGAACCATGGCTGCGATCAGCATTACCGTCGTCATAAGAATTGGGCGAAGACGGGTATGATTGGCTTCAAGAATTGCCTTGGTTGGGTTCGTTTCACCGGCCGCGATCAACTCGTTGGTCTTGTCGACCTGAAGGATTCCATTCTTTTTGACAATACCGATCAGCATGAATAGCCCGAACATGGCATACAGATCGAGAGGCGTCTGAAAAATCAGCAACGACAAAAGACCGAATGGGAACGTGATCGGCAATGCAACCAGAATGCTGATTGGATGAATCCAGCTTTCAAATTGAGCCGCCAAGATGAGGTACATAAAGGTCGTGCTCAGCGTTAGAGCAACGACAAAGTAATAAGCGGTCTCCGCGAGCAAGTCGGCTTGCCCGCCAAACACACGCTGGTACTCGGGGGACATGTTCATGGAATCAATCGTCGCGTTCGCAAAGTTGACCGCATCGTTGAGTGAAACTTGGTCTGGGTGGGCCATCAGAGTCACTGTTCTTTGCCGATTCAGACGATCGATTTGCGTCGGTCCCTGTTGCTCGGATAGCTTCGCGAGTCGTCCAAGTTCTACTTGTCCTGCCTTGCCGGATGGAATCGAAAGAGAGGCAAGCTCCGTTGGATTGTCGCGGAAGGATTTGTCGGCACGTAACCAAACGTCGTATTGCTCCGAACCTTCTTTATAGGTCGAGACGACTTGGCCGCCCACCAACACGCGAAGGGTGTTTGCAACCGTCTGCACAGGAATTTGCAAATCCATGGCTCTGTCACGGTCGATGCTCACTTGTATTTCTGGTTTTCGCATCGACATGGTGGAGTCAACATCCACCAGCCCAGGTAGAGATTGTAGTTTTTGTTTTAAAGTATCAGCATACGTTGCAAGTTGCGCAATATCCGGCCCTTGAAGACTGATTTGGAAAATGCGACTGTCGCCATTGGCACCACCGCCGATCGCGGAGACATCGGAAACAGAGGACCGCAACTCGGGAAAGTCTTGTAGGATGGCACGAGCCTTTCGCATCAGATCAAACTGACTGAAGGTTCGCTTTTCGAGATCGCAAATTCGAAGGTAGATCGAACCTCGTGTGACGTCTCCTTGCCCTTTCACACCATTGTTTTCGCCGATAGAAACAAATCTGTGCTCGACACCCGGTAACGTTGCGAGTCGTTGTTCCAGTTCGGTAACAATTTGGTTCGTTCGTTCCAGGGAATATCCCTCGGGGGTGATGAACCCAACTTGAAATTCACTTTGGTCATCGCGTGGAACTAGATTCGCTCCCACGTTCATGGCGATCGGTATGGTCGAGCCCACGATTAGCAAACAAGCTAGCATGGTGAGCCATCGGTGCCGTAACGACCACCGTAAACAGCGGGCGTAGAAGCGTTCGGTAATCCGGTACATCCAGCCAGACTTCGATGAACTTGTATGCCCTGGTTCCAGCTTCAGGAAGGAGGAGCAAAGCATGGGGGTTAAGGTGAACGAAACGAAGAGACTCATCAGAATAGAGAATGCGACGGTCAGACCGAAACTGCTAAAGAATCGCCCTACCATTCCTCCCATGAACGCAACGGGAACAAAGATGACAACCAGCGAAAAACTGGTTGCGAGAACAGCCAGAGCGATCTCGCGCGTTCCAACTTGCGATGCTTCGAATGCACTAAGCCCATTTTCTTCCATGTGTCGGAAAATGTTCTCGTGAACAACAACCGCATCGTCAATGACAATACCAATGGCCAAGATCAAACCGAGCATGGTAATGTTGTTGAGCGAAAATCCCATGATTTGCATGAACAAAAAGGTTGGGATAATCGATGTTGGGATCGCTAGAGTAGCAATCACGGTAGTTCGCCAATCGCGGATAAACAACAGAATCGTTGCACCCACCAAGGCAGCAGCCAGAAGCAAATGGAATTTCACTTCATCCATGGAAGCGCGAATAAACTGTGCCTGGTCTTGGATGATTTCAACTTGGATATCGGGCGGAAGCGATTTCTTGAATCGGTCTAAGCGTTCATGGACTGCGTCGGATATTGCGACGGTGTTCGTTCCGGATTGCTTTTGCACAAACAAGCTGACCGCATTCTTTCCATCGAGTCGGCTAAGCCCACGCGGCTCCTCGAACGAATCCTCTGCGTTGCCGATGTCCTTGATGCGAACCGAGTAGCCATTGCGATTTGAGACAATCAGCTCGTTAAAGTCTTCAGGCTTTTCGATTCGGCCAAGAGTTCTTAGAACCAATTCCCGTTGCCCTTGGTCTACAATTCCGCCGGGTGTTTCGACATTCTGATTTGCAAGTGCTAGCCGAACTTCTTCGATCGACACTCCCTGGGCTCGCAATCGATCAATGTCCACGCGAATGTTGATAGCTCGGCTTCGCCCTCCCGAGATAAAGACGTTGCCAATGCCCGCAACCGTTTGAAGTGGTTCTTGGATCTGACGTTTCGCAATTTCGGTGACTTCACGGATGTCGCGATTCCCCGCGATACCGATCGTCATGATGGGGGAAGCATCCAGGTCGAACTTGCTGACAATCGGAACCTCCATCCCGTCAGGCAGCATTCGGATGATGGAAGAGATTTTGTCTCGGGCTTCCTGAGCCCCAACATCGCCGTTCTTATCTAAGATGAAGCGAACGACAACCGTCGATAAACCTTCGCGGGTAATCGATCTCAGTTCGTCGATTCCCGAAATAGTGTTGATGGCCTCCTCGATCGGTTTGGTCACCGTCGATTCCATTTCCTCAACACTGGCGCCTGGTAAGGCGGCGGAAATTGAGATCACAGGGAAATCGACTTTTGGAAATAGATCGACCCCGAGTTCATTGTAGGAAACAAGGCCTAGCACCACAGGGATTGCAACCAACACCCAAGTGAAAACCGGTCTTCGAATACAGATATCGGAGATGCTCATGGTGCGTCCTTCGGAAGATCGCGGTCCACTACCGAAACGCCGGTTGATAGCATACGCTGCGAGCTAGTCGCGATCATCGACCCAGGCTGAAGCTGTGGTTCTAGTACTTCGATCCAGTCGTCCTGCTGGTATCCAAGTTTGACTTGGTGTTCGGTAGCGGTCTGATTTTCGATCACGAAAATTTTGTGAACACCCGCGAACGAGTCCAGAGCTGCCAGCGGAATCGTGATGGCATCTACTTCTTGGCCGATAACGATGCGAGCCTTTGCAAAGCCGCCGGGCTTTAGCTGACCATTTTCGTTTCTGACCTCTACCTCGACGACGAAGGTTCGAGTTGCGGGGTCGATGACCGGGCTGACTCGCGTGACTTTTCCAGTCCAGCTCAAGTTACCTTGGAAGCTTTCGAGCGTTACATCTTGCCCGACCGCAGCGCTCGAAGAATGAATTTCTTGCAAGTTCAATCGGACTTTGACGGACCGGCCCAGCACTAGTCGAAACAGTGGATCGCCTGGCCGCACATGGCTTCCCTCAGTGACCATGCGTTGTGCGACTCGATAGATTCGGTCTTCGATGGGAATTTCGGCCGTGGGTAAAGGCGCGAAAACCTGCGTATCAGTAAGTCGTTGCTGGGCAATTTCTAGTTCCGATTCGCGGAGTCGCACGGTGGCAAGTGCAGCGCGAGCAAGGTACTTTTGGTTTTCCCATTCGGACGCCAGAATCCTTGCATCGAACTTAATCTGTTCGAATTCATCGATGGAAACGGATTTGGATTTGATGAGCTCGTCGAATCGCAAAAGTTTCGATTGAGCAAGTTCCAGTCGCATGAAAGAGGATCTCACTGAGGGGATCTTGTCCAGGTCGACATTGTCGTCAGGGATTCCGTTGAAGCCCCATTTTTCGCATTCTGTTTTCAGGGCTCGTTGAGCTTGCGAGACAGCCAGTCGCATGTCGGTGGGGTCGATTTCGAGAAGCATCGCATTCGGCTGAACCAAATCCGCCATGTCGTGCAATACTCGCAGAACTCGTCCATCGGACTTCGCCGCTATGACCAAATCTTCGTAAGCGTGGACGGAGCCAACGGCGTCGATATGCCGTTTGAGCTTTCGAACGGAGACTGTGGATGTAGAAATCGAAATGGCGGGAGTTGGATTTTGTGATGCGATTGATTCCAGGGCAATTTTTGGCTCCGAGTCCGCGCGCGCTCGAAGAAACCACCCAGCCAAGGCCCCGGCGGCAAGCAGCCCGACTGCAACCAAGCTTCGCGTTATCGATTTGGTCGTCATTTCACTTGCCTTTCGTTGAGGTTTGCGATTGAGTGGCGGGTTTCGCTTGGTCTGGTGAATCCAGTTGAGCCATTTTTTGAAACAGGCTCAGCAGCAGCACCCGTTCTTGCGGAGTCAAGTTGGCGAGATTCGCGCGGTGGAATTCATTCTTGGCTTTGGTTGCCGACTTGTAGATCTTGGTACCTTTCGAAGTCAGCTCAATAAAAACCACCCTTCGGTCCGTGAGCGATCGGGTTCGAGAGACGAGCCCCTTGGTTTCAAGAGCGTCCACGATTCCCGTAAGAGTGTTCACAGCAATCCCCAACTGATGGGCAACCTCCTTCATCATTTGAGCACCCTTATCGCCCAGCACTTCCAGAAGGAATTGTTCGTGATGACTTAATTGCGTGTGTGGACCTCGCGAGATGCTTCGATTTGCATTTTGAAATCGTCGAATGATTTCCTGAATGAATTGTCCAATTTCGAGAACATGTTGGTCTAAGCGTGGCAAGATTTTACGATAATCAGTTCGGATTAAGAAAAGTTCGGAATCCGAAGTATTCTGCTTGTCGAAATGCGATCTGTCAATCGATGCTCAAACATTGGTGGGAGACTTCAAGGTTCTTCCAGATTGTTTGTATTTCCATCCGCAAGAGCTTTCGAAGAGTTAGAAGGGAGCTAAAATGGCGGCCATCCTCTCGAAATATGGTTTTTCGGTAAGTGGTTTGATTTAAGCAAAAGGCTTGGGTTCATGGCTAATCAGTTGTTTCGAACGAAGTCCCTTGATTCCATGGTTACAGACATGGAACAGGGGAGCAGGCTAAAGAGATCGTTAGGGCCTGTCGCCCTGACGTCTCTGGGGGTAGGGGCGATTATCGGGACGGGGATCTTCGTACTTGTGGGGAAAGCGGCTGCGGATCAAGCGGGCCCAGCCATTGTGCTGTCGTTCGTTGTCGCCGGATTGGCCTGTGTTTTCGCTGCATTATGCTATGCGGAATTTGCTTCGATGGCTCCTGTGGCTGGCTCTGCATATAATTATGCTTATGCAACCATGGGAGAGCTGATGGCTTGGATTATTGGCTGGGACCTGATTCTCGAGTACGCTGTCGCATCGTCGACCGTGGCTCATGGATGGTCCAAGTATTTGCAAAAGCTACTCGGCCAATTTCAGCTCAATTGGTTTGGCGATGGGGGGGCATTGCACCGTTTTTCGGATGCTCCGTTCGACTTCAATTCAGCGAAAAAAGCCTCCGAGATGACGCTTGCTTCGGGTGAAAAGTTGACCGTCGAAGCAGGTTCGTTCTTTTCGACTGGTTACTTCTTTGATTTGCCAGCAGTGCTTATCACTGCAATCGTTACCTTTGTTTTGGTAAGAGGCGTACGCGAAAGTGCTTTTACCAATGCGATTATGGTTGCGATCAAAGTTGCAGTTGTTTTGTTCGTAATCGTTGCGGGGTTCCGCTACATTAACGTAAGTAACTGGACTGATGATTTTGCGCCCTACGGATATGGTGGGATCACGTTGTTTGGCCAACAGATTTTCGGTTGGAGCGACAAAGGCGTGATGGCTGGGGCGGCTGGCGTAATTTTTGCGTATCTTGGGTTTGACGCGGTATCGACTCAAGCCGAAGAAGCTAAAAATCCAAAGCGAGATTTGCCAATCGGTATTATTGGTTCTCTTGTGATTTGCACATTGCTTTATGTGCTGGTGTCTGCAGTCCTGACAGGAATGGTTCGATACGATCAAATCGATAAGAACGCACCTGTGGCTACCGCCTTTGAGCAAGTTGGCTTTGAATCAGCTCAGTTTGTCGTTACGGTCGGAGCGATTGCTGGTATCACTTCGGTGCTATTGGTAATGATGATGGGGCAACCACGCATCTTTTTGGCGATGGCTCGAGATGGACTGTTGCCGATCGGGTTTTTTGGTGCGGTACATCCAAAATTCCAAACTCCGCACAAATCAACAATCCTCACAGGCTTGATCGTTGCATTGGCTGCTTCTTTACTGCCGCTCAATATTCTTGCTGACTTAACGAGCATTGGAACATTGTTCGCCTTTGCTTTGGTTTGCGGCTCGGTTTTGGTGCTTCGTTTCACGGATCCTGAACGTCCCAGGCCGTTTCGTTGTCCATTTTCCCCTTGGTTTCCGGCCGCTGGAATTGTTCTTTGTGTTCTGCTGATGTTGTCTCTTCCTGGCGAAAACTGGCTTCGACTTGTCGCTTGGTTGGCGGTCGGATTGGTTATCTATTTTTGTTACGGTTATTGGAATAGCCGCCTAAGAAGTGCAAATTAGGATGACCTCGGACTTGAAGGATTAGTCGGTTTTTTCGTGTCCAGGGTAATTCCCTGGACACATTCTGTAAGACGGTTGGTATGTTCTGCATTACCGCCAGACCTGCTAATGTGTTTTCCCCCTTTTCCGAACACGATTGCTTGCGTGGAAAGTGCAATTCGATTCAATGCCAATGCCAAAAATCTCATTAACGAGCAAAATTTTTATAGGGCTGTTTCTCGGTATCTTGATCGGTTGGTTAGTTCCACCCCTGGGGTTGGAAGCAAGGCCGTTATCGAATCTGTTTTTGAATCTGATCAAGTCCATCATCGCACCGCTAATCTTCGCAACGCTGGTGGTTGGTATTTCTGGAACAGGTGATATCAAGCAAGTTGGCCGAATCGGGGCGAAGGCCTTTTTGTATTTTGAAGTGGTCACCACGCTTGCTCTGTTCATCGGTCTGATTGCAGTGAACATTGCGCAACCCGGTAAAGGGTTGAGCTTGGCCAGCATTGAAAAGACCGAGAACAAGAAAGAACTTTCGGAACGGGCTCGGGATTTAGCAAACGAAGCAAAGGACGTAGCTTCGGCTGCGAAAGCCGCTTTGCAAGAAGGAAAATCGTCGGAGGCCTTGGAGCAAAACGCGAAAGCGATCAACCTTGCCAGCGAAGCTTCGGAAGTTTTATCCCGAGGTATTGTCGCACCGGAGCCACCCCCCAAGCCACAAACGTTTGGTGACATCATTGCCCACTTGTCACCCACCTCGATCATCAAGGCGATGGCCGAGGGGGATGTTCTTCAAATCGTTGTCTTCTCTGTTTTGTTTGCGTTGGCGGTAACCAGCATTGGGAAAAAGAAAAGCGAGCCGATCGTAAAATGGTGCGAGTCGTTAGCAGATGTGATGTTTCGCTTCACGGAGTTCGTCATGAAGTTCGCTCCGATCGGTGTCGGCGCTGCGATGGCGTATGCGGTGAGCCATAGCGGATTGGAAGTGCTTAAAAATCTTGCGATGTTGGTCGGAACACTCTATGTCGCATTGCTTGTGTTTTGCTTGGTTGTCCTTTTGCCGGTCGCTTTGCTTTTCAAAGTGCCGCTGAAAGATTTCTACAATGCAGTAAAGACGCCCGCAACGATTGCGTTTGCTACCACCTCCAGCGAATCAGCGTTGCCCAAGGCCATGGAGAACTTGGTCAAACTCGGTTGCCCGCAAAGGATTGTGGGGTTTGTGTTGCCAACGGGTTACTCGTTCAATCTGGATGGGACAACACTCTATTTGGCGGTCGCGTCCGTCTTTGTCGCTCAAGCGGCTGGCATCGAACTCAGTTGGTCGCAGCAAATCATCATGATGCTAACCCTGATGTTGACTTCCAAAGGGGTCGCCGGAGTGCCACGAGCTTCGCTTGTAATCTTGCTGGGTACCCTGGCGTCGTTTCATCTTCCCGTCGAAGGGGTGATCTTGATTCTGGGGGTAGATGAGCTGATGGACATGGCTCGAACCGCAGTCAACGTGATCGGAAACTGCTTGGCGACCGTGGTCATTACCAAATGGGAAGGGGCGTTTCGCAACGACGAATGGAAACAGGAAATGGAAGCGATCAACGTACCTGAATCGGAAGTTTAGCTCGTTTTCTAAAGAGAAAGTGAATCAGGATGCAGGAATTAAAGGCGTTTGCTAAGCTAGGTTCCGCCAAAAAGGCGCTCGACAATGGCGGACGGTTTTACAATTTTTTTGATGCCGCCGATGATCAGGTCGTTTCTCGCGGTGAACTTGCTAAGGCAGCAGGAGTCTTCTCGGCTGGCATTCGGGCATTTCTTTTCCTCGAAATGACCAAGCAAGATCTTGATGCCAAAGATCAAGAAGCAGTTCTCTCGCTTCTCGATACAAAGCTACGTCGCGATTTCATCAAAAAGAAACCAAGTCACGTTCCACCGTCGCAAGTAGATACGGAACGAAAAGCAGGTGATGCGATTATTCTTACCGGCTTTGCCAAAGAGATCGGAACGCAATCGTTATTTTCGGGCTTCATCACCGTCCCCATCATGATTGGTAAGGTGATGGTCCCCATGATGATCCCTATTCATAGTTTGTATCGCGTTATCGAGTTGTTTGATAGCGACAGCATGAACTGCCCAAGCGCGGTTGTGTGCATACCCTTAAAGAAGGAATTGGATCTCTCGGGACGTATTCAGTTCGGCGGGGTTCTGAAAGAGTTAAAGAGCAACAATCAGAAACCACCGTCGCATCCTGTGTTTCTCGAAACGATCTTCTGGATGAAACGCCCCTGAATAAGGCAGTTGATCAAAAAAAGACACGGTTTCGTTGGCCTTCCAGTTGGAAATCGGCGTGCGTCCAGCTCACCTGAAGGTCATTTTGGTCGTCCGAAAACTCGCGAACAATGTAGCCGCGCTGGGTTGCAGGTGTATCGGTGGGCGGGGTTCTTGCAGCTTTGGAGATTTCCCGTTCGTCCAAGATCGGCGCAAGCTCAAGCATCTGATGAAGCCGATGGTGGTACCCCTCGCTTGAAATTTCGTGGTACCGAAGGTCAACCTTCTTCCTGGCTTGCCAGCTGGTTTCCCCCTTCATTTGATGCAAAATCCACAGCTTGCTTAACCAGTCGATGCGCCCAAGCATGGTCCGCGGTAAATTCGACTCGTCTTCCGTGGGACGCAATTGATTGAGAGTGGTTTGCCATTGATCCAGAATTCGCCATGCCTCCATCGGGACATTGGGATGCGTTTGCAAAAAGTTTCGTACCTCGGATGCGTAAGCATGTTGGATATCCAAAGCGGTCCACTGAATGTTGTTTTTGCCTGGAACATGCGATAACAACATCCAATCTTTCGCAAATCTTGTCGTGGCTTCGATGACGTTCTTTAATCGTGGAAGCGTTGCACTTCCCTGTTCGATCAAGTCAAGCACCAGTGCCGTCGATCCAAGCCGAACATACTGAGACTGCTGGCATAGGCCCGAGTCACCGATTGCGATTTCGATCCGTTGACGTTGCCGGAACAACTGAAAATAGTTGCCCAAGGTCCACACCGGCCCCGTGCATAGGCCTCGCAGCAAACCATCGCAGCGGAAAATGGGCCGCTCATTACGGTAGCTTCCAAATCCAATCACCGAATTGACTAAGGCAGATCGGACGCTCACCCAGAAGCGGTTTCGTTTGTCTAAGTAGCCTGCACCATCCACAATCGATCTGGAAGCAAAAAACGCGGATAGGTTTCTGCGATGAGGTATCAGTGCAAAGCACCGAATGTTCAGCCACAGCGATGCCACCAACGGCAAGTGCAAGATGCGCAGCCCCATCGCGCAGAGACCAAGCCAATGCGGATGAACGCCCCAGAAACTTTTCGCCTCATGAGATTGCGGTTCCGGCGGATTTGAGCTTCGCTGCCACCGACGCTTGACCGCGATCCAAGGAGTTGTCATCTGGCTCAGCAACCATATCAAAAGAAACCAAATGCCCGCCAAAAGCCGATAGGAAACCAAAAGCGGAAGCATGCATACTAGCCCCAACCGCCAGCCCAGCAACCATCCTTTGGAGGCGATTTGAAGCTCGTACGATTCGTGTTGACCGTAGGTGTTGCCTCGGGAATCCGCACTCCCTTTCAGCAGCTGAGCGTCGTAAGTGCTGAAGGCTTTGTGGATAGAACGGGACAGGATCCGCTCCATCGCAATCTGATATGTCAAAAGCTCTTTGGGACTTTTGCATTCCGGACTCGCGGTTTCCACCAAAACATCGCGAAGATTCATCGACAGGCCGTGTTCCAATGAAACACACCCACCATTGGCTAGAAAGACTCGATAAGGATTTCGGAAGCTCTTGGCAATCGGCAGCTCTTGCGAAAGGCACTTCGAAAACCTATCGAAGTCAAACTTCACTTGGTCGACCGTCTCGCCCGGAGTTCGATACAGAACGACGTACTCCGTTTCCAACCCCATCAAACGAGATAAAAGGGGCCGTTCACTCGCCGACGGAGCCCGTTTGGCTCTCTTCCAAATACTTTTCTGGTTCCGAGGAACTATCTTTTTCAATCCAATTCACTGCACCTTCCAAATCGGACGCGTTCGATAAACCGGGCGTGGAAGCAGATTCAGCGTTTCCAGCTCCCGAAGAGTTAATGTGGGATAAAGCTACATTCGCAGGATCTAGGGGGCCCATAAACGTCTTGTTCCTCGAGGACTCTTCCAACAACATCTTCATTATCGTGGTGGCAGCAGAAGCAAATCAAGAGATTCTTTACTCCAATCACGTAGATTTTGACGATAAACGCAAGAGGCCCACGGAAGATCTTTTGCTTTTCCCTCTTTTGATTTTCGTAGCTTGAGTTAGTATCTCCTGGAAATAAACAGCTTGGAAAGTAAGTTCTGCTACTTCATCTGCGTCCGCGAATCGGAATGAGATTCCCCGACTTAGGTTGATTCGAACCAAACTTTCCTACGTTTCTGAACTGCGGGTTGCAGTTTGGGTGCTGGAATTTTGGTTTACATCCCTAATGTGTTATCGAGGAATTTTATGAGCTCCCAAGAGCCTAGTGTTGGTATTTCTGCGCCCGTAGATCTTGATTCTGTAGATTTGATTGCCACCGATTCGACACCTGTTGAATCGACTCGGGCGGAATCAATGCATGCCGAATCGATGTCCGTTGAATCAGGGCCGGCCGTTCTGGACCCCAAGCAAGCCGATGAGTTTAGCATGATCGCTAACGATCTTTTGGCCGGAATCTCGGACGAGATCACCAAACCTTCGAAGAAACAACGTGCTGCAAAGGCTTCCTCCCCGAAACCGCAGTCAGCCACGCCAGCGACTTCCGCCGCGCCAGCCATACCCACATCTGCCAAAACGACCAAGCCCAGCAAGCCATCGGACGCTTTCGATTCGGACATGGACATGGATGAGGATGTTCTTTCGGACGAACCTGCGGATGAAAGTTCCGAGGAAGTCAACGACGGCAGGATTACCTTTTATGACCTAAAACTGCCTAACGAGATTTGCAGTGCTCTGAAAGCTTCGGGATACGAATATCCGACCGCAATTCAAGCCGCCACCATTCCGGCTATGACCGAAGGTCGCGACGTTTTGGGGCAGGCTCAAACCGGCACCGGAAAAACCGCCGCGTTCGCTCTACCGTTGCTCAGTCGAATCAATGTCGAAAATCCGGCAACTCAAGTTCTGGTGCTGACGCCGACCCGTGAACTTGCCATTCAAGTTTCCGAGTCCTTCCAACGTTATGCTCAGCACATGCGTGGATTGCGAGTCGCCCCGATCTACGGCGGCCAAGCGTATTCCACTCAGATCCATGCTTTGCAACGCGGGGTCCACATCGTTGTTGGTACCCCCGGTCGAGTCATGGACCATATGCGTGAGAATCGTTTACGAGTCGATACGCTGCAATGCTTGGTCTTGGACGAAGCGGACGAAATGCTGCGGATGGGATTCGTAGATGACGTTCAGTGGATTTTGGACCAAACACCACCTGGCCGTCAGATCGCCTTGTTCTCTGCCACCATGCCTAACGCGATTCGTGAAATTGCCGATAAGCACCTCAAGAACCCGCATGTGATTTCTATCGATTCGCAGCAAAGAACTGCAGAAACCATACGCCAGCGATTCGTGCTGGTCGAACACCGAAGCAAGTTCGAAGCCCTTCTGCGGATTCTGGAAGCCGAAGAACGCGAAGGCATGATCATCTTCGTGAAGACTCGGTTGGCAACCGTCGAACTGGCCGACAATCTGACCAAAATGGGACACGCTGCCGTCGCGTTGAATGGCGATATCGCCCAAGCTCAACGTGAACGAACGGTTGATCAACTGAAGGAAGGTGTCTTCGATATCTTGGTGGCTACCGACGTTGCCGCTCGTGGTTTGGATGTGCAACGGATCACGCACGTTATCAACTACGATCTGCCTGTTGATTCGGAAGCCTATGTGCACCGTATCGGTCGAACGGGCCGTGCTGGCCGAAGCGGCGCTGCGATCGTATTTATCGCACCACGCCAACGCGGTTTTTTGCGTGAAATCGATCGGGCTGCTGGTCAAATGATCGAACCGATGGCGATCCCTACCGCCAAAGAAATCAACGCTATGCGAGTCAGTCGCTTTAAGAGCAAGATCGTGGCGGCATGTGCGGAGAACGCAACACCCACTCCGCAATTTGCCATGTTTGAAAAGCTGATCGAACAGTGCATGTTGGAAAATGATCTGACCGCCGGGAAGATTGCTGCCGCCATGGCCATGGTGGTGCAAGGCAATAAGCCATTCTTGGTCGAAGATGCAGGCCGTTCGGGACGTCGCGATGTGTTTGCAGACGAAAGCGGTCGCCCCGATACAATGACGCGTCGCGATGGCCGTGGCCGTGATGGTGGGCGCGAAGAACGACCAGGTCGCGATTCAAGATCCCCGCGCGATGATCGCGGACGTGATGATCGCGGTGGACGTGATGACCGTGGACCAAGAGGTTCCTTTGATCGCGGGCCAAGAAGCTCCGAAGGATCCCGAAGCGACACTCAACGCAGCGATGCACCCCGATCTACCGGCGGTTCCTCGGGTGAACTGGAAAGATTCCGCGTCGAAGTTGGCCGAGTCCACGGCGTAAGGCCTGGTAACTTGGTAGGGGCGATTGCGAACGAGGCGGGCATCGATTCCGCCAGCATCGGGCAGATCGCTATTTTTGACGAGTTCAGCACCGTGGACTTGCCAGCAGGAATGCCGCGTGAAGTCTTTAAGACTTTAGGCCGAGCCTGGGTCGTTGGTCGTCAGCTTCGTATCTCCAAACTGAGCGACCATCCAAGCGTTCGAGGTGGCGGTGGCGGCGAGCGAAGCGACCGCAAACGCCGATCCAAGCAACTAAACTAGAGTAACGGACGATCGCAGAACAGAGCGACCGTCGGGCATGCTCCCGACGTGTCGCAATAAGTCTGGTGGACTAGTTGAAGCAGCCCCGTTCACACAGTTCTGAATCGTCGCGTTCACATCATCCCGCCCACACCCTGAGGTGCTTTTGCTGGCGCATTCGAACGGGAAGGTCGGATATGCTCTTTGGATTGCTTGCTCAGTAGCCGCAACAGTTCTTCGATTTGCTCATGAATGGAATCTGGTGCCCGCACCACAAGTAGCGATCCAAAGACGTCACAGGTACTATTGCCGCCAGCCGCATCCCAACTGTCGGGTTCGATCGATCGTTCGATGATTTGCATCAGTTGTTCAGCGGTGCTGTTGTCCGGAAGAATGACGCTTAAATCGTACGTTCGCACTTGCCCCTTGATGGTTGATTGGCTTCGTACCACCAATACGTCATGGTCGATCTCATACGCTAGATGGAGCGGCTCTAAAATGTGGTACAGGGCGTTGCGAAGTGACATGGATTTGAGCTCCAGGGTGATTGGTTCTTCTATGGTAAGACTCTCTTGTTCGATTGATTTTTCGTCTATTTTGAAATCGAATTCCAATTTTTTTCCAAGTGCCGCGATGACTCCTGAGAGCGGCATTTGATTAAAGCTCACCTCATCAACTACTTCCCTCAAGGCTTCTCGAATCATCTCGGTCTTTGAATCTTCATTGCTTCCGCCTTTTAGCCAAGCCGGCAGCTCTGTCGGCTGAGTCCATACGACGACGGGCTGTGCTGCCTTTTTCGAATCGACATTCTCTTTTCCTGGGCTATTCGTCGCGCCTGGGCCGTTGGTTGCGTCTGGCGCCGTTTTGGTCTTTTCTTGCGTTTGCCCTGTAGGCTGTGCAGGAGCCGACGCGGTCTGCATGTTCACTTCCGTTTCCAATTCTGTCCCGGATGCGCTACTGATCGCAAGATGGCTGCTAAGGGAGCTACCATCTTTTGCAGACGGTAGAATGCCTAAGCCGACTGCAGCGAGTGCGCAAATACCACAGGTCCATAAGATCCACGACGCGCGATGTGTTAGCTGCATGCTAAGTTCTCCTTGAAGAAGTTGTTGAAAAGAGGGGTTCGATAAGTTTGTATTCGCACCGGGAGATTCGAAGCTCGTTCCTGATGCAATGATTTCGTGACACCAATGGTCGATCATCTCTGCAGAGACCGGACTGGGGATCTGAGCGATCGCGGCAAAGGTAGCTGAAAGACTAACGCCTCGAATTGCCAGCCGATTCCGAAGCAGCTGTTTCCCGCGTTTGATTCGTCCTTCCACGGCCGAAATAGATAACTGCATTCCGTCTGCAATCTGAGGGACCGATCTGCCTGAATAGTAGTGTGCGACAATCGCCGCTCGCAACGACTCTGGCAGCCGCTGCAGCTCCTCATCTAAAGCCTCCAATTGCAAGCGTTGTGCGAGCAATTCAAAGGGACCAGGATTCTCGTCGCTAACGTGGCCTGTTACCGCATTTCCATCCGCGACGCTCTTTCGGAACTCATCGCTTCGACGTTGCCGAACGCGCTTTGCGATTCGAAAAGCGACACCGTACAAAAAGCTACCGATGGAGGCTCGTTTGCGAATTCGACTTGCCGACTTCAGCAGAACGACGAACGTAGCTTGAAAGGCCTCCTCGCGGTCTTCGTTTTTACTGAGCATTCGCCCGATCAAATTCCCGACCATGGGCCCGTGCCGTCGAACAAGCGTTTCCATGGCGTCCCTGGAACGCGAGCGAACAAACACCGCAACGAGTTCATCGTCAGGCGCTTGTGCCCAAAACGATTCCGGCTCCATCGTTTCAGAGGGAGGCACAAGGACTTGAAGATGATGGGGTTGAAATTGAATCTGGTTCATAAAACTATTTTGCTCCGTTGACGGGTTAGTAGTGCAGCTACAGCCTCGTTCCAGGCGCAAAAAAACAAAAAAATTCGGAGACTTCTAGCTGATCGCCACCAATTTCACCCTCCCCCAACTTTGTTTGGGGAGGGTCAGCCCGCGATAGCGAGGCTGGGGAGGGGCGTCTGCATGGTTGAAATGTCGATCGACCGCGTCAGCCCTCCCCGGCAATCTCGCTGCAGGCTCGATTGCCGACCCTCCCCAACCGCTTCGCTGGGAGGGTGAAGCTTCATGTTAACCTTCGGTCGGTGCCATACACTGTTTGGCTATTCACTGTTTGGCAGCGCATCAATTTGACCCTCTCCAAACTTTGTTTGGGGAGGGTCAGCCCGCGATAGCGAGGCTGGGGAGGGGCGTCCGCATGGTTGAAATGTCGATCGACCGCGTCAGCCCTCCCCGGCAATTACGCTGAAGGCTCGATTGCCGACCCTCCCCGGACGCTCCGCTGGGGAGGGTGCAACTGAATGCGGTGGTGACCAAAGAAACACGCTACGGTGCTTCTTGCATTTCACTCGATCGTTTCGTTAGGGAACTAATTCGCTATCAGCGCTTTGCGCAGAATCGGTTCGAATACCTCTGCCTGCCGCATGAAACCAAGGTCGTTGGCATGCGATGCATCGGTCGCACCTTCAGTGTCATCCCCGTATAAGTTATCACCGGGGATGTAATGCAAGTTGATAACTCCGTCCTTTTGTAACTGGTCATAGGCGGACCGTAAGGCGGCATGGTTGTTGGTATGAAACTTCTTTTTCTCTGGCAA
This sequence comes from Planctomycetaceae bacterium, assembly GCA_027487485.1. Classification (GTDB taxonomy): domain Bacteria; phylum Planctomycetota; class Planctomycetia; order Pirellulales; family Pirellulaceae; genus JBKCUI01. The sequence goes on along the minus strand of JAIYDN010000078.1, from coordinate 83,879 downwards.
GATCCAGTCGTTTGTAAATCGTCTGTCTTCGACCAAAATGATAGGCGTGCTTGATTTAACAGCTCGGATCTGTTGAATTAGCGGAATGCACTTGGCCGTGACATCCGAAGGACTCATGTTTGGTAAGCAATCGATCACATACGCAGCAGCGTCGATTTGGGTCAGATAGTCGCCGACCTCTTTATCCATTCTTCCATTGCCAGAGAACCCCAAGTTGACGATTGGCATATCCAGCTTACGACCCAAGATCCCGGTATGAACCATTCCGGGCCGGCTTGCGCAAGCGCCGTGAGTGATGCTGGTTCCGTAGAATACGATCGGTTTTTCTCTTGGGGCAAGCCCCTCAAACTTGCTACCCTTCGTGACTCCGATGCGCAAGAATTCCACTCCGTTGTAAAGCGGCAGATAAGCTGCATACTCACGGTACCCTGCCGCGAGACCACCGACGATCTCTGTGTTGATCTCTTGAGTTGTGGGCTTGGTCACCTGAACCCATTTCCACTTTCCAGATTCGTCTCTTGCATACAAATCAACTCCACTGACACCCGTTGCAGGCATGTGTGGCATTCCAAGATTGCTCTTCGAAAGTTTGTAGTGGACATGAATCGCATTGGCATCGGTTTTGAATCGGAAAACCATTCCTGCACTGTCGCGACTCAGATTCCAAACACTGGTAGTGACGGTCGCTTCTGCCGAGCTTGGTAGCCGATCGAACCAACGAAGTCTTGGTTGATCTGGCAGGATGCGTCCTTCGACTCCTACAGTGGTTGCATCATGCCAATCTAATTCTACTAGCGTTTTTTCTTGAGAAAAAATGGTGGATGAAAGCAACGATAAGAAGACGAAGAAAGAAGTGATGAACTTCATGGTTTGCAATTGTCCAGTAGAAGGGGGAGATGCACGGAGCCTGCGGTAGAAGTCAGTTTCCACATCATACTCCAAACCTCGATTGTTTTGTTGGCAAACTCCCCGTGGTCGCAACCAGCTCACTCCTTTAGGGTGCAACCCACCGGGCATGATGAACCGTCACGAATCGACCCTTCGTTTTCCTTCTTCTGAAATGGCCATCTTTTTACTCCTGGTCATTGTTTTAATGAATTCCGTTTTTCGGAAACGCAAGGCTGACCAATCTTCGTCGATCGCAACCTGTCGGACGGGTTCCAAACCTGCATTTCCAAGAAATGTCCAGCCTGTATCTCGATTGAACTCACACTTGTATTTCTTAGATGTTCCCTTGGGGTAGGCAATCCAAACAATCGCATCTGCTTCAATCGCGTCGACGATCGTAGATGAGACTTGGTTGCAGTCGGCTTGCGTAATGGCAAAGGCCAAGACGAAAGTCAGCTTTTGCTTTGGACTCGCTTTCCGAAGAACCGTAACTCCATCCAGTTGTGCGATTTCCGCCTCAAACGATTCTGGTGAGTTCAGAATGAGAATCTTTTTGTGTTCGCCAAGATTGAGTTTCTTAAACAATGGTGTTGTTGTGATGATATTCTCCTTGACTGAACGAAGGGCTCTCTCGCAACTCTTGCGAACCGCCACGCGAAGCGTCAACCGACCTTACGACTGATCGCTATAGTTCCAACGAAAAAGCCAATCGTTCCGACCGCCAATAGGATGCCAAGCGGAATTGCCATTTCGCCGATCGAGTACTGCCGCCAAATTGCCCCTTCTAACGCTTCCACATTCCAGCGAACGGGACTGATTACGCTCAACGATTGCATCCAAGAAGGCATAAACATGCGAGGGATCATCGCTCCTCCAATCATTGCCATGGGCATAAAGATTCCAGATGCTGCTCCTGAAACGTCCTGAGCGGTATTGCCAAGACCAGCCAAAGCCATCATCAATCCGGTGTAACAAAAAGCAGCAGACGCGATAGCAAGGCTCAGATGAAATGGATTGCCAATCTGGATCTTGAACAGCAACATGGCCAACAAAATGAGTGCAAACGCGACTGCCACGCTTGCCGCGAAACAGGCTAAACCTTTTCCTGCAATGAGCTCCCAACTGCTTAGAGGAGTCATTCGCAGACGCGTTAACGTCCCGTTGGCTCGTTCTGTCACGATAGAAATCGCAAAAGTAACGATACATCCATACATGCCCCATGTTATCGCACTTGCAAAGGTAAGCTCAAACTGAGAGCGAGGCCTACCTGTCGTGTCTCGGGCAATATCTACTTTCTTGATTCGGCCCTCAGACGAAAAAGGAGAATTGGTCATCGTAGGTTGTTCAGCGCTTTGAGAAAAATCGATGAGCGAGCCCATCAGATTCTTGAGTCGTCGCCGCCTATCTTCTGGCATTTCATTTGCTGAGTCGATGGATGCTATCGTTTCTTGAGCGTTGGCCAACGCCTTTTGGGGATCGGTGAATTGACTACCTATGTCCGAAAACAGGGATTGCATAAGCACCCCTTCCAACATTCCAGCTTCCGCGGTTCGAGATGGATCGACCCCCAATTCGATGGGAGTCGAACCGGTCCACATCGATTGAGAATTTTTGCCATAACCGTTGGGAATAAGAAGAAACGCGACTACTTTTCCCTGCCGGACTCGGTCGCGAGCAGTCTCGTGTGTCATGGGTTGATCATCGATGGATTCAACAAGGCGAACCGCTGTCGACTCGCGTAGAGTCGCAAGAAGCGTCTCGGAGGCTTTCGTTTTCGCCTGATCGACAACCGCGATGTCCATGCGAGCTTGCTTTCCCGCATTTCCGCTCATGACAATCCCAAAGAAAATGGCGAAGATGGTTGGGAACACGAGAATCCAAAACAATGCTGTTTTGCTTCGAGCCGTAACCTTCAATTCTTTCGCACCCAGCACTAAGATTCGGTTCATGAATCGCGCAGCCTTCTTCCGGTTAGATTAAGGAAAACGTCTTCCAGTTGTGGCCGCTCCAACTCAATCCATTTCGGATCCATTTCTGAGTCGGCCAATTTCGCTAAGTCTCGGATAGGGTTTGCAGATTGTAGTTTCAAGTGTTGATCCTCTATGCGAATCGTTCTATCGGGAAAGATCCCTTGAAGCAATTCCGTGACACGTTTGCGTTGTGCCGAATCTCGCTCTACTTCCACCAAGATCGTCGCGTCACCACCATGCTTGCGTTTCAGTTCGACAACGGTATCGATAGCGCGAATTGTCCCTTGATCGACCACCGCAACTCGATCGCAAAGGCGTTCTGCTTCTTCCATGTAGTGAGTCGTATAGATGATTGTGGTGCCTGTGCTGGCCAGGTTGCTTACGCAATCGAACAGGTGATTTCGCGATTGAGGGTCGACGCCTACCGTCGGCTCATCCAAGAACAAAATGTCGGGCTGATGAACAAGCGATGCCACCAAATTCAAACGGCGTTTCATACCACCAGAAAAGTTCTTTGCGACGTCGCGTTTTCGGTCCGCCAGACCGGCAATATCCAAGAGCTCCCCAACACGTTTTCGAAGTATCGGCTTTGGAATACCATACAGACGACCCAGGAATACCAGATTCTCTTCTGCTGTCATATCTTCATAGATAGCCAACGTTTGGGGAGTTAAGCCAATGCGACGTCGAACCGAGGTGCGCATCGGATCAGCGACTCCATCGATGATGATTTCACCTGAATCCGGGCGAAGCAATCCCGTCAACATGTGAATCGTAGTCGTTTTCCCCGCACCATTGGGGCCGAGCAGGCCAAGCGTCTCCCCCTGGCGAATGTCGAACGACATGCCATCTACAGCCGTTCGTGTTCCAAATGATTTTCGTAATTCCCGAGCTTCGATCACATGCACCTCGCTGAAAGTCTCGCGAAAACGGATTTTCTCGATGCCAAAGCGTAGCAGATGCTCTCCCGAAATGTAACCAGCGACATTGCCGGTCGGTCCGTTAGGAAGCTCCCTATACCTTATTGGTACGAGACCATCGAGTCCGCTTCCTCGTTCTGCTTATCGATGGCTGGGTGGGCTAACCTTCAAACGACTGCCGAATTCGATCGGAGCTCCAACCTGCTCCTAAGGCTAAAATCAATTTGATTCTTGCTTTGTGGCTTGGTAACACGCCACCCAGGATAACACCTAACTTAGTAAGTGTTTTTCCAGCGCCTTCGTATGCATATGCATCCAGAGTCCGACCACGTGAGCATCGCGACGTCAGCACAATCGGAATTCCAGTCTTTGCAGCCCGGTCAATGGCCTGCATGTAACTCGGTGGTACATTGCCTCTACCGAACGCCTCCAGAACCAGGCCCCGAACACCTTGAGCGATTGCATAGTCAATGAACTTGCCGTCTCCTCCTGAAACCATCTTGATTGTTTCTACCGCCAACTCGATGTTGTCGGTCTGGATGTATTCCTGGTCAGTTGTGCGACGAGCGATAATGATTCGATCCTTATCGATGAGTCCGATCGGACCATAATCGCGACTCTGAAAAGTGTCCACCGATTCGGTGTGCGTTTTGATGACTTCTCGCGCTGCTATGATCTCTTCACTCATCGCGACCAGAACACCTAACCCTCTTGCTTCCACCGTAGTTGCGACTCGAACTGCGGCGATCAAATTGGCTGGTCCGTCCCAACTGAGTTCGGAGCTGTTTCGCATCGCGCCCACAAACACAACTGGCTTCACCGACTGAAGGACCAGATCGAGAAAGTAGGAGGTTTCATCCAGCGTGTCAGTCCCATGAGTAATAACCACCCCATCGATGTCTTCCCTTTGCAATACCAAACGAACCGCATGGGCCAGTTCCAACATGATCGCGGGGGTTACATGGGGGCCTGGAAGCCTTGCGAAATTGATAATCTCAAAATCTGCAATCTCCTTGAGGCCAATCACTTGTGCGACGATCTCTTCACCCGATAGCGCCGGCGAGGCACCACCCATCGTAGGATCGATACTCATCGAAATCGTGCCACCTGTAAAAAAGATAGCGACGCGAGGTTTCAAAAGAAATATCCTTCAACAAGTGGTATCGGAAGTGAAGCTGGATCGAATGGTTTAAGTCTATTTTTTGTCGCTCGATGTCAGATCGAAACAGAAGAGTTCATCTTGGTCGCGGATAAACAACTTGCCCCCTGCAATCACGGGATGAGGCCAGCTTTCGCCGTTGTGCGACGGAAGCTTGAACTGGCTAATCAGTTCGTATTTGTCTTTCTTAGCATTGATCAAAGCCATCGTGCTGTCTTGGTAACGGAAGTACAGCTTTCCATCTGCGGCAACGACAGCCGCAGAACCGGTCCCAGCGCCTCGGGCTTTCCCCCATAAATTCTTGCCTGTCTTCCATTCCACGCACGCAGGGAATCCATTGTTGTGTCCATGTCCCATGTACACATAGTTGCCGATCATGATCATCCCACCATGATGGTTTTGTAATTCCTTGTTGGTTTTGTAATACACTTCCTTCACCGACAGCTTCTTTCCCTTCTTGTTGATTTCAAGGAGGGCTGTTCCGCCATCGTCATAACCGGTCGAGCAAAAAACGTAGTTGTCTTTAGTAATAGGCGTTGGGATGTTGGCCGTTCGATTTGCAACTCGATCATAATTCCACAAAAGTTCACCTGTCTTAGCATCGTAGCTGACGATCCCATGCCCAATGAGTTGAACGTACTGCTTGATACCAGCAGCCTTGGAGACTACGACCGAAGAGTATCCTGCCCCATCGTTGCCTCGCAGATTACCTTCGGGAGCTCGCCCTTTCCAAACCACTTTGCCTGTGGTTTTCTCTAAAGCGACCACCATTGCGTCTTGTGCGCCAGGTGTGCAGATCAGAAGGTCACCATCCACCAAGGGCGATTCACTGTAGCCCCAGCTCGATTCAATCTTGCCTCCGAAGTCAGCAGTAAAACTGGTCTTCCATACCTCCGCACCATCGCTCAGCTTACAGCATACCAGCACACCGTCATTGGATAGGGCATAAACCAGGTCGCTAGCCACGTCGATGGTTGGGCTACATGTAGGGTCTTGCTTATTGGGAGTGAATGGCGTCGACCAAAGGATCTGTCCATCTTGTTGGCCAAGGCAAATCAGTTGAGTGCTGCCATCTTTGCTACCCATGGTCAGAATTTTGCCGTCAGCGATGGCAACGCTTGACATTCCACCACCCAGTCCCTTGACTCGGTAGTCCAAGTTGGGCCCTTGTTCCGGCCAAGACTTCAGCAACCCTTTTTCAGTCGAGATACCGTCTCGGTTGGGACCTCGCCACTGAGCCCATTGACCAACGGAATCCTCCGCAATCGCCAAGGTGCTGGGTGACAGCAACAAAAGCAAAGCCAAGGATCGACGCAGCGAACGAAGTGCAACTAGGTTGATTTTGATCATAAGTGAATATCGATTGGTAGATGGAATGGAAGCGGCGAAGGCAAATCAAGTCGTCCCTGGATTATATCCCTATTGGCCCCAAAAAGGGCACTTTGCGACGCTTTCGTTACCTCGATCGAAACAATTCCATCTCGCATTCGAATAGCCCGGCAAGGTGCGATGGATTCAAAGCATCTGTTGTTTTGCCGTCAAAATAGATACGGCCTTTTTGCATGCACAGCGTTCGCGACATGCATGGCATGATTTCGCTCAGATGATGCGTTACCAAAACAATCGCTGTTCCGGATTCGGCGACTCGATCTAATTGCCGCAGCAAGTCCCTTTGAGCTCGAACATCTAACCCTGCTGTAGGTTCGTCCAAGATTAAGGCAAACGGTTTGCGAACCATGGCTCGAGCCAACATGACTCGTCGTCGTTCACCTGTCGACAAATGAGCAACGGGTCGATCTCGCAATTCCATCATGCCAAAGGTTTCCAAAGCTTCGTTAGCCGCGTCCTTCATCTCCGAAGTTACACGTTCCGCATCCGGCTCCAGTTCCGATGCGAAGAACCCGGTCAGCACTACATCCGCGGCTGGCAATCGTCCCGATCGACCTGTGGTGAAATGATGGTCGAGTTCGGAGCTGACGATTCCAAGCTGGGTTCGCAAGTCCCATACGTTCCATTCGGTTTGACCGAGAATGCGAACGCTTCCCGCTCTCCCGTCCACGATCGATGGGTACATCGTTCGCGTCAGCAGCTTCAGCAACGTCGATTTCCCAGAACCGTTTGGGCCAAGAATCACGCAATGCTCGTTGCGATCGACTCGCAGAGACAAACGATCAAGAATACGAGTCGTCCCGCGAACGATGGAGACGTTTTCCAGTTCCAGCAGTGCTTTGGAGTCATTCATGGCAAACCATGCAGGGTGCGATTGCATCGCGGGAATGAAGCGAGAGTGGGTCGCCCATCGCTCCAACGAGTGGACGACCGTCGAGGCACATCCCGCAAGTAGAGGTGGGTGGTGATTAAGGTGGGTATCAATGAAAAACGGCAGAGCTAAATAGCTCTGCCGTTTTCATTTTATCGACAAGTCCGTTGGTCGTTCGACGCAACGGCACATTGATTTAGCCGATCGCTACGCGACGAAACGCGACGATTTCGGCGCCATCCGCAAAGCCCTTGACGGCAGCTTCCACGGTCTTGGTTTCATCGAAGACGAAGAACTGGTTTAGCAGGCATCGTTCTTGATCCAGCAGAGTGTTGTCGGCAACAAATCGATCCAGCTTGCCTGGAAGGATCTTGTCCCAAATCTTTTCTGGCTTGCCTTCTGCGGCAAGTTCCGCCTTGATAGCGTCTTCGGCAACTTTCATGACTTCAGGGGTTAGCTGCAAACGGCTCACGCATTGTGGAACTGTCTTGAGCACTTTACCAAGTCGAGTGCGGTCTTCGTTTTCGACCTTGATTTGGTTTTGCATCGACTCGCACTCTTTGGCGACCATTTCCAGGTCGAACTCGGAGTAGTGAAGGATGGAAGGCTTCATGGCTGCGGCGTGCATGGCGACGTTTCGGAAGAACTCGTCAGCACCTGCTTTACCGCCGTCTTTGAACGCCAGGATCACGCCGATCTTGCTGCCGGCGTGGATGTAGCTGGAAACCTTGTTACCGGTCAGGCGATGCACTTCGGAAACAACGATCTTTTCGCCCGTCTTGCCTGTTTGTTCGACAAGCTTCTCAGCGACAGTCATTCCGTCCATGCTCAAGGCATTCAGTTGGTCGACGTTCTCAACGCCGTGCTCCAAAGCCATTTTCACGAGACGGTCTGCGAGAGCAACGAAGACTTCATTGCGTGCTACGAAGTCTGTTTCGCAGCAAAGAGCCAAAATCACGGAGGTTGTCTTATCAGCGTCAGAAGCGGTAGCAACGCAACCTTCGGTCGCGTCTTTTTCTGCTCGTTTCTCAGCGATTTTTTGGCCTTTTTTACGTAGATAATCGAGAGCACCTTCGTAGTCGCCGTTGGATTCTTGAAGGGCCTTCTTGCAATCCATGAGGCCAGCGCCCGATTGCTTGCGGAGTTCTGCGACGTCGCTTGCGGAAATTGTCGTCATCGATCTTATTCCTGTGTACTAATTCAGTTGAAAGCTTGGTTTGTAAAAAAACGCTGCTTCTTCGGTTCAGCGAAAGAAGCAGCTAAGTTTGACTTTTTGCGTTCCATGCAAAGAACGACTAGGCCATGCCTTCGGCCTTGGCAACCATTTCGCTGGTTGGGTCGGCTTGTTGCACTTGGTTGCCCAAGGTCTTTTGCAATTCTGGGTTTTCAGCCTTGCCAGCCAAAATCGCGTCGGCGAGCTGCTTCATGATCAAATCGATGGAACGGATACCGTCATCGTTGCCTGGGATCGGCAAGTCAATTTGACTTGGATCGCAATCGGTATCGATCAGCGCGACCGTGGTGATTCCAAGGCACTTCGCTTCTCGAACTGCGTTCTTTTCCTTCTTAGGATCGACGATCACCAAGCACTCTGGCAATCGGTTCAGGGAACGCAAACCGTTCAAGTTTCGGTAGATCTTGCGATACTCACGATTGAGGGACGATTGCATCTTCTTGGAGTATTGGTTGATCTTGTCGCTGTTCATGATCAGCTCCAATTCTTCCAATCGGCCCATTCGATCTCGAACCGTACGGAAGTTAGTCAAAGCACCACCCAACCATCGTTCGCTAACGAAAGGCATACCGCATCGCGTGGCTTCACGTTGAATGACTTCGGATGCTTGGCGCTTGGTACCGACGAAAAGAATGAGCGAACCACCGTTGGCAACTTGGTTCAGGTATTTCTTCGCTCGCAACATTCCGCGTAGAGTTTCGCGAATGTCGATAATGTGGATCAGATTCTTGCGCCCGTAAATGTACGGTTCCATTTTTGGGTTCCAGCGACTAACGCGGTGCCCAAAGTGTGCGCCTGCTTCAATAAGCTTCTCTACTAGTTCGTTTGCCATGCGATCTCCTCTTTTTGTTTGGCATTTCTAAGCGATGCGTCGAGTCGATGGCAATCGATCGGGCACAGGAACCGAGCACTGAAAATGCTGGAATCCTTCTGCTTTTTTGGGTGAAATGCGGAATTAGGGACCGGGACGGATGGAGAATTGTGCGAAACCCGCACAAAAAACAACTCGAATCCGACCTGTCCTTGGGCCGTTAGTATCGGCAATTGGTGCTTCGCGTCAATGGAAAAGTTCAAATTTGCGGCCTTCTGTCACATCCTTTGTTTCGACTTGGAAGGGCATCCGTTTTCTGCGATACTCTGGCATCTGCGATGGCGTCACATCACGTGAGTGTCTTTTCGCCTATGAAGGCTCGATGGGAGCCTTCTCAACATAGCCAAAGGGATTGCTTGGCTACTAGTTAACGTTTGTGCGACCGACTGGCAATTTGCTGGATCGATGTTCGCCTGTTTTATTGGAGATTGGTTGATGTACAAGAATTTGAACGCGACTGTATTGGGAGTTTCTGGGCGGCAAAGTGAGTTGATCGAACTGGCAATGACCTACGGTTTTAGCGGTTTGGATATCGATATTATTGATTTAGTCAAGCGGACACAGCGGAGCGAATTTGAAAAGGCCGCCCGTTATCTGCTCAGTGCGAAAATGAAGGTCAGCGGTTTCGAAACTCCAATCGACCTCGATACGGACGACGAATCGTTTGCAAAGGCTCTCGCTCAATTGGCGACGACGATTGAAGTTGCTGGCAAAGCGGGTGCGAAGGCTGGTTTTTTGCGTTTGCCTGCTGCAACGGATCGTCTTCCGTTCCATGAGTACTTTGATGTGCTGCGCAAGCGAGTGGACAGCATTGCGGAGATCTTTGCCAAGAACAAGGTAATGCTTGGTTTGTATTTCTCGGTCGCCGTGGAAAATCGCGAGAACCGTCAATTCAAGTTCATTCAAGACGTGGATGGGTTCTTGGCCTTCTTCAAGGCATGCACCAACACCAGCGTAGGTCTCGTCATCGACACCTTCAACTGGGCTGTCGGCGGTGGAACGTTTGAACAATTGGCGACCATTCCGGGCGATCGTGTTGCCGCATTGCGATTGGCAGACACCGAAACATTGCCTGCAGCAGCAGATGCAAGTTTGAAGATGCGGCTTTTGGCTGGTACCAGCGGCGTGATCGATAACGTGCGTTTTGTTTCGATCTTGAGCAAGGCTGGGTACGAAGGCCCGATCACGGCTTTTGGACACGCCAGCAATTTTGGTGGCATGACTCGCGATTCGATCGTGGCAAAAAGTCAAGATTCTCTCGATCATGTACTCGCAGGTGCAGGCCTTCCAACCTTCACACGCCGACCGGACATGATTGTTGAATCGACCAGCCCGTTGGTCCTAGAAGACATTGGCTTGGAAGCGTAAGCTTCTATCCATGTTCGATCCTTGCCGTAGCTACACTCGCCCAAAAAGCGAATGTAGCTACGCTGACCACAGCACGGCAATCCGTACTACAATGTACAATCCGTTGAATCGAGATGGATACTTCAAGAGTTGATTGTTTTAGGTTAAGGTCACGAGGTGGGAATGAGCAAGCTAACGCTCCGTGTCGTCCAAGGTGCAGATCGTGGTCGAATTTACGCAGACCTTAAAACCCCAGTCTCGATCGGTCGCGAAGAAGGAAACTCGATCCAGCTTAACGACGAACGGATCAGCCGCTTTCACTGCAAGATCCAAGAAGACAACGATCACTTGGTGCTGACCGACCTAGAAAGCACCAATGGAACCCGAGTGAATGGCCAAGATTGCCAACTTCGGATTCTGCGATTCGGCGACATCATCGCTGTCGGACGAAGCATGTTGCTATTCGGTTCCGCCGAACAAATCAATTCGCGAGTGCAAGACAGCTTGACCGCTGTCGAAGAATCCAAGCTCGGAACGCACAACGACGATGGTGATTTCGAATTGGACCCAGGGCTTGCTGAATCCATTCGCGCCCTGCGGGACATGAACCAACCGCCCCAACTGCCCGAGCGCCTTAGCCCAAGTCAAGCAGCTCAGTTGGCAGAGCTCTTCGAGTACTTTCATGCTCGAATCGGAGAAGTCGTCGACTCCGTCAAGATTAATGACAAACGCGCCACGATCAACGTGGATATCGCGACTTGGCAACTCATGCTGCAACTGTATAGCCGCATCTCCGAATTGATTCGCGGCATCTCCGACCCAGATTTCCGTTTACCAAGCTAAACCCTCATGGCCAAATCACTGCAATTCACCAAAATGCACGGAGCCGGTAACGATTACGTGTACATGAGTGGCTTCTCGCAAGAGTTGCCGTTGGACCTGCCCAGCTTGGCAACTCAAGTTTCCGATCGACGTTTCGGAATCGGCGGGGATGGCTTGATCGCTATCTTGCCAACCGACAATGCGGACGCTCGCATGCGAATGTTCAACGCCGATGGCAGCGAATCTGAAATGTGCGGCAACGGAATTCGATGCGTCGCCAAGTATGTTTACGATCATGGGATCGCCAAAAACAAATCGCTCAAGATCGAAACAGGTGCAGGCATCCTGTCGCTTGAGCTGACCGTTGAAAACGGGCTTGTGTCGCAAGTGACGGTCGACATGGGTGAGCCGCGATTGAACGCAGAACAGATTCCAACAACACTCGGGGCAAACCCTCAAGCCAACGTAGTCAGCCATCCGATCGAAGTGTTGGGACACCGGTTGTTTGCGACATGCGTATCGATGGGGAACCCGCACTGCGTCATCTTCGTTCCTGAAGCTACAGACGAATTGGTTTTAACCGTAGGACCTTTGATTGAACGCGATGACCGCTTCCCGAAAAGAACCAACGTGGAGTTTGTGGAAGTGCTGGCACGAGGCGAAGTGCGACAGCGAACTTGGGAACGAGGTTCGGGTGAAACGTGGGCCTGTGGCACTGGAGCCAGCGCGGTTTGCGTGGCAGGCGTGCTCACCGGCAATACCGATCGTCATATCTTGAACAATCTCCTTGGGGGACAGTTGCGATTGCATTGGGACGAAAGCTCCAATCATGTATTCATGACCGGTCCTGCGGTTGAGGTATTCTCGGGGCTTTGGCCACTTCCGTCGTAATGCGATTCCCCAAGTTACCTTTTCGGCCGAACATGGTTCTTGGACGAGCCTCCATGAGCTGGGGTGGGACTCTTTTGGCCTTTGGTATTCGAGCTTGGATGCGCACTCTGGATGCTCGCATCGCATGCTACCAAACAGACATGGACCCAGCGGTCGCAAGTTTTCAAGGGCCAGCTATCTACATCGTATGGCACGAGTACCTTGCGCTACCGCCATGCAACCGCAGAGGTTGCGATGTCACCATGCTATTGAGCCAACATCGCGATGCGCATTGGCTGACCGAGATGATATCCCAGTTCGGATTCAAAACCGTTCGTGGCTCGACCAGCAAAGGAGGCGTCAAGGCAATCCTGCAAATCACTCGCGAATTCCGAAACACAAGCTTGGTGATCACACCTGACGGACCGCGAGGACCACGCAGGGAGCTCACCTCGGGTTGCATCTACATCGCTGGTTTGCTGGGAATCCCCATTGTGCCGCTTGGCTGTGGATTCGACCGACCTTGGCGCAATCCAAAATCGTGGGACCAATTCGCGATCCCACGTCCCAGCTCACGCGCCAGGATTGTCTTAGGGCCAGCGATCTATGTTCCTCGCAAGCAAACCAAGGAGCAGATCGAAGAGATTCGCCGATACGCGGAAACACTACTTCACGCGGTGACTCTTGAATCGGAGACATGGGCTGCGGATGGTTCGCTCCGTATCGGCGAACGAGCATTCTATCCCGTACCTCAGGAATCGATTCCATTATGACCGGGTTTTTGTGGAGCGATGATGCTGATGCCTTCTTTGGAAACGAGCCGGAGAAGAAGCCCTTAGATCTCCATCCCAAGCGGGCGTCAAAACCACCGGCCAAGCCTCAAGCCGCATCCAAAGCCAAGGCCCCGTCGAAGCCCGCCAAGGAACCCTCCAAACCAGGTAGCACTTCGGAAACGCCTCTTTCGGTTGGCCAACTCAATGCGTGGATCAAACGTTCGATCGACGAATCGGTTTCCACCTTTTGGTTAGCAGGCGAGATCGGAAATCTCAATCAATCCGCTTCCGGGCACGTCTATTTGACCATCAAGGATTCCACCAGCCAGATATCTGCAGTGCTTTGGCGATCTACGTTTGAACGATTGGGCATCGACTTGCGAGAAGGGATGGCCGTTCTGGTTCAAGGGCGCATCGATGTCTATGGACCTCGCGGTACTTACCAAGTGATCGTAAGCCGAGTGGAACAGCAGGGAATTGGCAAGCTTCAAGCGGCTTTTAAACGGTTGCATCTGAAGCTCGCTCAAGAAGGCTTGTTCGATGCAGACCGAAAAAAAACACTCCCTCGCTTCCCAACGCGAATTGGGTTTGTGACCAGCCCAAGCGGCGCCGCCATTCATGACTTCGTCCAGGTTCTGCGTCGACGTTGGCCGGGCGCAAGTGTTTTGTTGATCCCTGCCCGAGTGCAAGGGGAAGGAGCCGCAGAGGAGATCGTTCGCGGTATTCAAGTGGCCCAGCGACTTCGCCCGTTGTTGGATGTCTTGGTGGTTGGCCGTGGGGGGGGATCGCTCGAAGATCTATGGTGCTTTAATGAAGAGATCGTGGTGCGAGCCGTCGCGGCCTGCTCATTACCAACGATCTCAGCGGTAGGCCATGAGATTGATATAACCCTTTGTGACTTGGCTGCTGACATCCGAGCCCTAACACCCTCGGAAGCTGCGGAGCGAGTCGTGCCAAGCCGCGACGAAATCCTGGATGCTTTGGCCGCAACTCAACGGCGCATCGATATGTTAATGATGCATCGGATTCATCAAGGGGAGCAGCGCTTGCAGTCGATTCTCAGCCGTCCCATCTTTGCATCGCCCGAGCGATCTTTGGAAACGCCGACCATGCGATTGGACGATGTGCACCAAGCTTTGGACGAAGCCATGGATGCAATGATCCAGGCTCGCAACGAACAACTCGAACGAGCATCGAGTGTGTTGGATGCTATTAGTCCATTAAAAACGTTATCGCGAGGCTACTCGGTGACCATGGATTCTAAAACCGGAAGCGTGATCACCCATAGCAAGCAAGTAAAGCCGGGGCAAAAGTTGACCACTAAGTTAGCCAACGGGGAAATTCAAAGCGAAGTGCTCTAACAGGTCTCAAGTCGACTGGGCTGATCCCAAGTCAATGATCGACATCCTCCGCCCGCGACTTGCTTCACTCCAGCTTCACTCTAGGTCGGGCGTCTTGCTCTTTCCCGCCCCTACGGCTGTTGGCTTGTTCGAACCAATGGCTCGAGCGAAAGCGGCAACCTCTACGTTGGCAGCACCAGCTTTTTTCAATGCGCGAGCCGCATCCTGTGCGGTCGCACCACTAGTAACAACATCATCGACCAACAGGATCCTAGCGCCTTGGATCCACGATCGCTCGTAGGCTGCAAAGGAGTCTTGCATATCGTTGAGTCTGTCTTGCAAGTTTTTGATTCCCTGCTTTTCAACCCATCTGGTTCTGAAAAGAGCGTGAGGTTCGAATGGCAACTGCAGTGACTTTGCGACGCAGGCCCCTAGGATTTCTGCTTGGTTGTATCTGGTCGATAAACGGCGGAACCAATGTTGCGGCACGCACACCACTCGATCTATTTTAGAAGCATCGAAGTTAGGTTTTTCAACGAGCCAATTCCCCACTCGGCGGCCCACTTCCCAGGTCAGTGATTCGTTGTTGCTTTGTTTCATCTTTCGGATCACTTGCTTTGCAGGACCGTGATAAATCGTATAGCAATGGGCTCGGCGAAACGACCATTTCCGTTTTTCACAGTGGCGACAGGATTTGGGCGGCTCGTCTTCTGTGCCGAGAAATGACTTGATAGGAGCTCCGCATTTTCTACAACCCAACTGAGTAGGTTCAATCTTGTCAAAGCAGCCGCCGCAAATCGATTCATATTCGGGATCTAAGATCGGTGTCTGGCATACGACGCAGACTCGGGGGAAGGCCAAGTCAGCAAACAACCGAACACTACGTTTCCATCGACTCCATGTCGTTCGGTCGCGAAAAGTCGTTAGCAGGCTGTTCATGCTTGGCTATTTCCTGGTCACCACGGCAGTTTTGCGCCGAGGATACAGCTCGCGGCAAAGTCCGCAAACGGTACCGTCGCACCCACGGGCCGTACAATGCTCGCGGCCGTAAAAGATGATTTGCAAATGTAGTCTATTCCAGCTCTCTTCCGGAAACAGTTTTTTGAGATCTCGTTCTGTCTGAACGACCGAGCGGCCATCGCTGAGTCCCCAACGTTGTGCTAAGCGATGAATGTGGGTATCAACGGGAAAGGCTGCCACTCCAAAGCCTTGACTCATCACCACCGAGGCGGTTTTATGGCCAACTCCAGGTAGTGCTTCCAGTTTCTCAAAGCTGTTGGGAACTTGACCTTGATATTCATCTACTAGAATCTTCGATAAACCTTGGATCGCTTTTGATTTTTGAGGACTTAAGCCACAGGGTTGGATAATCTTGCGAATGCTTTCCACCGATTTCTTGGCCATATCGAAGGGGTTGTCGGCCAAGGCCCACAAATGGGGTGTTACACGATTTACCATTTTGTCGGTGCACTGGGCACTTAGCAGCACCGCTATCAATAGTGTGTAAACGTCCTGATGCTCCAGGGGGATTGGGACCTGGGGGTAAAGTTCTTCCAGTCGTACGTGTACGGTCTTTGCGCGTTCTGATCTAATCATGGTGCAATCATACTTGGTTCACGTGGACCTGTGCCAGTCCCTTTCCTTTTCCCTTCAGCATCATGACCAGCAGAAAGCCTGTTCAGCTTGAGTTCACAGACTGTAGCCACTGTGGAAAACGAATTGCAACTACCGCAAGGCGATGCCACCATTGTCAGGCTACGTTCACGAACCTGGTGCGACCGAAGCCAACAACATCCAATCACTATTTGGACGGAGAGCTGGCAGAAGATGAAAGCGGCGATTCTCACATGTCGCTTTCGTATGGCGGCTACGACGACCAGGATTTGGACGAGGCCGATGGGGAATTGGATTCTTCACCACGCAAGCTCTGGAGGATTGTCGCCTGGGTGTTGCTGGTCGTTTTCTCGGTCTTTGCCCTCCTACCGTTCCTGCTGTAGTCTTGATCGCTCAAGGTGATGAGACAGGGCCTCGGGGACTAGGCATGCTGGAAGGTTGCAACTTCTTCGCCAACCGACCATTCTTTGAAATTGTTTTCATCGCGATGGATGTGGCGGTAGATTGTATCCCGTTCTACTGGTTCGCGGCCCGCTTCCACAATCAGTTGTCGGATTTGCTCCACCGTAAGTAGTTCAGGTGTGGTGGCGCCGGCATCGTGATAGATCAGTTCATGGCGAACCGTTCCGTCGATATCATCTGCACCATAGGCCAAAGCTGTCTGTGCGGTTCCGATGCCAAGCATAATCCAGTAGGCCTTCATGTGTGGTACGTTATCCAGCATCAAACGAGAGACCGCCATTGTTCTTAGATCCATCGCTGCTGATGGCTTCTTCAGATGAGACAATTTGGTGTTTTCAGGATGGAACGCAAGTGGGATGAAGGTTTGAAAACCGCCAGTCTTGTCTTGCAAATCGCGCAGCTGCAGCAGGTGATCGATACGATGGTATGCTTGTTCCACGTGTCCATATAACATGGTGCAATTGGTCTTCAAGCCAATCTCGTGCGCTGCTTGATGGATCTCCAACCATTTATGTGAGTTGGCTTTGTGCTCGCAAAGCTGACCACGCACTTCGGGATGAAAGATTTCCGCTCCACCACCGGGCATGCTGCCGAGCCCAGCTTCCCTGAGATCTTGAAGTATTTCCTTCGAAGTCATTTTCGTTAGGAATTCGAACCAATTGATTTCGACTGCCGTCCAACCTTTTAAGTGCAGTTTCGGATATGCGTTATGCAGTAGCGAGATGATACCACGGTACCAGTCGTACCCGAGCTTGTGATGCAGTCCACCCACAATGTGCATTTCAGTACAGCCATTGTCCACTGCTTCTTGGCCTCGGTGCAGGATCTGCTCGTCGATCATCGCGTAACCCTTGGGATCACGCAGGTCCGAGCGGAAGGCGCAAAAACGACATCGGTACACGCAAACGTTGGTGGGGTTAAGGTGCGTGTTGATGTTGTAATAACCGAAGTTGCCATTGATTCGCTCCCGTACGTAGTTGGCCAATTCACCAACTTCATGCAGAGATACCTCGGGAGAGTACAGGAATAGACCGTCCTCCATGTTGAGCCGTCCACCTTGCTCCACTTTTTGACGGATGGTTTTCAGTTTGTCTTGGACGATTGGACTAATCATGGTATTTGCAGCAAAAGACGTGGAAGAACTGAGGATCTATTTCCAAAAGGCATCGACGGAACCGACCACCAAAAACAAAACGCTAATGATGGAATTGAGTTGAAAAAAAGCAAGTTGGATTTTGGCTAAGGAATGCTCGGATACGACTCGATGTTCGATGACCAACAGGACCGCGATGATCCCAAGCATCCCCCGAAAGGCCCAGCCCAAAGATAACTCCGGGAGCAAAAAGGTCATCGAAAGAGCGATCAGCCACATGATCGCATGGCACGCGGCGGCGATTCTCAATGCACCTCGAACGCCGAACAGGGCCGGTATGCTGAAGAGCTTGGACTTGCGGTCAAATTCAGCATCTTGGCAGGCATAAATCATGTCAAAGCCCGCGACCCAAAACAGAACCACCGATCCCAAAAAAACGGCGGGAAGTAGGTCGCTGGGTCGTGCTAATACCCATTCCCCCCGCAATGCAATCCAGGCACAGATGGGGGCCAGCATCAATGCCACGCCCAGCCAAAAGTGAACCAAATACGTAAAGCGTTTTGCTAGGCTATACATGGCGAGAAAGGCCAAAACCGGTACCGACAGGGCTATGGGTAAAACGTTGGGCAAAAACAAGAGACAGGAAGCGACAAACGCCAGCCCGCAAGCAACACTGAAACCAGTGACACTCGACGAACTAAGGATCTTCGCTGGCAAGTGACGGTCGGCCGTACGAGGATTTTGGCCATCCCACTTTTGATCCAACAGTCGGTTCATGGCCATCGCAAAACTTCGAGCCGTTACCATGCAAAGCAGAATTCCCACCAAGGATTGCCAACGAACCGGAATCGACATTTCAGCGTTTTCGTTGCCGATAACAAACCCGGGAACCAATAAAGCCCAAACCGTTGCAAGCAGAGCGAACGGCAAAGCAAAAATGGTATGACTGAAACGAATCAGCTCTAAGTAATGTTTGAGTTGATGCACCCAAGTGGTTTCAACGGGTATAGATTCTGGCTTGCTCATCATGTCCCGCGATTCAAGAGCGTATGGTCGATGGATCCAGCTTCACCCCAACGTTTCATTAGGACATGAGGGACCTGAAGATGGTCTAAAATCCGGGCCACGATAAAGTCGATGATATCCACAATGCTTCGGACGCCATGATACCATCCCGGCATCGCGGGCAAGACTATTGCACCGGCGTCCGCCGCTCGTTTCATGTTCTCCAATTGAAACACCGACATCGGCGTTTCGCGAGGTACGAGAATCAATTTTCGATGTTCCTTCAAATGCACATCGGCGGCTCGTTGAATCAGATTGTTGCCAGCAGCATGGACAACCCCCGACATGGTGGCTCCCGAGCAAGGGCAAATCACCATCCCGCGCGTCAGAAACGAGCCACTGGCAACCGGAGTCATGTAATCGCGATAGTCATGCAAGGTGATGAACTTGCGATCGGCTTCTACCTGTTCGGTACTGCGGATGGGCCATTGGTTCAGCGTACTCGGATCGGGCCATGAATACTCCAGTAGGCGATCGATCTGGTTTCGGTTCGTGCCAAGATCCAATTGCAATTCCTGTTGGATGACGGCCGCACCGGATGGACTGATCAAAAGATGCACTGGCACCTGGGCTTGGCAAAGGCATTGAAGCAGTCGGACCGCGTAGACTGCACCACTTGCACCCGTGATGGCTAGAACCAACGGTTGATGGTTCGTTGGAAGTTCCATTATTTGGTGCCTACATACAGCGTGACCACTCCGAAAGTCATCGCTACCATTTGAATGTTCTTGAGCCCGGCTTGTCGCATCAGGACCGCTAAGTCCTCGCCGCTTGGGAATGCCTGGACGCTCTCAGGCAGGTATTGATAGGCCGACTGATCATTCTTGGCTAAACGCTGTCCAACTCGAGGCAGGATATGCTGGAAGTACGCGTTATAAACATGCCGCAACCCGAAAGCGGTTGGCTTGGAGAATTCGAGTACGGCAACCTGCCCGCCAGGTTTGCAGACTCGAGTCATTTCTGACAATCCTACCTCTGTCACCGCCACGTTTCGCAAACCAAAGGCGACTGTTACCGCTTGGAATGTATCGTCTTCGAAAGGAAGTTTCTGAGTGTCCGCTTCCACAAAGTCGACATGTTGGTGGGAAGGGAGTTTTCGCTTGCGTTTGTCACGCGCAATCTCGAGCATCTCCGGGCAGAAGTCGCTGCCGATCACGCGCGTTTCTTTACCCAGTTGCTTGGCTATCGATAGGGCCAGATCGCCGGTCCCCGTGCACGTGTCCAGCACCGGCTCACCCGGATGAAGTTTCAAGAAGCGAAGAGCCTTGGACCGCCAATGCCGGTCGACGTTCAGCGAGAGAACATGATTCATTAAATCATAGCGCGGAGCGATTTCAGCAAACATTTGCCGAACACGGTCACCAGACTTATCTACCATACATATTCCCAAAGATGAGGGTCATAACCTATTAGCTCCGCCCAGTTGGGCCACCCAACAAGCCACTCACTGAACCGCCAATCGCCGCGGCGAAATTTTTGGCCTAGTCGTAGACCGTATTTTCGCCAACTGCTTTAACCCCGACTAGCCCAATCTTTTCGAACGTAGGTCAGGAACGCATCGCGCTTGCAGACTGAGCCCACGCAAAAGGCCCGAAAATCAGGAGGGGAGCCCAGGCGGCAACGGCGGGGGACAAAAAGGTTTCGTTGGCCCCCAATGCATTAAGTCCCATACTCACCCCAAAAAAAGCAGCAAAACTGACCAGACACGTCAAAATCATGCTGACCAAGTTGCGATTTCGATTCGACAATATGAGCGGAATGCCCAGTAGAAGCTGTGTGAAATCCAGAAATGGCTGAACAAACCTGGCATGAACGGCCACCTTCAATTCGCTTCCGTAGTAGCTGCCCTGATTCTGCATTCGCCAAATTAGATCGCCCGTTGACGCGAATTGGCGAGCTCCTCCCCCCCGAAGGACGTCGTATTCGATATTGCTTGGGATGAAAACTTGATTGGGCTGGAGCCACGGATTGTCGGCAGGCAGCAGCAAATATACGCCTGTCTCGTTGCGAACCGATTGCTTGCCGGCCAGAGAATCCGACCCCTTGGCTTCAGCCACTAGGTAGCCAGCGGGGTGGTCGTTGTCCGCTGGCAGATGGGTAGCGGAGGCCCCGGTGATTTGTTGCGTGACCACAGCGGCCGGTCCCAGGAACCGAAAGATGGGATGAACAATCGTCGATTTGGCTGGCAAGAGATGCATGCCTGCGATCAAGACTCCCTGTTCAATATCTTCGGCAGGACGGATGGGACGAATGTTTTCTCCCTTCAGTTCCTGAGGGGACTTGCTGAGCATTCCTGCGAAATGAGGGATAAAGAGCTCGCGCGATAACGCAGCAATTCCGATAAGAACTGCGGACAGTATCAAGATGGGTCGGACAATTCGCCCTTTGCTAATCCCCGCAGCAAGCAATGCTGTCATTTCATTCGTTCGATACAGCCATGCCACCACAAACATGGTCGACAACATAGCGATCAAGCCGCACATACGATCGTAAATGCTGAGCAAGTACGGGCTAAAGTACTCGACCAATCCGTTCACGAATCCGCCTCGAGTTTCGCCGAAAGCGATCAGCTCATCCAGATTGGTAAAGACCTGGACCACTACCAGAAGGCCGGCTAACGTTAGAAAGCAAATCACGAATACGCGTGAGTACAAGAATAGAACGTATCGATCGATTTGAGTCATTGGATTCTCGGTTTGCCGTAAGTCACCGCCTGAAGTCCTATACAAAACTACGAGTGATGAACGCAACAGGAATCAGTTTTACTGAAACTTGAAAACCATTATTCAACCCCACTCAAGTTCCGCGAGAAAATCATTGCCAGAGCCACCTCTCATTTTTGAAGATTTCGTTCCTGACTCGATTTTCGATCCAAGTTGCCTCGCGAAGTTCCGGCATGTGTCTAAACTGATTCGGACTGCCTTCCGACCTTCCGTAGACGGTGTACTAAGTTCGCTTCATTGAGAGATATCAGAAAGCCAAGATGGGATTCAGAACATTCTTCGCGTGGTGGTTACCAGATGCAATGCTGTCCATTTCGGCAGCATCGGCGACGTTGGCGATATCGATGCTATTTGCGTTTGCAGAAGCAAGGAACGGCTTTTGCGAAGAGGAGTTTGTTCCTTACCAAGTGACGGAGGACGTCGTCTATGGACACAAGGATGGGCTGGCTTTGACCTTGGATGTTCTTGAGCCAACGGAAAAACCGAATCATATCGGATTGATTTTGATTTCGAGCGGTAGCTGGAATTCTCGCAAGTCCGATGTGCACGAAGAGGAAGAAAGCCGGCGGCAGAAAGACCACTGGACGCAAGGACTTTTGAAAGGAGGCTTTACCCTATTCGTAGTTCGCCACGGCAGTAGCCCTCGTTACACGGTGACTGAAATGACGCCGGACATCCAGCGTTCGATTCGATTTGTACGTGCCAATGCCGCTCGATTCGGCATCAATCCGGATCAAATAGGAATCACCAGCGGTTCTTCTGGTGGACATCTTGCGCTGATGGCAGCCACCCAAGGGGACGATGGTAAACAAGATTCGAAGGACCCGATTGAACGAGTGAGTAGTCGGACGCAAGCGGTCGTCGCTTGGTTTCCGCCGACGGATTTTATCAATTGGATGGGGCCCAACAGTTACACTTTGGTTTCGCTGACTCGACCTGATCTCTTTGAACGTATGCTCGGCAAAGTTAGCAATCTAGAAGAACAATTGCGCGCAATTTCGCCGATCAACTTTGTCTCTGCGGACTCTCCGCCGCTGCTGCTGATTCATGGTGACGCGGACAAAACCGTACCATTGCACCAGTCAAAATTGATGAAGACCAAGTATGAAGAACTTGGGCTGAAAGTGAAACTGGTGGTTCAGGCCGGCGGAGGGCACAGCAGCTGGCCAGGAGTGATGGATCAGTATCCTGAAATTTGGTCTTGGTTTAAAAATCATCTACAATAACGGTCGTCGCAGTCGTAGAATCCTATGACGAAGCTGAATGAAACAAGAATGAGGCGAGTCTTATCCAAGGGAGCCCATCATGGAGCGACGACGATTTTTGTGCGGATCGGTTTTAGGATCAGGTAGTGCGATCGCAAGCTATCATCTTTTGTCCTCCTTGTCAGAAAGGACAACGGAGCTGAATGCACCGGTTTGGGGATTCGATCCCGTGGTCGGCGATGGAACCTGGATTTGGCGAGAACCTCCCAAGAACGAACGCGGTTATCTGGAGCCTCGTTCCTATGAAGTGAGTATTGGAATCGAGCTGGCGGGCCTGGATTCTCGATGTGAAGCAATCGCCACGACCCCAGTTCCGTTGAGCCATCCAGAACAAACAATCGACGAAATGCGAATCGAGACTTCGGGCTGCGATGCGATCGTTCGCGAGCTCGATCCAAACGCAGCGCAATTACTTGTTCATGCCCCCATGATTGCAGCTGGTCAGGTGGTGACCGCGATGGTTCATTACAAGATGACTCTTTTCAAACAGTACCTAGCCTTTGAAAAAGACCAGTTTCCTGAATTCCAGAAAGTCCCCAAAGAGATACAACTTATCGGCCTGGGTGATAGTCCTGGGATCCAAACCAACGCCTCAGTCGTCAAGAAGCTCGCTGCCAGTATCTCACAAAGCCACACACATCCTTGGGACAAAGCTCAATCTTATGTGACATGGATTCAAGAGAATATTCGGCCACAGCTTGGGGATTACACCAGCGTTCTCACCGCTATTAAACGCAAGACCGGCGATTGCGAAGAGATGTCGGCTCTGTTTGTTGCATTTTGCCGAGCATCCGGAATACCGGCTCGATTGGTCTGGGTCCCCAACCACAACTGGGCCGAGTTCTACCTAACAGATCACGAGCAAAAGGGACATTGGATCCCAGTGCATCCCGCTTGCTACCGCTGGTTTGGTTGGACCGGAGCACACGAATTGGTGATCCAAAAGGGTGACCGCATTCACATCCCTGAACAAAGCAATCCATCGCGCTTGCTGATGGATTGGCTCCGTTCGGATGGACGCCCTTCGGCCAACTACCTCGCGTCGATGAAACCGATTGCTTCTTCTGGTTCCGAAGACCCTGGGCCTGGTGCGAGAATCAAAGATACCAGATCAGGCGAATGGAAACTAACGCAGACTCACCAGATGGATCGATACGCTCGGCGTTAGTTGCTGGTACTCGTCCCGGTCCAAGTCCAGGGACGAGCTCTTTCGGACTATCGAGCTCCTTCGAAGTGTCGACTAGATCTCGATAACTACTTCAAAAACGAAGTGTCGAAGTCGATCATACCTTCGCCGGTACCATAGGATACCGTCGTCGGCTTGGCGGTCAGCCCGTACCGTTCGCAAAACTGACTCACGATCGGCATGGTCTCGCCCTTAAACTTATCGCTGGAAAACAATTGCTTGGCTTCCTCTGGGGTTCCGTAGAATCTGGTTTGCGTGACCACCTTCTTCATGTCTTCCAATTGCAACTTGGCAAACTTCTCACCGATCCCAACCAGCGTTTGGTCCATGGTTGCAGGATCTTTCATTCGTTGATTCATTGCATAGAACGTCTCAACGATCGCGGCTGCAAATTCTTTGCCGCCAGGTTTCTTGAGCGAATCGGCTCCGACCACCACCATGTCGATGATTTCTTCCGGAATGCTGGAGGAATCAAACAGAACCTTGCTTTCGGGGCGAGTGACCAAGGTTTGCATCACAAACGGGTTCCATACCATAATCGATTCAATCGAATCTTTCTTGAGCTGAAACGCTTGGGCCGCTTGCTCGGGATCCATATTGGTGAATGGGAAGTCCTTAGGAGACTTACCGAGCTTTTCTAAGCACCGATCAAAACAGAATTGCGAAACGCTCTTCTCAAGACCATGCGTTTTCTTTCCAACGAGAGCATCGACGGAATCGATTCCCGCTACGATGCATGCGTCCGCACCATTGGATGTGGAGGTTGGCAAAATCGCAACGCTCTTCCGTGAAGCAGCTGGCCCCAAGATGTCGATATTCGTGATGCAGACAGCATCCGCCTGGGAAGTTCCATAAAGCGTGATGCAGCTGTCGTAGCTGACCAGCTTGAGTTCGATATCGACGTTGTGTTTCTTTTCGATCGAACCCATTTTGCCTGCTTCGCCGTCAATCAAACCGACGTCGCTGGCCACCCCGAAAATGCTCCAGGATGGGTATTCGCTCCAAGCGAGTGTGAATTTGGTGGGGGCTGCTTGCGATGAAGTGGACGAATTGGCAGGCGTAGAAGCCGGTTTCGACTCGCATCCCAGCGGGGCGAAAGCAACCAAGGTCAAAAGAGTTAGCCACGATCGATTAAGCGATTTTTTCATAATGTTGCGGTATCTAAACTAGTAAACGAAGGAATCAGCGGGGCTGAATACGGAAACGGTGATCGCTTCATCGTCTCGCATACGGCCTCAATTCTCAAGTGCCAATAGGAAGAATCGACCTGGTAAAGCAGCCTCGAGTCCAGGGAACATGTTCCGATGAATAGAAAACAACATCTGATTTTGTTGTTAGTATTCTTGTAATCGCTCGCCCGTTCTCGTACAACGGTGCAACGCCTTGGTTTTTTCTTTGAAGTTATTTGATATCCGAGCTGTGGAGAAGTTTATGTCGAGCGAAAATCCGTATGCACCCCCTTCCTTTTCCGGTCCTTCCTACACCTCCAGCGCTGTGGGTGGCAATCTAGAGATTCGTAATGTCAAGGCAGATATCAATGACATCCTGAGCTACTCGATCAAAGTCTGGAAAGAAAATCTAGGCACCCTTGTTTGTGCTACCTTGATAGTATTCGGAGTTTCATTTGCTTTCGCATTCGTTAGCGCTATTGTCGAAGCAATGCTGAAAGGTGGATTTGAAGCCCCTGCAACCCCCGTATCAGCCATTTTCTCTCTGGTTTTTTCACTCACCTCTAATGTCGTTCAAGTCTTCATTGGGATTGGTCACCTTCAATTGTTGCTGGCGTTGTTGCGTGGACGGCAAGCTTCTTTGGGAATGCTGTTTGGTGGTGGTGAAAGACTTTTGCCAACCATCGGCGTGTCGATTCTGCTTGGCCTAGCGGTGATGGCCGGACTGATTCTTTTGATCATCCCAGGGATTATTGTGATTCTCTTTTATTGGCCAGCTTACTCCTTGGTGGTTGATCGAAAGACCCCGGTCATGGAAGCGTTTTCGTTGGCTCGCGTGATTACGAAGGGCAACGAGCTGACGACGTTTTTAATGGGACTGTTGTCCATGGGGATTGTTCTTATTGGGTTCCTTGCACTGTGTATCGGTATTGTCTTCGCACAACCGTTAGCCATGCTGCTATTCGCTTGCGGGTACTTAGTAATGTCAGGCCAATTGGACCCAAAGGCTGCTCCAGCCTACTAAGCCGCGGGCACTAGCCGCGATAAGTAGCGTCGAAGTCGCTAGTAACGAAGTATCGCCGTTCGGCTATCTGTCGTACTCGTACTCAATGAAATGGTACTCGTACTCGCACTCGAATCATGATGGTCGAGGACGAGTACCACATGTGCTGCATCAAAGCTCGGATTGCCAAGAGTATTGACTTGCTTGCACTCGCCACAGCGAGATCCCCAGTAAGATCAGAGTATACAATCCGAGATAGCCCACGCTCTGCCAAACCGGGGTCTCGTCGATGAACCATTGCTGCCTTTGGTTTGCCAAGCTTACATTTAAATCCATGGCGTGAACGAGAATCGATCGCAAGCGAAAACTAACGGTCAATTGGTTAATCGTTGCGGGAATCAGGGACATAAACGCTTCCACCCCGATCATGTAGACGAACGCGGTAATCATGGCTCGGCGTTGAAACAAGGTTCCTATCAGAACGAACAAAGCCGCATACGCAAATGCACTCAGGACGACAAGGAAGCAGATAACCAACCAAGCTTGTAAGGCGTTCGGCATACCAGTGATCGGAACCGCGACGGTGGCGGAAGCAATCGCGGTCGAACTCGACCAAAGAATCGCAACGATGTATTTGCCTAGTAAGACGGCACGTCTTCCATTGGCTCTCGTGACTGCGTAGATCCAGGTCTGCCCCTCCAACTCCGAGCTTACCACTGGTGTGGCCCAAAGCAGCAGACCGAGAGGTGTAACAACTTGGGGAAGCAACACGTACAGCATCATCGAAAATGCAAATGTGGCGTCGTCCTCTGGGAGATTTGTTTGAAAATCACTCATTTGCCAAGCGGTTACCGAAACGATCATGACCGGGAACATCGCCATTGCCAACCAAGCCAAGATCCTTGCGGTTGTCAAGGAACGTTGGATTTCTAGCTTGACCACGCCAAGAATTCCCCATCTCCAGTTTAAGGGTACTTTTGGAGAGGCTTTATGAATCACAGAGCTCATAGATCAGCATTCTTTACTTGGCACAATTTGGCATAACGTAGAACGTAACGGTTTTTGGTTTTATCCATGGTCGAAGAGCTAGGTTCGTCGAATGGTGCGTGAGCCGCGATGTCGAGAAACCAACAATTGAAACAGCGAGCTCAAATCCCCATCGGTACCCGCTAGTTCGGTAATTTCAATTCCCTCTTCGACCGACATCGTCGCGAGAGCTTGGTACAACTCAAGAGGCTGTCCTACTGAAACGCGAAGACGATGCTTTTCGCGATCCAACTGCATCGATTTTAGCCAGGGTGCCGTTGCAAGTCGGCTTGCAAGCAGGTCGATATCAGAGCATGTGATCGCAAGATCTTGCGGTAAGTCTGCCAGCATACTTCGCAGTTCACCAGCAGTGCCCGAGGCCAACAATCGACCTCCGTAGATTAACAAGAAGGCGTCGGTTATCTGCTCCACTTCGTGCAGAACGTGACTGGCAAGCAACAGACTCTTGCCGCTCTTGGCCCAGTCGACCAGCATGGTCGTCATTTCATGTCGACCTACAGGATCGAGCCCATTAAACGGTTCGTCTAGGATTAGCAACTGAGGGTCATGAGCGATGGCCTGGGCAAGCTTGCACCGTTGTCGCATTCCCAACGAGTAGGTATTGATGGGCCGATGGATTGCGTCCACGAGGCCCACCGCTTCAAGGACTTCAAGCGTTCGCGAAGCGGCTGCTTTTGGGGGCCATCCACTTAAGGAAAGCAACTGCCGAATCCACTGCACCGCAGAAACACCCGGCAAAAGGATGTCGCTCGCCGGGCATAATCCTATTCGTGAAAGCACGGATGTGTTCCCCACAGGATCTTGCCCAAAGACTTGGACGCTGCCTAGAGTCGGCCTCAAAGCACCCGTAATGAGACCGATGAGCGTTGATTTTCCAGCCCCGTTGGGGCCAACCAAGGCGTAAGCGCCTTGCGGTAAAGCAACATCCAAATCATTTACACCAATCACGCGACCGTACGTTCGTGTCACATGAGTTAGACGAATCAGATCGGTATCACTGGGTTTATTAGGTTCGGTCAGTCGAGACTTATCGATCATGTATCTTCTCGCTTCTAGGCCTTAAGAGTTCGCGCAACGCGCCAATATGCGATACCAAATCCGACCAACGTGACCAGCCCGACCACAATCCAAGGCATGATCTGATAATTCGAGTCGGGCGTCAGGCCGAAGACCGTTTCTTGGAGATGGCCCAGGGTTTGGTAGGGCGACACCAGCATCCAACGTTCCCTCAATAAGCTTGATGGATCAGATTGATCTCGAATCATGGTCAAGCTGGTAAGCACACCATAGGTGATGGTGGTCATAATCCAGGAGGCAAACCAAGCAAAACCCGCAAAGCGACTTTCCTGAGTCATCGATGAAAATGCAAGGGCTACGGCGGTTGTCGGAAGCATCAATGTTAAAGAGGCGACAAGAATACGAAGGGGCAGATCCCATGTTTGCAGAATGGCCTCGGGGCTCGAAGACAGCAAGATGCCAGCGGAGTACACAATGAGAGCGGGTACCGTCGTGATCATGGCCAGCAGAAAAAATAACACGCAGGCCTTGCCCCAAACATACTCCCAAGGAGTTAAAGGTCTAGAAAGATAAAGAAGATAGCCCCGCGAACGCAGATCGTAGCTGATCAGACGCGGCGAGACCAAGCCAAGAATCACAATCATGCCAAACGTTTGCGGGTACCGAAAAAAAGCAAACAGCATGAACGACCACGCGACATGCCGTGTTTTCTCGGGCGACTTCAAAACCTCGTCCACGTCGATGTTGAATCGATCCGAGAATGTTGGCTGATTGTTGAGCCGCCTTCTTCCCTCTCGTTGTTCCAACATGGCTCGCAAGAAGTCTCGGCGTTGTTCAGGCTGATTCACGCTTTGTTCGAAGATCACAAAGCCGGTCAATGCTGCCAAGACAGGGACAACCGCAAGAATCAGGACTCGTTTCAACCAAGTGCCGCGCCACACGAGCGAGATTCCGGTCGAAGCAACCACCAGCCATCGAGTCCAAGCGGGTTGCAAAGGCCCTTTCCAAGGGCGATATCCAAGATCAAGAATTGGCATTCTGGGGTCCGCTCACGATTTCTAAGAATGTCTGTTCCAGCGATGTTTTGGATTCTTCCATTCGTTGGATCAAAACGCCACATTGGCTGCTGGCTCTCCAAATCTCAGATCGAGAACGGTCTGACAATTCCCACACTTGAAGCAGTTGAGCGTTGATCGGCTGCGATTGAAATCCCAGCAGATTGAGTTCCCGGGATAATCGGTCCGCGTGGTCAATCACTTGCAGATGTAGCCCAGCTCGCGCAGGACGCTGAAGATTGGACAGCGAATCGGCAAGTCGAACCCTTCCATTGGCCAGAATGACTACGGAATCGCACACTTGCTGAACATCATGCAGGATATGAGTCGACAGAATCACAGACTTGCCATGAATATTGGAAAGGGCTGCAATACGATCAAGAAATTCTTCTCGTTGCGCCGGATCGAGCCCGGTGGTTGGCTCATCTAGAATGATCATGGGTGGATCATGCACGATGGCTTGCGCGAACTTTAGCTTCTGTCGCATGCCGGTCGAATAGGTCTCTACATTGCGATAACGCTCTTGCCCGACATCGCAAAAATCAAGAACTTCGTGAGCTCGCCGAAGGGCTTCGGTTTTCTCAATCCCAGAAAGCCTTGCCATCATTTGAACCGATTCAATGCCCTGCAGCCCCAAGATGTAGCAATCGTCTTCGGGCAAATAGCCAACTTTGTCGCGAATCGTTCGAGTCTGCAAAGGCCAGGGATATCCGAGCACGTGCCCCGAGCCAGTATCGATTTTCACCAGCCCAAGAATGGCCTTGATCAGAGTACTTTTGCCAGAACCGTTAGGCCCTAATAAACCTGTCACTCCTGGACGAATCGCAACGCTCACATCCGCAAGAGCCAAATGCTGCCCGTAGCGTTTGCTGACGCCTTGAAACTCTAGGATGTGGTCCGAATTGTTGGGGGATTTGTCGAGCAAGATCGGGTGGACCTTTATGGCTTCCGAAATACGTGGGATGATCTGTGGCCGCTTCCGTGAAGACATCGACACAGTGTTGTTCGAGCCAAAAACAGGATGGTTTGAGCCTAAGACAATGTATTCGCCGCAGACTCGAAATCCTTGACTTTACCGACCGAAAAAATCAATTTCTCGAGATCTACGCTAAAAGATCTCGAACGACATTGCCATGCACGTCGGTTAATCGGTAGTCACGTCCCTGGAATCGGTAGGTCAGTTTGGTATGGTCGAAGCCTAGCAAGTGCAACCAGGTTGCCTGCAGGTCGTGGACGTGGACTGGCTTGTCGACAATCGAAAAACCCAACTCATCGGTCATCCCGTATTCATAACCACCCTTCACTCCGCCCCCCGCCATGAACATGGAGAAGCAATCTGGGTAGTGATCGCGTCCTAACTGAGCCCCCACCGCAGTTCGACCTTCGCGAAACGGTGTACGCCCAAACTCCCCGCCCCAGATAATCAAGGTCTCGTCCAGCAAGCCTCGTTGTTTCAGGTCTTGGATCAATGCGGTTACAGGTCGATCCATGGTCGCACACTTGGTGGTCAATCCATCCCGTATGTCCTCTGCAGGGCCTGTACCGTGGAAGTCCCAGCCCCAATCAAAGAGTTGAACGTACCGTACGCCGGATTCCACCAGTCGACGAGCCAATAGGCAATTATTTGCCAAGCTGGCCGCACCCACTTTGGCCCCGTACTGATCAAGCGTTTCTTGTGTTTCCTTTGAGATGTCCATCACCTCTGGCACACTCGTTTGCATTCGGAACGCCAATTCGTATTGCGAGATACGAGTTTGAGTTTCAGGATGCCCCAGCTCTTGGGCTTGAATGGCATTGAGTTCGCTTAGGGTATCTAAAGACTTGCGTCTTAGCTTGCGATCCATTCCAGGTGGATCGGACGCGAACAAAACAGGGTCCCCTTGCGATCGGCATTGGACCCCTTGATAAACACTGGGCAGGAATCCGCTACCGAACGAGTTCTTACCACCATTCGGCTGAACGCCGCTGCTGATCAAAACCACGAACGAAGGCAAGTTTTCGTTTTCGCTTCCAAGTCCGTAGGTTACCCAAGACCCAAACGAAGGGCGACCGCTGCGAGGCGAACCGGTATAAACCAAAAGTTCAGCCGGAGCATGATTGAATTGGTCGGTGTGCATGCTGTGCACCAGACACAGTTCATCGGCAACCGTTTGCAGATGCGGCAAACAATCAGAAAGCATCATGCCTGACTTGCCCGAGGGGATAAACTTATGGGATGTGCCTAAAAGCTTGGGAACTCCTGTCGTGAAGGCAAACTCCCGTCCTTGAAGGACCGAATCCGGAGCGTCTTGGCCGTTGAGCTCAATCAGCTTCGGCTTGTAGTCGAACATATCCAAATTGGGGGGCGAGCCTGTCATGTGCAAATAGATGACACGCTTTGCCTTGGGAGCGAAATGGGGTATGCGAGCGGCCAGCGAATCCGAAGCCGTCGTTGGCTTGTTTCCAATCAAACTAGAAAGAGCAAGCGCACCCAATCCCGTGGAGGCTTGGCCGAGGAAATAGCGTCGCGTCTTGAGTGACAAATGCTGCTGAAAAATAGGGTCCATGGTCGTATGGCTCGTTGATTTGTTGATTCGTTGACTAAGGCGTCATTAGGAATTCATCTAAATTCAAAATGACATTGCAAAGGGTTGTCCAAGCTGCAAGCTCAAATTTATCGGCTCCGTCCGGCAATGGGCCTATTGGGTCCGTCGCAAGTTTTAGGGCGCGATCTTCTTGGGAAGCAAGGTCTTCGACGGTTTCATGGTAGAGCTTCGCGACAGCATGCGATTCGCGAACGCTTGGCTTGCGAGATAAAGCATGCTGGAACGCTCGTTCAATACGCTGTTCCAATGTTGCTGTTGGAAGTTCATAGAGAACAACGCGGCGAGCAAGTCCTTGAGCAGCTTCCACAAACGCTGGATCGTTCATGGTCACCAGCGCTTGCAAGGGCGTGTTGGTGCGATCCCGCTTTAGCACGCAAACCTCCCGATTGGGTGCATCGAAAGTGGCCATCGAAGGATAGGGATTGGATCGACGCCACAATGTATACAAACCGCGGCGATAACGATCTGCACCTTTGCTGGTTTCCCAATCGGTTCTGCTACCGAAGGCTGCCGACAAGCCCAGGGATGGCTGAGGTGGCTGCGTTGGCGGACCAAAAAGGGTATGTGAAAGAAGGCCAGCCGACTCTAAAGCCATATCGCGGACCTGTTCAGCGGTGACTCGAAATCGTGGTCCCCTAGAAAGATAGACATTGTCGGGATCTTCTTCATAGCGTGTCGGAGAAACAGACGATTGTTGACGGTAGGCTGCGGACATCACAAGCTTGCGGATGAATTTTTTGGTATCCCAACCATCACGCTGAAGATCCGTTGCCAAGAAATCCAAAAGTTCCGGGTTCGTAGGCAAATCACCTTGCGACCCGAACTCTTCGCTCGTACGGACGATTCCGACCCCGAAAAAGGTCTCCCAAAAACGATTGGCAACCACTCGGGCTGTTAGTGGGTTGTCCGGTTGCATCAGCCATTGTGCAAACTGCAATCGATCCACGGGCGATTGGCCAGCTTCTGAGGTGGAAGTGGCCCCCGATTGGGAATTGGTCCCGTTGGGGCGACGAGGGTGAAAAGCAGTTGGCAGATTCGCTTTCACTTCATCCCCGAGAACCTTGTAGTTTCCTCGAAGTTGCAAATGAGTCACTCGTCGTCGATCCGTCGGCAATTCTCTCAGGATAGGCACCGTGGTCGTTGGCTTCGTGTTGGCCAAGACACCTTTCAAACTTGTTCGTTGTTCACGAAGAGCCTTTCGGCTGGGTGCGATATTGGATGCGTAGTAGAGATGCAAAGTGCGACGTTCTTCTTCGGTGAGCGAAGCGGGATCGCGTTGCGTCAAAGCCAAGATATCGTTCGGAAGGCTCAGCATCGACTCAGTGCGCTGGTCTTGAGTTAGGTTGATCGAGAAGCGTGCCAATACCGAGTTCGGAAAATCCGATTCGAATTTGAGGATGACCCGCAGCTTCATGGACTGCGCCTTGGCATCTGAATTCGCGATTCGTTTCTGAAACTGTGCAGCGTTCACCGCTAAGTTCAACTGATGAGGTAATGGGATCGCGCCGCCTACAGCCCAACCCGTCTTGGCATTTCCATCGATGGCATGCGATGGCGGAAAACCATCTTGGGCGTAGTCCGAAGTTGCAACGAGCCATGGAAGGGTAATAGTGCGTTTCAAGTCGTAGGTCTGACTCGCCAGCGGTTGACCAATCGTTGTTTCCCATATCACCTTACGATCTTCGGCCAGCAATTGAACTTTCGCGCCAGCCAGCCGATCCAAGACCCCCGCATCGGTTCTGTTCCAAACCTCGATCGATTCGACTTGAGTTACCTTTCCAAGATCCAGTTCCCACCATGGGGAGTCGCTAATCTTAGAATGGGTCGTTGATTTTTCGGAAAAAACGCCCGTTGTTTTCCCATCGATTGCAAGTCCTGCTGGTCCATCAAAATCATCGCTGCTTTGGCTTGCCGTTCCAGCTACAGCAACGTTCATTCCCTCTGCGAGGACTCGTACCTCCGCCAGCGACAGGATTTTGTCCTTGCCTGGAAGATCGATACGTACGAATCGCCCTTGGACGCCTGGACTGTTATCGACCAACGACGCTGATACATCGGTCAAAACAAAGTTGCCATTTCCGATAGCAGCGCCACCGCCGGGCAGGGATGAGTCGGGTATCGTCTTGATTTGCAGTCCAGAAATGCGTGACACATCGTCGAAACTGGCGAGGGGCAAATCGAGCGTGAAGGCATCCGTGGGGGTTGAGGAAACCACTTGGATAGCACCCGTTTCCTCGATCGAAACCGCGGTGCCTGACTTGGCGGAAGCGTGGTCGGGCTTGGAGCTTGTCCATTCGATAGCTGGCTTGAGCGATGCGGACCACAGGTCTTGCTCCGATTGAAGCGACGGATCTGGCGCATTGATTTGTTTGTCGAGCAATTCAAGTTGGGTTCGGGTATCGCTTAGGGTGCGACGTTGTTCAGGTGTGAACCAGGGAAGCGTGGGGCTTTCATCGGTACGGTCTGCATCTTGAGTCTGATTCAAGATGGCGAAGACTTGAAAGTATTCTTTCTGGGAGATCGGGTCGAATTTATGGCTATGGCATTGCGCACAGGCCATGGTCACTCCCATCCAGACAGCCATCGTCGTGTTCACTCGGTCCACCACGGCAACATTGCGAAATTCTTCGTCGTTGGTGCCTCCTTCGTTATTAGTCAGGGTGTTGCGATGAAAGGCGGTGGCAACCAGTTGATCTTCCGTTGGGTTCGGAAGAAGATCAGCCGCAAGCTGTTCGATGGTGAATTGATCGAAGGGCATCCCTTCATTAATGGCGCGAACTACCCAATCGCGGTAAGCCCAAATGGTTCGAGCGGGGTCGTCCGCGTATCCAGCCGAATCGGCATACCGAGCCAAGTCCAACCACTTGCGGCCCCAATGTTCGCCAAAGGCGGGTGATGCTAACAGTTCATCGACACGTTGCTCATACATCTGATCACTGAAGTTGCTGGCAAACGCTTGTTGGTCTTCCAGACTTGGTGGTAGCCCAGTCAGGTCTAGCGACAGCCGGCGCAACAAGGTTTCCGGTCGAGCTTGCGACGAGGGTTGCCAGCCTTTTTCTTTTAGCTTCTTGAGAATCAAAAGGTCGATGGGGGAATGTTGCCAATGCGCGAACGAGCCTGGGGCTCGAAGTTCCTTGAGATCAGGAGCACGTATCTCATCAAACGACCAATGTTTCGAATACGTTGCCCCATTCTCAACCCACGCTTGCAATAGAGCAGTTTCGCGCTCGGTCAGTCGAGCTCCGAAATGCGGCGGGGGCATTCGCTCCTCTTCGTCTTGAGACAGGATGCGTCGAACCATTTCCGACTCCGACACCTTGTTCGGAACAACAGCGATCTTTCCCGAGTCTGCGGGGGAGGTGGCTGATTCGAACTGGTCTAGTCGAAGTCCCGATTCCACATGCCCTTCATCTGGCCCGTGGCAAGCAAAACAACGATTGGAGAGAATGGGTCGGATTTCGGTTTTGAAATCAACGGAGCGAATCGATGCTGGGTTTGGTTCGGTTGAATAGGCGATAGGGGATACTGGAAGAATAACGAGAAACGCTAATAAACAGGCGTTGATCCCGAACGAAATACTCGACAATCGGTTCATAAGGATAGCAGGCAGATTTAGGTGGGAAAGGAATAGCCAGACAATCAAGTATAGCAGCTTCCAGCAAGGGTCGCCAAAACAAAAAAAGCCGCCCCAATCTGGAGCGGCTTTTGAGTTTTACTGAGAATCCGCAACGCGGCTAGCGCCCGCGGCTCACCGAGGAAGATCCTACCTGATCGCTCAGAGTTATCGCTGCTGTAGCAAGGCTTGAACTCCGAAGGTGAAGAAGGCGCCTAATCCGAAGTTCAGGAGTTCTTCTTCAGCCTTGTGCCGAAGGATCAGTGTATCGCCCGGCATGACCAGTGGACGCTCTCGAGGATCTTGGGCTGCTTTGGCGAGGTCCACTTCGATGGTTACTTGACCGTTGCAAGGTGTCTTTCGGAGGATGTACAGGATTCCAGGTGGAACACCTCCCAGCGACTGAACTCCGATTCCGCCGCCGCGATTCTGCGTCGCGGAAACTCCACCTCCGGATAGACCCATCGCACCTAGTACATCCAGGTCATAGTCTCGAGGAATAAGCCACTCGCCTCCGGGTAGCAATCCGCCTGTGTAGAACACTTCGGCTTCACGCGATTCGATGTAGACAACGTCTCCTTCTTCCAGCAAGATGTCTTCCGTTCTAAAGGATGGGATCACTCCAGGCGGTAATCGCATTGGTATCTTTAACATGCTTGGATCATCTGGAATCGGTGGTGGGCAGCTGCAAGGATCAGGGTTGTTGTAATACTGTTGATAGAATTGCGTTATGAATTCATCACGCTTCCGTTGGTCTGCCTTCGACGCACGAAGAATCTTCAGTTCATTCTTGGCGTTGATACCTGGTAGTCCACCTGACGCCATCAGAGCGTGTAGAACGTCGTTCTGGTACGCAGGCAATTTGACAACGCGTCCTGAAGCACTTTGGTCAGCTCCGCGGTTGTAAGCTCCGCGAACTTGCAATTGATTTTGTTGCTGTTGGTTGCCTTGTACCGAAACGTCTTGGCGTACCACCACGATGTTGTAAGTTCGTTCCTTCAGCATCGTAACGATTGGCCTAAGTTTGGATGGATCCGTGAAGATCCTTTCATCCAAGTAGGCTTTTCGAATCACGTCGGTCACTTGCTCGACCGTCATTCCTTGTACTTTTAAGGGAGCAATCGATGGCAGCGAAATGGTTCCACTTTCTTGAACTACGATTGGAAAACCGATCGATGGATCAAGTGTGCTGTCTTCTTTCGGGAAGTTCACCGGCGGTGGCTCGGGTGGCTTCTCCGAATCGGTATAGGGCAACACCCCTTCGATGTAGATACCGAGGATGTCCCCCTTGTCGATCAAATACTGCCTAGGTGGTTCCTGACCCAACCGCGATGGCTCGAGCGGAACCAAGTTGTTCTTGGTCTGCGCGAGGAACTGCGGCGGAAGCCGTCGAGCAGGGATGCCTGACAAAGGCTGAGTGAGATTGACGCACCCAACATTCATGATGCCGGCCGCTACCAGTCCAGTAACGGAAAGCGATTTCATTAGCCGCTGGAGCATCATTCTGGGTCCCTTTTGGGTTTTGATGAACGTCATTGGATTCCATTCCATAGACATTTTGTTTACCTCGTACGCCATGGGCGTTGATTCAAAGATTGTGCGGTTCGAATGATCTGCTGACGCACTTGCGCGCATCATGGCTTTTGACTCTGTCTTTTTGGATTCATCAATCCGATTTATTGCTTGATGATCGATGGCATGTTCGTAATGCCAATTGTTTCGCCTTCAGTAGGCATGGACGATTCATCAATCTCTTCGGTCGTATGATCAATTGGAAATCCATGCGGACCAGCGAATTCCGGCTGAGGCATCCCGTTTGGAACAGCTGCTTGTGGAATGGGATACATACCGGCAGCATTCGGAGCAAGCATGCCTCGTTGAGCGTATTGCTGTTGAATCGAAGATGAAGTTTGAATCTGGTTCCAGTTTCCGATACCGTCTTCTTCAGCGGCGCGAGCACCGTGAGGGTAGCCCGCAAACCAAGCGGCAACGCGAGCCTGGCCTTCACAAGATTGGTACTTCCAGCCCCATAGGTCACGTGGCGGGAAAGCTGGTGTGCATCCAGTTCCGCCGTCAGCAACATCCATGTACCCGTCCTTGAACCCGCGTGCGAATTCGCGAGGATACTTTTCATTGCAGAAGTGATGCTTTCGGCTATGCCAAGCTTTGTTGGCACTGTACTTGTTACGATGCTTCATCATCGTCTCGTTCCAGGCACCATTGTATTTCCAGGAATTGCTCATTCCTGTCCACGCAGAGCAACCTGCAAAAGGCACGAAACCGGCTCCCAACACTAGCAATATGGCCAGGCGTTTGCGTACGGCATGACTCCAACGTTGATTTCGGCGCAAATCTGATGTATTAATGCGTCGCACGGACATAACGATCCCCCCAAAGTATTCGTTTAGTGTGAGAGTTGATCGATGCGCCCAGTAAATCTGAGGCATTGGCGTTCAGACATCGACTCCCGTTGTTGGGTATCGTCACGCACGGGGGGGCGAATTTAACGATTATGACGCGTTTCCTTATGACTCCGCATAAATCGCCTGTATCGACTTTGGGGGCTGGAACGCTAGCATCGTAAAAGATCATACGACTGCGTGAACCTTTGCATCGGAAAGAGTTCGGTTCCTCAGGCTTTCACGGTACAATCGATCAGGTCGTTGACTGATTCACTAGAACAGGCTTTGCCACGGGGGCACTCGCGGCCCTGAGCAAGCCTTGTTACTTAACTTTTTTAACTTCGTCTATGTACAATCCTGGTTTCGCAAAATCGAAACGAAGTTCGCGTTCCAAACGTGAACGCAAAGCCTACGCTCCCATACCGCTCGAAGCCATCTCTGCTTGGACGATTCGAGGTTTTGTGCTGGCGATGATCCTGGCCTTACCGTGGTATTTTGGATGCGCTACTTGGTCAGGCCAGCAGTACCTTTTCATGGCTGCCATTCCTTTGGCCATCTTGGTGGGTGTTCACTGCGTTATTTGTCTTGTTAAGAGAAAAGGCAATTCAAGAATTCCTTGGTTGAGCTGGGTATTCTTCGGTTTGGGAGGCCTAGCTTGGGTTCAATCGCAAGGCGTTTTTAGTTGGGAACCGTCGTTGCTCTCACCACCGTCGGTCGCTGTTCAGCGTTGGGCCCTAGGTGTCGCTGAAGCTCCGTCTGCACTGGAGCCGTTTCTCTTAACGCGAGCCAGCGAAAACATCACGGCGGAATCTGGATCCAAAGTGCTTTGCGATTTGAAGGATATACCCCAAGATAAACGTTTTCTCGCGTGGAGCATTGAGCCCATGCATACCAAAGCGGCCATGGCAGCCATGTTTCTTTGTGGCTTTCTGATCTGGGTAGGGACGATGGTCTTTTCCGAGCCCCTGCATCAGTTATGTTTGTTTGGCGTCATGACATTGGGGGGAGTGCTGATTGCATGTTTTGGTATTCAATGCGCGATTTCCTACCAAACGGAGAATTTTCTTGGGCTGACTTCCGGAGGCTCTTACGCCACGTTCGTATCCAAGAACTCGGCCGGAGGATTTCTGAATGTATGTATCGCTGGAGCGTTAGGCCTTTTGGGCTGGACCTTGCTGAATACGAAACGCAAATCCAATGATGTACGATACAAGTTTCCAGATGCAAACCCGTTTCTCAAGATCCGTGGTTTGATCGAAGATCTTTTGTCCGATCTGAACACCCCACAAATCGCATCCATGCTTTGCTTGATTACCATCGTGGCATCGCTGGTGATCAGTTTGTGTCGCGGCGCTGCGCTCAGCGCCTTCGCTGCGATGATCGCGTCGGTGCTGCTTGCTAATGCGAAAAACCAGAGTCGCGGGGCTGTCGCAACTTCATTTGCATTGACGCTTGTGTCTCTGGCATGTTTGCTTGGTTTTCAGCTTGATGATCAAGCTTACACCCGACTTGAGAGTGTCTCCGAGATCGATTTGGAAGAAGAACTTCGTACGGGCCGAGCTTATATATGGGTGGTGGCATGGCAAGCCACTAAGTTTTACGGTTGGTTGGGAAGTGGGCTCGGCACATTTCACTTTGCATACTTGCCTTTCCAAAAGCCCTCATCGCCAAATTGGTATTACCATGCGGAAAGTTTATACGCTCAGTGCGCCGTTGAGCTCGGGCTGCTTGGACTGTTCGTGCTGATTGCATCTCTTGTTGCGGTGTTTATCACCATTCAGAGAAAGCTACCCACGGAAGATTGGAGAATTGTGTTCCCTGCAAAACTTGCCGCAGGTTATCTTTTGTTTAGCCAAGCTTTGCATTCCTTTGTTGATTTCGCCATGATCGTCCCATCGCTTTGGGTGCCAGCATGCGTTCTTTTGGGTTCAGTGATGGGGCTGTATCATCGACTTGGAAACGCCCCTGCATCTTCGCGAAAGCAAAAGCAGCCCCCAACCAATCATGAATCCAATTTGCCTAAGGATGCAACGGCCCAAAGATCTCGAGTGTTTGGTCTAGGATTGTCGATTTGCCTAGTTTTCGGATTCTATCTTGGGAATACTTCGGTTCAATCGTTGGCCACTTCCGACATCATGGAGAAGTGGGCCAAGCAAGAAGAAAAGAAACCATTGTCTGATCGATCGAGAGAACAAGTCCTGGAACTCGCAAAATTATGGAGCAAAAACCAACATGAACTCGAAGAGAACTCCACAGCCATGCGGCTTTTCGCGGATGCCTACGTCTCGGATTATCGTATCCGTCAAGTATCCGGTGCAGCTCAGCAAACGGAAGCAAACCAAGCATGGATCAACTCGTCCCCTGTTCTATTGAATGTCATTCTTGAGCAGGAGTTGAATTCGAAAGATCGAGAGCGTGTCATCGAAGCTGTCGGTGGACAAGCGGCGCTCTCCAAGCTTGCAAACGCATCCAAATGGTATGCGTTAGGTCAATTAAAATCTCCTTTAGACTGGCGATTCTTGTCGGGAAGATGCAGCACCAATTTGAATTGCACCCCGGCTGCGATGGTTCGGTTGGTCCAACAGCATAACCAACTGTCCATGCATAATGCGCAAAAGTTGCTTAGCGCTTCCATTCTGTTTCGCAATTTCCTGGGACCGAAGGATTTGGAGGCAATTCGATTTCAAGCGATGAAATCCAGTATTGCATCCTCCATTAGCGTCGCAAAGCTCATCGCCAATGAAGCCGATGATGACTTCGTTTCTATTGATATCTTCCCTCAACGGTCGGAAGTTATGCAGACTCTAGCCATTCAAGTATTCAAGAAGGATCAATTCCCCAAAACCTATTTTGCACTCTGGGAGCGTGCCCGAAAATTGATTTCTGCCTCCCCAATGACAGAATCTCGCCGAGAAATCTGGTTGGCTGACGCGTCACTCGCCATCGAAGATTCCCTGGGTGAAATCGAACACTTGAAGAATGCAATTCGGTATGAGCCAACCAACGTTAAGCTAATTTGCCGTCTTTCCAATCGATTGATAGAATCCGGCGAACTACAGCAGGCAAGAACTTATTGCGACCAAGCGAGAAGGCTCGACCCGCTCGATGAAGAGGTAAAAGCCTTAGTAGCTCGCGTTCTTCAGTTTTGAACCATTCATAGTGCGTGATGCATTTTGCCCCGCACTCCGTGATTTACCGCGACGGATGTGTGGGTGGCCGCATATTCGCTCCAGGTCCGACATCCGGAACATCCGAAGAAGTCGCATTAATCAAGACACTTGGATTCGGCAGGTCTCAATCCGTTAAATTCCGAATGTAGCTTGACGTTTCCCTGGATTGAATCGCCTTATCGCTTAAGATAGAGGGAAGTTACAAGTCACATTGAAATGCAGAGAAAAGAACGATGGAAGCGATTCGACCTAATCAAGATACCTCAGGCGCACCTCCACAAGTGAGCGCGGGTACAACGAATCCGGACCTCATTAAAATCCTCATTCGCTGGAAATGGCTTCCCATTCTTGGGTCTTTAGTCGGCGCAACGGCTGGCTTTTTGTACTTTGGCCAGCTTCCGCAACAATATAAAGCACTTGCTTTAGTGCAAGTGGTCTCCCCTGCCAGGGAGGTGCAAATCTCCAATACTTTCAACCAACAAGCGCTCGAAAACCGGGGCGTTGGGAGCGACGAATTGGTAGTGGTCCAAAGTCCTGCCGTGCTTTCGAAAGCGGTTGAAATTGGGCGATTAACCCAACATAGAAAACTCGCCGGGAAGTCTTCGGAGCAAATCGTCCGAATGCTGCAATCCCCAAAGCTTCTTGAGTTGAGACTCGGTTCCAAAGATGTCAACAGCAACATCATTCAAATTGGCGTAACGACCGACGACGCAGAACTGTCGGGTGACATTCTTCAAGCTGTCGTAAGTGGATACGAAGATTTCGTTACCGGCAACATCAGGAATTACACGAAAGAAGCGTTAGCAGCACTGACCAAATTTGGTGACGAATACGAGAAAAATCGAACTCAAGCACGCGCAGACATCGTAAAAATTAGCACAAACCCAAACTTGATTATGAAGGAAGGGAAGCCACAC
Source organism: Planctomycetaceae bacterium (assembly GCA_027487485.1). Lineage (GTDB taxonomy): Bacteria > Planctomycetota > Planctomycetia > Pirellulales > Pirellulaceae > JBKCUI01. The sequence goes on along the minus strand of JAIYDN010000078.1, from coordinate 42,039 downwards.
GATCCCGATGTGGATACGGTCTTGGGCCTCAATGAAAAGTTGAGAACATTGGACTCCCAGTCTCGAAACATTGAAGCCGTCTTGAAGCAAGTGGAAGAAGGCCGAAGCGCACAACGTTCTCCCGAACAACTCTTGAAATTGCTTTCGTCCTACACGACAAATCTCGATTTCCGTGACGATGTAAATACGAATGCTCAACGCAGCGACTTCCGAGCCCAACTGACGCTGGTCGAAGCTTTCGAACAGGATCGCGTGATCCCCCTTCGATCGCAACTGAGCCTGCTGCTGGATCAATCCAAAGGTGAATCTCACCCCGAAGTGATCGCCGTCAAAAACCGCCTCAGCAAAGTGGAAGAAGAACTTACCCGACGCCGTGAAAGGCTTAAAGAATATGAGTCCGAATCGTCGAACCAACAAGTCGATATGCCAACCATGGAAAGTCGCCTGAACGTTTCCGTTGGCGCCTTGAAAGAAGCCTTGATGGCGATCTCTTTTGAGAAGAATGACTGCAAGCAGGAAATCGAATCCTTGCGTGGGCGAATGCAGGAAAACCAAGCTGCAATCAACAAGTACGCTCTTAGCGTGGCGGAACTAGAAGCGGTCAGCGAGGTTGCGACACAAATCAGCGAAAATCTTCGCAAGCTATCCCTCGGATCCGAGTATGGCCAAAAAACAGTCACTAGGTTGGCCCTGCCGCAAATGGGCTCTTTCAATGGTCCTTATTGGGCCAAGTACATCGGCGGTGGTGCGGCTCTTGGATTTATTGCCTTTGCTGGTCTTGCCTACTTGCTGGAAATGGCCGACCGGTCCTACCGAAACCCAGAAGAAATTGCAACCGATCTTGGTATGCCAATTATCGGTCACTTGCCACTTGCGACGATCTCTCGAGTCGACCGAATTGATGACAAAGTGGATAGTTCCGTGGTCACGCTTCATAAAGCGAGATCACCGATTAGCGAAGCGTTCCGTGGAATCCGAACAGGTTTGTTTTTTGGCTGCCAGCAAGGTGGCGTCAAAGTGATCCAAGTCACCAGCCCAATCCCTGGGGACGGAAAATCAACGGTAGCAGCCAACATCGCTGTTTCTATCGCGTTGTCGGGAAGAAATGTCTGCATCGTCGATTGCGACTTCCGTCGCCCTCGTGTGGCGAAAATCTTCGGTCTGCGAGAAGACATCGGATTCGTTCAGGTGATCGGCGGTAAAGCCGATCTTGATGAATCGATCCAAGTGACTTCTGTTAACAATTTGTCCGCTTTGACCTGCGGTAAACGACCATCTAACCCGGCGGAACTGCTTTCGAGCGAAGTGTTTGGCGACCTGATCGCTACTCTTCGTGAACGATATGACTTCGTGATTGTTGATACGCCTCCAATGCTTGCGGTTAGCGATCCAGCCAACGTCGCTCGGCACGTCGACGGAATCTTGCTGACAATACGTCTTCGAAGAAATTTGCGTCCAATTGCTTCTCGCGCCGCCCAAATGCTTCACGCTCTTAATGCAAATATGCTTGGGGTGGTGGTCAACGGAATCGGTGTTGGTGGTAACGCCTACGGCTATGGCGGGTATCGCTACGACAATTATGGCGGAGCAAACGGTCGCGGTTATGGCAAGTCTGGATACGGTGGATACGGCTACGGATCGACCTATCAATACGGCGGTTACTATGGTGGAACTGCTGTAGGCAAAGATTACTACGACGACTCGGCACCGAAGATCGCAAAACGACCAGATCAACTCGAATCGAAGACCTAAGTCGATCGTGTCACGCGTCTGCATCATCAATGTTGTTGGCCTTACGCCCGACCTGCTAGAACATGCGCCGAATCTAAAAAGACTCGGCCACGCTCAACCTTGGCATGCTCCGTACCCAGCCGTGACATGCACCTCGCAAGCCACCATGCTGACTGGCAAGCTTCCTAACCAACATGGCATCGTTGGGAACGGATGGTATTTTCGGGATACTGCCGAAGTTCGGTTTTGGCAGCAAGCGAACTCTTTGATTCAAAGCGATGATTTGCTTTATCATGGCATCGAAACGGCCAAGCTCTTTTGGTGGTTCAATCAGCATGCTCCCGTCCGATGGAGCGTTACGCCAAAACCGTATTACGGTTGCGATGGTTCCAAAGTATTTGATGTGCTCGACAAGACGGAATGCAGCCTCACGCAGTCGCTAGGGCCTTTTCCCTTCTTTTCTTTTTGGGGCCCCAACGCTGGGCTACCTGCCTCCGAGTGGATCGCGAAGTCTACGGCACTCGTCATGAAAAAGAACATGCCGCACCTAACGCTTACCTACCTGCCACACCTTGACTACGACTTTCAAAGGCTATCGCACCCCAGCCCGGATCGAGTCGCTGAAGTAGACCGCTGTGCCGCAATCGTAATCGAGGCGGCTCACAGCATCGATGCCATTCCCATCGTCGTATCAGAGTATGGACTTGTCCCGGTAAATCAATCCATCTCTATCAATCGCGCCTTGCGCGAAGCAGGTTATCTGGCTGTCCGAAATGGACCGTTCGGAGAGATTATGCTGCCTGGCGACTCGAAGGCGTTTGCGGTCGTCGATCACCAAGTCGCCCATCTTTATGTGCAAGACCCATCAGTCTTGCGCGAGGTGAAAGCACTCGTCGAACGCCTAGATGGGGTCGACCAGGTTGTTGCACCTGCGGAACTAAGCCTTGATCATTCACGCAGTGGTGAATGGATTGTTCTTGCAAAAGAAAACGCCTGGTTCAACTACTACTACTGGCTTGATGATAGGAACGCGCCCGATTTTGCTCGTACGGTCGACATTCACCGGAAACCTGGTTACGACCCCGTAGAGCTTTTCATGACCTCTAAACTTCGCGCTGTTGGTCGTCTGATACAGAAGAAACTGGGAATGAGGTACAAAATGGACGTGATCCCTCTCGACCCAAGTCTGGTTCAAGGCAGCCACGGTCTACGTCCCGGTCCCAACCAAGGCCCTTTGATCATTGGCCCCAGTCCGCCAGCGGAAATGATTCAGTTCAAAGACTATGTGCGTGGACTTCTGAAGGCATAGCACCGAGCGTAGTGGCTTATTACTTGCCAAAATCTATTGCTTAGCCAAAACCCCGTGCAGGTCAACCATTCTAACGCGCACGACTGGCGCGATTTTGCCGATCGCGACAACTTCTCGTCGACGATTTATTTGAAAACGAGCGGATTCGATACACATTTAGATCGGATCAAACTTGCGTGTTATAGGTTTTCTTTGGCCGATTGGATGAAGCCCAACTCTTGGATCTACACATGGAGGTAACCATGTTTCGTTTTGAGGTGCATCCGTGATAAAGACTTGGCAACAACGCAATGCAGAAGACAACTATTTAGGGCAGCTCGACCAGATTTTGGTCAACCGACTTCGCCACAGCGAACCGATTCAAAGTCGATTCAATCGACCTTCCAAACAAGCGAAAACCCCCAATCAAATCTCCATCGAGATCAACGAAGAGCTCAATCGGCTAGAGAGCCTGATTCGGGAGTCCTAAAGCGTCCTTGCTGACGCAAGTACTCGTAGAGCACGATCGAGGTGCTCACCGAGACATTCAGCGAGTCGATGGCTCCGAACATCGGTATTCGAATCGCCTGTACACCGGTAGCTTCATCTTGACTTTTAGGTTCCCATTCCCGCCCAAGTCCATCGGTTTCATTACCTACGATGATGGCGGTAGACGCATCATAAACGATCGATGTATGAGAGTGCTCGCCATTCACGCGTGCAGCATACATCGTGACGGCTCGCTCGCTGAGCCATCGCTGCACTTGCCGGGCCGAACCTATGGCGATCGGCACTCGGAACAGAGCTCCCAAACTGGCTCGTATCGCATTGGGATTCCAAGTTTCGCTAACCGGATCACTTAGCAAAACTGCACTTACGCCGGCTGCATCTGCGGTCCGCATTACCGCTCCTAGATTGCCAGGCTTCTCGACTCGATCCAAGACCAAAAAGCATTTGGAATCTCCGGCACTTCCGCGAGCGACGATACGTTCATCCAAAGTCTCTAAGGCAGGGCTTGGCTGCCGTGCGATCGCAATCAGTGCTTCATCGCGGCCGCCATATTGGAGCTTGGCCATAGCTGGTCGAGCCACCACGTTGATTCGAATTTCGGGTACCAGCTGCTGCCAATCCAGAATCAAGCTGCGGTGCATTTCATCGGTGGTGTCCCCGATAAACAATTCGGTACACTCGATCCCGCCAGCATGAGCATGTCGCGCGATCTCGTCCCCATCAATAATCATCAATCCACTGTCGCGACGTTCTCTTGCTTCACGCAAAGAACTGGCGGCTTTGATCCGGGGATTGCTAAGACTGGTGATGGTTTCAATCGACACAGATGAAAAGACTTTTTAGGGGGGATTTGCCTGAGCGAGGCATAAAAGGGACCAAGTAAGAAAAACTCGATCCGTGAGAGAATAAGAAGTGGTCGCTCGGGGAGTTGAACCCCTCGCGAATTCTAACGTAAGTACTTACGGCTGTGCTCCTTGCACTGACTTTAATTGTAGTCTCGCTGCACCGGCGCTGCAAGAAGGTGACACCAACTGTCCATTCAAGGCATCGATTGACAAAGAATTGTTGCAACTCGTTGAATCCTGGGATAAGGTGCCAAAGCACGCCCGCGAGACCATCTTGACCCTCGGACGCTTGCGAATGGAGAAGTCGCAACAACAGTAGTTGTTGAAGCCTGGAATCAAGACTACTAATAGCTGGTCAGGAAATTGCGAAGGGATTATGGTGGACTGGAACTTAATCCTAAGGCGTTCAAAAACGCGTCGCTCGGCCAGACAAAACGAGCGCCTATATCTTTGCGGTAGACAACAACACAATCGAGAATCCTCTACAATCGGTAACTTGAACGACGAATGTGTTACGACATGCTTAGGAATTTTAAATCTTGCCTACCACGACCGTCTATTTGATTGAAGATGACGAGGGTTCTCGTGATTCCACGGTGTGCCTCCTTGGCTTGCACGGTATTCAGTCAAAGTGCTTTGAAACAGCGGAGGATTTCTTAGCTTCAGAGTTGGAAAGTCGTGTGGGCTGCATTGTTACCGAGCTTGTTTTACCAGGCATGAACGGAATAGAAATGTATCAAAAGGCCCTAGAGCAAGGGTGGAACTTGCCTTCTGTAATCATCACTGCACATGGCGATGTTTCATCCGTAACGAACGCGTTTCGAAATGGGGTCACAGAGTATTTTGAAAAACCCGTTCATCCAGAAAGGCTCGTTCAAAGCGTCAAGAACTGCATCGAAGCCAGTAAAAAAGCCTACGAATTCGAAGTGAGAAAAGCAGTGGAGATCCAACGATTGAGGACCCTAACCCCGAAAGAACGTCAAGTTTTATTGTTCCTTTTCGAAGGAAAAACGATAGCTGAAATAGCTTCCGAATTTGGCGTCAGTTTTCAAGCTGTAGCTCGTCATCGAATTGGAATTCTAACGAAGCTTAAGGTTGAAGGAGATGTACTGCTGCTTCGGAGGATTCTGGAGCAAGATCTAGAGTCAGAATTGCGTCGGGCCAATTGATTTTGCTCGTAGTGGATTCGAACCCGCGGTCGAAAGATACCGAACAGTAGTTCGCGACTGTACTCGTGTCTAGCTGCCATCAGACCTCGTTACAATGGCGATTAATTTTAATTTGTTTAGAGCGGACATTGAGTGGTATTGCTTGACGCTTGACAACAAGACAGGCCATTGGACGATAAAACAAGCCATCTTTTGTTCTTTCCGATTTCACGCTCCGGCGTGTCAAACCAAGTCAAGCGGCGAAGTGATGTGAAAACTGTATAATGACGGTTCGTCATGAGGTGCATTACTTCACCGGCTTCTTGGGACTGGTCCCAACCGACTATTTTTTGATAAGCGAGTCGATATCGTCTTCAATCGGGACTAAGTGTTGATGGAATCAAGAACAGCTCAAAATGCTCGGTAATTCAACGACCCGATGTGCAACACGTCAAATGGGTCAGCTATCTGAGTCGACTTTTGGGGTAGAAAGTGACAGCGTTTTTTGTAGAACTAGGCGGCAAAACCTGTTTCGCTCAGTCAAGGGAAATATCGTGACCAAACGTGTCAAACGCTCTAGTTCAATCACTTCGCAGTCGACTTGTCTTCATCGGCTGTCAAAATCGTTGAAGTGCCGCCTGAAACCGAGTGAAGGTGCGCGTCCAGGACGTCCATCCGACCCAACTTGGAATCAATACGGAAAACTCCCCATGAGCGAGGAAACGGCAGAATTGTTAGGCGATCTGGCAAGGCTACTCAGCTCTGAAGATCGGAAGATCAGTCCAATGCAGGTAGCAGCGCATCTCTTGGAGTTGCAACTAAGTAAGTATTCGGAGTCAGACTTAAAATCGAATGGCATAGTGAGCAAGTGTGCTTAGCCTTGCGTTAGGCGTTTACTTTACAAGTGTAGTCCGCAATGAAACTCAGCAAGGTCAAAACGCAGCTCGTTGCTTGTGGCTATCGTCCGGATTGGTTGCGTCACGATTACCGATTCCGCGATGACCAAACGGTGAAGCCGTTGGTCGGGTTCGCTCAGTTGCCGTTTGATGCACGCAGCTCTTGCATCGCTGTGCTAGAGTCAGAGGGCGATCCAAGACGCGAAGTCGAGCAATGTCGTGCGACTGGTGCTCCGCTGGTTTTTGTCTGCACTGACAATTCGTTGCTCTGGTGGACTCAGGGAGTCGGTCAGGCGCAGTTCAAAGAATCCATCAGCGAAGATCGAGTCGAGGATTTTTTTAGGGACCGAAAAGACGACTTCTCACCCAACGCGATCTATCGTGCGAAAACTTGGGGCAGGTTCCGAAGCGAATTTCAGTTGAGCTTCGTTGATGCGGGATTGATGCCGTTGATCGAGGAGGAAGTTGGCGCGTCACTGGAACGGTTGATTGAACGAAACGTGACGACAACAAAGTCGCGACTCGGGTGGGATGCAATCTCCGAACAGCAAGGGCACTGGCTGCTCAAGTCGGTCTTCTGGCTCGTGTCGGCAAAGATACTGAGAGACAAGGATGTACCCAATTTCGAGCAACTCGATTTGCTGGATGTCGACGCCGTGTTTGCTGCGCTTGCCGGTCACTACGGGACACCCGCGATACCGATCAACTCCAAGACGAAGCATGACGCGCTTGATCTCGTTGCTCAGGACATCGCTCGATTCAGCAACCTTGCGATGACGACGACGGAAGCGTTGGCGTATGTCTATGAGAATACATTGATCTCTAAAGCAACTCGCGCCGAATTGGGTACGCACAGCACACCGTCGTACTTGGTTGACTACATCGTTGGTCATCTTTCCGATTGGATTCAGGAAATCCCGGAAGAGAATCGCAGCGTGTTCGAGCCTGCATGCGGCCACGCTGCATTCTTGGTTTCGGCAATGCGATTGCTGACGGAATTGCTTCCCGAAAACAAAGCAACGCCCGGCAGACGACGTCAGTATCTTCGCAAGCGGATTCATGGACTCGACAAAGACTCTTTCGCGTTGGAACTGGCTCGCTTGGCGTTGACGCTGACCGACCTTCCAAACCCCGATGGATGGGATTTGGAAGCGGAAGACATGTTCCTCACAAATGACCTCGAGGCTCAAGCGAAGTCCAGCACGATCGTCCTAGCGAATCCTCCTTTTGAGAATTTTTCGGAGACCGAGCTACAGCAATATGCCGCGAAAGGGGCGTCACCGACCGTCAACAACAAAGCCGTTGAGATGTTGCGGCGGACTTTGGCGAGCATGCAACCGGGCAGCGTTTTTGGGTTTGTGATGCCGCAGTCAATGCTTCACGGTCGCTTCGCTCGTGACGTGCGGAAGTCGATGCTTGAAGATTTCGAGCTGCGTGAAATTTCCCTTTTCGCCGATAACGTGTTCAGCTTCGCCGACGTTGAATCCACCGTGCTAATTGGCCGACGCAATGAAGAGGCAAAAGTTTCGCGATCGAAAGTGCTTTTTCAACGCGTCCGCGAATGGGAGATGGATCGCTTTCGATCAAACTACGAGTCGTCAAATCCAAAGCATGTACCGCAGGCTCGGTTTGTGGAAGACAACGAATGGGATATGCGAATTCCTGATCTTGAGGAAGTCTGGTCAGAACTTTCTGAATATCAAGGCTTAGGCGAAATCTGCGAGATTGGGCAGGGGCTCGCGTACCATGGCAAAGACCTCCCGTCGGGTACGAAGACATACTCGGCGGAGAAGTTTCCGGGAGCTATTGAGGGGTACTATCGTTTTGAACCTGCCAATATCGCCCTGACGAACACGCCGACTCTCTACTGGATGAATTTGGAGAAAGACGCAATTCTGCACACTAGAACGGGAGCCACGACCGACGTTCCTCAAGTGTTGCTTAACTATGCACGCGTATCTCGTGGGCCCTGGCGACTTAAGGCACTCATTGACAACCGAGGGCGGCCTGCGGCCAGTCGATTTATCACGGTGCGCTCCGAATCGCTCTCACTAAAGACGCTTTGGGCCGTATTCAATTCACCGGTTGCTAACGCCTTTGCGTTTTCACACCTCGGCAAGCGAGACAATCTCGTGAGCACAGTGCGTCACATTCCAATACCACAATCACTCGACTCTGAGGAAATTGATTCCTCCGTCAATCGATATTTTGAAGCAGTCGATTCCAATTCAGCACCGAACGATCTTCAGGCTCTGTTAGCAGAAGTCGATGCCGCTACCCTTCGCCAATACAACCTGCCCATCGATCTCGAATATCAACTTCTTTCACTCTTTGACGGTTGGGATCGACTGGGCGTGCCATTTAAGCAATCCGTCCTGCTTCCGAAATCGATAGGTGGCAAGGTTCGCTTCAGTGATTTCGTTCAATACAAAAAAGACTGGCGGAAGACGAATCGACGTCGTGGCAAATTAATCGACAAGAAGATTGACGAAACGATCACCGATGACGAACGTATGGAACTGGAAGGTCTTCAAGCCTACGCCGAGTATTTCTTGGATCGCGAGACGCCGTTACCAATGGGCGAATTAGAAAAAGCCGAGAACCTGCTGTTGGCGAATGCCGCGAATAAAGGTGACGAACGTGATTCAAGGCTTTGATTATCCGATGGAGCCACACGAGCGACGGCATGGCCCGGTTGGTTACACCAACTACGAAAGCTATCGGCCATGGTTGCGCGATGAGTTCCTATACCGCTGCGTCTATTGTCTGAATCGCGAGAGATGGTGCTCGGACGATGTTGCTTTCAATATCGACCACTTCCTTCCGGTTTCGGTCGCACCTGATCTGAGTTGCGAGTACACGAACCTGCTCTATGCATGTGCTCGATGCAATCTAGCGAAATCGGACATCATCGGCATTGCTGATCCTGGCCAAGTTGCGTACGGTGACTGTCTGGTGGTTAAGAAAACGGGAACAATCGAGCCGCTTAACAAGCAAGGCATCAAGATTGCCGACGCACTGGCGCTTAACATGCAGACACGAGTCGAGGCTCGGTTTCGATGGATTCGGGTTCTCGAAGGCTTGCGGGCCTCAATGCCTGATGAGTACCGCGAATACATGGGTTTCCCAACCGTACTCGATGACCTTCGGCCGCCGCGACTCCGTCCATTATCCAATACCTGCCCGGATAGCGTGAATGACTGTTTCTTCGTACAGCGGGAAGAAGGTCGAATCGCTGCAACTTACTAATGCAGCTATCATATAGCCTTGATCCGAACAAACTACGAATCATTCGGATGGTAAGCGATTTCGGCAACTTCTTTGAGCGGTCAGTCCAACAACAATCGTTATTGTACAAGCGCGCTAAGGAGGGCGTTTCCTGAGCGTTTGAATGTCTACACTTTTCCCAGTGTCCGGTCGATCGGTGCAGTTGCTGGCGTTCTTAAGGTCACAACAAGGGCGTCGACGTAGGTGAGATCTGCTCCTGGAATTTGGATGTCTTCAATGTCGCACCAGTAACCACAACCAGCTTGCGGTGTGGCATGTGTCAACTTGGATAATCCACGCCAGCGCGGGAATTCGAACCCACAGCGAAAATTGACTCAAACGCTATAGCGTCCAGGGCTTGCACCGAATGCGGTCATCACAAAATAGGACTCCGCTGTGATTTTGATTTCAGCGAGCATGGAATTGGAAGGAAAGGTTAATTCTTGAATTTTTTTGTTTCGGAAATCAACTCTTGGTTCGTGGATTTGCTAAGCTCTTCTTGCGGTTGAATATATCCCGATTCATCTCTTTTCGAGGGTTTAGGCAATGAATATCAAACGTGGTTTTACATTCCTGTTGATTTTGTTGAGTTGGAATGCTGTCTCAAGAGGGCAAAACATTGAATTTCTTGAGCAAAACTGGGACGAAGAGACTCGCCAAAAGTTCTATACCACGAGTCAAGGATCGAGACTATTGCCGTATGAATGGTTCGTAGCTTTGGAAGTGGAGGATTCTGCCGAACTTTTTTCCGGCGAACATTTGAAGAAGCTAGGGTTCCTTCAAAACGCTGCAAGCCCCAGAAATCCCGACGGTCTCCCAGTGGGCTTCGTCCAAGACGTAGATTGGGCTGGAAAGCGCCATTTAGGTTTGACTTGTGCCGCCTGTCATACCAGTCAAATCCAGTTCAACAATAAACGATTGCAGATTGATGGGGGGCCAACGCTTGCCGATACTTGGGGACTACTTCAAGGTATCAACGAGTCGCTCAATGCAACACAACTGAGCCCAGAGAAATGGTCTCGATTCACAACCAAGGTTTTGGGTGTGGGGGCCTCAGACTCGGAGAAGGAAGCTTTGAAAGACGAGTATCGTGCGTTCCTTAGCTACTTCAATACTTTTATTGAAAGCAGCCGAACACCTCACGGATGGGGACGGGGAAGGCTTGATGCTTTTGGAATGATCTTTAATCGTGTTTCGGCGATTAACTTAGGGCTTCCGCAGAATTCAGCACCACCAGATGCACCGGTGTCGTTTCCTTTTCTTTGGGGAACTTCTTGGGAAAATCAAGTGCAATGGAATGGCTCAGCGCCCAACACAAATGACATCGAAAGATTAGGTAGAAATATAGGCGAGGTGCTTGGTGTATTTGCCCAAACCGATCTTGAAAAAGCATCTATCTTCAAGCCTTACTATCGCACTAGCGCGCGACGAATCAATCAATTGCGATTGGAGAATTGGCTGAAAGTACTTTGGTCTCCGGAATGGCCTCGCCATCTAGAGGATTTGGATGATGATAAGATTTCTGCGGGTCGAAAACTATTCATGGACAATTGCGTGCGGTGTCATGAGGTCGTCCCGCATAAGGAACAGGATAGGGTAGTGATCGTTGCCATGACACCAATCTCGGAAGTGAAGACTGATCCAAGAATGGCGACCAATGCAGCGACGCGGGTCTCGATTACCGGAAAGATGGAAGGTTCAAAGTTGCCGGGCTTGGATCCTCTGCCAAAGAAGCTCGCAACAGGTGCTCTTGTTCAGAATGTAGCGAGAGGAGCCCTACTTAGCCCGTTCCGAGATGTCGATCAGAGCGAGTTCAAACTAACGTCAATCTTCAGCGTTAAGGAAATCGTTGGAAAATTGGATTCCCAGCGAGTTACCGACGAAGATATCTCTGATTTCTTCAGCGAACTTGGTCTTACGCAAGAGCAAGTTGCGGTGCTCGTCAAACAATTCGAGGCCAAGTCGCTCAAGTACATTAATGACCTTCGAACCACATCCGATCCATTGCCTGGAGAGGCTAGCGGAGCGATTAGATCTGCGGCTGTTGCAACCACTGAAAGAGTTCTGGCTTACAAAGGTCGACCACTTGATGGTATCTGGGCAACTGCCCCCTATCTTCACAACGGTTCTGTTCCAAATCTCTATGAGCTACTTCTTCCAGCGAACAAACGCACAAAGGAGTTCCATGTAGGGAGTATAGAATTCGACAGCAAAAAAGTTGGCTTCAAGATAGAAGCCGGACCAGGAACGACTTTACTTGATACGACGCTGCCTGGAAACTCGAATGAAGGCCATGATATGTATGGCACTTTCGACGAAAATGAACGTTGGGCTTTGGTTGAGTACATGAAGTCCCTTTAAGCAATGCCTGATTGTGCAAGATCGGATCTACCTTTTACTAGTTAGCAAAGTACTTCAAATGAGTATCCTTCTACAAACGACTTTTTTATTCTCTTCGATCGTGATGATTGCCATCGGATCAGCTGTAGATCCCAAATTGGATTTGAACGATGTCTCATGGCTTTGGCCTGTACCTCAAACCGAGGCTGACGTTGATGGATTGATAGCGATGGATTCGCTCAAAGATAGTACAGGTGCAGCCATTTGGTCGGACCAACACTTTGGCGAGCTACTTCAAGTCGCGGAAAGTGATGACGCAAAAGTTGGAGATAAGAAAATTCGATTGAAGCCTGCTTTGAAGTCTAAGGGGACCTGGAAAATTGCCGGTATTCGAATCGATCCGTCAGCTCCCGGAGCAAATGAAGCGACTGTCGAGAAACTAGGCAGCTCTCCACAGATTCGTCTCATCGTCCAACCAGTTACAAAAGATAACGGCAAGGCTGTGGTTCACGACTTTGCTGTCCATATGGTGTTCAGTTTTGCTGCAAATGGGCAGCGAGGTGTCCCAGACAAAGTTAAGTTCAAATCGATTCTTGAAGGGGTTGATGCACTAAAGAAACGCTGCACAGACAACGGGGTTTCTACTAGCGGTCCGTTGGGTGTTCACCCTGGACTATCTGCTAATGTCGCTGGATTGGGCACAGCGATGAGGGAATTTCTCTCGACTCATTTGGCAGATAAAAACTTGACTGCGATGGCTATCATGGGATTGCCAAACGATTTTGAACCCTGGATTTTTGTTGCACTATCCCCCAGTCCCAATGGCTTCAAACGAGTCCCGTTTTTGCCTTCTCAAATGCTTAGTTTCGTTCCTCCAGAAGGAGTTTCACCCGCGCCAGTAGTCAACAACTTGAATCCGATTGCATCGGAACTATTTGTTTCTGATGCAGCGATGCGAAAAGGCGTGGCGACCGCCGTACTTTTTGCTGACGGCTTGAATATGGACGAACTGGCAATCGTTGGGAAGGATGCAGCAGGTAGCAATGTCCTCGATGCCATTGTGAAAAACCAAGATATTCCTGACATTGTTGCCAATCCCACGAAGTCGCATTTCTTCAATACTGACTGCGTCAGCTGCCACACAGAATCACAGCGACGCGTCCTTCTACAATTACCTGCAAGCGTGTTTGCCTTTCAAGTACATGGCAACTCTCCAAAAGTAGCCGACGATTGCATATCCAAACATCATTGGAATGTGCGGAACTTTGGATGGTTTCCAGATGCACTCGATAGCCAACGGCTAACAGTTCCAACTGTGACTCAGCGAACCGCGAACGAATCCGCAGAAGTAGTTGAGTTCATTGAACGCGAGTATCGTTAGAAACACTGAACATACGAGGGCCAAGAACAACAGAAAGTGGATTAGCTAGAAACACACCATTAACTGCCCAAAGGCAAGATTCGAAGGGGGTTGGCAGTACAGTTTTCTTTACTTACGTCGGTGGGAGTGACAGAGCCAACCTATATTTGTCGAGCAGTTCAAAGTAACTGCTCAGTACTACACTATTTTGTATGAGCGAGGATACGAATGAAAAAGCAGGGTGTTTCATTGGAAACCTCAGGGGACCAACAGGTCAAAGTGAGACTAAACATCCCTTTGGAGGTTGTCGTGACCTTAGGAGAGATGCAAGTTTCGTTCGATGCTATTCCGTTTGAAGTTGGGCAGCCAAAATGTGTCAAGACGGAACAAACTACAGAAGTATCGAGTGATCCATATGCGTTATTTGACAGTACTACTTTGGAGCAATCAGGTTTTGCTTGGAGAGCTGCGTTGTCGGCAGCAGTCTCAAGTCGACTAGCGTATGAAAGCCCGGACAAATGCCAAGATACGTGCTTGAGTCGTTGGTCGTTCCAGGTATTTAAATTTATTGAAAATGGTAGTTCGCAATGCTTAGTCGCCTCGAATGATACCCTTATCCTTATCGCCTTTCGAGGTACAGAACAAGTAGGTGATTGGCTTACTAACCTCAATCTCTTATCAACAACAACGCGATATGGAAGTGTTCACAGGGGATTTTTCGATGCTTTCCAGTCAGTTCGGAGAAATCTAGAAAAGGTAATAGAGCCGATTGCTAACGGGCGAAAAGTCCTTTTGACGGGCCATAGCCTTGGTGGAGCCTTGGCGACAATTGCAGGAATTGAGTGGGAGACAAAGTTTCCTATTCACAGCATTTACACATTCGGACAACCTTGCGTTGGCACTCGAAGCTTCCAAGAGATTTACCAATCGGTTCTTCGGAAACGTCACTATCGGTTCGTCAATGCAGATGATGTCGTTCCTCGAATTCCGCCAGGGTACATTCATGTAGGCAAGCTGGTTAGGTTTGACGGGAATGGTCAAGTGTCGGCGCTCCTTGAATCGAATTCAGGATCGAGTGCGGAAGCTTTAACATATAACGAATTTGAGTCGCTTAAGGATAGGTTGAATGACCTAGATTTGAACTCTCTGTCTACGGCGGAAGGCTTGCTTCCCAATTATTTTTCCGATCACAAGCTTGATCGCTATATTGAAAAAATTCAGTCACAGTTAGCCCCAAAATCCTCGGAAAGGAAAACTTGAATCATGGTCAATGACGAGCAAAATAACAAATTCTTCGAACACTATGAACGAATTTTAACGGGTCCTATGAGTACGGCAGTAACCGAACGATCGGTTCAAGCTGAGACAAGCGGGAGTTCCAGTGAACGGATGGAAAAAGTTAATGACTCATTGGGAATACTTGTCGAGAAATATCTTTGGAACGACCCTGATGCAATGGAAGTTGCAAGCCTAATTCGAACACAGGGAGGCGAGACGCTTAAGCGTTTGGGGGATAGAGACGAATCATTGCTGAGTGATCCTAAACATGGTGAAATGCTCGAAGTTATCGTTCGAACCGACGGATCACGACCTTCTTTCCTTGTTTCGAACGGGCGTATCGATTTCGACAGTAGTGTTGCTGGCCTTTGGCCCGACAAACTTAATCATCAGTTGCAGGCGATTGAAAAATCTCTTGAAAGTGTGGGCAGAGTTGAACTTTCGGATCGCCATATTGGAACCGGATTCTTGATTGGCCCAAATTGGGTTGTTACGAATCGACATGTTTTACAAGCGATCGCTAACCGAAATAGTAATGGTTGGCGACTTCTTGGTAAGGTAACTATCGACTTTGGACGAGAATTGAATGGAGTAGATTCTCGCAACAAGCGGTCAGTGAAATCGGTCTTATTTTCTGGACTAAAGCCGGTGAACCCTTCGCAAATCGATCATAGTGTTTTGGACCTTGTTGTGCTGGAACTTGAAGCCACAGGTTCTTCGGCAAAAGAATCGCTTTCCTTCGGGAAGATCAATCCCTTTGAAACTCAAGGAATGGTTTTAATCGTAGGTTACCCTGGACCACCACCTGCCGGCGTGCCGCTATCTTTGTCGGAACGATTGTTCCAATCACAATTTGGCTACAAACGAATTGCACCAGGCGAATTGGTTAGCCCTCAAGTCGTGGTTCCAGATTGGACTTTTGCGCACGATGCGACAACCCTTGGTGGAAATTCGGGCTCGCCAGTATTGAGCTTGGCTGATGTAGCATGTGCCGTCGGACTGCATTATGGTGGTAAATGGGCTGAGCCTCGTGAGAACTGGGCACATAACCTTGCCTTGGTAGGCTCGGAACTGGATGCTCTGACAAATGCTCCGCTTGAGAAGATAGTATTAAACAGCCATTCAAACGGACGCCGCGCGGATAAGCTAGTTGCCGTACAATCTAACCTAAGTCGAAGCACTTCAACTCGCGACCGTCCAAAGCCTG
The DNA here is from genome assembly GCA_027487485.1 of Planctomycetaceae bacterium. Lineage (GTDB taxonomy): Bacteria > Planctomycetota > Planctomycetia > Pirellulales > Pirellulaceae > JBKCUI01. The sequence continues at coordinate 26,169 of JAIYDN010000078.1, read as the reverse complement.
GAGCAGCTTCCAATGAAAAAGTGGATATTCAGCAAATGGTCCATTTAGGACAGTACCGAGGATCGACTCGTCTTGAGTCCATGGAGATCGAAGCTGCTGGGGATGGCGAAACGTCTGCGTCTGCGCTTACTGACCGAAAGGGCTATGCCCCAGATTTTCTTGAAGGTTGGACCCTAGAGCTCCCTCAACCAGAAAACGACATACGTTCACTTCGACGTGGAGGCAGCGGTCATGAGTTAAAGTATCAACATTTTAGTGTGATCATGTCGCAATCCCGCCGACTTCCAATCATTACTGCTGCCAACATAGACGGAAGTCAATCGAGAAGGCTGCCCAGAGTCGACAAATGGAACTACGACGGACGATTAAATCGAGACGATCAATGGGGCAATGAGCTCTACGTTGGAAACAATATTGATCGAGGTCACATGGTTCGACGGGAAGATCCAGTTTGGGGAACGGTTGCCATCGCTAAGAAAGCGAATGTGGATACGTTTCACTACACAAATAGTTGCCCGCAGATGGCTGGAGTCAACCAGAAGGTTTGGCTCGGGCTTGAGAACTATGTGCTTTCCCACACGCGGGAAGACCAAATGCGAGTAAGCGTTTTCACGGGGCCATACTTTTCAGATGAAGATATGGAGTATCGCGGAGCTCGAATCCCAATGGCCTTTTGGAAAGTAGTTGCATTCCTATTAGACGACGGAAGCCCCTCAGCAACAGCCTATGAAGTAAGCCAAGAACGAGAGCTTGCCGACCTCGAGTTTGTCTTTGCTGGGTACAAAACGTTTCAGATTAGCATTCAGCAAGTCATTGATCGAACAGGAATAGACTTTACCGCTATGCTTCCGTTTGATGGTTTTTCCACGCAAGAACGTGCGAGCGGATCAAAGATACGAGAAACCCTTGAAGACTTTAGCCAAATTCGAGTTTAGTAAGCGGCTGTCGCTTTTTGAACAAATTCCCCCCCTAATTTCTAGGAGCCTCATCCATGAGAAAGACATTCTTCTTTACGGTCTTAGCTGGAGCAATCTCGACTCAATTGGGTTCGATAAGTGAAGCAGGACACTTTGGAACACGGCGTGGTCAGCAGACATGCCAGCCAGCCACACAGAATTGTATTCCTTACATTCCGAGTTCTCGCATGCCTGTGGCTGCTCCAAATTGTGTATCGACGTGCGAATCAACGAATGCTTGCGGTACATCGACCGGAGGCGAAGGTGGGATGTCACCCCAAGGCTTTCCTAGGGTTTCCAGCAGTGCCCCATTCGGGCGAGACCCAATGGACGGTGCTGCTTTAACTGGGCCGCCTGTGACCGTTGCAGAAGTACGTAATGCTACCTCCACCAACGTCGACGACGCTTACCGACTACGAGACATTATCTTAGAACTTCTGCAACAAAAGCAGCCTGGTCTGACTAAAGGTGAAGCGGAAGCGTTTATCGAACAGGCCAAGTTCAAGAATTTGAAGACCCCTTAATGCGTTTTCGGAAACCCAACCATTCAAAGATGACAGTCATCAGTATTGAGGCTTACTAATGCCCCACGTAGTAACTCAACCTTGTCACATGTGCAAGTTCACCGAATGCGTTACGGTTTGTCCGGTGAACTGTTTTCATGAAGGTGATACCATGCTTTACATAGATCCGCTAGTTTGCACGGACTGTGCCAAATGTGTTGTAGCATGCCCAGTTGACGCAATATTCCTTGAATCAGATGTGCCTTCAAAATGGAATCGGTACATTAAACTGAATTCGGATCTAGCTTCAAAGTCTCCTTCAATCAAGAATCGATCGGTTCCTCTGTCAGACGTTCCACCTGTTGAATGCGATTCTGACGTTTGGGGAATCAACGAGAAAAATCGAGACTATCAGTACCGTCTTGTCGACATCATCGTTGAAATACTACAGTTGAAGGAACTGGAAATGCCAAAGAACAAAGCAGAGGCGTTCGTTGAACAACCAAGATTCAAACGCCGTCGACTTCCATAGTTTTAGCTGCCGGGATAAAATAAAGGTACAAACCGTCATCTTCGAGAATTGATTCTGGGCTCAGAAACATTAGCGGAAGCCAAAATTTAACGCCGCTTGATGATTTGTTGAACTCGTACGACGTGAACACTGGAGGAAGATCCTGCAGAAGTCTCAGTTGCATTTTCGGCAAGTCACCCTTCCGCCTCATTACAACTTCGATCTGGTGTTGGTTCTGAGTGATGCTATCAACATCCTGTAGGTCTAAACTGGTTATGAACACACTTATGGCGGGACAACTGTAAGGATCCTTAATAAGTCTTACGTGATCTGCCTGAATATTCTTGACCCATTTTCGAAATTCGTCAATACTCGCGAATTCGATGTGCTTGTGAACTCGAATCGTTAGTGGACTTGACGGCGAGGGGATTACGAAGCACCAAGAGCTACGAAAGCCAAGTTGATCTTTTTTAACGTATGGACTCGAAAGATCATTCGTCGCATCCAAAACATCAAACGATTGCGATTTATACCTTAATACTCCTCGCTCGATGATTGCTTCGGTGTTCGAAGGCGTGCTGACGATTCGAAATTTTGAAGAATCATGGTCAACGCGCCTCGCTAGAGGCTCCTTTTCAATCGCAGCAAGTTCAATCTCTATCGGACGCTGTCTAAACCAAAGCACCAACGGTAAGCCTAGAACAATAGCAAGGTAAATCCATCGGTAGATCCACAAATCCAAGTTTCGAGTATCATGAATCACTGGCTCCCATTCTTGATGTTTGAGTGCCTCATCAATGACGTTGGCCTTCACTGCGTACTGTATTTCTCCGATCTTGCTACGATGAATTGCTACGATCTCGTTACTAGAATTTAGAAAAGGTCCGCCGCTATTTCCTCCGGTCGCGGACTCGGAGCCTTTGAACGCAAGAACGCCAGGTTTAGAAATGGTTTCAGACAATCTAAAGTCTCTGGAAACGCTCGCAATAACAACATTTTCGCTCATGGTTGAAGCACCACTTGGAAACCCTATTAATCTTAGGTCTCTAAGTGTCTTTGGTGAGCGTTTTATGCATTTGAACGGCATTGCGTCGAACGAACGATCGGCACTTTTTACTTCCAATACGATCCAATCGAGAAACCCATCTGTCGCATGACCACTGCCTTCATCGTGCTTTTGTAAAGAAAGAGGACGAGCACTCCATATCCTTTTTGGATCGGTTGATTCCGGGTTGTAACCAGAACCATGCGGCCAACAAAGGATATCGCTTGCGATTTTACCTTTTTCATCGCTGACAACATGTCGGCAAGTGATCAAGAAATTGCGCTGGTGTTCATCCTTGATACGTCGAATCACTACTCCTGACCCGCATTTCAGCCCATCATTAAACTTCGCTTCAATGTACCAAACCGCTTCCTGCAACTCCGAGTCTCGAATGCCGAAAGAGCAAGCTCTTTGCATACGCGCGATCGCGGTATCCATAAACTTGAAAAATGTGGTCTTCCAAGACGGTTTCTTATTCACTTCCTCGGCTTCTCCATTGCGATTGAATTCACGATCCAGCATCTTGCCGGTTGACGCGATTAACGCATTGGTTGGTTGTTTGGAGATGATGGTTTCTTTTGTCATTGCAATCGAAATCTTTGTGGAACCAGTGTCTGTGGGACTCTTGGAGACGAGTACATTCTCAGGGGAGCCACTTTCTGGTGGAGCAAAGCAAACTCCCAAAGATTTCAGTTCCTGTTCGTTCGATAGTTCAAAGAGCGGAACCGCGAAATTCGATTGAAGGTATTGGCCTGCAAAATGAAGGCCGACAACCAAGCCAGAATCTAAATCGAATAGGGCTGAACCAGAGTTTCCTCCCAGCGTCGAGCAATCATGAAGCAAACTCGAAAGTTTACCTTGAACGGGATCAGTGGCTCTCCCTGTGATTTTGCCAGGAAGCACTCGCTTGACGCCGAAAACGGAAAATATCTCATTTTGTATTTGTGGTGGAACGCGATCATCAAAGACTGGAAATCCAATTGCGGCAACGTTTCTTTCCAAACTCCGAAGTTCGCCTGCTAACACCAATGGCTTGACGGCATTCTTGGAAATCTCGAATCGAAGAATTGCAAGATCCCACTTGTGGTGCATATACACTATTTCGCGAATAGGGAAGCGTGCGGTGGAGTTAGAGTCAGCTTCGCCTTTGAAATCAATGCCAAGGCACTGTTGAAACTCCAAAGCAACCTTCTGGCCCCGGAAGGCCTTAAACACGTTTACGACATGTCGATTTGTCATGAGCATCCCGTCTCCCACGACATACGCCGTACCGATAATTTCTAGCCCGGCCTCCCTCACCAAATCGATTCGTCCTACTGAGGGAAGAGACTGCTCAAGCTTAGTCAATTTTTCGCCAGTTAAGATGCTGTTCCAGGGCCAAGGAACTTTCCCAACTTTTTCATTCGTTACAACTATTGCTGGTCGGAGAAAACGATGGATAACTGACTCAAGTTTTTCGCATTCGAAAGTGCTTAACTCGCTGATGTCCTTCTTCGCAATCACGCCGAGAGTTTCAGCAACTTCGGCATTCGAATGAAGCAATGAGTGTTCTTCGGAGAGGTCGTTCTCCTTTGCCGATTGGAGTAATTCTTTAACAGAGCCTGAAGTCCCGTGCGGTACGAGGCCGTTAAACAAATCCCGCAAATTTTGGGCTTCTTTATTTTGCGATGGCATGATTTGAAAAAAGTGCCTTCCTGAGTCTGAGTGTTGGGGCAATACACGATGTACGCGGTCCAAGATAACCTAGTTCGCGTCATGAATCATCAGTTAGGGCGAGTCAATTCCTGCTTCGGTCCCGCACAATCTGGAGCATTCCGCAACTCGCACCGGTCACCCGAGACCGGTGCGAGTTACTCCAATGAGGGTTCCATAGATGGATACGACGCAAACGCAAACAATTGGTTACCAATTCGTTTTCAAAGCCTATGGTCATGTCGTAACTGGGCGTAGAAAGCCAAATGCGAATTAAATCGACATGAGTTTCCGAGTCAGCACTATCGCGAAAAGCCCAAAAACTCATAGGCTGGAAAAAATCTTTGGGATTTGTTCATTTTGTTGTCGCACAGATGCGTCAAAATGCGTCTTTGTTGTTAGGAGAAGTTGTGTCGCTAGAAGTCAAGTTTTTCTTTCGTTTCATCGTCGTTTGATTGATTGAGGTTAAGATGGCCAAAAAGGGTACTCCGAATCGCTCCGTATCTCCAATCCGCTCCACCAATGGGTCTGACTTATCGTCCGAATTTACCGGAAAATTCCTCGTTCTCTTTCGGAATGACGCCGTGGACCAGGGGATGCGAAAGATCAACGATCTTTGCGGCCTTTCGGACGTCTGCAAATCTTCCGATTTTCTTTCGAGTGCTGTCGATATGGAGCAAGCAAACTCGGCTCAGGTTGTCCTGTTCGATCGAATTGCAGTTGCTGTTGTTGATGCGGATCCTGGCCAACTGAATACATTGCAAGAAGTTGCCTCCGCAAATGAATCTATACTGGCAGTTGAACCAGAACGCTACTTGTATGCGCTGAATAATCTGTCGCTTGATTACTTGCGGGGCTATCGTGATGCAGTGAATCACGTATACGACTCTCTGTCTGGTGCGGGGCAAGTCGGCACGGAATTGCATAGTACCACAGCAAGTAGCTTTTCTGATAACACACAGGTTACTTGGGGGCTTCAAGCCACTCTTGTTAATCAGTCTCGCTATTCTGGAAGTGGGGTTCGCGTGGCGATCCTCGATACGGGCTTCGACCTTGATCACCCCGATTTCATTGGACGTACGATCACGAGTCAATCCTTTATTCAAGGGCAAGCCGTCCAGGACAACAACGGCCATGGAACTCACTGTGCGGGAACAGCGCTGGGCTCTAAAGCTCCATCGAGCGGGGTCCGGCGGTACGGGTGCGCTTTCAATGGTGAAATCTATATTGGAAAAGTTTTGAGTGATGCTGGTTCAGGAGCGGACCGTGGAATTCTTGCGGGCATTAATTGGGCAATTGCCAATAAGTGTCGCATCATTTCCATGTCCTTGGGTTCGCGTACTCTGCCTGGAGATACATTTTCGCAAGTTTACGAGCAAATTGCGTCGACAGCGCTAAGTGGGTCTCCCGGGACTTTGATTGTTGCAGCTGCTGGGAATGATAGCAGGAACCCAAACACTGGAGCGCGACTTGATCCACCTGCACCTGTCGGAAGACCGGCAAATTGTCCTTCCATCATGGCGGTCGCCTCGTTAACGAGCGATTTGCAGGTTTCGCCATTTTCAAATGGTGCTATAAACGGTAACGGTGGTGAAGTGAATATTGCGGGGCCGGGGAGCGCAGTATTTTCGTCCGTGCCAGATCCTTTCCCAGCGTCAATTCAGCCGTCATCTCGAGTCGTGCCATGGCCTCCAAAGCATCATTCGATTTCCGGGACAAGTATGGCAACGCCTCACGTAGCAGGAATCGCTGCAATGTGGCTAGAATCCAACCCAACGACCGATGCAAAGGCACTTTGGCAACTGCTAGTAACGAATGCTAAATCGCTATCGTTGCCCAAAAGAGATGTTGGAGCCGGTTTAGTCCAGGCTCCCATTACCTAAACAACTGGAATTTGCCCGATGACATCGTCCAAAGACAATAGCAAAGCGAAAAGCGAGAAACGAATCAACGTTCTAGTTCAAGTTTCTCGTGAGCAGCAAAGTGACATGCCTGCGGTAACTAAACGATTGGCATCGCGAGGCTTCATCCTTCAAGAAAGTTGGGAAGCAATCGGAACACTTTTGGGCAGTATCCCTGAAGGAGTACAAGGTGAACTATCCAAGTTAGACGGGGTTTCGGCGGTCGATGTTAGTCGGGAAGACTATACAACCCAGTAGTTCATGCAAGCTACCCTAGAATTGATAAGCACTTTGATAATCGAGGTAGATTTCCCATCGGAGCTGTCAATGCACCATTGCGAATTGGATGTTGCGTGACTGAAATCGAATGTTTCAAGGGCCATCTGTCCCAGAAGTAAAGTTGACCGCAAGATTCCGCCTATCGCCGACGCCAAACACGCAACGACTTTGGGTTCGGAGTGTTAATCGAAGCTTGCGAATTCGTAGAGCTGGAATTAGCAACCGATACATGTTTAAGTTTTGATGGCATCCAGACTTGTGTCTTAAACAACCGGACAATCAAAAAGCACCAACGAATCCAATTCTGCGCGAGATAGTTGAGTCATGCGGAAGTTACTTGACCCTTGCGTGGCTTGGGACATTGGCGACTTTAGCTTACTCGCGTGAATCGACTACCCTTGTATCGCAATGTGCTAAGGCCACCTCGTTTTCGCAAGAATGCGTGGACGTTTGTCTTTCGAGTAGGACATTCGAATATGGCCCTGGTAACACTAGTACCAATTATCTCCCAAAGTTTCAACTGCCATGTACATCGCTCGTATCCAAATTCAGAACTACCGTTGCTTTCGGCAATCAACCGTCGAGTTTCAGCCCGGCCTGAACGTCATTATTGGCGAAAACAACGCTGGAAAGACCACGCTGCTCAAGGCTCTTGCGCTGGTTTTCGACCGGCGATCACAGGGGCGCCCAACCGTTCACGATTTCCACTGTTTGCTTGAGCCGCTAGATTCGCCACCTCGGATCACAATCTCTGTCACGCTCCGTTCATCGGTGACGGACACTCCTGCCGATCGCGCACTCGTTGCATCATGGCTAACAAGCCTTGATGCCCAGTGGGAGGCGCAACTCACCTACACGTTTTTCTTGCCTGAGACGGACGAAGCTGCGTTTCGCAGCGCCTTGAACGGTACGGCGGATCGTACAACATACTTTGAGATTGTCGACGAATTCCTTCCGAAGTATGTCACCCGCGTTTATGGAGGCAATCCCGACACTGTGGTTACTGCTGACTCAGATACACTGTCAAAATTCGATTGCCAATTCCTCAATGCATTGCGAGACGTCGAGAGCGAAATGTTTTCCGGTCGGAATCCGCTATTGCGATCAATGCTTGAGGAAGTTTTGGACATAAACAAGCAAGACGGCGAGAAACGCCTGTTGCGATCTGCCTTTCGCGAACGTTCAAAAGAGCTTCGCACCGAACTGATACGACGACTTGATACTCCACGACTTTTCCAACTCGTCTCGGAAACTGGCGCGGGCGACGGGGGCACCCCGACTCTCGATGGAGGCGTGCAAGAGAGCGACTTGATCGGAGCATTGAGGCTATTCATTGAACGCGAATCGTTTGCGTTTCCCGCAACCCACCAGGGCTTGGGGTACAACAACCTGATCTATGTTTCACTTCTGCTGTCCAGCATGTCGTTTCGGGCATCGGAGAAGCGCCGCGGACAAAATGCCGCAGTATTCCCAATGCTGCTCGTTGAGGAGCCGGAAGCTCATTTGCATCCCGCACTTCAATACAAGTTACTGGCTCACATAGTCAGTCGTGTCGAGAAGGAACCTCATCTTAATCGTCAAGTCTTTGTGACGACGCACTCCACACACGTAACATCAGCCGCTCGCCTCGCGTCGATCATCTGCCTGGCTGTTCGAGAGTCTGGCGAAATTGAAATCGCATATCCATCTCGGCTCTTTCCGGACACTCCCGAAGGCAAAAAGTCGCGTACATACGTGGAACGATATTTGGATGCCACCAAGTCCGCGATGCTGTTTGCCAAAGCCACTTTGCTCGTCGAGGGAATCGCCGAACAAATGCTCGTTCCGGCGTTCGCATCCAGGGATGGACGGTCATTCGACGAACATCATGTGGCGGTTGTCAGAGTCGACGGCGTAACGTTCAAGCATTTCTTACCTCTCTTCGGAGCGGGCGTTGCCACCAATCTCTTAGAACACGCACTGCATCGACGGGTGGCTTGCCTCGTGGATGCAGATCCCGGCCGAAAAGAACGAGGCGTCGATAATGCCCGCTGGAAGTCGTGTTTCCCATTTCAACTCAATGGCGATTCCAGCAGCTTTGACTACCGTGCAACATCAGACGTGCAACAAGCCCTTATCGCCCTCATTGCCGGAAGTTCAACGATCGAGGTGTTTTCCGGAGAAAAGACTTTGGAGTATGACTTGGCATTAGCCAGTGGAGGAAACCAGCTTCTTGTTACGGACGCGGTGACTCACGGTGATGCACTCAAGGAACTGTGTGCAGCCCCCAACACGTTGCCGAAGAAGCTGGAGAAACAGTTCGAGGCGGATGAACTTGCCAGTCTGGACGCGATCCAAAACACGGAAGATCGCAAGAAGCACCGATTCGCGGCGACTTATCTTCGATGCACGGAGAATGCGAAGGGTGAACATTCCTTTGCACTTGAGAAGATCATTCGCACTCCGCCGGAGAATTCATCGCCACTTCAATGCCCCCCGTATGTTGCCAAGGCTATCAAATGGGTCACAGAGGCGACGGTACAGCAAGCTTCCGGACCGGCTAAACCATGACAAGTATCGCGACGCTGACTTCATCCGACCGCCTCGACGACATCGAGCACCATTTCCGAGTCACGGCGGGACCGGGTTCGGGAAAGACACATTGGCTCATTGGGCACGTGCGACAGGTTGCCCATGAATCTCAGCGCATTACGCCCTGCTCCCGCATCGGCGTCATTTCATATACGAATATCGCTGTTAGAGAGATTCAACGGCGGCTGGGCGCTGCCGCTGATGTAACGGAAGTATCCACCATCCACAGTTTCCTCTTTGGGAACATCGTCCGCCCCTATCTGCATCTGTTGAAAGACTCGGGAGGCGCTGATGTTGCGGCGCATCATCTTGTTGATACGCATTCCGAGCACTTTATTGCGCACGATGTTTTTGACGGCTGGCTTGACCATTATGGCCGACGCCAAGTGCTCATGCAGCCCAACAACCTGCAATTACTAAGAAATCGACTACGCGGCATATCGATTCGCATTGACGCTCAAGGCTTGCCCTTCCATGCGCCCTGCAAGACTGAATCTCGAGACAAACACATTGTGGATTTGCTAACACCGGAGCGACTGCTGGAATACAAGAGTAAGTATTGGAAACGCGGCCATATTGACCACGAAGACGTGCTGTACTTCGCCTATCGCTTACTCGCGGAGTTTCCTACGCTCAGGATGTTCTTGAGTGCGAAATTTCCGTATCTCTTCATCGACGAGTTTCAGGACACTTTGCCGGTTCAGGCCGCAGTCGTTCGCTGGTTCGCCGACGCGGGGACAATGGTTGGAGTCATCGGCGATCCCGAGCAGGCGATCTACAGCTTTCTCGATGCCAGCCCGGCACACTTTAATGGGTTTCAGCTTCCCGGTTTCAAGGCCTATTCGATCGAAGGCAATCGTCGTAGCACAAAATCAATCGTTGCGTTCCTCAACTGCATCCGCACCGATGCTTTAAAGCAGCAGCCCCTCGAAACCGAGAATGGAACGCCACCAACCATCTACTTTGGCCGTCTGGTGGATGCGTTGTCACATGCCCGGGCGAATACACAATTCGCATCCACGATGCTTGTGCTGGCTCGAAGCCACAAAATTGTGTTACGCGCGCGCCGTCCGGACGCTGCAAGCAATGCGGCGACTTGGGAGAACGTCGAAGAAGCTGATATCGACCGCCACCGCTTTTTGTTTTCAGTCGCATCGGCGACCGATTTAGCTTTGCGGGGGCTATTTGATTTGGCGGTTCAGCGACTCGTCCAGGGCATTTCTTCAAGGAAGCGGTTCCGTCCTCCAATGAAGTATGTCGGCGAGGTTACGATTGAAAAACGGCGTGCAGTCGCCCTATCTCTTTTGGAGTATGCGGTTGCGAACCACGCGGGAATGCTCCAGCGATCGACTCTCGAGGTGTATCGCGCGCTCACGGATTGCGTTGGCACATGTCTCGATGGACTTTCGCTTACGAGAGCCACTCGAGGTAAGTTTTGCGATCAGATGAATTCATCCGCATACGCAGAACTCATCCACAGTATCAAAACCTCAGATGAAACGAGGCTGATCAGAACCATTCACCAAGCCAAGGGAGGAGAGGCCGGTGCGGTTTTCGTTGTGTTGGACGATGGAGAGGCAGAGCACATTCTCAATCCGAAAGCAGGCGAGGAGGAGCATCGCATCACGTACGTCGCGCTGAGTCGGGCCAAGTCGGAACTCTTCGTCTACTGTCCCGAGCGATCGCTACTGAATCGATTTGCAGTTCTTGGCGTGAATGTCGTGGAGTTGGACAGCTGTCCTCAACCGGAGCCAGTTCCCCCGTCAAAGAAACGAACCAGAAAAAAGAATTCTGATTGATTCACTACACCCAGCTGAAAAAACGAGACTACGCGAAGTAGTATCGCACGTAGCGAATTTCCGCGCTCTGATTGTCCCCTGCTTCGAATGAATATCGACCTCACGACGAATGCGTCGAATGTCGCAGATTCGAGGGAACTCCTCATCGCAGCTTCGTACTTATGCTTAGCGTTCCTGAGGCCCGATTTTTGGAGCACTTTCGCAAAGCGTCTCCGGATGTTCAGAAGACGTTGGTTGATTTGCTCAGCACTCTCTTTGAATAGTCGACTCCTATCGATTGTGAGACATCGTCCTGCGATAAAGCCTCATGAATTTATCGACGTTTGGGTTTCAAATGGATATGACGACACGTCTGGCTCCATATCCAGTTAGCCGGGCGACGTCTTTGCCATTCGTTCCACTTGATTGCATGCCACTTAGAAACCTCTCTGCTTGCTCAGTCTTGCATGGAACGCGTTGAGGAACCAATCTTCTACTTGTCCATGGTTGGGTCGATTGTCTTTGTCTGGTATTCTGCAAAAGGCCCCTGCACCTTTGAGTCCTCGATTAGGAGATAGGTTTCTGGCCGATAGCCACCTTCTTCCTTGCCGTAGGAATGAGTCAGAGCGCTGAGTCGACTTATCCATGGCAAGCCCCTTCTTTGGTCCGTGTGTTAAATACTTCTGTTAAATAGAGTGTTACGCTGTGGATAGCGGTCGCTAGGCATTGGAATTGATTGGCGTTTTCGAAGTGGGCGGTGTGTAAACCATCGAAGCTTGGTGTGTAAACCATCGAAAAACGGTGTGTAAACCATCGAAGAATTCCTCCGGTGTGTGATATGTCGAAACGACACTCTTGTGTGTGAAATGACGAATCTGCTTGACTTGGTGTGTGAAATGACGAAGTATCCGCGTCATGACTGATATCGCAGCCCAATTCAAAGATCGATCCCCTCTGCTCCCTGACCGGCATCCAACTCCGGACTTCTTTGTTTGCGATATCTTCGACGCTGTTCCAAAGGGCGACATGGCGTCGATGGAGCATCCAATCTTCTCACTATCAACGAAGCCAGACCACCGAATTCGTCGATACGAAAATGGAGCCAACTATGTCGTGATCAAACCTTCGGCGGATGGGCTCGCAACAGTGCACGATCGCGACGTCTTGATCTACTGCATATCTCAGCTTATGGGTTCGATCAATGATGGAAAGCAAGTATCGCAAGTTCTTCGATTTCGTGCACATGACTTACTCAAAGCAACGAATCGGATGACTAGCGGGCAAGGATACGAAGCGCTCAAGGCCGCTTTCGAGCGACTTGCTGGTACTCGCATTAGCACCAACGTCGCAACTGGCGGCCAAGAGGTTTTTGACAACTTTGGACTCATCGAGCGAGTTACTATCGTTCGCGAAACCCGCGATGGCCGAATGCAGGAAGTTGAAGTCAAGTTGTCGGATTGGGTTTTTAATGCCATCCGTCACAACGAGGTTCTAACCCTCCATCGGGATTATTTTCGGCTACGGAAACCGTTGGAGCGCAGAATTTACGAGATCGCTCGAAAACACTGCGGCAAGCAAAGCGAATGGAAGATATCGCTTGAACGACTCCAATTGAAGTGCGGTTCTGCCTCAACGCTTAAGGAGTTTCGGCGGCTTATAGGTCAAATTGTAGACGAGGACAAATTGCACCAACACATCCCCGACTATTCCATTGAAATGGACGACGGCGAAATGATTGTCTTCCGAAGCCGGGGGACGGCAGGAATCGTTCCAAGCAAATTCGATAACGCCAAGATCGGCTATTTGAATGCGATGACTTATGAAGCAGCCAAGGAAGCCTGCCCTGGATGGGACATTTACCATTTAGAACGCGAGTGGCTTGAGTGGATGACCGAAGAGCCCCGAAATCGCGACGCAGCGTTCATTGGTTTCTGCCGGAAATGGTTTGAGCGACGTGGGGATCCGCGTTAGGAATCAATAAACGACTTACGTTCTGCACCGTATCCTGCCCTGACGTGTCAAACCAGTGAGACTTCGCCAAAACGATGGTTTGCTCTAGGGGCAGCGAAAGAGCTTCCTGCCATTAGAATCGTTGAACGCGGGTGTCTGCCCAAATCGGAGTCCGACCATTTTCATCAACCAAGGTAAACACAGCAAACAATCGGCAATTTCAAGTCGTATTTGCTACGAAAAGCGGACCTTAGTCGGCACCCTGCCACGAGCGTCTTAGGGAATCCCAAACGAAATTCAATTGCTCCTTGACGCCATCGGCCGCACCTTTGAATGATGGAAACGCTTTTGCCGCGTGGTACCCAAGATTTCTCAGTGCAAGTAGCAAATCCAAACAATTTGAGACGGGGAGTTTAAGCACCAGTAATTGCTGAAGATTCGAATGTTCTGACTGTTCTAGTAGAGTATCTAGGGGAGGAACATCGGGGCCATCGTTTTCAAAATCTTTGCATTGTGTGTAAGTGAACAAACCGGCTTGGCCATGAAGGTTTGAATTTCCATAACTAGGTGCCGAGATCAATTTAAATTCGGGTCCCAAGTATGAGCTGTTGTGCAACCATAAGCAGTAAACTGCAAGGTAACCGCTGCTGTCGAAGTGTACCCTTTTGCTTGCGCCTACAGCCGCAAAATAGGCCGCTACATAGGGGGAGTAAGTCCAGTCCAGAAGCCTAGTTGGTATCCCGCTATGCTGTGCGATTCCTAGAACCGAAAGAAGCTCAAGAGGCGGCCACTCGTCAATATCAATCTGCCTTACGGGCTTCTTGGCAAGCTCGGCTCCCGGAACTGCGGCCCTAACAAGTCGACTGAGGCAAGCGTGCAAGTAGTTCCTCATGACTTGACCGTCCTCTGGTATTGGCAAAGCTTGCGAATCTGCCATCTCAATAAATGCGTCTAGTGCTCTAGCTTCCCAATAGCATTGGGCAGCCCTGCCATTGATTTCATGAGGATTGCCGCCTGTCGGATTTACCAAACCCGATAGAATTCGCTTTCCCTCCTTGCGAAAGGCCGTGGGTTGGAGATCCCAATTGCTAGATGACTGCCCCCGAAAGATCCACTTGTGAAAGTTGTCAGTCTCCGGAAAATGACGGAGATGCCTTCCTCGTGGATTTAGGAACTCGAGAAACTTATCGGCAGATTCAGCAATGTATTCTTGAGCAATTGACATGCATGGCCTCAGAAAGCTGGGAATAACAGGTTGTTAACTATGAGAATACACTCTATCGCACTCTGCCGCGAAACAAGGTTAGTTTGGCGCGTCTGCCGGAAGGCTTACGACGACTGGTCGCCCATACGTCAACAAAACCAGTGCCATTTCTAAAAATTTGCGAGCGGCTATATGTTTCGGCAAGGATGGCCAAATTTCAAGGGCAGGTTTGCTTGTTGAGTCTGAAATCAAGTTATCCCAAGTATCCGTTCTGCTTGAGCCATGGCTCAATCGCTTCTTCCAAGATACTTTGTAGGGAATTCGGTGTCACGTTCTTTAGTTGCCGCTCAAGCGACGCTTTCTTCAGGGCGGCTGCGAAATCGGCTCGAATCCGCGTGCTCAGAGGTGCGCGCGCGACGACGGGCGATGGAACCGTATCGACGGATGCCGCTTTGGCACCGTAGACGAAGGCTTTTTCGATATTCGGGTCGACTGGCGATGGGGGTGTTGTGATGCCTTCGAGGAGTGAGCGACGTTCGACCATGGCAATTACCTTTTCACGACTTGTTTTCGTCTTGTAGTCAATCGTGACCTTGCTCGACAAGCATCGGGCAAGATTTCTCGAAATAGTCTGTCAATCTCGTCTGCTGCCTCGTTTGCTCTTGCCCCCATGTTCCAAACGACCTGCCCCTGCCCTGGAGCGTCCGCATAAATCTGCCGAAGAATCATGGCGGTGGCTGTCATTGGCAAATTGAGCGCGGCTGCGGCGTCCTTCATGTCTTTGGTCAACCGATAGTTTTTGCCCACCATGCTCAAGATGATTACAGCCTTTGGCAATCCATTGCGAATATCCTGCGATTGGCGAAGGACTTCTGTGGCTTTGGACAAGGCCCGAACTTCCAGCATGCTGGCCTTGCATGGGACGATTCCGAGATCTGCGCGAAGCAACAATGCTCGACTTGTCTCTGTTTGGCTTCCAGGACCGTCTGCAATTACAAAATCGGTTTCCTGCGCAAGGATTGGCAACTCGTTGAGAATTTCGTTTGGATTATCCAGTCGGATGGTGTGGACATCTGGCGCTGCTTCTCGAATCCATTCGGATGAGGACTGTTGGGTGTCGCAATCGGCCAAGGTAACACGGTGGCCGTGTTTATGGAGCCACGCCGCCAAATGAACAGCGATTGTGCTCTTCCCTACCCCACCTTTTGAATTTGCAATAGTAATGATCATGAACGGACCCTAGCATGATTGCAGGCATGCTGGCAAGCATTATTTCAAGCATGATGTATTGCCTGTCTGCTTGCAAGAAAACAAGCGTGCATTCAATCAAGATGACTGACTAGCATGAATTCATGCAAACAATCATGCAAACTTGCATGTTGACTTACATGCTGTCCTGTCGTCTTGCATGGTTGCTGACATGATGGCATGAAAGCAAGCCTGCATGACAGCCAGAAACCGTTTTCACGGTGAAAACGGAACCTAAGCACTGCTTAGGGAAGACGTCTGACAAAAAAATGACTTGCTTCGGGGATCGGATCGCGCCCTGATATTGGTAGCTACGAAGGATGCCAGTTCAACCGAAATACGGGCCTAGATGGCAAGGAATGGGGGTCAAGTGCGAACGGGCAGAAGGCACAATTTGCCGATCACTCTATCTCAATCTGGTTAACGAAGATCAATTCGCTACGATGGCGAACAATCTTGAGGGCTGTCTGCGAATGTGCTTAGCGTCGCTAGCTGATCTGACGAATGCAAAAATCATGCAGCCGGACGAAGTTCGTCCTGCCAACTCAAATCGAGTTGTACGACCAAACCGAGTTCATTATGCCAGTCCCGCGACGAAGCAAAACGCGATAACCATGGAAGTCGAAGACTTCAACCAGATGAGTTCTTTCTTGCTTGCTTGCGAGTAAATCAGCACTTGCTCGAATAACCCGAAGTCGATTGAAAAGAGCGAGAGTTGGTCGTCAAACTATCAATTGCGAAACCGACACAACTCTCGTGGGTCATTGGATCAAGAATTACTAGGCGTCAGAAACTTCTACTGAACCGCTAGAATCGACGACAACCTTTTTGTCCTTCAGAAAATCGAGTGTTTCTTTCGTTACAACAAACACCGACGGACCACCGACGATCCCACTTCGTGACGGTTCAAGCTCCAATTTCAACTCTGCGATTGCTCCGGTCACCATTGCTTGGTTTTGTGTGGACATTGAATTTCACTTTCCTAGACGAGTTCGAATCAAAACTGTAATACTCGACACACCGTCAGTGTTGATTGAATCGTGAAAGTAGTCAATCCGAAATAAAGCTGATTTTAGATTCTTAATGTCGATGCTCATCGAGTTTCCAGTAAATCCCCAGGCGAAGCTTCTTGACTAAGAGTTATGTGGCTTCGAGAAACGGCAATCGCTTAGTGTCGTTAAGAATCATGCAACTCCTTGCGGCGATTCTTTTCTGCCAAGGCTTCCTCGAAATACCGATAGGCGCGCAGCCGCGTTCGTTCGGGACAGGGCTGGCCCTTGGAAGTGGCGGCCTCGTCCACGAAGGCCGCAAATGCGGCCCCGTGGAACGGGTCGTCCAGTATATCGTCGTTGTTGCTCATGATAACGCTCCTTGCGGCTCTGGGCCAAACAGAGATTCCGCTGCCGATTCGATCGATTCCCAATTGAGACCGATGCCGGCGTCGTGGTATTGATGCGCATGTTGAAGTACTGCCCACGCTTCATCGTCAGTCAACTCAGGCCGAAGGACTAGAACATCATCGACCTCCCAGATGACCGCTACTTGCCGTTGCTGGTCAAGTAGTCGTTTCAGTTCAAGTGGTTTGGTCAGGATGCCAAGTTCATCGTCAACCGCAAGCACGGAGACAGTATAGGGCGCTTTTGGTATCTCGCTTCGAAGGCCGCCATGAAGCAAGTATGGAAGGTTCTCTTGCAATTGATACAGCATGGTCTCGTAGGGGAGTTCGATTTCAATGGCGGCGGTGATGGTTACAATGCGTGACATAATGTGAGTCCTTTCAATGGGTTACTTAGTGAATACTGCACAAACGTCATGCAGTCCAGGAATAAATGATGATCGATAAACTTTGCGGCTACTGCTGGCACCATGGCTGAACCTTATGATGTCGGTGCAAGTTTGAGTGAGTCCTGATTCGAACGCAAGGCGTTTCGTGTGATAGGTGAGGGGGACGAAACCTCTCTCACGGTCGCTATAGTCGCCCATCAGTATGGCGAACTTTCCGCCGGGCTTGAGCACATAGGCACAGTGCCCAATCACCCGTGCGCAGCGTTCAAGGAAGTCCTCAAGCGTAGGAGCACGCGATAGGTCATCGGGATTGCTTGCGTACAGCTTCATCCGCCAGTAGGGAGGGTGAATCCAAACGAAGTCAAACATCCTGCGTTCAAGTAACGCATTATCGCCAAAGAAGTTTCGGGGATCGCTTAAATCGAATCCGTCATGAATGTCGCTGGACCAATGCTCAATGCCAAGATCAAGACATACATCGCGACAGGTTCCGCTACCGCTCATCGGATCAAATACATGTTTCGGCTTGAAAAATTGCAACAAGTCATGAATCAGATTGCCGCCACAATTGCCTGGATAGGAACGGTCACCAAACTCGCCTGGCGCATCGTTGTGATAGAGACTGGTAAGTCCAGGGACGGGGCTTCCATTGATGGGAGCACGCGGCAGCTTGGCCATCAATTGCACTGGTTCTGAAGCATAGGCTGCGTAGAAGGGATTGACGATGTTCATGGCTGGCCTCCTTCACGAATTTCCGATTTTGGGCTGGTGGATTCCGGTTGCCGCATTCGGTCAGTAATGGCTACACGCAAAGGTGCTTCATAAACATCACCGCGATAGCTGTTTTCGCCGAACGTGATGTTGCTGCGAACGAGCCGATCAAAGTCTAAGACGGCTACATGATGAGGTGAATCGAAGACGATGCCAAGTTTGTAACTATCGGAGTCGTTGAAGAGTACAGCGTAGAAGGGGGCACCACATATTCCGTTGCGGTGACGTGCAATACTAACGATGTTTTTGAGAAGTTGAGTGTTCATGATTATGATTCCTTTCCGGTGATTAATACTCGTTGTTGGTGTACACGTTGGTAATGTTGTTGTCGGTTATGACGACAAGCCCTCGATCGTAAGTGCCATATCGCGAAAGCAGTTCGCCGCCCCATTTGGCTGCGAAATCGTTCCAGTCCAGTTCTTGGCCATGGATAGTGCCCCAATCGCAGGAACCATGGCATCGCAGAACTTCGAACAGCTCTGCGAGAGTGAATTGCTTGCTTGCCTCGGTGGAAATCACTATTTGTCCCAGCTCGACAAGCACTTCGGATTTCGGTGAAGTTGATAAAGTGGTCATGATGTTAGGTCCTTTCGTTGAGGGATATGGTCGCATTCAAATAGTCGTCGGGCATAAGAATGGTTGTTCTTGAGCCGTCACCGTTGGTAATGATCCAGAATCGACGGTTACGTTTGCCGTACGCGGAAAAGATGTCGAATCCGTTTTCGATGGCTTCGAAGTTCTCTTCCTGGCTCTCGGGGCTAAGATCACCCCAATCGCAGTTCATGTGCCGCTTGAGACCGGCGAAGTACACTCCGCTTGAGAGCTTGTCTTGCACGGCTTCGGTAACAACGAGGTTGCCAAGACGAAACTTGGGAGTTGGTTTGTGTTTTGTAGACATGATGTGATTCCTTTCCGATGTGGGCGGGCATGACTGCCCGCCCGTTGGTTGATTGTGATTACTTCTCCGTTGGCTCTTCCTTTGGCGGCGTGCAGACAATGCGACCGTCAAGGGGGACACAATCGAGCTGGAGGGTGAAGCCACCATCTTTGTTGCTCCATGCGGCACCGATACGAGTCCAGTAACTTTTGCCGTTTCCAGATTCGCGAACATGGTGGGCATAGAGCGTTGGTTTTTTAGAAGTGTTTGTTGATTCGTTTGTCATAAGAGACCTTTCTTCATTTGGTTTTAAGGCCACAACCATTGCGGCCCTACGGCAAGCAACTGAAAGCCGCCAAGGCGTGTGCAAATACGCATTTACTTTGCAAGCTGAGAATTGGGGGCGACCTTTAGGGGGAACCGATTCTCTGCTTGCAAAGCACGACGGCGGCTTTAGCTTCGCCGTAATGATGGCTGTATGGTGTGCTGCCTTGAGAGCATTGATAGAACGAGGGCGAGTGCAGGACGAATCGCGAGGACAATGCAAACCACGATTGGCCGCTGTCGATACGAATGGCGACCAAGAGCGGACTCTCGTAACTGCCGTTACCGCAATCAAGATGGCTCACCCCGAAGGCCTGTGAAATTCGGTTGACAATCGCCAGACTGAGCCGCTATGAGCAAGGAGTATAATCACAACCAGCGAGGCGGTATCCATGCAACCAAGACATCCAAAGAATTCGGCTAGGTTACGAAGGCAAACCAAGACGAGGATTGCATGAGCTGGAAGAATCGTTTGAACGAAATCGCAATCGGCGACAAAGTGTGCTACAGCCGAACGTTTTTGCAGAGCACTGGCCAACTAACCGGTGATGTGCCGTTTGCACGCGGAATCGTGACCGCAATGGAACCTCTGGGCGAAACCAAGCTTGCGGTGATCGAGTGGGATAACCCCGACATGCCCGAAAGAGTAAACATTGCCAACCTTTCGAAGGTGACCCAAAAAGGCATAAGTGAATTCCCATGACCGCACCAGATGGGATGCAATCTCGATGGACATTTGGTATCGCGAATCGGTCGTCTTTGACCTGTGATGTCTTGGATTGAAACACAATGTCCGCAAGTGCCATTAACAAAAATGCAATCATGCATGGGATAGAATGAGACATGTTACGAATCATTCAGAACACACATGCTGCCGGTGCAAAAAGCTATTATTCGACCGCCGACTATTACTTGGAGGGCCAGGAGCTCGAAGGACGCTGGCGGGGAATCGGAGCTGCCAGACTCGGCTTGACGGGAAAGGTCGAACTGAAGGACTGGGAGTCTCTCTGCGACAACAAGAACCCAAACAATGGCGAACCGCTAACACTGCGGAATAAGACGGAACGCACAGTTGGCTATGACTTCAACTTTCATGTACCCAAAAGTGTGTCGATCCTTTATTCGATGACTCGTGACGAACGAATCCTGGACGCATTTCGTGACTCGGTGGATGGCACCATGCAAGACATGGAAGCAGAAATGAGTACTCGGGTTCGCAAAGACGGCAAAAACGAGAACCGTCAGACCGGGAACATGGTTTGGGGCGAGTTCATTCACTTCACGGCACGGCCCGTAGATGGATTGCCCGATCCCCATTTGCACGCCCACTGCTTCGTATTCAACACAACATGGGACAAACAGGAGCAGGCCTACAAGGCAGGCCAGTTTCGCAATCTCAAGCGTGATGCACCGTACTTCGAAGCGGTATTCCATTCCAGGTTTGCTCATCGGCTGGGCGAATTAGGCTTGCCCATTGAGCGAACTGCCAAAGGTTGGGAGCTAAAAGGCATAGGGCAAGCAACACTCGGTAAATTTTCGCGTCGCACGCAAGAGATTGAAGAGCTTGCACGCGAAAAAGGAATCGAAAATGCAGAGCAGAAAGCGGAGCTTGGAGCCAAGACTCGCAATCGTAAGCAAAAGAATATGGGTTTTACTGAATTGCAAGGCGAATGGCGGGCACGCATGAGTCCTGCGGATCTCCAAGAGATTGATTCTATAGAACGGAGACTTGGGGGCGATACGGAACCCGCCGATAGCTCGGCTGCTGCGAAAGGTATGGAATATGCAACTGATCATGCGTTCGAACGCCAATCCGTGGTCCCTGAAAGGCAAGTGCTTGCCTTGGCCCTGCGTCATTCGGTTGGAAAGGCTCGCGTCGAAGATGTGCTCCTACAGGCAGCGTCCATTCCGTTCATTCACGGTGAACGAGACGGGCAAAAGATGCTTACAACACGTGAAGTGTTGGCAGAAGAAAAGCGTGTTATTGATTTCGCAAGAAGAGGGCGAGGGACCTGCAAACCGCTCAATTCGAAACCGCATATCTTTACGCGAGATTGGCTAAACGATGCACAGAAATCAGCGGTACGTCATATTGTGGGATCAAGGGACCGAGTCATTCTGCTTCGTGGTGCTGCTGGGGTTGGCAAAACAACCCTGATGCAAGAAGCGGCAGAAGCTATTGAACTATCTGGCACGCGTGTGCTTGCGTTCGCTCCATCAGCGGATGCAAGTCGAGGCGTGCTGCGAGACGCAGGATTTACGGAAGCGGACACCGTTTCGCGTTTGCTTGTCGATACGGAACTTCAGCAAAAAGCGGCTGGCCAACTGATTTGGATCGACGAGGCAGGGCTCATTGGTATGCACACGATGAAGCAAGTCACCGAACTAGCTGAGAGAATCGATGCAAGGTTATTACTGTCGGGGGATCGCAGGCAGCATGCCTCGGTCGAACGCGGGTCCGTACTAAAGCTGCTCGAAACCGAAGCTGGCATCGTATCGGCAGAGGTGAAGGAGATCAAACGCCAACAAGGCACCTATAAAGCAGCAGTAAAACTGCTTAGCGAACAGAAAATCGCCGATGGATTCAATCAGCTCGATGCCATGGGCTGGGTCAAGCAACTGCCTATCAACGAGCGTTATGTTCAAATATCTTCAGACTACGTGTCTGCGATAGCGAAAGGTCAATCGGCCATTGTTGTTTCGCCCACGCATGCCGAAGGGCATCGCATCACATCGGAGATTCGCGATCGGCTCCGCTTCAAGAAAGTCTTGGGAAAAGAAGAGAAACACTTCACCATCTTTGAGACCGCTGGACTCACCGAAGCGGAACGTGGAGACAGAGTCAATTATGGTCCCTCGGATGTATTGGTGTTTCACCAAAACGCAAAGGGGTTCAAGAAAGGGGATCGTATCAAGTTCGATGACGTTGAAGCGTTAACGCTTGAACATGCGAAACGGTTTCAAGCCTACCATAGCCGCGAGATTGCATTCTCACAGGGAGACCGAATCCGGATTACGCAGAACGGTTCCACCGCCGATGGTGCTCACCGGCTCAACAACGGTTCCATCTACACGATTAAGCGATTCACGCCAGATGGCGGAATCGTACTTGCGGAGAATGGTTGGACCATCGCTCATGATTTCGGACATTTGACATATGGTTATGTCGTCACATCGCATGCCTCGCAAGGGAAGTCGGTTGATCAGGTGTTTATCGGCCAATCCAGCGAGTCATTCAGAGCTTCGTCCCGAGAGCAGTTTTATGTTTCGGTTTCACGTGGCTCGAAAAAGGCAACCATCTATACCGATGACAAACATGCCCTCCGTCAGCAAATCACCGAAAGCGACGAACGCCTTTCAGCTACGGAATTCGTGGATGGCAATCGTCGAGCTAGTGCGATCGCAAGGCTCAATGCCCAAGAAAATTCACTACATCAATCACAAGAGCCTCAAAAAAAAGTACATAGGGAGCTAGTCTATGAGCGATAGTATTCTGGACCGTCTGACGGGCAGGGGTGACATACCGACCCGTATAGCTGACGACCAAGAGATGGAGGACCTCCAATCGTTTGGATGGCTTCGAGGCGTCCGTGACCGAGCAGTCATGCTAGAGCTGCGCCACTTGAATGGCAACATAACCTGTTATGGTTATGCATGGCTCGAAAAAGCAGTGCTTGATCCCTCCGAGGGCATTACATTACATTTTGGAGGCAAGACCGTTCGGATCATCGGGCGGCAATTGAACGGCATGGTCCGTCCAAACATATGCTTGTTTGCCGGCATAGTCCGGCACAAAGTACCGTGGATTCGCGAGTCAGGATTCGGGGACACGGCAAATGGACCAAGTAACGCTACCGTCATTGATGAAATACACGTGACGTAGAGATAGCCCAAGAGGCCAAGTACATCCAATGTTTGTAATCTCGAACATCGTTGGCTTTATGCGCAAATCCGAATTGCACTAACAGACTTTGCAAGACATAAGGCGACATGCATCAGTATTGCTAATTGTCGAGTTCTCGAACAAAAAGTCCAGAATGTCATGTGAAACTGCAGGGCTGTCGTTGTTCAGGGTATTAGAGAACTTTCACTGTTTCGACATCGGGTTGCTCTTTCCGAACTTTGCTCCAAAATGCTCTGTCAAAAAATCACTAGTTGGGCAGCCGTTTGAGTTGAGGTACGGACTATTCTCAAATAGACGAACCTCCTTCAATACCCATCCTCGGGAATCGACTGTCCCGGATAAATCAACTAGGGACATTTTTGTTTTGTGGCGAATCAGGACAACCAACTTCAGGCTAGTCGACTGTCTAAGCTTATCCAAAGCTGTCGCTTCATCGACTGGATCGATCACAACCAAAGTTCTCAACTTTGGTGAACGCGCAGCTGCAGACAAAAACTCATTTGTAAGAAATCGTCCCGGCAACCAAATTGATTGCAAGTCTGACGCATTTTCAACCAACTTAATCAAATCTGGACATTTCTCCAACTTTTGAGAAACAGGCACTTCATCATCATCAATCTTTAAGAACTGAATCTCCGCGTAGTTTAGAATTTCTTTCCAATCAAAGGCTCCCGGGCCGACTATTTGTAGCAATTTTGCTGAACTATCCTCCGCCATCACTACGTTTCCAATTAACAAAGACATTGCGATTGAGGTTAACCAAATCAAAATTGAACGCAAGAAATTTGCTCCCATGTGTATACCTACCTCTTAGGGCATGAAGGACAAGGCGGATATCCAGGGTCCGTTGGCGTGATCGGAATTAACGGATGCGGATGTTCGCCTTCCCCGTCATCTCCCGCACCTGTTGGAAGTTCCATCAAAGACACCGTTGACGAAACACGTCCACACTTCGTAACCGTAATGTTGAAATTGATCATTTCTGCCGTTCGAACGCTCCCGTTCGCTGGTGTACTACCAACTGCACCGGTACCACCAAGGTTGCCGCCATGGCAAGGAACGGAACCAAGTGGAATGATTTTGTACATCGTTCCCCAATTGCCAGGCCCACGAATTCCTCCATTCCGAGGGATCCATTCAAAGGGATAGAACGTACCTGAAGGGGTATCATTTAAAGGGTCTGCAATAGGACCAGTAACCGGGTAATAGATACCAAAATTACCAGCAGGAGAAAAGTACTCACCCGTTAGTTCAGCAACGTAAGTTAATCGAAATGTGAGTTCGCCTTCACAGCCACAAGTTGTCTCACGGCACGTGTTTCTGTCAGTGCTGATCCATATACAAATACGTGCGGTTTCATATGTTCTTTCTTCATCATCTCCGCCCCTGGACCAGCACCCACCTCCAGAAGTTGGAAGTGTTACGGGAAAGTCAGTAAGACCTGAAGGGTCAACTAGCCTAAGGACTCGATGACGAACAAAGCTATAGAGTCCAAAGCTCTTCCCCCGATACTCGATTGGGTCTCTGGTGAGGAACCTCCCCGTCAACCCACTCATCCACCTTGCCCGGAAGTGATACAGCCCAACAGTCGCGTCCCACTCGCGAGCAGTGTAGGTGTATCTGTTGCTGATTGCAGACGTCGCGATGACCGTTGCGGCTGCGTTCAAGATCGTTGGTTGCCCATAAGCCGTGTAGGCATATCGCTCGGCTATGTTCGCAGCCGCATCGGTTATGGCGTAGATACTGTACTGTTGATTGCGGTGGTAGTAATGGACCGTGCCCGATGTTCCCGCACCCTTGCGAACCACCGGTTCGTCAATGTAGCTGCCATAAACATAACGATAGGTCGGTGTTGCTGATGGAGCTCCTCCCACGTAGTCCGCAAATGTCTGCTGGTCAGCTTGAACAAAGACTACTTCTTCGGAACTGATCAATTCTATCCCTTCACCTTTATCCTTGTTGTTCTCGTAGACGTTAAACGCTCTAGAAACCCGTCTGCCCAACGCGTCGTATCGAAACGATACCTCATGATGGCCATCTATTTCTGGCTCATAGCTGATTTTTGTACTAGAAGAAGTTGCCCCAATCAGCCGATTGTCAAAATCCCAGTCCATCGTGTAATTAGAAAAACCGCCCGGCAGACGCTTGGTATTACCTTTAACATCTATCGTTCCGGTCAGTCCTCCGATTGCAAGCAGCTCATGCGTTGGGCCGTGGGTTCGGGTTTGAGCCGTACCGTTGGTGGTGACACTGTTCCAATCTCCAACTGTCGACAGGGACCAAGATTGCGACAAGAGAGCGGGTCCACTGGTGGCTGCCCGCTGAAAGCCCGTCAGTCGGTCTTCGAAGTCATAGGTTGTGCCTGCGGCAGTGAAGCCGTAGTTGCTCATCACACCCGTGATCGTCTCGGCCGTCTTGTTCTTGTTCGCATCCCATGTGTAAGCCAAGTTGCCAAGATTGGTGTTCGATGAGTTGATCGAGGTTAGAAGATTGTCCGTACGGTAGGCTCGTGTCTCCGTGATGCCGTTGCCTAGTACCGATGTCAACATGCGCCCCCCGTCGTCATACGTTCTGGTATCCACCGTCGCGGTGTCCAGCTTCAGTTGGCTCAGTGCGCCACGTGCCGTGTACGCTCGGTCGGCGATCGAGCCGTCGGGATAGGTGTATTTTACGAGCTCGTTACGAGCATTGTAAGAACTGCCAATCGTGTAGGTCTGGCCTGATATGGTTAAGCCTTCGGACGCTTTACGACCGGCTGGGTCAAAAGCGTAGGTGACTGTGTTGGTGTAACGGCCACTAACTGCTGTCAACATGCGACCTGCTCGGTCGAAGGTGAACGTGTCGGTGTCCGCAATGGGGCCCGTTGGGCT